>CAWHSH010000001.1:0-804446 GCA_963831935.1 uncultured Bacteroidales bacterium
GACGATGTTAAGAAAGGCTTCAGGCGCCGGGTGAGTGTAAAACAATAAAAATCAATAACGTAATTCAATAACTGAAGAGTTAATTGCCCCACATCCAATTATTATTACCCTTCCTTCTTTTGCTCTGCTAATTGTAGTAACATTCATGGCTTCACTTTGGGGATTATATTTCTTTTGACTGAAAGTTGTCCATGCATCATTTGTTAAAAATATATCGCCATAAGGTAAAAACCCAGCTTCATAATGCTGTCCAATTCCAATCCATCTGCTTTCCTTCAGGAAGAGAAAATTAAATGCACTATCTGGTACGATAAAGGCTTTATTCCCTGTCTCCAGATCAATAAAAACATTGGTACGGCATTTTGTATAAGATTTTGATTCTGCGAAATATATTTTTTTCAAATGGTCGCTTGTATTTGACTGAATTGATTGCCATGATTTACCTCCATCGGTCGATCTGAAATATTTTCCATTATCAGAAGTAGCATATCCTTCATAAGCATTTTTAAAATTTACATCGTTAATATTTTCTGAAACGGGATCCATTACCTCTGACCAGGTTTGGCCTCCATCAATAGTTTTTCTGAATAGTTTTTCCCCCGAAATAAATCCGGTAGTACTATTTAAAAAGAACATACCTGTTGGCATCCCTTTATCCGGAGTGTTCAGATTGATTAACTGCCATGTTAGTCCTGCATTAATTGTTTTTAAAAGATATCCCCCGGTGTTATCACCACCAATAATATAACCAGTTTGACTATCGGTGAACTGGATTTTATTAAGAAAAAAATCAACATGAGATAACAATTGTTCCCAGCCATAGCCTCCATCCGTTGTTTTGATAATGGCTCCAAAATTAGAAATTGCGAATCCTGTATTTTCATTAATAAAAGTAAGGTCTGTATAAAGACCACCAGGAATATTCGTCTGTAAGATTTTAAGACTGTCAATTGAAAGGTTTGGAAAATTCGCAGGTGAATCATTCTTTTCACACGAAGACAAAAGAAAAACAAGGATAATAAATGTAACTATTTGTTGAGCTTTCATTTTAAAACCATTAATCGATATGTATTCAAGATATTAGCTTGCTGTAAATAAATGTCTCCAGCAAAAACACAGCAATATTCCATGAATCATTTTAAATTTAAGATGTTCCCGGTAAATAAACCGGTTCAAATTTGCAAACTGTCAGTCTTGATAAACAATTGACAAATTACTTGCCTGCAATATCCATTAACGAGACAGGCCCAAAGAAAAATATAATGATCAAAATATGAGAACATTTTAAAAAAGGAACTATTACTGCTGATCGTGCTTCAATTGCGGACTTCATACGTATTTTGCCAGATAATGCCAATTGATTTTCCGGTTCTGAAGGGGCCTTACCTCCTCGCTCCCGCTCTTACTCTGTTTTATGTGGTGCCACCAGTACCATTACAAAATCATAATTTCTCTCAATTTTCAATTTCACTGCATAATTTACAAGCTTCATTCTTTAAGGCTTCAATTGAAATAACCTGATATGAGCATTTTATTCACTGCCTGCAATAATGTCTGAGTATTATTGTTCAATACAAGTGTCAAAGGTTATTGCTAACATCCTGATAAACAGCCGGATGGTTTTTCGGCAATTTACGCCACATCCGATCAGAAAGTAAAGCAAATATGGCAAAACCAACCAGCAGGATGTTCCCAGTAGTAGTCATCGGGAAAATTCCCATTAAGGGATTCATGGAGTTCATTGAAGCGTGGAAAATAGCCGGAGCCAATATACTCCCATTAGTTCGGTTGTATATCCAGGCAAACAGAATGGTAATAAACGGGTAAAGTCCAATGCGGACCAACAGGTATCCACCGTCATGGTACTGCATTATATCATTAGGTATGTGCCAGATCACCATGAGAAACCACAAGATGAAGACTGCTACAAGAGGGCTGAATTTTTCCTGAAGCCTCGTTTGAGCGAATCCACGCCACCCAGCCTCCTCGTTAAGCCCTCCGGAGTAAAGAAGCACAGAAAAGAAGGTGATGAAGAGCGTAAAAACCAGGTTGATTCCCTGACTCACTTCAGGAAATAATGCGCGACCCTTAATAATATTGGTTATCAGCGCGCCGAAGATATTTATAATCGGAAATGTAAACAACGCGATTAAGTAGTAGAAAATCTTTCCTTTCGGCCTGACCAACGTTGACAACATGTTTCTGACGCCATCAGTGCCTGAAAATGCCGACGCGATTACCCAGGCTGGCAGAAGCGCAACCGGAAGAGAGAGTATAATCAGACCGATTAGAGTAGCACCGGGAGGTGCGGTAAGCTTTAGATCTGCGATGTTGATTACTACTGCGATGAACCATATGGGTAATGAAATCTTCAACCGTCGGGTAAAGGAAACTCGCTGCCGGCCTGGTTTGATAATTCCTGAAATAAAAATACCCGCAAGAACAGGACTATAGACTCCAATCTTTGCCAGATAATACCCAAGAATCTGACCCGACATAGTATCCCTTGGGACAAAATAGATTGCAGGGAAAAGTGTTGCATAGCAAATTGCAATTGCTATCATAAAGAAAGCCTCAATTGGATGTCTTCTGATCCATTCTTTTATCCTTAATTTCATGATGATTCATTTAAAAATAAATCTCTGAATATGATATAATTAATTTTCTGATATCTGTAAATATTGTAAGCTTAACAGTCTAAAACTCTTCACTCTTAACAAAGTTATACTATTAGCGAATAATTGGAAATCCTGTTTTATAAAAGGGATATTTGATTTTACGAATGGTAAGATTTATGTAATTGGGTTCGTCTCCGCCTGCTGGCGGATCCTGAGAGGAGGACCGCAAGACCTGCATGACCGCACGACCGCACGACCGCAAGACCGTATGACTATAAGACAACATAATAGCATGGGGAACTTGCCCGATGAATCGAAATTTTCCGGATCAAAACCGGTGTTATTACAGAGAATTGTTGTAATTTGCTTTATTTAACCTTGAAAATCCTGAATATGAAAATCTTAAGAGGTACAATCTTCGGAGGGATCTTTTATTTCCTCCTGGGCTGGCTTGTATATGGGATTCTCCTTATGAGTTACTATACAGCCAATTCGAATCAAAGTCTCAACAGGCCGCAGGGCGAGATGATCTGGTGGTCAATGGTGGCAGCGACTTTGCTTGCCGCACTGTTCCTTACTCTTATCCTTTACTGGTCAAAAGCCGGTAAAATAACGGACGGACTTATAAAGGGAGCAATTTTCGGAGCTCTTTTTACTGCTATGAACGATTTTTCATTCTGGTCAATGACAACAATGTTCGGTACCTTTGTTCCGATATTTGTAGATATTATTGTCAGTGCCGTTGTCTTTGGTCTGGTCGGGATTGTGATCGTACTTACATGGGGCAAAGAAAAAGCTTAGGTGAAACGCGAATTTGATTCTCCACGCTCCACGCTTCGCCAGCCGTCTTCGTCGGCCGTAGGTCGACTTCGACGACCGAAGGCCGAAGCTTAAGCGAAGGCTGGCCCCACACACCGTGCCTTGACATCACTACAAATCGGAACAAATAACTGTACAAAGCTTTAAAAAATTGACTTCCCCTTTTTAGTGGTGTAACTTTACATGGAACTTTGATTCACGAGCTTTACGAAGTATGGTTGTTTATCACCTGTATTCCGCACGGTTTATTCTTTTACTTAATAATCTAACAATATGGGACACCTGGCCGGGAAGGATATTTATAAGAGCCTTGGGGATAAAATTGACAATCTCTATGTACGGGTCAATAAAAATGCAATCCTGTATAACATATTAAAGGAGCTCTATTCCCCTGATGAAGCAGAAGTGGTTGTAAGAATGCCATATAAGCTATCTCCCGCCGATAAAATAGAAAAGGCCACAGGAATTGAAAGGAGAAAACTGAACCCATTGCTGGAAAGCTTATGTAAAAAAGGACTTGTCATCGATGCCTGGCTTGGAGACAGATACTTTTACGTGCCTTCTCCCATGTTTATCGGCATTTTTGAGTTTACGATGATGAGGACGGATAAGGATGTTGATCTGAAAAAGCTTGCAAAGCTCTTTAATGAGTACATGACCGATGAAAGGTTAGTTGAGGTCAACTTTGGAAATGGCCAGCAGGTCTCTCCGCTTAGGACCATGCCGCACGAGGGCACTATACTTGAAACAGCTTATACTGAAGTGCTCGAATATGAAAGGATCACCCCGATAGTGGAATCAAACCGGAAGTTTGCCATCGGATTGTGTTCCTGCCGGCATGAAAAACTCCATGCAGGCGAAAAAAAATGTGATAATCCCCTGGAGACCTGCATATCATTCGGAGGTCCGGTGGATTATATGGTCAGGCATAATTTTGCCAGGATTGCATCAAAGGGCGAGGTTCTGGAAAGTATAGAAAGATCAAAGGAAGCAGGACTTGTATTCAGCTGCGATAATGTTAAAAAGAATGTTTCCTTTTTGTGCCAGTGCTGTGGCTGCTGCTGCAACGTTCTGCTTGGTCTGAGCAGATTCGGGTATCCGAATGCGGTTGTTACCTCGAGCTATATAGCAAACGTCGATAAAGAAACCTGTGAAGGATGCGGAAAATGTGCCAAAGCATGCCCGATCAGTGCAATTGAAATGACAGGGACAGAAGATCCGGAAAAAAACAAAAGGAAAGTGCCGCGGATAAATACGGAGATCTGTATCGGCTGTGGAGTCTGTTCCCTGAAATGTACAAAGACGGGATCATTGAAATTAATAAAGCGCAAAAAGAGGGTCATTCATCCTGAGACAACATTCGAGCGAATCATATTGCAGTGTCTCGAGCGCGGAACCCTTCAAAATCAGATCTTCGGGGATCCCGAAAAATTATCTCTGAAGATGATGAAAGGGATCGTGGGAGGATTTCTGAGGCTGACACCTGTAAAAAGGGCTCTTATGAGTGAAAGACTAAGATCTTCATTCCTCGATAAAATGAAGAAGGCATCAATGAGGCCGCAAAGAGGAACAGTGCGTTTGTCATGAAGAAGACAGCAATAACCCTACTGGTTTTCCTGACAGGATTAAACCTCCTCTACTCCCAGGAATATAGCAGGAAGACCGTCTTTGGCGTTAATGCCGGATGCTCTTTACCCTATGCCGACTTCGCAGCAAGAACAATGACCTCGTACGCCGGATTTGCCTCACCGGGCATGAATCTTGAGATTGACCTGATGAGGTATACAGGCAGGTTTTTTGGATTCACATCAGGCATAGGTTATGCATCTTTCTTTTTCAGGGAGAAAGCTTACCAGGCTGAATATGACCGCATCCTGGCAGGCTTTGGAGAAAATAAAGTGTCTGCCGGCAACTACCAAATACTGACCGGTGTTCTGGGTCTTATCCTGAAAATACCCGAAACCAGGCATACCGAGGTGCTCATTGTCTGCCGGCTGGGCATTGCGATGAGTGTTCATCCCGACCTTGTAGTAACCAATTCCAAGGTTGGAGAGATTAATACAGTGGGTATTAACAGCAGCTGGAACTCCACGGCTAATATAGGACTGAAAGTCCATTACTGGCTGACAGAGAAGTATGGCATGACCTTAAACTACAGTCTTAATTCCGCCAGGCCGCATTTCCGTGACGATACCGGCCTTGGTAAGTCTTTCTTCCTTCCGGTAAGATATATGAACATTAATGCCGGATTTGTAATGAACCTGTAATCAGTCGGGAAATGAAGACAAAAGCCGTTATTTTAATTCAGCTGGTCTTGGTGGTTTCCTGTAACGACCGGCGGATGAATTTCGACGGGGGCATCATCCCGCCTGTTCCTGTGAATTTCACTTCCGTCAATTCAACTTATGATGATTATAACTCTGACCTTGAAATAATCTGGAACTGGAAACATTTTTCCCTGATCTTTTCGACAAACAGGTACTCATACGGACAACAGTTTGACCTTACAGGATATGAAGGGAGGATAGAGGCGAACCTTCTGACAGGAGAGTTTGAAATGAGAGCTGATGCAAGAAAGTATTCCATCCTCGACACTATCAACAGCCCGTATAATGAGCTTGGACCTTATTTTACCCATGATCTGGATTTCCCGCCCATGTGGAAAAAAGGCACGGGTGTCAAACGCTTCTTTTATTCAACTGATATAAACGGGAGCAGCGACATTTATTGCTGTTATTACACTTACAATGATCAGGATTTTGTACCTGCAGGTGATCCCGTACCGCTGACGGCAATAAATACACAATCTGATGAGGGGTATCTGACTATTCATGATGGCGAGGCGGATCAACAGGAGACCTGTTATTTTATGTCGGATTACAACGGCAATTATGACATCTGGCGCGCTGTAAGTGACAAGGATAAGCTGATCGACCAGTCAACGGCTGTCACTTTAAGTAAAGTTGAACGCCTCAGCAGCAGTGCCGGCGACAAATGTCCTTTTATCTGCGGAAACATGATGGTATTTACATCGGACAGGGAAGGGGGTTATGGCGGATTTGACCTGTACTATTCGGTTTATAATGGAGGGGAGTGGTCAGCACCTGTCAATTTCGGAAGTGATATCAATACAGAATACGACGAATACCGTCCCGTTGTCGTATCCACGAAAAAAGAGGGATTTCTGAATGACCTCATGATCTTCTCCTCAAATCGCCCGGGCGGATATGGTCTTTTCGATCTTTACTATGTTGGTATTAAAAGATCAGACTGACCTTCATGGATATTAATGTCTCTGGAGTAGACTGATTTACTGATCATTCAATTGCCTTAAATATCTTCTCCACAATGATTCTGATTATTTGCGTCCAGTGCTTTCCTGCCTCCTCATAGCTCAGATCCGAGGTCCAGCATGTTGCAGTAATGACGGTATTAAAATCAGGTAATATGAATATAAACTGGCCGCCCCATCCCATCGCCATAAAATATTTCTTACCGCTTGCGTTTCCCAGCCATATCTGGTAACCATAATCAGGACCATAAAGCACATCATTATTTGTTGATATTTTAGGGGATGTCATGGTTGTAATCCAGCTTTCAGGAACAATCTGTGTGCCTTTGTATCTGCCCTTGTTAAGTATCAGGTTTCCGAATTTTACCATATCCGATGGTGTTATTCTTAAATAGGCTGCGCCTAAAGGGTAACCTCTGTTATCTTTTTCCCATGTGAACTTTTTTATCCCGAGTGGATTGAAGAGATTCGTCTTCGCAAAGTCAGCGGTATTAATACCTGTCGCTTCTGAAATGATAACAGAAAGCAGATGTGAAGCGCCATCACTGTAATTAAATACTGTTCCGGGTGTGCTCACAAGCGGAAGATCAATAATATACTGCAAATTATCATCTGAATCGAAGAAGCATTCTTCAAACAGACTGGAAATTGAAGTACCGTTCCAGGAATGTCCGAATGTCATTTTGAGAAGCTGGTCAATGGTGATGCCGGCTTTAATATCATCAGGGAATGTCACTATGCCGGTCAGATATTTGCTTATAGGATCATTCACGCTTTCAATAAAGCCTTTTTCAATAGCCAGTCCGACAAGAACACCCGTGAAGGTTTTTGTAACAGACATAATGTTCTTAATGCTGTCAGGTCCGTAGTTTTTAAAATATGTATACTCCTCAGCAACTGTCTCTCCATCGCGGCAAACAATAAGGCTCAGTGCACCTTCAACCTTTTGCATTTCATCGAAGGCCTCGGTTAAAAGTGTGCCATCAATATTATGTTCTGCAGCAAGTGGAAACCTGTTAAACTGATCTGTCTTCTGACATGATGTGAAAACAGACAATAAGATTAAGATTAAAGGGAATTGTCTCATAATCTCATATTTTCACTTTAAAGAAGTAAATGTTATCCCTTTCAGGAAGCTCAGTATTGACTTTTATAAGCTCAAAACCAGCTTCACCTGTCTGCCGGGTCAGTTCTTCGTCTGAGGTGCTTTCACTGCCAGTCCGGCCTGTTTTAGCCGGACCGCGTTCGACAAGTACAATGACACTATCCTTCTTAAGTCCAGGAATTGTATTTCTTAATATCTCAACAGGTTTATCCAAGTATATAAAATTCCTTAGAATGCGAGATTCGCAGTTACTTTTTCCTGTTTTTCATATCCGAGTGTACCTTTTGAAATGATCAACAGCACAATTGCGAACAGCCAGTAAACTATCGTTTTTAATACCGTAAACTCATCACTGACAGAATCAAAAATCCGGGTTTCCATGGGGAAAAACCTGAAAACTACATTTGTCCCTGCATGTAACATCATTACCGGAATTATACTTCTCCCTGATTTGTAGTAAAGCCATGTCAAAATCATAGACAAAGGTGCACAATATAATAACAACCAAATAAATGGCTGATCATTGCCACCCCAATCTCCGATAAAGTACATTGGTAAATGCCAGAGTGCCCAGCCTGTACCGACAATAATGCAAACGAAAAAAGGGCTGAACCGCTTCATCATTACTGGTGTAATATATCCTCTCCAACCTGGCTCTTCATTACCTCCTGTAAGTAAAGTTGTCGAAAACAGGTAGGCAAAATATGTTAGCCAGTCAGTATCGAAAACCATACCTGATTTGCCTCCGAAAGCCAGGTAAATTAAATGATGAATTGCTGCAATCAGAAAGGGAAGGAATATTCCTCCCGAAAGGTACCAAACAGCACGTATTCTAAAATTGAAAGTGGTTTTGAGCCAATCTTTAAGACCAGATCTGCCAGTTGTAATTCTTTGAATGATCGTCGCCGAAACAAAAGGACCGAAAGCTCCGATAATCAGTGGAATTGTAGCCAGACTATCCGGTAATAAAATATTACCCAGCCCCCATATCGACCAGCTTATTGAGAATGTCAGAACAAAATAAAACCACCAGCTATTATAAGAAAGAAACTTTTTCATGTTCCACAAATTACATGTACAATTTAAAAAAACCCGGAAAATGAACATGATGAATTTTACAAATTGCCTGCCTGAGTTTGTAAAATGCCAGAATTTGGAAATAGATTGCTATTGTAAGGTTTAAGCCTCCGGCAAAGCTTTTGCTTGGAAAAAAGGGAACAGACGGATCGTCAAACCGGAGAGTAACTGTGAGTATAAACAGAGTAAATTATTTATCGTCTCAGGTAAATTAATTATTAATATACATATAATATTTATTGTAATACAATATGCAATTAAAATATCTGCTCAAATGTATGGTTAATAAGAAGGATATTTAATCAATCCGGTTGTGATGCTTGCAGTCTTATGAAGTTTCAAGTTTAATTAATTCTTCATAAGCTGCCTTAATGATTTCTTTACCATAAATTTTTTCTAACCGTCGTACAGTGAAATGCCCTTTGGCCATATCCTGGAAATGATCAATAAATATGGTATTAATAATTGCTCCTCCTGCAGCTCCAATAGCTGGAATGGCCTGTGCAGCTGCTTTTTCTGTAACCTGAATACTGAATCGCTGAGCTATATTAATTATGAATCTTACTATATGCAGGCGCACCTTCTTCAGCCAGAGATCTTGTTGCCGCAAACTCTGCCGCTTCAGCAACCGATTTTGCTAAAGCTGCCCGAATTATAAAATAGCCACTTTCGGTATTATCATCCGATTTATTTTTACCACCTAAAGCAAACACTTCCAGACAAGCTAATTTGGTGCCATAATCATTTATTGTCTCTCCTTCTGATCTTGCGATTTCTGCAATTGACCTTAACATGATTGTAGTCGACACCGGGAGTTCAATAGTCAAAGCCGGCAGGCCCAAAAAACCGCCAATCCCTCCGGTTAAAGCTACTCCGATTTTATGCCACCGGTTGGATGGCTCTTCTCCGGGAGCTTTTTTCATAGTGAATATTGCCGCATCTGCAGCTTTCATTAATGCTATTTGTGTTACTTTTTCAATTTTTTCATTCCAGTTTCTGGGAAGTAATTCTAATCCTTTTTTGATTGGGATTCCGATCAGACTGGTAATTTTAGCTGCAATACCCGGATTTTCAAGCAATAGCATTGCAGAACGTAATTCTTGTCTGATGAGTTTCTTCAAGATTCATATCAATGACGGGCTAAATTCATGACAATAGAGAAATATTTGTATCTGATGCCGTGCAGTCTGGGAAATTTGCACCCAACATTTAAATGTCCACTAAAGGTAAGCATAAAATGTATTAGTATGATGTATTAAAGGCGCTGCAACAAGGGTAACGGGTGAAGGGAGGAAAGGGTGAAGAAAAATATAAATTTTTAACCGGGCTGACTTCCATTGAACTTAAGTAAATTTACTAAATTGACTATCTCATTACAAACAAGTAATTGCCTGAGCCAATTTCACGATTATAAATAGTAAACTATATATTTAAAATATGGTTTTAAAAAGGCATATCGAAGAGCTCACCGGAAAAAAATTTGACCTGATAATTGTAGGTGGAGGCATTACCGGAGCTGCAGTTGCGTATATTGCAGCTGCCCGGGGACTTTCGGTTGCTTTGTTTGAAAAAGAGGATTACGGAGGAGCTACTTCTGCAGCCACATCAAAGCTAATTCACGGTGGACTAAGGTATCTCGCAAATATGGAGATACGGCTTGTACGGGAATCACTCCGCGAACGGAGGATCCTGGGCAATATTGCCCCTAACTTTGTCTACCCGTTGCCGTTTGTCCTTCCTAATTACATAAAATGGAAAGGAAATATATGGAAAATGCTTGCAGGTATGTATTTGTATGACTTTCTGTCGTACGATAAGAAAGATACCTGGGACAAGAGTAAAAGGCTTCAGAACCACAGACTTATATCACATTCAAAAACTATCAGACTCGAGCCCAACCTTAAAATGGAGAATCTCCGGAATTCCTTCTATTTTTTCGATTACCAGAGTATTTTCCCGGAGAGACTTACCCTTGCATTTATTAAATCGGCAGCTGAATATGGTGCTAAATTTTCCAACTACTCACCCGTTATAGCTTTTAAATACGATTCTGAAAACAGAATTACAGGTGTTGAGGTCAAAGATCTTTTTTCAGGTGAAACGAAAAATGTTTATGCGGATTTAATAATAAATTGCGGCGGAACCTGGGCAGATAAGATACTTGGCATGGCAACAAAAAAAGAGTTCCAGGTTCATAAAATTAAACGCTCAGAAGGTATTCATATAATCACAAATAAAATTGCCGGTAACCATGTTGTGTCTCTTCAGAAAGGAGACGGAGGACACCTGATGATCATGCCCTGGCGTGATCATTCACTTATCGGCACCACCGATAAGGAATACTATGGAGACCCCGATGAATATTGCGTTTCAGGAGAAAGTATAAACGATGTTATACGGGCAGTGAATGACAATTTCGGGAAAAAGATATCTTTTAAGGACATAAAGCATGCTTACGGCGGACTGCGGCCTCTGGTTGATGACCAGACCAAAGGCTCGTACCAGACATCAAGAAAGTACGAAGTTTATGATGACGCAGCTGATGGAATCGAAGGAATGATAACTGTCGAAGGAGGAAAATTTACAACAAGCAGAAGTCTCGCCAGGGAGGTATTAAACATGGTCGCCACGAAACTTAATAGGACTCTTTCAGACCCTGTTTCTGACAATCTTTATCTTTCCGGTTGTGAGATAAGGGATATGAAGCAGTTTATGATCAGGCAACACCTTAATTATACCGATTTCAGCAAACAAACAATTGAATACGTCAGCAGAAACTACGGAACCGACAGTAACGTCATATTTCAGATTGCAAGGGATGATCCACGATATGCTGAAATCGTCAGTCATGACGGCGAAATTCTGGCGGAAATTGTGTACGCTGTAAAATATGAAAGCGCTAAGACCCTGAAAGATATTATGTTAAGAAGAACAGGAACCGGAACATTGGGAAATCCGGGCAAAGATATTATTGGTAAAATAACAGCTGTGGCAGCTGAAATGCTGAACTGGGACAGTAAGAGAATTGAAGAAGAGACTGACTCAATGATGAAAGTATATCAAATTATTTTAACGGATGCCCTTTGTGTTGGAATTTTATTTGATTGATGTTCTGTAACTATCCCGGCAGCTAAAATCAATGACAAATGGATTATACTTACCGCCAGATTCTGAAATGGGGAGATAAAAGAGAAGAGAAAGTTGACCCTCTGATGATCAAAGTCATCAGGGAGAAATTTGATCTGAAAGATTCCGATTTTGAGAAGAAATACCTCTCCGGATCACAACCTGTAATTCTTGAGAAACCTTCTTCACTTAAACCACAACAGCTGGAATTTTTCAAGAGTTTAGCCGGTAACGAAAATGTACAGTCAGATGATTTTTCGCGAGCTAAATTTTCTTGCGGTAAATTTTATGGAGAACTTCTTGATTTGAGGTTGAACCTGGTACCCAATCCCCCGGATGCTGTTGTTTCACCAAAGAGCTTTGATGAACTTGTTAAAATAGTTGAATACTGCAATCAGGAACGAATTCCGTTAATTCCGGTTGGCGGTCAATCATCTGTCACCGGGGCATTGCAGGCTCCGCACGGAGGGATAGCATTGGTTCTGACAAAACATCTTAATAAAATTGAACGAATAAATACTGCAAACAAAACAGTGACTGTCCAGGGAGGGATTAGCGGTCCGGCACTTGAAGAGGAACTGAACAGGCACGGATTCACATGCGGTCATTTTCCGCAATCCTTTGAGTATTCAACAGTAGGCGGATGGATCGCAGCCAAGGGTGCAGGACAGGCTTCTACCGGTTACGGAAAGATCGAAGACATGGTTGTTGCACTGAAAGTCGTGACTCCTGCCGGTATCATTGAAACAAAAGAGTATCCCCGGACAGCACAGGGATGGGATATCTTCAGGCTTTTTATTGGCTCTGAGGGTACTTTAGGAATAATTGCTGAAGCCACTCTTAATATTCATAATTACAGGCCTCAGAATACCAGTTACGCATCTTTCATTTTTAAATCTTTTGAACAGGCTGTTGCAGCTATGCAAAAAATTATTCAATGCGAATACGGAAAGCCACATTTATTCAGGATTTCCGATCCCGATGAAACGGATATTGCATTCAAAACCAAAGGATTCGACAACAGTTTCTCTGATAAGTTTTTAAAAGGACTTGGCTTTTTACCTGGTAAGAGATCTCTTATGTTTGTTGCTGTTGAAGGTGATAAAGACTTCACAAAATTCGTACTTAACAAAATAAAGAGGACAGCAAGAAAAGGGAAAGGAATGTATATAGGTAAAAGTCCTGTAAAAAAATGGCTTGATCAGAGATACTCCAGTGCATACATGCGTGACCCGCTGATGGATATGGGCATTATGTCAGATACTCTGGAAACTGCGGTAACCTGGGAAAACCTTCTGAAAGTGTGGTATGCTGTCCGTACTTACGTGAACCAGCGCCCGAAAACCGTTTTAATGATACATATTTCGCATGTTTATGAAAATGGGGCAAATCTGTATTTTACATTTCTTAGTCCGATGGAAAAAGGAAATGAGAAAAACGATTTTTCAGCTTTTCACAAAGGGCTGGTTGATACTATTCAGGAAAACGGAGGTTCTCTCTCTCATCATCATGGGGTAGGAAGAGTTCTTGCTTCCTGGATGGAAGGCCATCTGGGCAGACCATCAATGCTGATTCTTGGTGCAGTAAAGAAACATTTTGATCCAAATAATATTATGAATCCCGGAAGTACCCTCGGGTTGCAATAAAAAGATGAAATCATCAGATGAAATAATACTGGCAATTGACTGTGGGACGCAGTCTGTAAGGGCGGTTTTAATAGATCTTTCCGGAAATATACTCCAGCTCGCTAAAACCGTAATTGAACCTTATTTCTCGGCAAATCCGGGTTTGGCAGAACAGTACCCGGAATACTTCAGGGATATGATGTTTGAAACATTGAAAAAGCTCTTCAGTGAAACAAAATTCGGGAAAGAGAGAATAAAAGCCGTCACCATTACTACGCAGAGATCGACTTTGGTTAATCTTGACAAAAACGGCAATTCACTACGCCCGGCGATTTCCTGGCTGGACCAGAGACAGAATGCACCTGGAAAATATCCCGGAAAAATGATGCAGCTGGCATTGCGGGCTGTAAGTATGAGGGAAGCTGTTATTTACGCGGTTAAAAACGGCGAATGTAACTGGCTGATGCAAAATTCGCCGGAAATCTGGGAGAAAACCGACAAGTTCTTATTCCTGTCCGGATACCTGACTTTCGTACTTACAGGTCAGTTTACTGATTCGGTCGGATGCACAGTAGGTTATGTACCTTTTGACTACAAAAAACAGGAGTGGGCAGATGAAGGACATATGAACTATAAAATGTTTCCTGTTGAAAGAGAAAAGCTGCCGGTACTGGTAAAACCTTCAGGGACACTGGGATATATTAGTAAATCAGCCTCAGAAAAGTCCGGAATTCCTCAGGGATTACCTCTTATTGCAGCTGCTGCCGATAAAGCATGTGAAGTTTTAGGCTCAGGTGTTGTGTCACCCGATGTTGCCTGCCTGAGTTATGGAACCACATCCACGGTACAAACCACACACAGGAAATACTTTGAAGTCATCCCGTTTTTCCCGGCATACCCAAGTGCTATTCCGGATTGTTTTAACACTGAAGTAATGATTTTCAGAGGCTTCTGGATGATAAACTGGTTTAAAAATGAGTTTGGTCTGAGAGAAATGCAGATTGCAGAAAAAACCGGCAGATCCGCTGAAGAGCTTTTTGATGATATGATCGTAAATATACCTGCAGGTTCAATGGGACTTACACTTCAGCCTTACTGGTCGCCCGGCCTGAAAATCCCGGGATCTGAAGCTAAAGGTGCAATAATTGGATTTGGGGATGTACATACCCGGGCACATATCTACAGGGCTATCCTTGAAGGACTGGCATTTGCGCTTAAAGAGGGTCTTATCAGAACGGTGAGAAGAACGAAAATCCCTGTAAAAAAGATCATTGTTTCGGGTGGGGGTTCGCAAAGCAAACAGGCAATGCAAATAACCGCAGATATTTTTAACCTGCCAGCTTATAAACCCCATACCTATGAAACCTCTTCCCTGGGAGCAGCTATAAATGCCGCTGTGGGAATGAACTACTATCAGGAATATACTGAGGCTGTAAAGTCTATGACACGTCCTGGCGAACAATTTCTTCCGGACAATCATAATGTGCATATGTATAACCAGTTATACGAAAAGATATATTCAAAAATGTATAAACGACTTCAACCTCTGTATGGACAGATAAGAAATATTACCGGTTACCCACATAAAATATAAAGCCATTTGTCAGAATTTAAGTGAACACTAATTAATTATTCCATATGATCCTGCAAAGCATTAATCCTTTTACAAACGGAGTAATAAAGGAATTTGAAGAGATATCGGATGAGATGGCGGAAAAGGTGCTGACAGAATCCGCAGAGGCTTTTGAAAAGTGGAAGAAAACAAGCATTGAATACCGGGGATCTCTCATGGAAAAAGCTGCCGCGCTGCTGCAAAGTAATATAAATGAGTATGCCGGTCCCATCACCCTTGAAATGGGAAAACCTCTGAAAGAGTCGATGGCAGAGGTTGATAAATGTGCGCTGGTCTGCGCATATTATGCAAAAAATGCCAAACGCTTTCTCAGCCCGGAACCTGCAGAAACCGATGCAGACATAAGCTATGTAACTTTTGAACCCCTCGGAACTATCCTGGGTATAATGCCATGGAATTTTCCGTTCTGGCAGGTGTTTCGTTTTGCCGTTCCTACTCTTATGGCCGGAAATACCGTGCTGCTTAAACATGCTTCAAATGTTCAGATCTGCGCCAGGAACATTGAAAACCTCTTTACCATGGCGGGATTTCCACCCTCAGTATTCCGGAATCTTGTAACTGGATCGGGACAGGATGGGTGGAATAATTAAACATGATTGTATAAAAGCGGTTTCACTCACCGGAAGTGAATCGGCCGGACGAAAAGTAGCCAAAGTTGCCGGCAGTGTGCTTAAGAAATGTCTTCTTGAACTCGGGGGAAGCAATGCATTTGTCGTTCTTGAAGATGCAAATATCCCGAAGGCGGTTGAGATCGGGATAAAGGCACGTTTTCAGAACGCGGGGCAGAGTTGCATAGCCGCAAAACGGTTTATCCTCGACAGAAAAATAAGCAATGAGTTTCTGGATCTGTTCCTTGACGGAATCAGGCAGTTGAAAACAGGTAATCCGATGGAAGAGGATACGGATATCGGACCTCTTGCCGGCATCGGGCAGGCAATAAGGGTTGAGGAACAGGTCGCCAGATCAGTTGCAATGGGAGCCAGAGTGATTGAAGGGGGTACGCGTAGCAATGCATTTTACCAGCCCACGGTTGTGGTTGATGTGACTCCCGGCATGCCCCTGTTCGATGAAGAAGTATTTGGTCCGGTAGCACCGGTTTCCATCGTTGATAATACGGAAGAAGCGATAACACTCGCCGGCAGGACAAATTTTGGTCTCGGAGTCTCTCTTTTTACAGATGACCTCAACAAAGCTTATGATCTTGCCCGTGAATTTCACGACGGAGCGGTATTTATCAATGGCATGGTAAAATCCGATCCGCGGTTACCTTTTGGCGGAACCAGGCGTTCAGGTTTCGGCCGGGAACTGGCTGTCCAGGGGATAAGGGAGTTTGTTAACATCAAAACTGTTTGGGCTAAAAAGCTTTGAATATAAAATAATCATGGAGCAGAGGGCTGCTTTATCAGGTTCCCCTACCCGGGAAGGGGCAGAGCCTGCCTATCGTGTAACACTTCAGATTTAAAGTAAGTGATTTTATTAAGTTCCGGTGGCACAATTATGAGATTCCTCATTCCGCTACGCTGCATTCGGAATGACAACTCAATTTGGTTTAAAGAAGGGAAAGGAGCAGGTGCGCTGTGGCGCGCCTGCTCCTTTCCCTTCATAAAAATACTAGGTAAGTCTGTCATTCCGAACGAAGTGAGGAATCTCTTTATCTTAGTTGGAGGGTCTTGAGTCTTCTTTTCATTTAAAAAATGTTACATAAATTATAAAGAAATACACAGCATACAGGGGTTACAGAGATCCACAGAGATTTTGAAAACCTAAAAAGACTTGCACAACTTCTTCCACACACTGTATACAATAAACCCCGAGCAATGATTGGTTGATAGCTGTAAAAGTTATGTAGGATTTCGTAATTTTAAACTGACAATCGCTATTGTAAGATATAATATCATTCATTATGAAGTTACGACACCTTTTCACTATTAACATTTTCATAGCCATTTTCTTTGGAGGTTCCTGTACATTTTTCCCTCATTTTGTATACTCGCTGTATAATGTTGTGCCGGATGAAGCGGCTATCTGGGCATCCCGTCTGGTCGGAGGCTCAATACTGGGTTTTGCAACACTTATGTGGTTCGGGATTAAGGTAGCTTCATCCGAATCGCGGAGGGCAATTGCCATTGCTCTCCTTGTTCAGGATACCATTGGCTTTGCCGCATCAATTATTTTTCAGGTGAAGGAAGAAGTTAATGCTTTTGGCTGGCTTAGTCTTGCCCTGTATGCGGTTCTGGCTCTTGCGTATGCTTATTTTCTTATTATCCAGCCGAATAAAATCTAGAAGGCAGTTAATTTTAGTCATCAATTTATGTTTCACAATGTGAGATATTTTCCCGGCCACCCGGGATTCCTGAACATGTATGACTTCTTCCGCAAATCCCGTATGGTCACATGCTGATAAATAGCATAAAATTTCATTCATATATAAAGCTTGTTTTCTTAGATTTGTATTCAGTTCTTAATCTTATTAAACTTATCCTGAAATGGCTTCAATAAAAACAAGATCCAAACTTTCGCGACGCGAATTTATGAGACTTTCAGCAGCAGCTGCAGCTGGTGTTTCATTAATGCCTGCCCTTTCCTGCACTTCAACCGCCATTCCTTCTCCTATGAAACGGCGTTTCGGACGAATCAATTTCGATGTTACCACAATAGGGCTTGGAGGACAAAGTTCACTGATGTGGACCCCGGAAGGTATTGAACCTGTCGACATCATATTAAAAGCTTTTGACCTGGGAATTAATTACTTCGATACCTCGAATGCATATGGCCCAAGTCAGAAAAATTATGGAAAAGCCTTCCGGAAACTTAATCTGGTTCCGGGACAGAAAGGTTACAACCAGAAACTCAGGGATTCCATTTTCCTGACAACCAAGACAATGGTTCGCTGGGCAAAAGGAAATTATCCGAAACTTGACAACGTCCGGAACAGCACCGACGGGGATCATGGCGAGGGAGCTGTGGCTGATCTGAAACGCTCTCTTTCACAGATGTTCGGAAACGATGACGGAAGCTATCCGGAAGGAGCTTACGTAAACATGATACTTATACATAATCTTACAAATTTCGAAGAGGTTGACGTGGTGTATAAAGGTCTTGAAACACCCCTTGATATAAATGAAAATTTTGGCGCCCTGATTGCTCTTCGTGACTACAGAGATGGCACCAACATTACCGGACTTAATCCTAAAAATGAAAAGCTGGTAAGGCATCTGGGGTTTTCAGGACATAACAATGCTCCTGCAATGATGGACATGATTCAGCGCGACAAATGGGATCTTCTCGATGGTATGCTGGTTGCAATCAACGTAAATGACCGGCGCTACCTTAATATGCAATACAATGTTATCCCTGTCGCACAGGCCAGGAACATGGGAGTGATAGCCATGAAGGTGTTTGCCGATGGAGCAATGTATACCAAAGAACCCGGATGGTCAAGCAAACCTGAGGATGTGGTCAGAATAATAGGAACTGAATCGGTTCCGAGTAAACCCCTGATCGAATATGTACTTACTACTCCGGGTATACATACACTCATAATAGGTATCGGTGAGATAAATGATAATCCTCTTAAATGTCAGCTTGTCCAGAACTATTATGCAGCGCAGATCAAACCTGATGCTCTGAGTGAAAATGAAAGACGTGAACTTGAAAAGATAGGTGCGCGGGCACGTAATGGGGAAACAAATTATTTTCAGCTTAGCTGACACAGGTTTAACTCCTCCGAGAAATGTCGTAGACTCACGAAGTCAGACGGAGTAAAATTATCATGGGATACCAGCTATGCAGGCAATGAACCCATTACACATTATGAAATAGTAAGCGATGGTAAGACTATCGGAACAGTCCCGCATCTTCCACAGGTTTCCAAAGAACCTTTCAGCTATGAAATCCCTTCGGGAAAGGAATTCAAAGTTGTTGCAGTAGATGCAATCGGGAGAAAATCGGCAACAGAGGTACTTACTTCGTGATCGTTTGTAAATTAAAATTATAAAATCTGCTGCCCGGAGCTGGAATCAACTAATATCTCCTGGACCATTTTTGTAACGCTGCGGAAATCTATCTTCCCTGTGCTCATCATAGGTAACTCCTTAATAACAATAAATTGTCTCGGAAGAGCAATAATGGGTAACTCATTCATCATCTTCCTGAGTATTTCTGTCTTGTTTACCTCCATAGAGACTGTTGCTATAATATATGATCCCTTTTTTTCATCCGATACTTCGACAACACAACAGAATACTCCCGCCGGAAGAAACTTCTCCAGTGTATTCTCTACCTTAACCAGGGAGACCATCTCCCCTCCGATCTTTGCAAATCTCTTAAACCGTCCGGCATGCCAGAGATAGCCATCTTCATCGAAGAATCCCATGTCACCTGTATTATACCAGCCGTCAACCAGGGCTTCAGCAGTAAGCTCAGGATCATCATAATAGCCTTTCATTACAGAGTCTCCTTTTACAAGTATCTTTCCGACTTCCCTGGTTTTACACTCTTCACCTGTTTCAAAATTCACCAGCCTTACCTGAACACCCGGAATCACTTTCCCGGTACTGCCGGGTCTGTTGAACTCATGTGAATTAACTGAAATGACAGGAGATGTCTCAGTAGCTCCATAACCCTCAAGAAGTGTTACTCCATGCTTATTCATGAATCCTTCCCTCAGGGCATCCGGACATTTATCTGCTCCTGCTACCATTAACCTGAGAGTTTTAAAATCCCCGGGGTCCGATTTCTGCAGATAGCCCCAGAAGAAACTTGGAGTACCAACCATTAATGTTGGTTTTTCATCACGTGCAATCTTGCTAATGGTCTGAAAATCAAGCGGATTAGCATAAGTCACCATAGTCATACCGTAATAGAATGGCACCCAGAGATTTACTGTTAAACCAAAAATATGGAAGAAAACAAGATTTGCCAGAATGATATCTGATTCAGATAATTTCACATAGCCACCAAAATTTTCAATGTTTGAAGCAATATTAAGATGGGTCAGCTGAACTGCTTTCGGATCTTTTTCACTTCCACTGGTAAATAAGATTGCAGCAGTGTCATTTTCATCTCCTTTATGAATACTATTGAGGATCATATTAACAGGAAGTTTTGTTTTCAAAGCCGCCTTAAGCTTTTCACCTGTTGTGACACTTTCCATTATATCCTCAATCATTACCATTCCGTCAATTACCGGACAATTGATTTTTTCCAGTAATGCTTTGGAGGTAATAATTGTTTTGAATTTACATTTCTTTTGTGCATACTTTGCATTGTCCTCAGCCCGTGTTGAATAATTTATCATTACCGGTATTCTGCCACTCATCAATGCTCCAACTGTAGCCAGTGCACAACCTGCAGAAGTTGGAATCATAATGCCAATGAATCCCTTATCATACTTTTTAAATTTTGAACTCAGGATCAGAGCGCCAATTAAAGCCCTGGAATAAGTAACATTTTTCCCTGTGGTTTTATCAATAACAGCCAGCTTTTTGGCATGTTTCTTTGCCATACGAACAAATTGCTGATGAAGTAACATAATGGTAAGTGTTAGTTATAGTCTTACTGAAAAGGTTCAGAAGCGTCGAATATAATGAATTATGTTTTAATTCAAACAATTAAAAAAAATTCATTCGAAAATTACCGGAGATATTATAGGCGTGTATCTCGCTATTTTAGTGATATTTATAAACCTCGTTGAGAAGATTTCGGAAAATGCAATTTTCTCCGGTCGAAAATCGTCACCAATTTACTGCCTGACGCCCGTGCAAAGGCAGAAGCTTATCGGCTTTTTTACCACGGAACATGCCTCAACTCTATCGCCTGTTGCCCTTAGGTTTATATTTCCGTCTGAAACCGCCTTTATGGGATTTCGCTGAGAATGGTCTGAGGCCGGGGCGTTTATCTGAAATGAAACTCATCAAGGGCAACAGAAAGGCAGCCGTTTTTCCTGAACCTGTCTGAGTGCAGGCAATTAGATCCCTGCACGACAGGATTACCGGTATAGTCTTTTCCTGAATCGGCGTGGTCTCTCTTTAGCCCATGTAATTAATTGATTCCGGCAATTCCGGATTCCGATCTATATCATCGAATATCATTTATTCCATTTATAAAAAACTTCAAAGTGACGATTCATCGTCTTGCGATCTGAGAAATTACACGCTGGATACCCACCCCATATAAAACAATACCTTTGGCAATAGTTACCAATGCTTAAAACTTTATTTTAATTATAGAATGAAGGCTGTCACAGTAAAAGAAATCAGTCAGGAATTACTTAACCTGACACCCAGGGAACTCCGTGACCTATGTCTGCGGTTGGCAAGATTCAAAAAAGAGAACAAGGAGTTACTGACTTACCTGCTGTTTGAGTCGTCAGATGAGGCATCGTATGTTGAAAGTGTAAAAAAGGAGATTGATCTGCAGTTTAAGCAGGTAAATAAAAAGAGTTATTACTTTATTAAAAAAGGTCTTCGCAGGATTTTGCTAAACACAAGGAAGTATATCAGGTATTCACATAATAAGAAAACGGAGATAGATTTACTTATCTATTATTGTTCAAAACTGAAAAAATTTACCCCCTCTATTCAGAGGAATGCAGCACTTCGGAATCTTTATTTAAGGCAAATCGCGTCAATAAGGGAAAAGCTTGGCTCCCTCCATGAGGATCTGCAGTATGACTACGGGTTGGAGTTGAAGGCGTTGGATAGCTGAGGTAATCTTTTCTCCCCGCAAACCGCAAGCCGTAAACCGGGCATTTCAGTTCATGGCACTTTACGGCCACAGTCTGAGTTTCTGATTTTTTCAATAAACTCGTAATTAAATATTATTGTTTGTTGTTGTTTGTTAATATGCTATCTTTTATATCCTTAATAATCGCTGCACCAACCCAGTATATATCACCAAACCAGGGTGCATTTTGAGGTGAGGTCCATGCTTTTTGAAGTTTGTCATAAGTAACAATAGTTGAGTCCGGGTATTCTGCTGACCTCCTGCTGGTGAAAAACAAATATTTCCCACAAGGTGAAAGTATCGGGCAATTTTCAGCATTTTCCGAATTAACTCTTAATCCAAAATTCACGATTTTTGACCACGAGCCATCAGGATATTTAAAACTGATCCATAAATCAGATCCTCCGATGTTATTTTCTTTTCGTTCGGCAGACAGAATTATGTAACTTTCATCGGGAGCTATAAAAGCGTCTCCTTCAGCTCCTTCGCTATTAATGGGTTCCGGAAGAATTTCAGCGGTTGAATATTTCCCATCTTTGAGTTTTGAAAAATAAATATCGCTTTCACCCATTCCTCCTTCACGCCTTGATTGAAAATACATTGTTCCATCCTTTGTTAATGATGGATAGAATTCGTGCTTATCACTGTTGATTGGAGGACCAATATTAACCGGGGCAGTCCAGCCAGATTCAGTTCTGTCTACATACCATATGTCAAAATTGTCTTCAGGTTTACCCTGGCCAGATCTTGGCCTGTTAGAACAAAAGTAAATCCGGTTACCATCATAGGTTACAAAGGGATCCACGCCACTAAAATCCTTGTTAAACTCTGCTATTTCAGGTTTTGACCATCGACCATTTTCCTCTTTCATCATAACAAGTCTCCATTCCCATTGTTTCGCCGGAACCAGTATCACAGAAAAAATAACTTCTTTATTATTAGGGAAGAATGCTGCATTTAATTCATCTAATCCTGTTGACATTATACCTTGCGCAAATAGTTCTGCTTTTCCGTCCGGAGGGTTTTGTCCGAAATATTCTCCTTGTATTCTATTATTATCATAATCTTTTTTGTTTTGCCTGGAATCATTACAGCCATTTACAATAATGATCATTATTAATAACACGAAATTTATAAGGTTTTGTTTTTTCATAATCCTGGTTTTATTGGTAATGGATTCTTTTACTAAACTCTGAAATTATAAAATGAAAATGATTTTTATTTATAATAAGAATTCAGACAGGTGAATTTCCGTGACCAGCTATCGCCTGTTGCCCTTATTATTATATTTCCGTTTAAACCTGCCTTTACCGGATTTCGCTGAGAAGGGCCTGAGGCCGGGGCCCTTATCGTGTTTTTCGGCTATAAAAGCAGGTAGCGGCGCCTTATAAACCTCGTACCCGATCAATTTTTCGATACGCTTCATCATGGGTATATCCGCCCTGTTGACGAGCGTTATTGCCACACCTGTTGTTTCAGCCCGGGCAGTGCGGCCAACACGATGTACATAATCTTCGGCATCCGAAGGAGCATCAAAATTTATTACCAGATTGATATCCTTGATATCGATCCCGCGGCTCAAAACATCGGTAGCCACCAGAACACGGGTTTTGCGCGACTTAAATCTCACCAGCATCGCCTCCCTCTCCTTTTGCTCAAGATCGGATGAGATGCCTTCAACGTGGTAATTTCCTGAGCGCAGTCCCCGTACAATCTCGCTCACTTTTCTTTTGGTTGAACTGAATATCAGAATGCTGTTATATTCAGGGTGGTCAGCTATAAGACTGTTTATCAGCGGTAATTTCTGATGGTCGCCAGTCATGTAAACAGCCTGTATGACACCTTCGGCTGGTTTCGACCTTTCCAGGGAAATTTCCACCGGATTTTTCATAATATGCTTCGACATCGATAGCATCTGTTTCGGTATGGTGGCGCTGAACATTAAAGTCTGACGCTTTCTTGGCACATAGGAAATTATGTGCATAATATCGTCGTAAAATCCGATATCGAGCATCCTGTCGGCTTCATCAAGAACCAGTACCTCTATTTGGTTGAATTTCACATAACCCTGGTTAAGATGCGAAATCAACCTGCCCGGAGTCGCGACAATAATATCGGCCCCCCTCGAGAGGGCATCTCTCTCCTGGTCCCATCCGCTGCCAACACCACCGCCATAAACAGCCAGGGAAGTAATATTCAATGTGTAAGCTAATCCCTGGATCTGCTGGTCAATCTGTAAGGCAAGTTCACGGGTCGGGACAAGTATAAGAGTGTGTGTATGACCGGGGCGTTTTTCTGAAATGAAACTCATTAAGGGCAACAGAAAGGCAGCCGTTTTTCCTGTACCTGTCTGAGCGCAGGCAATGAGATCCCTGCCCGAGAGGATTACCGGAATAGCCTGTTCCTGAATCGGCGTGGTCTCTGTGTAGCCCATGTAATTAATTGACTCCAGCAATTCCGGATTCAGATCTAAATCATCGAATATCATTTATGCACTGTATGTTTTGTTCCATTCATGATAATTGGTCCACTTCGTTCACTGTCTTAAGATCCTGGAATTTAAAGACTTTATGGACTTTAAGTACTTTCATCTGTTTATAATTTGTTTTTTAATGGTCAGATGGAATATCCATGAATAATCATTTCGGTTTGTGATTTTACTTTTTAATCATGGATATTTCATAAGAAATTGCCATCATAGTCCATCCTTGGATCAGCATCAGACAAATCAATAATTCTTTGAAACCCGATATTCCCGTTTTTATGCGTCGATGAACCTGCATTGTAACACCGTTTTATGCCCCACGCTCCATGATATATTTTACCGGCACTGGCCGGATCAGCATGATAATGTCCAAACAAAAGCATATCGATTTTGTTTTCAATAATTTTCTTAAGTTCGTTGTGGTCTTTTAAATGCATCCCGGGATTAAAATCAAACGGGTGATGATGTAAGTATATAACCTTCTTCCTGCTGGTAACCTCCGGCTCATCCAGAATTTTCTTTAAACGCTTTAATTGTGCTTTCCCTAATTCGCCTTCGGAAAGGAACCGATCAAGCCAGTGAAGCTCTTCGGCGGTTGAATCGAGCCCGATAAAAGCAATTTCATCAATAATATCGAGTTTCGGATAAGAAATTTCCGGGGATTTGTAATACTTTTCCTTAAATAAACCGACAAATTTATCATTTCCCCGGGTGCCGGTCCCGTAATCATGGTTGCCCGGAATAACCAATACCCTGTACCCACGTTCTTTAAATTGTCCGATAGCATCAACGGCTTCATCCGTTTGTTCACCGTGCATGGCATTATCGACAATATCGCCGGTGATCAGAACGATATAGTTATTTGCAGGTTGCTTCAAAAAAGTAATGTTGTCAATAAGAGCACGAAATTTTGCGCTGCAGTCGTCATATCCGACGTGCAAATCCGATAAATGAATAATTTTTTTCACGATATGGAATTTGAAGTTTATCCGGAGTTAAAGATATTACAGAGAAACGGTAAAATGAAAGTTTCTCAGGTTATGTGATACACTTTTCGGAGAAGAGGATATCATTATTGGGTTTATCAGGAATGATGAAGAAATTATCTGATCAGTTAGTATTATTAAAATGAAAAATTATCTCTTAATTTATACTCAGTTTTTATCCGGGTTTGAACGAAGAGTTACAATTTAAATTAAAAATACCATCATTTTTAAGAGCTGCTATCAGCAAAAAGGAGGGATAAATATGAAAAAGAACAATGAAACAGGCAAAGAAGGAAACAAAGATCTTTCAAGACGTAATTTTATTGGCAAAGTGGGTGCTGCCACCGCCGGATTTGTGGTTGTACCACGCAATGTTTTAGGTGGTAAAGGATATAAAGCTCCCAGTGACATGATTAATGTTGCGGGGATAGGAATAGGTGCCAGGGGAGCAGCTGATATCCAGGGAATATGTAATCCTGATGTGCCCATTGTAAGGCCGGCAAGAACAAACACCGGTATGCCTTTTACTGCTGAACAGCTCGCTGCACAAAAAGCCAGAGCGGCTCAGCGGTCCGGTGATCGTCCTGCAGGTGGACAACAAACACCAGGTCCGACAGCCAGGGAACCAAGAAAACTCGCAAATATTTATGCTTTATGCGATGTAGATACTGCTTTTGCAGCTCATGTTTTCAAGGGCTATCCAAAGGCAAAGATCTATACTGACTGGCGTGAGATGCTTGAAAAAGAAAAGTCAATTGATGCTGTGATTGTTGGAACTCCTGATCATAATCATGCTCCGATTGCTGCAGCTTTCATGAGAGAAAAAAAACATGTTTATGTAGAAAAACCTTTGTGCAAGACAATTACTGAATGTCGTAAACTTGCTGAACTTGCCAAACAATATGATGTTGTTACCCAGATGGGAAATCAGGGCCATGCTACAGAAGGCACCAGAAAAACTGTTGAGTGGGTTCAATCGGGACTGATAGGTCTTGTAAGAGAAGTTTATTTATCGACTAACCGCCCGATCTGGCCACAAGGTAATATTCCACGACCTCCTGCTATGCCCGTACCCAAAACATTGAATTATGATGTATGGCTGGGTCCGGCCCCAAATAAACCATATAATCCGGAATTGTTGCACTTTAACTGGCGTGGATTGTGGGATTATGGCACAGGTGCCATGGGTGACATGGGTGCTCATATATTTGATGCTCCTATCTGGGCTCTCAACCTTGGTATGCCAACAAAAATTCAGGCAACTTCTTCACCTTATAGTACTGATTATTTACCACAGGCTGAGTGGGTTACCTATGAATTTCCTGCCCGTGGTTACTTACCGCCGGTGAAGGTCACCTGGTGCGATGGTGGACTCAGACCTCCCCGTCCGGCTCAACTGGAACAAGGCCGTGCTATAAGGGATGCTATTTATTACGGAGATAAGGGTATCATTATGCACGCAAGCACGGGAGCTGTTCCTGAGCTCGTTCCGGCTGATAATGATTTTAAGGGAGTGGAACCATGGCTTCCCAGAACCGGGGATATCTATGAAGACTGGATCGGAGCAATTCTGGCTGGTAAAAAATCGTGTAATGATTTTTCTGTCTCAACAAAAGTGACAGAGATTATGTTGCTGACAAACATTGCAGTACTGTCACAGACTTCCAATGTTACGCTGGAGTATGATGCAGCAAATATGAAGATTACAAATCTTCCTGATTCAAATAAGTTTTTCCATTATGAGTATCGTCAGGGCTGGACTTTGTAATTAATCACTTATTATTTCCCTGTACCTGTCGCTCTCAAGCACAGGCATAAGAATTTCCCGGTCCTCCGAAAAGACAGAAGTGCCGATACTGGTATCGCTATTGCCTTCCCTTACCCACAATTCAAAGTTGTCAAGGCTTACGTTAGCCTTCCCTGATGAATTCAGTCCGGCCATTTCAGTCTTTATCTTGCGCAGATATTTGTCTGTCAGTTCTTTATAAGATGTGCGGATAGCACCGTAAGCTTCAGTGAAGGGCCGGAAGTTACTAAGTTGCCTGTATTGAGCAGGATATTTTCTTTTCATATACAGCAAATACTCCTTTATGAAAAAGTCGAATTCAAAAAATGCAGTCATCTTGCTTTGCGTGTTGTGAACCCACTCAAAAAGCCCTGAGGCATCCGATCCTTTCGCAGTTTTGTACGGCTCAAGCATCTCGAAACTGAACTTTGATTCGAGATAATATGCATGCAGTTCATTCAGAAGTCCGATAACCCCTTCCGATTGTGTTGATGTGGTGCCATCGATATAGGTATCAAAACGGAATGTTCTGAGATTCCGTGGAATGACAGATTTCAGTTCCTTTGAAGGGAACAGTGATCTCAGGGGGTAGGAGACAAAAAATGATCTGGAGGGGGAATAGTAAAAAAATTGTTCGGCTTTATTCATATCAAGCTTAAGGCCGTTTTCGCGGGCATGACGAAAAATATTCTGGTCGCTGTATGCATGGGCGATTTCATGAACATTGGTCGCCATTGATAAAAGAAGCTCACTTTTGCTTCTCCCTTCAAGGTAATAAAAAGTGCTGACTGCCTTCTCTGTACCTGCTATTCTGCCATCTGTTGCATCTGCCTCCGTTCTTTCAGGCAGGCTTTCATATTGCATAAGCAAATCCCAGGAATCTGGAGAATACTCCTTTGTCACATCCTTTACCCATACTTTTGCGTTGGAAAGCCTGGCATTTTCATTATCATCGCAGGGATAATTCCATGCCAGACCAATAACAATTCCGGGAAAAATCAGCTTCAGGATGGTTTTCATCAATGCCGTTCTTATGTTAAGCAAACATTCAAACCAGGCAATTATTGCACCTGTAAGATTTTATCTTGCTGATCAACCGATAGAGCCAGGTTGTTTGATATGGGTATTCCAGAACAGGAAAAATGTAAATCCGCAAAGCAATTCACCGTATTTAAAACCGTATTTTAATACGGTGATTCATTTACCAGTTATTCCTTTCAAACATGCAATCACTCCTTTTCGATAAAGCATTGAAGAGCATTCACATAGGCTTCTGTGAATCTTTTTGAATCAATGAGATCTCCAAAAACCGGCTCAATTCTTAAAAATGAAAGCGGATCCTGAGCGAGAGCAGCAGCCTTTTCCTGAAGGATATCTTTCATTTCATCCTCAACCGGGTATTTATTCCCTGCTTCATCAAATCCTTCGGCGTAGCGGCACCATGCAGCAATAACCAGGGCAGAACATTCAATCGGGCCGCCAGCCTTCAGCTGTTCCCGGATAGTGGGCAATAAAAATTTAGGTATTTTGGCTGAACTCTGAAGACATATCCGGGCAACCTTATCTTTGATCCGGGAATTACCAAACCGTTCAATAAGGGTATCTTTGTAAGCATCAAGATCAATACCCGGAACTTCATCAAGAACCGGAGTAACCTCTTTATCCATAAACTCGCGAAGGAACTTTGCAAATAACTGATCATGAACAACCTCATGAATATAAGGTATATCCGTGCAAGGCTCCAGTAAATCCCAGAAGCGAATGGCCTGCATTCAGCAGCCGGATTTTCATTTTTTCAAAAGGGCTTACATCCGGGACAAACTGAACTCCAACAGATTCCCAATCCGGCCTTCCGTTTGAATAATTATCTTCACTGATCCACTGGATAAAAGGCTCACATACTACAGGCCAGGCATCTTCAATACCATAGACAGATTTAAGGTTCTCAATATCTGATGGTTGGGTTACAGGTGTAATTCTGTCCACCATGCTATTAGGAAAAGTAACCTGCTTTTTCAATCCAGTCCATCAATCCGGGTTCTGCTTCTTTAACATAGGCTAAAAGCATTCTTTTTAATAAATCACCGTTTTTCTGAATATTGTCACACGATTGAATGGTTAATCCTGCTATTCCCCTGTCTTTGCGGCGCTTCAAAGCCTGAGTAATATATCCAAAAACCGTTTTTGGATTTTCCGGATTGTTCAGGTCCCATTGAATTAAAGGTTCATTTAGCTGAAATTCACCTGTGGCAGCACTGAAATTATAACCACCCTCCGTAATGGTAAGCGTAATGATCTTAATATCCGCGATCGGCCATTTTTCCGATAACAGCACCAGGATTATCAGGGGCAAAAAGATATTCGATAATGGAACCTATTACCCTTGCAGTCAGAGTTGCCATCCGGTTCTGTAATCATTAATGTATATAAACCATCCTGCTCTGCTAAAACATTAAATATCTTCCGGTCTGCATCCAGCAATGCTATCCCGCATATCCCCCAGCCTGTTACGTCATGATGATGCAGTATCTGATCCGTATAAAAAGCCTCATGTGCCCTGTGAAAACTGCCAATGCCTATATGTGCTATTCCGGCTTTTATTTTTGACCGGTCATAGGCAGGGGTTGCTACCTTTCCGGGAAGCAGGTACAGGTTTTTTGCATTTAATTTTATCATTTCTTTCATAACTGAAAATATCAATTCCTGGTTACCTGAAATCTTTGCAGCAGCACCGCGAAGATGATGATCAATCCTTTGATAACCTGCTGTGAATAAGCCGGAATGTTCATCAGGTTCATGATATTGCCGATCATCCCCAGGATCAGCACACCTAAAAGTGTATTGATGGCAGATCCTTTACCGCCGCTTAAGCTGGCACCGCCGATCACTACCGTGGCGATAACATCCAGTTCCATTCCAACTCCCATTACAGGAGAACCAACCGCTGTTCTTGCCGTAGTTATTATGCCTGCAAGAGCAGACAAAACGCCGGCAATCGCATACACGCTGAACTTATATGCAGAAACATTAATACCTGATAAACGGACAGCCTCCTCATTACTGCCGATAGCAATGACAATTCGCCCAAAAACATTATATTTCAGCAAAACCGCAATGATGGTAAATATTATAACCAGAACGTATGCCGGTTTTGGGAAGCCTAAAAAACTTCCGCTGCCAAAGTCCGTAAACGCAGAAGCCTCTTCACTTACAAGTATGGGAGCTCCCTTTGAAAAGATGAAACCTAATCCTCTTACAATAGACATCAGTGCCAGGGTTGCAATAAAAGGAGCCATTTTGTGTATTGATACCAGGTATCCGGATAAACTTCCTACCAGCAGCCCGCAGGCCAGTGATACTATAATCGCCAGAGGCAAGGGAATGGTTTTGGTAAACAAGGCGCACAATACCCCGACCATTGCAACAACCGAACCCACTGAAAGATCTATGCCTCCGGTCAGGATAACAAGAAGCATGCCCATGCTGATGATGCCGACCGGTGTAACCTGTCTGATAAGGTTGAAAAAATTGGCAGAGGTAAAAAATACATCTGATACAAGGGCCGAAACCAAAAGCATAATCAGGAAGATAAAAACTGTATTATACTTTATGATAAACTGGAAATATTTTTTTAAACCGGTTTTTGTATTCATTATTATATACTTAATCGTGACATGGCATTTTCCCCTACACCCAGGGACAGGCGCAAGATAGCCTCTTCAGAAAATTCCTGTTTTGTCAGTTCGCCCTGGATTTGTCCATTCCGCATTACAATTATCCTGTCGCAGATACCAATTAATTCTGTAGTTTCGGAAGAGATCACCATTATTGCAACTCCTTTTTGTGCAAGTTCATTAATAAGATTATATATCTCCACCTTTGCACCTATATCAACACCGCGCGTCGGTTCATCTATGATCATAACTCTGCAATTGCGGTTCAGCCATTTTGCCACAGCAACTTTTTGCTGATTTCCTCCGCTTAACTTACTTACTTCCTGATTTTCATTTTCAGCTTTAATGCTCAATCTGCTCATCAGGTCATTTGTATTGCTGATCTCCTTTTTAGCTTTAATAAAACCAAAATGATCAGTGATTCCTTTAAAATCAGCCAGACTTATATTCTCTTTAACTGTAAGTGAAAGAATTACACCATGCTGTTTTCTGTCTTCTGGCACCATGCCGATTCCCATTCTTACGGTTTTCCGGGGAGACCGTGACTGAAGTTCCTTCCCTGACAAAAAGATTTTTCCTTTTTCGCGCTTATCAGCAGCAAAAATAGCTCTTGCAGTTTCACTCCGGCCGCTTCCCACAAGCCCGGCAATCCCAAGTATCTCGCCCTCATTTATGATAAGTGATACATTTTTTACTTTCTCTCCACGGCTTATATCAACAGCTTTAAATATTTCTTCTCCGATAATCGATTTACGTAAAGGGTACATGGTTTCGAGCGATCTTCCCAGCATAAGCTTGATTACAGAGTCAGTGTCGGCTTCAGAAACCGGTAAACTCCCGATGGAGGTTCCGTCTTTTAAAACTGTTATCCGATCGGCAATCTGAAAAACTTCACTCAGGCGATGTGAAATATAAATTATGGCAACGCCTTCTTTTTTAAGCTTTATCAATGTATCGAAAAGTTTTTGTATCTCCTGCGGTCCCAGAACTGCTGAAGGTTCGTCGAGGATCAAAACTCTCACCTGCTCTGATAATGCTTTCGCAATTTCAACGATCTGTTGTTGTGCTATGCTAAGTTCACCTGCCTTTAAGGAAGGATTTATACTGAAGCCAATACTGTTAATGAGCTCTTCAGCCTTCTTTTTCATTTTGCCCCACTTCATCCAGAAACCGGTTACCCCCGGCTTATTTAAAAAGATATTTTCAGCGACCGATAATTCAGGAACAAGTGAAAATTCCTGGTAAATTATGCCAATACCAAGTTTCTTGCTGTCGTGTGTATTCCTGATCTGGACTTCTGAATCATCAATAAAGATCTGACCGGTATCTTTTGTATATGCACCGGAAAGTATTTTCATCAACGTGGATTTTCCCGCACCGTTCTCTCCAACCAGTGCATGAATTTCTCCTGGCAGGATTTTAAATGTAACATTTTTCAATGCTGCAATCCCGCCGAATGACTTTGAAATATTCCTTAATTCTACCCTGTTCACTTCAACAATAATTCCATTCTGGCATGATTAACTCTTTATTGATCAGCTGCCTGGTGCGATTTCTCATGATCCCCTTCTGAGAGACGTAAGGGATGGATTAGAACAGTGCTTTCGGATCATAATACTTATCGACATTTTCTTTTGTTATCAATACAGGCGTAGTATAGATAATCTTATCAATCTGTCTTTCGCCATTCAGATATTTAACTACTGCCTCAACCACCAACCTGGCCAGCTCTTCAGGACTGTTAAGTGCTGTGGCCCCGAATTTACCTTCCTTTATCAATTCATATGCTTCCTTTTGCCCGTCGAAACCAACAACTGTAATATCATCTGCTTTACCTGACTCATTAATTGCTTTAAGCGCACCCATCCCCATGGCATCATTTTCTGCCACCAGCAGGTTAATATCAGGATTTGCCACCAGAATATCCTCCATAGCTTTTAATCCGCCGTTATTGGTCCAGTTACCCCAGCCTTGTGACACTATTGTAAGGTCAGTATTGCCCTGGGTCATCAACTGCCTTTCAGCAAAACCACGAATGAATCCCAGCCGCTTCTCCCTGCCTACAGGGTTACCCTGACTACCGCTGATCAGTGCGGCTTTTACTTTGGTTTTACCCATTTTATTCACAATCCATTCTCCTATTAATTCCCCGTTTCCCTCATTGTTTGCCTGGATTGAAGTAATATAATTTGCTGCAGGATCGATGGCGCTGTCGACAATAAATACAGGGACGCCTGATTTTACTGCAGCATTTACAGCAGGAACCAGGGCTTTATGGTCAAGTGGATTAAGTATCAGTACTTTAAGGCCTGTCGCAATCAGATCTTCAAGTGAGGTGATCTGCTTGATAATATCGTCCTGTCCGTCGGCTGAAACGAACTTCATCCCATACCCTTCTGTATATTTTTGAATATATCGTGTAAGCACAACATAAAAAGGTGCATTGAGCGATGGTGAACAATAACCGACTTTAATATTTGACAGATCCGCCTTGTTCACAGTGGTGGCCGTGTCGCTGCTTTGGCTCGCTGCCTGTTTGTTAGTGCCGGGTTTGGAAGTGCAGGCCATCAAACCAAAGAAAACTATGCCGATGAACAGCAAAATAAAATTTCTCATCCTCCTGGCAGAGGTTGCTTTTTTTACCTTTTGTTTTTGCATAATCATCATTTTATTTTGTTTTTTCTTTAATTCATTATTGTTAAAGATCGATCATTACTTTCATGCACCTGTCACCCTGTTTATCAATGAATTTATAGGCATCAAGGTATTTGCTGAATGGAAAGCTTCCGGTAAGAAGCGGTGCTGTGATAATCTTATGTGTGGCAATCATTTCTACAGCAGCTTCAAAATCTTCATGCCGGTACATCATCGAACCAAAAACATTAAGTTCATGCTCGCCTAAATAAAACATATTAACTACAGGATTTTGGGAATATACTCCCAGAATTATGATATCACCACCTTTTTCAACAAATTGCATCAGTACATCAAGTGATGACTGAACTCCTGCTGCTTCAAATCCAATCTGAAAACCTTCCCTGCCAAAGAAAGATTTGACACCTTCCTCAAAAGAATGATCTTTTACATTCAAGGTTCCTCCTAAACCACATTGCCGTGCAATATTTAACCGATAATCACTTATGTCTGTTATAAGTACTTTCCCTGCTTCTCTGGCCACTGCAAACTGCGCTACAAGGTTCCCGATTGTCCCTGCTCCGCTAACGACAACATTTTTCCCTTTCAGATTTGAGATTCGGTTAGTCGAATGAGCTCCGACAGATGCAGGTTCAATCATTGCCCCCTGTTCAAGAGTCATACTATCGGGCAATTCAACTATCCTGTCTTCTTGTACAACAAATAGATCCTGTGCAACTCCGGGCGCCTGAAAACCCTGCACTCTCAGTTTCTGGCAGGCATTATACTGCCCTCTTCTGCAGGGTCCGCATTCTCCGCATACCAGTTGAGGTCTGGCTGTGACTTTCATACCCGGTTTCACCCTGCTAACATCCTTCCCGGTTGCCTTAACTAATGCAGAATATTCATGTCCCTGCACAACAGGATAAGGAGTTGCCGGATGATTTCCGTGAAATACATGAATATCAGATCCGCAAATACCTATTTTTTTAATTTCCAATAAGATCTCATTATCTTTTAAGGGTCCGGGTTCCGGAATTTCGTGGTACTCGATTAAACCCGGTGAAACCATAATTGCTTGTCTCATAATGATTTCATGTGAAAAAATTAAAATATTTACACGAGCAACAACATCCATATCAAAACTACACAAACTTTGCTATCTAAAAAACATGAAAATGAATAATGCAAAGTCGAAAGTCTGTGAAGTCTATAAAGTCCGTTAAGGAGAAAGGCTTTGTGAGACATGACTGTCCCGGTGCTCTTGTCGGGATCCCGGCGTAGTTTCCCCGGCATTAAGCGGGGTTCCGACATGTACTTAGTATAATTATTGTTACTGCTTGTGATCTTAAAGAAATGAATCTTAATTTTAGGGGATTAAGTCAATTTAGCTCCTGAAGTATGGACAACTATCTGAAAAAGCTAATCGAAGGGGGTGAAAATCAACAGCTTGACTTTAAGTATTGCGTTTCTGACAGCAGAAAGATTGCCAGGACTTTATCTGCTTTTGCAAATAGTGTTGGGGGGAAATTACTCATCGGAGTAAGGGATAACGGAAGAATAGCAGGAATAAAATCTGATGAAGAAATTTATATGGTAGATACCGCTGCACACTTATTTTGCCGGCCTGAAATTGATTTCAGTACGAAACAACATACCGCAGGAGGAAAAACCGTGCTTGAGGTTGAAGTGACCAGAGGGAATAACCGGCCATATCAGGCCCGGGATGAAAACGGAAAATGGCTGACCTACTTCAGGCACAATGACCAGAACCTTGTAGCGAATAAAGTATTGCTTCAGGTTTGGAGAAAAGAGGAAAAGAAATCCGGGGTCCTGGTAAAATTTGGTAAGGTTGAAAATTCCCTCATGGAATACCTTGTGAAAAATGGATCAATTACTTTATCAAGGTTCAGAAAAATTGCACGGATTTCGTCATACAAAGCTGAATCGATACTGGCAAATCTGATCTTATTCAAAGTTTTAATTATGAAAGCATCGGAAAAAGGTTTCAGCTATGAACTTAATCCGGCTGAGCCTCCTGAATTTAAATCACTAAAGGACTGAGGATTGCAGTAAATCTGACAAATTTATCCTTCAGATAACAACCATCCTCTGACTTAAAACCGTCATCTATTCCGCAACAACCGATGGTTTAAGAATTTGCTACCTTATCGAGCCTGAATAAGCTGCTGTGAGCGTCTTTTTGATTTGCGCCAAAAAATAGGCTTTCGGGTATCCGGACCACAACATATTTATTTTCATCAATTTCAGATGCCATACTAACCGGGGTCTTATCGCCGGTTTGAGTAATTTATGTGAGCCCTGAATAGCATCCGTAGAATACAACGTGTCAAATGTTGTTCTGAAGCTGCAATCGGTCGATTCAACAAAGCATATCAGCAATTTGATTTTTACCTTTAGCATTATTGTGGGCATTCCGCAATAATGGACAGTAAAAGGAACCAGCCATTCCTTGATATTTATTTATTATCTAATCTAAATGTTATGAGAAAAATTCTCTTGCTATCTTTTATTATTTGCTGGGTAGCGTTTTCTGCAAATGCCCAGCAGAAGATTATTACGGGAACAGTCACTTCCTCCGTACCCGGCGAAGGTGCGATGATCGGTGTATCTGTTTCTGTAAAGGGGACTGTCATAGGAATTAACACCGATATTAACGGTAAATATTCCCTGTCAGTTCCGGATAATGCTACGACGCTTGTTTTTTCATATATCGGGATGAAGAAACAGGAAGTTGAGATCGGGAGCCGTTCCATAATTGATATAATAATGGAACCTGATATCCAGGGACTTGAGGAAGTAGTTGTTACTGCTTTTGGTGTATCCAGGGAGAAAAAAGCCATTGGTTATGCAGTTCAGGATGTCAAGAATGATGTCATTGAACGGACAGGCAATACTGATCTTGCAGGTGCTATGCAGGGTAAGATCTCCGGTATTGATATTAAACCCTCAAGCGGCATGCCAGGAGCCTCATCCCAGATTGTTATTCGCGGTGCCCGTTCTTTTACCGGGAACAATACTCCTCTCTATGTTGTAGATGGTATGCCCATATCATCTAATGCTGATATTCAATCAGGAACCAATGGTAACTTCTCAGTTATTGGAGCCGGAGTATCGGGATCAGATATTTCAAACCGTGCGGTCGATCTTAATCCCGCTGATATTGAAAGTGTCAATATACTTAAGGGTCAGGCAGCGGCAGCGCTTTATGGAATACGTGCATCAAACGGAGTTATAGTTATTACCACAAAAAGCGGCCGGAATAATGCGATCGGGAAACCTGTTATATCATTGTCCCATACAAGTGCTTTTTCGAGGGTTTCACGCACACCCGACTACCAGACTACCTATGCTCAGGGCTCCAGTGGTACTTATGTTCCCAATTCTTCATTATCATGGGGGCCTAAGATTGTTGATCTTCCGGATGATCCGACACACGGCGGTAACAGTAACGGCCATCCGGGTAAATTTTATGTTCCCCAGCTGGCATTGGGACAGGTTGAAGATCCATGGGTTACCCCTCAGGTATTTAATAACTGGGACAGATATTTTAGAACCGGATATTCTGCAACTAATAATATAAATATAAGTCAGGCAACGGAAAACGGCACTTTTGCCCTTGGTCTGAGCCAGACATCACAGAGCGGGATAGCTCTGGCATCGGGAATGAATCGCTGGAACGGCAAAGCTTCTGCAGAAAGGAAGTTAAATAAGAATTTCACTGCCGGGGTCAACACCAATTTTTCAAGGACAGATATTGATAAACTTCCAACGGCCAATGATGCGGCTCTTGCCGGTGTTTTAGGGGCGCCTGTAAGTTATAATCTGAAGGATTATCCTTATTATGTTCCCGGAGATGATTATACTCAGATTTATTACCGTGGAGGTAGCTGGGACAATCCATACTGGTCTGCCAAACATACTGTCTTTAATGAAAAAACTGACCGGTTTTTCGGAAATGGTTATATTAATTACCTCGCCAGGCTTGGCGAAAAAATGAATTTGAGAGTCCGATATCAACTGGGGGCAGATTCCTATACCACAAATTTCCACGATGTATTTGAATATGGTCATGCAGGTACTACCGGGATGATAGATAATTACGGCATAACATCTTTTACAATAAACTCCCTGTTTACTGCAAATTATGACTGGAACATCAGCAATGATCTGACTTTAAATGCAATGATCGGAAATGAATTTGATGAGAATAGCGCAAAGACTTATTCGGAACATGGTGAGAACTTTAATTTTGGAGGCTGGGCACACATCAGGAATGCCAATATTGTCACGGCAAATGAATCCATAAACAGAAATCGTACTGTCGGCTTTTTCGGGAGTTTATCCCTGAGCTGGAGATCGTTGCTCTTCCTGAATGCGACCGGAAGAAACGATGTCGTTTCCACAATGCCGAGAAATAACAGATCCTTCTTTTATCCCTCTGCTTCATTTAGTTTTCTGGTATCCGAGTTAGGTGGGATAAAAGATCTTGACTGGATCTCGTTTGCCAAATTACGTGTTTCATATGCTGAAGTAGGACAGGCAGGTGCATATGTTCAAAATTATTACACCACTCCCATTTATTCAAGTGGCTGGTGGACAGGGTCTCCAATCCAGTATCCTATTGGCGGTATAAGTTCATATATTCCCAATAATGTTCAATTTGATCCCAATTTAGTTCCACAAAACACTAAATCGTATGAAATTGGGGCAGACCTGAAATTCTTCAAGAATCGCCTGGGCATTGACTATACTTTCTCCCGTCAGAATGTAATCGATCAGATATTTTCTGTGCCGCTGGCGGGTTCCACAGGTATACAGGCGCTGCTTATGAATGGTGGTAAAGTGCATACTGTAAGTCATGAGATCGTATTATATTTAACACCTCTGGCATCAAAAAATTTCCAGTGGGATCTTAATATCAACTTCTCAAAAATTGATAATTACGTTGATGAACTGGCTCAGGGTGTCGAAAGCATTTTTATAGGAGGATTCGTTACTCCCCAGGTTCGGGCCGGAATTGGTGATACTTATCCGGTTATATACGGGGATTCCTTTCTTCGCAACGCGAATGGGAAGATTGTTGTAGATGAGGATCCCTCTTCACCGAATTACGGTTTTCCACTCGAGGGTGAACCAGCTGTAATCGGGAAAGTATCTCCTGATTTTATTCTTGGAGGCGGCACTAATTTTACATACAGGAACTGGTCGCTGAATGCGTTGTTTGAGTGGAAACAAGGCGGCCAGATGTACTCAGGAAGTAATGGATTGATGGACTATTACGGCTTGTCAAAAAAGACGGAAGACCGTGAATCGACTTTTATTTTCGACGGTGTTAAGTCGGATGGAGCACCAAATGATATTGCCCGGGGAGGACCAAGTGATCCTTATGCTTTGCAGAGTTTACATACGAACGTACTTACAAATATAGATGAGTATTATATATATGATAATTCGTTTGTGAAGCTTCGTGAGCTTTCCCTGAGATTTAAACCAGCAAACAGACTATTCAAAAAAATTGACCTGGGGGTTTCTGTTTTTGCACGAAATATTCTGATCTGGACCGCTCTTCCGAATCTGGATCCTGAATCGAGCCAGGGAAATACCAACATGGGAGGATCATTTGAAAGGTTTACCGTGCCTCAGACTAAAAGCTTTGGGTTTAATTTTGATTTAACCTTTTAATTTACAATATCATGAAAAAAAAGAATATAATATTATATACGGCAATCGTGGCTTTTTCTCTCTGGTCATGTTCTGAATCTGTTATGGATGAAATCAACAGGGACATAAATGACCCGGGCGATATGGTTTCAAGATTGATAATAACAGACGCTATGACAGCTACTGCTTTCTCAGTAGCCGGCGGGGATTTCGCATTTTATGCATCCATTTATATTGAACATAATGCCGGTATATGGGGTCAGTTTTACAATGCTGATATCAGATCCTCAGAACCTTCCAGCTCAACAACCTATAACAATTCCTGGGATGCAGTTTACGCAAACCTCTACAGTCTGAAATTGATACGTGAAAAGTGCTCTGAAGGAGGTCCGGAAGCAGGTAACTACCATACGCTGGGTATTGCACAGATACTTACTGCTTATAATCTGGCTGCACTGACTGATGTGATGGGGAATGTGCCCTGGACAGAAGCACTCCAGCCGGGTGTGGTATTTACCCCAGTGCTGGATAATCAGGAAAATATTTATGGTGATATCTTCAGTTTGCTCGACGATGCTATTGCCAATCTCGAAAAGGAAACAATATTTCCTTCCTTAGGAGCCCAGGATCTGATATATGCCGGGGATACCGGCATGTGGAAAAAATTTGCCTATGGGTTGAAAGCACGGTATACAATGCGGTTATCGCACAAGACTCCCGCTTATGCTGACGTTATCGCTTTTGCTGACCAGAGTTTCATCTCAAGCGAAGAACAGGCCCAGTTTAATTATAATGGCACTACTTCACAAAGTCCATATTACTGTATGTTCCGTGACCGGGATTATTATGGCGCCAGTCAAAGCCTGCATGAGAAATTAGCAGAAAGAAATGATCCCAGGGATGATATATTCTTCAGGGCTCATCCCGATGCCGGAGGAGATCTGGTGTTCGCTCCAAATGGTACGGCGAATCAGGTGCAAGGTGTGTACTCAGTATCTGCAATCAGCACGGTCACTGCACCAACCTACCTTCTGAGTTATCACGAAATAGAGTTTCTGAAAGCTGAGGCTTATGTCAGGAATAGTAATTTAGCCCTGGCGGATAGTGCATTGCGGAAAGGTGTAACAGCGGCATTTCAAAAAGTAAATATTGGATTATCAGCCACTGATGCTGTTAATTATTTCAATAACAGTGTGAGGCCTAAATTTACTGCAAATCCATTATCAGAAGTAATGAATCAGAAATATATTGCTTTTTACGAGGAAGAAGCTCTTGAGGCCTTTAACGATTACAGGCGATTAAAAGCAATGGGCAACAACGTGATCAACCTCGATAATCCTTTGAATACAAACCGGTTTCCATTACGTTATTCATATGGATCGGAAGATGTAACTACAAACAAGAATGTGCGTGATGCATATGGCGACGGCACATATGTTTACAGCGAAAATGTCTGGTGGGCCGGAGGAACGCGATGAGCTATACCCTTTTCAGGGTTTGACAATTAAACAAATTAAAGATGAAACCTACATGTATTTGAAAGCAAGCATAGCAGAGGAATCTGCTGCATGCGGGTTCCATAATAATACATTAATTAAAATTCTATTATGATGAAAAATATAAAAACTATAGGAATGATCATCACACTGATAATGATATCAATAAGCTGTGAAGAGCTTCCGGATCCTGCAGGCCTGAGGGGCGTGGCAGTGGTGCCTGCTATTTCCGATATTAATCCGGGAATTTTTGATTCCAAGGATCTTGAGAATTCATTCGTGGAATTTACTGTAACAGTTCCTGAAGGTACACAACCTGAGAAAATCACTGTTCAGGGATCGTATCAAAACAATTCTGAAAGGGTAACTATTACAGAAGTGACTTCCTTTCCGGCAAAAGTAAAGGTCTTTTCATCCGATGTAGCTGAAAAGCTCGGAGTTGGCTTGAATGAAATAGAAAATGGTGATGTTTTTTCTCTGGAACTTTTGACTCTTGCAAACGGGATCGCTACATATTCCCCTGCCGTGCTATTGGTTGCTGTAGGATGTGCCTATGATGTGAATCTGGCAGAAGGCATTTATCATTCAGTATCACCGGACTGGAATTCGGAAGGGAATATTACACTTGCTGCTGATCCTGATGATCCATATAAGATATATGTTTCAGGTATTGAAGAAATTGAAGGACTTATTGAAGACCAGGGGCCTCTCGTAATGTATATAAATCCGGCTACCTATGATGTTACCGTCCCTGAAAAAGTAATATCTTCAGAGGCGTGGGGTTACGGCTCGATATCGTATACTGGCTACGGTTTATACAGCTCCTGTGACGGGTCTTATTCCATGTATTTTGATATCTCCTTTAGCAAATACGGCAACCAGGGTACATTTGGATTTACTTTTACAAGAAATCAATAGATATTCTCATTGAAAATTATTAGAGAAGGATATCCTAAAGGTCTGGAATTAAAGTTTTTGAAGTTTTGTAACCCTTCCCTGACTCTCCCCTTAAAAAATAAGGAGAGGGCATAAGTGCCTGTAATTTAAATTGATATGAGGCTGTCGAAAAAGCACCTTAGACTAAAGGGCGTAAGGAAAAGCGAAAGGTCGCAAAGGATTGGAAATAATGGATTTAACTTTGCGTACTTTGCATATACTTTGCGTGCTTTGCGGTTAAGAAGGACTTTTTCGACAGCCCCACAGGGATAGGGTTTAAAAAATGTATGAAGGGAAAACACTAATTTTTAAGACACCTCTCTCCGGATCTAAAAAGCAGGAAGCTTTCTCCCCGGTGTTAACCTCAGGTTTTGCCTTTCTCTCCCTGCCAAATTTCAGACCGATGTTGAAATTTACTCCGCTCAAATCATTATTGGTTACATGCGTAATTGAAACATTCTCATCGCTTTCGTTTAATCCTGAAACATACCTGTAGCTTATTCCGGTCACCAGAGTCAGGTTGATACCAAGGTTTAATTCAAGGTTTATCCCCGGTTCTATCATGCAGAATCTGGCTCCGGAAATATTCCAGAAATTATCCAGAAGACCTGATTTTGGATTCTCATAATCTTTGGTGGTTCCGTAAGCAATGAGCATCTGACCACTGAAATGTATCATTTTTTCGGGCTTGTGGATATATTGTAGCAATCCCTCCGAAATATCCGTAGTTAACTCTCGGGATGTCCAAGGTTTACCCCCCCGGAAATACCAAGCAGGAATTGTCCGGTCTATCAATGCCCCTCCGTAGAATCCGATAAGTGTTCCGATATTTCCCTGGATCGAATTGATTTTAATTTCCGGTGTCCAGAGTTCACTTACTTTCACATTTGATTTAAACAGGGTCTGAGTTGAATCCTGTTGCTGAGCAGCTACTCCTGTGGAAACTAGTATCAGAGTGGTAATCATAACGAAAATACCTTCGTTCAGATTTCTTTTTCGATTTGCGGTTCTTGTTTTCATGGTTTTTAAATTTAAATTAATAATGGTTAATGTCCTGATAATTAATTAATAATATGCTTTAATAATTATTATTGGTTTCTTTAGAATTTCCTGGTTTTAAAACTGTAGATCATCCATCCAAACGAGATTAGTAACTTGATTCTTTGCCAGACTCCTGCTGCCTGATCTGCTTCAGACATCAGAACTGATAAAAAAATGGCTGACATTCCTGTGCTATGGCAAGTTGCCTGTCGCGCTTGTTTCTCAAGGATGAATCTTGTGGCTATACTGAGAATGATGAAAGATAATGCTGCTGTGCAGGTGAAATATGCATTCAACCCGGCTTCCTTAATATTGTATTGTATATCAGGATTAACCGGAGCATGGTTGAAGAAAGCTGTCAATGCAAGGGAAAGACCAAATAATACCAGGACGATCCTGTGAAGCAAAAAGCCTTCAAAAAATCCCCATCCGGCAATTACGGAACCTAAAGGCAAGGGAAACCAAAATCAAGTTCATTATCCAGGCACCAGGAGCAGACTGTGCTCCGAGCTCGCTCAGTGTATTCCGGATTATGGAATATTCAGGCACGCTGAACAACGGAAGTATGAACATTGCCAGAAGCATCAGTAATAAAGGCTGACTAAGTGGCAGGATTTTCCTTTATTATTCATGGTTTTCATTTTATCTGATTAAGAGTTGTTTAGATGACGATTTTTTGACCTTGTCTGATATTCTGACTTGTGCCTGTTGCCATTTTTGCCAGTTTTGGTTTTCATGTCAAAAATAAAATCCATAGACCGGACAGAACGAATCAGCCTATCGGAACGATGTATGAGCCTATCGGATTAAACGGAATTGAAGGCAAAACAGAATGGTGATATATCAGATAACGTGAATGTTACTGATTAGTTAATGATTTTCTGTATTCAGATGGAGTTTTCGACGTATATTTCTTAAAAGCTATATTAAAGGAAGATTTTGAATTGTAACCGACAAGTTCTGTCAGCTCCTCAACCGTGAGTTTTATCTCTTTATCCTCACTGATGAGTTTTTTGGCATATTCCACCCTGTAAACAGCCAGTAAGTTCAAAGAAGTTTTTATTCAATTTTTCATTTATGACCTGTGAGACATGATGGGAAGATTCATTTATTTGTTTTGAAAGACCTGACAGCGAAGCCAGATTATTTGTAAAATACCTGTTCCCTCTCCATTTCCTTTTTGATCTTGGTTAAAATTATTTCTTTGTTTTCATCCGAGAGAGAGGATTTTTGATATTTCGTCATCGGAAAAGAGAAAAATGAACTGGGGGTATTAAAGAAATCCGAACGGTTCAGTACCTGGTAACTGGTTATATATATCATGAACGAAACATAGGAAGCTACCATATAACCACCTATATCACTTCTCATTCCAAAATACAATTTTGTGGCAATAAAAAGTACTATAATCAAAAGAAAATGAAACGTAGTATTACGCAATATGATCAATAATTCATTATCTGTTTTAAATAATGACTGATTCAGTGACCTGAATTTTTTTAACAATAGTAGTACGGAAGCACAAATATAAACCACAAACTGGATCACAGTAAGCTGGTTGACATAAGCCTTCTGATTCCTAACGGATCATCTGATATTTTGAAAGCCACGTCAAGATAGCCCCAGTCGGGATGTTTTGTTTCCACGTAAGAATTATACTTTATTTCGTCAGGCTGGATAAATTGAAAAACCATATAGAACATGACCAGAATAAGGCGGGAATAAAATGCAGCCATGCCTTTCTTTCTTTCATCCGGATTTAGACTGCTTCTTATATAGAGGTAAAAAAGAGGAGTAAGCGCAAAATTCAAGTGGTTCGCTGAAATTTGTAATCCACAATACTTTAACTATGTATCCGGTATTGTTCAGCCATTCTTCGAAGATAGCAAAGTGAAATAGAAAGCAATAGTAAACCCTGGAAAGAGATTTGCCTTTCTGTTATTCTGAACGTTTTTCAGAAAAAACCATGATAACAGAAATCCCTGGAATACACCAAGAAAAATGATTACGTCAAATATACCGACATGAATATCAGTTCTCATCATGTTATGGCATTCAGGTAATTTCTCTAAGACATGTATCTTGCTCAGGCTATGTACTCATAACCAAATTTATACATAAGATATTAATTACCCAATTATTTTTTCTCTTGGGTATTGCCTTACAGGCAGAAAAAAAGCAAGGAATAAGTGTGAAGCCGGAAATTGTTTGGACTTTTTCCAGTTAAAGAGAAATGTATAGTTAAATTTATAGTTAAATGAAATATTTTCAGAACTAATTATAGCGGTATTCATGACAAATCCAAAATTCAGATTCACTCATAGGATACCGGATTATCTGCATTTATTAACATGCTGGCTCGGATTTAATCTGATATCCGTTCCGGCATTTGCCGGGAAGTGATCAGAGATCCTCATTTATACACGACAATCTGAAACGGACTTTTAATATTCATATTCCCTCATTTTATGATAAATCTGTGCAACGTCCGCTGGTTATTGCATTACATGGCAGGGGAGCAAACGGAGTCAGCATGATTCTTCTTACCCATAGAGGTTTTAATAAGACTGGCCGATAGGGATGGATTCATAATGGTTTATCCTGATGGGATTGAGCTGAACTGGAATGATGGCAGAATGGATGAAGAAGCAAACGACCGTGCACACAGGGAAAACATTAATGATGTCGGCTTCATTTCTGCATTAATAGACTCAATGATCAAAGATTATAATATAAATCCAAAACGGGTTTATGTGACAGGTATTTCAAACGGAGCTATAATGTCATATCGCCTGGCTTGTGAATTATCTCATAAAATTACTGCAATTGCACCAGTAGACGGAAATATTCCGAATCCTGCTTTTTTCTGAATGCTCACCATCAAGGCCAGTTTCAGTATTGGCAATAAATAATACAAATGATCCTCTGGTTCCGTTTGAGGGAGGTGATATTTACGGACATTTCCAGAAGGATAAACCTGGGTAAAGTTTTATCTGTTAATGAATCAATCGAATTCTGGGTAAACAGGAACAGGTGTTCAGCCATACCTGTTGTGACTGAAGAGCCTGACAGGGATCCCAAAGATGGTACAAGAGTAACAAGGAAGCGAATACATTAACGGTATTGATGGAACAGAAGTCATTCTTTATGCTGTTGATGGCGGAGGACATACCTGGCCCGGTGGCGTTCAGTATCTGCCTGCATGGATCATAGGAAAAACCTGCAAGGATATTGATGCCAACGAAGTGATCTGGTCCTTTTTTAAGAAACATTCCAGGTAGTCATTTGAAAAGTCGGGTGTAATTACCGCCAATGTTCGGAATAATCAGACAATATATTTATCAATCTGAAAACAGGATTTTGACAAACGCTTTATCTTTGCATAATATTAATGGGGGGTAAAGCTATTAATAATAAATCTTTTCAGGAGCGTGGCTGGTTGAAGCTTGATAATGCTGCGAAGCTGTTTCCGGCGATTATTTCAGAAGATCTTACGTCTGTATTCAGGATAACTGCATCGCTGAAGGAACCTGTGAGATATTCGGCAATCAAGGAAGCTGTGGCAATAACTTCAGAGAGATTTCCATATTTCAGTGTTTCCCTCGGAAGTGGAATATTCTGGTATTTCCTTGAGTTTAACGATCAGCTGCCGCGTATCCAGGCTGAAGAAGAAATCCCCTGCACTGCATTTGCCGTTAAACAGAAAAAACGAACCATTATACAGGGTAATCATTAAAGGTAAAAGGATTTCGGTTGAGTTCATCCATATACTAACCGATGGCGGAGGTGCAATGGAATACCTTAAATCCCTTCTTTACACTTACCTGACACTTACCGGCAAGCATATCAGCTCACCGGGAGATATAATCGTGCCCGGTACGCCGGTATCCGAAGAGGAGTATGAAGACGGATACATCAAGTTCTTTCAAAAACTTCCTCCTCCGGCTAAGCTTGTCAAAGCCTGGCATCCTCCCTTACAAACTTAATCACGAGGCCCAGACTGAGAGTAATTCGTGCTGAGGTCAAAATTGATGAAATCCTTGAAGTATCCCGTAAGTATAAAGTATCCGTTACCGAGTATTTTGTATCTGTCTACTTTTATTCACTCCAGAAGATCTTCATTTCCACAAAGGAAAAAAGTAAAAAGAACAAGCGAAAAGTTTTGAGGATTGAAGTGCCGGTTAATATGAGAAACAAATTTCCAAGCAGGACAATGCGCAATTTTTCTCTTTTTGTGCTACCTGAAATTGACGTGAGATTGGGCACTTACACATTTGAAGAAATACTCAAATCAGTTCATCACCAGTCTGCAGATAGGCACCGATATCAAACAGATATCAAGGTTTCTTTCATCGAATGTCAGTTATGAAAAGCTTTTAATTGTCAGGATAATGCCTTTGTTCATTAAAAAAATGGTTATCGCCGCCATTTACAGGAAGCTTGCTTCGAAGCGCTGGACCGGGTATGGTTACTAATCTTGGAGTGGTGACTCTTCCGGGAGAAATGGAGGATATGGTCGATTCTTTCGAGCTGATTCCAACTCCACCCAATCACAAAGTGAAGGTCAGGCTGCGCTCTGATTTCATATAAAGACAAGCTAAGGATCAGTTTCTGTAATATCACACAATCACGTGAGCTTGAACGGAATATTTTAACGCATCTCTTACTGATGCCGGTATTCATGTTAAGATTTTGAATAACAACTAAAAGAACAGTGTATGACTATATGCGTCAATTGCGGAGTTGAGCTGGATGACGGATTAAAGATATGCCCTCTTTGTGGCAAGGATCCAGAAAATAATATTGAGCAGGAACCTGTTTCCGATAATTATCCTTCAGATATCATTCAGCTTCAAAAAAAAGAAAACAGAAGGTATCTCTGGGAATTAAGCGGAATACTTGCCTTTTCAGGAATTGCTGTTTGTACCATTCTTGACCTGTTAACAGGCAAAGGGCTGAACTGGTCGCTCTTCTCTGACGTTTCAATAACAGCAGCATGGGTAATCCTGACACTTTACCTGTTTGCATACAAAAGGACTTTGGTATTAGTCACCTTGCAGATGCTTGCAATTCTGGCAGCTCTTTTTTTATTGACCTGATCACTCCCGGCAGGGGATGGTTCTTTCCGGTCGGCCTTCCTTTAACGATTGCCGCATTTATTGCATTAGGAACTGTCATTTTTCTCTACAGGGCAGTCCATTTGAAAGGACTGAATATCATTGCATCAGCATTTATTGCATTATCAGGATTTTGCATTATAACAGAAATTATTTTTGATAAATACAAGAAAGGCTTTTTGGATTTGCAATGGTCGCTTATTGTAGCTGTCTCAGTTCTTCCCGTTGCCCTGTTACTCTTCTTCTTCCATTACCGGTCTGAAAAAAGGGAAACCGGCTTGACAGCTTTTTCCATATCTGAAAATTAGCGGAAGACGCAACTGTTTAAAACCTGAAATATTGTATTTACCCTGTCTAACTCCATAGTTAATAATTAATTATCGCCTTTCTTCTTTCTTTCCAATGGAATTATTCCTGCCATCTCTCCGATGATATTTACAAGTTCGGTTCCTGCCGGAACAACAATTTTAGCATTATTCCCCAGTGATGCTTCAAGAGCCTCCAGCTTGCGCAATAATTGTGCATTTCCGACAAAATATTTATCTGCTGCTTCATTTACCAGTCTGATGGCTTCGGCTTCTCCTTCAGCATGCAATATTTTCGATTGCTTATAACCTTCAGCTTCTTTAATCTTAGCACGTTTTATACCATCGGCAACAGTTTCCGCAGCTGTAGCAGAATCTATGGCTGCAATTTTTTCATTTTCAGCTTTTACCACTTTGTTCATTGTTTCCTGCACATCACTTGGCGGGTCAATTTCTTTCAATTCTGTCCGGACAATTTCAATACCCCAGGTTTGTGTTTCATTATGAAGTGTTTTATAGAGTTCGGCATTAATTTTCCCTCGTTCGCTGTTGGCCGATTTAAGCGTAAGTGTACCGATAATATTACGCAGAGTAGTGCGTGCAAGATTAACGATCTGCCATTTGTAATTATTAACATTGTAAATTGATCCTTTAACGCTTTCCTCATCGGATTTCACCCTGAAATAAACCTGTGCATCAACGCTTGCATTCAGATTATCGTTTGTGATTATTTCCTGTGGCTGGGCATCTACCATCTGTTCGGTCACATTTACCAGATATAGTTTGTCAATAACCGGAATAATCCAATGAAATCCGGGATTGGCAAAATTATGATACTTTCCAAGCCTCTCAATTAAACCTCGCTGAGTTGGCCGTACAATTCTGATTCCTGCAAAAAACAACAGCACAACAATTGGAATTATTAAATACAAATAGTTCATTTCAATTTCCTTTCTTTTAATTAGTAATTATGTTTCAGGTTCAACAGGCAAAATGTCACATGCCTTATTTCTTATAAAGATAACTAATAACTGAATTGTCGTCAGGGCATTTATTATGAATTTATGATATTACTTAAAATTATAAATGCGGATTGGAGGTAATAAAATTGCGATTTTGACTATCTTTAATCACAATAATCATATTCTGGTTAATCCTGATCAAAAACCGTCTGTATGAAACTCGCGTATATTGGAACATACCCTCCCCGCGAATGCGGTATTGGTACTTTTACCATGAACCTTTACAAATCTATGGTAACTAATAATGGGTCGACCAAGGATCCAATTGATGGATTCATAGTGGCTATGAACGATCATGATCAGACTTACGATTATCCTGAAGAAGTAAACTTAACCATAAGGCAGGAGCATCAGCGTGATTATTTATCAGCAGTAAAATTTATTAATCTCAGCGGAGCTGATCTTTGCATCCTTGAACATGAATTTGGAATATTTGGAGGACAGGATGGCGTGTATATCCTTCCTTTACTTCACAGGCTTGAGATTCCCCTTTTGGTGACTCTTCATACAATTATCAAAGCTCCCTCGTACAACGAAAAGGCAATATTGGTTGAAATATGCAAAATGGCTAATAAAATAATAGTAATGAGCCATAAAGCAATTGAGTTTCTTACCAGCATTTATAATGTGGGAAAAGAGAAAATTGTTTTTATTGACCACGGTGTTCCGTATATTCAGTTTGGCAAGGTCCAGTCTAAAAAGGAGTTCAATCTGGAGAATAAAAAAATTTTGCTTACTACTGGTTTTATTGGCCGGAATAAAGGAATTGAGACGGTTATAAAAGCTTTACCAAAAGTCATTGAAAAGTTTCCGGATGTCTTATACATGGTTTTAGGGAAAACTCATCCGAATGTTCTCCGGTATTCAGGTGAAGAGTACCGGAATTTCCTTCAGCATTTAGTTAAAAGTCTTAACCTGAACAAACATGTTTTTTTTCTTAACGAGTATATTAATCAAAAAGAATTATTTAAATATTTATCTGCATGTGATATTTATATTACACCATACATTAACGAGGCCCAGATTACCAGCGGTACACTTTCTTATGCAATAGGTGTTGGGGCAGCAGTTGTTTCAACCCCTTACTGGCATGCCGCAGAGTTATTGGCAGATGGAAGAGGAAAACTTTTTGACTTTAATGATTCAGATGGTCTTTCAGCTGTTCTTATTGAATTATTGGATAACCCTGCTGAAATGAAAAGTCTTCGGAAAAAAGCATATGATTACGGCAGAAAAATTACGTGGCCACAGACAGGGGAAAAATATATTGAGGTTGCAGTAAAAATTCTTGAAAATAAACCGGAAATTGTTGTTAAAAAAGAGATCGTTCTTGATCCGCTTATTTTGCCTCCATTTTCACTTGCGCATATTAAAAGGTTAACAGATGACACCGGAATCATCCAGCATGCAAATTTTGGTATTCCTAATTTAAAAGAAGGATATTGTCTGGATGATAATGCCCGGGCTTTACTAATGGTACTTATGGCATACAGGCAAAAAAAGGATACACTTGCCCTTGATTTGTCTCCCATCTATTTAAGCTATATCAATTATATGCAAAACAAAGATGGGACATTCAGGAATTTTCTCAGTTTCAGCCGGAACTTTCTCGATTCGGTTGGTTCGGAAGATTCTTTTGGAAGAACCATCTGGGCTCTGGGATACCTGCTGGGCAATGCTCCCAATGATGCCTATTACCAGACTGGCAGGTCTGTTTTTTTTAATGCATCGCCTAATTTTGAGAAACTTCAGTCTGTCAGAGGAATCGCCAATACAATAGTAGGTATCAGTTATTATCTGATGAATAATCCGTCAGATGATTCAATGATGGAAAGATTAAAAAACCTTTCGTATAAATTAATCAAACAATACGAGGAAAACAGTACTGATGACTGGAAATGGTTTGAACCATTATTAGCTTACGATAACGGCATGTTACCACTTGCCCTTTTACATTCGGCTGAATTGCTTAAAGACAGTAAAATAAATGAGATCGCCCTGAAAACCATGAACTTCCTGACAGAAATTACGCTTAAGGATGGTTATTTTTCAGCGATTGGTAATGAAAAATGGTATAAAAAGGGAGGTGAACGATCATTGTATGCCCAACAACCGGTGGATGCCCTTGCTATGGTATTAATGTATCATCAGGCTTTTCATTTAACGAAAGATAAAGAATATCTCACTAAATTATTCTCCTGCTTTATGTGGTTTCTCGGAGAAAATGATCTCAGGATGAACTTGTTCGATTTTGAAACCAAAGGCTGTTGTGATGGATTTGAAAGTTATGGGGTAAACCGTAATCAGGGTGCCGAAAGTTCACTGGCCTATTTGATCTCTCACTTGACAGTTCTTCTTGCTTTTGAAGAATTTGAGAAAATCGAATAGTGAGGATAAAGTATCACTTTTCTGCCCGAAACGGTAACTGCAATGGTGATACTAATAATAATAACGATTCATCTGGCTAATTTCGTACGATTTCAAAGAAGGGAGTTCTTTGTTCTTCAACGCATTTTACAGCATATAGATAGAGTGAGGCGCTCCATGTCTGCCAGTCATGTCCCATGGCTTTGCAATTCTGTGCTTTAAACCATTCATTAAATCCAAATCCGATGCTTCCGGAATTGGAGCTTTTGATTAAACGGGTAAGTACCATGAGCTTTTCCCCGGCGAGCGTGTACTTTTTAGCAGCAACCAGGGCTGCCACATAAAATCCGCATATAAAAGGCCATATACCTCCGTTATGGTATTCGCCAGGTTTGTTATAGGTCTCATATCGCAATCGCCAGTCAGTATCTTCAGGTTTAATAAAGGGGAAGAAATTTGGGGGCAGATCAACGGCAAGGTCACCCTTCTTTTTCATTAGTATGCATTCCTTTTCGATCCACGAAATCATTTTCTCTGTACGTGAGGGGGAGGCAATTCCGGAAAGAATGGCAAGACAGTTACCCAGCAGGTCGAACCGTTCGCTGTTATGGATTTTATATGACCAGAACGCAAAGTATGGTTTATGTTTTATGGCAAGCCCTTCGCGGACATGGCGGGGTTGTACACCTCCCGTGATTGTGAATTTCCTCATTTCCCGGCGCATCATACCGGCTCTTTCACTCTGGCCCAGGAGCCTGAGATAACTATATACAAGCGTATTGACATACAGGCCATAACCGGTCACCCACTGTTCATCGCGCCAGTCGCTTGTTGGCTGCTGAGCAACCATGTACCTGTCCGTCGGACTTTGATACTCCATCCACGTCAGGGCTTTACTGACAGCACTCTTAAGAAAATCATGTTCGCCTGTTACTTTTCTGAATATGGCAACACATAACAAAAACAAAGGGGTTGAATCACTCGATCCGCGGTCTTCTTTGTCGTGCACAAGCGAGGGGATATGACCATGGCCGGTCTGGTTTGCTGACAGAGTTTCCAGGACCCTGCGCAAACTCCCTATTAACTTCTGATCATCAGAAACGCCTATTCCAAATATGGAAAACATTAAGTCCCGTGTATAGGGTTCCGGGTATCCCCAGCCTGCCGTACGCGGAAGTCCATGATACGACCCATGAGCATTATGAAGCAGTACTTCAACGGCTGCTTTCTTTGCCTCTATTATTTCCTGCCGGTTTACTGTTTGCATTATGTCAATTTGAAAATGTGTTAATTTGAAAATTTGAAAATTATTCTATTCCAAGTTTATCGTTTACAATCTTTACAAACTGTTTTGCGACGGTACGGTAGTCGAAATATTCCACTACCCGTTTTCTTCCTGCTTTTCCCATTTTTTCGCGTAACGCAGCATCAGACATAAGATCCATCAAATAATTTGCTATATCATGAACACTTGCACGATAGTCCACTGTCCGTGGATCTTCAAATACAACCCTGTGTTTGTCTTCAAAGCCCGATTCGTCGCCAAGAATCACTTCGTTCACGACAATTTTCTGTGCCACATTTGCCAGGAATGCGGTTTCGCCGTGTACAAGGGTATCGAGCATTCCCATGGCATTTATACCTATTACAGGTTTTCCGCAAGCTCCTGCTTCCACTTGTGGCATTCCAAAGCCTTCAAGCCGTGAGGGTGCAGCATATATATCGCAGGCACCTATCAGATAAGGCATGAAATTACGCGAAATTATATTTGTTGCATAAGTGACATTTTTTTCGATGCCTAAATGCGCCGCAAACTCCAGATCAGCCAGGTTCTGAAGTTTAGTCCGGGGTTGGGGCCATACTTTGCATACATATTTCCAGTCGGGCGCTTTAGTATCAATTATGGCAAGGGCCTGCATTACCTCCTGTGCACCTTTTGATGTGGCATCACCACCAACAGTCAGAATCATTAATTGATCGGGCGAAATACCCAGCGACTCACGTACGGTTAAAATTTTCGGATCGTTTTTTTCACATGGGGCAAATGCATCTGTATCGCAACCAACAGGTAACACTTCAATATTCTGGCCATCTATCCCGTCGCGTATATACATTTCCTTTACCCAATTTGATGTCACCAGGATTAACGGAAGCGCATTAAGCACCTCCCGGTAGTTTGCAATAAAACCGTCTGCAACCAGCCAGGGAACAGGTTGAACTCCATATCGTTGCGGATGGAGAATCAGATGAGGCGTATGTCCCCAATAGCCGATGCCTACGACGATATCCGGCTCAAACCAGCGATAATACCATTCCTTCTCCTGAGGAGATTCGAAATTAACTGCATGGGCATCAATTCCCAATTTAAGCAGTCCCTTGAATAACAAATCTCCCTGGGTGGCAAGTCCCCCCGGTGAAGCAGGATAGTCATACAGCAGCAGTACTTTCATGTTAGAACGATTTAAAGATGTATCAATTTGAGAATATGAATATAAATTAAGAATAAATTAATTGTCTCATTTTCAAATTATTTCATTTTCTGATTTTCATATCGATTCAGCCATATTTTAGCATCATGCGAATTTGTAAATTGCCAGAATGATTCTGCACGTGGTGTTGTTTCTGCTTCAAAGCTTGTTTTTTCGAAGCCATATGTTTCAGTAATTATGTTATATTTTTTAAGCCATATCCGTTTAGTCAGAACATGCCAAAAAGTAGCGTTTTCTATTGGTTTCGGATAATATTCCTTATTACCATCTTCATAGGCAAAAGTCCAAAGTTCATTTGCAGCTATCCTGCCTGAATGCCAGAGATTTATAACTCCTTTGCTTGTTTCTTCATGCCTGATATGTCTTGTATATTCTCCACCGGGATTATGTGAAATCATCAGATCGAAATGAATGGAAGGCAATAACTTCAGTATTGTATTCTCCAGCTCATTCTCATCCAGGGGTTTTTGTTCCGGACCGTCGTCCAAATCGCCCATTATGCCTTCAGATCCCAAAATTTGTAAGGCTTTTGAAAACTTCGGAGCACGATCGTCATCGCTTCCCCTGCAAAGGCAAACAATATAACATTGCCATGAGGGATGGCTCAGGATGGTCCCTCCAGCCCATAACGTTTCATCATCGGGGTGAGCTACTATAACGGCAACTGCCTTTGATTTCTTATTATCCATTTCCTCTGTTTTCCGAAAGGAAAAGATTTGAATAGCATCTTAGTTAAGAAGCTGAGGTTATAATTGCAGTAATAGTTGCCGTGATTGCCGCTATTGCTGCTATTTAGAGTTCTTGAGTTCATTCAGGAGTTCATTCAGATTAATAGACGCATAAGAAGACGCCGTGTCTGAAATGCCATAAGGAAGAATCAGATTTCTATTGTGGACAATAGAACCGCAGGAGTACACGACATTTGGCACATAACCTTCCCTTTCTTCAGAATTGGGAGCTAATAAAGGTGCCTTTAGTCTGCCAATTTCTTTCTCAGGATCATCAAGTTCATATAATGATGCCCCTAACACGTATTCCCTCATGGGCCCTACTCCGTGTGTGATTACCAGCCAACCTTCTTCCGTCTCAACAGGTGAGCCGCAATTTCCAACCTGTACCAGATCCCAGGGAAATTTTGGTTTCTGAATCAGGTTGGCTTCGCGCCAGACATTTATGTTATCTGAATAAGCTATATAATTATTCACTCCGTCTGTCCGGCAGAGCATAGCATATTTGCCCCTGATCTTCCTGGGGAACAATGCCATCCCTTTGTTCTTTGCAAGCTCGCCGTGAATAGGCAATGCTTTAAAATGATAGAAATTTTTAGTCTCGAGTAACTTTGGTAATATGGTCATGCCATCATAAGCCGTATAGGTAGCATAGTAAGTTACTTCACCATTATTATCTGAGAATTTAACAAAACGTGCATCTTCAATGCCATTTTTTTCAGCCTCAGATGTTGGAAAAATAACTCTTTCGGAAATTGCGGAATCAAGTGAAAACTCAAGTTCGTAGTGACATTTGGCCAGCCACATCATTTGATTAATGAGTAATGTTTTATTGGCTGTCAGATGAGATTTTTTTCTTGTTTCCTCCACAGCATTTTTCAAATCACTATAAGTAAAATTGTCATCCAATCTTTCCAGGACGAAGACCGGTGAAATTTTATTGTCGAAATTACGCATTTCATCCAGCTTCTTTATGAATGATTTTTTATTATAAATGTGCCTTTTTATTCGCTCCGCTTCTGCCAGCATTTTGCCGACAGGTTCGGTAGTCAAATTATTGTTTTTATCAATAATACCGGAACGAAAAACTATGGATGAAATATGACCTTCGCCAGTTGCCCTGAAGCTTAGAATCACTCTTTTCTCACCCGGACCTAATTCTGACTGATCCGGATCTTCCACGATGGAGGGATTAAAAAAAGCAGCCGACTCAATAGAATATTCCATCGTGAAATATGAACCAATAAGCAGCTTACGTGACTGAGCAACCCTGCCTGGTTTAATTTCCAACTCATCAAACAAGCCGGACAGTTTATTAAAATGCGTTTCAAATATCTGTGAAATATTTCTATGCCGTCTGGAATAACCTCTCAGCACCTGACTTAATGCTATACTTACCTCACTATCAGACATAGCCAAAACATTGCGGATAATATTTCTGCTCCTTTCATCGGTAGTATAAAGGAATCGTGCGATTACCCTGCTTGGATCAGGCAGAAATTTACTATCCTTTCTGGTCACAGTAACTTGCATAGTTCTCTGATTTTATTTTAAATATTATTTCCTAAATTAAACTAATAAATGCGACTTTTAGAGATAAAGCTTTGAACATATTTCTCAAGAAGAGGGAGGAAGAAAAAATTCTTCCTCCCTTCCCGACAGATATAATTTAACATGCTTATTCCTAGTTAAAAAAAGTGGTAAATAAAACATTTAACCAGAAAACAAAAATATACAATTTATCAAATGAAAAGTCAGGGATATGAACAATTGCAAAAAGTGCGGTTAATTGTTTGCGGTTTTAAAATTAAACCGTCACCGGAACATCAATTTTGAATGGAAAGAAATCCACGGTTCTGATTTGTGTAAGATTTAGCAATACTTATCTGGAAGAACTTGTATCTCTTGTGTAAAGTCTGTTCAATTTTCTGTTACGCGGTTGTTTTTTCTCCTGATGAAACTGGGAATGATAGTCTTCCATTAATTCCTTTGCTAAAGATTCTGAGATTGTTATTCTGGCTCCTTTAAGATGACCATCCTGAATAGTCAGTCGCTCATCAAGCATTTCTCCTGCTGTTTTCATATCTCTGTTTACTATTCTCTTTAAAAGTTGCTTTTTCTTTAATAATTAAATCATCTTAAAGAAATCTATTGACTCATTTTGCCATGTGATATATCATTTCCTCTGCAAAATTTTTATCATCTTATGTTTTAAGTCACATGTTAAAAGTAATGCAAACGAAGGTCCATTGCAAGCCGATAAAGTCCAATTAGTGGGGAAATTAGAGAATTATGAGAGTCCTTTGTCAATAAAATCCGGTGGATTATTTACAGTTAAAAACAACTGACAAACAGAATTAAGTTGTTCGTCAAAAATGGATCAATATTTACCAGGAATCAGAAAAAAATATGGATTATCATGTCATTTAATGTCCTATATCTCTATTTATCTGAATGATAGAGAAACATTTTATTTAATATCCGGGAAATTTCGGTTTTGACAAACGAAAGGTTTAAAAGGATAAAATCTCCAATTAGCATTAAATTAGGGCAGGAAAAGGTCAGGGTCACTGGTTTTCAATAAATAAAATTTTCATTTGATCCTCGAAAATATTTTTAAAATATATTTCCCCCTGTTACGTCTATGGAAGTAAAGATCCTTTGAAATGAGTCCAAAAGAGTCGGAAAGAATTTCGGTTGCCTATAAGAAGGAACATAAACGCCTTCTCGGGTATATAAGAAACAGGACTCACGACCGGTTTGAGGCTGAGGATATACTGCAGGATGTCTTTTATCAGCTTACAATAGGATTCAGTGACATAAGAAGGATTGAAAATCTGACAGCATGGCTTTACAGGGTGGCCGATAACCGTATCACTGATCTGTTCCGCAAGAAGAGACCCGTTACTTTCAGCTATAAGGAAAACAGTGCTGAAGATGAAGACGGGCCTCTGACCCTGGAAGAGATTCTGCCCTCAATCGGAACAACACCCGACGATGAGGAGCTGAAGGAGATGATATGGGAGACCATCGAAGAGACATTATCAGAAATGCCTGAAGAGCAAAGAAGCGTGTTCGTTGAAAATGAGTTTGAGGATCTGAGTTTTAAAGAGATCTCTGAAAGAACCGGTGTCGGTATCAATACCCTTATCTCGAGGAAGCGTTACGCTGTGCTTGCACTCAGGAAGAAACTGAATGAATTGTATAAACTATTAAAAAATAATTAGTATGAAAGCGTTGAGAGTATTAAAGTACGTTGGTTTTGGAATCCTTGGGATTGCATTTGTTATACTTGTGATATTTGGCGTCCAGGCTCTCTGGAACTGGCTGATACCCGGTTTATTTAACGGACCGGTCCTGAACTTACTGGCAAACAGCCGGATTATTCCTCCTGTCAAAGATCCTGCTTACGGGTATTGCACCCGGCGGTGAGCAGCACAGTCATAAAAAAGACTGCAGATAAAAAAGACTGGGGAGAAATGACTGGAGGAAAAAATACCAGGATAAATTCAAACAAGCTCCCGAAGAAGAACAGCAGGATCCGGAAACTGCTGAACAGGTTTGAGAAAGTTTAAATTTAGAAACTTACACAGAGGTCCACTGAGAAAAATCTCTGTGATCCTCTGTGTAAGTTCTTCCCTTTTTAAACCTTTATAACCCAAAGTTGCATTTTGTCAGTACAAATCGTAGCTTTGAAAATAAGCAGTTATAACAGGGGATACATGAAAAAAACCAACGAAACACATTCTTCCACCATTGGACGCCGGAATTTTTTAAAATCGGCCGGTGTTGGAGCAATTGGGTTTGCCGGGGTTGGCATATTAGCATCTGCAGGGCACGGACAATGAAGAAAAGTTAGTTAAGCGGACTAAGAAAGAACGCTTGCAGCAGATGGCATCTAACTCTTATGCAGTTAATCAGTTATTTAAAAGGCGAACTTTCCCCGGAAGAGAGGAACGACCTGAAAATGTCCAGCTGAAAGCAGAAATATGGTGAAATCACCCTGCTCGACTTTCCTCAATTCACCAGGAATACCTATCCCGGAGTTACTGCAATGGATCTCTGGTCATCCCTTTTCGGGGATATTAACGATGATTCAATGTTTTCCCGGATCGAAAGAGACGGGCAGACCCGTTTTGGCGACTTTGATCCGGCAGTCCCGTCCTCAAAACGTTACCTTGAACAGCTTGCTTCTAAAATCGCATCAACCGGAACAAAGGCAGTGCACATTTCAAATAATGCTCCCCGCAATATTGCCGATCTGAATGAGGAATCAAGACGTGAAGGGATCCGTGTCGCAAAACTATGGCTTGATGCAGCAAAAATAATTGGTGCAAGGTCAATGCGCGTAAATACAGGAGGCCCGCAGATAATACCTGCGTCGGTTATTAAGGGTGGATATCCTCAAAATATGGAAATTGTCCCCTACCTGAAGAATGCTATTGAATCGTTTAAGGAAATGGCTGATTATGGAGAGAAAGCAGGTGTTAAAGTTACAATTGAAAACCACTGGGGACTGGCGGCAGATCCCATAAACATAAGAATCATAATTAATGAAGTAAATAGTCCCTTTTGTGAGGCTTCTCCTGACTTTTGCAACTGGGAGCATGAATACATGCTGTACAATGGTCTTGAGGTTTTAGTCCCTATGGCCAGATCGATGGTTCATGCAAAAAGGTGGACACGGTTTCCTGATGTTGATATCAGCCGTTGTGTCAGGGTTCTTAATGATGCTGGATACAAAGGATATATTTCGGTAGAATATGAGGCCGGAGGTGATCCGGTTGAGGGAACATTGAAGTTAATGGAGGATGTCGTGAACTCACTTATATAACTGATTCATTATGCTATACATGGAAGGACAGCAATATGGCTGAAGCCTTTGCACCAGGTAATTCAATTCTAGGCATTGACATAGGTTCAGTTTCTCTTTCTATAGTACAAATGGATCCGGCAGGTAACATCCTGACCCAATTCTATCAATTCCATAAAGGCAATATCCGCGATACTTTTTCAGATGCAGAAAAATTATTTGACCTCGCCCAAATAAGAGCTATTGCATGCACTTCTTCTGCCGGTCTGAATAATAAACATATTCATGGTTACAATACTCAGGTAGCAATTATTGCGGCGGCAAGGCATCTTTGTAGAGATGCAGCTTCGGTTTTGCATATTGGAGCTGAGAAATTCATGCTCATAAAGTTTGATGCCGATGGTAATTATCAGTCCACAAAGATAAATACATCCTGTGCAGCAGGTACAGGCAGTTTTCTTGATCAGCAGGCAGCCAGGTTAAACCTTTCCGGTATTGAAGAATTATGTAATAAGGCGCTAAGCAACACTGAACCGGTTCCCTTTATAGCTTCACGCTGTGCTGTATTTTCAAATACGGACATAATCCATGCCCAGCAGAGAGGGTTTTCCGTCAATGCAATATGCGACAGCCTTTGCAAGGGACTTGCTGAAAACATCAACAACACTGTCTTTAAAAGTGACCCGCCTGCTTTACCAGTCCTGATGACCGGCGGTGTTTCAAAGAATCAGGTTGTAAGAGGTTATTTGGAGAAACTATTGAAAACCAAATTCTTAGAAAACGAGTATTCTCATCTTATTCGGAGCAATTGGCGCCGGGTTAATGCTTCTCAAAGAAAAGACCGATTTAATTCCGTTAAAAATTAACTCTTTCGAATGATATTCTAACTCAGGAAAATTCTGAAAAGCAATATTATCACAAGCCGCTATCCCTGAATTTAAGCAGATATCCTGATTTCACCAGTGAAGAATCATATATGTTTCACCCCTGTAGTTTCCATGCATCCTGTTGAAGTTGAGGTTGATATTTACAATAAGTTACACCCTTTTACCAATCATACGGTTTACGCTGGAATTGACATTGGTTCGACAAGTACCAAGAGTATCATTATTGATGAAGCAAAAAGACCGCTTGCCGGCTTTTACACTTACACTGCCGGGAAGCCCTTATCTGCTGTCAGGTCAATACTGGAAGCAATTGAAGATGTTTTCAGGCAGAAGAATGCCGGGGTAACAATAACCGGGATCGGTACTACCGGTTCCGGAAGAAAATTTATCGGCAAAATCTTAAATGCCGACTTAATTATTGATGAGATCACTTCCCATGCTAAAGCGGCTTATGAACTCAATCCCGAAACAGATACAATAATTGAGATAGGCGGACAGGATGCGAAGTTTACACTTATGCAAAATGGCAGTGTTACATTTTCGCAGATGAACAATGTTTGTGCAGCAGGTACAGGAAGCTTTCTGCAGGAACAGGCCAAAAAGCTGAACTGTTCATTATCCGATTACGCCGGGTAAGGCAGAAAATGTCAGTTCGCCGCTTGCCAGCGACCGTTGTGCTGTTTTTATGGAACGGGATATCAGCCAGCTTCTAAATACGGGGTACTCAGTGAATGAGATTCTAGCAACCGCACTTCATTCGGTTACTGAAAACTATTTGAAGAAGGTTGCCACTGAAGCATCCATAGGGCAAAACATTTGTTTTCAGGGTGCCACGGCAAAAAATAAATCACTGGTTGCAGCTTTCGAACAGCGATTAAACAAGCCGGTATATGTATCAAAATATTGTCACCTGACAGGAGCTCTGGGAACTGCATTGATGCTTCAGGAGAAGAAATTGAAAAAATCAGGTTTCAGGGGAATTGAAATTTATCGTCAGGATATAGAAACAGAAACCGAAACATGCACCCTTTGTACAAATAATTGTAACATAAGCATTGCTACAGTATCAGGTGAAAAAGTTGCCTTCGGATTCATGTGCGGACGGGATTACGAAACCCAGCATTATGTTTCCAGGAACAGGACAGGTTTTGATCTGTTAAAAACCAGAGAGAGAATATTTCCACATGAGAAAGGCACTAATCTGCGTCAGGATATCACCATCGGAATCCCAGCAACGCTTCATTTATTCGATGAATTATCGCTCTGGAAAAGATTTTTTAATAATTTGTCTATCAGGACTATAACCAGCGAAGACTATCCGCGATTCACTGAAAACCGGAAAATGCCTTGCAGGAGCTGAGTTTTGTTCTCCCATAAATTCAATATTTGGACATGTTGTTTATCTTTCTGATAAAGCAGATTTTATCTTTTTGCCTGTATTGCTTCAGACACGCGAAAAATCAAAAGAAGATGAGGGCCAGTATTGTTATTACACTCAGTTTAGCGCATCTCTGGTTTACACCTTAAAAATAAATGATATCCCAAATAAATGCTTATCACCATTATTGAGCTTTCCCAAAGGGAAATATCATGTGGCGCAAAAGCTCCTTCAGTGCTTAAAGCCGGTATTGAAAAACAGCATGAATTATTTTACTGTATACAGTGCCTTTAACGAAGCATTATCCTGGTATTCAGATAGAAAAAATCAACTGAGCAATGTTTTTAAAAAACAATTCCAGCCTGAAAAAGAAATCTCTGTTGTATTACTTGGGAGACCCTACGTAGTACTTTCACGGACTATGAATAAAGGGATACCGGACATTTTTAACAGTCTGGGCATTAAATCTTTTTATCAGGATATGATATCTTCAGATGAAATTGATTCAGAAGATGTTACAATATTATTAAAGAAGATTGCCGTGGTATTTTGTAACCAAAATCCTTGAAGCTGCTAAAATAATTGCTAATACCAGGAATCTTTATCCGGTACTGATCACAGCATTTAAATGTGGACCTGATTCGTTTATTATTGAATACTTCAAGAAAATATTTAACAGCTGCAGGAAGCCATATCTGATTCTTCAGATTGATGAACATGATTCAAATTTAGGTTATGAAACCAGGATTGAGGCTGCAATCCGGTCTTTTAAAAACCATTCTTTAATCAGCAACGAAAAACCAAGATTTGAATCAGGTAAAATATTTCCGCACATAGCAAAAAACATTGCAGACAAAATATTACTCTTTCCGAGGTGGGACCCAATAGTATCTCCATTACTCGTTGCAAATCTCAGGAGAATAGGCATTGATGCACGCCTGCTGAAATCAAGTGAGCTGATAATAAAGAAAAGCATGGCGCACAATACGGGCCAGTGTCTGCCAATAAATATTATAGCACAGGAATTTATAGAATACGTCCGGGAACAAAAGCTGAATCCGGAAAAAACCATGCTTTGGGCAATTGAATCAAAGTTGTCGTGCAACATCAGGTTATATGCTGAGTATTTTAAAAGCATTTTTGAAAATTACGGGCAGGGTTTCGAAAAAGCACATGTTTACAGCGGCTTGCTGACACATCTTGAGATATCTTTAAGTGCCTGCTATTACGCCTACTTTGCTTATCTGCTGGGAGGTTTAATACGAATGACAGCCTACAAAATCAGGCCGTATGAAATTAATAAGGGGGACACTGACCGGGTTATAAAAGAATCCATCGGAATTCTTGAAGTGGCATTTCTTGGTAAAAAACAGATGGATAAGGCTGTATCTGAAGTGATCTTGCCTTTTTGACAGCATTCCCAGAGACGAGGGGAATAAACCAAAAGTTGCGCTTTTCGGTGATTTCTATGTATGCGATAACGATATTATGAATCAGGAGTTAAACCGTGCAATTGAAGAAGCAGGCGGTGAGGTGATAACTACACCCTATACTGATTTGGTTAAAATGACTCTTGAAAATGTGATACGACGTACGGTTTACCGGAGAGAATATGTTACTGCAGCGCAGCAAAGGATGATCAGTTCGTGTCTTAAACTATTTGAGGATAAATACTACAGGTATTTCGAAAAATATCGTTGGCCCGCGGAAAATCATTAATCCCAAAAAGCTGGAAATACATCTTGCCAGGTTCAACATTAAACCCTATCATTCAGGTGAATCGTACGAAAATATTTTAAAGATCTTCTATTTTATGGAGAACTATCCCGATATTTCACTTTTTGTCCAGGCAAATCCCGCATTTTGCTGCCCCTCGCTGGTTACCGAGGCCATGACCAGTGAAATCAGGAATATAACAGGAGTTCCGGTTGTTACCATTACATACGATGGGACGAATGATTATAAGAATGATGTTATAATTCCTTATTTGCAGCATAAATTAATTATGTAGCGAGTTCTGTTACCTCTGTGCTCCTCCGGATTTTATCCGTGTCAGTTCTTAAGTTCTTTTCCTAACCATTCCCTGCTGTCAGCAACACCGTCCGGCTTAGCGGTACCTTTGGCCTGTCAGTAATTTCCAGACCTGCCGATTCTAAAATGGTGATCATCTTGTTGAAAGACTTTTCCGTAACATGGATCTTCGGCTCGATGATCCATATCCTCCCACCTGGCTTCAGGACAGATCCCAGTTCCTCAAACATCCCCTGCTTATCAGGCACTTCATGGATCATCCAGAACGCCAGGACAAAATCGACCTTTTGCGAAATACCGACCCTGTCATTCTGACAAAGATGTGCTTCAACCCTTTTTTCAAGATCTGTTCCCCTGATCTTCCCTGTCATTTTTTCAAGCATTTTCGGCTGAAGATCGGCCGCAATAACAGTTCCTTCCTTACCAACCAGCCTTGCGAGCTCTCCCGTAAAGTAACCGGGCCCGCAACCTAAATCGAGAACAGTCATGCCTTTACTTATGTATGGTCCAAGTATCTTTTTCGGTTTGTGTACTAACCTTCTGATTACGTTGTCGAGGGTGCCGGCAAATTCTGCCGGACAAACATAAGGTTGCTTTACTATGGCCATGGGATTCTTCGGTAAGTTGATTCAAATATAGTTTATTAATCAGTTCAGCGACAGGTATCCGGGTATCAGGTTTTTGCTTCTTATTACATTTCCATTTTAATGATATCTCTTCAACATATTTTCTTTAGCTTTGATTCCCTGATCACATGAAAACAATAAAACTATCCATATTATTTTCACTGATTCTGCTTGCTGACAGCTGCATTACACCATTCATTCCTGAAACCAATGAATATAAGGAGTTGGTTGTAGTCGAAGGATTAATTACAGATCAGCATGGAATTAATACTGTAAAGCTGTCAAAGACTCTGCCTTTGTGGGAAAGAAAAAATACAGTTAAACCTTTAAAAGGGTGTACTGTTGCAATTTCAGATGACAATGGGAATTTTTATCAGCTGACTGAAAAATCTGCCGGGACGTACATAACAGATTCTGCCGAATTCCAGGGTCAGACAGGCAGGAAATATGTCTTGCATATTAAAACAAATAACACTTCTGCACCAAATTATTCTTATGAATCCCTGCCAGTTGAGATGAAAGCTGTTCCACCGATTGACACCATTTTCTATGAAAAGAAGGTAATTACTGAAAAGGATGAGTCTCACCCGTTTCAGGAAGAAGGATGCCAGGTTTATTTAAACACTCATGGCTCCTCCGATTACTGCAGGTATTACAGATGGGAATACACAGAAACCTGGGAATTCCGTCTTCCCTTTTCATGGCCTGTCAACCACGTCTGCTGGGCCACAAGTAATTCAAATGTTATTAATATAAAGAATACCTCCGGATTATCTGAAAACAGAGTGTACCGGTATCCTTTGAACTTTATTTCAAACAAAACCGACAGATTAAAAGCGAAATACAGTATCCTGGTTAATCAATATTCACTAAATGAAGATGAATTCTCTTACTGGGAAAAACGGAAAAACATTAATGAAGATGTAGGAACTCTTTATGATATTACTCCGGCAGAATTACCCGGTAATATTTTTTGCATAGAAAATCCGGGGGAAAAAGTTCTTGGTTATTTCAGCGTATCAGCCAAAGCTTCTAAAAGAATTTTTATAAAGGACTATTTTTCGGGCCTTGTCAATCTTTATTCAGATTGCATCTCAGACACAATATACGGAGGGGCTCCTATTCCAAATCTTAACATAAGTGTATGGATTCTTGAAGAAGTGCTGTTTCCCTATGCAAATCCGTCGTACCGGATAATTACAGAGATCCGTGGCTGTGCCGACTGCACCGTAAGGGGTTCTAATCTAAAACCTGCCTATTGGGGTGAAAATAATTGATTATCAAAAGATAGTACGAACTATCAATCGGGCTTACCTGAGATTTAATAGCCTCTCTAATATCTATCTTGTGGCATTTATATTATTCACTGGTCCGGCGTAGATATGTGCTCCAACTCTATAACAGTATTATCAATTCCTCGCCTGCCGGCAACCGGGATATGTTCAACCAAATACCTTTGACCAGGCCAGACAGCGGGATCGACAGACAATATGTGACACAGAAATATAATTTTTGTTGAATACTTCTGTCACATTTTTACTTTTTACTAGTCTTTATGTGGATGCGGATTCAGATTTCGCATGAGAGACTCTTCAGAGGGCACTGATCGGATGTTAGGTCAAAAGACAAAATGCGTGCAGAATATAATTTTACTGAAATGAATTATATAGTTACTCTCGATTCAAAGGCAAAAGAAATTGAAAACCTTTTAACAGGCACTAAATCGATGATAATTCATGGTGCGGATATAAAATGTGGTCCTTACGGCAAGGTTGCAGAAGGCGATATACTTTATTTCGTTACCAACGACCATCGTACTGAAGTAAAAGCCAGGGGTTTTGTATCATCGGTTTATAATTCCTACCCGTTGACTGAAGAAGAATCTTATGAAATGATTATAAGAAATCAGGACAAACTCGCCTTGCCCGACGATTTGTTCTATAAGTGGGCAGGGAAAAAATACCTGGTCCTGATCGGACTCAGAAATGTTGAAGAGGTTCAACCGTTTCATATTGACCCAAGTAATCTTCTAAGCAAAGAGGGATGGTGTCCTGCCGTAAATGTTGAAAATTCTTTTTCCCGAAACCGTAAAACTGCATAAAGCCAAAACCATAAACCGTATCCATACCAGTGGCCCAAACCTTCTGTGGAACTCTGTAAACCCTCCCTCCAACCCTGCCTGCCACCAGGGAGTGGATCCAATAAAATCCGGCCTTCGGACTTCTGACTTCCTGCTTATTTATTATTTTGGTTTATTTTTACATCAAATTATTGATTGATAAAACGGACCATGAAATATCCATGATTAAAAAGTAAAATCACAAACCGAAATGATTATTCATGGATATTCCATCTGACCATTAAAAAACAAAATATAAACAGATGAAAAAAATCATCATCACCGGCTTACTCTTTTTTCCACTTTTCTGCTACTCACAGCAACCAAAGGACAGGAAGGCAGAAGCCTGGGAAAAAATCTACCGCGCCACTCCGACAAAGATCAATGACCTTATCCATACCAGGCTCGAGGTCAGCTTCGACTTCCCGAGGTCGTGGATGTACGGCAAGGAATGGATAACCCTTAAACCTCATTTTTACCCTACCGATTCCCTGAATCTCGATGCAAAAAGCATGGAAATAAAAGAAGTGTCACTGGTGGCAGCCACCGGACATATTCCGTTGAAGTTCACTTATGACAGCCTGAACCTTCGCATCACTCTTGACAGAACCTATACAAATGGGGAAAAGTATACAGTCTTTATAGATTATATTGCTAAACCCAACCAGATCAAGGCAAAGGGAAGCACGGCCATTTTTGGTGCAAAAGGCCTCTATTTCATCAATCCTCTGGGAAAGGATAAAAACAAACCCACCGAGATATGGACCCAGGGAGAAACTGAATCCAATTCGGGATGGGTTCCGACAATTGACAAGCCAAACCAAAAAACGACCAATGAGATCAGCATGACTGTTCCTGCCCATTTCCTTACTCTTTCAAACGGGTTGCTGGTAAAGCAAAAAAAACATCCGGACGGAACACGTACCGATACGTGGAAGATGGATCTGCCGCACGCTCCCTATCTGATGATGATGGCTATAGGCGAATTCTCAGTGATTAAAGACCGGTATGATGGGAAAGAGGTAAGCTATTATGTTGAAAAAGAATATGCTCCGGTTGCAAGGAAGATCTTCGGATTTACTCCTGAGATGATAAGGTACTTTTCAAATATTACTGGTGTCGACTATCCATGGCAAAAATATTCACAGGTTGTTGTAAGAGACTATGTAAGCGGTGCAATGGAAAACACCACTGCGACGGTGCACGGAGAGTCAGCACAGCAGGATGCAAGAGAACTGATCGACGGGAACTCATGGGAAGACGTTATCTCTCATGAGCTTTTCCATATGTGGTTCGGAGATTATGTAACTACCGAAAGCTGGAGCAATATTGCAATGAATGAGTCTTTTGCCGACCTCAGTGAGGTCCTCTGGGAAGAGTATAAGCATGGCAGGGACGCAGGTGATGAACATAATTTCAACGGGCTGCAGAACTATCTGTTCAGCAACAGCGGGAAAAAAGACCTGGTACGCTTCTATTACCGGAACCGTGAGGAACTGTTTGATGCTGTCAGCTATCAGAAAGGCGGCAGGATACTGAATATGCTCCGTAACTACGTCGGCAATGACGCTTTTTACAAATCATTGAACCTGTTCCTTATGACCTATAAGTTTAAAGCAGTGGAAGCTCAGGAACTTCGCCTTTCATTTGAAGAAGTTACCGGACAGGATCTGAACTGGTTCTGGAACCAGTGGTTTTACAGTGGTGGCCATCCGAAGCTCGATATCAGTTATGGTTATGACCAGGCGGGACGAAATGTAAAAGTCTTCATAAGGCAGACCCAGTCTGATAAGATATTTAAACTGCCTGTTGCTATTGACGTGTACCTGGGTGGTGACAAAAAGCGGTATAAAGTATGGCTTGAAAACCAGGCAGATACATTTGCATTTCCGGCTGTTGTCATTCCCGATCTGGTAAATGTGGACGGCGATAAAATACTTCTTTGCGAAAAAACCGATCATAAGACCATCGATAATTACATTTTTCAGTATAAAAATGCCGGTTTATACATGGACAGGCGGGAAGCCATTGATTTTGCCGCAAAAGAACAATTAAGCGATCCAAAAGCTTTTCAGCTTCTGAAGGATGCAATATCTGACAGGTATCAGGGATTAAGAATATTTGCAATACAACGGCTGAATCTCCTGAACGATTCTGTTAAAACAGATGTTGAACCAATTCTGGAAAGGCTGGCTGAAAATGATCCTTCAACACTCATTAGAGCTTCTGCAATTGAGGCACTGGCGAAATATCAAAAACCTTCATACCGGGATCTTTTTTTGAGATCAATAAATGATTCTTCCTATTCTGTCGCAGGAAATGCCCTGCTTGCCCTGGGCTCAATCGACAGCACAACAGCTTATAGCAAGGCAAAGGAACTTTCAGTCTCAGCACCTGAAAGGTGACCTCTCCAGGGCAATTACAAATATATTGTATACGTATGCTGGTGAGAATGAGTTTGATTCCCTCGCTTCACGATTCGACAGGTTGCCGGTAGGGAACGATAAGTTCAGGATATTGCAGGCTTTTGCCGGCTTTCTTAAAAAAGTAAAGAATCCTGAAAATTTCAGGAAGGGAATTGATATGATTGTCAGGTTTCGTGATACGATCCCGGAAGAGTATGCCCCGCAAATCCGGCCTTATATAAATGGATTTGTACTCTACGGCATAGCAACTGCAAAAGGGAAAATGGGGCTGACTGAACAGGCTGATTATGTGAAATCGAAGATTGCCCCTCAGACGAAAGAGCCCGGGCAGCCTGCAATACCAGCGGACATCCTCAGGCGTTATGCCGGGGAATACGATTATGAAGGAGAAACAATCAAGGTAAACCTTAAAGATGATAAAACACTGACGCTGGTTTTCCCGGGGCAGACTGAAATGGAACTTGTACCTGTATCCTCAACAAAATTCTCAGTTAAATTCATGGAGGGTTTTACAGTAGAGTTCATGACCAATGAGAAGAACGAAGTAGTTTCTCTGTCGCTCACCTCTCCAGGTGAAGAAATAAAAGCCACAAGGAAGAGATGAAGAGGTCGAGTACGGTCTTGCAGTCCTGAGGAAGAAGTACCGGATCGTGCGGTCCCTTTACTCAAACGGATTCTCCTTCCTGAAATCCGGTCTGTAGTTCTGGTGACTGTCCATATCCTGAATCCATCCGTTCCTGAAACCAAGTTTTTCCATCTCTTCTACAACCTCCTGGTATTCTGATCTGTAAAGGGTTCGCCCCAGGTCCTCATGACCTGTTACCCAGCCCGTGGGATGATACTGCGACATAAGGGATATGCTCACACCTGTTGAAATCTCTTCTGCAATGGTCTTGAGCACTTTTTTGCTCTCTTCTGCATGTCCGGGTAAAACAAGATGCCTTATAATTATTCCTTTTTCAGCCCTTCCTTCTTCGTCCAGTTCCAGTACTGAACCCTTCTGCCTATACATCTCCCTCACCGCTTCATGAACAACACCGGGATAATCACTTGTATCCGATAATTCTCTTGAAGTATTCGGGGTGACATACTTATAATCAGGAAGGTAAACATCGATCATTCTTTCCAGGCTGGTGATTGTTTCTTTTTTATCGTAACTATTTGTATTGTAAACTTTTATTGGTTTATAGCCCCTGGAATCCAATGCTTTAATAATGGCTTTGACCTGTGGTACAACATGTGATGGCGAAACAAATCCTACCGCCTTAATGCCTTTATCCAGAATTCCGGTAATTGTTTTAAGCGCCTGATCAAAACCGGTGGCATTGCTTCTGCATTCAGCACCAGGCCTGCTGATCTCGTGGTTCTGGCAATAGATACACCTCATATTGCACCCGGAAAAAAATATGTTGCAGATTCCATCAGGACCGCTGATTGATGGTTCCTCTCCCCTGTGGATACAAATTGAGGCAATGTTCGTGCCTGCGTCCGACCGGCAGTATCCTGTTCCTCCCTTAAATCTGTCCACTCTGCATTCCCGGGGACATAAAGTGCAGTCGGCAAGAAGCTCAAAGTCGTTCTTGTCGTATAATCCTTTTAAAGTTAAGTCATTAACTCGCATATAAAGATACCTCTTTCCTGAAAGATAAAAACGTTAAACCGCAAAGTTCGCAAAGAAGGCGCAAAGTACGCAAAGATTTTGCCTGATTATTATTCCTTCAATTTTGCTATTTCCAAAACATTATTTACCTTTGACCCCGAATTGAGGGGCAACTGAGACCTAGGGGACCAAAGTCCCCTATTTTATTATCGTTTAAAGAGAATGATTGACAAGACAAAAGTAGAAAACCTTGTTAAGGATTATATCAGCGGTACAAAACTGTTCCTTGTAGCTGTCAAAGTTACCAGCTCAAACAGGATAACTGTTCTTGCTGACAGGAATGAGGGGATTACAATAGACGAATGTGCCGGATTGCACCGTTATCTTGAAAAGAACCTCGACAGGAATGCTGAGGATTTTGAGCTGCAGGTCTCTTCACCAGGACTGGATATGCCTTTTCTTGTAATCGGGCAGTATTACAAGAATGAAGGCCGGAAAGTGGCAGTTGTGGATAATGAGGGACTTAAATATACAGGCGTCATGAAGAATGTCACCACGGGAGGATTTGATCTTGAGACTGAAATAAAATTAAAGGGAAAAGCAAAAGAGGTCATGGATATCCCATTCAACTTTGACCAGGTAAAATCGGCAAAAACAGTATTGGCAATTAAATAATATCAAGGAGATAATACGAGATGGAAAATGTTAATTTGATCGATACCTTTTCGGAATTTAAAGAGCTGAAGAATATTGACCGTCCTACTATGATGAGCGTGCTTGAGGATGTTTTCAGAAGCATGCTTGCAAAGAAATACGGTTCAGCTGATAATTTTGACATCATTGTCAATATCGACAAGGGAGACTTTGAAATATGGAGGAACAGGGTAGTTGTGCCTGATGATGAGCTAGTTGATCCCAACACCCAGATACCTCTTTCAAAGGCAAAGGAGATTGATGAGGATTACGAAGCCGGAGAAGAGGTTTCGGATGAAGTTAAGTTTCTTGACTTTGGCAGAAGAGCCATTCTTTCACTCAGGCAAAACCTTACCGCAAGGATCCTGGATCTTGAAAAGAACAATATTTATATCAAGTACAAGGACAGGATAGGTGAGATAGTGACAGGCGAGGTCTACCAGGTCTGGAAAAGGGAGATTCTTGTTCTTGACGATGATGGCAATGAACTTATAATCCCCAAAAGCGAGCAGATACCTTCCGATCATTTCCGGAAAGGAGATTCAATACGTGCCGTTGTTATCAAGGTGGAAATGAGGAATAATACACCTTTCATTATACTCAGCAGGACTTCTCCTGTTTTTCTGGAAAGGCTTTTCGAGCTTGAGGTACCTGAGATCTTTGACGGCCTGATAACCATCAAGAAGATAGTCAGGGTTCCCGGAGAACGCGCCAAGGTAGCTGTTGAATCGTACGACGAAAGAATCGATCCTGTGGGGGCCTGCGTGGGGATGAAAGGATCGAGGATTCACGGTATTGTGCGGGAGCTTCGCAATGAGAATATAGATGTTATCAATTATACTTCAAATAACCAGCTTTTCATCCAGAGAGCTCTCAGCCCGGCAAAAATAACCTCAATAAAGCTTATTGAAGAAACAAAGAGAGCCGAGATTTATCTGAAACCCAATGAGGTATCGCTTGCAATCGGGAAAGGCGGTCTCAATATAAAACTTGCCAGCCAGCTTACCGGCTATGAAATAGATGTTTACAGGGAACCGGGAGGCGAAGATGAAGAAGACGTCAATCTCGAGGAATTCAGCGATGAAATTGAAGAATGGATAATCGATGAGCTGAAGGCAATAGGTTGCGACACTGCAAGAAGCGTCCTGAACCTTTCGATAAGCGACCTGGTAAAGAGAACGGATCTTGAAGAGGAAACCGTAAAAGAGGTTGTAAATATTTTAAGAGCTGAATTTGAATGATATTAAATTATCTTTGACCTCTTAAGTTTTAAGTTTTAAGAAAGGACAGAAACATATCTATGACAGAAGACGTTAAGGCAACGAGATTAAGCAAAGCCGCACGTGAATTCAATGTGGGAATAGCCACTATTGTGGAATTCCTTCACAAGAAAGGCTTTGATCTTGATCCAAATCCAAATACTAAACTTCCGCACGAAGCATACATTCTTCTTTTAAAAGAATACAGCAGTGATCTTAATGTCAAAAAAGAATCGGAAAAACTTATTCTGAAAGATCTCCACAGAAAAAAAGAAACTGTTTCGATTGATGATTTTTCTGACAGGGTCACCAGCGAGGACCTGGAAAGGGATGATGAGATACTTATTAAAGATAGTTCCTTGCCGAAGAAGGGCATTGATATTATTCCGGAAGTCAAAAAGGTTGATATAAAGCTGGTCGGAAAGATTGATCTCGACAAAACTTTAAAGCCGAAAACACAGAAGGCTGAAGCACCTGCTGAGGTCCAGGAAAAGAAAGTACAGAAGGAAGCTCCCGCTCAGGAGGTGACCGAAAAGAAGAAAGCTGCCGAAGGCAAGGAAAAAGAACCACTTAAAGAAACAGAAAAGGAAGACCAGAAAGCACCAATCGACATTCATATCGTCGGTAAAATTGACCTTAAGACAGTAACAAAGGAAGGAAAGACACCAAAGAAGGAGGAAAAAGGGAAAGCCAAAGAAAAGGCAAAGGAACCTGAACCTGCCGCAAAGGAAGAGAAGAAGGCTGTTTCCAAAAAAGCGAAGGACCATGCGCAGGAGGTTGTAGCGGAAATCCCCGCTCCCGAACCAAAAGCTGAGGAAGGAGCAGATAAAGCAGTGCTTACACAGGAGGAAGAAGAGACGATTGAAGTATACAAGCCTGAATTCAAGAAGCTGTCAGGATTGACAGTAGTTGGCAAGATCGATCTTCCGGTGGAAGAAAAAAAGAAGCCTGTTCCCTATCAGCAGGTAAATATCGACGGGGAATCTGATTTCAGAAAAAGAAGGAAGAGGAAGAGGATAACCAAGGAAAAAGAACAGGTGCCTGTTGTAAAACCGGTTCCTTCCGATAAGAAGGGACAACCGGGAAAGAGGGTCATAAAGAAAAGAGCTGTCCGTACTGAAGTCGATGATGAAGAAGTACAGAAACAGATAAAAGAGACTCTTGCACGTCTTACCACCAAAGGGAAATCGAAAGGTTCAAGGTACCGCAGGGAGAAGAGAGAGGCAATCAGCCAGAAACAGCGTGATGTTGAGGACAGGATCGAACTGGAAAAGAATATCCTGAAGGTAACAGAGTTTGTTTCGGTCAACGAGCTTGCTTCAATGATGAATATTCCTGTCACCGATATCATTTCGACATGCATGAATCTTGGGCTTTTCGTATCGATCAATCAGCGTCTTGATGCTGAGACTCTGGCACTTCTTGCAGATGAATTCGGATATAAGGTTGAATTCGTAAGCGCTGAGCTGCAGGAAGTAGTCAGGGAAGTCGAAGATTCCGAAGAACAACTTAAACCAAGGCCACCAATTGTCACCGTAATGGGACATGTCGATCACGGGAAAACCAAGCTTCTTGATTATATCCGGCGCACCAATGTTATTGCCGGTGAAGCCGGTGGTATTACGCAGCATATCGGGGCCTACAGCGTGAACCTTGATGACGGTCGTCAGATAACATTCCTTGATACACCGGGGCATGAAGCATTTACGGCAATGCGTGCGAGAGGTGCACAGATTACCGATATCGCAATTATTGTTGTTGCAGCTGACGACGGAGTGATGCCGCAAACAATTGAGGCCATCAATCATGCCTCTGCCGCAGGCGTTCCGATAGTATTTGCCATTAACAAAATAGATAAACCAACCGCCAATCCTGATAAGATCAAGGAAGCACTCGCAAATATGAATTACCTTGTTGAGGACTGGGGCGGAAAATATCAGTCGCAGGAGATATCAGCCAAAACAGGCCTTAACATAGACCTTCTGCTTGAAAAAGTGCTCCTTGAAGCTGAAATGCTCGATCTTAAAGCCAATCCGGATAAACCAGCTTTGGGAACAATCGTTGAATCATCTCTCGACAAGGGCCGTGGATTCACGGCAACTGTCCTGGTAAAAGCAGGTACTCTCAGGGTTGGAGATATTATGATTGCCGGTGCAAGTTTCGGACATGTCAAGGCAATGTATAATGAAAGAGGCTCAAAGGTTGATGAAGTGGGTCCTGCCAATCCTGCACTGATTTTAGGCTTGAACGGAGCCCCTCAGGCAGGCGACAAATTCAATGTCATGGAAAGTGACCGCGAAGCCAAGGATATTGCAACAAAAAGAGCCCAGCTTCAGCGGGAACAGGGTCTTCGTACACAGAAACATATTACTCTCGATGAAATAGGAAGACGAATCGCTATCGGTAACTTCCAGGAACTTAATATTATCGTGAAAGGTGATGTTGACGGATCGGTTGAAGCACTGAGCGATTCGCTTATAAAGCTTTCAACTCCCGAAATACAGCTTAACATAATACATAAAGCGGTTGGACAGATCTCTGAATCGGATGTCCTGCTTGCCGCCGCATCAAATGCAATTATTGTCGGATTCCAGGTGCGTCCTTCGCTGAGCGCCCGTAAACTGGCTGAAAAGGAAGAGATCGATATCAGGTTATATTCGATTATCTACGATGCCATCGAAGAAATCAGGGCTGCAATGGAAGGAATGCTCTCTCCCGAAATGAAGGAGGAAATTGTTGCCACCCTTGAAATAAGGGATATATTCAAAGTCACCAAAGTTGGAACGGTGGCCGGTTGTTATGTTAAAGAGGGGAAAATAACAAGGAATACCAGAGTCCGCATTATCAGGGATGGTATTGTGATTTACACCGGCGAGCTTGGTTCATTGAAACGTTTCAAGGACGACGTCAAAGAGGTTGTTGGAGGATATGAATGCGGACTTAATATCTCCAATTTTAACGATATCAAGGTTGGAGACATTGTTGAAGGATACCAGGAAGTAGAAGTGAAAAAAACACTATAAAAGCGCCTGATATTTCTCAGCTGTAAGTAAACCATTTACCTCTGACGGATCTGCAATCTTTATCCTGATCATCCAGCCTTTACCGTACGGATCTTTGTTAACAAGATCGGGCGAGTCTTCAAGTGCGGGATTTACTTCAAGAATTTCACCTCCGACAGGCATAAATATATCGGATACCGTTTTGACTGCTTCGATAGTCCCGAATACTTCTTCTTTTTTAAGGGATTCTCCCAATGTTTCGATTTCAAGGAAAACTATATCACCCAATTCACTTTGTGCAAAATCGGTCACTCCCACATATCCGAATTCACCCTCAACACGAAGCCATTCATGGTCTTTTGTATACAGTAAACTTTCCGGTACATTCATTTTTATTATGGTTTAGAGTTAAATATTTGCTAAATATCTGTCAGATTTTCATCAAACCAAAAATAGTTATTTTTTTAATATTCCATTATTTAAGCTTCTCCTTTGCTACCCAATGAACCCGGTTCATGAGAGGATGACGCAATTTAATAGCACCCTCAACCGGACATTCCACTACGCAGCATCCGCAATACCAGCATTCTCCGGGATATAATACCCGGGGAGGTCCTCCTTTAATAGTGTTCGGGATGAAAAGATCAACCTGACAAATGTCAACACACCTGTTGCAGCCTGTACACTTACCGCTATCAATAATTACAGGGTTGGCAGCAGGCATTTCGGGTATATCATAATGGCTTTCCTGAGACATATTATTTTCCGGCTAAATATTCTTTATTGTACTTTTCATAGTTTTCCTTAAGATCACCAAAGAAATCAACTGGCAATTTATTGAATACAACCCTGTTATCGTGCTGTTTCAGAGTGATAAGCATTTCGGGATTCTCACTCACCAATGGTGAATCCTGATATTTCACAAATCTGAGGGATTTTAAGTTTGATTTTCTTGCGAGACACGCATTCAGAATGATCCGCGAAACAGTAAGAATGTCGAATACTTCAAGTAATCTTACCAGTTCATGCGGATTATATGCAAATGTCTCCGGAACGATGCGATCCTCGTATTCTGTAAGCAGTTCCAGTCCTATATTGAGCAGTTCATCATTTTTTATCTCCCCGCAATAGTTGCGCATTGTCTTGGAAATGCCCATATTGAGTTCTTTCCATCCCAGACCGTTTGACGGGTTATTATAAACAGGTTTAAAAATGCGTTCTTTTTCCGAATTCACCTGATACATGTCCGGTTCCGTTAATTTCCTGCCTTTTGAATAATATGCGGCATGTCTTCCGGCATAATGTCCTGTAGCAGCTGCATGTCCATAGCAATCAGATGCATACAAAGAATCACCAGCCACAAATAATCCTTCAAGATTTGTACTTAATTTCCAGTCGTTCAGGAATCCTCCCGGAAGTCCGAAAAGTTGCCTTTCATCGGGTAGAAATTCAGCCGAAGTCCATCCTGTTCCGTAACACTGAATAGCATGTTTCTCAGGATCAAAACCCGATTCGGTGTGATTCCGGTAGACAGGAATCCGGGTTTTCCCCTCTTCTCCCACCATCATTCCCCAGATTATTTTTCTCTCATGCTCAGGCAATACGGAAAGATCAGCATAAAATGGAAGCTTGTAACCTTTTTTTATCATATCACTGAAAGGAAGCGTTTCAGGTCCGCGATATTCATATTTCGGATTATCAATTGCTCCTCCTTTAAGAAAAAACTTCTGGCCAGGAGAAGGCCTGAATCTTGCATCGATGTCCCTGAGAATGTTTCCATCTCTGTCAGCATACGGGATCTCCTTACCTTTTGAATCGATAAGAGTTGCCCCATACCATGTATTATGATTGTTACCAGTGCTGTATGGAGGGTAACTTCTGCCGGATGCTGAAAACTCCGCGCCGACAGATTTCTCCATCATTGTGAATTCTGCTCCTGCCCTCCATCCCATTGCATGGCCATCGCCAATGCATTGCGGCGGCCTGAACTCGCATAAACCCGGAAGCGAGGCTGAAAACAGCCAGACCCTGGCAGGCCGTGACATGCACATTATGCTTGCTTTAGCCCTGAAAACATAAAACTTTCCTGTCCTTGCATGAATACCGGTTGCACCGATAACTCTTCCACCCTGAACTCCAGCCTCTGTCAGAAGTGATGTCACCATAACCCTGTCAAGGATCCTGACTCCGGTTCGTTTGAGTTCACGGTGCATGGCAGGCTTAAAAGTAGTGCCCCATACCCTGAGAGTAAATCTGTTCTCATAGTCGTAGGCAAAAAGCAGTTTTGTTTTTTCATCCCTGAATGCTGCCCCTTTAAATTCATCATCCTTATCCCTTATTTTTCCGCCCATCTTTTCAATATCCAGAAGCCTGTCGTATCCTTCACGGCATTCAATGTAATGCGATATTCCGTTATTAAATCCATCATTATCATCCAGCATTGCAAGAGTCAGCTCTTCGGGAGTTACTTTTGAACATGGATTGGTCGCAGCAGATTCCCAATGATCACAACCTGAACCGCCGGCCCCGCTTCTTTTAGTTGCCCCTTTTTCGACCAGTAATACTTTTTGCCCGCTTTTCGCTGCGGATAAAGCTGCCATACATCCGGCAATTCCACCTCCAAGGATAAGGATTTCAGTATCGATCGTTTCCTCTTTTTCCCATTCAATGGGATAAGGCCAAATTGATTTATTCATTATCTCCATCATTTATTTTTATCCTGCTTACAATTATCAGGACTACAAGCGATACAATATAAGCATAAAAAAGTCCCAGATCAGCATTGATCCAGCCTTTCAATGGTCCGGGCACTCCGGCCAGAAAGGCACATGCTCCGATAATTCCTCCGGTAAAGATAGCTGCAATTGCTCCTTTTCTGTTTGCTCCTTTCCAGAGTACACCAGCCAGTAAAGGTATAAGCAGACTACCCATGTAAGGATAATTGAAAATAATTATTGCGTCCAGGATATCTGTTATTTTAAAAGAAAGAAGAATTCCTGCGACAACCGAAAATGCCACTGCCAGTCTCGAGATAATCCTTGAATAAGGCAGCTCATCGAGATTAGCTTCAGGGTGAAGGAATTTGTTGTAGAGGTCTCTTGAGAAAGTTGCTCCAAGAGCTACCAGTAAACCCGCTCCGCTCGACATTGCCGCACCCAAAACAGCAGAAATAACTATCCCGGCCATGACCGGATTAAGATTCCTGATAACCATATAGGAGAAAACCCCCTCTTTTACATCGGGATAAATAAGCCTTGCCGCTGCTCCGACTGATGATGTAAGGATGCCAATAATAATAACGATAATACCGGCAATTATGCATCCCCATCTGGCTGTCTTTGCATCTCTGGAAGCCTGATAGCGTATATATGCATCGTAGGAAACCGATATGGCAATAAGAAAAGGAATGACCAGATAAATGAACTTCGTGAAGGTTCCGGCAGGTATAAAAGGTGTTGAAAACACGGCTGCCGGACTTATATTATTCGTTTTAAGAGCCAAAAGGGAAATAATGCTTATTACCGGTATACTAATAATAATTATGGCAGTTTGAATGACATCAGTCATAACTATTCCCCATAGTCCGCCAAGGGTGCAGTAAATCAAAATAACAGCGGAGCAGATTATGATTCCTTTATAAAACGGCAATCCGAATCCTGATAGAATGCTTCCGCATGCAAGAAGCTGAGCAATGAAGATACCAAGAAGACTTGGAACATTGCTTGCCCAGGCCCATAACCGCACCCATTTGTTCGGGCCGTATCTTTTCTCAAAGAAGTCAAGCGGAACATAACCCTCTTTTTGCTTAAGTTTTCCGGCTACCAGTATACCTGCTAGTATTAAACCTCCCCCGCAACCGAGAGAGTACCACATACCGGGCCAGACTCCCATTGAAGCTCCAGTCGATGAACCTCCCAGAATAATTCCGGCGCCGATTTGAACTGCCGTCAGTGTGGCAACCGTAAATGGCAGACTGAGTTTCCTGCCCGCAACAAGAAAGTCGGATGCTTTTTTGTTTCTCGACATCACCAAAAGACCGGCAGAGATCATTATGATGAAGTAAACGCAACACACCAGAATTACGACAGCCGGTTTATCCATTTTCAATAATTTTCCGTAAGTGAGATTTTACTTCCACGCAGTAATCTTTCTGCCTGTTCTTTTACAGCAATCTAAGTTTATTATTTTTTATGATTATACAAACTTTCCCCTTCAACAGGATCGGTAACTTATTTTTATATGACCTTGAGTTAAATTATCTGAGTTCTATTATCATTGCAGTTTTAGGAGCAATTGTAAACGATGACAGATCGTCTATCCCGGCTCCGGATATGACTTCTAAACCGCGCGTGAACCCATTCATGGCCTCAGGATATCTTTCCCTTGTTATGGTCCTTGTTTCCTTTTCGCTGTTATTTAGGATTACCATTACGGACTCTTTATCATTGTACCTGAAATAGACATATAGATTATTTTCAGGGATGAATTGCTTAAGCTTCCCTGAGTGTATTACTTCTTTTCCTTTTCTCCAGTTCAGGAGCTTCTTTGTAAATGTATAAGCCTCCTTTTCGACCATGCTAAGATTCTGACCCGTAAAGGTGTTTTTGGTGTCACCCGACCATCCTCCGGGAAAATCTTCCCTCAGGTAACCATCACCGCGGCTTTTGTCTCCCTCCATAACTATCTCAGTACCATAGTAAAACTGAGGAATTCCTCTCGTGGTAAGGATAAATGGAAGTGCCATTTTATAAATATCGAGCCTCATTCCGGTCTGTGTGAAGAATCTTGTCAGATCATGATTGTCAAGGAAGATTACATTACGGAAAGGATCGGGATAGAGGAAATCCTGTGAAAGGATAAGGTAGAACCTGGCTAATCCGTCAGTCCAGCTGTCAGGTTCATTAAAAGCACTATGGGTAGCCAGCGACAGTGGAAAATCCGTTACGGAGGGCAGGTTTGACTGATATCCGTCACTGTTGATTTTATCATATGCCCAGTAGGCTGTCAGTGCCTCCTGCTGATACCATACCTCTCCGACGATAAAGAATCCCGGGAACTCCGCGCCGACTCTTTTTGCCCACCTTGACATCATATTCTTTTCAGGGTATGGATATGTATCCATTCTTATGCCGTCGATTCCGGAAAAGGCAATCCACCACAGGCTATTCTGGGTGAGGTATGTCTCAACAAGCGGATTGCTCTGATTGAGGTCGGGCATGGTCTTATCGAACCAGCCTTTTTCCATCAGGTCCATGTCGGTTTTTGATGCATAGGGATCCATATAAGTTGAAGCCCGGTAGTTTGTACGGGTAAATCTGCTGAATTGATGCACCCAGTCATCTGAAGGCGGATCTTTCATCCACCAATGCCCCGATCCAATATGGTTGAATATCATATCCATTACCAATTTCAAACCCATACTATGTGCCTTTGAGACCAGGTTTTTGAATTCTTCATTGCTTCCATACCTGGGATCAACCCGGTAAAGGTCAGTGATTGAATATCCGTGATAAGAGAATGCCGGCTGATTGTTCTCAAGGAAAGGATTGAGCCATATCCCGGTAACACCCAGATCTTTAATGTAATCAAGATGATCAGATATACCTTTAAGATCTCCCCCGTGACGGCCATTGGGATTGCCCCGGTTGGCTTTTTCAAGCATTCCTTCAATATTATCATTTGCCGGATCGCCGTTGGCAAAACGGTCAGGCATAAGCAGATAAATCACATCTGAGGTGTTAAAACCTTTTACGGTTCCGGAAGGGTGTGCAACCAGAGGATAATTATATAATAGTTTTTGTTTGCCGCGTGTAAAATTCAGATTTATGTTCCCCGGAGGTGCTTCACTGCTGATGTCAAGGTTGACAAACAGGTAGTTTGGATTACGGGTCCTGATGAGTGTGGTGATTTTGACACCCGGATAATCGGTAATCGCATCAAACAATCCGATCTCTTTTCCGTAAACCATCAACTGCAAGGTAGTTTCCTTCATTCCTGTGAACCATGAAGGGGGTTCAATTCTGTCGATCTTTTGTGCTGAAGTTAAGATACTAAATGATGCTGTCAGCAGGAATACTATCAAATGTCTGTGAATCTTTTTCATTGTTTATGGCATTTTTATTTTACCACGGAGTCAATTGGAGTTAACACGGAGTCGCATGGTTTTAAACACCCCGCTGGCTCGGATTTACCTTCGGTGAGCTCCCTTCGGTCGGTTGGCTTCGCCGAGCTCGCAAAAGTTGTTCATTCGCACCACGCTGGCGCGGATTTGCAATCCGTGCCTTTTTGCTCGGTTGTAATCCGTGCCCTTTTGCTCGGTTGCAATCCGTGCCCTCTTTTAAATACAGGATTACATGTTGCTATTCTTTAATATAAACTTTATACCCCCACGGATCCAGATTTATCTTACCTGCCGGTGGCAGGGGTGTCTTCGTTCCTGAAAAATAATCAGTATATTCTCCCTCAATATCTTTAATAAATGGCTTAAATGATACAGGTTTCTTTGTCAGATTAAGAATCACCACAACCGTGTTACCTTCTTTTACCCTGTAAAAAGCAAAAATCTTTTTATCCTTGTTCGTTTTGATTCTTATCATTTTCCCGCCAAAATCTCCATTCCATAGTGCCTGATTTTCCTTCTTCAGCTTTATCAGTTCGGTGTAGAACTTTGTAAGTTCACATGAATCCCATTTTATCGGATCTCTCAGAAAGAACTTCAATTTCTTGTCAAGGCAAGCCTCCTGCCCGCTGTAAATAAGCGGCACTCCCTGTGCGGTAAAGATCAAAGTCGCGAACATTTTCTGTGAGTTACCAAAAAGCGAGTCAATTGTACCTCCCCAGGAATTCTCATCATGATTGGTAAGGAACCTAAGCCTGTAAACATTATTGGGATATGTGGCCCATTCTTTTGTGAAGTATTTCGGAATTGCACTTGCACTGTCTCTGCCCTGGGCGATGCCGACCATCAGGTGATACATTTCCCAGGCATAGTTCATGTCAAATCCTTTTTCCACGAAATTCCCGGCCCCCTCATGTTCGGCAAGCATCAAAACGGGCTTAATCTTGTCCAGTTCTGCTCTTGCCCTTTCCCAGAATTCCGTTGGTGTATTATGGGGATGATCCACCCTGAAGCCGTCAGCACCAAGGTTTATCCAGAATTTAAATGCATTTATCATATAATCCTGCAAACCTTTTTGCGTCCAGTCAAGCTGAATGACATCAGTCCAGTCGGTTCCTATCGGGGGAGTAAACCTGCCTGTTGAGTCTTTTACGAACCACTCAGGATGTTCAACAGTAAGCGGATTATCCCACGAGGTATGGTTCGGCACCCAGTCAAGCAGAACATGCATCCCGAGCTCATGTGCATTGTCAATCACCCTTTTCATGTCTTCCAGTGTTCCGAATTCCGGATTAACATTCATGTAATCCTTTACCGAATAATAGCTTCCCAAGCCCGTCTTTCCGGTTTTCAACGCCAATTGGGTAAACCGGCATAAACCATAGAACATCAATCCCGAGTGCTTTCAGCCGGGGAAGATGTTTTTCAAATGCCTTTAATGTGCCCGAATCAGTGTACTGCCGGAGATTCACTTCATACAGGACCATGTTTTTCGACCATTCGGGATGTACAACATCCGATACAAAAGGTTTAAGTTCCTTCTTCTTTCCGAAAAATGAACAACCGCCAAATGCTACAATAACCAGGAGTAATAATATTAATAAGCCGTCAGGTATCTTTCCATAATTCAATGTATTATTATAATATTTTATTATTTCAATATTTCAATATTTTAATATTTCTATATTTCAATATTTCTATATTTTATTATTTCTATTATTTTATTATATCTATATTTCTATATTACAATGTTTCAATTGATCTTATTTACATCCCCCTGTTCCCCATTAAAAGGGGGAATTTTGATATTCATTCTGCTATCTTCCAGTTGCCTGACGCCCGTCACCTGTCGTATTATTTATACTCCTTCAACCTTTTCAACCTATCATAACTGACACCGATTTCTTACCCAAACCCGCTATATCATATTCGTTTCCCGAGATGATCAATTTTCAATGTCTTACCGGATAAGTTCCTTACATTAATCTCCTTATGACTTACCCTGATTTCAAAAAGTATACCCCTGAACCTTGCATGGAAGGAATAGGATTTCCACTGATCGGGGATCAGCGGATTGACCTGAACTCTGTTGTCGTGTATCCGCATGCCCCCGAAGCCTTCAACAATGGCAAGCCAGGTTCCTGCCATGCTTGTAATATGCAGATCCGTCACCAACTTCATTGTTGTAATCGTCAAGGTCAAGTCTGGCAGTTCTGAGATAAAGCTCATAAGCTTTTTCAATTTTCCCGATCCTTGATGCCAGTATGGAATGAATGCATGCAGATAGCGATGATTCGTGAACAGTCATCGGTTCATAAAAATCAAAATTGCGCCTTATGGTTTCCGTATCATATTTATCCATGAAGACGTATAATCCCTGTAACACGTCTGCCTGTTTGATAAAACACGAGCGCAGGATCCTGTCCCACGACCAGTGCTGGTTTATTGGCCGCTCTTCAGGAGGGATCCTGTCAGCCGGCATTAATTCCTTGTCCAGGAAACCATCCTGCTGAAGGAATACATTTCCGGTGTTGAAATACGGCATGTACAAATTATCAATGATCTTCCTCCACAAGCGGAGTTTCTGCATCAAAATCAAAATTTGTCTTCCTTAACAGATCCGAATATTTACCAGGAGCCTCTTTTTTCAGGACCTGAAGATTACTTAAAGTATATGATAATGTCCACACTGCCATTGAATTTGTGTACCAGTTGTTGTTGACATTATTCTCGTACTCATTTGGTCCGGTGACACCAAGAATGACGAATTTCTTTTTGTCATCCGACCATGTTGCTCTCTGGCTCCAGAACCTTGAGACAGCGATCAGGACTTCAAGTCCGTATTCAGTCATATAACCGGTGTCGCCGGTATGCCTGATATAGTTAAATATTGCAAATGCCACTGCCCCATTCCGGTGAATTTCCTCAAATGTGATTTCCCATTCATTGTGACATTCCTCACCGTTCATGGTTACCATCGGATATAGTGCTGCTCCGTTTTTAAATCCCAGTTTTGAGCCGTTCCTGATACTTGCCTCAAGATGTTTATATCTGTAAACCAAAAGATTCCTTGAGACTTTCTGACCGGCAGTTTTAAGAAAAAATGGCAGGACAAATGCTTCTGTATCCCAGTATGTGCTTCCGCCATATTTTTCTCCCGTAAAGCCTTTCGGACCAATATTCAACCGTTCGTCTTTTCCGGTATAAGTCTGATTCAGGTGAAAAATATTGAATCTTATCGCCTGTTGGGCGGCAACATCGCCTTCAATAACGACATCGGAGGCATTCCAAATCTTTCCCCATTCTTTTGTGTGAGCTGAAAACAATTTATCATATCCTTCGGCTGAAATCTCCCTCAGACGCATTTTCACATCATTCATCAGATCTTCTTTCCGGTTATTGAGGCTCGACAGGACTGAGACATATTTAAACACCGTGAACACTTCACCTGGTTGTATCGATGCAGAAAAAGTATATGCAATATATTTTTCACGGTCAGTAAGTTCAGTCTTTACTGACTCAATTTCCTGATTTCTCCGGAATTCATAGCTCATTCCGGTTGCGACATGAAAGTCCGTTTTAAGTGTTCTGGCAATTATGACACCCTCATTCTGATTTATTTCCCTGGTAACCTCTTTCCAGAATTTCCTGCCATAGTTCGCATCCTCATTCCTTACGTCGGAATCGAGATAAACATTGAAGTCAATTATTCCCACGAAGTCGAGTGAACGAATGGAATACCTTATGATCCCTGCGTCCGGTTCCGACATGCTGACAAATCTTCTGGTATTGAATTCGAGGGTTTTATTTCCGGAAACGGCAATTCTGAAATTTCTGTCGAGATAGCCTTGCTTTATATTTAAGGTTCTTGTGAAAGAGAGGATCTTTGCAGATGAAATGTCGACAGGTATTTTATTCACCATTACATCGATGCCAATCCATTTCGGAGCATTGAGCACTTTTGCAAAGTACTCGGGATAACCGTTTTTCCACCATCCTACCTTCGTCTTGTCGGGATAGTACACCCCTGCAACATAGCTTCCCTGGAGGCTGTTTCCCGAATAATGCTCCTCAAAATTTGCCCTCTGACCCATATAACCATTCCCTATCGAAAAGATGCTCTCTGATTCCCTGTTCAATTCGGGGTGGAATCCTTCCTCAACAATGAGCCATTCATTCTTCAAATAACAGTTATTCATGGTTTACTGTTTTTTCCAGTTCCATCAATCGTTTCAGGTTGATTTTATTCAATCCTGATACAACAATGTCAGCTTTCTTAAGGATATTCTCCGATCCTATTCCCACGCACAGCATTCCTGCGTTTATAGCTGCTTCGACACCTGCTGCCGCATCCTCGAAAACAACACAGTTTTCCGGTGGTACCCCGATCAATTTCGCTGCAGTTATAAAAACTTCCGGATCAGGTTTGGCATTTCTGACTATGTTCCCGTCAGCTATTGCATCAAACAAGTTATCCATCCCGACCCGTTTTACGATCATCGGTGTATTTTTGCTTGCTGATCCCAGGGCCACCTTGATGCCCGCATTTTTAAGCTCCCTGATGAATTCAACGCTCCCCGGGAGTATCTCGGCAGAGGTCATCCTGCTTATATAGTCTGTATACCACTTATTCTTGAGGCTGGCATATTTTTCTTTAAGGTTGTCATCTAGTATCATTTTCCCTATCTCAAGGATTATATCAAGTGATGCCATCCTGCTTACTCCCTTAAGCCGCTCATTATCTTTTTCGGTAAAGCGGATCTTCATCATATCCGCAAGCCTTTTCCAGGCAAGGAAATGATATTTAGCAGTATCCACTATTACCCCATCGAGGTCAAAAATGCAGGCTTTAATACGCATATGATAATTATTTTTTCCGCTCATCAACGTCATTAACGAAAAGAATAATAACCGCGGCTATAAACATTGATATCCCACCTGTTACCAGCGCATAAATACTTTCTCCATGGAAGAGGCTTTTAACAAAAAATCCAAGAATGCTTGCCGCCATGATCTGGGGTATAACTATGAAGAAATTAAAGATTCCCATATAAGTTCCCATTTTATTTGCAGGAAGCGAACCGGTAAGAATGGCATAAGGCATTGCAAGTATGCTTGCCCATGCAAGACCTACTCCAAGCATTGAGAGTATAAGTAAATTCGGATTCCTGAAAAGTATTATGGAAATAAGTCCCAGTCCCCCCGCTATAAGGCTGATTGAATGAGTGATGCGCCTGTTGGTATATTTTGCGATAACCGGAAGGAGAAAAGCGACAACAGCTGCAAAACCATTATAGACTGCGAAAAGCACTCCTACCCAGTTCGCTCCCTTGTTATAAAGTTCGCTTGTAGGATCCTTTGTTCCGTAAATATGGCTGGTAACAGCTGATGTTGTATATATCCACATGGAGAACAGGGCAAACCACGTAAAAAACTGAACAACAGCTAATTGTCCCATAGTTTTTGGCATCATGAAAAGATCTCTCAGAACTACCACCATGCCATTTCTGGTTTTGCCATTGACGATAAGCAGACCGGTAATTATCTGGATAAGTCCGAAGCCTGCTATACCGACAGACAGAATATATAGTTCCTTCTCAAGCGAAAAATATTTTATCAGCAAACTGACGGCGATTCCCGCGATAATCCAGTATATGCTCCTTCTGAAAAAGGCTTTGCTGCTGAGAGAGCTCTCCGAATTAACGTCTTCTTCCGAAACATGTTTTTCATCTGCCGAAAATTCTTTAAGTTGCTCCGGGGAATACTCTTTAGTTCTTATTATCGTCCAGAGCACTGCTGAAATAAATACTATTCCCCCGATATAGAATGACAGCTTAACCGAAAGAGGTATCTGACCAGCCGGAGCAGTATTCTGAACATGGAACCAGTTGGTCATGATAAAAGGAAGAACCGATGCGATAACAGCACCGGTTCCGATGAAAAAGCTTTGCGTGGCAAATCCTGCCGTTCTTTGTTCTGATGGCAGCATATCCCCTACAAATGCACGGAATGGTTCCATTGAAATATTTATTGAGGCATCCATTATCCAAAGCATTCCGGCAGCCACCCAAAGAGCCGGGGAATTCGGCATTATAAGAAGGGCCAGTGAAGCAAGTATTGCTCCTGTCAGAAAATAAGGCCGTCTTCTTCCCAGCCTGTTCCAGGTATTATCACTCATGTGCCCGATTATAGGCTGAATTATCAACCCGGTAACGGGTGCAGCAATCCATAGAATGGGAATGCTTTCGACTTTAGCACCGAGCGTTTCGAAAATTCTGCTTACATTCGCATTCTGCAGTGCAAAACCAAACTGTATTCCAAGGAATCCAAAACTCATATTCCAGATTTGCCAGAAAGCCAACCTTGGTTTTGATTTTTTCATAAAGACTGATTTAAGTAGAGAAAACTTAATTAATGGTCAGGATAAGCAACCAAATTTATAAAAAGGATTGATAATTCAACGCCCGTATATTATTTATTTTCACAGAGATTCGTTGATTTTATGCAAAAATATAGGTTCCATTTCGTTTCAAACCTTTTCTGAAATCACTCCTTACCTCTGAGTTTCCATTTTACAAATGCCATTGTAACTCATCCATCCTTTGATTCTCTGCCAGATTCTCATGATCCCACACCCCTTATTTCTCTTTTTATTCACATGCACTCACCCCTAAATCCCCTCTCTGCTAACGCAAAGAGGGGACTTAAAGACACCCCCTTCTTTGCGCCAGCAGAGAAGGGGGCTGGGGGGATGAGTACATGGGATGCATGCGAAGGCTTCGAAAGCTGTATTAACAGGTGCGGTCTGCTACTGGACCAGTGTAAACTTAAGACTGAATCCAAAGTTGGTATTGGATGTCGGAAAGGTATTGGCAACAAACGGATTGTTCATTGTATGATCTGCAAAGATCTGAAGATTGAATCTGTCACTCAGAACATAGTCGGCAGTAGCGCCTATTGTAAACACTTTAATCCCGGCAACAGGCTGGTTTACATCTTCCACAAGTTTGCGCGCAACTGTCTTGTTATCCCTGATTGAAAGGTCGAGCCTCAGATTCAGGTCGCTCTTCAGCACTTTCTGTCCTCCCCCTGTCTTAAGTACAATCTGGACATCATCAAACCTGTAACCTGCCCCGAGGACAATCTCGTTGATACGGTTGTCGGTTATCTGGTTTCCTGTCAGATTAAGCGATACGGTGCGTGATTTCCTCCATTCAAATCTTGATGTGAGGTTGCTTTTCCAGTTCATATCCACATTGATCAGGGGACTGAATTGTTCACTTACGGTTACAGTGTTAATCTCGTAACGCTGAATAAAGTTCTTCTGCAGATCGCGGATGCTTGTGATGCCATTGGCACCAACTTCATAGTTCAGGTTTGTTGAATATGAGCCGACCTGGTAAATACTTCTGTATTGATGTGTTATACTTATCGACCGGAAAGCTTTCTGAATAAAGGCAAACTTGGATAATCCTTCAAAAGTGATACGCCAGTTGGGCATCATTTTGAAAGCCGACGGGAAGGTTGCAAGATCCACTTTATTAGGATTGGTTTTGGTATATGCGGCATAAAATGCAGGAATTAGTACCTCCCTGGAAGTTTTTCCATATCCGTTCTTATATCCTCCTTCAAGCGGGAGTCCCGAATCAGGATCAATATCCGGATCATAACCCGGATCTATTTCGTGTCTTGCCTGGGCCCTCCTGCCAGATATTATAACCGCATTTTTCTTGAATGTTTCAAATGCACTTGAGACATAATCGTTCTTTTTTGAGATTTTCTCAAAGGCTGTTCCCCATGAAATTATGGAAATTGAAAAGTTCCCGGTTGCGACCCTGTTGCGGGTGCTGTCGGGAAAATGTCCGTTATAATCGGCTGTATAATAAGAGCTTTCATTTTCAAGAAATCGCCTGTCAGCATTCAGGTCGATCTTCAGTCCGGGAAATGGTTCCACAATGCTCCTGACCGATAGATCGATCTTGTGATTGTAGATTGCGGGTGTATTTAAAAGTGTATCCGTTGTTAGCCATCCGTTTGCAACGGCTTTGTCGAAGAAATTCCTGTTGCTGTAACCAAGGATAAACGGCAGGCCCGGAGCCATAATATTGTTATTTCTTGACATCCCCAGAAATTTTGCTTCGGGAAGGAATCCCGGCAGGAATTGCCCCTGGGCCGAGGTATAAGTCAGGCTTAACGATCTGATTCCCATCAGGGCACGTATAAAGTATTCCCCCGTAACAATCACAGGATTACGTTTTTTTGGAATTCTTCCCTCTATGGTTACCTGAGTGCCGTCAGCAGATTCGGCAGAAGTGAAATTTACCCTGTTCTCGCTTATTATTTCAAGTTTGCCCTTAAGCTCTGACCCGTCTTTTTTGACGATTTTTACCTTGACATCCTTAGTCTTGAGGTTATGAGCAAGAGGACGCATTACATTTTCCCTGAAATTAACATTGTTTCTTGTAAAGGTCACTGTCCTGAATTCGGTCTTCATCCTCTGAACTGCATCGGGCCGGGTATTGTTTTCGATATTCTTCAGGAATTTCGATTTTGTATAAAGGGTCGAGAGGTTTCCCGTCGCAGACAGTGTAAGCTCATTATGATTCTTAATTGAGTTTCCAAGGTTTATTTTCATGGTATCGGGGTAGAGCGCTCCTGCCATCCATGAATAATCCGATCCCAGCCTTGCATTTGCATTTACCCACGAAAGCATGGGAAGCTTGTTTATCGGAAGATTATAGGTAATGTTAATAAAATGATTATACGAGGTTGTCCTTCCGAAATGCTTAAGATTCGTAAGGACCGAGTCGCGCCAGTTATCATATTCACTCTGATACCTTTTCCTGTCGGCTGCTCCCTCGGGTTCATCAATTCTTGCTATATTGGTCGATGTAAAATCAAATTTCAGCTGGCGTGTGATATCATATTTCAAATCAAAAAGCCGGGTCCATTCAAAATCTTTCCGGAATGTGGGAGTTATGAGCAGATTGGGGTTATTAATATTCCTAGTTTTTATTTCATTATAATAGCGCGCCATATCGGTCCTGAATGAAATGCTTTTCGGGAAGAGATAGAAATTAAAATCCTTTATGATCCTGAAGATCGGTGAGTTAAGGAATTTTACGTTCTTAAAAGGCGTAACATTGGCTGGCTGCCCTTCAAAATTATAATTAATGCCTCCTTTATAGTTTTTCTCAAGGTCTATTTCCGTCTTGGTGTTGCTCCTGTAAGTCTCGTTATATGTATAGTTGACGCTGAAGTTGGCAAGGTCCCACGCGTGTGGTTTTTCTCCCCGCTTTGTGATTCCGGCATTATTTATTGAAATTGTCCTGCGCCTGGAATAATCTTCGGAAATTGCTTTAATTGAATCTCTTACATGTTTATTTTTAGCTTCATTCAGGGCATCCTTAAGAGGGATGTCAGGATCGAGCGGATTATACTGTGGTTTGATTCTTGTTTCTGAATAACCTACATAAACAGGAAGACGAACGCCGGCCTCCTCGGGAAAGAATTTGCCAAGTTCGAGGCTTGATGAAACATCATATTTAAGGATCTCTTCCTTGCTCCTTTCATTTACTTTCTTGTCGATGCTTCCCCATCCCGGAGTGCTGGCCTGTCCGACAATGTCAACAGTACCCAGATCGGCAAGGCGGGCCTGCAGGTGCGCATTTGCCGCCCATCCGCCATTTTCAATGAAATCACTCAATCTCAGTTCATTTACCCAGATTTCAGCTGATTTGGACGCTCCATCGTCAGAATCGGGATGTCTCGTTTTTATTGGATTTCTCACCCCTACCATAATTACCTTAACATTGCTGAGATTGGGATTACCGCAAACATACACCCTGTTTGAATCATTGCTGAAGGCAAAAACATCCGATATACTTAATGAAGATCCTGGCACAAGCATCTGCCTGTTCCGTTCCTTCTTGGCATCCTGAAGGACTGAAAGATTAATAATGAATTTGTTGGCTTCAGGCCATACTATGGCCCTGTCTTTTTCCGAATTGTTATCGTATTTGTCGCTCGGGGGAGTCAGCTTCAAAGGAACTTCATATTCATAAAAATTCGATTTGTAATCTGATCCGATTCTGATAAATGCAGTAAGTTCATCATTCCTTAATGGTTGTCCGATCAGAGCTTCAGCATGAACCTCCATTTTCAGAGTGCGGTACTGTCTTATATCAAGGTTTACATTCCTGTAGGCTGCCCTGGCATCCCCGTCTGCAAGATCCTGTACCTTCAATACCATTGACTGTTCATCAAGCTGTCGCAGCTGAGGGTTTTGAGGATCAACAACCCTGTCAAAACCGGGAGGCAATACGTAGTTGACAGGTTTTTTGCCTGGCGTTGTCCTCGATGCTTACTGAACTGATTTCAAAGGTGGCATCAGTTGGTTCAGGAACTGTTATCCTTTCGCCTCCTTCCATGAAAGTGATGTTGTATTTCCTCCATTCTGCCCTTACAAGGTTAAGTTCTGCAAAACGCATAATAACAGGCTCTTTGAAATTTTTCATGAACATCCTCATGAAACCGGATCGATTTAAAATCGCTTATCATCCCGACAGTCTTCTGATACTCGGTTACCGGAACCTTGAACTGGTACCATTTTACTTTTGATTCCACTCCGTTTGCCAGTTTTACGGTAGGTTCAATCTCATCGACGATGTAATTTGATCCTACTCTCATGTTTTCAGGCCTCAGGCTTATCCTGTACTGATAGTAGCTTTCGGTTTCGCTTAATGTATTGTCACGGTTGATATCCTCCATATCGGGCAGGGTTGAACCTGAGGTCGGATATGATTCCGTCGACATTTCCGAGGTTGGTGAGTTGCCATCCTCTCCGTTATACCTCTTGTACCTGTCAAGGATGCCAAGCTGCTCGATGTCATAATCAGTACCCTCTGAAATAGTGAAAATCGTCGCTTGACGGGTCTTTCAGGATTTCCGTGTACGCATCAGGAGCGGCTAATGTCTGAGCTTTCTGAAGGTAATTTGTAAAAAATGACTGTTCGTCCTGATCCATCAGACCGTCAAGTCCGACATCCTGGTACTTCCTCGATTCGGAGCTGTTATCAAATGCCTTGACAACCGATTGAACAGTGGGCATCCGTCCCCATACGGTTGTATCAACATTCTGAACAACAGGAGAACCCGGCAAGTCCGTTTTCAAAGCTTTTCCTTGAATCACGCAGGATATCTTCCGAAATATTTCCAAGGTTAAAATAAAGGTCACCACCTTCATGTGCCGGATTTTCAACAAAGGGATCCATCAGCCAGAATTCTATATACTGGATATTTGCCGTTTCAAAATCGCTTGTAAGCACTTCTCTCATAATACCGCCCCATCTTGTTTCAGGAGTCGTTAAGCTTTCCGGCTGGGTTCATACCGAGTGAATAGGGGGCCGGATCAGAGTCGAAATTGTATGGCCCCTTTTCATCCGGGTAAAAGGCGACATTTAAGCACTGACAGGGTAGTAGGAATTCCACTGGTGCTTTCCCTGTTCGGGAAAATCTCATTTTCGTAGATCTCCCTTACAAAATGGCTTGATTGCGATTCAGGATTCTGCTTAATATGAGTAGGAGTTGACGATCCGTTCCTCAGAAAGAGGGGATCAATAACATACCAGGCAATTCTTGCCCTGTTGGTTCCACTGGTAAGATTATTGTTCAGCCTTGCTTCCGGGAATAGCTGATCCTGACCCTGGGGGATGCTTGAGATTGACCATGCATTGAACGCTTTGAGGTCAAGGGGAATCTCACTTGATTCAAAATCATCAATGTAAGAGTTCCCAGCGTTGGAAATTGCACGTGAGTGCCCAGGAATCAGGTCAGCAAATTCACCGTTGAAAGAGATGCTTGAGGGAGTTTTAGTCTCCAGAAGGGGAATTTTATCAATAAGCTTTGTCAGAAGCTGTGATTCCCCCCTGTAGGATGTATTCAGGCCCCATATTGTATTTGAAATTGGCTCCTCGCCGAAATTTACTTTCTGGGTATATGGCCTTTCGTTAAGGTGGAGGATTGTCCCACCAATATTGAAGTTATCAGAGAACCTGTAATCAAGATGAGTGCCCAGGAGTGTTTTGGTCTGAAAACCGAAAAACTGGTTGCTTTCGAGTGAGACCTGAATTGGCGTTTGTGATTCAATCAGTGCTGCATTGATGATAGTAACAACACCAAGGTTATAGTCGACGGTATAATCGGTGTTTTCCGTAAGGGTTACTCCACCTGCAGTCACAATAATAGAGCCAGCCGGAATATTTGTGGCATTAAGCCTTATCTCGGATCCGGATTCGGACATATACTGCCCGGTCATTTTAAATTTGTTCCTTTCAGCCATTTGTCGGGCAATGGTCTGGGTCGAGTCGTAAAGTTCCTGGAAAATATATTTGCCGGCAACCACATTATCCCCAATTTGTTTTTTCAGATAACTGCCGAAAGGTTCTGTCACAGGGAAAATTATTTTACCCCTTCCAACCATGACAGTGACGCCATCAATAAAGTCAAAATATCCATCCGGTTCGCGATCCCTCTGGGAATTAAGGTTGTCAAGACCCAGCACCTGCAAAAGGATTTTATTGGAAAGCTTACCTTCAGGAAGATAGTTTATTGAGTTTCCGGTTATGTCATCCTCGTACAGGATATTCAGCTGAAAGTTGTTGCTTTCAAGTTTGCCGGAACCCAGCGAGTAAATGTTCTTCATCATCAGGTTCCACGTCGGATACTTGGGACTCAGGGTGGTACCCTTCAGAAGCTTCAGGATCAGAGTCTGGGGAGCTGAGATCCCGTCGGTCGAGAATTCCCCGACTTTAAAGACCTGCCCGTTAAGAGTGTATTCGTAAGGCAACTGCAAGTACTTCGTCGGTATTCAGGGCGCTGTTAAGCGAAATATAACCCAGCTGATAGTTCACTGTATATTCCCTTTCATTTAGCTTTCCTTGCGTTTTCTATTTTCTCAAAATCGCGTCCGATCTGAAAACCAGGGTAAAGTGAGTTGAATGCAGTTGTTACCTGGTCAACATCCCTCATTGCGGGATAAGTTGAAATGAGCTGCCCGTAGAGCTGGTTGGTATTATTGTCAGGTGATCTCTGTGCTCCCGGAGTTGCCTGGAATTCCGGAATTTTATTGAATATGTGATTACTGTTTTCCGCAAGGTCCGCAAAAGCAACTATGTTCCTGGTCTCGTCAAAACTGCTGGTCTTATTGGTAATCCAGACCTCGATGCGGTTAATGTTGATACCTGAACTGACGGCGGGAAGATTTTTAAGGGCATCATCATAAATATCCCTGAAATATTGGGAAAGGAAAAAGTGACGGTTTGCTTCATAGTCATCAGCGTAGATTTCGAAATCATTTATCTGTGCGCCTCCCTTTACCTCAATGGTTGAAGTTTCACCTTTCTGCTGCGATAAGACAGATGTGACATTGAGCTTTCCAAACTGCAACTCGGTTTTTAGTCCGAAAAGGCTGTAACTTCCTGTTATCAGAGTTCCTGTAAGTGGCAGGGTGACATCGCCGGCCTCGACCTTTTTCACAATTTCATCCTCTTTTCCTGAATACTGCAGTTTTGTCCTGTTCTCAAAATCGAACATTGCATCCGTATTGTAATTGACTCCCAGCTGCATTTTGTCGCCGATGGTACCGGTAACGTTCATCTGTATCTTTTCCTTGAAGTCGAATGTGGGAATAGTCCTGAGTTTTTCTGAAAGAGTTGGATTCTGTGTACGGGAGATATTGATGCCGAAGATAAGTTCGGCCGATCCTTGTGGCACAATGTTAATAACATTACTGCCGAATATCTTGTCAAAGGCAGCACCCCCTATCTCTATCTGAGGGATAAGGTTGGATCTGAAACCAGGCTCAGCTCCCGATACCCTCGATTGCCAGTAATCGCGCATCTCCTTATTGAACTGGTATTTACGAAACTCTTCAGGAGACATATGGACAGGAGTCCTGTAATCGAATGTCCCCACCTTCTGGTAAATCACGTATTCATTCTTTACAGGATCGTAAACAACTGTCGACTTTATATTTGAAGGATTATCAAGAAATAAGGGAGCCTTTTGGGATGGTTCCCAGGGATTGCCGGATACATCTTTCAGCTTTAACGGGGATTTTCTTGTAGTATCTGCAGCAGGTGGTTTGACAGGGATCTGGCTACTTGCTTCTGTTGACCACAGGACAAGCGAAACGAATACTACAAAATATAATACTTTCAGCAGATTTTTATATGAGATCCCTGATACCAAATTAACTTATATTCTTATTTACAGGTTCTTAAGCGCTTTCTTTATTATGTCTTCGACAGTCAGGTTTTTATCTTCCCTGATTATCCTGTCAAGAACTTTTAGAACAGCACTTTTACCAAACCCAAGCATCACTAAAGCTGATAACGCCTCTTCACGTTTAGTATTGTCTGTAAATGCAAATATTTCGCCGGTTCCGGATTGTTTTCCAAGTTTATCTTTCAGATCTACAATTATCCTCTGAGCGGTCTTCAGACCTATCCCTTTTACGCTCTTCAGAGTATTGATATCTGATTCGAGTATTGCTTTTTCAATTTCACCAGGACTGAGAGAAGAGAGCATCATTCTTGAAGTGTTCGCACCAACACCTGTAACAGATATCAGTAATCTGAAAATATCGCGCTCTTGTTTATCCGCAAATCCAAAAAGCTGATGGCTGTCTTCCCGTATTACTTCATGCACCAGGATTTTGAATTCATCCTTCCCTTCGAGCCTGGCATATGTTGTAAGCGAGATACTTACAAAATAGCCAATTCCTTCATTTTCAATAACAATGAAGGTTGGAGTCAGATCAGTTATTTTTCCTCTTATATAGTCTATCATAACTACTGATCGTGATTATAAATATCAGGAGGCAGTTCATCCACTCTGTCAGCATGGATCTCAATGTCCTGATGCTTAAGCGGATTCTGTGATATCTCAGAGTACATCTGCCGGTTCCTGAAAATATCACATGCAAGGTACACAGCCTGACGGAAAGAGTTTTCTGAAGCTTCGCCTTTCCCTGCGATCTGGAAGGCAGTTCCGTGGACGGGTGAAGTACGTATGAAAGGGAGGCCTGCTGTAAAATTAACACCTGTATCAAACGACAATGCTTTAAAGGGAGTAAGTCCCTGGTCGTGATACATTGCGAGAATTCCATCGAATTTGGCAAATGATCCGGCGCCGAAAAATCCATCAGCCGGAAAAGGCCCAAAGATCATCATGCCTTCTTTCATAGCCAGTTCAATTGCAGGATTGATCACCTCCGTTTCCTCCTTCCCAAGCAGGGAGTTATCGCCTGCGTGAGGATTAAGTCCAAGCACAGCGATCTTTGGTTTGCGAATACCAAAATCGAGAATAAGTGACTGATGCATAAGCCTCAGCTTTTTGAGGAGAAGTTCCCTTGTTATAAGTTCGGCAACCTTGTTCAGGGGGACATGTCCTGTAGCCACCCCTATCCTCATGCTCTCCCCTATCATGAACATAAGTACATCGTCGGCTCCTGCCTTCGATTTCAGGTATTCCGTGTGTCCGCTAAAATTAAAGCTTTCCGACTGGATGTTTTTTTTATCTATGGGAGCTGTAATGAGAACATCTATTTTGCCGCCTTTAAGGTCCTCAAAAGCTTTTTCGAGGGAAGCAAGAGCCGCTTCTCCGCCCTGCCTGGTTGATTTACCCAGCTCTACCCTTATATTATCGTCGAGGCAGTTTATCATATTGGCCTTTTTATGATTTGCCTCCTCAGCCGACCTTATATTATTAAAACTGAAATTATTAATATTCAAAGCTTTACGGTGATAGGCGGCTACCTTTGGCGAACCGTAAACCACCGGAACGCAGATATCGTTCATGGAATTGTCCATAAGGGCTTTTATAATCACCTCATATCCAATGCCATTGATATCACCATGCGAGATCCCCGCAATTATTGTTTTCTTATCCATAATAACTTCATTTCTTTAATCCTTCTGAAATTTTTTTCAGAAATACTGAAAGCAGTCTTAGTCCGGTTCCTGGTCCGTCCTTCAGCCTGTAAAAGTCATCCTTTTTCAGGGAACCCGGACCTGCTATATCAAGGTGTATCAGTGGGTATTCGGCAAAATTCTCAAGGAACTTTCCGGCAGTGATTGCACCTGCTTCCCTGCCTCCTACATTTTTAATATCTGCAATATCAGATTTTATCAGTTCGCCATATTCTTCCCAGAACGGAAGCTCGGCAGTCCTTTCATAAACTTCGTTGCCGCACTCTTCGAGCAGTTTGAAATATTTTCTGTCGGCATTTCCCATGACTGCAATTGCCTGTATCCCGAAGGTCATGGCTGCTGAGCCTGTCAGTGTTGCTATATCTATGATGAGTTCAGGTTTATATTTGGATGCATAGCTGATTGCATCGGCCATGATCAGTCTTCCTTCAGCATCTGTATTCCCAACTTCGACAGTCATCTTGTTATACATCGTTATTATGTCGCCCTGGGTATAGGCATTACCGCCGGGACGGTTGTCGGTTGCAGGCACAAGACCGATCACATGAAGCGGAAGATTTGCTTTGGCAGTGGTGTATAATACTCCTGTTATCGCAGCGGCTCCGGCCATATCGGCTTTCATATTATCCATATAGTCGCCCGTTTTGATATTCAGACCTCCGGTATCATAAACGATGCCCTTGCCGATCAGAACCAGCGGATTGACATTCAGGGGTTTTTCGGGTTTCCATTCCAGGATGCAGAATACAGGAGGATCAATGCTTCCCTTGTTGACTGCAAGCAATCCACCCATCTTAAGGGCTTCGATCTTGCCCTTGTTCAGAACTTCCACTTTGAATCCTGATGTATTCCCCATTTTTTTGATCTCTTCAGCCAGGGCAACAGCATTCAGGTGGTTGACAGGCTCATTTATAAGATCGCGTGTCATGTAAACCGCGTCCGTCAGATTGATAAGCCAGCTGATATTATCTTCATCCATGTCCCCATACAGCAGGAGTTTCGATGGATAGTTCTTTTCCTCGCCGGCTTCCTTCTTTGTCTTGTATTTGTCGAAAGAGTAAAAACTCAGGGTCAGTCCCTCGGTGAATGCTTCGATAGATCCCTCAGGAACCTGATATGATGCGATAATCAGCTCCTTAAGATTATTCGATCTGATCTGCTTGCGCAGGTTAAAAGCAGTTTTCCTAAGCTCCTCCATTGTTTTGAAAGTACTGCCGCTGGTGTTTGTTCTGATGATGTATGTATTCTTAAAATAAGAATTGATAATTACATACTCCTCCTTTGCCTTTATCTGCTTTAAAGCATATTCCGTTTCCGACTTGCTTAATTTCAGAAAGTCGGGAATTTCATCCTTCCCTATGATGCATGCAACAGTTTGATCAGGAGATATTTGGGTTATTCTGGTAATTTCGGGTTTCATACAGTTTATCCGGGAATTTTAAGGATGTAAAGTTAAACAAATAATTGATTTTATTCTGTGGAACTCTGTGACTTCTCAGTGTTCTCTGTGGAACTAAAGAAAAGTCAAAAACTTTCACAGAGGTTCACTGTGGTTCACATAGATTCTCAGAGTTTGTAGATCCTTGAATAAGAGATTATTAATTATTTATATAAATGAATTCTATACAAATTAGTCTCAACAATTATACCTTTGGAACAATTTTAAGGTTAATTTTTAAATATTCACTTTGCCGGATGGAACTGAAACACTTGTATACTAAAGCTCTGGAATTAACACCATTGAATGAAGAAGAAGGTGTCTTCCTATATGAGAAGGCGCCTCTTGACGAGCTTATGTATATAGGTGACTTGATAAGACAGATCCATAATCCTGGTAAGAGTGCCGGATGGATGATCGACAGGAATGTGAACATCACCAATATCTGTTTCTCGCAGTGCACTTTCTGCAATTTCTGCAGAAAGAAAGGTTCACCTGATGCTTATGTAACCTCCCTCGCCGATTATATTGAAAAGATAAATGAGCTTTTCGCCCTTGGCGGAGATCAGCTGTTGCTTCAGGGGGGGATGAATCCCGATCTCGGGATCGGGTTTTATGCCGGGCTTTTCATCCAGCTGAAAAAATTATATCCCTCCCTGAAGCTTCATGCGCTGGGTCCGCCTGAGGTAGCCTATCTTGCAAAAAAGGAGAAACTCTCCTATTCTGAAATTTTAAAGAAACTCATTGATGCCGGACTTGACAGTTTACCAGGTGCCGGTGCCGAAATATTGTCGGACAGGGTCCGGAAAGAAGTTTCACCTGCCAAAGCGACCACAGAAGAATGGCTTGAAGTGATGAGGGAAGCTCACAGGTTAAATCTGCCAACCTCAGCAACAATGATGTATGGTCATATTGAAACCATCGGAGAAAGAATTATGCATCTTGTAAAGATCAGGGATCTCCAGGAAGAAAAATCCGATGGACATTATGGTTTTATTACTTTCATCCCCTGGCCTTTCCAGGATGAAGGTACCGTTCTTGCCGGGAAGAAAGGAATAAGAAGCAGTTACAATCCATCTGATTATATCCGGCTGATAGCGATCAGCCGGATAATGCTGAACAATATTAAAAATATTCAGGCTTCACTGCTTACTGTTGGCAAAGAGGTTGCAATGCTCTCATTGCATGCAGGGGCAAACGACCTGGGATCGATCATGATTGAGGAGAATGTTGTAAGTGCAGCAGGAGCCAATAACCGGTTCGGGGTGGACGAAATCCGGCAGATAATCATGGAGGCAGGATTTATTCCTGTAAGAAGGAATCAGAAATATGAGCCCATGGATTAACCTGATCTGCGGATATGGATTTATGAAATTTAATAAAAAAGGGCTGTTTCAGCAGCCCTTTCAGATTCAGAATATTTTCAATTAAATATTTTCTTTCTTGGCGCCTTCCTTGCTCTCGCTTTCAGGATCAAATTTGGAAGCTTTTTTGAATTCCTTCATCCCCTGACCGATACCTTTCATTAACTCAGGAATTTTACGTCCGCCGAAGAGCAGAACTACAACCAGCAGAATCAGTATTATCTCAGTCAAACCGATCTTTCCCATCTCTTTAAGTTTTAAAATTTATGCAAAGTTAAAAATACTTTGGTTATATGCAACCAGAAAAAAAATTTCTTCATTTAGTAAGAACTTACACGGAGGTCCACAGAGGTAACACAGAGATCCACAGAGCTAATCAGAATAACTCTCGGTGAAACTCTGTGACTTCTCTTTGCTCTCTGTGTAAATTCTTATTTTCTTATCAATCTCAGTATATCATTCCCGTTAGCAAAGATGAGCAGTGCAAAAAGGATGATCATTCCTGTTATCTGGGCATATTCCAGGAATTTATCGCTCGGCTTTCTGCCTGTTATGACTTCATATAGCAGGAACATCACATGGCCCCCGTCAAGTGCAGGAATAGGCAGAATATTCATAACTGCAAGTATTATTGACAGCAAAGCTGTAAGATTCCAGAATGCCTGCCAGTCCCAGACACCCGGAAATATGCTTCCTATTGTAATAAATCCCCCAAGCGATTCATAGGCTTTTGTATGGCGTGAAAAGATAAGTTTAAATTGCTTCAGGTAGTCTGCGATTGTTTTGAATCCTTTGCTTATACCTGCTGGCACTGATTCCAGGAAACCATATTTTATTGTTTTAAGTTCAAATATCTTGTCGTATGACCTTGAACTGAATATCCCCAGAAAACCTTCATGGGTTGGGACAACCGGAATATTAATTTTTTCACCATTTCGCATTAAATTGATGATAATAGGCCGGGTTTTGTTCTCAGCGAGATATTTTTGAAATTCATCATACCAGTTGAATTTCAGTCCGTCGAGGCCCAGAAGTTCATCTCCAGCAAGCATGCCGGCTGTTTTACCGGGGGAGTCTTTGGCATACCCGCTTATCACATAAGGATTAAAAGGAGTTCTTGCATCGATCTTCCCCTTGCCTTTAAGCATCTGGGCGATATATTCGGTGGGAATTTTAATATTCAGGATTTGTCCATTTCTGTCGACCTGGATTGATTTCCGGCCATTAAGTACTATATCGGAAGTAATCTGGGCAAAATTTTCAATTTTCTGATTATCGACTGAAATTATCTTATCACCGTTTCTCAGTCCAATGGAGTATCCGACAGAGTCAGTCACTATTCCATATTTCACATTTGAAGTGGGAAGATACGTCTCACCCCAGGCATAAAGAACAGTAACGTAGATCAGCAATGCAGAAACGAAATTAAAAAGTACGCCGCCGGTCATGATAAGAAGCCTCTGCCCTGATGTCTTTGAGCGGAATTCCCATGGCTGAGGCGGTTGTTTCATCTGCTCCTTGTCGAACGACTCATCGATCATGCCCGAGATTTTCACATATCCGCCAAGCGGAAGCCAGCCAATACCATATTCGGTTTCACCTCTCTTGCGTTTAAAGATCGCAAACCACGGATCAAAAAACAGATAGAATTTCTCAACCCTGGCTTTGAATATCTTTGCAAAAGTAAAATGGCCAAATTCATGAACTATTACGATGATTGAAAGGCTCAGAACAAATTGAAGTATCTTGATAAGTATTGTCATTATTTTTTACATATATTGTTAACATAGTCCGATGCAATTCCCCGGGCCATTGTGTTTGATGTTTCAAGGAAACCCAGTCCCGGTGTTGCCAGGTATTCGGTTTTTTCCATAGTATATTCAACGAGGTCGGACATCTGTAAAAATCCTATTTTCCCGGCGAGGAAGGCGTTGACTGCTATTTCATTGGCAGCGTTCATAATACAAGGCATATTTCCCCCTTCTTCCAGGGCGTAATATGCCAGTGCCAGGTTTCGGAAGCGCTTAATATCGGGATCGCAGAATGTAAGTGTCTGATGAAGGTTCAGGTCAAGTTTAGGGAGATCCGACGGATATCTGTCGGGATAGCTCAGGGCGTAGAGGATAGGGATCCTCATGTCGGGCATTCCCATCTGAGCTTTTATTGAGCCATCCGCAAAATGAACAAGTGAATGAATTATTGACTGGGGATGGACTATGACCTTTATCCGATCGGCAGGCAAGTCAAACAACCATTTTGCCTCAATCACTTCAAGACCTTTGTTCATCAGTGAGGCAGAATCGATTGTGACTTTATTTCCCATTTCCCAGTTCGGATGTTTAAGAGCTTCATGCGGTTTTACCTTCTCAAGCATTTCCATCGTGAAATTCAGGAATGGACCGCCGGAAGCAGTGAGAGTAATTTTTTCAATAGGGTTCCCCGATTCTCCGGCTAAACACTGGAAAATGGCAGAATGTTCAGAATCAACAGGGATAATGCGGCTTCCTGATTCTTTTACCAGCTTTTTTATTATTTCACCTGCGACAACCAGGGTTTCTTTGTTAGCCAATGCAATTTTTTTACCAGCCTTTATAGCAGCCACAGTAGGCTTCAAACCGGAATAGCCAACCATACCGGCAACTACCAGGTCGATATTCGACCCTGTGACAATTTGTTCAATGGCTTCATTGCCTGAATATATTTTGACCGGAACGTCTTTCAATGCCTCTTTCAGGAAGGAATATTGGGCCTTGTTTCCGATAACCACAGAGTCGGGCATGAATTTCCTTGCCTGCTGTGCCAGCAATTTTGTGTTACTCCCTGCTGTAAGGATCTCAATTTTAAATTCGTCCGGGAAGCGGGTTATAACATCCAGAGTCTGAGTGCCAATTGATCCGGTTGATCCCAACAATGCAATTCTTTTTGGCATACAGCACTTTCCGTTTTAGAAGATTATATGTTTTTCCGGATCGAGAGGACTTCCCTTATACCAGATTTCAAAATGAAGATGGGGTCCTGAGGTGTACAATTCACCAGAATTGCCAACGATTCCGATGGCTTCCCCGGTTCGCACCAGGTCGCCGGTTTCTTTAAGCAGGTTGGCATTGTGTTTATAGACTGATACTATGTTGTTTGAGTGCTGAATCTCAATGACAAAGCCGGTTTCCATAGTCCATCCCGTGAATATCACTGTTCCGTCAAGAGCTGCGCTAACAGGCGAATTTGGTTTGGTTACAATGTCTGTACCGAAATGCCTTGTGCGGGGATCATACCTCCCCGAAACGATCCCTTTCACAGGAGGGAAGAAATGAAGGCTGGCAGGATTTGTCACAGATTCCTGTAAGCCTGAGTTAATAGCCAGGTTATACCTGTCATCTTTTTCGACCTGGGCTCTTAAAGCAGAATCCTCGGGTGAAGTTTTGAAGGTGATTGTTTTATATTTCCTCGAGGTATCCCTTAAAGAGTAAACATCCACCGGTTGCTTACCTGCAATAATAGCAGTGAGATTTGAAAAATACTTATCTCTCATTGCAAGCTCTCTTTCAAGGGAATCGAGGCGTATTGCGCTAAGAAGTATATTGCGTCTCATCGTTACATCGGGATACCCGGGAATAAATTCCCTGAGATTTGTAAAAGCTATCAGCGATACAGTACCTCCGACAAGAAAAAGCACAAGAAAGGTTATAAGAAGGAATGCATTATACTGAGTAAGTCTGATCCTCCAAACCTCCTCAAAGGTAGTGTCGTTCGAGACAGAAAACCTGTATTTATCGCGCCAGTTACTTTTTTTCTTTTCGTTTTTTGGCATACACTTTTACATAAACGAAATGCAAAGATAGTGATCCTTCATAATCCGAAGGCTTTAAGAGGGTGAATTGAGAGATCCTGTTCTGTTTTCAAATTACTTTCACCGGCTTATCTTCACTTTGCCACAGTCCGTGTTTGGTGCAGACTGACATTGCAGATAAGTTCATTGATACATCAGGAGCAACAATATAGAAATCGATCTCGAAATGCGAAGGGACATTGCCATACACACCAGCGGTGTACCGTGCTTCTGCAAGCAGTGTTTCACGGTTCCATAGCTGGATCATGCTGATAAAGTGATCATGGTCGTCGGGATGCGGGTATTCCTCACCTATTCTGACTTTAATCCCGAATTTTTCGCCTCTCTGCACCTGGTCGGGACAAATCACATGTGGCATATGTCTGTCGAGGTAGTCGCGCTTGATTTCTTTCTCCTCTTTTTCAATTTCTGTAGCTTTGAAAACTCTGGGCATGGTTTTTTATGTTAAATGGTATTTAGTAATTAATGTTCCAATAAAAAAGTCAGAAGACCGAAGACCGAAGACTGAAGTATACTCCCCTTTTGAAGGGGGAAGGGGGGATGTTTCCTTCTTTCTTTTGTCGTCCGTCTTCGTACTTTCCGCAAACTTACTAATTTTTTTGAAATTTGTTTTGTCAATTGCAATCAATATGTTACATTTGCACCTCAATACTGCGGGGTGGAGCAGTGGTAGTCCCAAAAACGCAAATCTTTGATTTGCCTGTTTTTCGAGGATGCTCGAAAATCATAGCAAGCTGCGCTTGCAGATTTTCGGCACTCGTTGGGCTCAGTTTTTTGAAACCGTTTGATGAAATTATACTGCGGGGTGGAGCAGTGGTAGCTCGTTGGGCTCATAACCCAAAGGTCGGAGGTTCGAATCCTCCCTCCGCTACAACGAAAAAGCCCTGTCGCGAAAGCGACGGGGTTTTTTATTTTTAGCCCGAGCTGAGCTTGCTCAAGCGAGGGATAAAAATAAAAAGACCCGACAGACGCCGAAGGCGGATGCAGGGCTTTTTCGTTGTTAAGCTCCCCCACGAGGATCACGAGGAACGAAGTCCGCCGACGCCAGAGGCTTAGGCGGACGAAGTGACGAGCAATCCTCTGATCACCGACCTCACCCTAAACCGAGTCCCGCTTAGCGGGACGAGCTCGCCGAAGGCAATCCCTCTCCCGGGGTGAGAAGGACTTAAATATCTGGTATTTAGAATATTTCTGCAATAAATCAGGCGGATGCAGGGCTTTTTCGTTGTTAAGCTCCCCCACGAGGATCACGAGGAACGAAGTCGGCGACGCCAGAGGCTTAGGCGGACGAAGTGACGAGCAATCCTCTGATCACCGACCTCACCCTAAACCGAGTCCCGCTTAGCGGGACGAGCTCGCCGAAGGCAATCCCTCTCCCGGGGGCAGAGGGACTTAAATATCTGGCATTAGAATATTCCTGCAATATATCAGTCGGATGCAGGGCTTTTTCGTTGTTAAGCTCCCCCAAGAGGATCACGAGGAACGAAGTCCGCCGACGCCAGAGGCTTAGGCGGACGAAGTGACGAGCAATCCTCTGATCACCGATCTCACCCTAAACCGAGTCCCGCTTAGCGGGACGAGCTCGCCGAAGGCAATCCCTCTCCCGGGGTGAGAGGGACTTAAATATCTGGTATTAGAATATTCCTGCAATATATCAGGCGGATGCAGGGCTTTTTCTTTGATGAATCCTCATTCTGATAATATCTGACCGGATTGGGTATTTCTTAACATAAAAATAACTTCCTCATACTTCCGTGTAGAATCATTCAGCAAATCCGATAGCTCTCCTTTCAGATATTTATTAAAAAATGCCAAGACATAATCATTCTGAATTTTTAAAAACCGCTTTCCGTTAATCGGACCAATGTTACCCTGGAGTTTATTTATTCCTCCCAACAGAGAAAAGTCACTGAAATTTGCATGTCTGGCATCATTTATCCTTACCATATATGCAGCGTCTAAAGAGTTTTTGTAAAACACATCACAAATCGGATCACAATCAGTGCACGATGGTTCGACGCTTTCCATGATCATGAAAGGCCGGGTAAAAGGCTTTTCCACTGCATCACCAAACATGAATCCACTTAAATTAATCCCTGCCTTGCATCTGTTATCAGTAACACAAAACTGACCGGTGGCAGCACCTCCCTTGGAGAATCCAATTGCACCTACTTTAGAAGTATCTATATTATCCAAGATGCCTCTCTGGTCCAAGGCTTTATACCCGATCTGGTTCATCAGAAAACTATTGTCTTCTGCCCAAAGACGAATATCTGCGACTTCTTCCGGCATATATTTGTTGAGCAATTGCTGAGCCGTTTTTTTGGATTGGAGGTCTTTTGTATTGGTGATCTCTTCCTTTGTTTTGATTACCTCTGATGAATTCTCCTGCTCCCACATAGATTTATAATGCGCATTATCTACGTCAAATTGTACGACCTGACCTAGTTCGTCGTAATGAAAAGCATTCCAGTATGGATGACAGACACTAAACACAATATACCCGTGACTGGCAAGTTCCTGAAAAAGTGTGGTATTCTCCACAATACAACCCGAAGGAGAATATAAAATGACAGGGAATTGACCCTTAAAAGGCTTTGCGTTAAAATACGAGTCTGTAGAAATCAGATTATAATTACTCAGCATAAAAGCAGCCCCCTTCAGATAAATCGCCAGATACCTGGCTTCATCTCTTTGCATATAAGGCATTCTCTTTTCCTGATTGCCTGGTGATGCAGGATACCAGACACGGACAGATAGTTCCCTGAATCTGTTTTTCTCAGTGGAAAATGCATCAATACGCGCCGTATCCCTGAAAAAAAGAATTGAAGATCCAACTTTAAATTTACCAGTGGGATGAGGAATTCTGAACATTGGCAGAGCCAGGGGCGGAATGAGAGTAATTACAAACAAAATGAAAGTAAGAACGGTGCCTGAAATTCTAAGTATACGTTTAAATACAGAAGGCCGCTCAGATTGCTCTTTTTTAGTACTAAAGATCTGTTTCAGTGAGATCAGGAATAATGCTGTAACAAAAAGATAAGCGGGGATCATTTGCCATCTTACTCCTTCAAAAACAACCTGACAAAGGACCATAGCTAATGTGAAGCCCGGAAGGTAAACGAACCAGCGAGGCCCTTTCCTTATAATCAACAACCCAATTAAGGAAAACAAGAGAGTAACAAAAGTCAAGATTTCAAAAGGGCGCATAATGTTGATTTTTTTGTTCGTATATTATAATGAATAATGCTTGACCCCAGAGGTCTATTTGTTTTATTATTAAAATTAACCCATAAACAAATTAAATGCAACCTTTTTTTTGCTATGCTGATAAACTAACTGAATTCCCCAAGAATCTGTATTAAATCAACCATATCTCTGATAAGATTAAGGTTAGATATTTCAAACCTCAACATACAAAGAAAAAGCCCCCGGACGAGGGCTATTTCTATATTTCTTTGACTGAAAATTATTTATTCATAACTGACTGATGCAAAGTTCAAATGTTGGCGGACTGTATGTAATTATTAAGTAGTCATTTCGGAAAAGTAAGAGATCCCCAGCCATTGACAGGAATGGCACGGCCCCCGGTATTAACTCCGGTTAAAACAGCCTGACCTGTAGCGCCTTCAAATCTACCTGTTCCGCTGGTGACAGTGACATATAAGACTATCTCCATGGTCACAATATTAGTAAGCATGGTACATGTATAGGAGTACGAATCACCATTTGCAACTGTATTTACACCTTCAAGATATGAGGTATTGATCTTGCTTGTAAAATCAGTATTGCAGCTGAATATTGTCCAGGTGCTTTGTTCGGTAATCAATCTCCCACCATGGGATTGATTACCCTGCAGCAAACCGGTCCTTGCATGCACTATATAGGGATAGGGATCCCCTGCAGGAGTGCACACCGTTTCCGTGGAATGATCAGTAATGATTACACCATCGAATTTAAAAGGTACGGTAACCCCGTTCCTGTTATTCTGTGAGTCTTTCGAAAAACCTGAGAAGATCACAGCCATTAATACCAAAAAAATTTTTAATGCTCTCATAGCTTTTAGAATTTAGTTAATAAAAAGAACAGAACTTATTATTCTGCCGAATAATATTCTTTTTATCAAAATTAAACTAAAGGCTAATGATGAGTTTTACCGTAAGTCTTGAATAGTTTACTTACCATACGGAAATTTAACTCTCAGTCTCAAAAAGTTTATCCTCAGTCTCAAATGAGATTTGAGTTTGTTTTCAGGGATTCCCTGAGAGCTTTCAATGAAGAAACTCATTTCCGGTATTCCCTGGGGTTTATCCCGAATTCATGGGTAAATTCACGACTGAAATAGGCCAGGCTTTTAAATCCTACACTAAAAGTTACCTCTGTTATATTCAGGTCGGTGGTCGAAAGCAACTCTTTCGCCCTGTGCAATCTTAAGGCCTTAAAGTAATCAGCAATTGTTTTATTACTCACAGATTTGAATTTCCTGTATAGCTGGGCATGGCTGACCCCCAGTATACTACAGAGTTTAATAATCCCGAATTCATCATCTTTGAGATTGGTCTCAAGAACCTGTCTCACTTTCATCATGAATTCGTCCTCCTTTCTTATGCAGGCATCTGAGGTCTCAGGAATTTTATCAAGTGATGAATATCGTTCATATAGTCTTTTTCTGAGTTCCACCAGATTTTTCAGCTGAATATGCAGCTCTTTTTCATCAACAGGTTTAGCTAGATATGCATCAGCTCCTCTTTCCAGTCCTGTCAGCCGGGAGTCAATATCTGCCTTTGCGGTGAGCATCACCACTGGGATGTGGCTGGTGCGGATATCATTCTTTACTTTTTCCAGCATTTCAATTCCATCCATAAAAGGCATCATCACATCGCTCAGAATGATATCAGGCAAGATCTCCAGGGCTTTTTCATGACCAATTTTCCCGTTGCCAGCTACCTCTGTCCTGTATTCGTATCTGAGTATAGCCTGCAGATACAGGACAACATCAGGATTATCCTCTACTATCAACAATAAAGGCAGTTTTGTAGGAAAGGCATGATCAGCAGGCTGCAAATGTCCGGGGGAGTGCCCTGGGGATAAACTAACTTCAGCGGGGCTGATATTTTCATACTTATCACCTTTAACTGTGGTCAAATCGGTAGTTTCCGGCGTTTCAGAAACCGGGGCATTATGTGTAATAGGCAGGAGAACCGAGAATTCCGTACCCTCACCAATTGTACTCTTTACGGATATTGTACCATGCAGGAGTTGTACCAGTTCTTTGGTCAGGGCCAAGCCAATACCTGTACCGCCGGGAGATAGCTGGTGTTCTATCCTGTAAAAACGGTCAAAAAGATGGTCCAGATGTTCTCTTTCAATGCCGATCCCTGTGTCCCTGATCTGGATTGAGAGCATTTTTCCATTATCCAGAACCTCAGTGGCAATTTCAACCCGGCCACCCTCGGGTGTGTATTTCAGAGCATTGGAGACTATATTAGCTATTATGTGCATCAATTTCTCGGGGTCAAAATCCAGCTCAATTACATCTCCTGATGACATAAATTTTAAATCTAATTTTCTTCTGAGAGCTTCCGACTGGTACTGCTCGATCAGATAAGCCAGGTATTTGTTAATATCCCTCCTGACAAAATTCAAAGATATGGAACCTGCTTCGGCTTTAGCCAGGTTAAGCATCTGATTCACAAGCCGTAGTAGAATTCCACTGTTGCTTTTTATTTTCTTCAGGCCTGTTTCAATCCATCGTTCCGGGTTGGTTTTGATCAGGTCAGCCATACCATCTATAATAGTCAGGGGCGTGCGGAATTCATGGGTGATATTTGTAAAAAAACGGTCTTTGAATTCATTTATTTCTCTTAAATGTTCTGCCTCCAACTCTTCAAGCTTCTGCTGCTTTCTTATAAACCGAAGTACAAAACCAAGCTCTGTCCCGATCAAAATTACGGACTGGGACATCCAAAGAATTGAGTTTAAACCAGGAGTCATCTGATCGGGAACATGCAACCAGGGTTTCAGGACAACCACGAGAACTACCCAAACCGAAAAAATAGAAAACATGGAAATTGGCAACCAGTTCTTTTGCCTCGGAATTGTAGCAAGAACATTGGCAATACCAGCGTAAATAAGTCCTCCGGATGTGGCTATGCCACCCAGCTTAAGGATGGCGTAAAATGTCATCAGGTGCATCACCGAACCGATAAAAGCATGTATAATCAAGTGATGCCTGGGGAAAAGAAGCTGAAGCAACAGGGATAAAAAATAAAGACCACTGAATGCTATCATATAATTGATATATATGGTAGCCTGGGGGGCAAAAACCGACAAGGGAACGACATATAGCAGAAGCGAACAGATCGCGAGAAAGATATGACTATTGAAACTAGTTATAAAGCCCTGAAGTTGCCTGTCAGTGCAACCCGGGTAAGACAGTTTCTTTCTCAGCCATAAATTACATTTATTCAATACATTGCTTTGCATGCCCGGTTACTATGAGCTGCGGAACAAAATCAATAGCATTTTACACGCCTAAAAAGACAGACTTACGGCTAATTTTTAGACGACTAATAATCAAAATTATGACATAATGAAGTTAAATGCAAAATTTTCTCCATGCTATAGAAAATCATTATAAAACCTCCGCCATTTCACCGGTTCCACCATGTCTCTGATTAAACTCAGGTTAAATATTTCAAACCTGTTGTCTACAAACCAAAAGCCCCAGGAGTCGATTTCCGGAGACCTTAATATTCCTTTTCCGGAGGAAAGCACACACTAATTGTAATATCATCCATGATTAATTTCTGTCAGTTTTGGCAGTAATAAACTTACTTTATGGTAACTTACAAATAAGTAACATACTATTTGGTAAGTTTAATGCAAGTTTATTATATTTGTAAAAAAAGAGAAATGGAAACTCCGTTTGTATTCGGTAAAATAGCAGCAGACAAAAATTTTACAGACAGGAAAGATGAAACAGACCGACTGGTTTTAAATTTTTGCTCTTCAGTTAATACAATTATTATTTCACCCAGGAGATGGGGTAAATCCTCACTGGTAATGAAAGCTGCAGATATGGCTTTGAGGAAAAATAAAAAAATCAGATTTTGCTTCATCGATCTCAATAACGTCAGGTCTGATGAGCAGTTCTATCAGTTGTTCGCTACCAGGGTACTGAGTGCCTCTGCATCTAAAATAAGGATCCTGATTGAAAACAGCCGTAAGTTTCTGGGGAAATTTCTTCCAAATATTACAATAAGTCCGGGTCCCGGAACTGAATTCAAACTGGGATTGGACTGGAGGGAGGTGAAAAGGGAACCGGATGATATATTGGACCTTGCCGAGAAAATTGGAACTGAAAATGATGTGAAATTTGTCATCTGCATTGATGAATTCCAGAACATCTCGGTATTTGATCAACCTCTTGACATGCAGAAGAAAATGAGGTCTCACTGGCAGAAGCATAAGAATGTTTCCTATTGCCTGTATGGAAGCAAGCGACATATGATGATGGACGTATTTACTTCGCCTACAATGCCTTTTTACAAATTCGGCGACATCATTTTCCTGGATAAAATTGCAGCCGTGGACTGGATAATGTTTATTCAGAAGCGATTTTCAGATACAGGAAAAAAAATAAGCAAAGGGGATGCTGCTTTAATCACTGTTCTTACAGAATGTCATCCTTATTATGTTCAGCAACTTGCACAGCAATCATGGCTGCGTACTGAAACAGTCTGTGATGAAACAATTGTTAATAAAGCTTTCACTGACCTAGTCATGCAGTTAAGTATGTTGTTCCAGAATCTGACTGACACTTTAGGCAGAACACAAATAAATTTTCTAAGGGCGCTTATCAATAACATTACACAATTAAGCTCGCAGTCCACTCTAAGTGAATATCTGTTAGGTACATCAGCCAATGTAGTAAAGATTAAAAAAGTCCTTGTAAACAAGGAGATCATTGACAGCCATGGGAAAAATATCTCATTCCTTGATCCTCTTTTTAAACATTGGCTAAAGGAATACTTCTTTAAAGTTTAGCTGGCCTGCATAAAATGGCAATTATGATTATCAGGTGGATTGAACAGATGACGGAGATTCCTCCTTCATCCAGCTTTGCAGGATTCATTCGGAATGGAAAGTCTTTGTTAAGAAACAGGGCAGGTCAGAAGTAGCTTATCGAATTTATATATTGTTTTACGATAATTATTATATGTGATACAATAATTATTTTACCTGAATCAATAATATTTTGCCTGATTTTTTTCAACCGGTCCGTTGTTCACGGCAAATTCAGTTCATTACTCCGGATAGTACCGGGGTTATCAGACTTCAAGCCAATACTTCCACATTTGCCTGAGTCCCGGTTTACGTTTTATTTTACTACAGCTATCGGTAGTGTCAGTTTCAGAAAGAAGCTGTCAAGCCGTACAGGGCGTTCGGCAAGTTCATAATTATCATGAGAATAAATAAGATACAATGCACCGAAAGGGGGTTTGAAACGCCATCCAAACAGTCCGTACAAATAAATCCTCTGATTACTGGTGCTGGATTGTGTAAATAATTTGATCCACAAATCATTAGTGAAATTGTAATTTACTGTCAGCACATTGATGAATGTGGAACCTGAATCGGGATCAGGTACGAAGCGAAGATAGGATGTACTGTATTCAAGCGACAGGTTTTGTACAGGCTTCACCCTGAATCCTGCATTGTAGAGGTAAAAATCCCTGTCGAAATTCCTGCCCATCGAGAATCCGGTCTGAACATGGCTCCACTCCTCGGTATTGTAACCCAGGGTGAATTCATGCCTGTGGTTATAGAAGCCCTTTTCATAAAGCTTGTACTCATTATTGTAATTATATCCAACGCTTAGGCGGTTGGTGAAATAAACGTCAACCGTGTTATCAGTATTCCAGCTCCTCAAAACACCTTTTTGACTCCAGAAAATATTGTCGTTGGAACCAACATTGATATATTCGATGTACTTGTTTTTGATCCAGAACTTGTATGTAGCCTCAAAATCAACCTCCTTGCGGTCGTCATCGGTTACGAATCCGGTCTGGTTCACATTTTCACGGAAATTACTTCCTACATTATTGTATCTTATATGATAATGGTAGATATTGTTCTCCCGGGCAAATCTCATGAACCAGGCGCTGTGCGACCCGAAATCTCCTGGTGCACTTGAAACTAACTGGCCGGTCAAATACCATGTCTTGCCAAGATTCAGGTTATAATCGAGGCTTAACGATCTTGTAAATGAATCATTCCCGCTTTTATCTACTATAGTAAGACCGAGGCTCGAGGATTTCAGGATATCGCGCTTTATACTTGCGGCTGTAAAGATATAACGGGCACTATCCTCAGGCATCCGGGGTGTAGTTACATTTACCACGTTGAACTGGTAGCCACCGATTTTCCCGTTAAGCCTTTCACCAAAATCGATATCCTGAATCCGGCGTGAATAAAAGGTCCTGAAACGCGTGTTATACATTTCATTTCCTTCCTGGAAAAAAAGGCGCTTCTCAGGATAGCTGAGCTCATAACGCGTTAGATTGATCTGCACCTGATCGGCTTCTACAGTCGCAAAATCGGGATTAATTGTTCCATTAAGTGAAACATTAGGAGTGATTTGCCATTTTATATCACCGCCGCCATCAGCTCTTATCTTTTCTCCGGTAGTTTTAAATATTGATAGATACGGGAACAGCGTCAGTCTGCATCCTCCTGCCGGCAGTATTGATCCCAACCAGCTTACCCCCCTGCGATATCCTGAAGTCATTTGAAAGGGGTCCTGTCCAGTAAGAAGTTTCAAAATCAGAGCGGATGATCCTTCCGAAATTGACGCCCCATGTGTCGAGTCCTTTTTTATATTTCAGGCTGTTAAGGGGAATCATTATTTCAGCACACCATCCGCCTTTGAATTCTGCACATGCGCACTTCCATTCAGTATCCCAGTTAAGATCAATATTGTTCCCGTCGTCATTGATTTTGAAATCTACCTGTGTGCCGAGCGGATTTATGATGAAACCATACCCGGTCCGATTATCATTGTAGGTGTCGATAACCAGACCAACTTCATCGTCATTTTTCGAAAGAGCATCACGGCTCTGGTTTTTTGCTATTACCGGGGTTCGCTGGTAACATTTGAATACAGCATAAATATTTTTGTCATCATAACCAAACCATGCTGACGTTGGTTCAGCGGAGGGTTCTCCGGGTTTCGGCTCCATCTGAATAAAAGCGGAAGCACTGTCGGCACCGTGCCACGCTTCCATATCGAATTTGCCATCGATAACCGGAGCTGTTCTGAGGACAAAGGCATGAATGCTTTTCTGTGCTGCCAGTTCTGAGGAAAACAGGTTCAGAATCAGGCCAGTACATACGATACAATATACCACTTTCATTCAGGACAATGTAGTTGGGGTTGAACGTCAAAAAATAAGAATAAAGAAACAAGAAAAAGTGACAGGAGACAATAAAAATAATTTATTTGATTGAAATGATTCCGGCACTTAATCAATTTTAAGGTTAAGTCACCTGAGGTTAGCCGTGTACAAGCTACCTGGCTGGGATTGGATATACCGAACCTTCTGTCTATTCTTTATTTTAGCACGGTCTCCGCCAGGTTTTAGATTTTAGTTTTGTTTATTCATACTTCAGGGAATCAACAGGATTCCTTGAAGCTGCTTTAAGCGATTGATAACCTACGGATAAAATCGCAATTAATACAGATATAATTCCTCCTGCAATAAAAGATAAAACACCAATGTCAGTTTTATAGGCAAAATTATTCAACCACCAGTTTATAATTATATACGACAGCAAAGCGGCAATAAAAAATGAAACAAAAATAAGGTTCAGGTATTCCATCGACAATAATTTTATTATACCTCCTGAAGATGCCCCCATAGCTTTACGTATACCAATCTCTTTGGATCTCTGCTCTGCGGTAAAGGATGCGAGACCCAGCAATCCCAGTGACGCTATGACAATAGCCAGAAGGGTAAATACAAGAAAGATCCTTCCGAGCTGCTGCTCTTTACGGAATTTTGCATTGAAATCATCCGAAATGAAGGAGTAGTCAAACGAACCGCTTTCAGGAAATGATTTCCATTTTGACTCAATAAGGTTTATCTTATTGTTAATATCGCCGGATGTAAGTCTTACAACGATGTTATCACCCTCTTTACCCTGGAATATGAGAAGGGATGTTATCTCTTCTTCCAGTGACTGAAAATTATAATCTTTTACCACTCCGATTATTTCACGTGTATCCAGGTTGTTCTCTTTCCAGAATGTCTGTATCTTCTCTCCAACCGGATTGTCAAAACCGAAAAGGCGGGCTGCAGCTTCATTAATTACAACTCCGTTAACATCGGAGGAAAACTCTTTTGAAAAGAATCTGCCATCAACCATAGTCAGTTTAAGTGTTGACATAAGATTCTCATCTGCAATACAATAGTTACTACCGCGTTCCTGTATGTCCTCTCCTACCGGCCGGAACAGATCGGAATAACTGACATCAGGGGGAACCAGGTTACAGATGCTGGCATCTTCAACCTCCGACATTTTTAAAAGTTCCTCTTTAAAGGCATTTTTATTTGTGCCCAGTGATCCTGCGTTTTTAAGTACTATCAGGTTATTTTTATCAAAGCCAAGGTCTTTGTTTTGAATGTATTGCAACTGTTTATATATAAGCAGGGTACAAATTATTAATCCTGTTGACATAGTAAACTGGAAAATCACAAGTATTTGTCTGATACCTTTGCTTTTTATCCCCGCTTTGAGTTTTCCTCTTAAAGTTTCGACAGGTTTGAATGATGTGAGATAGAATGCCGGGTAGCTGCCTGCAATTATGCCGGTTATCACAACCAGGCAGATGATGGCGGAGATATAATAAAAATTAAATAATGCCTTTACGTTTAGAAGCTTGCCTGATAGAATATTGAATTGCGGAAGGATTAATATGAGAATAACCTGGGCAAGCAGTAAAGATACCAGTGTGTATAAAACCGACTCTGTAAGAAACTGTGTCCGGAGCCTGCTGGTCGTACTTCCCAGAGATTTTCTTACTCCAACCTCTTTTGCCCTTCCTGAATACCTTGCGGTTGAGAGATTCATGAAATTAATGCAGGCGATAACAATAATAAAGACCACTATCCCTGCCAGCAAATAGATTGTTTTCATATTGCCGCCTGGTTCCAGGTGAAGATCAACATCTGATGCAAAATGAATCCCGGTCAATGGCTGCAGGTAAAAACCATATGCTCCACCCTTTTCCAGGAATTCTTCAAACGATATCCCAAGATATTTCTGGGCCTGCGGACCGATGTGTTTTTTTACAAGTTCCTGAATTTGAGATTCTACCAGATTCAGGTCCATTTCCTCACCAACCTTGATATATGTAAGCAGGGAGTTGCTTACCCAGACAGAACTACGACTATAATCCCAGGATTCCATTGAGAGGATCATACTGAAGTGGAAGTGTGAATTTGGAGGAGGATCCTCACAAATGCCTGTAATGTTACAGACCCGTTTTTCATTTCCAAATTCCAGACTCTGCCCGATACAGCGGTTATCCCCTGGTCCTGAATACCCGAATATTCTATTTGCAGCTGTTTCTGTCAGTACAATGCTATTTGGCCTGGCAAGGACATTTACCGGATCACCGGAAAGAAGTTTAAAACTAAAGAAATTGAAGAAATTTGAATCTGCAACAAGTACTGTTTTTTCGGTAAACAGCTCTTCCTCGTGTTCGATTGGCATATCTTTCCAGAGAGCAATCCGGCATGCTTGTTCCACGCCGGGTATTTCGTTCATGAATCCGGAAGCAACAGGTGCAGATGTATATGGTGAATTGAATTCCTGTCCTGACATCCGTCCCATAAGATTAACCCGGTATATCTTGCCGGCATCCTTGTGGAACCTGTCATAACTGAATTCATCGACAATATAAAGTATGATTAACAGACTTGCAACTAATCCGATAGTCAATCCGGTTATATTGATAAAAGCATAAAATTTCTGCCTCCTGATGTTCCGTAATGCTATTTTAAGGTAGTTATACAACATTAAGTTTGGTTTTAGTAATCAACAGTTTACTTTATTATTTAAAAGACGAAACAAATTTGAATATGATGCCTGAATTACCTGGAAATGATAGATGCTGTTTATTCAATTATGTTTTCACTTCCGAACTTTCTTTGACATTTATTATTCAATTTTTGACATCTCAGCCGGATTTTTTACTGCCAGCCTGTAAGTCTGCCAGATGACTGTGCTTAATGCAATAACCACTCAATTCCCTGGTTAAATGCTTGTGGTTTAATTATGTATGTTAATTTTAATAAGATTGCCCTAATGTGATCATTCTGCCCTGCTATTTTGTACTTATGATAATCTGATTATAAAGTTGTGAAATACCATAAATTTGCAAATTGGATGACCTAATAATGTATCACTTAAAATGATTTTTATTGCAGGAGGCACCCTGGCATTTTTTTTTGAGTTTTTACTTCTCGGGTAAGAAGCCAAAATCTCTGTCAGATAAGATTCTGACTTTCTGGATGTTTATTATCGGACTGCATTTGTTTTTATACTATTTCCACTTTAAGGGAATTGATTTTAAATATCCGCATTTACTGGGTATTGCACTCCCATTGCCCCTGATCCATGGACCTTTATTGTTCCTTTACACCGGTTCATTAACCAATTATTTCCAAAAATGGAAACCAATTTATTTTCTCCACTTTTTACCTGTTATAATCTTCTATGTCAATTACTTTAACTTTTTTATTTCATCAGGTCAGGAAAAAATTGAATTCGTAAAAAAAATAACTGTAAAGCCCGACATTTTTCAGTTATTCTTTTTCCCTGCAGTCATATTATCCGGGTTTTCATATATTATTATTACCTTTTTATTGTTCAGGAGACATCGCCGGAACATATTAAACAACCTTTCAAACTTCAATGAAAAAAACAATTTACACTGGCTTAGGAATTTATTAATTGGATTGCTGTTAATCTGGCTTGTAGTGCTTTTCGACAATGTTGTTCTTGATTCCTCATTGACTGACCCGGTCATTTATGTTTCTGTTTCTTTATTTGTAGCGTTTATAGGTTTTTACGGGCTTCGCCAGGGGAATATATTTATGAATCTGCCAAATGGTTCTTTGCCTGCAGAATTGACTGTTGAAGAGCAACAACGTTATTCAAAGTCAGGATTGAAGGAAGAGCGTGCAATCGAAATCCAGCAACTTCTTTTAAAATTAATGGAAGAGAAAAAACTCTATCTTGATGAAAACATCTCTTTGCCTCAGCTGGCAGAGATGCTGAACATACATCCTAATTATCTTTCACAGGTTATAAACGAAAGATTTCAAAAAAATTTCTACGATTTTATTAATTCTTACCGCATCGAAGAGTTTAAGCGTCTGATTGCTTCCGGAAAAAATAAAAATAAAACTTTTTTTGCTTTAGCATTGGATTGTGGTTTTAACTCAAAGGCCTCGTTCAATAATTCTTTTAAGAAAATAACTGGCATCACCCCTTCCGAATTCGTAAAATCGTTATAGGAACCATTCCTTTCCAATCCATCATAATTCTCTTACAATATGACAATTAGCAGTATCTGCTTGTAAGGTGATACACTATTGTTGTCTTGCCTTATAAGAGAAGTCGTCGTTTGGAAACGGCCCCTCTATATTTGCTGCAAACAATTAAATCTTTATACTATGAAAAGCAAGAATCTTATTTTCGTTATGGTTGCATCAGGAATGTCTTTAATCACATTTCCAACATTTGGACAAAATAATGGAGGTGATGTATATTGGCATATCGATGCAAGTGTTAAAACCTGTTCAATGGTTATTGATCCTTCGCTGACGCAGGATCAGTGGAAGAGATACACCAGGCAAGTTGGCGAGATCGCATCATTTAAATCAATGGCATCTGCCGAAACTATTGGTAAAAAGCATTTTAGTATTGCCATCGAATACTCAGTCACACCTGTTAACCAGCACGATCCTGCCTGGATCAATACATTTGTCCATCCGGATGAAAATTGTCCTTTGGGTGATCAGATAAAGCTGCCAATGCTTCGGGCGAAATTCGGTGTCTCTGATAAAATGGAAATCGGGGCAAAATGGGCTACTGCGCCGGGTGGAAATTATGGCATGATAGGGGGAGAATTAAAATATGCATTTCTGAAGGAAACCAAAAAGAGGCCTGCAGCAGCAGTAAGAGCCTCCTTTACTGCATTAACAGGAGTTGCTGACTATAACATCGTATTGGGTAGTATTGATTTACTGGTTAGCAAAAAAGTTGCAGGGATATCTCCATATTTAGGATTAAAGGAGAGTTTAATAATGGGCACTGAAACCACGTCAAAAGTTGATCTTAATAAAGAAAGTCTAATTGGCCACACAGGCATTTATCGGTGTTTCATATTCAATCTGGAGGATCAACCTGGCAGCAGAATATAATATCTCCAACGTAAACACACTTTCATTTCTAGTTGGTTTCAGGCCATTTAAATATAAATAACGGATATATCTGTGGCTTTGGCTACTGAATACAATGACATTCTGTTACCATTTTAACATTATTCATTAAGGCAAATCATCATAAAAATTTCCAAAATGCTTTACAATGAAACACATACAAAAAATCAAGAGCAAACTATTAGTTACTCTGATATATGTTATAAGCATCATAATATTGATGTACTTGTTATTTATTTCATTTAAAGATCTCATTAAATGATCTTTAAGTGAAGATTTTGATACGTTTTAACTTAAAATAAATTGAAAAGATGAAAACTTATAAAATTATTACTTTAGGAAGTGTACTTATAATATTAAGTGCCCAAAATCTTTTAGCTCAAACAGCGAAAGGGAAAGAATCAAGGAAGGTGCAGGTTACATTCGCTTATCCGGTAGGAAGTGCAGGGGTTAATTCGAGGAATTATACCAACAATTTTTCCTTCAATATTCTTTACGGCTTAAATGGAGGCGTTAATGGATTTGAGTTAGGGTCATTATGGAATCATAATGATGGAGATGTAAAAGGATTTCAACTATCCGGACTCGTGAATTCAACTGTCGGGAATTCCCAGGGATTTCTCATATCCGGGGTGGCAAACTGGAACAATAAAGCCGTTTCAGGAGCAGCTATTTCGGGAGTACTGAATCTTAGTCATCAATCCCTGGGAGGATTTCAGTTAGCAGGAATTTCCAATATCGGTTCAGATTCCCTGAAAGGGATTTCTGTTTCGGGAGTGTTAAACTATACAAATGGTAATGCCAAAGGCTTTCAGCTGTCAACAATTAATCTGGCAAAACATTTTGAAGGTGTTCAGATAGGAGTTTTAAACTATGCCGGAAAGATGAAAGGTGTTCAGTTAGGGGTAATAAATATTATAAAAGAAGGAGAAAATGGTTTGCCTATCGGATTATTAAGCTTCGTAAAAAATGGGTATTATGAATTTGATCTGACAGCAGGTGAAGCTATTTTTTCGAACTTAAACTATAAAATGGGAGTGGAACGGCTATATACAATTTTTAAACTTGGCTATTCAAGATATCAGGGTAAGCCTGTTTACAGTTTTGGAGGCGGTTTCGGTACAAGCATATTCCTTTCCGAAAAGCATCGGTTGAATTTAGAGCTTTCCAGCAATCAGATTTATTTTAACAATAAGTGGGACAGCCAGGCTAATGGACTGAATAAATTGGATGTGAATTACAAGTTTTATATCCTCGATAAGCTTTCTCTTTTAATTGGACCTTCTTTTAATACTTATGTAACAGGAATGAAAATAAATGGGGAATATGGAACAATTAATATCCCCTATACTGTTTATGAGCATGAATATGCTGAAAAGAAATTATTTATGTGGATTGGATTAAATGTTGGAGTATCATTAAAACTTTAGAGAAACTGCTGACTTCCCTATAATCCGGTTCAGTCAAAGTAAGTCCCGCCTTCTGAATATTTTGTACAAAACTTATAATTAGAATGTTACAAAATCACTACAAAATTTCCTGCCGGCCTCATGCCGGCAGGCGATGTTTTACAACATTTTGTTTTCTTCAGGTCCTTTCCCTTCGTTTTTTAAATCTTCCAGGAGTGATCCCAATTTATTCACATATTCGGTAAACTCACTGGAATATCTTACCGAATCGTTACGATTCTGCGGCAAATTTATACTAAAGTGATGTCTTATGGTTGCTGGCCCGGAATCCAGGATGTATATGTCAGTAGAAAGGAAAACTGCTTCGCTTTCAGAGTGTGTCACAAAGATGACAGTCGGGTCGATTTTGGCATTTTCGAAAACAGAGCGGAGAAAAATCTGGATTTGTTTCCGGGTTACAGTATCCAAAGCTCCAAAAGGTTCGTCCATTAACAGAATTTGAGGATTTACAACAAGGTTACGCGCAATGGCAACCCTTTGCAATTGCCCACCCGACAGGATCGGATATTTGGCCCATTTGTCTTCATGTCCCTCCAATCCGACGATTTTTATCATTTCCATGGCTTTGTCGTTGGCTTCATTTTTAGGAATTCCTTTCAATATCAGGGGGAGCGCAACGTTCTGCAATACAGTTTTCCATTCAAACGAGGTATATTGCTGAAAAACCATGGGAATACGGTCTTTGTCAGTACGTCTTTTTCCATAGATATATACTTCTCCCGATGTTGGTACCTGTAATCCGGAAATATACCGGAGCAAAGTGGATTTTCCACAACCAGATTTACCCATGATAGTAATAAATTGTCCCCGGTCCTTGATGTCTTTAATGTCAAGGTTGAAATCCTTAAACACAACATTGTGCGGGGTGTGATCTGTATAAACCTGTGTGATATCAACAAGATTTATTATATCGGCTGAGCGGACCGCTTGTGCCTGATCCGCAGGAGACTCAGCATTTGCTTCAACTTTGGTTCCCAGGTTCCTGGATGGGTTCTACAGGTCCTTTTATTTCACCATCATCCTGTTTTTGGAAAATATTTCGCTTCATTATCAGGCGTATTTAAATTTAAAGAGTTTTTTATCAAGCATTTTCAGCAGTTTATCCTGTACAAAACCTATGAAAATGATAAGTAATAAAACTGCATAAAGCTGATCGACATGGGAGCCTCGTGAAGTTGCCATGTAAATCATTGAACCTAATCCGCCCTGGGCGTTCACCATTTCAGCAATGACAATGTATGTCCAGCTCACAGCAACGAGGTTGATTACATCCATTGAGAACCGGCTAAGGACTGATGGAATATAGAAATGCTTCAGGGTCATCCATGGACTGGCATTTAATGTCCACATCGTTTGTTGCAGAGCTTTCAGATGATCGTCGGTTTCAATATCTTTTATCCTCTGTGCAATCGCAGGAAGCAGATATACAAAAATACCAAATGCAAGAAATTCAATCTTAACTCCCAATCCAAGGCCGAACAATGCCATAAATATTCCGGTCGTTGCAGGAAGTGGTGTAAAACGGATTGCTTCAACCTGTTTGCTGACCAGATGTCTGATAAAAGGGATCAACCCTATCAGGAAACCGAGGGGAATTGCCAATGCCATTGCCTGTAAATAACCACCCAGATTAATAAAGATAGAATAACCTGTATTGTATAAAAGGTTACGCTCGATAAAAAGGGTTTTGAAGCATTTAATCACATCAAAAGGAGAGGGAAGAATGGTAGGTTTCACCCAGCCAAGGGTTGGAATCAGCCACCAGACAAATATCAGCAGGATCCATCCCAATATATTCACTGCCAATGCGGTTTTTTTATCAACTTCACCGGCAAACCTAAAAAGCCTTTTAATTAGTTCCATGATTGCCAATTATTTTATTCATTTATGAAAAAGGAGGATACGCTTATCCTCCTTTATTACAGCGAAATCTTTCAATATCTTATCTACCTAATAGTTGAAACTCCGTCCGGCGATTTGCAGCTCTGCCTTCTTCCGTATTGTTATCGGCAACCGGTTTGTCGGGGCCGTTACCAACAATTATAAACCTGTTCGGATCGAAATTATAAGTTTTAACCAGATAGTCGGCAACCGATTTAGCACGTTTTTGGGAAAGTTCCCTGTTCATTGCTGCACTGCCAACAATGTCGGTGTTTCCTTCGATACGGACTTTCATTCCTGCAAACTCAACAGACAATTGGCCAAGCTGATTTTCAATTTTGTCCTTCATTTCGGAAGTAAGTGCCCATGAACCGGTTGCAAAGTTGATGATAATTGGCTTAATTGCCACTGCAGGGGCTTTTACATCAGCAGCTGTCGGCGTTTCAAACTGAATCTGTCCTTCGGCTGCATTAGCATCACCCTTTAAATCATTAATAGCCTGTATAATATCGGGATAGGAGGCCTCGGCCCAGGGAACAATACTGGTTAATTTGTTTCCATAGCCTGTTTTATATACCCTTGCCATTTTTGTATAAAGCTGCTGTCCTGTGATACCTGTATAATCAGTGCTTAATCCAAAAAAATTGACATTGTCACCATATGTTGCGAAATGGATTTTTTTCATCCCGCCCAGGATTATACTTACGTCGTCCGGAACCTCAAAAGCTATTTTGTAGGTTTTTGCAGCTTCGGCCATTTTTGCCGGGTCTTTCATTTCTGAATTGGCAACAAGCCAGGCCCTGGACAGTTTAATAAAAAGGTCTTTTTTCTTTTCAAGAACATCTTTCCGTGCTATAAATCCGTCCATTATTATATTTGGGAGCAGATCGGTACTTGTCAGAACTTTAGAAGCCCTTGATCTCAGACATTCTTCATCGTCGGGCGACCAGACTACTGTTGCGTCTGCATTTCCGGTGGTAAATGCGGTTTTTGCAGCAAAAGGATCACCCATAGGTAAGATCTGGACATCCTGTTCGGTAAGGCCTCCGGCTTCAAGAGTGGCATGAAGTAAAGTATTGCTTGGCCATCCCAGGGCGCAGGCAATTTTTTTACCTTTAAGGTCGGCGACGGTTTTTATTGATTCATCGACTATAAAAACATCAGCCCCGCGCGAATCGTCAATTTTCAGAAACTGGACAACCGACATTTTGGCAAGGTCGCTGCTGCGATCCATTCCAATTGGTGAAATATCGGTGGTGGTAAAAATAAAGTCAAGATCTCCATTTTTCAATGCATCATTGAGTTTTTGCATATCATCCATCCTGACAGCCTCGAAAGTAATACCAAACTCCTTGTACATCCTCGAGTTTTTATTTGGAGCAGCTCCACCATTCATATTGATACCCGGTGCAAAGCCAACAAAGTTGTTAAATCCGGCACGCAGATCTGCTTCATTTCCCCTGGATGCTTTTTTCATATATGGATAGCCGTAATATACACCTGCTCCTATTGCACCAAGGATAAGCAGGAGAACAATCAGTTGAAATCCAAAAGTCCATTTTTTGGGGAATCCCGGAATTGATGTTCCTGGTTTGTTTTGATAATCAGTTGCCATTTTTTTAAAATTATTTATTTGATAATTTAAATGTTACATTTAAAAAATATCGCCGAGCGGACCAGTTGAATTTTTTTCTTCACGGGTCAGTTTGTGGTTAGGGTTTGAGATTTTTGAAGGATCCGGAACATCTATCTGTCCGGCATCCAGTTTGTTGCCAATGGCAAGTAGCTTTTCGTAAGCCTCATCGCTGTCGAAATCAAATGCAGTGGTATTTCTATCTAAATCTTCAAGGTTCTGGGCTGTCATTGCAAGGTCTTCCGAAATACGTCCGGCAACAAATTCAAGGGCATATTCCAGTTTCCAGTTCTGTCCGCCAGGGCCCAGAATTTCTTTCAGGATAGCTGTTGCACCACGTGATGCTGCAGCCATTTCCCAGTCTTTCTTCATAATGCCTATGCTTTCCTCAAAATCCTTTATTTTATTTTCGAGCAGTGTCGCACCAATGGCTAATTTACGGTCGAGATTGGCAAAAATATTTGAACGTGCCGCATATTTGGTTGTCCATTCAATATTTTTTTCAAGTACAGTATTTGTCCGTGTACCTGCAGATGTTGCATTGATAAACTGTTGCTGCAGGTCTACATATTCATCGGTTTCTTTTATTCCCGCGCCTTTATCGGCAATCATTTTGTCCATCAGAACTTTTATTTCACCAGCCTTTTTGGTTTGCCGCTGAACTTCGCTTTTCGAATTTTCAGCAACTTTTTGCGTTTCATGCGACATTTGCTCGAAATCGGTGCGAAGCTGTTTTATTTTCGATTTGTGCTTTAAAAACAAATCGTGTGTCTCCCACATTTTTTGTTTTTGTTCATCAAGCTCATCGAAAGGGTTCCAGCGGATGATGGCTTTATGAAACGAGCGGACAATTCTACGGAAAAGCTTGAAAATAGCAGGCATAAGCAATATGACGAGAATAACTGCCAGAATTGAGGCAATAACAGCAAAAACCTGACTTAAGGCACCAAAAACTGCCGGAATTATCCATCTGAATGTTCCGTAACCAATAATCCCTATCAGTATCAATCCAATAACAGCGCCAATTGGCTTTTCACCTTTGCGCCATTTCCCAAGAGTCTCTTTTCCTTTTGCAACCAGCTTGGCATCATCGAAATACTTCATGATAGGCAGCTGGGTAATTGTTTTTGTTTCCGTTTGCATAGCATCTGTTTTTTTTGTTTTTTAAGAAAGATTCGATTTTATTCCGGCTTCAATATCAACAATACTTACAATCACCTGTTCTTTTGCATTACGGATGGCATTAATTTTCCTGTCGATATCGATAAACTGACTGTCGTATTTCTGATCGATTGCCAAAAGTTGGTTGTTCAAAGCTACATCCTGATTTTGGAGTTCCTGAATTTGTCTGGTAAGTTGCTGTATTTTTGTTCTTGTGCTCTTGAGGCTATTGTCAAGGTTGTTTTTTTCAGTGTCTTTTTCAGCCTGCAATCCCTGTTTTTTAGATCCTCCCTTGTTTATTTCAGTTTCGGCAGTCCGTTGTACCAGATCTTTATAAAACATTGCGCTATCGAGTAATCGTGAAGGAGTCAGCGATTTATCAATTTTTTGTGCAATTCTGAAAACTGTTTTATAAACTTCCGGACTTGGATTTTGTTTTTCTTCAAAAAGTGATTCAGTGAATTCAAGAAAATCAAAACCAGCCTGGTTATTCTGATTGATTAAATTCTGAAGACGCTGAACGAAGTCCTCCACAAGCGCCTGATCCTGATCTCCGACAGGTGTCTTGTGACTTGTATCCGTTATAAAGTCATCCTGAGTATTATTAGTTACCGGTTCCGCTTTCTGAATTTGCTTTTCCTGTGTACCTGTTTCTGTATCTCTGAAAAAAAGTTGTCTGAATATTAAATCCTTTATCTTTTTCTGACATTTCCTTCTATTTTTTTTGAAAAGTTAACAGTTTCAAAGAATTATTACAAAAATAAGAGTTTTTTGACTGGTTGTTTTTTTTGAGCCTGAATAATACAGGTTAATGTCCGAAAAACTTTATGCAAAGTATCAGGGAGTACTTCAGTTTAATCAGGCAACTTCCATCTCTTCAGAGTAGGTTTTTAGCCTTTTAAGTCTGGATTTAAATGCATTGTACAATCCATCCGAAGTTTCTGTTAAAGTTCGTTTTGAGTTGGTATGAGGGTTTATTGATGTTGCATAATCAACCTGTTTAATCAATTCTGTTGGAATAGAGCCGCCACCGGTGAGTGACCCCGAGATCCCTGCGGCTACAGCAGTAAGACAATCTGTATCCCGTCCCATGTTAACGCCGGCTTTCATTGACTCCCATGTATTTCCTTTTGTCATACGTAATATGCATATGGCTTTTGTTACAATTTCGTTGGCGTAACTCTGAGCATAGGGAACACCGGTACCGCTATATATTTCATCGAATTTTTTACGCATTTGTCGAAAATCATTAGAGTCAGATGTTAGTCTGAGCGCCCTTTCTATTTCTTCACGGATACCAGCCTGCCTTACAAATCGCTTATCCACCCTGTCACAATTATCAAGAATAGCACCCAGCACACTATCAATCGTTGCAGCAGGTTTAGTCGCTGCTGCAATGGCAATTACGACAACTTCAGCCCAAAGTATTCCCCGACTGTTGGCTGTATTATAAAGCTGCCCGATCTCCCGGATATCATCTATGGCCCCGGGAATATCACCAGCATTTATAAGACCAATAGGATGACACGATCGGGACAGGGAAACAAGACCAGAATAGTCACAGTATTTACCAATATCAGAAGCAGGAATATTTGTTTTTGCCATTGATAAAAGAGCTCCCTCAAAAGGTTCAGATATAAGTCCCGGTGCATTGGGATTCATATGGTCGACCCAGGCCCTGCGAAGGTCTTCAGCATTTATTCTGTCCTGCTTCTCAATGATCGCGGTAATCATAAGTTTTTGGCGCTCAACTCCATCTTCAGTTGTCCCTGGCTCACGCATCCAGGTATTGCTGTTTCCATAATGATGATAAGGTAAAAGCCTGTCAAGTGTGCCGTACTCCTTTTCAATTCTTTCCCATGAATTTCCTTCAACCGGTGCACCCATCGCTGAGCCAATATGGCATCCGGCAATACAACCAAAGAATTTATCCCTCAGTTTAACGGTGCTTGCATCTTGGTCTTTCCACATGACTGTCTTCTAAATAACTCAAAGTTTTGTTTTGAGGTAATTTAGTTCCTGACACATAATTAAAATTTTTAGCACTTAGAGCCGGAATTATCGCTGCTGAAGCTGACAACAGGCTGATTTTACGAATGAATTCTCTCTTTTTCATACTGTTATGTTCAAAGTACTATTTTCCTTTTTTCGATAAAGTTACAGACATAGTAGCAACCTGAAGTCAGTATTATTACTCAGGTGGCACCAGGTCGAACTGGTCTAATTTCCGGACACGTCTGCGAAACTGCTCTTCAGTACTGAACCTGGCGTTCAGAAAATTAGTTAAAATCTCCTCAGCGACGCTTTGTCCGATGATCTGGGCACCGATGCAAAGGACATTTACATTGTCGTGTTCCACGCACTGATGAGCGGAGTAAGTATCATGACACAGAGCCGCCCTGATGCCCTGAATCTTATTGCAGGCAATAGCTGCTCCGACACCGGTGCCGCAGACCATTATTCCCCGTTCAGCACGACCGCTTTTTATTTCATCAGCCAAAAGAAGGGAGATATCAGGGAAGTCAACAGGATCAGGAGTAAATGACCCGACATCTTTCACACTGTAATTCCATGACTGCAATAACCTGATTAACGGACCTTTCAGAGGGAATCCTGCATGATCACTTCCGATTACAAGTCTTATAGGAGCGTCCCGTTCTTTTTCTTTGGCAAATGATGGATTGACATCGTTGAAATTCTCAGTCGCTGCCTGTTTAATCAAATTATAACGATTATCCGGAGATTTTTCCCCGAATCCCAGGGAGGGAACAGCAAGCACAGAGGCCGATAATATGCCAGCTTTTTTAACAAATTCTCTTTTTCTCATAATACTTTTACTAATTTTTAAATCAAATGCCTAATTTTTCCATTTCTCCAAAAAGAATTTATGGAAAAAGGTCCGGCAGGAAATGATAAAAATTTATTAGCAGGGATCCGGACTAAAGGATATCTTTAAAATACTCCGCTACCGCTTCCCAGTCCACAGTTTCATCAGGTGCTTTTCCTAATTTCTGGTAAAGATTCCTGCGACTTTTTTTGTCATCAATGGCAATTCTCGCTGCAAAATAAAGAACATCTTCAGCGACTTCTATCGGTACAACCACAACCCCGTCCCAGTCACATCCGATAATATCACCCGGACGAACCATAACACCACCACAGGCTACTGGAACATCCACATCCATTAATTCCACACGACCAGGTATTATGGTCCGGCCAATACCTCTGCAGGCAACAGGATTTTTCTGCAGAACAATTTCGTCAGTGTCTCTGGCATTACCATCTGTAACGATTCCGACAACTCCGTCAGCCTGCATAGCCATTGAATTGTTCGAACCCCAGTAACCGCATTCACGGGCTCCGTTTGTGGATGTGACTATAACACAACCCGGTTTTGTTTTCAGGCTCGCATGTGAACCACCTGATTTAAACCAGATATCGTGCTGCAGCAAAGCATCCTTCCGGTCGATCACCGGCATCCGGCGGTTAGTCGGAATGACACGCAGTGTAACAGCCGGCCCCCAGAAACGCATTCCCATCCATAAGGGACGGATTAACGGATCCATCAACGTTAAATCGGCGCGACCTACAGCATCGAGCCCGTCGGTTACATCGGTAACCCTGAGATATTTGCCGAATCTCGCGGCGAGCGCGTAAGGATCTTTACCCTGTATTAATACAGGCTTAGTCTGGTCTGGTGTCTGAGATACTCTTGCAGAAGCAAATGGATTAGCTACTCCAATACCAACGGCGGTGGCTGCAGACATTTTCAGAAAGTCTCTCCTGGATGAGGTGCCTTGTGATTTAGCCTCTTTCCGGCTGTTTAATAACTCCATGTCTGATTTCATTTTAGTACTTTTTTTCATCGTTATTTAATTTAATTTTAAAGGTCAGATGCCTTCCTGTAGCATGATGATAGCATTTTTACGGTTTTTCAGGTAGTCTAAAATTATTCATTTATTAAGAATAATCATAGCATTACACTCCACTTCGTTCCGGCTTTTTAATTTTAACTTAACACCAGGTAAATTTTCAATGGAAAAACACCCCTGTCAATTTTCAAAATTAAATTGTCGATATTTGATTGGGCCAATAAGAAGAAAAAACATTTACTGATGACAACCAACAAGATTAAAATCCCGATATCCATGAAACACCTATTCATTTTCCTGTGCTTTTCTTTTCTGACCCATACTTCACTCAAAGCAGAGCGAACCCCGATTGATCAGGTTGAAAATAATGACCAGGTGATCCATATCAAGGAAGTTTACAAAACGGTTGACACATTCAAACTTAAGATTGATATATTTTATACAAAGCAATCGTTTGAAAGAGAGAATAATACAGCAATTGTTTTCTTTCATGGAGGTGGATGGGCCTTTGGCACCCCGGGTGAGTTCTTTACAACCTGTGAACGATATGCGAAAATGGGAATTGTGACGTTTTCTGTTGATTATCGGTTGTCAATTGAAAATGGAGTTACTCCGCATAAAACGATAAGTCCGATCGAATCTGTTATGGATGCAAAATCGGCCATGAGATGGGTTCGGGAAAACGCCGGAAAGTTCCATATTGACAGAAATAAAATAGTTGCTGCCGGTCAGTCTGCCGGAGGTCACCTGGCATTATGCACAGCTATGATTGATGATTATAATGAAAAATCAGATAACCTCAGCACAAGCTGCCGCCCGGATGCAATTCTGTTGTTTTCAGCATGTGTAAATGCAGTGGAAGGCTGGTGCGACCGTTTGCTGGCTGACCGCCGTAATAAAATATGGAGTATCTCTCCAGCCCACAATATAAAGAGAGGAATGCCGCCGATGATTGAGTTTCATGGTACTTACGATGAGCAGGTACCTGTATGGACAGTTCAATTCTTTGAAAGTGACATGAAAAAGGAAGGCAATTATTTTGAACTGCATACATATGAGGGAATGAGGCACTATCTGGGGGAGGGAAATCCAAAATATTCACGCTACTTTGACGATGAAATACTTAAGGTTGCGGATGATTTTCTCCGAAAATTTAATCTCTTAAATTAAAACTCCTTCAACATTTTATTTTATTTATGTTAAATTAGAATAAGGTATAAATCAGATTAAATGATTAACCAGACTTTTTCACGAAGAGAATTTGTAAGGCTTTTTACGGGAGGAACAGCCGCAGTGCTCATCTCCTTTAATACTGCCTGCAGGAATAAAATCAGTCAGTGGCGTTATCTCAATGAAGAAGAAATTACTCTGCTTGATGCAATTGTTGAACAGATAATTCCAACGGATGATTTTCCGGGTGGGAAATGGGCCAATGTGTCAAATTTTATCGATAAGCAACTTGACACATATTACAGGAAACATCAGCTTGCATATCGTGAAGGTCTTGCTGCCTTTGAAAAAACTGTAATTCAAATGAAGGGTAAAAAGTTTGAAGAACTTCCTTTCTGCAGAACAGACGGCAATGCTTGAAAAGATGGAGACGGGAGAATTCTCCGGTGATTATTGGAAGGACCACCCTCCGGCTGAGTTTCTTTGACATGGTAAGGCAGCATTCCTTGCAGGGTTTTTATGGAAGTCCTGTTCACGGAGGAAACCGTGAATATATTAGCTATCGTATGCTCGGACTTGATTATCCTAATGTTATCGGACAAAACAGGTACAATGATTTAAGCTGGCGTAAATACAATCCTAAATCTCCGCGAAAATGGCAAATAAACATGTTAATGCGGTTGTGGTCGGTGCAGGAGCAGGTGGTGGAGTAGTAGCAAAGGAACTCGCTATCGGAGGTCTCACAGTGGTGCTCTTTGAACGTGGAAGATGGCATACCTTCGACGAACACGGGGATGATGAACTGACTTCCCAACGGACTTTTCCTCTCAAATGCGGTTATGGTCCGGATAATGAGCGCAACTGGAGAATGGCTCCTGATGGTAAAAATGGATGGATAAAGGTTTTCCCGAACCAGTGGAGCTACGGAAATAATGCTGCCTGTGTCGGCAGCGGAACAGTCAGTTATGGAGCAATGGCCTGGAGATTTCAGCCTGAAGACTTTCATCTTAAAACCAAATATGGTGCAGTACCAGGCAGCACCCTTGATGACTGGCCTTTGAGCTATGATGAACTGGAACCTTATTATGAGAAAGCTGAATATGAGTTAGGTGTGGCCGGCGATCCGACAAATGATCCTTACGTACCGCCCAGAAAGAATCCTTATCCTATGCCTGCCTTTTCGTTTAACAGGGAAGGAATCATCCTTGAAAAGGCTGCAAAAAGACTGGGTTTGCATCCTTTTCCAATTCCCATGCTGCGAAATTCAGTGCCATATAACGGTCGTCCTGCCTGTATCCGCATGCGAACATGCGTAGGTTATGCCTGTCCTGTGGGCGCCAAGGCCGGTACACAGAATACTGTAATTCCTGTTGCATTAAAAACGGGAAATTGTGAACTCCGGATAAACTGCATGGTCAGTGAAATAATAGTCGACGAAAGAGGTAAGGCTAAAGGAATTAAATACTTTGATGCAGATAATAAGCTGCAGGTACAAACTTCAGACCTGGTAGTTGTGTCAGCTTCCGCCAGTGAAACTGCAAGGCTTCTGTTAAATTCCAAATCAAAGTTATTTCCCAGCGGAGCAGGTAATAATAATGGCTGGGTAGGCAAGAATATCCAGGATCATGCATATACTGGAGCTTATGGCCTTTTTGAGGATGAAGTGTATGATGATGTTGGCCCGGGTGCCTGTATAGCAATAAATGATTTCAATCATCGCTTTCCTGACGTTATCGGAGGCGGGGTATTATGTAACGAATTTATTCGAATGCCATATCCAGTTTACCTCAATACGCCCGTCAGGCAGCAGGATGTGGGGAAAGGAACATAAAGATTTTCAGAAGCGTAATTTTAAAAGACATATCGGCATACATGGACCTGTACAGGAAATGCCGGTATTTGACAAAATGGTTGAGGTAGATCCTGTTGTCAAGGATTTCTGGGGAATACCTGTTGCCCGGATTAGTGGATTAAGGCACGATAATGATATTAAAGTAGGACATTTTCTTGCTGATAAAGCAGAAGAATGGCTAAAAGAAGCAGGGGCCATTTATACATGGCAGGCTGTTCCCGGTAAGCAGAGTACTCCCAGCCAGCATCAGAGCGGGACCTGTCGCATGGGCAATGACCCAAAAACCTCCGTAACCAATAAATATGGTCAGTTGCATGAAATCGATAATATCTTCATTGCCGATGGCAGCCTTCATGTGAACAATGGCGGATATAACCCTGCACTTACCATACTTGCTCTTGGTTATTGGGTTGGAGGCCATATTACGGAAAAGTGGAAGAGGACAAATATGAAGTAGTCGAACTGATTCCTGAACCCGGTTTTTGAATTTAAAGAATACCTGGCCAAATGAAAAAAATATTAATTATTAGTTCAATTCTCATCCTGTTTGTTGTTGCATTGCTTGTTTCTTACTCTCACTGGAATGCAGCTTCGCCGGCAAAAACCTGTGCGAGCTGTCATGAAATTTCACATTCAGTAGACCTGTGGGCAGAGTCGACGCACAGGAACATAGCTTGTAAGGATTGCCACGGTACTGCCCTGAGTGAAGGAATGCACAGTCTGAAAGAAAAGGGAGCAATGCTTTTTCATCATTCCGGCAAAATAAAGCCTGACGAGGTAATAATTTCCGAAGCTCAACGTCTGGAGGTGATGCAAAGGTGCATAGGCTGTCATCAGACAGAGTATGCCAAATGGAATTCAGGCGGGCATGCCATAAACTACTCCGAGGTCTTTTTAAATCCTGTTCATAACAAAGCTGAAACCATTTATGACGATTGTCTCCGTTGCCATGGTATGTTTTATGATGAAGGCACCGTTGTTAATATTGTCGAACCACTCGATACTGCGGGTCCCTGGAAATTAAAGGATGTTAGCCTCGCAGATCGTCCCGCAATTCCTTGTTTTGCCTGCCACCAGACTCATCAGCCGGGCTATCCCGGAATAAGACAGAATCTCGAAACACCTGCTTCCCTGCATTATTCAAGGGTGAAAAAAACACTTACCTCATTCTATTACAGACGCGATAATATGTATTTTCCTGTTTTATCGCTTTCTTCTCAGGAGATAACTTACAGGTCAGTGCCGGTTAAAATTTCACAGGATCCTAATCAGAGCTTGTGCATTCAGTGCCATTCACCCAATGCATTCAACATGGCAGGTACGTCTGACGATCGCACTCCCAGGGGAGTTCATGAAGGGATAAGCTGCCTGGCATGTCATGATTCACATTCCAACTCAGCAATAGCTTCCTGTAAAAACTGCCACCCCGCTATTTCCAACTGCAAACTGGATGTGGAGAAGATGAATACCACCTACAAAGACCAATCAAGCATAAATAACATTCATTTTGTTGCATGCACAGACTGCCATACTAAGGGAAGACCCACTAAACGAACTAATCCATAAAAGTGTTCTGTAACAGCAACCCCATTCTGACCTATGATCCGCTGAAAGTGAAAAATAATCACTCTGAACACTATTCAAGCCAAGTAACAGTAAATGGCAATTATCAACCCTATAAATCTTTGCCTGAAAAATTACTTATGATTTTTTAAAGCAAAATCGAATATCATTTCTTTCCGGTTAACCGGTTAAAACTATCCCTGTATTTAAGACCTATTGGTATCGGTTTGTTGTTGATTATCACCTGATGATTCTCAATAATGTCAATATGTTTTAATGAAACCACATATGATTTATGGATTCGGCAAAACTTGCCGGGAGGCAGCATAGCAAGTACGTCCTGAATACTCAGGTAGGTGACTATTTTTTTGTCGGTCAGGAAAAAAGTCACATAATTTCCAAGACCTTCGACATATTGGATTGTATTAACTTTTACCCTGAAAGTTTTGGTTCGGTCTTTAATATAAACAATCTGATCTTCATCACCAGCGGCTTTCTTTTCTTTCCTTGTGGTCCCAGTTTTTAAAGCATATAATTCATTTGCCTTATTGACAGCTTTAATAAACCGTTCAAACTCAAAAGGTTTCAAGAGGTAATCAACAACATTGAGTTCGTATCCGTCTAAAGCGTGCTCAGAGTATGCAGTGGTAAGGATGATCAGAGGCGGATTTGGTAATGATCTTAAAAGTTGTAATCCTGTTATCCCGGGCATGCTTATATCGAGGAATATCAGGTCAGGTCTGTTCTCCGCAATATAATTCATTGCCTGAAGCGGATCCCTGAACGTTCCAAGTAATTCAAGAAAAGGGATTTTAGCTATAAATAAAGTCAGTATATCCAGCGCTTTGGGCTCATCATCTACTGCAATGCATGTCATTTTACCGAAGTTAATCTGATCAACAAATCGACATTAAAAACATCATTGTCTGAACTTATATTCAGACTGTGATTATCACGATAGAGTAGTTCCAGACGTTCTTTAATATTACTGAGACCAATTCCTGACTCAGGTAACTTATTTTTATAACAGATTGAGTTTCTGATATTAAACTTCAATTCATCATTTGTTACTACAAATTTAATATTAATAAAAGAGTGTTCCCTGATATTGATTCCATATTTGAAAGCATTTTCAATGAAAACAATAAAAATAAAGGGAGGAATTCTGATATCTGACGTGTTTCCTTCGATATCAAAAGTGATGTTAACATCGTCTTGTTCTGAAAACCTTAATTTCTGAAGTTCTATATAACTTTTAAGATAGCCAATCTCTTTATCAAGCAAAATCATTTTTTCGTCCACTTCGTCGAGCATAAATCTCATAATATGAGAGAGCTTCGTTATCCCGACAGCAGTTTCGTCATCATTATGCTTCAGGGCAATGGAGTAAAGATTGTTAAGTGTGTTATATAAAAAATGCGGATTTATCTGGGATTTTAGGTACTTCAATTCAAGTGTGAGCTTTTCTTCCACAAGCTTTCGTTCAATGATCTTATTTTTAATCCATTCTTTTACTATGCAATAGAAGAACGACTGAACCGCAAAAAACAGATTAACTATTATTTCCATAATGTATCTTCCTGACTGATGTAAAGCTTCTTTTGAAAAATAATACCATATAAACTGATCGTCTGCCTTAACTTTCAGGAAAGCCATCAGGTTGATTAAAATGATGAGTAAAAGCGTATAAAATACAGGCTTTATTTTTTTCTTATTCAGTGCAGGGAACAGGAAAAATATGTTCAGGTAAACTATCAATATGTTTATTATCACGCTTATTATAAGCGGAAGAGCGAGGTACTTTCCCTCAAGGCCCTGAAAAGCCACCAGGTTGAACTTGATTATCAGGTAAGTCGGCAGGGTCCACAATAATATATGTGATATTACCTCAATATATGTTCCTGATCTTTTACTCATTCCCTTTTATTCTCTTAAAAGATATAATATTATAGAATAAGTATCAATTCAACATATTTATTATTCCAATTCTCAGCTGTACTATTCAAACTCATCAATATTCTATCTGAAGTCATATCTGGCAATAAATCCGGACATTCAGATAATTTTTTACCATTTTCGTATAAGTAATTTGTTCGCTGTTAGTGCTTTACATTATTTTGTCTGCGAGTATTAATTTATTAAATTTTTATACCATGAAAAAAGCACTTTTATTATTAACAATAATACTTGGAGCGAATGCTTACTCAGCCAATGCTCAGAGTATTTCCGACCTTCTCGACGGATACTATGCATATAACAGATTCCAGGGAAGTGTACTGGTGGCCCGCAATGGCGAAATAGTGTTTCAGAAGAACTATGGTTTTGCCGACAAGGATAATAATGACCAGATCACAGAATCAAGTTTGTTCAACCTTGCTTCAGTTACTAAGGTCTTTACAGCAACTGCAATTTTTAAACTTCATGAAGAGGGAAAACTTAGCATATATGACAAGGTTGACAAGTACATTCCGGGATTTATCAATGACAATACTGACAGCTTAACACTTATCAATCTCCTCAACCATACATCAGGAATGAGTGCGAATCTTGCCCAGACTGATAATCTCAACAAACACGGAAATGTAGTTGTGCCTGACAGCGGAATCGTTACCACTGACCAGCTGATATCAAAATTCAGAGACACCAATCTGAATACCAGACCGGGAAAAAGTTTTAATTATAATAATTACGGGTATCTTCTTCTGGGCTATATTATTGAAAAGGTAACCGGTATGGATTATATAGATTATCTGAATAAAGAAATATTTCCTGAAGCAGGCATGACAAACACTTATGTCCAGCGATTCCTTCCGGTGCAACAGGTAAAAGGTTATACCGGAATTGGAACAACCAGTATAATGCCGGTAAAGGAGGAGACTTTCCCAGCGTGGATCAAAGGTGCGGTGGGATTGTATTCTTCAGTCTCTGATCTCAATATGTTTCTGCAAGCTATTCTGAACAATCGTCTGCTTAACCATAAAACATTAAGTCTTATGCTTGATACCTGTGTTGCCACCCATATGGGAAATTCTCTTTGGACTGCAGGATGGGAAAAAAACGAGGTGGATGGTTTGAATTTATACTCACATGGGGGAAGCATTAAAGGATTCTCTAACAGAATCGGATTTGTACCTGAAAAGAATATATCTGTTGTAATCCTTTCCAATCTGGTGAAAGATAAATCCCACGATGGTATGTCATCAGTAAATTATTCCTGGGTTGATAATATCACTAAGGATATCGTAAGGATCATGAATGGCAAAAACGTTTCATATCTGCCTGTTCCTTCAGAAAAGCCTGGCAGAATAAAAAGCGGTAAATACTTTTTGGATGATACCCATTTAATAAATTTATCATATCACAAAGATTCGCTGCTCCTGGAAACAGACAGCCCCGGTAATTTCACCCTCTTTGATTACAACCTTTACAGGGAAATAACTGACACGTCGCCAGAATATAAGGTATGTAAGACTTTTGTATCTTATATTTTAGAAGGAGATCTTAAGGATATTGAAAAATATGCCGATGAAAAAATGAAGAAGGCAGCATTCGATGAAAAAGGGAATGCCTTAACATTGAATTTCTGGAATAATTTCGTATCACAGGCAGGGAAATGCTCCTTAACAAATATCTATAACAAAGATGAACAGAACGGTAGCAAAAACTATTTAATGGCTTTCCACCTTGAAAAAGCTGAATTACTGATGCAACTTTCATTTAATGATAATTCATTGATAAATGGATTTTTCATTCTTAAGATACTGCCAAAGTGTAATATTCATTCTGTTCAACTTATACCGACAGGCAAAAACAAGTTTTTTGTTGACGGATACAGCTATGGGGGGTATAAAGATTTCCGCGTCAGATATGATAAGCCTGCCAGAAGAATAAGCTTTGAAAGCGGTAATGAAAATTTTACAGCATCAGGTTACAGAAAAAGGACTGAGAACTTTATTGCTATTAAATAAAATGTTCAGACAAAACTTTTTTCAGAATTATTCACATACCACATAATAAAGTATAATGATATATATTGTAAATCAACAATTATTATATCCAATACAGTAAATATTTTACCTGGAACAATATGGTATTTACAACGCTGTATTCAGTTGAAACGCCTCAGGAAGGGAGCCAAAAAAGGTGATTGAAGGACAATTTACTCCCTCATAACTGCCTGCGCTGAAGTTTACGGAACATTAATTTCTATTATATTTGGAAAAATAAAGGCAAACTATAAATAAATTATAAACTCTTATGAAAATCAACACCAATAATGAGATTCCTGCTTCAGATGTCCTGATGGAAGGAGCGAGGGGTGTGAAAATGAAAATCCTTCTTGGTTACAATGAAGGATCAGATAAAATTATAATGAGGCATTTTATTATTGCCTCGGGCGGGAATACCCCGTATCATCAGCATAATTACGAGCATCTGGTCAAAATTGAAACAAACAGAGGAATTGTTGTTGATGAAGACGGGAATGATCATGAGGTAATGAAGGGTCAGAGCATCTTTGTAAAACCCAATGAGAAACATCAATTCAGAAATCCCTTTAAGGAAGATTTTGAATTTACCTGCATTATTCCCAATCCCGAAAAGAAATAAGACTACATGGAGATTATTTCCAGTTTCTTTCCTTCTGTCTGTTCATAAAGCTGCCTGGCCATCTCGGCCTTGTCATGGCTGAAAGAAGGATCCATGGAATAAGCTTTCATATACGATTCATAGGCTTTGTCGTATTTCTTGATGTACATATAGTAATCTCCCTTTGAGTCGTATACGTTCGGATTTTTCGGTTCAAGCTCAATGTATTTGTCGAAGGCCTCTTGCGCTTTATCGTTCTGCTTTAGTGTCAAATATGCATATCCGAGCTGATTGTAAAAGGGTGCCGGATTTGTGGCAATTTTAATTGCCTTATTTAAAGTTTCAACCATACCGGTAGAATCGCCTGCAAGTGATTGAAAATAAATCAGGTTATTATATGAATTGGGATCATTCGGATACATTTCCACAAGCTTTTTCCCCAGATCGGTAACATTTGTAGTGACCCTGTTTTACGCTTACCAGAGCATCTTTCAGAATCTCCTCAGCATCACTGAGTTTAGCTTTGCAATTTATTGCTGCATCAGCGTACCTGTTCAAAATCATCAGGAGCCCGGTTCAGAAGGTAATAAAATGCCAGCTGGTAATTAACCATGAAAAAATCAGGGTCCTGATCAAGAGCTTTTTTAAAAGTTTCAAGTGCTTTATCCAGCTTAACTTCATCAAAGTATTTCATGGCCTGGTTGTAAATCGTCAATGCTGATTTAGAATTCGTGGTTACAGGCATCAGCTTTACTTTCGCAGGCTGGGAATATATCATTATCCCTATTGAAATCGATATCATTGCCAGAAACAATTTTTTCATTTTTCTAAATTTTTATATTGTTGATCTTATACATTGTTTCAAAATTACTTATGCAATTATATATTCAATTGCAAACTTTATGTATAACAATTAAAAACACACGATGGTTTACTAAGTCATTCTTTAAGACCATGTCTCTTTAGCTGTCGGTTTTATTTTTTCCGGGATCTGCAGACCTCTGCGGCAAATCCGGTTATTTTGTTGTAATTACAAGAGAAGCTTCCCTTAATCCTTCAGCTGTAGCCCTTACACTGATTTTCCCGGGGTTTGTATCCGGCCGGATTATTGCAAGGCATATTCCCTGATAAGCTTTTTTCCTCGGCTGCTGAAAACTCGACATATCTCTCGGATTGCCGCTTCCGACACCGGCAACCTTTCCGTTTCCTGTAACCTCAAAGTTTATAACTATATCATCTGCATCAGGAACAATGTTACCTTTGGAATCGGTTATCTCGGCTCTCACATAAGACAGATCATTGCGGTCTGCTCTGATTTTGGTTCTGTCAGCAACCAGCCTTACAGATGCAGGTTTGCCGGTTGTTACCAGAGTCTGCGATGCTGATTCCCTGCCATTATCATAACAATGCGCAATGAGCGTTCCCGGCTCATAAGAGACCTCGAATGAAGCTGTGATTGATTTTTCCTGATCGACATTCTGTTCACCAATAATTTTACCGTTCAACTCAAGCCTGACCTGCTGAGAGCGTGTGTAAACGTGTACCTGAAGTTTTTTACCTTCCTGACCCGGCCAATTCCAGCTTTTAAGTTCATCAGGAAATCCCCAGCGGCTTGTAACCTCTTTTTTACCTTCAGGTATCGGACGGTGTACAAACATCTCAACTTTGCTTTTACGCCACACAACGTACTGATAAAATGAAGGCACCTTTCTGTTCCCGATCAGGTCAATATCGCCCTGATAATTTGTATATACCGGCCAGGTATCGCGCCTGAAGAATCCTCCTCCCGGAATGTTTGCAGGAGGGCCTGCTGCACTTGCACCTGGTATGCCAGGCATATCCGCAGGAGGACCAGTAAGGTTTGGAGCCGGTGCTCCCTGCCGGCCTGCTGGTCGGGGACCTGTTGGGGCCTCAGATGGTCTTTGATTATTAACTTCCCCGACATCACGGAGCTGAGGCATACCAACACCAGCTTCGCCAATGTTATCGGTGGCAGTCCAGACAAAATACCCGATTACATAAGGAAGCTTCTCAACCAGTTGATAATTCTCCAGTGCAAAAGGAGGATTTGTTTCAGTTCCAACCATAATCCTGTCAGGATATTTTTCATGATCAGACTCATACCTTGTATAAGCGTAGTTATATCCGACAACATCCAGTAATTCCAGATGTGTTTCAAAATCATCCCATCTGCTTCTGCCCGGCGCACTGCCGGCACCCATCCCAAGCATTGCTTCTGTAATAGCTCTGGTAGGATCAAGGCGACGTATTCCGGTTGTGAGGTTTTTTGCTATTCTGTAACCTGAGGTATCGGCTGCTTCACGGATTTCATTCCCGATGCTCCAGATTATAACTGACGGGTGATTGCGATCGCGCATGATCCACGACTCCAAATCTTTACGCCACCATTCCCTGAAGTACAAATGATAATCCTTCTCCTTTTTTGGTCTTTCCCACATGTCGAATATTTCATCAATCACTACCATTCCCAACCGGTCGCATGCATCAAGCAATGCAGGCGAGGGAGGATTGTGACTGGTCCTTATTGCGTTGAATCCAGCCTTTTTCAGTACCTCAATTTTGCGTTCCTCAGCACGGTCGATAGATGCAGCTCCCAGCGGACCGTTGTCGTGGTGGTAGCAACCACCAATCATATCAACCATTTTACCATTGATAGTCAATCCATTCCGGGCATCAATCTTTATACTGCGAATGCCAAACAGAGTTTCCTGATAATCAACTACTTTTTCATCTATCAGTACATAAACCTTTGCCTGATAAAGGTTTGGTTCATCTATTGACCAGAGAGATGGTTTCTTTACCGGGATATTCTGTACTACTTCAATGGTCTTGCCAGGTGTCAATGCAGAATTACTTTTGACTGATCCTGATAACCTGCCTGAAGGATCAAATAGCTGAGTCTGCAGGACAATGTTTTTATCCTGAGTTCCTGTATTCACAAGTGTGGATGCAATTTTAACTTCAGCAGAACTTTCAGAGACTACTGGCGTTGTAATATAAAGACCTCCTGATATATCTATATGAACAGGATTTACAAGAGTAAGCCATACATGCCGGTCTATTCCTGATCCGGAATACCAGCGTGAATTCAATCCTTCATTCTTAACCCTGACCGCAACAATATTAGGCTCCCCGGCAGGATTAAGATAAGAAGTAATATCGTAATAAAAAGGAGTATAGCCATATGGATGAAATCCAAGATATTTCCCGTTAAGCCACACATCGGTATTCATATATACCCCGTCAAACTGGAGGTAAGCATTCTTGTCCTTGTCGTCCTCATTGACTGTAAAGGGTTTTCTGTACCAGCCAATCCCTCCGACCAGATAGCCGGAACTCATTTTATCAATGGAAGATTTATCAAACGGTCCGACTATACTATCATCGCTCTGACCCGGAAGATCCTCAATACTCCAGTCATGGGGTACGTCGAGAATTCTCCAGGATGAATCGTTGAAATCAGGATTCTCAGCACCTGAGAGACTGTCTTTTATGAAATGCCAGCCATCGTCAAATGATATTGTTCTTGCATTAACATTAGTTTCAGGCTTTCTGCTGCATGAGATGAAGCAAAGAAAGACTGATACCATCATTCCGGAGAATGCACATAAAAAAAGTACTTTCAAAAAAGGTTTTCTTTTTTTCATTTACGTGAGTTTAGGTTAAATGATATTATGCGGGTTCTTATAAACAGACAACCCCTTAAATATCCTTATTTCGAAAAACGACAAATATTGGTGGAAAAACCTGTAAATTTTTATCTGGTAAAAGTTAACATTTATTTTCAACTCACAGGAAATATACTGACTTATCAATTTCAACATTCTCAACATTTCCCTGTCCGTGGAAGATATTAACACAACGGGGCAACAGTACTTTTTTAATTGTCAAAATAGTCCAGAAAATCCCCCATGCCGTAACTTTGGCATAGTCTTTTGAATTCGTCAAGCAATTCACTTCTAAACTGGACACCTTTATCTTTTCTTTCCATCCACTTATAATACTCTTTTTCACCGGCAGTATAAATCCGGCTTTGTCCCGGCATTTTTCTTGAATCTCTGATCTCACGCAGTATTTGGCCTGTAGTCATTTTAAAATCAGAGGGATCAGCAAAAGCACCAACATCAATCGCAATGAAGAAATGTCCCAGGGAATATGGCACTTTTTCCCCATTATTTACCCCAAGCAGCATTTTAAGAAATGCTCCCTGTGCCAGGGCTGATGAGAGGATCTCGACTACCGTGGCATATCCGTAACCCTTGTAACCTCCTGTTTCTTCTCCCACTCCCCCAAGCGGTGTTAGAGCAGCCCGGCCACTAATAAGATCAATAAGTACCTGTTTTGAATCAGTTTTGGTTTGTCCGTTTTCATCAATTACCCATCCGGCTGGCAGTTCTTTGCCTTCCCTGGCATAGAGTTCTATTTTGCCCCTTTGAGTGATCGAGGTTGCACAATCGAGTAAAAACGGGAATGGCTCATCTGTGGGAATTCCAAATGTAAGCGGGTTTGTACCAATAATATTCTCCACGCCAAAAGTAGGTGCAATGGAAGGGCGTGCATTGGTACCCGTGATGCCTATCATATTTTCCTGCACAGCCATAAGAGGGTAGTACCCGGCAAATCCGTAATGATTTGAGTTTCTGACTGCTACCATTCCCAATCCAAATTTTCTGGCTTTATCAATGGCAAGCTTCATCGCATTGTAAGATATCACCTGTCCCATACCGTTATGTCCGTCAATGACAGCTGTTACCGGCCCTTGCCTTACAATTTCAGAATTTGTAACAGGATTTATAATCCCCTCTTTAATCCTGTCGAGATAAATGGTCTTCAAACGGTTTACTCCGTGAGAATCAAATCCAAGCTTATCCGCCTGGAGCAGGACATCCCCGACAATTCCGGCGTCTGCCCCGGGAACGCCCGCCCTTGTAAGTATCTCTGGCAGAAATTTTTCAAGTATCTCAAAAGAAATAAATTTAGGTTCCATAGGCTTCATTTAGGATTATCATTTATTAACAAAAGCAACTAATATTGTAGTATAAACTTAGTAATATTTTAACCATAGTTACATTTCTTTTGAAAGAGTTAGTCAGGGATTATTTGTATTTGTTATCGGATCGTCCGTAGAAATCCTAAAAGTAGTGTTTGAGTGGATGTTGTCTTCTCCGGAGGAATGGATTTATCATTGAAAAAATCCTTTCTTTTTTACCGGATGATCACGCAATTGCAACGTTTATCTTCTTAACTTTATACCAAACCCAAAATTAACCAATTTACCCATGAAACCAGGAGGACTAACAAAAGTCGAAGTTGCTTTCCAGAAACGTTCAGGAAGGAAAGAATACTCAACAACCATTCCTTATGTTGTTGTTCAGAATTTCCCGAACCTCGGATTGCTTACTTCCCTGAGGTTCCTGGAGTGGGTTGCGGAAAATCCTGAAGGAGTTATAAGCCTGCCGACAGGAAAAACTCCGGAATATTTCATCAAATGGACAAATATGCTGCTGTCGGGCTGGAAAAAGCCTGAGAACAGGAGGCTGATGGATGAAAATGGGCTGACCCTTTCAAAGAAGCCCTCACTCAAGGGATTGCATTTTGTCCAGATCGATGAATTCTACCCGATAAATCCGAAGCAACATAACAGTTTCTTCGATTATGTGATGAAATATTATATTAAGGGATTTGAGCTTGATCCGGCACGTGCTCTGTTCATTAACTCCGATAAAATAAGGCTCCCCGGGAGTTTTACCTACCGTGAGGTTTTCCCCGACAACAGGATTGATCTTTCACTCAGGAACCGGGAACCATCATCGCAGCAGGAAAGAATACAACAGGATTCGATATTCAGCATTGACAACTGGTGCACTGTCTATGAGAACAAAGTCAGGGAACTGGGCGGTATAGGCTTTTTTCTGGGCGGACTAGGCCCTGACGGACATGTAGCATTCAATACTCGCGGCAGCGACCACAATTCAACTACCCGTTTGACAGCAACAAATTTTGAAACACAGGCAGCAGCTGCAGGAGACCTGGGAGGAATTGAGGTCTCGAGGAACAGGCTTGTTATTACGATCGGCCTTGGCACGATAACTTATAATCCTGATGCTGTTGCAATTATTTTTGCAGCTGGTGAGGCAAAAGCAAATGTCGTAAAGAATGCCCTCGAGAATCCTCCTGAAAATCAATATCCTGCCACTTCACTGAACAGGCTTAAGAATGCACGTTTTTATCTGACAGAAGGGGCAGCATTCCAGCTCGACGATAGTATTGAAAGATACTATAAGAATGGCGCCTGGACATTTGATAAGACAGAAAAGGCGGTATCTGACCTTTGTGAAAGGATCGACAAATATGCTCATAAGTTGGTTCTAAATGACCTGAAGAATGATAAATACTGTGCAATGATTCCGGATCTGAGCCTGACCAGAGTTCAGGAAGTAATGGAATCAACAAGGAGGAAAATAGCGACAGGATTGCATAAAGAAGGAGACCAGGTATTCCTTCACACCGGACCCCATCACGATGACATTATGCTTGGGATCTTCCCTTGCATTATACCGCAGCTTCGTATTAGCTCGAACAGGTTTCATTTTGCCGTTTTGACATCTGGTTTTACAGCGGTGACCAACGATTTGCTGCTGAATCTGCTGGAGAAAACACTTAACCTGATCCGCATTGGGAAAATTGAAATGCTTCGATATCCTGATTTTTATGAGAAGGGATACAGGTATAAGTTTGACAAGGATGTCAGCCATTATCTGAATAAGATTGCCGCCAATGATGAAATGGGCAAGCTCCGTGGCATCTGCCACCGTATCACAAGGGTGATGGTTCTGATATATAAACTCACATCAGAGAAAGAGCTGACCTTACAACTGGAAAAGAACATTGAACTACTGAAATCAAGTTACAGTGGTGAAAAAAATCCTGCTGATATTCAGAAACTTAAAGGCATGTTACGCGAATTTGAAGAGGAACTGGTATGGGCACATTACGGGGTCAAGGTTCAGGATATGGAGCATCTTCGCCTGGGATTTTACACTGGCGATATTTTCACTCCCCAACCACAGAAAGAACGGGATGTGTTACCAATTCTGAAAATGCTCAGGCGGGTACAACCAACAGTTTTAAGCCTTGCATTCGATCCTGAAGGTTCGGGGCCTGACACACATTACAAGGTATTGCAGGCGATTGCCGAAGCACTGAGGCAATGGAAAAAGGAGAAGGACCTTTCAAATCTGAGGATTATCGGCTACAGGAATATCTGGTATAAATTTCATCCTTCAGAAGCTAATGTTTTCACGCCGGTATCACTGAATTCTATGGCTGTCCTTGAACTGGTCATTCAAGAATTGTTATATCAGTCAGGTTAATGCTTCATTCCCCAGTTATGAATTTGATGGCCCATTCAGCGACCTGTCGCAGAAAATCTGGGTTGAGCAGTTTAAACGAATACAGCTGATTCTTGGTAAAGACTTCTTCTATGAGAATGAGAGTCCAAAAATTCGTGCTACCCATGGTATGATATATTACAAAGAGATGAGAGTGGATGAATTTCTGATGCATGCCAGGGCGCTCGAAAAAAGTATGGAAGGAGATGTGCTTTATGAATGAATTTTACTTTGAAAGTATGTCCCGTCTTTTCCGGAGTCAATATAACCCCCTCTTCAAAATCATTATACTTAAAAATAAGGAAATTGGATTGATGTTCCCTGTACTCGGTAAACATCAGGTTTTTAACTGTAAATAGGTTTGCTTTTTTATTATAATAACATCTGAATTCCAATTTCAATTCACCGTTGGATGACTCGATATTTGTCAGGCTAACTTTAAGCTTTTTATTGTCGGCAGTTATCCGTACTCTAGCCTCAAGATATTTACCAACCAATATTTGCGTTGTATCAATTTTCCGTGAAGTATCAAAATACTGATCATCATTAATAGCAAACCTGTAATCAAAGATAAAATCAGTATAACTCAGTTTAATAAAACCCTTAATTATCCCCTTTTCAGGAAAACATTCCATACTCATGAATGATTCGTTCATTGGATTGGCAAATACCCAATATGATAATATGAGTGCCTTTAACATCCTTGATAATTTTTATATATCATCTAACATGGTGATTCTGCAAAATTACGGTTCTTTTGTCTCCGTTTTACAGACGGGTATTAAAGTGGCCGATTCGCTAATTGGATGTGAGTCTTTGCTCACCTGTAAATAAGAAAAGCCCCCGGAGTTGAAATCCGGGGGCTGGTAATCACGTTATTTTTACCGTGACTGCTATATTGATTTTTCCATAATGTTAAAGCCTGCAGCCATCTGGGCTTCTCTCTCCACTTTTTGCATTTGAGGGTTTAACTTAACAGCCCGGGAATTGCCATTCGTCGAAATCAAGAACGATTCTGAGATCCAAAAGAGGCTCATAATATTCATTCCCTTAGTTTTCATAACCTCTCATCTTTGTCCTTTTAATGGATACAAATAATATACCATTCATATTAAGTAAGACTCTAAAATCCAATAATTAACAAAACTTTAAGATTTATATTTCAGCGTTGTATAAATTGTAAAAGAATATCGGGAAAACATGATCATGGATGCCGGATGCTCTTTTTTATGATGTTTTCATATTTATCCTTTTATTTTTATTTGCTGAAATTTTTAGGGTTGAAAAATTTACTAATATTGGAACTCTGATTGTAATTCTGGTCGTTAAATTCTGAAGGAGCTAAATGATTGATACAAATCATATCGGGTTTGACAATGAGAAATACCTTAGGGAGCAGACTCTGCTATTCTTGAAAGAGTGAGCCGTTTCAACAATAAATTGTACCTCGAATTCGGAGGCAAGATTTTATATGATTATCATGCAGCCAGAGTACTTCCGGGATTTGATCCAAATGTCAAGATGCGGCTTCTGCAGATTTTAAAGGATAAAATTGATGTAATCCTATGCATCCATGCAGGTGATATTGAAAGAAAAAAAGTCAGGGCTGATTTCGGAATTACCTACGATGTCGACTCATTAAAGACAATTGATGATTTCAGGGAATGGGGTATCGATGTCACAGCTGTGGTTATTACCCGTTATCAGAATCAATCACCGGCAAAGGCTTTTAAAAATAAGCTTGAGTTAAGGGGAGTCAAGGTTTATCTGCATTACCCCACGAAAGGATATCCCTCAGATGTTGACCTTATTGTAAGCGATCAGGGATTTGGAGCAAACGAATATATCAAGACTACAAATCCTATTGTTATCGTAACAGGTCCGGGGCCAGGCAGCGGTAAGCTTGCCACCTGCCTGTGCAATCTCTACCATGAGTATAAAATCGGAGTGAAGGCCGGTTATGCAAAGTTTGAAACATTTCCAATCTGGGATCTGCCTATTGATCATAAGGTCAATATTGCCTATGAAGCTGCCACTGTTGATCTTAAAGACGAAGTTCTGATTGATGAACTTCATCTGAGAGCATATGGTGTAAAGATTGTGAATTATAATCGTGATATTGAAGCGTTTCATCTGCTTAAAAGGATAATTGAGAAAATAACGGGTGGTGAGTCTATGTATCAGTCTCCGACTGACATGGGTGTAAATCGCGCAAGTTCGGGTATTGTGAATGATCGAATAATCACGGAAGCATCCCACCAGGAGATTATCCGGAGATATTTCAGGTGTGCTGTTGAATATGCAATGGGACTGGCAGATAAAGACACTCTTGACCAGGCTGTTAAGATCATGGAAAAGGTTGGCGCAAAAGTTGAAGACCGAAGGTTGTATTACCAGCAAGAGAAGCTGCCAAAGATGCTGAAAAATGTGGGAAAGGCAATGCAGGTATGTTTTGCGGAGCTGCTATTGAGTTGCATGATGGAACAATAATAACAGGTAAAAATTCTCCTCTGCTGCATGCATCTTCGAGTCTGATTTTGAATGCTGCCAAACATCTGGCCGAGGCTCCCCGATAATTTATACCTGTTGCCGAAAAACATAATTGATTCAGTAACCTATTTGAAAAAGGATATCCTGAATGGCAAAATGGTTAGTCTCGATGTGGAAGAAACTTTGATTGTCCTTGGCATAAGCGCATTATCTAATCCGGCAGCTCAAATGGCATTGGAAAACCTGAAAGGTTTACGAGGTTGTGAGGTGCATATTACACATATCCCTACCCCCGGCGATGAAGCGGGATGGCGAAAATTAATGGTAAACCTGACATGCGATCCTGAGTATTCGAGCAAGAGACTTTTTATAAGCGGATAAGTGCCAATCTGATTCAATAATCCCAGACGCAACGTACAGACAAACCCTGGTTCTTAGGGTAGAAGGCTTTTTGAACACGGTTGTTATCATAAAACATGAGCCTGCTGGCAGCCCAGTCATCTCCAAAGGCAGTAGTCCACCAGCAACCCATTTCACGAAGGCTGTCGAATGGGGCATCAGGATTGTTAAGACGTATACCCCCCGGGAAGGCTTTGAAGCCGCTTTCATCGGTGGCACCGGTATTGGGGCTGTTCCAATGCCTGAAACCGGATTCTTTCAGCTTGCCACCTGCTATATTTTCGCCTCCCAGATAGTCTGTCAGTTTAGTCCATTCAGCATCACTGGGGACATGCCAGCCTTTGGGACAAAGTTTACCTGTGTTAACCGTATACCAGTTATAAAGGAGTCCGTAAGTTACCCGATAAGCCAGATCATTGACCTGCCAGCAGTATCCGGGGGTTGAAAGATTGCTCCAGGATCCTGTATCCATTACAAGGGGTATGGATGTCCCATCATTATACTTCGTGGTCTTAAGGTTCTGAACCATCCAGGTTTGAGTGCCGATCGGAATGGTCTTATAAGTATTCCCATCCCGATCAGTCATACTGCCGTACACAATCCATGGTCGGAGATTCATGTGATCAAATGCAAAATCATCTTCCTTATTGCAGCTGTAAATTGAAATAACGACAGATATTAACGGGTAAAGTAAAATGCTGTTTTTTATTTTCATGTCAGTCTGTTTGGAAAAACGGTAACCATTATTTCACAAATGATCTATTTATTGTTCTTATCTCTCATCATCAAAGTTACACTTTGTTCAAATCAAAGTCAATTTCATTTTGTTTTGAAATGCACCCGTAACAAACAGAGAACGGTTTTTTTAATGATTTATCAGACGAAGGAACCGTAAATCCATTACATCATCTTAATTAAACAAAAGAATTTGAAATTCGTTAATTTGTTTTGATATTTTGTTCCCCCGGTTTTCGTAAATTTGAAAAAAATTTAAAAGATGAAGACACGCATAACGTTCAGGATTTTAAGAGCGGGAACGCTCGTGTTGATTCTGTTATTTGTCATTAGTACTAATTTAATCCTTGCACAGAAACCCGGCAAGAAAATGAAAATAACAGGAAGTGTGACAGATGCAGGTATGTATCCTATTGTTAGCGCAATGGTTATGATTGATGGTCAGAATACAAGTCAGTTAACTGATAAGAACGGAAAATACAGAATCAGGGTTCCAGGGGATGCTGAAAGGATTGGTATCTTATCACTCGGGAACGGATTTATGGAGGAGAATATAGAGGGAAGGTCCAGAATTAATTTCCAACTGGGAGCCTGGGCACTCAAGAAGCTCCCGGAACCGGAAATCTGGTCTGATGAGGGCGAAGAAGGTGTCAGTACCGGTTATGGTCATATTAAAAGAAAATCCCTGACAAATGAGATCAGTAAAATTGACGGGACGAAGAAGAAGTATGCTTCATACCATTCAATTCTTGAAATGATCCAAAGGGAAGTCTCAGGTGTCCGGATCATGAATGGCGGAGTTGTTATACATGATTCACGAAATCTTCTTGGTTTTGTGGAAGCCCTTGTCGTTGTTGACGGTACTCCGACTTCTGACTTTAATGATATCAAACCCTCAACCGTGGAATCAATTGAAGTTCTTAAGGATGCTTCGGCTTCAATTTATGGCACAAGGGGATACGGCGGAGTAATCCTTATAAAAACAAAGACCTCCAACAAATAAATTATTAATTAAAGCAAGCGGAAGATTTTAACGTCTCCCGCTATGGGCGCTTCTTTGGTATCCGCCACGATATGCCGGGCCTCCACGATGAATTATAATTGAAGGCCTGAAACCCCAGTCCCAGTATCCGTAATAAGGCCATCCGAAACCGTAACCATAATATGGATATCCATACATTCCGGGATACCCATTGTAATAATCTTCCATCCTTTGTTCGCGCCTTACTGCATTCAAATGGGTCTTTTGCATATAGTTAATAACTGAATCCTGAACTCCCTCGCTTTTAAGCTTTGCCAGCTGATCGGCAGGAAGCATGTATACCGAATGTGATTCCCGCATCTGATTTATTATAGCTTTTGAAGTAACACCATCCTTGCTCATCCGGACTATGTCAGAAACAGGTACAATTGCCAGATTTTCCGGATTGTACACTGCGCAACTTTGCAGAAACATGCTCCCAAGAGCAAAAAAGAAGAAATAAATCAAATGACTAAATTTTCCTATGATTTTCATATTCCATCCCTCCTTTAATCCTTCTTTATTAATTAGTCACTACATATATATCCTACCTGAATATGCAACAATTTTAATGCCGACTGATGTTAACAGAAAGTTAAAAAAAGCATAAGAATTCAGTAAAATTTTATCTATAATTGTACCTGCACGGACGAGATGTTTCAGGCAAGGCTGATGCTTACTGAAACCGCAGCACCCGGGTTGAACTTTAGTCAGGCCTCACTGTTATAATTTTAATGGCAACTAATCTGAATTACGGAATTATAGGCAATTGTCGTAGTAGTGCACTGGTCTCAGAACAGGGTTCAATTGACTGGTGCTGTCTTCCGGATCCTGATTCACCGGCTGTCTTTGCACGCCTTCTTGACAATGATAACGGAGGACATTTTAGTTTCAAAACCCAAAACAGGTATGATATTTCTCAAAAATACCAGGGCAATACAAACATTCTGGTCACGTCTTACACAAATGAAACTGATGCTTTTGAGATCATTGACTTTATGCCCCGTTATAAAACTGAAGGCGGTAAATATTACAACTCACCTGAAATTTTTAGGATTGTTAAAGTCGTAAAGGGGAAACCTGTCATCCGGACAGAATACCATCCAAGACTAAACTTTGCCTCATCCGGAACAACACATGAAATTCAGCAAGGTTACATAAAGAGTTTTACAACAGAAGGCCGTTATGAGTCAGTTTACCTCTATTCAAACCTCCCATATAAACTAATTATTGAAAACGAATGGATTGAGTTGACAACGGACTGCTTTTTCCTGTTATGCTATAACCAGAAGCTGATTGAAATTGATATCAACAGGGCTTATCTCGAGTATCACCGAACTATTGTTTACTGGTTGAACTGGTCGAACCGCACCCCAAAATTTCCTGATTATCAACAGGAAATAATCAGAAGCGCACTTGTTTTGAAATTGCTGACATTTCAAAAGACCGGAGCAATTATTGCAGCAGTAACTACCTCTATCCCTGAGACGATTGGTGAGCAACGCAACTGGGATTACAGGTATTCCTGGATCCGCGACTCATCTATGATTATTAAAGCTCTGATTGACACTGGCCATGTAATATCAGCAGAGCGTTTTTTAAACTTCCTTCTTACAGTGAACGAGGGCAAGCATGAGGATATTCAGATAATGTATGGCATTCGCGGGGAAAAGAAACTCGAGGAAAAAATACTCAGTCATCTGGCCGGTTACAATGGTTCCGGGCCTGTACGAATAGGTAACTCAGCCTACATTCAGAAACAGAATGATATTTACGGGATACTTATTGATGCGATTTATATTTCAATGACGAAGTTCCCCTCTACCCTTGACACTACTGAAGAACTCTGGACTTTTGTAAGAGGCATGATCGAAATGGTAGCCAGTAACTGGTCTAAACCCGACCGTGGAATCTGGGAAATAAGAGGGGAAAACAGGCATTTTGTGTTCTCAAAAATGCTGTCATGGGTGGCAGTGAACAGGGCATGCAAAATTGCCCGAATGATAAATAAAAATTCCTATGTCGGACCATGGTCAGAACTGGAAGAAAAAATAAAAACAGACATACTACAGAATGGGTGGAACCCTAAAATAAAAGCATTTACACAATCGTACGGCAGCGAAGATCTTGATGCTTCAACATTGCTGATGGAGGATTATGGATTTATTTCTGCCTCCGATCCTAAGTATATAAGCACGGTTCTCAATATAAAAGACCTGCTAAGTAAAAACGGGATGATGTTCCGTTACCTTAACAAAGACGATTTCGGCATTCCACGTAATTCGATGGTAATCTGTACGTTCTGGCTGATCAATAGTCTGTATAAAACAGGTTCCAAAGATGAAGCGGTTGCTCTTTTTGAAAATATGCTAAAGTATTCCAATCATCTGGGACTCTTCAGTGAACATATAGATATTGACACCGGGCAATTATTAGGCAATTTCCCGCATGGTTATTCTCATCTCGGACTTATACAATCCGCCCTGATCCTGAACGGGATTGAATCAGGGGTTACAGAAGAGAAATTCAGTTTTATAAAACCCTGACTTAATGAATAGTTCCAGGACTAACAGCAGATTTGGTGAACTGACTGAAAAAGCTAAAAAGGCTAAAAATAAATTGATTCTGCTTGATTTTGACGGGACACTTGTGGATTTTACCTCGGACGCAGCAAGCACTAAACCTTCAAAAGACCTGTTATGCCTGCTTTATAAAATAGCTGACATATCAGACAACCAATTAATTATTATAACAGGACGGAAACGGGACGAAATTGACAAAATGGTTGGGCGTTTACCTATTGATATTATAGCTGAACATGGTGCCATAATCAGGGAAGATAGGGAATGGAGAACATTGGTAGATGGCAATACTGACTGGAAGAAAGAAGTTCTGCCGATAATCACCCGGTTTAATAACATAAGTCCTGATGCATTTGTAGAAGAAAAAGGCTTTTCCCTTGCCTGGCACTACAGAAGTGTTGAGCACCAAACAGGTATGGAAAATTCAAGAGCATTAATTAAAGCATTGAAAAAAGTCTCCACACATCATAATTTAAAAGTACTTGAAGGGAAAAAAGTGGTTGAAATTATAAATAAGAATATAAGCAAAGGTTTAGCAGTCCAATATCTGATTGAAAAGAAGAATTACGATTATATACTGTCGGTAGGAGATGACAGAACGGACGAAGACATGTTTAAGGTCCTTCTAAATAACGATAATGCATATACAGTAAAAATTGGTCGGGGCAACACATATGCTAAATATAAACTGAGCAACATCCAACAGGTCATATTGTTGTTAGAACAATTACAGATTGAAATGAGTCAAAAAGACTTTTGAAATGGGTTAAATTATATTTAGTATCATGAAATATCCATGATTAAAAAGTAAAATCACAAACCGAAATGATTATTCATGGATATTCCATCTGACCATTAAAAAACAAAATTATAAACAGATGAAAATTAATCTTGCATTTATACTTTCTGTAATTCTTGCGGTGGCCCTTGTAGCTCTGGGATTTACATTTTTTGAGATTACAAAAGAGCGTACCCGTATGAAAAATGATCTTAAAACCCGTAATTCACTGATTGCCCAGGAATTCAATAATTTATATTTCTCCGGTTCAAATGGGAAAGATCAGGAGTACGAAAAGAAGTTATCAGATAGTCTGAGTGCGCGTTATAATTTACTGGGTATAGCGATCTATAATGCTAACAACCAGCTATTACCTCTGAGCCCCACAATCAAACCTTATCTGGAGGATACAAAAAATAAGGTTCTTCAAGCGGTTAATACAGGTTCTTCATTCGGAGATTTTTTTACTGAAAATGGAAAGACTATCTTTCAATACATAAAACCTTCAGGTACCGATCAAAAAGAAAAGTATGCTGTAATTCTTTATTCCGATGCCGGTGAGATTCGTAATATAATCAAAAAGATTTTTGTTGGGAGTTTTATCAGCCTCTTTATTCAGGTATTGTTGATGGTGATTGCTACTACCCTGCTGATCCGCTGGGGAATTTTTAAACCAATAAATAAAATTGTAAACTGGATTAAAGCAATAAAGGATGGCAATATTGAGCCTTTGAATGAAAAACCTCCTGTCAAATTTCTCCAGCCGCTGCACAAAGAAATCACCAGTATTGCTTATGCCATGCAGGAAGCACGGGCAACTGCTGAAGAAGAAGCGAAGCTGCGTACTACTGGAGAGGCTATCTGGACTCCCGACAGGCTAAAGGAAGAAGTTAAGAAGGTCTTGCCGAATAAAGTTTTGATTGTTGTCTCGAACCGGGAACCTTACATGCATGTTCACGATGGAAAAGAGATCAAATGCATTGTCCCCGCCAGTGGTATGGTAACAGCTATGGAACCCATACTAAAAGCATGCGGCGGATTGTGGATTGCATCAGGAACCGGCGATGCTGATAAGGAAACGGTCGACAAAAACGATAAGATTTCTGTACCTCCGAATGAAGAGAAATATGTATTAAAGCGAATCTGGATATCAAAAAAAGAGGAGGATCATTTTTATTACGGATTCTCCAATGAGGGGATATGGCCTTTATGCCATCTGGCACATACCCGGCCTGTATTCAGGGAAGAGGACTGGGATTATTACAAGAAAGTGAATAGTAAATTTGCCAGAGCTGTTCTAGAAGAAGTTAAAAACGTTAAACAGCCTTATGTCCTGGTTCAGGATTATCATTTTGCTTTACTGCCTGAAATGATAAAAAAAGAACGGCCAGATGCCATAGTTGCCATTTTCTGGCATATTCCATGGCCGAACCCGGAGTTTTTCAGCATATGTCCCTGGCAACAGGAAATACTTCGGGGCATGCTGGGTTCAGACTTAATTGGTTTCCATACCCAGTATCACTGTCATAATTTCCTTGAGACTGTCAATAATTCGATCGATTCGAGAGTTATTAAGGAAAATTTATCAGTAAAAATTGGGGACCAGACTACTTTTGTCAAATCATTTCCAATCAGTATCGCATTCACTTTACGAGACTACGATAAAAAAGATGAGAATTTACAGAACGCATCAGAAATTCTTTCCAGATACAATATTAAAGCTCATTTTATGGGTATAGGCGTTGAACGGATTGATTACACAAAAGGTATAATTGAAAGATTTCTTGCCATTGAACGGTTCTTTGAAAAATATCCTTCATACGTGGGGAAATTCACTTTTGTTCAGATAGGATCACCAAGCAGGACGTTAATTAAAAGCTATTCGGATATGGTCAATGCCGTTGAAGCCGAAGCTGCCAGGATTAATGCGAAGTATAAACTGAAAGACTGGAAACCGATCCTGCTGATGATGCGTCACCATAGTCACGAAGAAATTCTGCCGTTCTACAAGAATGCAAATATCTGCATGGTAACTTCACTCCACGATGGAATGAACCTGGTTGCGAAAGAATTTGTAGCTTCACGTAATAATAACGACGGGGTATTGATTCTTAGCCGTTTTGCCGGGGCAAGCCAGGAGCTTCAGGGAGCTTTAATAATCAATCCCTACGATATTGAGCAGATGTCGGATGCAATTAAGACAGCTCTTGAAATGTCTAAAAAAGGGCAGCATGAACGTATGAAGCAGATGCGACAGGTAATTGTTGAGAATAATATTTATTCCTGGGCAGCAAACCTCCTAAGGACAATGGTCTCCATACAGGGCTGATTTCTCAAATTGAGAAATAACTGTAAAATAAGAATTTGAAGGAAGTAATAAATTGGTAACATAATGCATTTACATTGAATTAGATACAATTCCCTTTTCCCATAAGCCGGCAGGTTGGCACATTGTTGGAGTAAAATCAAAGGGACAAAAAGTATCAGCATTATGAAAAAAGTAATAAATGTGCTTGTGATTGATGACAATGAATATTACAACAAACTTCTGTCGGATGCAATTCAACAAAGTATCAGCTCTACCCTGCCTGAAAGGAAATACAAACTTGTTCTGCGTTCATTTACCGATGCCAATGAGTATATAAAGAAACTTAAATCAGAGGGAATTGAGTGTGATGACAGCATAGTGTTCATAGATTATTACCTCGGAAATGGCATTAATGCAGCTCATATTATTAAATTGCTTAAAGAATACAGTTGTGATACTATGGTAGTCCTGCTTTCACAATCAAATACCATAAAGGAAAAGAGCAAACTGGTAAATTGCGATTATTTTGTTGTGAAAGACAGCCTGGCTCCTGCACTGTGTTGTCTGTATCTCAGGCAGTATGTTGAAAATAAATATGCTATTACTTTGGATTAATGAATGAATCTTCCAATAAATCCCTGAGAAAAAATTCGATTCAGATCAAGATTGGATTATTGATGATAGTGGCAGTTATATTATTGTCAGCGACCTGCTATCTGTCGTACCGTAATCTTTCTTCAATTGCCTCTTCCATTCAGATCGATGTAAAACCGGAGCTAAGGTTGCTAAGCATCAGGGGAATCTCAATGGACCTTCAGAAAGCGGAAAACAGTGTAAGAATGTACACTCTTACAAAAGATCTGGCTGATATTAAACCCTATTACAAAATTATTTCAAATATTGATGAAAAAGTAAGCCAATTACGTTCTGAATGCCTGAACGACACGGCTTTGCTGGGTCAGACTGATACTATCAGCCAGCTTATTGAAGAAAATATTTTTATCTGGAACAAACTTCTGCTCCTGAACCATGACGACAAAGTTATAGACTATATGAAACAGCTGTCGGACCAGTTGGATTCTGCTTCGGAAAGCAGTCAAAAAAAAAGGAATTCTGAAACGGGTTTTCAGCCGCAGTGATAAAAGTCTCCTGTATGAACAGGAGATCATGAATAATCTTAACGAGATAGTAGAACAGGATCGCTCAACAAAAGAAAAGCTTATCAGGCAGGAGACACAACTGGCGGTTACCGGTAGTGAGATCAAAGAAAAGTTCTATGATCTGATCACCAAAATGGAAAATGAAATCTCTGACCTCATTAAGGCAAAAGCGGTGGCAGCCAATGAGATCGCGGCCAGCACATACAGGTGGCTTATACTGATTTCAATTTCGGGAGGATTGCTTGCAGTGCTGGTACTTTATATATTAATAAGGTATGTAAGAAAAGCATATTCTTACCAGATTGCCCTGGAGAATTCAAAAGATGAAGCGGAAAAGCTTGCCAGGACTAAAGAGCTGTTCATGGCAAATATAAGTCACGAGATCCGTACCCCGGTAACGGCAATCTCCGGGTTCACCGGACAACTACTGTATGAATCATCAGATGAAAATATAAACCGATCGTTGAAAATCATCAAATCATCCTCTGATCATCTTCTAAAAATAATTGATGATATACTGGACTTTTCAAAATTGCAGAATAATAAGCTTACTCTTGAAAAAGTACACTTCAGAATAGACCAGATCCTTGAAGATGTTTATCTGCTCTTTGAAAAACAAGCTCTGCAGAACAATACAAAATTAAGCTATTCATTAAGTTCCGACACACCTCCGGTTTTGCTGGGCGATCCTTACCGCCTGAAGCAGATAATAATAAACCTGGTAAGTAATTCTGTCAAATTCACAAAAAACGGCAGTGTTCATTTTGAAGTGAGCTGCAGGAAAAAACACCCGGGGAAAATTGACCTGATAATGGAATTCAATGACACAGGAATAGGAATTGATGAAGCCAAACTGAATATCATTTTCGAAGATTTTACGCAGGCCGAAATGAGTACCACGAGAAAGTACGGCGGTACAGGATTAGGATTATCAATAGTCAAGAAGCTCATCGAGTTACAGGAGGGTACTATCGACGTAAGAAGCAGAAAAAACCAGGGAACACTGATTGTATGCAGGATACCATTTATTGTGGGCGATGAAAACCAGATTAAAACTGATGTTGGTCACCCTCTTTCTGTTCCTGAAGAATTATCCGGATTGAAAATCCTGATTGTGGATGATGAAGAATATAATCGTCTTCTCTTCAAAAAGATACTTGACAGATGGAAAATTAAATGCCTTGAAGTGATAAATGGTATGGAAGCATTGGAATTACTTAAAGAGGAGCGGTTTGACCTCCTCTTCATGGATATGCGGATGCCCGGGATCGACGGACTTAAAACCACCCGGTTCATCCGCACCGAAATGAAAATATCCGAACCTGATATGCCGATAGTACTCATCTCAGCCGCTCCGCTGAATGAGGACCTGCAGAAGTACAGGAATGCTGGGATGAGCGCTTTTCTTCAGAAACCATTCACAGAAGAAATGCTCCTGGCAACCATTATGTCAGTGGTAACGAATAAATCACAAGTCATAGTCGACGAAACCGGACCTAAGGATGATCATAAAAATGATTCCAGCGATAAAATTAACCTTCACAATCTGTATCATATTTCAGGCGGAGATGAGGAGTTTGTAAAACAGATGCTTGGCTCCTTTATCAGTACCACAGAAAAGGGCCTGAAGGAGTTGCAGGATGCTGTTATATCGAAGAATTGGGATTCTGTGGCAGATCTGGCCCATAAGATACTGTCGCCATGCCGGCACATCGGGGCAATGGATCTGTATAACCTTCTAAGCAAAATTGAAAAGAGTATCCGGAACGACAATAATACGGAATCAGTTGAATCTTTGACCGGAAAATCACTTAAAGAATTTGAAGCCGTAAGTGAGCTTTTGAATAAGCATATTTCAAAACTGAATTAAATTTCAGCAAAATCCAAGCATAATTTACTAATTTGCAATTTGACGGGATTATCTAATTTCAGTAATCTGTAATCTATGACTGAGAGACCAGTTAAAATTTTTGTGGTTGAAGACAATGAATGGTATAACAAGCTTTTGGTTCACACTCTGTCTTTAAATCCGGATTATGAAATAAGAAGCTTTTTCAACGCCGGTGATTTCCTTAATTGCCTCCATGAATCACCCGATATTGTCACTCTCGATTACAGACTGCCTGATATTTCAGGTCTGGAAGTACTTAAAAGGATCCGGCAGGAAAACACCGATGTGCAGGTTATTCTGATCTCCGAGCAGGAAGATATAAATATGGTTGTAACCCTGTTAAAATTAGGCGCTTATGACTATATAACCAAATCAAACGATATCAAGGACCGGCTTCTCAACACAATACAGAACCTAAGGAATGACATTGGACTTAAAATGGAGATCTCAAGCCTGCGCAGGGAGGTTCAGAAGAAATACAGTTTCCGGCAGAGCATTCTTGGCGAAAGTCCGGCTATAAAAAGTGTTTACGAACTGATAGAGAAAGCTCTGGATACGAATATCACAGTTATCATTTCCGGTGAAACAGGAACGGGTAAAGAACTGGTAGCAAAAGCAATACATTATAACTCAAGGCGGAAGGATAAATCCTTTGTAGCCGTAAATGTTCCTGCCATCCCCTCAGAACTTATAGAAAGCGAATTATTCGGTCACGAAAAAGGGGCGTTTACAGGAGCCTCATTCAGACGCATCGGCCGGTTTGAAGAAGCTGATGGCGGTACTCTTTTCCTCGATGAAATCGGGGAAATGGAACCGAATTTACAGACCAAATTACTTCGTGTCCTGCAGGAAAAGGAGATAGTCCGGATCGGAAGCAATAAACCGGTTAAAACCGACTGCAGGATCATCGCTGCTACCAATAAAAACCTGAAGGAGGAGGTGAAAAAAGGTAATTTCAGGGATGACTTGTATTACAGGCTTTTAGGTTTACCGATCGAATTACCTCCCTTGCGTGACAGGGCAAATGACATACTCATACTTGCAAGGCATTTTATGGAAAGTTTCTGCAATGAAAATAATATCCCGTTAAAGAAACTGTCCCCTCAGGCTCAAAAAAAACTGATGAGTTACTCTTTTCCGGGAAATATACGGGAGCTGAAATCAATGGTTGAGCTTGCAATCACCTTATCTGTGAACGAGGAGATCGAACCCTCCGACTTTGCCATGGATGCGAACGAAACCCAGCTTTGGGAAACCGGCAATGATATGACCCTAAGGGATTATGAATTGAAAATCATCAGGGCAACCCTGAGAAAATACAATAACGACATTGGCCTGACAGCTAAAAAGCTCGATATAGGTGTTTCTACAATTTACAGGATGTTAAAGGAAGAAAAGAATCCTGAAAACTAACCTTATTTCCACAAGTCTTCCTGCTTATTCAGATTTATTCGGGGTCGTGTGACTCCGTGGTAAAGGAATTTTTCATTAGAAATTCTTCTCAAAATGAGAATTGTTTCTCAAAATGAACAAATCCATAACTTATGTGGTTATGAATAATGAGCTCATATTTAGTACACTAAGTTTAACTTTATACATCGGCCCGTCATTTGTACTTTGGACATGAACCCGGAATCGGAATAAAATTCACTTTTAAAGAAATTCTATAAATAATGATTATTTAACTTAATTAAGGAGGAAAAAAAATGGAAAACAAAGAAACCGCAGGCCGTGATTTAGCAAACCAGCGCCTGGCTGAGCAAAACAAACTGGAAAACGCGAAGAAAGAAGGGCGTGCAAAAGGAGTACTGATCACCGCAATTATCGGTCTTCTCCTTCTCCTCGCACTGGGCGTACTGGGGTATTCACTCTATAACCGTGAACACAATAATCAGATCGCCCTTATGGAGAATCAGAAAAATTCATTTATGGAGCAGCTTACTGCCCGTGATTCCATGATCAACGACTGGCTGTCCACCTTCGATCAGATTGAAAAAAATCTGACCATGATAAAAGAGAAGGAAAAACTGCTCACTGTAAAGTCGTCATCGAATACAGAAGTATCAAAGAACAGGAAGGAACAGATTATGGAAGATATAAAAACAATAAATAATCTGATCGATGAGAACAAAAAGAAAATTGCGAACTTAAGTGCTCAGTTGAAAAAATCGGGCAATACCATCAAGGGCCTGGAGGAAAGGATAGCCACCCTCGAAGCAACAACAAAACAATATGAGAATGACATAGCTGAATTAAGGACGACCATTGGCACCAAGGATTTAGAGATTGGACAACTTAATACAACAATGGTAGCTCTTAACGACACACTTACCCGGAAGAATGAAAAAATAAATGTTCAGATAAGTAAGCTGCATCAGGGATTTCTCGCTTCCGGTACTTTTAAGGATCTGAAGGCAAAGGGTCTGCTTACAAAAGAAGGTGGTTTTCTAGGCCTTGGCAGGAGGGAAAATATGGTAGGAGATTTTCCTGACAGCCTCTTCACTGAGATTGATGTCACCCAAACCAAGTCCATTCCCGTTAACTCAAAGTCGGTCAAACTCATAACTGAACACCCTGTAAACTCGTATGAGCTGATTCGTGAAGGCGATAATAAGATCGCTTCTATTGAGATAAAAGACCCTCAGGAGTTCTGGAAGATTTCAAAATATGCTGTTGTTGAACTGATTAAGTAGCGTCAGGTCAGAGGCAACAATCAATAAGTCTTTGTGGTTTCAGTACCAGGAATTATCAGCAAGGTCCAAGCTTTTAATTCCGCGTACTGAAACCTTTTTTTAAAACATTCATTTCGCATGAAAACTGTTAATAACTTCCCCGGGAATGTTATTTAAAGTTCTTCATTCCTAAAGCATTGTAACTGTTCTGTTTCTAACTTTGTCAACGGCCAGCATCCTGTCGCCTTTCCTATTCTGGAATTAGCACAATAAAATACTGATTAACAACTTAGACAAAATCGGATGCTGGCTCCTTTATTAAGTTAACCTGCATCCGGCATAAAAAAATTTGATGCCGGCTGAGAATATTTTTACGGTAAAAACGTTATTAAGTGTATCTGTAGGGAAGTTTTAAACTATTTAAGGCAAAATGATAACTATGGAACCTAGCGAATTAAACAATTCAATTAATGTAAGCGCCTACAAGATAAGCCTTGCAAAGCAGCTGGAAGAGAATGCCAGAAAATTAATGGAACATTACAGAAAGCTTCAGGAATCGCAGGAGAAATTGAAGGAGAACCATAAGCAGGAAACACACAGTTTTGTCTGTGACTGGCAATAAATGACAATCCGCAAACTGAAACAACCTCAATAGCATTTGCCCGGAGCCAGGAGGTTTTGTATTTCAGGATACCATCCAGAAATTATAGCATTTTTAAGTAACAAGGTATTTTTACTACCCCTGGTCATGTTTTTTGTTACATAAGGCTCACTTATTGAACTTTGAATGGGGTCAGTTGTTAATAACTTTCTGGATATGTTATTTAGTAAGGAGAATTTGCAATATTTCAATATCTAACTTTGATGACGGCCAGCATCCATTCTCATTTTCCTACTCTGGAAATTGTATTGGACCAAAATAATTGATTAATGCTAATAAAACGGATGCTGGCTTTCTTTATTTCCCCTGGTTTAACCGGACATTTACTTTAATGTTCTTTAAACAAGATTCTCTTTGTCACATGTAATAAAAAAAACAGTCCGTATTACTTAACGGGCTGTTTTTTCAATTAACGATGGTTATATTCTGAATGTCAGAACTTCAGTGCTATACCAACATTGAGGTAAGTTACACCATAACCGAGTTCAGCCATTACGCCAAAACTGGGTTTGAAGAAATATCTTGCTCCTATATAACCTGCTGACCTTATACCACCGGATGTTGCATTATAGTTATATCCAATCGGAGTACCAAACTCTTTTGAACTTACAATATTATAGCCAATTAACAGGCCCAGATAGGTATCCAGCTTATTGGCCAGGGGGTAGTGGAAGTTGCCTCTCACACCGACAATGATATTTGTATATTTGTAGCCCCAGTCTGAATATTCCCATTTATATGATGAATATCCAATGTACGGACCAACTCCGATAACGCCTTTTTCAAGAATATTATCGGCAACACCAAATTCAAGAGAAGCAGAAACCGGAGGCACCGAGCTATGATAATAAGTTCCGGAATACCATGTAGAGCCAAAACCGATTCCAAGATTGAGCGCTTTGTCGCCCTTTGAGAATGAGGCTTCCTGGGCAACCAGTTGGGTAAGAGCAAAACAAACCACAACTACCGAAAGAAAAAGTTTTCTCATAGTTAAAAGATTTATAACATTTTGAAATTAGAAAATTAAAACATACTAATTAACATATCAACAACCATTTCAGGGTTTTGTTTAATTCCCCTTAAATATAATGAAATTTTTGGATTTGCAGAACAGGTGCAAAAATGAGCCGAAATTGCATGTCCCTGAAACAGAAAATTCCGGGGATTTATTAAAAACTACATGTAATTATATAGATCCGTGAAAGATCAGGTACATTGCAGCTGCAAGTGCTGCTCCCAATAATGGACCAAGTATCGGTACCCAGGAATAACTCCAGTCACTGTCTCTTTTGTTCGGAATAGGAAGCAAGAAATGCATTATACGCGGACCCAGGTCACGCGCCGGATTTATTGCGTATCCGGTAGGTCCTCCAAGTGATAATCCTAAACCAAGGACAACCAGAGCTACGGGGAGAGCATTCAATGAACCGAGTCCCACTTCAGGTTCAGCCATATACAGCACAGCCAGGGCGAGGACATAAGTACCAATTATTTCAGTAATTACATTATACCAGTAGCTCCTTATATTGGGCATCGTACAGAATACCGACAGTTTTGAGTTGCCGTCTTCGGTGGCATCAAAATGCTTCTTATATGCCAGCCAAACAAGCCCGGCTCCGAACATAGCTCCCAGAAGCTGTGCGCAAACATATACCGGTACTTTACTCCACGAGAACTTATTAACGATGGCAAGAGCAAGCGTGACTGCAGGATTAAGGTGCGCGCCGCTGAATGGGGCTGCGATTAATACTCCTGTGAATACTCCTACTGCCCACCCGAAGGTAATCACAATCCAGCCGCTGTTGTTCCCTTTTGTTTTATTCAAAAGAACATTTGACACAACTCCGCCTCCGAAGACAATTATCATTGCGGTTCCGAAAAATTCAGCAAAAAATGGATTCATATTCCTTGTTGTTAATGTTTGGTAAGTTCCTTGTTGCTGGTTACTGGTAACTGGTTGCTTGTTGCTAGCACCATAATTCCCCCTTTGAAGGGGGCTGAGCGTTAAAAATTTGCCTAGTAGGCAAATTTAGCGAAGGAGCCGGCTTGAAGCGGAGATTTTGTGGTGGGGGTCAGGGGGATGTCATCCTTTTTGAAATTTTAATTTATTATTAACTTATTGTTAATTAATTACCGGCTGATGCCCAGGCTTCAGCAGCTTTTACTGCACGGACCCAGCCTTTGATGAGCGCCCTGGTTTCTTCTTCAGGCATCGTTGGTGAAAAGGTTCTGTCAAGCTGCCATTGCTTTTTAATCTCTTCCATATTGTTCCAGTATTTAACGGCCAGGCCTGCGAGATAAGCTGCACCAAGAGCTGTCGTCTCGGTTATTTTTGGTCTCACAACATTTGTTCTTAGCAGATCGGCCTGGAACTGCATCAGGTTCTCATTTACAGTCGCACCACCGTCAACACGTAATTCCTTTATTTCTATTCCGGAATCCTTCTGCATTGCAAGCAGTACCTCAAGAGTCTGGAAAGCAATGCTGTCGAGTGCAGCACGGGCAATATGAGCTGATGTTGTCCCGCGGGTAATACCAACAATGGTGCCTCTTGCATGCTGGTTCCAGTGAGGAGCCCCCAATCCCGCAAAAGCCGGAACAAAATAAACACCGTCGTTGTCCCTGACATTTGCAGCGAGTTTCTCTACATCACCCGACTTTGTTATTATCCCCAGCCCATCCCGCAGCCACTGGACAACTGCACCTGCAATAAATATACTGCCTTCAAGCGCATACTGTGTTTCATTTCCGATCTTCCAGCCGATTGTAGTGAGAAGCCTGCTTTTTGATTCAATAGGCTTGTTTCCGATATTCATCATCATGAAGCATCCTGTTCCGTAAGTGTTCTTTATCATTCCCGGCTCGGTGCACATCTGCCCGAAAAGGGCTGCCTGCTGGTCACCTGCGATACCTGCTACAGGGATCTCTGTGGCAAACTGGCCTGCCGTGCGGCCGTAGATTTCACTTGAAGACCTTACGTCAGGCAGCATGCTGGCAGGGATACCGAATACTTTGAGCAGATCCTTATCCCATTCGAGTGTGTGAATGTTGAACAGCATAGTCCGCGAAGCATTCGAAACATCAGTGATATGAAGCCTTCCGCCGGTGAGGTTCCAGATAAGCCATGAGTCAACAGTTCCGAAAGCCAGCTCACCTTTTTCAGCAAGCTTTCCGGCATCTTTTACATTTTCAAGGATCCACCTTACTTTTGTTGCTGAAAAATAAGCATCTATTATCAGCCCTGTCTTTTTGAGGATGATCTTGCTCTGCCCTTCTTCCTTCAGTTTATCACAAAACTCAGCGGTCCGCCTGTCTTGCCATACAATTGCATTATAAACGGGCTTGCCGGTCTTTCTGTTCCAGACAACTGTGGTCTCGCGCTGATTGGTAATTCCAATGCCTGCAATATCATTGCTTTTCAGGCCTGCCTTTGCAATGGCCTCTGTTGCGACTCCTGCCTGGGAAGACCAGATCTCTTCAGGATTATGTTCCACCCATCCTGGTTTGGGAAAGATTTGCGTGAATTCTTTTTGGGCGGAAGCCACCGGCAGTCCGTTCCGGTTAAAAACTATTGCCCGGGAACTTGTGGTTCCCTGATCAAAGGAGAGGATAAAATCTTTCATACCGGATCAGATTGTTTATTTGAATTATATTCTAAAGATAGTTAGCTGTCAAGGTTTTATACTCTTTTATCTGTTGTTCTTTCCAGGATTCATTGAAACCAAGCTCATCAGCCATTAAATCTGCTACATCCCTGCTGGCAGCAATGCTGGCCCTGACATCAAGGAAAAGTGCCCGGGTTCTCCTTGCAAGCATGTCCTCAAGCGTTCGGGGCATCTCATTCCTGCAAATCCATATAACTTCGGCTCTGGAGTAAGGAAGTCTTTTATCGATATGCTCTCCAAGCGAAGGCTGGTCATCAATCAGTTTCTCAATTTCAGGTGCATTTCTGCCGTAAATTTTCAGCCGTTCAGACTTCAGAACTGTATTATTACTGTAAAAGCTGAATGTTCCTGTAACGCATTTTCTGTTTTCCAGCAACCCGGCTTTGATCCCCTTGTTTATTGTTTCCTCAGCCATCCGGCGGTACGAAGTCCATTTTCCACCTATTATTGAAAGCAGTCCTGAGGGAGAAAGAGTAATCTTATGCCTCCTTGAAACTTCTTTGGTAGCTTCAGGATTATCAGGATTTGCAGCAAGCGGCCTCAAACCTGCGAAGATGCACAAAATGTCCTCTCTTTTCGGAGGTTTTGTAAGGTATTTTCCTGCGGTTGAAAGTATAAATTCAACCTCTTTATCCATGGCTTTTGGCTCGAGGGTTATGATTTCAAGCGGAGTATCAGTTGTTCCCACCACAACTTTGCCATACCACGGAATTGCAAAGAGCACCCGGCCGTCGTCAGTTTTCGGGATCATAATGGCTGATTTGCTCTGAAGGAAATAGTTGTCGAGAACTACATGGACTCCCTGACTCGGGCGAATTGTCGGCCTCGATGAAGGCTCATCCATCCTGTGGATTTCATCAGCAAAAACGCCCGATGCATTTATAACAATCCTGCTATGAATAGTATACTCAGTTCCCGACTCCAAATCCTTAGCCAATACCCCCGTTATTTTGCTCTTCCCGTCTTTAAGCAGACCAACGACCCTGAAATAATTAAGAATGGTTCCCCCGTTTTCCACGCTTGCTTTTGCCAGGGTGATGCCCATCCGGGAATCATCAAACTGACCATCGTGATAAACAATACCGCCCTTCAATCCATCAGATTTAAGGAGAGGAAGCCGGTTAACCGCTTCAGACTTACTTATAAAATATGATTTCCCCATGCTAAGTCTTCCTGCGAGCAGATCATAGAATTTCAGTCCTATAGTGTACAGGAAAACATCCCATAAGGTATATACCGGAATTACAAATTCCTGGTTGGAAGTAAGATGAGGGGCATTTTTCAGAATCAGGCCCCGTTCATGTAATGCTTCAGTTACCAGCAGGATATCTCCCTGTGCAAGATAACGCACACCTCCATGAACAAGCTTTGTGCTCCTTGACGAGGTCCCTTTTGTAAAATCGGCCTGTTCGAGAAGGAGTGTTTTATACCCGCGCGTAACAGCATCAAACGCCACTCCAAGTCCTGTTGCCCCGCCTCCGATAATAATTACGTCCCATTGCTGCGACTGGTTGTTCTTCAGATTCCGGATCAGGGTATCACGATTCATCTGTTCATTCTATTCGGGTAATAATGTTACAAAGAATTTTTTAGAGTCCAATAAAAATGTGTTTGAAAAAATCCAAAGAAATCCATTTAACCACGAAGTTTCACCGGGTTTCACCGAGTTCCACGTTTGTTTTACAAAAACAGGTAACATCATCCTCGTAAATACGGTTTCCAAAACCATGTTATTTCCCGATTTTTACCTGACTGACATAGTAAACTCCGTGACAGGTTCAAAAGACCTACAGCACGGTCCACTATTGTCAGTTAAGTAAAACAATAAATCAATAACTTTAAAAACTATTTCAAAGAACGTAAACAAACATCGAGTAGCTCACGAAGTAACCAATTAATGAAAAGAACAGTGTTCCTCTGTGCTAACTCCGTGCTCCCTATCAGCGGGCCGGCGGATAGGGACCGTGGTTAAAAAAATGAAACCATTTTACTAAATTTGATTTTAAAATTATCATAAAATGAAAAAGATCCTTGCACTTTTTGCCCTGGTATTTCTGACAGGATTACCTTTTTTTGCCCAGCAAAATAAGACTGCTTTACTGCTTATTGATATTCAGAACTTTTATTTTCCGGGAGGAAGATCTGAACTTGTCGAGCCGGTTAAAGCGGCAGAAAATGCTGCAAAGCTTCTTGCTGAATTCCGGAAGGAGGGCATGCCAGTGGTTCATGTAAGGCACAACTCTGAACCCGGAGGAGAGATTCAGAATCTTGTGGAACCGATTTCCGGGGAAAAGGTCATATCAAAAAGTGCCGTAAATTGTTTTGTGGGAACTGATCTTCTTGATTATTTAAGGTCGAAAGAGGTTGATACACTGGTTATTTGCGGAATGCAGACCCATATGTGCGTTGAGGCCGCAACACGGGCAGCAGCTGATTTTGGTTTCAAGTGTATTCTAATCGGTGATGCCTGTGCGACCAGGGATCTGAAGTATGGGGACAAGCTTATTAAAGCAGAGGATGTTCATTATTCAACCCTGAGCACTTTAAAGAGCTACGGAAGAATTGAAACAACAGTTGAATTTCTCAACAGTAGGAAATAATCATCCTCATGATTTATAAAAGGTTGCTGGTTGCTTGTTACTTGTTGCCTGTTAACCTGCAACTGCCGACCAGTAACCAGTAGCATGAGTTATTTAGTAAAACTTCAGGCAGGCAGGTGCCTTAACAGCATACTGCTTTGGCGGTTCCTCCGGCAATCCTGTGGTTCTGCTTATCCTGAAAACGGCTATAGTGTCCGACTTCTGATTACCGACAAGGAGATTCCTTCCCGAAGGATCTAGAATAAAGTTCCTTGGCCAGTTTCCTCCGCAGTAAGTATGACCGGCAAGAGTCAGTAATCCGTTGCTTCCAATTTTGAAGGTCACGATACTATTTTCACCACGGTTTGAACCGTAAAGGAATTTCCCATCCTTCCCGATGTGAATATCGGCACAATAACTATTACCGGAAAATCCTTCCCTTAAGGTGGTCAATGTCTGAACAGGTGTCAATCCCTGATTTTCATCGACTTTAAATACAGTCAAAGTGGAACCAAGTTCATTTATGACATACAACATTGATCCGTCAGAATTAAAAACAAAATGACGTGGTCCGGATCCTTTTGGAAGAGAAGCAATACCATTTTCAAGCTGGGTAAGCCTGCCTGCTTTAATGTCAAAGTTGTACACGACCACCCTGTCAAGTCCCAGATCGGTCACATAAACATGGTTACCGGCAGGATCATGAAGGATCATATGCGCATGTGAGGCATCTGGCTCTTCTTTTACATATAATATTGTGTCTGTTATGGTTTCGGGAATCCCGTTGCCATCAAGTCTTACCACGGCAACCGATCCGTTGGGATAATTTGCTACAAACAGATAACCGCTGTCAGCTGACATCGAAATAAAACAAGGTCCTCCATATGGTACCCGGATTTCGTTAAGTTTTTCAAGCTGACTGGTTTCATCATTATACTTTAATGTTGTCAAACCTCCTCCGAATTCACCCTTGAACTCCATGACTTCATTTAATACATAGAATAAGTTATTCTTTTTGGAGAAACAGAAGTAAGACGGATTTGGACCCACATCCGATTCTGAAACAAGCTTCATCCTGCCGTTACTGCTGTTGAAATCAAAAACCGAAATACCTTTTTCTCCTGCTTTCTGGGTAAATCCGCCTACGAAAAGTTTGTATTCTTTTTTACAGGCAGTTAATGCAAAACCAACGCTGATTATAAAAAAAGCGATTTGCTTAAAATGTTTCTTCATAGTGAGTTATATATCTTTTACATACATGTTTTTAACCACAGAGAACACAGAGTTTTCTCGGAGTTTCACAGAATTCTTACTCCGTGTTTTCCTTCGTGCTACTCCGAGTTACTCAGTGGTAAATTGCTTTTTTTTTCTAAAAACAACTTTTTATCCAGTTCATTCATTTTAAACCTGACACTCAGGATGTAGGGTTCTTTGTCTTTTTCCCAGTGTCCATATGTTGTTGCCACAAACGTCCCGTCAGGAAGAAGTTCAACACCCGGATAGCAGCAATCCCAACTAAGAATATTATCCTTAAATCTGATCCTGTATTGTCCGGGCTTACCTTTTACAAGGTCTTTCCACGTGCCGACCCAACCCACCCAGTCACCTTCAGTCGGACTCCCCTGCCCTGTTTCTTTGGCAACCGTGCTTAAATTTATTTCATTCCGTGCTTTTGCCAGCTTGTCGAGGTCTGTTCTGAAATTTAAAGGACTGATATCCCTGAAAACAACAAGAAGCCGTCCGTCAGGAGTATATTTAATGACATGCCTGTCGCCGTTAAGCTCGTTGGGCAAGGTCGCGGATTGCTCCATGTTTCTCCTTCATCCTTTGAGAATATGATTTGTGAATTTTCTCTTCTTGCATTTTCCCTCAGAAGTACTGCAAGCGTTTTTCCGTTGGGAGATCTTATCAGCCCGGGTTCACAGAGATTCATATCCCTTCTGCCGAGTATCGCTTCCGGATTGGACCAGGTCAGGCCACCGTCGTAAGAAAAAGTCTTGTAAAGAGTGAACAGCACCTCGTCATTCACTTTCCTGTCTTCATTATATTTTTCCTGTCCACCGGATGTCATAAACCGGAGGTCATCGTGAAACAAAGCCATATAATGTCCTTTCCCGCGTGTTAATGGCTGTGAGTGAAGCCATTACAACAACTCCTCCCCAGTCGCCAACCTTTTCCAGTTCACTCCAGGTAGCCCCGTCATCCTCAGAATGCGCAAGCCTGGCAGGATATAATCCTGAGAAAAGGATCAGATGTTTTTTACCCAGCGGATCAATAGTTCTGAAAATTGTGGGTACTTCCAGGGATGTCTTCCAGGTTTCAGGGGTGGCTAGCCGGCTGCTCCAGGTAAGTCCGCCGTCAGAGCTACGCTTATAGACGATTTCACCCCTGCCATGTCCCTTCGGATAGACTATCAGGATTGTTTTGCCATCTTCAAGCAGAACAGTAGTCGGATGACCAAGGTACTGGCCATCTTCTCTGTCGACAATAACCTGGCGGGAGGTTTCATTGTTCAGGTCGATAATGGGGATTGAGAGATAGGGATTGGTGTTCTTCTCCTGCGAAAAAGTACAAACACCAATGAAAAGCAATAATTGCAGAAAAATAAGATTTTTCATTAATATATTGTTTTTGACCTCACTTTCATATCACTTCTAATTGTTCATTTTAGACCCGTCCCCAACTCATTAACTTTTTTAATCCACCTCATCCCCTAACCCCTTCTCCCAGGAGAGAAGGGGAAATAGAAGAAATTCAGCATTTTTAGCCCCTCTCCCCTGGGAGAGGGGTTGGGGTGAGGTCGACACCCAGGGGAGGGATTTTGGGAGAGGTCAAATAAAAAAGAGGCTGGTCTCACAGCCTCCTTAATATTTTAAACCTCAAAGCTATCGCATTCACGATATGCCTGAATAACACGGGCTTCACCCTCCATCGTACCTCTTTTGCTTACTCCATGCTCCATGCAGAGAGTGCCATCATACTTTTTGTCGTAGAGGTACTTGAAAATGTTCTTAAAGTTAATTTCACCCGTTGTGGGTTCATTCCTGCCAGGGCTGTCTCCGAGATGAAAAGTCGCTATTTCGCTCCAGGCAGCTTCAATGTTGGGGATCAGATTGCCTTCGCTTATCTGCTGATGGTAAAGATCGTTTAAAATCTTGCATGAAGGCCTGTTCACCGCCCTGCAGATAGAGTATGCCTGCGGGATACCGGTAAGAAATAACCCTGGGTGATTAATATAATTATTCAATGGTTCAAGCACAATGGTTAATCCCTTCAGGTTCCATAATATCACAGCAATACCTCAGGTTATCTATCGCATTTGCAGTCTGGTAATCCCTGTGGAGTTTGACATCATACCTTCCGAGAACAACCAGTGCAAGTTTTGCTCCGGTTCTTTTTGCCACTTCAACACCCTCCTTCATATTGGCAATAAGCATATCACGGACTTCCTGATTGTTAAGGACAAAATCCGTTTTTCCTGAATCAGCCCTGAGAACAAAAGGTCCCAGGTCCATGCCAAGGCGTTTCAGTTCATCAGTGATTTTCACCTGATCCTCAGCAGTCCGTCTCATAAGTCCGTTATCAAATACTGCGCGAAATCCCTGGTCATGGCAGAACTTGATGTTATCAATGGGATCCTGACCTGCATGCTGCCGGAACATACCCAGACCCGGAGCATACTTAAGCTTAAAAGGTGCAGCTGCATCAGCGGTTTTCTGCTGACCGGAGGTTTTTGCAGATCCCAAAATGGCAGGTGCTGCCAATAATGCAGCACCTGTCGTTGCTTTCTTTATAAAATCTCTTCTTGAGCTATACATAAAAGAAGATTATTAATTTTAATTTCTGGCAGCTTGTCTTTCGGCCCGTCTTTTAGCTTGTTCTGCTAATTGTTCCGGCGTCGGAGGAACGTAAGCTTCACCTGCAATTGGCACTGATTTGTCGATATCAACCGGGCCGAATACGAATACTGTAGGACCGAGTTTGAGGTCGGAGTTCATCATTTCCTCGTATGTTGTTTCCTTGCCCGTATAAGCCGAGATACGACCCATAATACCGATCATCGTTGAAACAGCAGTATTTTCAAGTTCATTGAATGTTTTTCCCGTGCGGATAGCAGTTACCAGGTCAATATGTTCCTGAACATACGGATCGACGCTAACGCGGTCTGTGGGCTTGCCATCTTTGTCGAGAGGATATTGGTACTTCCATAATTCGGTTCCTGCAAGATCGAGAATTGCACTATGACAATCGGTTGAACCTTTAGCTCCCTGCAATCTTTCTGAAACATTATTCGCACATCCGTTTATCTGACGGCACATACTGTGAACATGCATCCCATTTTCAAATGAATAGTCAACGCTGAAATTATCATACTGGTCGCCTGTAACACGACGGAGCCTTGAGCCAAAACCAACTGCTTTTACAGGATGCATACCGAAGAACCAGTTCATTACGTCAAGATTGTGAACATGCTGCTCGACGATATGGTCGCCTGATAACCATGTCCAGTTAACCCAGTTGCGGATCATCCACTCCATTTCGCTCCATGACGGATCATTATCACGATGCCACAGTTTACCTCCGTTCCACCAGACATTACCGCCGGTCAACTCACCAATCAGTCCCTGCTGAACCTGCTGCCAGTTGGCAACGTAGTCGCGTTGGTGACGGCGCTGTGTGCCTGTTACAATACTCAGTCCCAGTCCTTCAGCCTTTTTAGCTGTTGCCATAACCGATCTGGCCCCTGTCGGATCAACACATACCGGCTTTTCAGCAAAAATATGCTTCTTTGCCTGAACTGCTGCAGCCAGATGCTCCGGACGAAAGAAAGGGGGAGTTGCCATAATGATTATGTCAACGCCGGAATCTATAACTTTCTGATAAGCATCGAAACCGACAAAACAATTTTCGAGAGGGACTTCCTGATTTTTCTCTTTAAGAATTCTTTCTCTGCAATTATCAACGCGGTCCTTGAAGGTATCGCCTAAAGCAGTGATCTGAAGGCTGGGACCTGCGCTGAGGAAGTTAATTGCTGCCCCTGTTCCTCTTCCACCGCAACCGATCACGCCAGCTTTAAGTACGGGACCATCTGGTGCCTGATCAAGGAAAGAAGGAACGGCAACAACTTTTTTTGTTTCGCGAGAACAACTGGTAATAATCGTCGGCACAACAACGCCAGCCACTCCCACGGTAGCAGCTTTGCCAAGAAAATTACGTCTTGAAATGTTTGATTTTTTCATATTAGATCAGATTTGATTATAAGAACTTAAATACCCGGTTTTCAAGCAAAAACAACATAATCAAATGTAAATATAGAGATTTTAATTACCAAAGATTCAAGAGGATTTAAAGTTTTTTAACATGAATGTGCCTCTCCCCGAATTTAGCAGCCTTCCCCCAGTGTGGGAGGGGCTTAAATGCCAGATTTTAGAGTCCCCCGTCTCTCCCGGGAGAGGGGGATTTAGGGGGAGAGGCCGATTGTCTAAAGGAGGATAATAGGAGGTGAGGTAAAAACATTTATCCAAATTTGTAACTACATTTGTGAACCTGTCAGGTCATTTAAAAGTATCCCGTGAAACTGTTTTTAAAAAGCAATTTCAAAATAGTCTTCCTCTTCATGATTGTCACACTTTGCAGCTGCAATCACAGGCCGCATGGTACAATTACCGAAACCGGAACACTTCCGGTCATTGATCCTGACTATACAGGAGTGACAATCCCATATAATATCGCTCCACTGAATTTTAAAATACCGGACAAAGGATCTGCTTACTTTGCCAGAATTTCAGGCGGATCAAGAAACTTCAATGGAGATCGGGAGTAAAGACGGCATAATAAAGATCCCTGAAAAGAAATGGAAAAGGATGCTGGCAGAAAACAAGGGCAGTACTTTCAGTATTGATATCTATGCAAAAAATTCAAAAGGAGAATGGTCGAAATATAAGACAGTTACAAATAAAATTGCTTCCGATCCGGTTGATCCTTACATAACATACCGTTTACTTGTATCCGGGCTACGAAAGCTGGGAAGAAATAATTATCAAACAGCGGGATCTGGAAAGCTTCCATGAGAGGTCAATAATTGAAAACAGCCTGGTTGAGCAGAACTGTATTAACTGTCATTCCTATAACAACAACGGAGGTCACCGGTAGATTTTCTTTTTCATATGAGAGGCAGCCTTGGAGGCACCTATTTTTATACCGGAGGAGATTTTAAAAAAGTCAATCTGAAAACTAAAGAGATGAAAAATGGCGCTGTTTATCCCCGCTGGCATCCTTCAGGAAAATTTGTTGCTTTCTCATCCAATAAAATAGTACAGCAATTCCATTCAGCACTGAACAAAAAGGTCGAAGTAAGCGACCTTGAGTCATCCCTGGTTCTTTATGACGTTGACAAGAAACGAAATAATGGATGTTGATCTTGCTGATAAGGAGAAATTACATGGATACCTACCCTGAATGGTCACCGGATGGACTATATCTGTACTTCTGCAGGGCTCCGAAGGTCGGGGAAGTGTTCGAATACGATCAGGTCCGTTATGACCTTTACCGGGTTTCGTTTAATCCATCAACCCGTAAATTCGGGGATGCAGAACTGATCTTTAATGCTTCAGCACTTAATAAAAGCGTTTCCTTCCCAAGAATTTCGCCAAACGGAAAATTTCTGGTTCTCACATTGCATGACTACGGTTGTTTCCCGATCTGGCATAAGGAAGCAGATCTCTACTCAATCGATCTGAAAACCATGCAACCCTCGATCAATGGATCTGAACAGCGATTACACCGACAGCTATCATTCATGGTCATCAAACAGCAGGTGGCTTGTCTTCAGCAGTAAACGGATTGACGGACTTACTGCCAGACTCTTCATTTCATATATTGAGGACAACGGATCTTCAGCAAAACCGTTCATCCTTCCGCAAAAAGATCCGGAGTTTTACCAGAGATATCTTAAGAGCTTCAATCTGCCTGAATTCTCCACCCTTAAGGTAAGCGTACCTCCCGGTAAGATAAGGAAACGGGCAAAAGGAGAAGCATTGCAGGCTAAATGGATTGTAAACTAATATGTGAAGAAACTAACTAAATATGTTGCTGGTTGCTGGTTACTTGTTGCTGGTTACTGGGTAATATTAACAAGCAACTGGCAACAAGCAACCAGTAACATTCAATCAAAAGTCAAGCGTGAATCAGAACAAAAAAATAAATATCACAGTACAGTCATTTTCTGCCATATCTTTTTTTCTTTACAGGTTCTGGATTATTTTTTGGCCTGTTTGCCAGTTACATAGAATTCCACCAGGAGAAATTATCCCTCTTTGTTTTTTCAGGCGACTATCTTATCGATTATCTGAACCAGCCGGGAGCATCTCTTGTATACCTCGGTAAATTCCTTACGACATTTTATTATTATCCTTTTGCAGGAGCAATAATCATCTCAGCAATAATCTGTTTGATTATTTTATGTCATTTCAAGGATCATCAGATATTTGTCGGGCAAAGGAATCAGTACTTATTCCCGTTATTTTCGGAGTTGCGATATTCTTACTTCAGACCAATTACCAATATTTGCTTTACAACAGCCTTGGATTGCTCCTTCAACTGACTTTGTTCTATCTTTCAATAAGATATATAAAAGGATTGATCCCGGTTATCATTTTCCCGTTCTGGTATTATCTCACCGGCGGGTTTGCATGGATCTTCGGACTTATGTATACTGTTTATCTCCTGAAGGAACGATCGGAAAAAGTATGGATAAAAATTTTAACATTATGGGGTATAAGTTTAGTGTTTATTTTCTGCTTAAGCAGTACTTCCTTTTTCAACCCACATCGGCATTGTTCCTTTTTCCCTTATCAAATGAAGATTCCGGATCACAATTCACTATTTTTATTCCTGTTATATCCCTGATAATTCTTGCTTCCCCTGATTGCTAAAATTAACCTCAGGTTTCTTTCAAAGTTAAAAGCCGCGGATCGCTTAAGAAGTGTAACACCTACACTTATTACACTGATCGTGATCTCCGTAATAGCCATTACCCGGTATGACAGGAATTTCAGAGATTATTTTAATGTGGAGAAGCTATTCTACGAGGAAAGGTTTGGCGAACTGTTGATTTTAACAGGAAGCATCCGACTACCAACAGGCTTACAATCTTCCTGAACAATATTGCTCTCTGTGAAACAGGAAAACTTAACGATCAGCTTTTTTATTACCCGCAGAGTCCCGATGGTACAGTCGCTGTTTCTGAAGTGGGAAATGTTTGGGGAGGTCCTGAGACGCGGAGGCTATTTTTATTATACCACAGGAATGATCAATGAGGCACACCGATGGGCATACGAAAATATGATTATGAAGGGACTAACCCCTGAAGGTTTGAAAATGCTTATAAAAACCGAATTGATCAACGGCAATTACAATGTAGCCTCCAAATATATTTCTGTCCTTAAGAAGTCACTTTTCTACAGGAATGACGCCGAAGCATATGAAAGGCTGCTCTTCGACGATGATGCAGTCGGTGCGCAACCTGAGCTTGGAGCAAAGCGAAAAGAAAAGATTGAGCATGATTTTTTTTCAATCACTGAAGATCCTTATATCAATATCGAAAGAGTGCTTGCATTCGATTCACTTAACGTGAAGGCCTTTGAGTACAAGATGGCTTACCTTATGCTTATCAAAGACTATAAAGGAATTGCATCGGGACTTACAAAGCTGGAAAGTTTCGGATTTAAGAAAATTCCCGTCCATCTTGAGGAGGCAGCCATGGTCTACAGAATATCAAATCTGGGCCCGATGCCTTACCTGGGAAACCTGAGGATCGATCCGCAGATTGAGGCAAGATTTAAGCAATTCCTGCAGACTTTTCAGGCATACGGGAACAATTTAAAGACAGCGCAGCCTTTCCTGAAGCAGAAATTCGGGAATACGTTCTGGTATTATGCGTTCTATCATTAAACCCTCTGTGACCCTTTGTGTCTCCTCTGTGGATCTCAGTGAAACAAATAACGAACTTACACAGAGTTAAAAAGACCTCATCCCCCGACCCCTTCTCCCGAAGTGAGAAGGGGAGTATTAAATTGATAATCAGGATTTAAGCCCCTCTCCCTTGGGAGAGGGGTTGGGGTGAGGTCGATTCGCTTAAGGGGTTGGGGGGCAAAAAAAGCCGGCCTTCTGAGACCGGCTTTCACTATTATTAATTACCAAACCTCCGGGAGTTTAATATCCGGGATTCTGGATCAGCGAAGTGTTTTTATTCATTTCATCCCTCATGATCGGGAAGAAGTAACACTTGTCATTCCAGGCTCTTGACTCAACTCCGATAAGCTGATTGGAATAGATCGGAGCACCCCAGGTAGTACCATCCGGCTGACGATAATTGGTTGCATTTGCAGCAGTTACATATTTTACATCAGCACGATGCGTAGGATGATATGCAGCCGGACCAATTATCCAGCGGCGCACATCCCAGAAGCGGTGGTCTTCAAGTGCAAGTTCGATACGGCGTTCGTGCCTGACTATTGCACGCATCGCAGCCTGGTCGGGACTTCCGGTAATATTTGGCTGTCCTGCTCTTGTACGGATCATATTGATATAGGTTCTGGCTTCAGCAAGGTTTGCAGCATCTCCTATTTCAATGCAGGCTTCAGCGTAGTTCAAAAGAACTTCAGCATAACGGATATGACGGAACGGGATATCCTGTTTTACAAATTGAGGATCGAGTGTCGGATCATTGAATTTCCGCATATAGTATCCGCTTCTTCCTCCGTTCCAGTTTTCAATCGGCCCCTCGCGGGTATCCACACCCGGGACAAGCTGGGTTGTTCCGTCCAGTTTAAATACATGTCCTACCTGTATTTTATCCCATGGATCCATTGTCTGGACGTCAGACGGACGTTTCCTCCATGGACAACCTTCGTAAAGGATGGTTGCATAGAAACGGGCATCCCGCCTGGCATAGGGATTGGCCTTGTGAACCGGATTATTCCAGTCAAAGCTGGAACCATCTTTCATCTCATAATCATCAACCAGATCTCCCAGAGGAGTATTGTTGCCCCAGTTGTGGTATCCGTTAGGTCCGGAATACAATGCCGGATTGTAGTCCGACCAGCTCCGGCCGGTTTTGGTAGTAAAATACTGAAGAAGGATATCTTCAGTTTCATAACCGTACGAAAGAAAGTAATCAACAAAATTTTTGGCAATGGAATCTCCGGGAGCAGGAGTTTCCTTATACAGGCTGAAGGTACCCAGATCGATCACAGCTTTTGCAGCAGCTTTTGCAGTTGTCCAGCGGTCAGCCTGCGATCCGCTGGTATAGCCCAGCAGTTCCTTGTTTGTAAAACTTGAACCGGCTCCGGTCAGATAGCTGGACATTTTGGAACCTTCATGCAGATCGCTGGCAGCATACAGCAAGGTTCTTGCTTTAAGGGCAAGAGCTGCTCCCTTGGTTGCATGGCCCCGGTCACCTCCTGCAAATGAAGCAGGAAGATACATGGCAGCAGAATCGAGCTGGCCAACTATGTAGTTTATACATTCCTCATAGGTATTCCTGGCAATGCTATAATCCTGGTTCAATCCATAGGGTTTGGTGATAAGAGGCACTCCTCCATAAAGGGCAACCAGATAATGATAAGTATATCCCCTGAGGAAGTAAGCTTCACCAATCGTGCGGTCCTTATCTGCTGGTGAAAGAAACTGAACGCCGCCAACTTTTGTAAAGAAAAGATTGAGCGCCCTCACATTCTTATAAAGAGGTGCCCAGCGATAATGCAAAGTATGGGCCGTAGGATCGGTATTTCCCCAGTCAGTCGACCAGCCCATCAGGCCATCCTGGGTCATCAGGGATTTGTTGAAATCGAATGCGCCCCAGTCGGGAGTGAATGAGGTCTCATCGGAATAATCGGAAAGCCTTTCAATAGCGAACGGCCATCCTAATGCATTATAATAACAATCGTTGATAAATGCTCCTACGAGGTTAGGGTCTACCCATACATCCGCATCAGAATATGATCCCAGAGGTTTTGTATCAAGGAAGTCTTTATTGCATGAAGTAACTATTCCGATCAGAAAAGTCGTACTTAAAATATATAATAGCTTTCTCATAATGGATTAGTTTTAGAAGGTTAATGTAACTCCAAGGTTTACGACTCTCTGAAGGGGATAATACTGACCTGAAGGTATTTCAGGGTCAATCAGTTTGATCTTGTCGAGAGTTATCAGATTAAGCCCGCTGATATAAACGCGAAGCATCTGAATATTCAGAGCACTGTTGACTTTAGCCGGAAGTGTATAGCCAAATTCCAGGTTTTTCAGGCGAACATAGTCTGTCGGAAATTCCCAGAATGTATTGCCCTGATTTCTCCAGTACTCATTATCGCGGTTCCATGCACGTGGCCATGTAGCGCCGGTATTTTCGGGAGTCCAGCGTTTATCAGCAAACTTTTTATAGAAGTTCCCGATATCACCGGATTCCATTCCGAGATATACGATGTTACCAGCTGCCCCCTGTATTAACATACTGAGATCGAATTGCTTATATGTAAGAACAGCATTAAATCCCCCAATAAAAGTTGGTACGGTATTTTTACTGTCGCGAACCCTGTCCAGTCCGTCAATTGCACCATCATTGTTTACATCCTTGAATTTTATATCACCAGGCTGTGCACCAGCCCAATGAGGATAAGCGTCAAGAGAGGCAGCATCCTTGAAAATCCCGATAGAAACATAGTTTAAGCCGGCATCCATTGGCATACCCTGGGCTTTCTGATATTCAGGTATACCGGGAGTGTCAAAGGTGAAATCGACTTTGTTCTTTGCATAACTGCCATTTAAAGAGAGGTCATAACCGAAATTTCCTGAAGCACCATGGTAGGTTATTATATATTCAAATCCCCTGTTCGAAACCTTTCCGATATTCTGAGGGGGAAGGGTCATCCCGGTACTTGCAGGAATAACGGCAGATGCCTGCCAAAGGATCTTTGAGCGCAGGTTATAGAAAAAGTCAGCTTCCAATGTCAGTTTATTATTCAGTAAAGTTGCATTGAATCCTATATTTGACTGATTTGCTACCTCCCATGTCACATCCGGATTTGGAACAACATTTTCATACAGCATCTTGGCATTGACACTCTGCCCGTATACATAATTCTGGCTGTCGAAGCTATAGGTAGAAAGATATTGATATTCCTTCAATTGATCATTGTAATAAATCCTGTCATTACCGGTTTGCCCCCACGAAGCTCTGAGCTTAAAGTCGCTTATGAAAGCAATGTTATCTTTCCAGAAGTTCTCATCCGAAACACGCCAGCCCAGGGATACTCCGGGGAATAATCCAAATTGCTTACCCGGTTTGAACATATACGAACCATCATACCTCAAAACCACTTCAATGAGATATCTCTGACTATAGTTGTAGTTGAATCGGCCAAAATAGCTCTCACGGGCATTCTGATCAGCCCAGCCATTGTTGGTCATATATGTATCAGCGGCTCCGGCAAAGAGCTGGGGGATAGCGGAGGTAACATAATTCTTCCTGAATGCATTCAGATAGTTATTCAGAGCACTTTGCCTTTCAGCACCTACCATAAGTTTAATATTGTGTGTGGCGGCTATCGATTTTTCATAGGTAGCATACACGTTATAGGTAGTCTTGTGCTCCGTCCTGAAAATCCTCGCTTAGCTCCGGTGCATCCAGTCCCCTCTTTCCTTTCGTAAGTACATGGTCAGCATTTCCATCCCATGTGTACAGGTACCAGGGTGTCCGGAAACGTTTATGGAAACGGAATATCTTGTCGTATGAACCATTGGCCTGCACAGACAATCCTTTTACCCACGGGATTGTAATATTCAGTCTTACGTTACTCTCCAGCACGTAGATCCGGTCTTTGTCTGTTCCGGTGGCATTGGTTACGGTTACTGCAGGGTTAAATCCGTATTCGATATCAGGTCCGGGTTCGCCGGTTGGCCAGTAAGCAGGCATATTGGGTTTGCCTCTCATAAGCATACGGAAGATATCTCCTGCACCGACAGTAGGGAAGTTCTTATTTTCCTGGCGGCCTGCAACGTCAAAAGCGATATCGATATTTTTCGAAATCTTTCCATCGATGTTACTCCGGAAATCATATTGAGAAAAGTTGGTAGCACTGTGATAGTAATATGCATCCTGATATTTCGTACCAAGCGACAGAAAATACTTCATGCTTTCGGTACCACCGGAAATAGATATATTTTCGTAATTCTGTCTCGACCACGGTTTGAATACTTCTTTGAACCAATCGGTATTGGGGTGTCCCCAGGGATCAGATCCATCTTTAAATTTCGTCAGATCATCAGCTGAAAATTGCTGGTTCCGTCCTCCGCCAGGATTGGAATAATATGCAATCTCATTAAGCATTGTTGCATAGGTAACTGCATCGGCCATTTTAGGAACAACCGTGGGTTGGTTATAACCATTGTTCAGATTTAAAGTAATTGTCGGTTTTCCGATTTTACCTCGTTTAGTAGTAACCAAAATAACCCCGTTTGCAGCCTGTGTACCATAGATGGCTGCTGAAGCGTCCTTTAGAATGGTAAAACTTTCAATGTCAGCAGGGTCCAGACGTTCAAGTGAACGATGGGGAATCCCGTCAATAACAACAAGCGGGGTATTATCACCAAGGGTATTGGCACCGCGAATAGTAATCGTAGCGCCGTCATAACCTGGTTCACCGCTCTTTTGTACCGACGTGAGGCCTGGCAGACGTCCAACCAGACTGTTGGTAAGGTTTGTTGTAGGCGACTGCTTCAGGGTTTCACCCCTGACAGCACTAATGGAACCGGTTAAGCTGGCTTTTTTGGCCGTGCCATAGCCGGTAACCACAACCTCTTCAAGAGCTGTTACCTCCCCGGACAAGGCAACATTCACAGTTGTCCGTCCGTTCAAAGGAACTTCCTGTGTTACATAACCGATAAAAGAGAAAACAAGTGTTGCATTTCTGTCGGTTATGGCTAAGGAAAAATTCCCATTAACATCGGTAATAGCACCAAAATTTGTACCTTTTATCACAATGTTTACACCAGGCATTGCCTCAGCGGTTGCAGCATCGCTGACTTTACCAGTTATTGTAATTTGCTGCTGATCGTCAGTGCCTGGATTATTTCCAGCAAACGTTAAGGCTGGAGTTGTAAGGGTACATAGGAGTAGAAGGATTATAAATTTCGCAGTCATTAGTAACTTACGAAAATCCATATCTGGCTTTAAAAGCCAAAAACAGAATGTAGTTTTTTTCATACTGTTACATATAAATTAATGATTTAGGAATTAAGGGTAAAATAAAAAGGATTATATAGCGAATGACAATGCGCTGAGTTTCCAGGTCTTTGACAAGGACATTTTCCTGGTTGTGGATCAATTCTCCTTCGTTATCCAATAAGAAATTCTTGTTTAAGGTTAGTCAGGCTATTCTTTGATTAGATACTTGGAAGTGCAATTTACACACTTAATAAATTAAAGTCAAGTTTTTCTTTAAAGAGAAAGTCAGAATACAGCCGGGAATGATGCGTTCAAATATTAATCACCCTCTGTGACCCTACTGTGAATCCTTTGTGGATCTCTGTGAAACAATTTAAGAACTTACACAGAGTTAAAAAGAACTCATCCCCCGGCCCCTTCTCCCGAAGTGAGAAGGGGAGTATTAAATTGATAATCAGAATTTAAGCCCCTCTCCCCCGGGAGAGGGGTTGGGGTGAGGTCTATTCACAGGGGGGATAGGGGTCAAAATAAAAAAGCCGGCCCTTTCAGACCGGCTTTTACCATATTAATATCAGGCTTTTTACTAACGGAATACTAATAACCCGGGTTCTGCTGTAACTGAGGTGCTTTGTTCATCTCATCACGTGCAATCGGTACCCAGTAGTATTTATCATTTGCCCATGATCTTTCATCAGGCATAGATGTAAGATCGAGCTTCCACTCCATATCTCCGTTTACCCACTCTTTTATCTTCATTTCATAAACGTTTTCAATGACTGTAGGAGCAGTCATCCAGCGTCGCATATCATACCACTGGTGTCCTTCGGCAAAGTGTTCAAGATACCTTTCATGACGAACCCACTGCCGGGCCGTTGGCTGATCGGTCGTAACCCTGTCGGGTAAGTCCTGCACGGTTCCTGACCTTGTTAAGGGCATCGAGGCCATTCTGAAGATCAGCACCGCCGAGTTCGATACATGCTTCCGCATAGTTAAGGAAAATTTCGGCAAACCGGAATTCAACCCAGGTATTGGTATTTCTGTAGTACTGTCCCACAGTTCCCGGATCCAGGAACTTTTTGAGATAGTAACCGTTCTTGGTTCCATTCCATGCTTCGATAAGTCCCTGCCTTGAATCGACGCCATAGGATTTTACTGTTCCATCCATATTATACACGTGGCCGGTTTGTACCTTATTAAAAGGATCAAAAGCAGCACCATCAGCAGGACGGGCCTGCCATGGAGCTCCATTGAACAGAACTGTTGCATAGAAGCGCGGCTCACGGCCAACATAAGGATTCCTTTGCGGATCTGCTGTAAGCTGGGCTGCGGTGGCAGTTCTGAGGACCTGGTCTCCCGGAGTATATTTGTCCCATACAAACGGAGTGCCATCAGCCATTTCGTACTGCCTTACAGCCGGTTCAGTCGGATCATTGTTACCCCAGTTGTGATATCCGCAAGGCCCATACCAGATGTTAGCATTGTTTACATTACCACCGGTAAGAGGATACTGAATGCCCCAGATTGTTTCCTTGTTCCATGCACCTTTCTGGTTAAAGATATTAAAATAGGTATTTGCATAGGTTGTAACATCTGCATCAGCAAGAGGTGATGGGGGATCAGTGTAGGTCCCGACAAGGTCGAATGCCCCGTAGGTACCATCTATCACAGACTTGGCTGCATCCCTTGCTGCAGTCCAGCGGGCAGCCTGTGTGCCGGTAGTGAAGGATACAAGGGGATTTGAAGCTTCATAGCCACCGTTGACAAGAGGGCTTGCACAGAAGAGAAGGACTCGTGATTTTAGTGCGGCAGCTGCAGCTCTGGTTGCACGACCCTGTTCCATTCCTTTTGCAGGCAGGTTGGCAATTGCTGCATCAGCGTCAGCAAGAACCAGATCGAGTGTTTCCTGTAATGACGATCTTTTAATTGAAAGAAAATCACCCCCAAGCTTGAATGGTTCTGTGCTTATAACTGCTCCGCCATAATTCATAAGCAGTATTGCATATTCGTAAGCCCTTATGAAATATGCCTCACCTTTAAGACGCGTCGCAAGTGCTTCGTCTGGTGCAGATAATCCTTCTAATCCATCAATACCAGCCAGCACAGTGTTAAGGTTTTGAATATTACTGTAAAGATGGGGCCAGCGAAGGAATCCAGCATAACCGGTATTGGCAAAGTATCCAAGCTGGTCAGGACTCATCGTCCCTTTCAGATGAACATAGTTGGCAGGACGGTGAATACATAATGTCTGATCAGTACCAGAGGTAAGCAGGTCTTCGCGCATTCCAAGGACACCATTATTATCACTATTCATATTGGTGGCATTCTGAATACCACCCATCCTGTCATAGCATTTGCCGAGGTAAGCCTTAACGACATTTATATCTGAGAAAACCACCTGCTCGTTAAATGAACTAACCGGGTCCTGATCCAGAACGTCTTTACACGACGTTGCAAACAGGAGCAGTACCGCTACCGAGAGTATATAACTTAATTGTTTTTTCATATCAGATTATTTAAGAATTTCTTAATCAGTTAAAAAGAGATATTTGCACCAAAAGCAAATGTCTTCATAATAGGATATACTCCGGCTCCCTGGGCTTCCGGATCAAACTTCTTCGTCGCAGAATAGAGCAATCCAAGGTTGTTACCGGAGAAATAAACACTTGCATTTGAGATACCGACCTTTTTCAGAATACTGCTCGGAATATTGTATGAAAGCATAAGGTTCTTGAACCGGCAATAAGCCGTGTTATCGAGCCAGTATGTGTTCATATTCACAGCATGGGCGTAGTAAAAGTCATTACGGTTGTATGCTCTGGCAATATCAGTTTCGGTGTTTGTAGGTGTCCAGCGGTTGTCATAGGTCCATTGCATGTAGTTTCCTGCTTCACCACGTCTTTCATCATAGATATTCTGCTTTAAGAATTTCCCCTGTCCCTGTAAGAGAACTGATAATGTAAAATCTTTCCAGGTTGCATCCAGAGTTAATTCCATAGAAAATCTCAGGTACATCAGCCTCATCAATAAGGACCCTGTCATCACCGTTTATAACACCATCTTTCGAAACATCCTCAAATATAAGGTCACCGGGTTTTGCACTGTTCCAGTGAGGATAAGCATCAACAGCTCCCTGGTCGGCAAAAACACCAATAGATCTGTACATCAGCCAGGCATTATAAGGGTGACCGGTGGTCTGCTGCCATGGAACTGCCCTTGCCGGTTCATCCTGGAAAACTACTTTGTTATGGTTATAGCTGAAGTTGCCGCCCAAGATCAACTCAAAGGTCAGATGTAATATTTTTATGAACACCTGCCTCGATTTCAAAACCCTGGTTATCGACACGGGCTATATTTTCGTTTGGAAGCGAAAGACCGGTGAAATTCGGAACAGAAGCATCCCTTGGAGCAAGAATATCTTTCCTGATATTATAGAAGTATTCAAAATCAAGGCTGATAAGATCATTAAGCCATTTTGATTCAAATCCGATGTTCTTGGTGGTCTGTGTTTCCCATGTTATATTCGGGTTTGCAACAACAGGAGGACCGACAACAGTTTCAATTGATGTACCTGTACCAAATACCATACCTGATCCCAGGCTAAAACTGTTCATGTACTGGAAAGGATTTCCCGGGTCCATACCCATCATACCGTATGATGCCCTGAGTTTGAAATAGTTGATAAACGGAATATTGTCTTTCCAGAATCCTTCCTCAGATGCACGCCATCCTACCATGAATCCCGGGAAATATCCCCATCGTTTGTTGGGCGGGAATTTAAGTGAACCGTCAGCACGGAAAAGTATTTCAGCAAGATATTTTCCCTGATAATCATAGGTTGCACGGCCGATATACGATTTACGTGCATAAATTGTCATTCCGCCTGTGGTATTCTTGTTCTGATCAGCTCCTGCATCCATTGTCTGAATCAGCGATGAAATATAGAACTGACGGAATCCGTAAAAGTTATTATAATCGCTTGTATATTGTTCGAAACCGCCATACAGGAATATATTATGATTACCAAATTTCCGCGTAAAGGTGGCACCAAGGTTAATTGTCTTGTTTATTGTCCGGTCAAAATTCTCTTCATTTTGGGGAGAAGAGAGCCCTCTGAGAGTTGGTGTCAGTGGCATATCGGTAATGAAACCTGTTACAGGATCTGTTGTAGCCTGCGACCAGTTGGGATAATAGAGAATCCAGGGTTTGAAGAATCTTTTCCTGTAGAAATTTGTCAGGTCATAACTGTAAATACCATTAAGTGAAAGACCTTTTATCAAATGGGATTGTAATGGTTGCGTTAAATGAACTCAGCAATCTGTATGTTTTCTGGTCGTCTTTACCTCCTGCAAAAGTTGATGTAACAACAGGGTTATCACCATATTCAATATCAGGTCCGGGAAGTCCGTTTGGCCAGAATGACCATGTTGTCGGAGTCAGACGTGTTGACTGACCAACAATGGCATCAGCCGATTTATAAGGATAAACCCTGTTTACCTGGAATCCTGCCAGTTCAACCCCTGTCTTAAGCCAGTCGGTAATTGGCATATCAACTTTTGCACGGACATTATACTGTTTATAGTTGGTGGAGGATTGCTTATACATTGATTCATCACCTTTTAGACCGAAGGAAACATAATAAGTCATTCCTTTGGTACCACCGTCAATTGTAATATTGTGCCTGTATGGTTCTGTCCACTTTTTGATAAGGTCACCATACCAGTCAGTATTCGGATGTCTCCACGGATCCTTATGGTTTTTAAACAGTTCAATGTCTGCATCGGTATATGTCCGTGATTTACCTGTTGCCGTCTGGTATTCTGAAAGCATTGTAGCATATTCCGCGGCATTGGTTACATCAGGGATTATACTCGGTGTCTGACATCCCTGGTAGAACTGATAATTAATCTTGGTTTGCCTTCTGCACCTTTTTTGGTAGCGATAAGGATAACTCCATTTGCAGCCTGGGCTCCATAGATTGCAGCAGAAGCATCTTTCAGAACTGATAGGCTTTCAATATCATTCGGGTCAATTTCATCCATTGAACGTCCGGGAACACCATCAATAACCACAAGAGGTGCTGTTTGTGAAGCATATCTGTTTCTGTCTCCACCCAGAGTACTACGACCTCGAACAAGGATTTTGTGGCGTAAGCTCCGGGTTCACCTGTTCCCTGTATTACAATTGATCCCGGCAAACGTCCTGCAAGTGATGTTGAAACGTTTGGAGAAGGTACAGACTGGATGCTTGCACCTGAAATAGAGGTTACAGATCCGACAACGTTTGCACGTTTCTGGGTGGAATAACCTACAACGACAACTTCATCAAGGTCGGTAATCTCTCCTGAAAGTGCTACATCAACAACAGTTCTGCCGTTAAGGGCAATTTCCTGGGTTACATAACCGATAAATGAAAAGACCAGGGTTGCGTTGCTGTCAACTCCGGATAAGTGAGTATTTCCCTTCGGCATCGGATATAGCACCAAGTGGCAGTACCTTTAACCTGGATGTTTACACCCGGCATTGCCTCGCCGGTTGAAGCATCGGTAACTGTTCCTGTAACCCTCACCTGTTGCTGATCATCAATGGATGGATTGTCTGCAGCCAATGAATAGGCCGGAACCGCCAGGCCGCAGAACAGAAGAAGAACTACAATTTTCACAGGAAGTAACAACCTGCGAAAACTTACATTTGGTCCTAAGGACCAAAAGCAGTTGGGAGTTTTTTTCATACTGTTACACTGTTAGTTAGTTAATAAATAGTTAGATATTAGGATTGCTTTGAAAATGTTGCTGGTTGTCAGCCTTCGCTAAAGCTTCGGCTGGTAAAACTTGTTGCTGGTTTATCTGGTTTCTTTGTATTTCATACCCTCTTTGAAGTATCCTCACATAATTTCCCCGTTGAAGTATCACTCTTATAAGTCCCCCTTGGAAGGGGGCCGAGCGTTAAAAATTTGCCCGGTGGGCAAATTTAGCGAAGGAGCCAGCTTGCAGGGAGGGGGGGATGTTTCTTGGTTTTTCTCTTTTTTTGGTTCTTGTCTTTTAATTAGTCAGGTTCTTAATTCAAATAATAAACAAAATCCGAATAAGTGTAAAACTTACACTCATTCAAATTCATTCTTAATATTCGATAATTATTTGGTTATCCGATGTGTTCAGGTTTTTAGGTTAGACATTAGGGTTTAAAGGTGCCACCGAATATAAATAACTTGTTTCACAAAAACAAATCTGTTCATCAAATTTCGTTACACCAGCCTGAACAAAAGTGACTGGAATTACTCAATTTGAGGTGCTTACGTTTCCGGTTTTGCCGTCAAATTCGCACACTACCCTGAATCCTACATTAAAGCAGTCGGAATACCACCAGATGCTTTTTGGCATCTGCGGATCGGTCCGAAGCCATGCTTCTGTTCTTGTATAATCACGCGCGGCACTTCTCAAAGCTCAGGCCGGACTCTGGAATGTACCGCCGCGGATGACATGTTCCTCACCGCTTTCGGGACCCTTGGGATCTTTAACAACACCTGCAGGGATATTGTGAATAGGCGTCAGGCTGGTACCAGTCAGCACAGAATTCGGCTACATTTCCTGCCATATTTTTCAGTCCGAACGGATTTGGTTTTACGAAATCGGGTGTCTGGGTTTTCGACGGACTGTTTTCCTTATATACTATATATCTGTTAATTAGAGTTGTATCATTCTTGCCAAGTTTTGCCCTGAGCCCCGTCTTTTCATATTTCTTCAGATCTCCATCGAAGAAAAACGGACCTTGTGTTCCGGCTCTGCACGCATATTCCCATTCAGCCTCCGTCGGCAGACGGTAGGTTTTACCCGTGACAAGTGAGAGCCATTTGCAGTAGGTCTCTGCTGCATGATACGTAAAAGATATTGCCGGACGCTGTCCCATTCCCCATCCCTGGTCAGGTTGTCCATATGGAGGAGTGGCACCGGATATTGCATCGACATTCTGAGATGCCTTAAGACCGCTTCTCAAACCTTCAGTATCAGATGAACGGCCTTCAGCGGATGTCTGAACATAAAATGCAAGGTATTCATCCCATGTGACTTCAACCTCTGCCATGAAGAACGGACTTATCTCAACTTCCCTTACAGGTCCTTCATCTGCTTTCCTGAAAGGCTCATCTTCGGGACTGCCCATCTGGAATTTTCCTCCGGAGATGGCAACCATGTTAAAGGTAACTGAGGATTTTGGTATTTTTTCGGTATAGTTCTTAAATTCGGTAACGGTCGCAGGTTCTGTAAATATCTCTTTAGGTGCTGACGAGACGGCCCCGAAAGTTGTATTGCTTCCATGGGTATAGCCTTCAATATAGTGGCCAGCATTCAGATGACAGTTTATGCAATTCAGGTCAGGAGTCTTTTTCTGCTGGGTATAATAAAGATGTGCATTCTCCCCGTCCTTTGGTAAGTTTCGCAGGGAAAAGGTTTTCATGACATTTAATACAGGTGCTTTCATACGTGTATCCACGGGCTAGTTCAAGTCTGCCGCGTTCAACCCAGTCGAATGAGGCTGAATCCTTGGTCCAGTAACTCCACAGATCGCGCAACCCTGTTTTCCCTTTTGCCCACAGGTATCCATGTCCCTTTGGAGGAAGATGGCACTCCACGCAGGCAACTCTGTATCCTGACTGGGTTTCATAATGTACAGATCTTTTCCAGTCTGCATCCGCCATCGGGTGAATATGGCAAGACATGCAATATTCATTTGTTGAGGTTTTATTCGATTGCCCTGCCGGCACTGAGAATAATGAGCACACCGATGATCAGTCCGGGAGTGAACCAAATAAGAACTTCTTCATAATTCAAAAAAATGTGTAGCAACAAGGTAAAAAATTATCTTAAACGTCAGAGCGGCTTAAATAATTTACCTTTAAAAATTTAGTTTTTTTAACTTAATCGGTCCTGTTTTTAAAAAGTTACCAAAGTAAAAGACGTCAAAAAAAGGAAATGCGGCCTCACCCTCTCCTGTTACCTGCTCTCCCGGAGAGAGCGGGTGATGACAGTTCAAATTTGTAAATGGCCATTATTTTGCTGGTGTTGTGTCGGCCTCACCCCCTCCTATCCCCCGCTCCCGGAGTGAGCGGGGGATGAGTGTCAAATTTGTAAATGACCATTATTTTGATGATGTGGTGTCGACCTCACCCCCTCCTGTTTCCTGCTCCCGGAGTGAGCAAGGGATGACAGCTCAATTTTGTAAATGACTATTATTTTGATGATGTGGTGTCGGCCTCACCCCCTCCTGTCCCCCGCTCCTGGAGTGAGCGGGGGATGATAGTTCTTTTATCTTGATACGAATTTTAGATAAGTACTACTTCACAATTATTTAGTACCTCTTCATTCTTGAATCTAATAACAGATATCCCGAATCTTTCAAGTTCACCAGTTCTGCTATCGTCATATTCAAGTGATTTATCCCTTGAATGATATTCACCATCAATTTCGATTACCAGCTTTTATCTTGTGACAATAAAAATCAGCAATAAAAATATCAATCGGATGTTGCCTCCGAAAAACGAATCCTTCTGAGCGAAATTTCCTTAAATGTTTCCACAGAATACTTTCAGATTCAGTCTGGATTATTTCTGTGACTTATGGCACGTCTGAATAAATCAGGCTTTGCACCAAAGTGCATATCCTTAATTCTTGCTTTACCTAAATATACCATATGCCTTCTCTTTTACTTTTGTAAGCCCCTCTCACTCCGGGAGAGGGGTTTGGGGTGAGGCCGGTACTCCGGGAGAGAGGTTTGGGGTGAGGCCATCACTTATTATACTCATCAAAAAAATCATTCCCCTTGTCATCGGTAATGATGAACGCCGCCATATTCTCAACCCTTATCTTCCGGATTGCTTCCATGCCAAGATCCTCAAAATCGACTATCTCGACCGATTTTATGTTTTCAGCTGCAAGGATTGCTGCAGGACCGCCGATTGATCCAAGATAAAAACCCCCGTATTTTTTGCAGGCTTCAATTACCTGTCTGTTCCGGTTGCCCTTTGCGACCATGATAAGTGATCCTCCCAGACTCTGGAAAAGATCAACATAAGAATCCATTCTTCCGGCTGTTGTCGGACCAAAACTCCCTGACGGCATTCCGATCGGGGTTTTGGCCGGTCCTGCATAATATATGGGATGGTTCCTGAAATAGTCAGGCATGGGCTTGCCTTCATCGATCATCTTCTTAATGCGGGCATGGGCAATATCGCGCGCAACGATCAATGTGCCTCTGAGGTTAAGCCGTGTTTTGACTGGATACTTTGTCAGTTCTTCAAGAACTTCGTGTATCGGACGATCAAGATCAATTTCGACAGGCTTTTCAAGCTCCGGTGCTTTCTCAGGCAGAAACCGTGCCGGATTCTTTTCAAGTTCTTCAAGGAAAATCCCGTTCTCATCGATCCTTGCCCTGATATTCCTGTCGGCACTGCAGCTTACCCCCATACCGACAGGACATGAAGCTGCATGACGCGGAAGCCTGATCACTCTTACATCATGAACAAAATACTTTCCGCCGAATTGCGCACCGACACCATAATCCTGACATATCTTTTCGATCTTCTGTTCCCATTCAATATCACGGAATGCACGACCACTGTTATTGCCAGTAGTGGGAAGGTGATCGAGATACCCTGCTGAAGCCTCCTTGACTGTCTTCAGAGTGCTTTCTGCCGATGTCCCGCCGATGACAAATGCAAGGTGATAAGGAGGACAGGCTGATGTGCCAAGCTCCTTTATCTTTTCCTTTACAAATTTTGTGAGTGATTCTTCAGTGAGAAGCGACTTGCTCTGTTGATAAAGGAATGTCTTGTTGGCCGATCCGCCACCCTTGGTGATGAACAGGAATTCATATTTATTCCCCTGGATCGAGTAAATATCGATCTGAGCCGGGAGGTTTGTACCTGTGTTTTTTTCATCAAACATTGTATAAGGAACAATCTGTGAAAACCTCAGGTTTTTCTCCTGGTAAGTTTCATAAATACCCTTTGAAAGGTATTCAGCATCATTAACTCCTGTAAATACATTTTCACCCTTTTTGCCAATAACGATCGCTGTTCCGGTATCCTGGCACCATGGAAGTATTTCTTTTGACGATATTACGGCATTCTTTAGCATTATATATGCCACAAATTTGTCATTATCTGTTGCTTCAGGATCGTCTACTATCTTTCTCAATTTTTCAAGATGAGATTTCCTGAGGTAAAACGAAAGGTCGGATACAGCCACTTTTGCCAGCAATTCCAGACCTTCGTGGATTGGACCCGGAGGATTTTCCGGCCGTCCACCTGAACTGTTTTAACGTATTTGTCCGACAATAACCGGTAGTTATGTTGTGTCCTTTTCGAGCTGAAAAGGCTTTTCGTAGATGAAGTCTGCCATATTGTTGTTATTTTATTAACAATGAAATCATTAGTAAAAGGAATAGTTGCTTCTATCAAATATAGGAACAAAATAGTTGAGAAATTTCCTCAGTTGCACTCTATGCAAGTTCTTAACTTATTTAGCAACTATCTCCGAAAAGTTGTATTTATCACCCGCCCTTATACCTTTTGGAGTCATTTTAAGTCTGCAGCATTCCACCTCTGCATCATGCTGGAATACAAGAAAATAATTATTTTTAATTGCCTCATTCAGAAGGCTTGATTTTTCATCAATTGTCTTAAGTGATTCAATATCGTAGCTCATATTCCAGATAAGAGGTATGTGAGCAGTTGTAGGGATCAGGTCCCCAGTATAAACGAGAACATTATTCTAATACCTTATTATGGGTATCATAAGACCAGGTGTATGTCCGTAACAGATCTTCATTTTAAATCCTTCAAACAACTCACATTCCTCATCCACCAGGTTCAGCTGTCCGCTCTGGGAAATCGGCAATATATTTTCCTCAAGAAATGCATCCTCCTCGCGCAGGTTATTCTTCAAAGCCCACTCCCACTGTGAGCGTGCTTACATGGTAGATTGCATCAGGAAATGTCATCTCATATCCTGTATCCTGTTTTGCTTTTTACTACACCTCCCCCGCAATGATCTGCATGAAGATGAGTCAGGAAGACATCTGTTATATCTTCCGGTCTGAATCCCCGTGCATCAAGACCTCCAATAAGCCCTTCTCCGTCATGCAGATACACATACCTGAAAAATTTCTCATCCTGTTTATCGCCCCAACCCGTGTCGACCAGGATAACATGACCGTCAGTTTCAACAATCAATGAACGGAGTGTGAGGACTATAAGGTTCCTTTCATCAACCGGATAAGCTTTCGACCAAAGCGCTTTCGGTATCACACCGAACATTGCGCCGCCGTCAACCTTGAAATTTGCAATATTGAAGAGATGAATTTTCATGATTTAAGATTTTGTTTACAATATTAAGTATAAAAAACAAGTTAACCACGGAGAGACTCTACGATTCTTCGCAGAGTTGAATTCCTCAGTGAATACTTCTGTGGAGTCTCAGTGTAAAGCTTCATTTTTATCTCCTCTCATACCGCAGATCTTCATGCGGATCTCAGGTTCGGCATGCGGACTTGTTATCTTAATGCAAGTTAATCTTAACTCCGGAGATCTGCGGGAAAAAGTTACAGGTTATTTAATGATCAATTCCAGTTGAATTTAAAACTAACAGCATTAACAACCAGCAACATTTACAATTACTATGAAAAAAATATCATTTACATTCTGATTTTTGTTTATTGCCTCAGCTTTGATTGCCCAGACCGGCAAAGTCATGGACAACCTCTCGATGCCCAGCAAAATACTGAAGATGGACAGGAAATATGCCGTTTATCTCCCTCCGGATTATGAGACATCCGAGCGCAGCTATCCGGTCCTTTACCTGCTTCATGGCGCCGGTGATGATCAGACCGGATGGGTCCAGTTCGGTGAAATGCTGAACATTGCCGACAAGGCTATTAATGCTGGCATTGCAACTCCTATGATTGTTGTCATGCCTGATGCAAACACCGGGAAAAGAGGTTATGTCAATGATGTAAAAGGAGAATGGAGATACGAAGATTTCTTCTTTCAGGAGTTCATGCCATATGTTGAAAAAACCTACCGCATCAAGTCGGATAAAAGATATCGTGCAATATGCAGGTTTATCAATGGGCGGTGAAGGCACATTTGTTTACGCACTTCATCATCCTGAATTGTTCTCAGTCAGCATGTCCGCTTAGCGCTGCAACCGGACCAGGAAGTATTGAAGAATTGAAGAACTATCACGCTCTGGCAAGGTGTTGAAGGTATAACAGATGCTGATAAGGAAGCTTATTTCAATAAATACAGCGTGCTGAACCTGATTGAGAACATTAAGGATGATCAGAAAAAAGCCGTCAGGTGGTACATCGACTGCGGTGACGATGATTTTCTCTATGAGGGTAATTCACTTGTGCATATTGCAATGCGCAAAAAGGAAATTCCTCACGAATTCAGGATGCGTGACGGAGGTCACACATGGACATACTGGCGTACCGCATTACCGAACTGTGCTGGAATTTGTATCGATGAGCTTCCATCAGTTCTGAAGTTTGCCCCCCTTGGAGGGATGGGGGGTGTTTCTTTTCTTCGATGTCATCTGCGCCATCAGCCTCATGAAAAGCCTGATCATCTGGTATAGACATCCATCCTGAAATCTGTGTAAACAAGGTTTTCCTGCGGAGATATTCTTCGAAGGTGACCTGCCTGCAATCATTTTTAATAATTGTCCGCAGAATTTTTTCAAATTTCTTGGTAAATGCTTCATCGAGAATATCAACATTCATTTCAATGCTTCCATAATCGCTTATATGATTCAGGTTGTAACTTCCGATCGTGCTCCACTTGCCATCGACAGTTGCGACCTTGGCATGCAGGTTTGAAGGCAGATATTCATAGATCCTGATATTATTTCGGAGAATAAAATCATAAAGAAAACTTGTTGCCCTTCTGAATATCGGAGTATCCGATTCAGCTGCAAGGACGATATTAATATCTACACCCCTGGAACTGGCAAGCCTCAGAAGTTTTCGTTCCAGACGTCCCGGAAGAAAATAGCTGGCAAATATAATCATATGGTCCTGGCATGCTTAAAAGCAGACCTGTAACTTCGAAGGATTTCTATTTTATTGCGGTACCAGTTATTCTCAATTACCCTCAGCTTAATATTTTCTTCATAAGTTTTGGTTATATGAACGATCTCATTCGACCGTTCTTCCTTTGAAATGAATGTTTTGTTCCACAGCTTCCTGAGAATGCTGTTAATATGTCTGCATTCCGGCCCCTTTACCAGCGAGAGCAAAGTCGAGCCATTCTTTTTTCTGTTCCGTGCCATGATAACGGTCGGCAAAGTTCATCCCGCCGATTATAGCAAGTTCACCATCTACAAGCAAGACTTTGTGATGCAGCCTGAGGCTCAGATGAAATCCTTTTGTGATAAAAACCGGTGAAAAAAACCTGAAAAGTATCCCTGAATCATCGATTTTTTTCAGCAATTCGCTCGAAAGGTATTTGGTACCGAAGGCATCAAGAAGAAGATAGGTACGGACCCCTCTTTGAGCCGCCCTTACAAGGGCATCTATTATTCTCAGGCCTGTTGCGTCTTCATCAACTATATATGACTGAAAGTGTATATAGTGCTTAGCCTCGTCAATTGCTGAAATATTGGCAGCGAAAAAAGGTTCCCCGCTTCGCAGGAGCTCGATCGAATGACCTTCTGTATAATCGTGTTTTGCACGACGCTTCATAAAATTGTCCGGAATTAATGACCGTTCCACAAATATAAAACTTTCACCTGCGAATACCATGACAGGATTTTTGCTTTACTTTAAAGGATAATCAAAATCTATTCCGGATGAAGAAAATCTTTAACATTTTATTTATTCTTCAGGTTACCGGAGCAGTTGTATCAGCCCGGAGTGACAAAAGCGAATTAATACTGAAAGTGCCGGATCACCCCCGTATCCTCCTCCTGAAAGGAGAAGAAGCTGCTATCAGACAAACAATAGCTGCCGATGAGATCTGGAATAAGATTGATCAATTTATTATCAGTGAATGCGATAAAATTATTCCTCAGACTCCAGTTGAAAGAGTACTTATCGGAAGGAGACTGCTTGATAAATCACGTGAAGCCCTCAGGAGAATATTCTATCTGTCGTATGCATGGCGAATGACTTCAGATGCCAGATATCTGGAGCGGGCTGAAAAAGAACTGATCGCTGTATCATCCTTCGATGACTGGAATCCCTCTCATTTTCTTGATGTTGCCGAAATGACAATGGCTGTGTCAATCGGATATGACTGGTTGTATGACACCTTATCATTAAGTACACGGAATGCAATCAAAAAGGCAATTATTGAAAAGGGGTTAAAACCATCCCTGCTGGCGGAAAATTCAGGCTGGGTGAATGGATCCAACAACTGGAATCAGGTTTGCAATGCAGGGATGACATACGGCGCGCTTGCTGTATTTGAAGATGAAAAAGATCTGGCAACGGGTATAATTGAACGTGCGGTTGGTTCCATAAGGCTTCCGATGGGGGATTATGAACCTGATGGAGCATACCCCGAAGGGTATAGCTACTGGGGTTATGGTACCAGTTTCAACATAATGTTCCTGAGTGCCATGGAAAAAGCATTTGGAAAAAATTTCGGTGTTATAATAAATCAGGGGTTCCTTAAAACGGCTTCATACCTTGAAAATATGACAGGTCCGGCCGGCAGCTGTTTTAACTATTCCGACTCGGGTGCGGGAGGTGGGATGAATCCGGCTATGTTCTGGTTTGCTCACCGGTTAAATGATCCCTCACTCCTCTGGTCGGAACGCTATTACCTTGAGAACAAGAATCCTCCGAATGACCGGCTGTTGCCGTCAGTGATGATCTGGGGCGCCGGATCGACGATGAATAAAATTACACCACCATTAAAAAACATATGGATCGGGCAGGGGAAAAATCCTGTTGCACTGATGCGAACATCCTGGACCGATCGAAATGCAATATTCGTTGGATTTAAGTGCGGCTCCCCGTCAGTGAATCATGGACACATGGACGTTGGATCATTTATTATGGAATCAAACGGGGTACGCTGGGCAATGGATTTCGGTATGCAGGATTATAATTCACTCGAAACGGCAGGAGTCGATCTCTGGAACATGGCGCAAAACTCGCAGCGTTGGGAGGTTTACAGATATAATAATTTTGTACATAATACTCTTACAGTAAATGACAAGCTCCAGAAAGTAAATGGATACAGCTCAATATCAGATTATTCGAAAAAACCTGAAATGATGAGTGTTATGTCAGATATCTCATCACTTTACAGCGAAAACCTGAAGAAAGCCATGAGGGGAATTGCAGTCGTTGATAAAAAGTATGTGATGGTCCGTGATGAAATTGAGACGGCAAACAAAGAGTCAAGCATAAGATGGAACATGCTTACCTCAGCTGATGTTGAAGTAATCGGAAATAATACAGCTGAACTTACAAAAAACGGGAAAATTCTGCTTGTTAAGGTCAAATCCCCTGCCGGGGTAGTGTTAAAAACCAGGAGCACCGTCCCGCCGCACAGCTATGATGCTCCGAATCCCGGTACTACACTTTTGGGTTTTGATATTATTGTTCCAGCCTGATTCAAAAACAGATATTGTAGTTTTGTTGTTGCCGGAAGGTGCAGTAGAGAATAAAGATGTAACCGGTTTAAAGCTATCAAACTGGTTTGACAAGCGTTAAAAACAGAGGATGATAAATCAAGAACAATTACACAGAATAAAACACCCCCCATCCCCCCTAAAGGGGACCGAGCGTTAAGAATTTGCCCAGTGGGCAAATTTAGCGAAGGAGCCTGACTGCAGGGAAGGGAAACAATTGAGGCATTATTAGCCCCCCTTTAGTGGGGATGGGCGATGTGACCCTCTGTGTAAGATTTTGAAATTTTCATATAGAATATCTAATTTAGAGGTTAATTAAATTATACGATTATGACAAGAAGAAATATGATAGGAGGCATGGCAGGTGCTGCTGTTGCAACAGCAGGCAAACCATTTGTCATCCTGGCCGGATCCGTTGAGGATCAATACAAGCTGAAAGGCAACATTCATCATTCCGTAAGCCAGTGGTGCTATGGTGATATTCCACTCGAAGAATTTGCAAAAGCCTGCAAGGATATGGGTATTGAATCGATAGAACTGCTCAATGAAAAAGACTGGCCTGTTGTTGCCGGGGCTGGTTTGAAATGTGCGGTCGGATATGCCACCGACTGGGGTATTCCGAAAGGCTTCAACCGGAAAGAAAACCATTCAAAGCTGATCGCCGACTTTGAGGCAATGATCCCGAAGGCTGCTGCCGCAGGTGTACCCAACCTGATCTGCTTCTCAGGCAACCGTGAAGGGCTTGACAACAACGAGGGGCTCATTAATTGTGCCATCGGACTCCGCCAACTTATGCCAACTGCTGAAAAACACGGAGTAACAATAATTATGGAATTACTGAACAGCTATGGTCATAAGGACTACCAGTGCGACAAAACATCATGGGGTGCAGCTCTCGCTGAAATGGTCGGATCGGAAAGATTTAAACTGCTGTACGATATTTACCATATGCAGATCATGGAAGGTAATATCATTGAGAACATGACAAAGTATATCCGCCACATTGGACATATCCACACAGGCGGAGTTCCGGGAAGGCATGAGCTTGATGAAACACAGGAACTTATACTATCCGGCAATAATGCAAGCTCTTGTAAAAACAGGCTATAAAGGATATGTCGGTCAGGAATTTGTTCCGTCACAGAAAGACAAGCTTGCTTCCCTGAAAAAATGCATCCGGATATGTGATGTCTAGGATGAAAGTGCATTTTATCGCTGTTGGCGGAGCAGTAATGCATAATTTAGCCATTGCCCTTCACCTTAAAGGTTATAAAGTCACAGGATCGGATGATGAAATATTTGAACCATCCCGTTCACGTCTTGCTTTCTATGGCCTTCTGCCGGAGAAGTACGGATGGAATCCTGAAAAAATTACCGGGGATATTGACACAGTCATCCTTGGGATGCATGCCAGGGCTGATAATCCTGAGCTTCTGAGAGCCATCAGGCTGGGATTAAAAATAATGTCATTCCCGGAATTCCTTTATGAACAGACAAAAAACAAAAAACGTATTGTTGTCGCCGGGAGCCATGGCAAGACAACAACTACAGCCATGATAATGCATGTTTTCAAAATCCTGGGACTGAAATTCGATTTCATGGTGGGTTCTTCAATCGACGGATTCGATACCATGGTGGGATTATCTGATGATTCCCCTGTCGCAGTGTTCGAAGGTGATGAGTATCTTACCTCAGCCCTTGACAGAAGGCCAAAATTTCATCTGTACATGCCCGACATAGCTGTACTTAACGGTATTTCATGGGATCATATGAATGTCTTTCCAACGTTTGAAAATTATGTTGATCAGTTCAGGATATTCACAGAGAAGATCTCAGAAGGCGGATCATTGATCTATTTTGCCGATGATCCTGAAGTGAAGAAGATAGCAGATGCAGCACCGGGGAATATTAAAAAGATTCCTTACAGGGTACATGGTCACTTTCAAAACAAGACCGGATTCCATGCAGCAACCCATAACAGGACAATCCAGGTCAGAATTTTCGGAGAGCACAATATGCAAAACCTTTCAGCTGCCAGGGAGGCATGCCTTGCTGCCTGCATAACGGAGGATGATTTTTATTCTGCAATAGGAAGTTTTGAGGGAACATCCGGAAGACTTCAAAAGCTGGATGAAAACGAGAATGGAACAGTTTTTCTCGATTTTGCGCATTCTCCTTCAAAAGTGAAAGCCACTGTGGAAGCAGTAGCATCCGCCTATCCCAGCAGGAACATTATTGCCATTTTCGAGCTACACACTTATTCAAGCCTTAATATAGGGTTCATCCCATTCTATAAAGGGACACTCGAAAAAGCTTCGAATGCCTTTGTATATTTTAATCCCCGCCAGTTTGAGATTAAAAAGCTTGTTCCTTTATCAAAAAAGGATGTTATGGATGCTTTTGGCGGGAAAAATATTGCGGTTTATGACGATTCGGCTGAGATGTTTTCATTTATAAAAATGATGCGCTTCCACTCTCCGGTTTACCTGTTCATGAGCTCAGGTGATTACGATGGATGTCGATATAAAGTCCCTTGCAAAAGAGCTTTTAGGCTGTAACAAATAACATGGTGAGTTCGTTCTATCCAAAATAGTGTTGATATCTAACTCATCCTCCCAACCCCCTTTTCTTAAGGCTAAGAGAAAGGAGCGTAGTGTTCAGTATATAAGCGTTTTAGTTCCTTCCCAAGGAGATAAGGGAAGGGTTGGGTATGAGTTCAGAATCTTCCGTAAGTAGAAGATAAACAAACAATTACCAGAATATTTAATTTATAAACTTAAGTACATGAAAAAGATTTTTTTGCTACTTCTATTCGCTATTTCTACACTGATTTCAACCTATGCACAGGATTACAAGACCAGCCTCGGGATAAGGGGGGGATTACCGACGGGCATAACAGTAAAGCACTTCCTGAATGAGAAAAATGCTTTCGAAGGTATTCTGGCAACCCGTTGGGCAGGGTTTGTGGTCACCGGATTATATGAATTCGAGCGTTGGACAGGAGAGTACCCCGCTCTTAACTGGTACTTTGGTTTTGGAGCGCACCTCGGAACATGGACCCATGGCTATAATCCAAATCTTGATGAAACATATTCGGGCCTTGTTGTCGGGGCAGACGGAGTTATAGGTATTGAATACACATTTGATGAAATTCCGCTGAATCTGTCGCTCGACCTTCTGCCCTCAGTGAACCTCATCGGATTTACAGGTTGGGGTGGAATAAATGGTGCTTTATCAATCAGATACGTTTTTTAGGAAAATATTTTGCTAATCAAAAAAAACATCGTTTCTTTGCAACCGCATTTTTAAAGTTCTTTAAATGGTCCATTCGTCTAGTGGTTAGGACGTCAGGTTTTCATCCTGGTAACAGGGGTTCGATTCCCCTATGGACTACGAAACAGAGTTATCGGAATTAATAAAAAAAGCATGGCAAACCATATTTCAACAAAGAAAAGGATCAGGCAGATCAAAACAAGGAATGAAGGGAACAAATATTCCGCAAAAACGATGCGCAATGCATTGAAAGCCATTCGCAGCACAACAAACAAGGGAGAAGCAGAAACCATGCTTCCAAAATTGAATTCCATGCTTGATAAGCTGGCAAAGAAAAACATAATTCACAGGAAGAAAGCTTCAAACCTCAAGTCATCGCTGGTAAAACATGTGAGTAGCCTGAAATAGGACAATCAATAATAAAATTCTGGGGGACGGTTAAGACGGCCCCCTTTTTTGTTTTTGTATCCTCTTAATCACCCCCCTGCCCCCCTGAAGGGGGGTTAATAGGAATAGCTGAAAAAGATTTCTAATTCCTGATGGAATTATGATTGTAGCATTCAATTTGCCTCCCCTGGGGGGGTTGGGGGGTGATTATCCCCTTGGGGAGGCTGTGGGGAGATCATCCCTTTCGGGGGGGGTGGGGTGTTGACTTTAATCGGGCGGTTGGGGGTGATTAAATTCTGTAAAAATCCTTACTTCTTTTCAGAGTTTTTCTTATCTTTAAATTGTAAATATATCTCTTGCTGCATGTCTCTTAAAATTACTGACTGGGCTGTCGAGGACAGACCCAGGGAAAAACTTATCAGGAAAGGTATTTCAAGCCTGAGCGATGCTGAATTACTGGCAATCCTGATCAGCTCAGGTACCAGAAAGAAATCTGCCGTCGATCTTGGGACGGGAGCTGCTTGGAGTCGTTAATAATAACCTGAACTCACTCGGTAAACTATCTGTATCCGACCTGCTGAAAATCCATGGAATAGGGCCGGCAAGAGCCGTAACAATATCGGCTGCCCTGGAGCTTGGCCGGAGAAGAAAGCTCGCTGAGATTCCGGATGTATATCAGATCAAATGCTCAAAGGATGTTGCTGATATTTTTCAGCCGCTTCTTTCCGACCTTGATCATGAGGAGTTCTGGATATTGTTCCTTAACAGGTCCAACAGGGTTATCGACAGGATGAAACTGAGCCAGGGCGGAATAAGCGGAACGGTGACCGATGTAAGGATCATAATGAAGAAAGCTGTTGAGTATCTTGCTTCGGGGATAATTGTCTGCCACAATCATCCTTCTGGTAATCTGAATCCAAGTGAGTCGGATACAAGGATAACACAGAAAATAAAAGATGCAGGCAATCTTCTGGATATACAGCTGCTCGATCATCTTATCATATCCGATAAGGATTACTACAGCTTTGCGGATAACGGATTGATATGATTGTTCTGCGGTTATGCAGGTTATGCTGTTATGCAATCAAACCCCTCTGTCCCGCTTAGTCGGGACATCTCCCCTGAAGGGGCGAAAATACTCAAATATTTATTGGCTTTTTTCCCCCCCTGGGGGGAATGAAAGGGGGTAATATTTCTTTACTTCCCGCTTATCCCTGCATTCTTTAAGCATTTCGGCAAACGCCTTATTAAGCACAGGATGGATCATTTTAGGAGCGATATCACAAAGCGGAACAAGGACAAATTTCCTGTCTTGCATCATTGGATGAGGAATGGTCAGGTTAGAATCATTAATTATCAGGTTACTATAAAGTAAAATATCAATATCAATGGTTCTTGATTTATATTGGCGGCTGTCCCTGATTCTGCCAAGCTGCTCTTCAATAAGTAAAAGCTTTTTCATCAGAATAGCCGGTTTATGATCAGTATGGATCTTGATTACCATGTTGAGAAAGTTATTTTCACTTTGAAAACCCCATGGTTCAGTTTCATAAATGCCTGAAAAAGTATCAATTCTGCCAACTGATTTGCTGATTAATTCTAAAGCCTTGTTAAGATAGGCCTCCCTGTCACCGAGGTTGGTGCCTAATCCGAGAAATGCATAATTGGTCATCAAATGATCTTTTGCTAAATTTATTAATTCCTTTTATTCCCGCCATCTCATAACATTGTTTTTTATATATTTGAAACTCATTTTATTAAAGCAACCATTCATATGAAAAACTTTCTTTTATATACGCTGGCTACAATTACCGGTATAATCCTTACCACACTCCTGTTTTTCATCATAATGTTGTCAAGCCTCAGCGCGCTTGTCGTAACAGGTGAAAAACCGGTAAGCATACCCGACAATTCCATACTGGTCCTGAAGGCAGGTGTGACGATACCCGACAGGGGAAGCAATAATCCCTTTGCAGGATTTGATTTGATAAATCTGACTGTAACTCAGGCACCGGGACTGAATGATATCCTCCAGAATATTAAAAAAGCTTCGGCAGATAATAAAATAAAGGGAATCCTTATCGAAAACGGCCTCATGCCGTCGGGATGGGCCACTATGGAAGAGATCAGGGAAGCTCTTGATAAGTTCAGGACCAGCGGTAAGTTTGTAATAGCTTATTCAGATTATGTTCTCATGCAAGAGGGATATTACCTGTCAACAGTTGCAGATAAAATATTTATCAACCCCTCCTCGACGTCGATTTCAAAGGACTCAGCGGAGAAGTGATGTTCTATAAGAAAGCTCTTGATAAACTCGGTGTTGAGAGTTCAGGTTGTGCGTCACGGGAAATTCAAAGGAGCCGTTGAACCTTTCATTCTTGACCAACTCAGCAAGGAAAACGAGGAACAGATAAGAAGCTATGTAGGATCTATTTGGTCGCATGTAATTGCAAATATTTCAAAAGCCAGGGGCATATCTCCTGGAAACCTGAATCAGATGGCTGACAATCTCGTCGGTTATGTAGCATCGAGGGCACTTGAAAATAAGCTTGTTGACGGGCTTCTGCACCGGGATGCTCTGATTGATACTTTAAAGATTTTATCGGGACTCACCAAAGAGGATAAGATAAATATGGTTCCGATGTTGAAGTATTCAAGGGTTCCCAATCCTAATAAAACGGTGTCGTCCAGAAACAGGATCGCTGTTATTTATGCATCCGGCACAATTGTCATGGGCAAGGGGAACGACACCAATATCGGGGGTAATTCCTATGGGGATCTGATCAGGAAAGAAAGGCTCGACTCGAATGTCAAAGCTATTGTTCTGAGGGTCAATTCACCCGGAGGAAATGCAATTGCATCCGATATTATCTGGAAGGAGCTGGAACTTGCCTCAAAAGTAAAACCGGTCGTTATTTCGATGGGTAATTATGCTGCCTCGGGCGGTTATTACATATCTGCACCGGGATCAAGGATCTTTGCCAGTCCCACGACAATAACCGGATCAATAGGTGTCTTCGGACTTGTTCCGGATGCAGGCAAATTGCTGAATCAAAAACTTGGTATCTCCACACAAACAGTTAAAACAAACAAGAATTCGGATTTCCCTTCTGTTTACAGGCCTATGAGTGTCTATGAGAAAGATGTGATGCAGGCCAGCATTGAGAATGTTTATTCTGATTTTGTTACCAAAGTATCAACTGGAAGGAAACTGAGGTTTACCGCGGTTGACAGTATCGGACAGGGAAGGGTATGGAGCGGAACTGATGCACTGGGAATAGGTCTCGTTGATGAAATGGGTGGACTGAATGCCTCAGTAGAAAAAGCAGCAAGCCTCGCTGGAATTGATACCTGGTCGGTAAGGGAACTGCCTGTACTTGAAGATCCGTATACAAAGATCCTGTCGCAGCTGACCGGTGAAATCAAAATGCGGATTTTAAAGAACGAGCTCGGTGAATATCAAAAGTTTTATGATCAGCTGCAGGAGATAAAGGATCTCTCAGGGATACAGGCAAGATTACCCTATTTTATCGAGGTTCATTAATCTATGGGAAGCAAAAAATATTTCCTTTTATTTCCCTTTGCAATCCTGTACCAGACGATCACTGATATAAGGAATTACCTTTTTGATACAGGTATTCTGCCTTCAGAAAAGTTCAGCATCCCGGTTATTTGTGTGGGTAATATTACAGTAGGCGGGACAGGAAAAACTCCTCATACAGAATACCTGGCCGGTTTACTGCATAACGAATTCAAGGTGACCGTTTTAAGCAGAGGATACAAAAGAAAATCATCTGGTTTCAGAATTGCTACTGAAGCTTCCAAAGTTTCGGATATCGGGGATGAACCTTTACAGATCTCCCGCAAGTTCCGTGATGTTGTCGTGGCAGTCGACAGGGACCGGGTTAACGGGGTCAAAACAATAATGAAGGAATTTCCTGAAACAGAGGTGATTATTCTCGATGACGCTTTCCAGCACAGAAGCATTAAACCTGGTCTTTCAATTCTTCTTTCAAAATATGACAGGCTGATTACCAGAGATTATTTAATGCCATTTGGAAGACTGAGGGAAAGCAGGAAGAATATGAAAAGGGCCGATCTTATCCTGATCTCAAAAGCACCTGATTATATTTCAGTGAATATCTTAGAAAGCATAACAGAAGAGATAAAACCGGCATCCGGCCAAAAATTGTTTTTTACTTCTTTTAAATATGATGATGCTTTACCCCTGTTTGAAAACATTGTTCCCGCGAAATTAAGCTTATCTGAGAAAATCTCTGAGGCACACGGTATTGTTCTGGTAACAGGAGTTGCTGATCCCGGATTGTTCAAACAATTCCTCGGAAAATATTTCAAAGAAATTATTCATGTGAGATTCCCCGATCATCATTATTTTAGCGAGGACGATATAAAAAAGATTACCATTTCATGGAACAACCTTAAATCACCTGTAAGATCGGTCATAACTACAGAAAAAGATTCTGTCAGGTTAAGGGAAATTACATCTATTCCGGATATTTTAAAGAGGTCGTTTTTTTATTTTCCGGTCAGGGTTGATTTTTTGAGAAATGGCAAACAGGTGTTCGATAATGTGATACTTGAATATGTTAGAAAAAATAAAAGAGACGGTTGAGTTTCTCCGGGCAAAAGGGATAGTGAATCCTGAAGCTGGCATCATTCTTGGGACCGGCCTGGGCGGTCTGACTTCAAAAATTGAGAACCGGCTGGAATTAGATTATAGAGTTATACCACATTTCCCGGTGTCAACTGTTGAAGGGCACGCCGGCAAACTTATTTTCGGTGATTTCGGCGGGAAGAAAATCGTCGCAATGAAAGGGAGATTTCATTATTATGAAGGATATGGCTCCGCTCAGATGGCATTGCCGGTACGTGTATTGAAATATCTCGGAATAAAATATCTTTTTCTTTCGAATGCGGCAGGAGGTGTTAATTCGTCGTTTCAAATCGGCGACATCATGGTCATAACTGACCATATTAACCTTCTTCCTAATCCGCTGATCGGCCAGAATGATGAAAGGATTGGTCCACGGTTTCCTGATATGAGTGAGGCATATGATAAATCGCTGATAGAAAAAGCAACAGAAATTGCAGATAAAAACAATATTACAATCCGGAAAGGTATTTATCTTGCAACTTCCGGGCCTACTTTCGAAACCCCTGCTGAATACAGGCATTTCCGTACGATAGGGGCTGATTCTGTTGGTATGTCGACAGCGCCGGAGGTCATTATTGCAAGGCATATGGGGCTTGCATGTTTTGCAGTAAGTATCATAACAGATCTTGGAGTCGAAGGCAAAATCGAATTCATAACACACGAAATTGTCCAGCGCGAAGCCGAAAAAGCCGAAGCCAGAATGACAACTATAATGACTGAGTTAATCTCTTCATTATAAAATTCATTTTATCAATTGCCACCCCCCTGCCCCCCTAAAGGGGGGTTAATCCATGCATATATTTAGCTCACTTTAAATCCCCAAAAAACTGATATTAAAAATCTATTTGCCCCCCTTCAGGCCCTATGTTTGTAAAACAAAGTTTCAGGTTATTTAATAAGTTTGAATAGTTACTAAGTAATCAAAAAATTAAAAACCTGAAACTTATGGAAGCACAAGTTAAGAAAATTGATTTTACTGGTCAAGACATTTATGTTGGTTTTGATGCACATTTAAACAGTTGGAAAGTTACAGTAATGGCAGAAGATATTGTATATAAAACTTTTACACAGCCTCCAAGGCCAGAGGTTTTATATAATTATCTTAAGAATAATTTTCCTGGCGGCTCTTATCATTCGGCATATGAAGCAGGGTTTTGCGGTTATTGGATCCATGACAAATTAGTATCTTTTGGGATAAAATCTATTGTAGTTAATCCGGCAGATATTCCAACAACAGATAAAGAACGAGTGCAAAAAGAAGATAAAAGAGACAGTCGTAAGATAGCCCGTTCTCTGAGCAGCGGGAACCTGACCCCTATATACATACCATCGATCAAAACGCAGAGAGACAGAAGTTTATTACGAACCAGGACTATGCTGGTAAAAGACCTGGCCAGATACAAAAACCGGATAAAATCCTTTCTGTATTTTTATGGAATAAGCATAGATGACACTTTTAAAAATCCTCAAAGCCATTGGTCAAACCGATTTATGAGTTGGCTTGAGAGTATAGATATGGGGGAAGAGAGTGGAAAAGAAGCGCTGCTTGTATTAATCTCAGAATGTAAAAATCTGCGATCTTCTATTTTAAATATAACCAAACAGGTACGACGATTATCACAAACAGAAACTTATCAAGAACAAGTAATTTTGTTAAGAAGCATTCCCGGAATAGGATTATTAACTGCAATGATAATATTAACGGAACTGGAAACAATAAATCGCTTCAGGAACATAGATAAAATGTGTGGATATATTGGACTGGTCCCATCAACAAAATCATCAGGAGAGAAAGAAAGAGCAGGAGATATAACTCCACGAGGACATAATGTATTACGAACTGCAATTATTGAAAGTTCATGGACAGCAATAAGGAATGATCCAGCGTTGATGAAAAGTTACCTTTCTTATATTAAAAGGATGGACTCAAACAAGGCTATAATTAAAATAGCCAAAAAGCTATTAAGCAGAGTACGATTTGTTTTAAGCAACAACAAACCATATTTATGTTCAATAGTATAATTAAATATCTCTATAAAAACCAAATAATTAAGTGAGACTGTTACCAACCCCCTGCAGTTCTTTATAAGAATCTGCTACCTTTAGGCGACAGCTCACTTTCTATATAAATTAAAACAAGGCAATGCAGTTCAAAAGTTGAATCTGCTAATAGAAGGATGTTTTTATAGATAATGTTCTTTATAAATAAAAAATTATCCCCTGAAACTTTGTTTTACACATAGAAGGGGGGTTGGGGGGTGTTTATCTTATGACCGAACAAACTTTTTTCCATTTTTCGACTTTTCCTTTATCATCGAAAACTGTTATCAGAATAACATAAATACCTGGGGTGACCAGCTTTTCATCGTCAGCTGTTCCATTCCAGACCACCGATGCTTCTGACCCTGCGAACAGGTTATCTGTTAATTTTTTCACAAAGTGCCCTGTTTCATCAAAAACAGATATAGAAACAATATTCCCAATTCCTGCAAGTTTAAGATCAATTACCAGAAAATCCTCATTGCCGTCATTGTCAGGTGTTATTTTCGTCGAGGAAAAAGTTATTCTGTCAGCATTTCCGGATTGACCCAGGAATACCGAGTTTAGAGACCCAGGGGTACCCCAGCCTGAAGATTCAGAAGCTGAATGCCACAGAGACTTGTTGGCTGACAAACCCTGATTTATAATCTTTTCAAGGGAAATACCTTCATAACCCTGCAGAAGTGAGAAATGCATTTGCTCATCATAGAATACTTCATCAATTTTATCGAGTTCCCTGTTGTAAAGAATCAGGTGGCCCCGGTCGTCAGGCATTGAAGGAAGTGTGGGAATTTCAATTATCTGTTCATTGATTGCCGAAGGAAAGGTTACAGCAATACTTTTCTTGTTGTCCGTGATAACATAATAATCCCCTGGCAGAATGCACCGTCCTTCCGAAGAAAGACTATATACCGATGAGGTATCCATGTTTTCATCGTTAACAGAAACCAGCAGCAATCCAGATGCATCAAGGATTTTATCTGAATTATTGTAAAACTCGATATAATCCGATCCCTCCGGCAACGGATTAAACAGCAACTCATTAAACAATATATCTGCTCCCTTTGCCTTTTCAGGAATACCAAATCTGAAATCACTTCTTTGCATCTGGTTTCCTGCAAAATCACTTACCTCATTGCTGATGGTCAAAGTATAAGTTGTTCCATGCAGAAGAATTTCGCGCGGTACAATTGTGCAGGTCCTCAATAGCGGATCAGGGGTATCCAGGGATTTAATGAATGAACCGTTAACCTTAATGCTTTCCATTTTATTGATCAATCCGACTACGGTTTCGGAGAATTTTATACTGACTGAAGTACTATCAAAAGGATATACATTTTCAATGCCTGTGAATAGTCTGTCAGGGTTAAAGCGTGATACAGAATTGGCTTTTCCCGGAGTGCCACCTTCCCTGGAGTCTGACGCCTGCCAGTTACCTTCCTGAAAGAATGGGTAATCAGTATCGATAATTTCAAGTGACCATCCTCCTTTATCTTTCAAAGCATCTGTATACCAGTCGGGTGAATATTCTGTTCCGTGAATCAGATTACCTGTGCTGTCCGCAATGGCCAGGACTTTTCCTCCATCGGTTAGGGCAGGAAAGGATATTAGTCCAATGGTTTTGCCATATCCGATAAAAAATGATGTGTCGCGGACTGAACATATAATCATATATTTCCCAGGAGGGATAATCTTGTCGGGAAACCGGTACTTCTGACTCCCGTCTGCAAGAATCCAGTTCTTTGTATTGTATTCAAACCCTGTCCTGTTATACAATTCAAAATATTCCTTCCCGGGCAGAGATACAACCGGAATAGGATCTGGCATTATTTCGGAAATAATAATATCCCCCGGCTCAACCCAGGCAGGAGTAAACTCAACCACGGTTTTGCCCGTACAGTTTAGCAATTTATCACATATATTACTTATTATCAGCCTGTTTATTGTCTTATCAATGAACTGGTTTTCAAATTCTACAGTAAAGAAGAACGAATTTCCCTTTGTAATTTTAACAGCTCTGTTGTTTCCGGTTTCAACCATAAAAGACGAAACAGATACAGATCCTGAAGATATTTCTTCATTAAAGGAAATCTGAAGCGAATTTCTTCCTGTTACTTTACATCCTGAAACAACCGGAGGTTCATGGTCTTCATAGAACATGCCATCAATGCTTAAGTCATCGAACCATAAAAGCCTGTCGCGGCTTGATGTATATGTATAGCTCAGAGTAAACCACCCTGGATTAAACAACTCAGGATCACTGCCTGCTGAAGAATCCAGAAGAACATCACCCGGTCCGAAAACCTGTAAGATCCACTGTCCTGTCAGAGATCGTTCCAGACTTATTCTGACTTTGTCAGTTATACCGATATCTGTCTGCCAGTTGATCCCGGTGCTGATCACAGGGCTGAAGATCCCGTCCTTTACTTTCCACAGCCTGAGTGTATCATCATAACCTGTCTGGTTAACTCCGGCTGCAAAACCATTTGGACCCGGATTACCCGGGAAAGAAACCGGATCGGTATCCGACATCAGCCAGACTGCCCAGTTATTTGAGGAAGACGGATCGCATCCGTACCTTATCGTAAAACTCCACCGGGAAGTTGCCTCACCAGGATGAAAGTTTTTGACAGCAAAGCCGATCCGGTCAGTTCCGGCATCAGGATTGTCATAAGAGTGATGCAGGGAATACATCCCGGAAATGCTGCTGGCATTATCAGTGTTCCAATGTCCGTCAGGACTTTGAACCCAGCCTGATAAATTACCGGATTCAAAATTTACAATGATCTGGCCGAATGCCGGAATGGGCATTAACAAAACCAGCAAAATAACTTTATTCATGCAGCGAGAAGAATTGAAAAAAGAGTTATTTTTGACAGTTTTTCCTTAACAGTAAATATAAGTAATTACTTTAATTTTAACAAAATAAATTATGAAAACAGCTGTTGTTGGCGCAACCGGAATGGTTGGCCGGACAATGATCAAAGTTCTTGAAGAGAGAAACTTCCCGGTGACGGAGTTGATCCCTGCTGCCTCTGAACGGTCTGTCGGAAAGGAATTGCTCTTTAAAGGGAAAGCTGTTAAGGTTGTAAGTGTAATGGAAGCGATTGAAGCAAAACCGGTGTTTGCAATTTTTTCAGCCGGTGCATCCGCATCAAAAGAATGGGCTCCTGCATTTGCCCGTAACGGCGACAGTTGTTATTGATAATTCATCTGCCTGGAGAATGGATAAGGATGTTCCCCTTGTTGTTCCGGAAATAAACAGTCATGCTATAAAGAAGGGAGATAGGATAATTGCAAATCCAAATTGTTCGACAATACAGATGGTTATGGCCCTTGCTCCTCTTCACAGGAAATATAAGATCAAACGTCTTGTTATCGCCACCTACCAGTCAGTTACAGGCACCGGCGTAAAAGCCGTAAACCAGATGGAAAATGAAAGACGCGGGATTAAGGGGGAAATGGCTTATGCTTACCAGATCGACATGAATTGTTTTCCTCATGGCGGTACATTCCAGAGTGACGGTTATACTACGGAAGAGCAGAAGCTGATTGATGAAACCCGTAAGATTCTTGAAGATCAGAGTATAATGGTAACTGCTACAGTAGTAAGGATACCTGTTGTCGGAGGCCATTCTGAAGCAGTTAATGTTGAATTTGAAAAGGATTTCAATATAGATGATGTAAGATTTCTGATCAGCCAGTTCCCGGGGGTTATCGTTTATGATAATCCTGCTGAACTTAAATATCCGATGCCTATTTTATCGCATAACAGGGATGAAGTTTTTGTCGGAAGGATCAGGAGGGATCTCTCAAAGGAGAAATGTCTGAATCTCTGGATCGTATCGGATAATATCCGCAAAGGCGCCGCAACCAATGCGATCCAGATTGCGGAGTATATGGCAGCAAATAAACTCTATTAAGTTCTTACTCAGTGATCTCTGTGAACCCTCTGTGCCTTGGTAAATTTACCCGGTCAGAGGTTGGTGGAAGGACTTTCGAAAAGAAAATCATTATACGGATACCTTGTAATGTGAATCTTTTTCACTTCCTCATAAAGCAGTCTGCGGAATTCTTCAAGGTTTTCCTTCGTTCTTGCTGAGATGAAAACCGTTTTATGGTTTTTATCTGACGCCATCCAGCTTTTTTTCAGATCGTCAAGCGAATAATTTTCCCTTTTAACCGGCGTCAGGTCGTCATGTTCCCTTTACAGTATATGTAAACGCATCGATCTTGTTAAAAACAATGATGACCGGCTTGCTTGCTGATCCAAGCTCCTTAAGGGTTTCATTCAACAATTTTTATCTGACTTTCGAAACCATGATGGGAAATATCGACAATATGCAAAAGCAGGTCTGATTCCCTCACTTCGTCGAGGGTTGATTTAAACGACTCAACGAGGTCATGAGGCAGTTTCCGGATAAATCCGACAGTATCAGACAACAGGAAAGGCAGGTTTCCAATAACCACTTTTCTGACTGTTGTATCGAGTGTTGCAAAAAGCTTGTTTTCGGCAAATACGTCGGATTTGCTGAGAAGGTTCATGATTGTTGACTTGCCGACATTTGTATAACCGACAAGGGCGACTCTTACCATCTTTCCCCGGTTTTTACGCTGGGTAGACATTTGTGTGTCGATCTTCTTAAGCTGGGCTTTAAGAAGGGCAATTCTATCCCTGATTATCCTGCGGTCGGTTTCGATTTCTGTTTCACCGGGACCCCTTAAGCCTATACCTCCTCTCTGACGCTCAAGGTGTGTCCACATACGGGTAAGCCTGGGTAGAAGATACTGGTATTGAGCGAGCTCCACCTGTGTCCGTGCATGGGATGTACGGGCACGTCGCGCAAAAATATCAAGAATAAGATTTGTCCTGTCAAGGATACGGCATCCGAGAATGTTTTCAATATTTCTCAGCTGGCTTGGTGAAAGCTCGTCGTCAAAAATCGCAATATTGATCTTGTTCTCAGATACATAAGCCGGCAATTTCTTCAATTTTCCCCGAACCAACAAATGTTCTTGGATCAGGAACGTTGAGTTTCTGAATGAATGTGTTTACAGGTTCTGCTCCTGCAGTTTCGGTAAGAAATGATAGTTCGGCAAGGTATTCCCGTACTTGTATCTCGTCCTGTCCCGGATAGATCAATCCTACTAATATAGCCCTTTCACCCTGCTTTTCCGTTTTCGATCATTTAGTTAATTAACCTCCTGTTATTCTGTACAGCTCCGTTTATTGCCAGCTTAAGTGATTCCGAACAGCGCAATACCATTTCCATATCCGAGGGAAACGGTACAGACTTCGATTTGAGTCTTTTCAAGCTGTGCCGGACTTAATGCCTGGACATCTCCGAGTGCCCGTGCTGAGATATTTTCAAAACTTGATTGTGCTCCCAGAGGTTCTTTTTTCAGAACCTTATTGGGATTTGCCTGTATTACTCTCAATATCACCGTCAATCCTGCAGGCTTTTGACTGAACAGTTTCAATGAGCGCACATTGAAGTGATTTGTATTTTTTTGTCTTGATATCATTCCCCAGGGAATCTTTCATGACATTTCCTTTCTTATCAAGCTGATAATTAAATCCGTCTTCGACTTCCTTTTTGATAACTGAATCGCGCTGCATTGTTTGATCGGGACTTACAGCTATGTTTCTGACATTTATATTAACAAAATAGTCATACTGCGTATCAGGATCGAGATCCTTTGTATTGTATTCAACCCATTCGCTGTTGAGGCGCGGCAAATCGACTGCCAGCAGATCTTCTTCAAAATCCTGAGGGAACTTAAGGATTGATTTATTCTGCAAAGTAATCAGCACCCTGCTCATGCCCAGGTATTTTGAATCCTCTATCTTATTGTCAATACCCTCATAATCACCAACATATTCTTTTGCTCTGACAAATTCATAATAGGCCTGACGGTATGAATCTTTCAGTTTGTTTTTCATCAGTTCGTTTCCATGAGCATAATAGAAATCGGCTGATTTCCTTTTTGCTGCCACCATCTCAGGCATATAGTCAACATATGTGTATTCTATTGTTTTTCCGTTCAGGTTCAGTGGGAGTTACTGATCTGACAAGGGCCTGTCTGTCGCTCAGCCTTTTATTTACCTGATAGATCTCATCCCAGTTAGCGGGTTTGTTTTCCAGTTTAAGAAAGCGAATCCTTTCATTATCCTGTTCATTTACAATTTTATAGGATCGGTCGAGTATCGCAATTTGTTTTGCATCGGAAGGATCTTTCCTCAGTTGTTTTACAGCCTTGTCGATTGCTGCATCATAGTTTCCTTTTTCCAGCTGTTTTTTTGAAGAACCGCATCCTGCAAGGATGATGGTCAGGATGAATAAAACAGGAACTATTTTTTTCATTGGTCAGTTTTTAAGTGGTTATACTGTAAAAAATAATTTGTTGCAGTTATTTATAACTCACTAATCTGTTTATTATTATGTTTTAATAAATAAAACTGAGAGGTATCTGGAATCTGACTCTTACCGGCTGTCCCCGTTGTAATCCGGGGGACCATCTGGGTGATTCTGAAATAGCTTTTATTGCTTCATTATCCAGCAAAGGATGTACTCCCTTTGTTACAGTTACATTGGTAACCGAACCATCTTTTTCGACAATGAATGTAAGAAACACTGTTCCCCTGATTTTATTATCAATTGCTGCCTGCGGATAATTTGTTCTTTTGGCTACCCACTCACGGAACTTTGTCAGATCGCCGCCTTTGAACGATGGCATAACTTCCACAATGAAAAGTGGTTCTTCGGTTCCTGTTCCATCACCTTCAGGTAATAGTCCATCTCCGAAAGCCGATCCGGTAGCATCGATCAGTTCACTATCCTGTGATGCAAGAGCCTGATCAGTTGTGATGGGTGCTCTTTCAATCGGGATAATAGTATCGACAACTACGGGGGGAACATATTTTACTGTTTCGGGCATCTTTGCAGCTTCTGAAGGCGGAGGTGCAGGCGGAACATAAACTTTTTCCTCCGGAGGTGGTTCAAGGTTCTGCATTGAAACCTGAACCCCGAAATTCCCTCCTGCAATGATATGTTCATTTCCGGGTCTTGAAATAAATGGCAGAACAACCGCGATTATAACCAGCAAAGAAGCCAATAATGTGCCGGTATTCAGAACAGAGTTATATCTCTTGCGTAACTGGTAGGCACCATATGCCTTGTTTCGTTTTTCAAAAACCAGGTCATCGAAATCGCGAATTTCCGATGAAGGATGATCTGTTTTTGCGATGTATTCCTTATCTGTCTTTTTAATTCTCACTCTTTAATGCCTTCACCAGGCACTCTGATACTACATGAGGAACAATGATCCTGCCATTTTTGTTACAAAATTTTATGACAAATCAATTCCTGGTTTAAAATTTCTCGCAAAAATACTAATTAGCTGCTTTTCCGCAAAGTATTAAGTGTTAGCATTTCGTTAAAGTTTTATTATTATCTTTTTTTTCTTATTTTTGGCCGGTTGTCAGGGGGTTTACCTGCCTGCCTGCCGGTAGGCAGCGCAGGCGAGGTTAGGCAAGGCAGCAGAGCTCAGTTGGTGAGGCGTGACATATTATTGATAGTTCTTTAACGGGGGTTTAGCTCAGTTGGCTAGAGCGTGTGACTGGCAGTCACAAGGTCAGGGGTTCGATTCCCCTAATCTCCACATTAATAATGAGACAGTTATAACAACTTGATGTTGCTGTCTTTTTTAATTGAATACACAATCGAATACACAGAAGGCATTTTAAGAGCTATTTTTGCCGCTTTTTAAGCGATTTAAGGCAAGATCTCAGGGTGATTGGTATCAGAATGAGAAAAAAAGCCTTCCAGGGGTTTCATAAAAGGAAGCAATCCTACCAGATAATATATCCTTCAATGGTTCTTGATAATTATTTCTTTCTGATTTTTAATCTACCATGCCATTCCCCCTAAATTTAAATAATATGATTAATATGGATTTTGTTTTCTCGATGTACCGATTTGTTAGATATTATACAATACAAAATCAATTAGTTGCATATTTTAATATCCAACAATTCTACAACATTTCTCAGCAAAAATAAATTCATGAATAAAAATATAAAGCCCCCGAAGCTGATTTCCGAGGGCTAGTTTCAAAACAAGGAAATAAGATGAATTAGCATACCATCTGGCATAAACTATTTGCGATATTTTCCATAGAATTTTTTATTTCTTTTTATCCGCTGGCTTTAACTCCATACCAAGTTGCATAAAAGTCCCTAGAAGATCATAATCTTCCCACTGTTCAACAACTTTTCCGTTTTCAATTCGTACAATGAAAATTCCACCTGATTCAAACTTCTTACCAGAGGGTGGGACACCAAACCATTCTTCCTTTGGAGTGCCCATGGCAGTAAACCTTGCTGCGAACATGTTCCCTTCAGCAATCATTTCTTCAATTTTCCAATGGATGTCAGGAACAACACGCCAATTATTTTTGGAAGACTGAAGGTCTTCTGCTCGAGATGTTGGTTTGGTGCTTGATGAAGGAAAATAATATTTACAGTCAGGAGCATACAATTCTATATAAGTAGTGTCTCTTTGATTTAATCCATCTATGATTTTCTGCGCAATAGCTTTATTCTGGATTTCTAGTTCCGTTATTGCATTAAGTTCTTTTACCTTTGCAATAGATTCTTTGTTCTGAGCACAACTTCCGATTATTAACGAAATAATCAGACTTAAAAAGAGAATTTTTTTCATACGAACAGGCTTTAGTGATTAATTGAATGTGAGTAAGGGATTACTATTTGATTTTTTGATATTTAACTTCTTGTGTCTTTACACCACTTGTATTTAAAAAGGTAAAAGTTATACTTGTTGGAGTTTCAATTACTGCCTCAAATTTTCCTGTGACTGCTCCTGGATTAAAGTCTCGAACAATATCTCCACTCATCTTCTTTTCAGAAGTGAATGAACCGATCCATGTCATGTAAGCTCCGGTTGGATAAATTACAAAACCTTTAAATTTTCCTTCTTTCGAAGAAAAGCCATAAGTCTCTTCATAATTAAAAGATTTCTTCCCATTAATAATAAGAGATCCATTTTCTATAAAAGCTTTCCCATGTTGTCTACACTCCCATACATCCATAGTATCTTTTCCTGTATTCGCTTGCCAAGTACCAAGAAATTGCTTCACTAACTCAAGCTGGTTGAGTTGCGTTTGAGTAGTTTGTGCCTGTATTCCATTAGAAACGAACAGAAGGAACACAAAAATTACAGTTACTAAACCTAATTTTTTCATCGCTTTTGGATTTATAAATAGTCAATAAAAAGAATTTCTCCCTACTATTTATAAAGGTACACCTTGTTTAACCCAAAGTCAATTTTATTTATTCAAAGTAAAATCCACCCATAAAAATCTTCTGATATCCGAAGGTTGGAATTAGTACGGTCCGTTTTCAGAAATTCTTGAAACTTTGGATTAATTGGTAAGCCTTCCTTAAATTAAGCGAAATCTTAACAAAGATGGAGATATGTTCACCAGATGATAGAAAGTGTCTTATTTGTGAAAGGGTTCAGTAGATTGAGGCAATTATTAAGTTTCTCGCTCCTATAAAAGAAGCAATATAACAGGAGCGAACCTCACGGATAAATTCCTTTCAATGATTATTTCTTAACAAGTCGTATAAAACAGTAAATTCCAGAGCTGATTCTGAGGGCTGGTAATCGATCCTACTGCCAGCAGGATTTCCTACGTGCTGAATATTATAATCGGAATTATTAAAGTATCTCTTTCAAAACTAAAACTATGCCTAAAGCAATTAACTATGCTGACCAATTGTAGCACGTTCTTATTTCACATCTTTGAAAGTTCATCAACAATGGTTTCTGTTCCAAGAAGGCATTGTTTTAAAAATGGCAATACTGGATAGCCATTAATTAAAAAGTGAAAGGAGACCCAAGTTACTATCTCTTTTGTGCCCTCTCCCAAAGTAGTTGGTGGATTGTTGGTATCAAACGATTGTCCACCTGGAATTATCATATCTCCCATTTTCATTTGAGCGCTTTTACTTATTGACATTCTACCACTTAAAATCATTGTACGCCCTTTTGAACAAAGTTTTAATTTTTTTTTTCATGTCTTACTTGTGGTGTCAGTTGTTGATGTTTGTTTTCGTTATTAAGATTCATTTAGCAAAAAGGGATATATCAAAGTACTAACCATCCTGAGATCGTTCCTCTGAAGGCTTTATTTAAGTCCAGATTTGAGTAATGCAACAAAAATCCTAAATTTGATATATACTAATCATTAAAACGCTAACAATGGACGCAAGTATTAAAATGGATCTTGGACCGATTATGACAGAATTATTCCTCATTCATGCAAAAATTGAAGCAATCAAAGATTGTTTATTAGATTTGAATGACGAAGAAATACGCCAAAAATACTCCGAATCCTTTGGCGAGCATTTCGAAAAAATTGTTTTTGAGTTCAATGAAAGGCACCCGGACATTATAATAAAATATCCGACCGGGGTTTAAAGTTGTGATATTGTCGTTCTATTTGCCAACCTTAATCCGCTTAACTCACTGTTTTTAAGTGCTTTAATAGACTTCTATTTGAGTCCTCTCCATTCTCGCTGTACCAATTTTTTAGGCATTATATCATAATATCAGCCAAATACGTTTATTTAAATCCAACAATTCTACAACAATTTAATAAACTGGTTGTGGTAAAATAAATTTGTGTTTAAATGGGAAAGCCAATATCCTTGACCACTCTTCGCCGGATAGGATTGACCATCTGAAGCCGGAATTAAGTGCTTGTTTTTAAATTATATATGTTAATTTCAATCTAACCGGCTAAAAGTGGTCAAGAAGTCCGGTTTTTGCATAATAAGTTGGTATTTATAAATTTCTCTGAAAATGGATTTAAATTATCTGTTATTTCCCAAGCAACAGGTCCGCAGCCATCACACAGAAAATATACGTTGAAGCACCAGGCATTACGTATTCAGTCTGTTGCCACAGGTAAGGGGTGTTCTCTTTCAGCTCAGGGATATCAGGTCTTATAAGGGCTGTACCTGAAACCATACCCCCCGGGATATATCCTTCCATCGTCCTGTTCACTCCAAAAGCAATTAATATTGAATGGGGGCCAACACCTGATACAAGTGAAGTGCTGGATGCAGGATGACAGCCCAGAACATAATTAACCACATTCAGCAAGGGCTCCCTGTTGAAGATATCGGGATATTTCTGAGCCAGGTAATAATACTGCAATGCAAATTCCTGAATATCCCATCCAATACCCCAGATTGCTGGCCTCCATGGTACTCCGAAAGGATTAGTAGAGAGTGTGGAATCAAGCCTTGTTTTATATTTTTCAAGGGCTCCTTTTAAACTTGTGTTGAATGTCTCATCGTTTATCCTATCTGAAACTCTTACCACACTCCATGCACTGCTCCGAATGCTTTTCTCAATTTCAGGAAGAAGGTTTTTCAGATGAGATGCATACTTTTCTTCTCCTGTAGTGTAAAGCAATTCAGATGTAGCTATAATCTCCTGCCCCTTTGTATTCCTTGGTACGTATCCGGCCGGAGTTAACACAGGTTCATGTGTCTGTTCAAATTCCCAAACCTTTTTTGCTGTTTCCAGACATTCCTGTGCCAGCTTATCATCATAACCAGTCAGTGAACGGCTTGCAGCGGCAAGAGCAGCTGCAACCTTATATTCCAGTCCTGTATCTCTGTTGGTGAAAACCCACCTGTCATCATTGACTCCTGAATGAGTCATTGTTTTCTGGTTCGGTTTCAGTTTTGAATCATAAAAAAGTTGATCTGTCTGCGATGCCCAGTCACCGGTAATGTTACGCCCTTCCCGGTTGGCAATTATACCATGAAAGCTGTGACCTGCTGCACGATATCCTGAAAGGAGATTCAATGCTCCCTGCTTTATCTGCTGCTGAAAGTCAGAATAACCATCAGGTTTATACATCTCCACATACCTCTCTTCAAAATTGACATATGTCTGGTCGGTCTGATTCTTGGTCAGTTCATAAGCTAACACCAGATAATGAGTGGTAGCGGCCTGCGATCCTGCTGCAAGGTCGTCATCACCGGCATCGTGCCAGCCACCCACATTCAGGTAGGGAACAGTAGTCTGCACAGGATAACTGGTCTCTTTCGCAGCAAATTGCCTGTAACCATCAATATGTACACTGTCAAGTGGCGCCTGAAGTGCATCATCGAGATGGCAGGCCCCGTGCCATATCAGTGATCTGTCTTTGACTTTAACATGGCACATCTGAACGGGGAAAAAAGCTTCAAGAGTAGGCTGCCAGACTCCGGTGCTGAAAACATCATTTTTTATACTAAAAGGATATGACCTGGTTTCACCGTATATAACCATATACATTCCGGGATCTTTTACAGAGGAGAAGTCAAAAATTGCATAGTCATAGCAAAGGAACCGTCCCCATTTCTCAGGGACAGCTGCCAGGATTTCCTGTGTTTCTTTATCACCTGTGATTTTAACAAGTTTTGCCTTTTCAAGTTTTCTTGTCTGTGGATCGAGTTCCAGAATGGCCTTTTTTACCTGATCAGGATGATATCCGATCTGCGAGATGGAAATCACAGGTTCCCTTTTCCAGCCAGGTAAAACATTTGGTGTGATTGTCCATTCAAGAGCATTATCAGTAACACCGGACGGAATATCAGATGTAACTGAAATCCAATTTCCATAACCTGTACTTCTGTTATCTGTCAAAATAAGATCAGATTTGGGATTTTCAATTACAACTTTTCTCATCGGATCCTCAGCCGCAAGGGTGAGTTTGTTTCCCTTGCCCATTGGGACCGGTCTGAATATCCCATCAGCATTCTTAAATTTTGATCCCAGCGTCTGTTTGGGAATATAACCAAATGACTCACCTATCTGCCATGATTTACCGACATAAAGAGGAGGGAAAAAATTGAGGTCAAAGGTGAGTTTCTTTTCCCACTCCTTTGGAAGCGGCTTATCGAGGTCAACAGCCAGACGGATACTGTTTCCATCTGGCCATATCCTGATGGCATACTTGAATCCGAAATCCTCATAGCTTACGACTGATTTAATGACATTGTTTACCGAATCAATTTCACGCACGGCACCGAGAGGATCCGGTATCCGGTTGCCATCCACCTGCTGCATTCTGATAAAACCGTTGGCGGCAATTCTCTCTCCATGCTGAATGATTTCTATACCTCCCTGACTGCCAGTAGGGTAAAAATCGTGAAAAGCCAGAACTGAAAGACCAGGTTTCTCGAGGTATTCCTTATCGTTAACTTTCATGGTCTGACCAGATTGATTTTGAGTACAACCAGCCAGAAAGACATTTAGTACAATCGTTGTACACAGAATAAATATTGCCCTGTTTTTCATTGCGCTTAATTAAAATATTACATCATAAATATTTGTTATTTAATAAATTGTCAGCTGTAGGAACACAGAAGATTTAAGTTGAAGCTCCAGGTATCAAATATTCTGTCTGCTGCCGTTCAATTAATAAATTTAAGATAAATCCGGCGCTCTTTCAACAGAATTTTTGATTTTAATATTTTTTAACTCTTACAACTAACCACTTCAAAAAACAGGTCTAATTACACTTAACATACAGATCGAAACAATAAGGATTTAGCTCAAGTAAGGGTGGTCAATCTGTTATGGCTGCCAATTGTCAGGGGCATTGTTTTGAGGCAAATCTTAATTAGGTAGATGATTTTTCACCTTATAACAGAAAGTGGCTCATTTGTGAAAGGGTTGAGTAAATTGAGGCAATTAAGCCACATTCTATCATCTGGTGAACAAATCTCCATCCTGATTAAGACTTCCCTTAAATTAAAGGAGGTTTATCAATTAAACCAAAATTTCAAGAATACATATAACTCAATCTTGTATTTCTATCCATCACAGGCAATTTTTGGATTGATCAATTTTTTATTTGACTTGTATAGAATATGTCTCATACATTTGTTTTCATCAAGAGATTTTGTATGAGTCTTTTTTAGAAATCTGTAAAATGAAAATTTCGATTTTATTTATTTGTCTTTGAGATCTTGTTTTAAACTTATCTGGTCAAAATGAACACCTGCTATTAACATATAAAAGAAGGGAAAAGAATAATAAAGAAACTTTATCAAGCCAGGAGATTGAGATAAATTCCAGTTCTATAAATGAAAATATTTATATATAAACTTGAGTTATTTATAAAATATTAAAAGAGATGTTCTATGAAAAGAAGAAAATTCTTACAAACTGCGGGATATACTGCAGCAGCGGCATGTGTACCTCCTCAATTAAGTGGAAATCAATCTAATGTACTTGAAACAAGTGTGCAACCTGTATCACTTGAGAAACAAGTATCTGTTGTAGTGAAAGATAATAAAGTGTACATTGAAACCCAGACGTTATCTGCGGTTATAGAGAGAGGGAGTATTAACATCTTTCAAGAGCAAAATTAATGGAGAAGAATTTATTGAAAAACCAGACATCGATAACTTCCGGGCATTACAATTACTGTATATTAAAAATGAAATAGTGGAGGTTAATGAAGAAAAGTTTGGCAGGATCGAAACTTATCAAATCTCCGATCAAAGTGCAGAAATTGTATTTCATAGCTGGGACGGGGATGGTGTTCTTTTAATATATGCGGATGCTGAGACGGGAGATCTGCTCATAGAACCTTCTGCTTACTCATCCCGACCCGGAGTTCTTGCTTGCCGGTGGAGTATTTCAGGACTTAAATCGAGTCTTGAGCTAATCGCTCCTTTCTTCCAGGGCATTAAATTAAAATTAGACGATCCTTTAATTAAGAACAACCGGTGGAGATGGCCATTTTCCTGGGAAGCTGGTTTCGCCATCCTGCATTCCAGAGAAGGAGGATTCTGGATTCATACCCAGGACAATCGGTACAGATTTAAGGCTCTGCAGACCGGTATTCAATCTGATCCGTTTGTTATTGGATTGGAAAGCGAAGCATATGGTCCTATTGGTGACAATCTGAGTGCCGGTGGTATCTGTTGGAGAATCAATACTTATTCAGGAGACTGGCGTGTACCTGCCGAAAAATACCGGCAGTGGTACTGGCAGGCATATAATCTGGAGTCTGAAGAGCGGAAACGCCAGCCGTGGACCCATGATGTAAAACTGGCATTATCATGGTGTCCGGGAAGTTCAGAGATTCTCGATGCATTAGCAAAAAAAGTGTCACCCAAAAAGGTTTTACTGCATTTTTCAAACTGGCGTACTGACGAATATGACGAAAATTATCCAAATTATGTAGCAAGTGAAAGTGCAAAAGTTTTCATAAAAAAATGTCAGCAAATGGGATTTCATGTCATGCCACATTTCAATTCAATTGATATGGATCCTTCTCACCCGGTATATACACAAATTCGGGATTTTCCATACAGGGATATTGAGACAAAACAACTTCAGGGTTGGAGCTGGTATAAAGGCAGGGGTATTGGCGTTCCTGAATCTAATATGAATCGCTTGAATAATCGGGATAAGAAAGTAATGGTAAAAATCCATCCGGGTTTAAGTATGTGGCGGTCTATTCTGGGGGAAAATATTCTCAAAGCCGCCCGGGAACTTTCTCTCGATACTATTTTTATTGATGTAACGCTCTGTACATGGAATATTCATAATTGTATTGTTGAATCAATGGCTCCAACAGAAGGTATGAATCGGCTCATTAGACATATGGCTAGTTTGGGAAACGGCCTTGTTGTAGGTGGTGAAGGGTTAAATGAAATAACTGCTCAGGGGCAATCATTTGGCCAGGCACACCTTTTCAAAAGCTGGCAATCTTCAATAGAAGGATTAGAACGTACCGGAGGATGCAACCTCAATGAATTTCTCTTTGGAAAACTATGCCGTACAATTGGATATTCGGGTCTCGGAGGAAGAAATAAAGACGAAGAACTGCGTATGCAGATTCATATGGAACATGGTACAATTCCGACAATCACTATAAGATCTGCTGAGGATGTCATCAATCCAAATCCCGCTGTAAAACGTATGCTGGATATTGCTGCTGGATGAAATAATATTTATTGGCATTTAGTTTTAGATTTATTTAAGATAATTAAACCAGGTAGATAACCAACACTCGGATCGGGGGCTTTGTTTTAAACTAAAATTGACTTTGGTTTATTGTTGGTGTACAGTGAAAACAAATTTGACTTTTATTATTATGGTTCATAACTTTGTAAATCTATAACTCAATGTCTAACACGAGGCAGCGTGTTTCATGAACCCAACTCGGGCGGTACATTCATAAATTTGAAACATTTATCCAGGTAAAATAGAGAGAGACAGCGTATTACTTGTGCTGGTGTACTAAAAATATGAAGAGGTTTCTGAATCCGAGAATTTTAGTCTGTTTCGTCTTAAGTCTTGGATCCTTCTTGAGTTGCCAGAAAGAAGCTGAATTGCCTACCTTAACAACTACTGAGGTCAGTAATATTAAAATCCAGTCTGCATCATTAGGGGGTGACGTCACAAATGATGGTGGGGCAAAGATTGATTTAAGGGGCGTTTGTTGGGGAACCGCAAATAATCCTACTATTTCAGATTCTAAGAAATATTACCATAAGGGAACAGGAGGTTTTACCTGCCTTGTTACCGGCTTAACTCCGAATACTTATTATCATGTGAGAGCATTCGCGATGAACAGAGTTGGGATAGCTTATGGTAATGAAGTTCATTTCACTGCATTGCCGTTAGTGGAACCCAAAGTTACAACAATTTCAGTCAGCTTTATCCGCTATACCATGGCAAAAGCAAATGGAAATATTGAGTCTAATGATGAAACTTTACTTCTTGAGAAGGGATTCTGCCTGTCAACCACAGAAAATCCGACGATTAATGACAAGGTTGTCCAGAGTAAATCAGGTGCTGGTATATATTATTGCTGGTTGGAGGGACTGAAGCCAGGAACGATTTACCATGTAAGAGCTTATGCAGTTACGCTGGTTGGAATTATTTATGGTACTGATGTTTGTTTCAATACATGTTACTTGCCAACTTTAACAACAGCTATTAAGGAATATGCACAGACCTGTGCAATGGTTGAAGGAAAAATAATTTGGTCTGGCGATTCACTTGGAGAAATCTCGGATTGGGGTATTTGTTATGGATTCGAATCAAATCCAACGGTCAATGATTATCGGTGTGAAGTGTGGGATCTATTCATAAATACCAGATTTTTTACTTTCATAAATGACGGAGTATTTACCTTTCGTCTTACAGAACTGATTCCTGGTACTCCTTATTATGTCAAGGCATATATTACCATTCGGGATAACTTTGGATATAGACCATATTCAGGTTATACTTATAACTCTCAAGTCACCCAATATGGAAATGAAGCTATGTTTACAACCAGCCAGTAAATGATAAGAACATAACCAAAACACCAGCCCTCGGATCGCCGGGGGCTTTTTTATTAACATGACCTGTTGCTACCCTCAAGTTTATCCCTTTTGATTCCTGAACAAAATTTCAAATCCATTTCGTTAAAGGAATGAAATATCAACGTTTTGATATCTCGCAATATTTCAGTGCAATGCAACGTATTCTGAGATAAAGTACTCCTAACTGCAAAACAAAGTGCCCTGGAACGATTTTTGTTGCCATCAAGTTATTTCATGATTAATGATTTACCTATGAAGAAACTACTTGGAATTTTCCTTGGTGTAATTTCCTTGTTAGCATCATGTAAGAAAGATAATTGTAAAGATTCTATTATCTCAATCCAGCATTTTGAAACTGACTATGGCTGCACTGATACAAAACATTCACTATTGATTGATCTGACAAATAATGTCGCGATAATCAGATCAAAAACTGACTATGATTCCAGAGTATCTGGGATTTGTCATCCAGATATCAATTTTTCAACTCACGATTTGGTGATAGGGAAACAAGTCTCAGGAAATTGGATTGATACAATTACCTACGATTTAAAGCTGACCTGCCCTAAAAAAGAATTGACATTAACAGTGGATATTATTATGACTGATTTAACCCAACCAGATAATGTAGTTTACCATGCAATTATTCCAAAACTTGGAGACGAAGAAACACTGAGTATAAATGTAAATGTAAGGTAAACAAAAGTAAAACAGACTGTTGGACGATTTTAACATTCGGCTAAATATATTATATAGGGCTGTAAACGGCACGAAGGATCCGGTGGTAAGCCCCGGTTGAACTAAATCCCGGTCAAATATCCAATATTTTATGAGCCCGTCACCTTTAAAGGCATAAACTGTAATAAGATTGTGTATGAAACACTATTTAGTCGGGCTTAATCTGAAACCGAGTAATTAATTAATCTGCTGACAACCTGTGATAACATACGTGTTTTCGTATACGATAGAGTACATATCTTGAATCAAGACAACATCACAATGGATACTAAGGATATGATTGAATGCTATTTGTTCTTTTAATACTCGTTCTCATAAATATCCTTTACTTCCCTTTCTGATTAATGCTCTTCTGTATATTCGAACATTATCAATTGTCCCTGGAGTAAAGGTGTTTATGTTTGCTTGCTTGGCTATAAACAAGTCAGTATTATAAACAGAAATTGAACCTTCTACATCGTATGATTTTCTCAATACCCCATTGACATACAATTTCATCGCTTTCCATTATACATTCCAATTACATTATACCAGTTTCCCGCTGTCCAAGTATTTGTACCTGAGTTGATACCTATGTTAACACCATTAATACTCCCATTAAAAGCAAAATTAAAAGGTTCTAAACCATGTGAACCCGCTATGCCAAGTATGTACTGATAAAATGGAAAATCATGACTTGTATATGGTTTTAAAATAATTGCGTCATAGCCGGTTCCATAATAATTAATCGGTTTAAACCAAAGTGAAATTGTAATCGCGTTTGTTGGATTTAGGGATTGGGAATTATTAACTTTTATGTAGTCACCATTGCCGTTAAAGCTATAGATACCATTATGGTTAAGCTCAAAATTAAAACTACCCCCAAAAGCCGTTCCATTGTTTCCATTTCCACTATAATCCTCAATATTATTATTAAACTTGTAATGCGCGATGAGACCAATACTTAGCGAATTTTCTTCACTTTTCTTACAGCTTGTAAATAGTTGCAGGGATAAAGTGAAAATTGAGATTGTTGTAATAATTGATATTTTCATGAAAAGGATAATATGTAATATGACATGTTAAATTTGATGACTCATTGGTTCAAATTTACTGTTAGAATTTCTGGAATAGAACTAATCTGTCAAATTAATTTAAAAAATACTAAGTCCAACACGGTCAATAAAGTTAATAAACTTGTCACAGTTTTTGCATGACTACCAACCACTTAAAAACTTTAGCCTTACAATATTCCGCGATCAATCTGTAGGTCAACTTTGTTTATCTTGATAATTAACCAGTCAAAACGTAAAAACCTGTGTACTACAACACTCATCTAACTCATTACCATCACGTGATTGGCAAAAACTGCGCCATACCCTCCCTGCACCGTGACAGCTTCATGGCTAAAGTACCAGGACTCCACCCGAATGCTTGCGTCGAGTAACGCTTACTAATTATATCGTAAGGCTGTTAGGTTAAATTCACAGTCTATCGATTGACCTTCAGCTTTCTAAGAATTATCCCAAATAAATGTAAAATGGCATATAATTTGAGCATATTAAATCATCCTAACCAATTGAACATGAAAATAAGTCCATTTATCATCTTTATCCTGATTTTTTCCTCATGCTCAGAAAAAGACTATGAGAGAACTTCACATCTGGATTCTTTAAATAGAGAAAAATACTTCAAGGAGGAAGTGCTCACAGGTAATTATCAAGATCTATATGGCACGTGGAAAGCATTCAGTGTCTTTGGTGGTTGGAGTGGTTATTCAGAACCTGATTTCGATTATTTAGAAATTAAACCATTTGGAATTTATGGACTTGTTCGAAATGATACATTATTTGAATATGGCGAAATTTCACCAGATACCTTTGATGTAAAACCCTACTTCCAAGGTTATCAGGTTAAATTGGACGCAGATTTTTTATTAGGTAAGTATCGATATTTTGGATCAAATAGATATTTTGACCTGCTAAGAAATGATACATTGGCTATTTATGATGGATTTATAGATGGAGTAACATACAGTTTTAAAAGAGTTAACTGAAAATATCTCCACATCGATAGTTAGACAGTTATACAACATCAATTTAGCTGTCTTTTTTATTTGAATACACAAGGCAAGTATAAAGATCCAATTTTAACCAAAGAAGGAAGCAGGCCTTTCGGTAAACTTTCTTACAAAATTTGCTCACAAAAGACGTTATAAATAAAAAGTCCCGGAGCTGACTACCAAGGGCTGGATCTGGAAATTTTCCGTTGGACCTGTCCTGACTCCCAAATATTATAATTATCTATGATTGGTTTACTCTTTGCCCTATGCACGATCGCAGAAATTGCTAATTTTAATCCGGACATTTTCCAACAGGTCATAAATATGAAGTCTGGTAATCAGTTCTTTAGTTCCAGATCAATCAACTCAATAGTAGAAGTAATTTCATTTTGTGCCTGCTTATAAGCATCCTTTTTCTCAGTCATGAGGACGCTCAAAATATCAAAACTGTTTTGAAACTTAAAACTGAAAAAGGAATTTATGTCCACTACTTTTAAAGGATCAAATTGGATTACCTGTTTGATTTCAGGAATTATTTGAGATAATATAATTGACGCATGATTCTCTTCTAACCTGTTAATATAAGTGTAGTTTTCTTCTAGACTCTGCAGTTTTTCTGTAATCTCATTGTTATTAATTAATACTATCTCACCACTATTTACCAATGTTTGGTAGATATTGCTCTTTCGCCTGAAATCAGAGAACCTGACCATATTTAAGGCTATCTTTCCCAATGTATCTATTTTACTTTTATCGTTCAACAGTATTAACTTTTTTGCATAAGAGAATTGATTTAGAAAGTCTTGGTTGTATTCAATTTCTCCATTTAAAGTAGTTAAATCTTCATTCAGTTGATTCTTAATACCTTGATAGTATTGGAGCTCCAGTTTTTTTTCGGTTCTTTCCTGATTCCAATTGTTCAGGTACAAAGCCAGAAGGATTCCAATGACTACAATAATGATTTCACCAAATGCATAGGTCAGGTATTTTAGCATATTTCCTTCATTTACAAGCTTATTGCGTATTTTTCTTAAGTAACTCAGCATATATAATATTTAATATAAAATTAACTGGTGGAACTTATAATATAATATTTTTAATCATTTGTTAATAATCATATTCCCGGCTAAATTAAAATATTTACCTGCAAAATAATTTTATCCAGACATTATCTTAAATAATTAAAACTGCCTGCCAGTAAGTCACTGAGATATCTATATCATTAAATAGATGATTTTGTGTGAATGATAAAAGAGATTCATATGCGCTGCGTGATATTATAATGCCCATCATGTGGGATGTAAAATTAGAATAACCGAATTTTATTCCTGGGGGATTTACCAGCGGCTGCCATGAATTGGATTCATCATTATTATTGTTGCAGGAACAAAGGCACAATGTTACCATTATCGTCAATACTTTCAATTGCATCGTGCCTGAATAAATACTCCTTTTTCTTCTATTATTGAAGGTCTTTCTTTATTTTTTCAATGTCAACATCCATAATCCAAATATCATGGCTCCCTGATCTTGTACTGTTAAATGCAATCTTTTTCCCATCGGGAGACCATACTGCTCCTTCATTATGACTGTTTTTGGTTACTGATAACGGTAATGATTTTCCTCCTTCCGAAGGCATAACATACAAACCAAGGTATTTTCCGTCCGCTACTGCATATACGAGCAAAGATCCGTCAGGTGAAAGAGCCAGGTGACGGAAAAAATTTTCATTATGTCCGGGTATTTGTTTCTGCACTTTGCCATCTGCGGATATTTTAAGTATGTATGATTTCCTTGTTTGCCTGTCCATAAGAGCAATAAGTATGCTCCCTCCATCAGTCCACCATCCGCCCGGAAGCGGCAATTTACCTTCATCCCGGAACAGGCTTATAAATTCTCCGGTTTTAAAGTTCCAGGTACAGACAGATAGTCCCTTTCTTTCAAGGAATGCGATCCGTGAACCATCGGGTGACCAGCAGGGAAGGCCTCCATTCTGAATAAGAATTGAATCGGGCAGGAATTTTAATATGGCCCCTCCATCTGCCGGGATCATTCTTATGCTATTCCCGGTGTCTGCATCAAATACAATATATTTTCCATCGGGTGACCATTTTGGATGCTCGGCAAGACCCTTGAAAATCTGTGTGGCACCGGTTCCATCCACTGAAACCTTCCAAAGGCCGTTTCTCCCAAGAGTATCGTTATACATATCAGAATGCTGATATACAATTAATTTACTATCCGGGGACCATGTGGCAAAACCATCCTGGGCAGGATCAGCCGTTAATTGCCTTACAGGAAACATATCCTGGGCGGATAACATAAAAAAACAACCAAGGAATGATGCTAAAAACACTAAAGTTCTTTTCATGGCATTATTAAAAGAAAATCTTATATTTTCGAATATCTCTGCTATTTGCTGTAATAACTATTTCAATGAAAAGACACCAGAAGGTCAATAAATCAAATGTCGCAAAATTTTAGTATGTTGTAAAGTATAATTATACAAATTGATGATTTGAGATAACGGGTGGCACAAAGGGAAAGCGATTACTTTTCAAAGAAGAATTTCTGCAGATATAACTTTATTGGCCTATGATTTTCACCAATAAACCTTTGGCCAGCCCTCGGAAATCAGCTCCCGGGGGCTTTTTGTTCTAATGTTACAATAACCAGCCCTCGTATTCCGGGGGCTTTTTGTTTTAGGAAGATAACCGACAGGAAAGTTATTTATTAATCCGGTTTGAAAAATAAAATTGATTTCAGTTTTTTCCTGGTGTAACTTCATATAAAAATTCGGGTAATTATGAGTATGAGTAATATTGGCTGGCGTCGTTTACTTTATGTGGGAGCAGGACTTGCCATAGCAGCGATTTTAATAATGATAATTTTTGTGATCCCCCAGGTAAAAAATAATCCGGGTATGTCACATGGAGGTGAATGGGTACTGATCGGTATCCAATTATTCATTGCCGGCATTCTGTTTTTCACGGGTTTTAAGAATAGACGTGAAGGTTGTTGGACAAGGATATTGCTTGTATTTGCTGGAGTAGTTGGAATTCTAATGGGCTTATTAGGGCTACTGGCAATATCTCAGGAATATGAAATAACTTTATTATGGAAAGCAATAAGGGTTTGTGCCATTGATGACATTATAATTGGAATCATAGCATTATATGCTTGTATATAGAACCATCGATGGGCTTCATATAAATAAAATTACGCTATCCTGATACCAAAGTCAAGTGAGGGTCAGAATAGAAAACCCCCAGAGCTGATTTCTGAGGGCTGAACTGCATCTCTATAGGGGTAAGAGACTAAAAAAAGTATTAAAGAACCAATAACTAATATGCAATAGTACCTACGGCTGTCCACTTTGCATAATCATTGCCCATATCAAAAATTCCTGTTGTGGTAATCACTCCAGAGCAATTTGTAAACCTTCCTGTTCCCCGTTTAAGAACAACTTCTCCGGACATTATGCCCGAAGGCCCTGCACCAGTTATTACCATTCCTGGATCATCGGGCCCAAATTCGATTTCATCACCATTAGCGGCTACAATAGTTCCAGAAGTTTTTACATCTTTTATTTCTATCCCATGAGTTGTAGGATTTAATTTTATATTTGTTTTATCAAAATACATTGTTCCCGTAAAGTTACCTATATGGGTTGCATTCCCAGTTAGTGACAATGTTTCTACAGCACCATTTGTTGCAATAACATGTGCATAAAATGTACCTTTCATTGGTCTCGGTTTATCATTATTCTGAGAAGTTGCAGTTACAGCAAAGCCAAACATAATGCATAGCACAAATAGAATTTTTAATGTTTTCATAGCTGAAAAAATTTAGTTAACAAAAGAAGTTAGATATAAGTGTCTGCTAAATCAATCTTGTTGATCCTGATTAACCTAATTATTAAACAAAGTTCTGCTATCTAAATAACAAAGTCAATTTTATTTTACATGTTAATTCTCATTTGCTTGATAATGATATTTTTTTATATTTGATTGATTTTAGTTAATGAAAGAAGATAGCCAGCATCCACTCTAGGCTTTGTCATAAGATTAGTAATTCAGGATGCTGGCTTTTTTAATGTAAAAGCTCCGGACGAGGACTGGTGATCATAAGCAAAAAGCCCCCAAAGCTGATCCGAGGACTTAATTATTGCCTGAAATTGAATAATATTTATTATTTTATTTTTATAAATTTTAATTCTGGTCCTTTTACTCCGTCTGCATTATATCCTGTCCAATTAAATTCTTTGGGATTTAAAGTAACCGATTCCCATTTGTACCAAACTACATCAGGATTAAAACTATCCACGAGACTCACTAAAAATTTTTTTTCAGTAACGGAGTAGCCAATCCATGTAGAATATGTTCCATCTGGCCATAGTACATAACCTTTGAATTTGTCCGCCTTTGGATCAAATCCCACATTATTAATATATAAAGGAGTTTTCTGACCCTTAATAATATGAGATACATTTATTATATAGGCTTTCCCATATTGTTGATAATCCCAGACTTCAACAGTGTCTTTACCAGCATTTGCTTGCCAAGTACCAAGAAACTGCTTCATCAGCTCACGCTGGTTGAGTGGCGTTTGCGTAGTTTGTGCCTGAACACCGACTGAACAAACTAAAAAGAATACCGCAATCATTGTTAGACTTAATTTTTTCATTACTGAGAGTTTTTAGTTAATAAAAAGAAGTTAGATATAAGTTCTGCAATATCAAATCCCGTGATCCTTATTAACCAAATTCTTTTACAAAGTTCGGTTACTCAAACATCAAAATCTACCTCATTTGTAACATAAAATGATAGTTTTGTTACAATTTGAGGGAAAATTGGCCTAAAAAAGGAAAAAGGGTTGAGAACATCGGATTTTTATTGCGATACCTGTTTTGAAGAATCGTCCCCAATGTCTTACTAAAAGAGTACTACTGAGGGCATATATAAAAAGTGGCACATAACTATCACTTTGACCTGTTATGTGGATAGTTGCCAGACATGTATATCTATTTCCTCTGTAAGACTAAACTCAATCGAAAAAGCCACATTTAACCTTGCTTGTGGCAGAATGGTTAAAGATGAGGGTGAAAATTTTATTGAGTTCATCGTATAAAAGGTCTATGATGCCGGTTGTCTTAGTATTTGATAACTTTCTTTCCGATAAAATAAACTTGACTTCCCCCTGATCAAAGTGTAATTTTACATTTGGTTATAATCCTTAAACTTAGTAAAATGAAAAGATTAGTATTATTTCTGGTTCCGGTAGTAGCTTTGTTTTTAAGCTATAGGTCCGAAGGGCAGACTCCAACAGTAAAGGATGATTTAGCAAAAGCTCAATCCCTTGCAAAACAGGGAAATACCATAGAGGCATCAAAGGTTTACACGGAAATCATGGGGAAATACCCGGACAACAGGGAAGCTGTGCAGGGTTGGCTGATGATAAACATGAAAAGAAGTCCTACCGGAGAAGAGGATGCAATAAAACAACTGGAAGAGCTTGAAAAATCATATCCGCGTAACACCGGAATATTGTTCTTTAAAATATTTATACAAAATGAATATAAACACTATGACGATGCACTGGTAAACGTTGAGAGACTTATAACTATGCAGCCTGATACTGCATTAAACTGGTTAATGAAAGGACAGATTCTGGAATCCGTGAACAAATATGAGGAGGCATTGAACGCTTACAATAAGGCAACAACCCTGGATCCAAAGAATGCCGATGCATGGCAAAACCTGGCAGATCTCCTTGCAAAAACAAATAAATTTGAAGAAGCTATTCTCGCATATAACAGGGCAATTCAGCTTGCACCTGGTCAACCTGTTTTTATATATAACCGGGGATGCGCATACTGCCGCAAAGGAGATTATGCAAATGCCCTCACTGATCTCGGAAAAGCAATTTCAATGAATCCTCAGTTCAAATCGTATGCAACTAAAGATGAAGACTTTAAAAGCCTTTGGGACAACGAGGATTTTAAAAAGCTGACATCTCAGTAGCTTTAATAAAGACAGAACTATTTTAGACATATACCGTTCCCGGATCAGCTCCGGAGGCTATTTGTTCTAATGGTACAATAACCAGCCCTCGTATTTCGGGGGCTCATTTGACATTTTATGTGTACTTTTAAAACACATTTGAGTGAGTTATACTTTCAGAATATGACTTTATCTCATCGAGCGACATATACAATTCATTAATCCTTTTATCTTTCCTGTCCTTATGCGTTATCTCCGTGAGCTCATATAACTCCCGTCCATATCCCTTCTCAATTGTGAGTCGGTCAGTTGCTTTTTCTTCAGCAGACCGTGCATTTCGGGAGGTTAAAAACCTTATTGCAAAGACAAGGTATTTCCTGACACCCATCTTAAGATACCTTTCCTGATGGCATAGTTCATGTACAAGAAGACCCGTAATTACTGACTTGTTAAAATGCCTGGTCCGCTTACTCAAAACAACGAATCGTATAAATGGAGGAACCCATACCGAACAGGCAAAGAAACGGAGCTGTGCAACCAAAATATAAATCTTTTTATCTCTTAACAACGGGAACGATCGATCTATCAGCGTGCGTGTAATTTCCTCGTAAATCTTTCTCATGAATTTATTCTTAAAATCCTGTTAATATTATTACAAATATACAACTTGGGTTCTCAGGTCTTAAGTTTATAAATGCTAGTGGATAAAATCAGTGGTCAGGTACAAAATCTGGTAAAATAGACCAACTGGTGCTGATAAAGTCCTTTTCTATTACTGGCTTGTAATGAAAGTAACCTCATTTCCATATACAGTCAGATGGGGCAACCAGAAATAGGTATAAGGGTATGGCAAATTCTTAAAAAGCCTGGCAAACATCCTTGCATAATATAGTGTACCAGGAGTCAATTCGGTAAGCTTAGTTCTAAATTCCCCTCCGGTTCCGGGACTATCAAACGCTATAAAGTATACCCAATCTGCGCCATCAAGTATCCAATTTGTTCCATCATACCCATAAACAACCGGAGATGGCTTAGTCCAATAGCAAATTCCACAATCAATCCGTGCAACATCGATGAGTCTCAAAGTTCCACCCACGGTTGCTGTAGTTCCCGACAATTCAGTTACAGGTGCAGTTTCGACAGGGGGTAAGGAGCGGGTTGTGAATTGTCTGTCAGCACCATAAGCTATGCCAGCCATTGTGATTGCATAAGCTCTTACATGATAAAGTGTTCCAGGCTGCAATTCTTTTATAAAGCATGAAAATCTGCCTGTATCTTTGCCACAGCTTATTGCCTGGTTATTGATTGTTGGATTTAGTGTTTTTGCCCAGCAGACTCCCCTTTCAGTAACAGGATGCCCGCCGTCATCTGTAATAATACCTCCTGCTTCTGCCGTGTTATCGATAACAAAGGCATTGTCGACAGTAGTTGCGACCGAGGCCCAAACTATCCCGGTTGTGGTAAAATGAACTTCATTGCCATAAGCAATCCCGGCACTATTCATGGCAAATGCTCTCACATGGTAATAAGTGTTGGGACTCAAACCGGAAATAATACAAATAAAACTCAAGTTACCTTTATGATAATATGTCTTCGAATTTGTAATTGTTGGATTGTTTCCGGTTCCCCAGCAAACACCCCTTATATCTACTTTGGCTCCACCGTTATCGGTAATGTTACCGCCTGATGATGCACTGACGTCCGTAATATTACTAACCTCAGCGGTTGTCAAAGAGGGCAGGTTTGCTTCTTTCTTACAACCTTGGAAAATTGTAATGCCGGCAACAAAACAGATTGAAACAAAACAATTTGAAACTTCTTTCGTCATGGTTGGAAGTTCCTGTTATTAAGAATTTATTTGCGTACCACCCTGTGCTGGGTTAAAGAAACCCGAAATGCCATGTAAAGGATCAGATAAATACAAAATTATATACCAATCTTATGGTTGTCAAATTTTATCTGACTTCCATTGTTATCAATCTCCTCCAAATTCTTTTACAAAGTTCGGAAACCCAAATATCAAAATCCACCTCATTTGTATCATTTTCTATCAATATTGCATCATTTTTAGGGGTCTTAGCAAATAAAAAGCTTACGGAGTTGATTTCCGAAAATAGTTGGCATTTAAATTCAGACTATTTGCATCAGAATTTTGAATGTTCGTCAAAATCCTGATATTTAATGTATTAGCATAGCATAATAAGTTATATTTTTGATAGAGCCAGTGCTCCGTTAAGCTAGCAATTTGATGCTGGCCCACAGCTAATATTGTTAGCAGGAGTGCTGGCTTCTTTTTTTAGTATTTCATCTGAATAATTTCTTATCTTTGCAATGGGCCAGCATCATTCAACTTTTCCAACTCTGGAAATTAGCACAATAAAATACTGATTAACAACTAAACAAATGGGATGCTGGCTTCTTTTAATTACAAATAACACTTAACTGGTGATATTTAGTAATAAAAAAAGCCCCGAACTGATTTCCAAGGATAAATTAGAGAATGATTACTATTTCAGGAAGGATGATTAAAAAGCGTTAAGATTTTTATCAATCTTCAACATTTTGGCGACTGCCCCATAATCACTAATATCTACCATTCCTTTTAAGGTAGCCAGGGGAATCCCTTCTATGATCACCACTTTAAATGACATAACACCTCCGGGAAGAGGAGTATCGTTTACTCCGTCGGAAACTTCTTTATAGATTAAATCAATACCTCCGACATAAACATCAAAGTCCATATAAATGGTCAATGAATTATCCACATATGTATAAGGCAGCATATTAAAACTTTTCGGGTCAATCTCGATTAACCTATAGACAAGTACAGCTCCGTCGTAATATATGTCTTCAGTTATTTCAGGTACATCAATAAACACATCATATCCGTTCAGATCTCCAGTCCATTCGGAAGGATCAATATCATAGATGACTGAATGGGTGTAATTAATTCCGTCTATACCATTCAGGCCATCTTTTCCCATAGGCCCTTCAGGTCCGGTACAATGTGTAAACACTAACATCAAAAATAAAAATGGACAAATTTGGATTGCCTTTTCTGTCAATCTTAATTTACTTGTTTTCATCTGTTTATAATTTTGTTTTTTATGGTCAGATAGAATATCCATGAATAATAATTTCGGTTTGTGATTTTACTTTTAAATCATGGATATTTCATATAATTAAAATTTGAGGTTACTATTCATGAATCAATAATCATACCACAGTCAATTAATATTCAATGGGTGTCAGCCCGGAAGTATCTGGCAATTCAAATATCACAAAAAATCTCGGGCCAGCAAATTAAAATGTTTGTAGAAAAAGAAAATAAAGAATGAAGGCTAAATATTCCTGATTGGGATACAGGCCTTCCTGGATGGGATTTAACCCTCCTGATTTTGGTATAGAATCTCAGGAATGAGATTCTGTGATCCATGACTCAAAAGGGGAAGAGATGCTTCATGTATTGAACTTGCTACCTTCATATTGGGAAATATTTATATAAGTATAAGGAAATTAGTAACTTTGACTTAAATAGCCTTGCTATTTAACATGAAAACTACAGAAGAAAGAAGATCAATTCTTGATAAAGAAATTTTTAAACATGTGAATCATGGGTGGAGAGTAGCAACCAGAAGTGATACACAATGCCTGTTGGTAAAAGATAAAAAAGCGAAAGGTTGTCTTTTAATTTTCCTTCTCTTACTTTTTATTGTACCAGGAATAATTTATTTATTTATGTATAAAGGGAGAAGTAGTCTTAATATTGAGGTAACTCCGGAAGGGAATATTAAATACTATACAACCGGTTTATCAGATTATGAAAAGATGGAATTGACATGGTATTAATCATGTTGGGATTGATCTGATTCTGAGTATTTAGATTATTTTGAAGGTAAAGGGGAGCCTTTATTTTTTACCAAACCAGCACCCTTAAGAGATAATTTCCAAACCCTAAATTACCTAACCTAATCCAATTAGAAAGGGTGCTGGTATGATATAAGACAATGCAGCTCAGAATTAGTTCATCCTGCACCTCCGCTTCAACTAATACTATCTGCCCTTTTTAGGCCAATTTCCCCCGAACCCGGACCAGCAGTCGTTACTATTTAAAATTAGTTGACCACTGTAAATATTTTTTTAATCTTTATATCATAATCAACCAGAATAAAATGATAAACCGGAACCGGATCCTTTCAATCGACATAATGCGGGGATTTACACTTGTCCTCATGCTTTTTGTAAATGATCTCTATATGCCGGGAGTACCGTCATGGCTTGGCCACTCAAAAGCAAATTTTGACGGGATGGGACTTGCCGACTGGGTCTTCCCCGGATTCATGTTCATGGTAGGAATGTCCATTCCTTATTCCATAGGCAACAGGATTGCCAGAGGCGAAACCATCCTCATCAATCTGGAAACATATACTGATAAGAACTATCAGCCTTCTTATTATAGGGGTGCTGATGAGTAATTCAAGAAATGTGAATGCTGAATTTACAGGGTATGAGCAAAAGTCTCTGGTCATTCATTATGTACTCAGGAGTCTTTCTCATCTGGAATAAATATAGAGCAACCGATAAGAATTTCTATCTGATTAATGGGCTCAGACTTCTGGGAGCACTGATGATTGTGGTTATGGTTTATATATTCCGCACAGGCGAAACTGCCGGCTTTTCATTTAAATCGTGGGGTATTCTCGGAACAATAGGTTGGGGTTATCTGATGGCTTCTATAGTTTATATGGGGGCCCGTGATAATCTTTTGAAAACTCGGAGTTGCTTTGTTCTTTTTCCTGGTGTTGAATATTCTTTCAAAACTGAATCTCCTGGAATTTCTTAATCCTGTCAAACCAGCCTTTGGAGTCATTATAAATGGGAATGCTCCTTTTATTGTCCTTTCAGGCTTATTTATAACCCTGATCCTGAAAAAGCTTTCAAAAGATAATGTCAGAAAAACATTTCTGTCTATTCTTTCTCTCGGTATTATAAGTATTATTATCGGGTTCATTCTTCGTAACTGGTTCATCATCTCAAAAATTCAGGCTACCCCAAGCTGGGGATTGATCTGCAACGGGATTACCATTTTATTATTTGCATTGCTGTTCTGGATAATAGATATTAAGAAGAAGACCAAATGGGCGCTCTTTTTAAAACCTGCAGGAGAAAACTCTCTTACAGTTTACCTGGTTCCTGATATGTTCTATTACATCATCTGGGGCCTGGGGCTGCCAGTTCTTTTCTATAAAAATTCTGATGTCCCTTTGGTCGTTATAGCCGGGTCGTTAGTATGGGCCATAATAATGGGAGTATTTCTCCCTGTTCTGCTTAAACGCCTGAACTTCACATTGAAGCTATAATAATGATTCTTTTGTATTTAACCTTAAAATGAACGTTGCCCCAAAGTGGCCCGGATACATTCAGGTCAATTCTGACGGAACTACCAGAAATAAAACTAATAGATAATAAAACTTCTGATTATTTCAGAAGCATTTTGCACAAGTTTTTGTATATATTCCGGCTTTCCGGATCAACCGGGGAAATACTACCCTTTTGCCAGGCCTGAAATGCCTCAGGAGGTTTTCCGAGGGCAATAAGTGTCTTACCTTTCCAGAACCATGCTTCAGCTTCTTCTGTCCCTGATGATTTCCCGACACCAAGATTTTCCGGGTAGGTTAAAGCAGCTTCGAAATGAGTTAAAGCATCTTTATATTTCTTCTGATCAAACAGCTCTTTACCTCTCCGGATATGAGACTGACTAAAGATATCCCATGTGATGCTTGATCCTTCCCAGTTCACAAAATAAGGAGTTGACATTAGAAGTTTCACAGATTCATCATAACGCGCTTCTTCAAGGTAGGCCTGAGCTAAATCAATAGTAATATCTGACCGGCGGACACCTTTAAATGACATATTTTCAAGCACTGAAATCGCTTCAGGTCTTTTACCGTCATCGATAAGCACTCCTGCAAGATCTCTGTAAAGGGTCTGATCATTTGGTCTTGACTTGATGGCATTTTGAAAACACATTTCGGACTGGGCATGATCTTTTCTGACTGCCCAATAATACCAGCCAAGGTTCCGCCACGGTATGCTCATAGCCGGATTGAGTTTCACCGCTTTATTCCAGCTAGTGGCCGCCTCATCCAACCTTCCGAAATTACCATAGAGATTCCCCAACTGATAGAAGGCAAGTGCATCGCCGGGATTTTGTTTAATAACATACTCGAGGACTTCCACAGTTTCAGGTCTTGATGCAAAAATAAAATCCTGATTGTTAAGAGAAGCTTTTGAGAGATAAACCGATGACTTTTTTAAGTTTCCCATCTGAGAATAAAGGAAGGCGAGATGATACTGGATAATAAAGTTCTGTTTTTTCTCATCCAGCCCATTTATGCATGAGGTTTCAAGAATCCATGCAGCTTCTTTTGGAAGGCCTGACTCAGAAAAGACAAGGCTTGTTGCCAGCATTTCAAAATCATATTCTCCCGCAAATTTTCTGGCATCCGATGCAAACCCTGTCGAATCAGCCATTATAATTGCTTCAAGTGCTTTGGCAGTCAAATCGGTTGGGTTCATGGCAATACTGGCTTTCGTCAGTTCCAGTGCCTTTTCATTTTGACCATTGCAATAAAGGGCGATCAGGTAATGATGAATTGATGATGCGTTATTCTTATTTGTCAATGTTGCTTTTTCAAAAGCTGAAAGAGCTTCCGGATATCTTTTCTGAACCATGTAACTTCTTCCGGCAAGGTCAAAGCCGATAGACTCTGTGCCAAGGCACCGGGACGCCTTAAATCCGCATTTTATGGCATCCTCAGGATTGTTTTGTTTCAATCTGCACAATCCAAGGAAATACCAGGCAATGCCGTCATCATTTGGTATTTGCTCAAGGGCTTTTGCCAGCATCCCGGAGGCTTTATCATAATTTGCCGCTTCGAACTCCAGAATGGCAAGATCGCGCAGGGCCGGTAACTGAAGTGAATCTATTTCAAGGATTTTATTGTAGTATTCCCTTGCCTTAATACGGTTAAGAGAACGGTCATGTTTTTGAGCTACCAGGTACATCTCCCCGATAGAAAGCTGATCATCAGCCTTGCCCACGTATGAAGGCGGCTCCGGCGGGATAACCTCATTCAACGGCAATGGACTTATATATTTTGCCAGTTCCTCACCGGAAGCGGATTTAAGGACAATTGTTACCTGTTTCCCGGCAGGTTGTACAAGAGATACGGCAGCTGCTTTCCCGGGGGAGAGGTCCAATTGTTTTGCCAGGAGCTCTTTATCTCCCTCATAAATAACCAGGTTAGCATCTTTAAATATTTCAGTTGAAATCATTTTAATCTCCATCTGTTCGTTCTTCCTCAACGTTCTGAACGCAACCCGTTTGTTTGCAAATTCAAACCCATCACCCAATCCATGAACCGGATACCAGTATTCATTCCAGGAAATCTGCGCTTTTGGGAAAAGGTTTCCGTAGTCAGACTGAGTTGGCAACGGCCCGCTCTGGACTTCAATATAGTTCCCATCCGAATCGGTCAGATTTTTCTGGCATATCCTTCCATATTCCCCCTGACCCCATGTCCATGCTTTTTTGCCGCTGTGCTCATTATGATTGGCAACCTGAATTATTCCCTGGTCAAGATCAACATCATATGCTCCGAAAAAATCATACCCGCAATTCACCGCAAATATTGAAGCAGCGTCTTCATAGTTTTTTGTCCATGAAAGGTCTTTACCATTGTTGACGGGCCAGTTGAAGAACTTAAGTCCGTAATGGTCAGTCCCCAGGCTCATCGGATAAATGAACCTTGTTCCGGATGTTGGGGGAATGCAGTGCAATTCCAGAAATAGTAAGGATTCATCGCCTCTGCAGGATTAGAAATCCGGATCTCTTCGTCAAGGAAAGCTTTCCCGGGATGCAGGGTAACCCGTACGGTCCATTGCGTCCGGAGGCTTTTCTCAAGATTGCTGATCTCAAGATAAGCAGACCCGTCTTCATTGGTTCCGGAGATAACATCCACCGGCGAAAGAATGGTTACGGTATGTACCTGTGGTCCGGCATTCCATTCCACACCTCCGCTGATGAAAGCACCACGCATGGCGATCATGCTGGGTTTTATCACATTGTTTTTATGAAACATCTCACGATTGGTGGTTTTATCATAGACAGAATGTAAGCCGGCCACCCAGTTCAGGCAGGCAGGTTATTTTCAGGTATTCATTTTCAAGGTAAACTGCCTTGTAGGTGACATTTTCCAGAGTGCGGGAAAGATGGTCCTGCATGGTATAAGGATATACAATTGGCATTCTCACTGTTGCAGCACCTTTGGCGCCACCTTCCATCGCCCAGAATTTAGGATTCACATCCTCTTCCCATCCGATAGGTCGGAATAATGATGGTTCCTTCCCAGGTCTTTACCTGGCTATATGCGAAATCTGATAACAGAACAAAAGAAAAAGCCAGAAGTACGTTAAAACGCGGATTTTTCCCGGAATGCTTAAGGTTCATTTTGGCAGGTTTTTAGATAAATTTACGTATTTCAGATAGTTTGTCCTAATAAAGATAAATCTTTTATAAAGAGCATTCAACTTTTTAAAACCTTTTAGGGACATTTCATTTCTCTGAGATATAACTTATTGGTTTATTGATCAAAAACTATCAGATATTTCCATACTTTTATAGTTGTAAGTTCTTAAATCACTCCCTAATCAGGAAAAATTCAATTCTATGAACAAGTCTGAAATTGTATTTGGAAATTGCAATGAAAAAGCTTCAGAAGATTGTGAGAGCCGTCGTACATTTATGAAAAAAGCCTGTGCTGCCACAATTACTATTGCCGGATCTGATTTTACTGTCCCCGGCGACCCTGAATCAGAATGCCTGCAAAGTAAAAATGCAGTTTTGCCATGGTACCGACGAATTACCAGATGGGGGCAAACAAATATAACAGAAACTGATCCTGCCACTTACGATATCAAATGGTGGAGAAGCTATTGGAAACGCACTCATATACGGAGGAATAATTGTCAATGCAGGTGGTATCGTAGCATATTATCCCAGCAAAATACCTCTTCACCGTCAGGCAGAGTCACTGGGGGGACGTGATTTATTTGGTGAACTTTGCAGGAGTGCCCATGAAGATGGTCTGGCTGTTTTTGCCAGGATGGACTCAAACCGCGCGCATGAAGAATTCTATAATGCTCATCCCGGCTGGTTTGCCGTTGATAAATCGGGGAAACCGTTTAAGGCCGGCGACCTGTTTATAACATGTATTAACAGTCCCTTATTATGATGATCACATTCCTTCTATCTTAAAAGAGATTATTGACCTTTATCATCCGGAAGGATTTACTGATAACAGCTGGAGTGGTCTGGGTCGGGATTCGATCTGTTATTGTGATAATTGCAAAAAGAGCTTCGGCGAAAAGCATGGAATGGAGATACCTGCAAAAGCAGACTGGGATGATCAGGCTTACAGACAATGGATACGATGGAATTATAACCGCCGGCTTGAAATATGGGATCTGAATAACCGGATATCAAAATCGACTGGAGGAAAGGAGTGTATCTGGGCAGGAATGAACAGCGGTTCGGTAAGTAGCCAGAGCAGAAGTTTCAGGGATTATAAGGAGATATGCGCCAGGGCTGAGATTATTATGCTTGACAGTCAGGCAAGAAATGACGCTGAAGGTTTCCAGCAGAACGGGATCTCCGGGAAGATGATACATTCTTGCTGGGATGGGAAAAACTTATTCCGGAAAGTATGGCAATGTACCAGGCAGGACGACCTACATTCCGTTTATCATCCAAACCTGCAAATGAAGCAAGGATGTGGATGGCCGAAGGAATAGCCGGCGGAATACAACCATGGTGGCATCATGTAGGAGCCTATCATGAGGATAGACGTATGTATAATACGGCTGTACCGGTAATGACCTGGCATAAAACAAATGAAGAATTTCTTATTAACAGGCATCCAATAGCTAATGTGGGTGTAGTCTGGTCACAACAGAACATGGATTTCTATGGCCGCGATGCAACAGAACAACTGGTTGAGCTTCCCATGGCGTGGGATGACCCAGGCACTTATACGATCAAGGATACCTTTTCTTCCGGTTCATGCAGACCATATTGAGCGGGATGCGAAAAAATTTTCTCTTTTGATCCTTCCAAACCTGGGTGTTATGACTGACAACCAGGTGGCTTCGGTAAGGAGATTTGTTGACAGGTGGCGGTAATCTTGTGGCCACGGGAGAAAGTAGTTTATACGATGAGTGGGGTGATCAAAGACCCGATTATGCACTGTCCGACCTGTTCGGCGCACATATCACCGGTAAAGCACCTGCTTTATCGGAAGATAAAAACGCCAGCCGGTACATAGAAACTTCACATACTTATTTGAGAATTCTTCCTGAAATGCGAAGCAGTATCGATGGTCCTCACAATAGCATGGAACCACCCTGCAGGCAGAGTACGTCATCCCGTTTTCAAGGGATTTGAGAAAACTGACATTCTTCCCTTTTGGGGGGAATCTAAATCCTCTGGAGACAGACAAAGGGACAGAAATCCTTATGACCCTTATTCCTGCCTTTCCAATATATCCCCCCGAGACATCCTGGATGCGGATACCAAAAACCAATATCCCTGGCCTGATATTGAACAAGTCAGAAAAGGGAAGCCCGTACTGCATTCTTACCAGCTGATATCGACAGACAGTTTGGCCGGTACAATCTTCCTGACCATGGTAATCTTCTGGCAAACATTATACATTGGACTTCGAACGACGACTCCCTCTGTTGGTCGATGGCCCCGGCTTGATAGATTGTCATATTTACCGGCAGGAAAAACGGCTTGTTTTACATTTTATTAATCTTACAAATGCTGGAACATGGCGTCAGCCTGTCGATGAACTGATACCTGTCGGTCCATTGAATATACGAGTACGGATCCCGGAAGGTATTACTGGTAATGATATTAGTTTGCTGGTATCGGGTAAAAAGTTTACAGCTGTTATTGAATGAAGGATGGAGCAGATTTGAGATCAGCACTATTTTGGATCATGAAGTAGCTGTGATACTTTGATCTCTTTCCGGATGAATTTGTCTTATTTGCGAAATTAATCCTGAATGTCAACACTTAACCGGTCTTATGACCCTTTGCATACTAACAAAACAACAATATTTAACTACGGATTCCGGTGCAGAATTTATTTAAGCTACGGTCAGGGTCGGGGGTATGGTATTTCCACTTATCAGAAACAGGTATTATTTGAAGTTTTCAAGTAACTCCAATATGCATCCGATTTCTTTTGAGCTATCAATATAACTGTAGGCACCTCCATCCCATCCACCTTGCTGAATTGTCGGCATTTTAAGCAAAGCAAATTCTTTTTCAACCCCGCCAATATTCTTTACCTGAAAAGCTATGTGGTGAATCCCCTCCCCGTTTTTATCCAGGAATTCCTGCCACGTGCTTAACCCTCCGAGGGGCTGAATCAGTTCAATTTGAAGATTGTCCATTGCGAAAAAGGCAAGTTTCGCTTTTGCATCAGAAGGATTTCCCATAAAAAGTGTTGGTCTTGAAATATGAGACTCAGCGACACTCACATCAGGAGCCTTTACTCCCAGAATTTGAGCCCAGGTATTACGTGCTTTATCAATATCTTTCACAACAACAGCTACCTGTGTAACTTTTTTAGAAGCAATTATTGGTTCTCTTTGGCTTTCCTTTATGGAATAAAAAGAAACTGAAATAAGGCTGATTGCCAATAAAAGGATCAGAATATTCTTTTTCATAATTCTAGGATTTTTATAAAATATTTTTACATGATTGTTTATCTCCTGTGTAAAAATATGAATATTTCAGCATTTTCTTTTGTAAAGCAATTGTAAAGATGTTTGTTTGGCCTATCGCCTGAAAGATATTTAGAAAGATGTCATAATGACAAAATTTAACAGGGCTGATTTCACTTAAATTTACATGACTAGACAAAGATTATTTAATTCAGGATTTTGGTTGTTAATTTGATCTGGTTGGGTATGGTCAGTGTCATTGGTTTTTCCTCGGGCTAAGCACTTTAATATTTTATGTCTAACTTTAATCGGCAAGCTGTTATAAGACTGTAATTATGACGCTATGATTTTCTGCCATATTTTATGATTTAAAATAGAATTTCAGGAAGTATATTGCATAGAAATTATTATAATATATATATATCATAATCAAGATAATACTTGTGTCCGGAATATTTTCGATAATTTAAAAGTTGCCTGCGAAATGACATATAGAATAATTATAACAATGTTGGCTATTAGTTTAATAACTAAAGGACAGGAGCCAATGAAAGTAAATGTCCAGAACTCGGCATTATATCGATGGCTTAATAAGGAAGTACTGGAAAGCAGGATCCTCGATAATATGGAAAGTCCAGGTCACTGGATACCCTTTACGAGTGGAGCTATTTCACTTGTAGATTCCCGGATTACATCTAAAATATCTGAATCGGAAGACATGGTTACCGAAATGAAACTGTCTGATGAAAAACCTCATAACGGAAGCAAATCTCTTGTTGTAAAGTTCCCTGCAAAATTGGATGTACCTGGTCCCAAAAGCGGTCGGGGCTGGGGGAATGCAGGAGTCCGGTGTATTTTTGAAAACGAGGATTGGAGTAAATTCAACAGGATATCCTTATGGATTTATCCTGATAACCCCGGGGCTTATCAAAACTGGCTTGAGCTCAGACTTTTTAATGAGGGTTTGGAAAAGTTGCCGGCACTTTTCGGACAAGAGGGTGAGAATACTGTTACACTTGAGTAACCATGAATGGAATCATGTGGTCTGGGAAATTGGTAATGTGGCACGTGACAAAATATCAAAGCTTGAAATATCTTCGATTATGTCCGGTAATGAACCTGAATCTACGGATACTTTAGCTTTTTATTTTGATGATCTGGAACTTGAAAAAGTTGAACCTGATTACATTGAAGGATGGCCTGTCTGGCAGGGGCGAATATCTTTTAGTCATACTGGTTACCAGTCAGGTTCTCCAAAAAGTGCTGTCGCAAATGATCTGGAAACCAGTGAATTCAGAATAATTGATGAGAAATCAGGTAAAACAGTGCTCAGAAAACCAATTCAGAATGTTACATCTCATTTAGGAACTTTTCAGCTTCTTGATTTTTCTGAGATTCAGCAAAGTGGTTCATACTTTATTGAAGCAGGTAAAACAGTAACACAACCTTTTCGTATTGATCCTGACATCTGGGAGCAAACAATCTGGAAGGCATTGAACTTTTTTTATGTTGAACGCTGTGGTACGTCCTGTTACCGGTGTACACGGCACATGCCATCGCGATTGGACCTGTATTCATGGTGATAAAAGTCTGGTTATTAATGGTGGGTGGCATGATGCCGGAGACTTTACTCAGGGACTTCGCAATACAGGTGAAGCCGTATACGCAATGTTCAGCCTTGCAGAACAAATTCACAAAAAAGGACATGACTCCAAACTTTATGAACGACTCCTTGAAGAAGCCCAATGGGGACTTGACTGGATTCTGAAAACCAGCTTCGGAGACGGATTTCGCAATGAAGGATCTGTAAATAGTCGAAGAACGAATGGAATTATTGGCGATTTCGACGACGTCACCTCAGTTGCGAAAAATACGCCTAAATCCAATTTTATAGCTTCATCTGCAGAAGCTATAGCTTACAGAGTTTTAAAAGAAAGAGATCCGCGACTTGCAAATTATTCCCTTAAGATGGCTAAAGCCGACTGGCAGTATGCTGTGGATAAGCTTGTTTTGGATGAAGATACAGCTTCAAACGCAGTTTGGAGTGTATCATTCGATTCTGGTAACATTTTACATGAGGTGGCATCAGCCGGAATATTAGCTTCAGTAGAGTTATGGTATGCCACTAAAGATAGCTGTTATGCAAGCAAAGCTGCAGAGCTGGCGAAAATTATAATTGAATCTCAGCAACGTAAGCTTCCTAGAGATGGACATTCCAATAACTGGCTTCTTTTACACCAGTCCGGCCAAGAAACATATCCTCCATTATTGTCATAACGGCAGGGAGCAGGAACCTATTGCTGCCCTTACTCAACTCTGTGAGGCTTTTCCCGATCATCCCGACTGGATGAAATGGTATTCGGCAGTGGTTTTACATTCACAGTACCTGAAAACAATAGCCAAATATACCGAACCTTATGAGGTTCTGCCTTCATCTATATATACAGACAAAGATTACCTTCAGGTACCGGAAAGCAGGCAGGAGTCGTTTCGCCTGCAGGTTTTAAACGGAATATCCTTTAGGAAAAGGATATTACCTTCGCATTTTCCCGGTATGGATGGATTACAGGGGACATTTTGGTACCATTCTTCCTCAGGCGCAGTCGCTGAGCAAAGCAGCCCGCCTTCGAGGTGATCCGGAATCGGCAAGGCTTGCCCTCCACCAGTTGGAATGGATAGTGGGTCGCAATCCATTTTCGCAAAGTACAATGTATGGAGAAGGATACGATTTCCCACCTTTATATACTCCCTCCTCAGGCGATATTGCAGGTGCTCTTCCGGTTGGTATCCAGACTCGAGCTGAAAAAGGATATGCCATATTGGCCGGTGCAAAACACATGGACCTATAAAGAGGTTTGGGTACATCCGGTAGCCCAGTGGATCGGACTTATGCGAGATATCGAGGGACAGGCGGTCGTAAAGGGAGTTGCTGATGGACCGGTTGAGTTTAAAAGTTTACCATCGGGACAGCTAATAAGCGCTGAACCTGACTCTCTCGGGCAGTTTAAAGTAATAATTCCCCGGGGAGATTATTTGGTTAAAAGTAAAGGAGTGGAAAAATCATTAACATTCATTCCAGCCGGAACTTATAATCTGGACCTCCGGTCTGATAACGCATTTAACTTTGAGGTTTCAAAAGTGTCATCAGCTAAAGGTGATGTTACTATTACTGCAAGGATTCAGGGAAATGGAAATCACAAATTCTCCATCAGAACCAGTAACCTGATAATCAAAGGCTCTGCAAAACAGGTAAATTTAAAATCGGGGGAAATAAGAACTCTGGAATGGCATGGGAAAACAGTATTTATTGATGAGCCATGGGTAGCAGTTATTGTAGCAGATAATGATCTTATGAACCACAAGGAGCTGAGCGGGGCAGCATGGGAGAAGTAAAGTACAGGTCAGGTCCGTTGCCAAAGTGTCATAGTCCACATTGGATTTCTTTAATTCCTGGAATTTTTTTCATCAATTCGGGGAAAGGTTCGGATGGAAGGATTTTTATATACATACCCATGTTTTTTAAAATATTTTATACTTTTCTGGTAACACTTGGATTCAAATATTAAAGTTTTGTTAATTATTGGATTTTAGGATCTTAACTAATCATTATGGTATGCTATTTGAGCATAAGAATTAACTAAAATCAGAGGTTATGAAAACAAGGAAAATCAATATGGTGAGCCTCTTCTGGATCCTGGGATTATTCTGTATTTCTCTAAATGGCAATTCTCAGGAAAGTAAGTTAAACCGTCAGGAACTAAAAGAGGTAAGAAAAGCCCAGATGGCTGCAAATTTTAATATTCTGGATTCTCTTCTGAATGCAAAGAGTTTTGTGCTGGAGGCAGATTTTCTCCAGAATAAATATGGGGACAGGATACAGGTTGTCCCGCTTTTGAATTTTATAAAGGTAGATCAATCAAATGGCATTTTGCAAACCGGATCTAACTCCAGCGTGGGTTATAATGATGTCGGAGGTGTAACAGCTGAAGGCAGCATAGGAAGTTGGAAATTATATAAAGATGCAAAAAAATTAACTTGCAGGCTGCAATTCAGCTTACTTACAAATATAGGAAACTATGATGTTTCCATGTTTGTCACTGCCGATAATAATGCTACTGCAACTATTACAGGATTAGGACCCGGTGAGCTTACCTGGCAGGGACATCTTCAAACAATTAATAATTCAGGAGTTTTTAAAGGACGGAACTCTATATAAAAACTCCAGCTGGTATTAATTAATCCTGTTGTATTTTTTTAAAATTTTGATTAGTTTATCTTTCGGCAGAGCATAAGACTTTGGTATTGTTTATTCCTGTCATATCCTCTGCTGCCAGAAGGGCATTTAAAATTGATTCTTCCGTGGCCTGCGCAGTAGCCTCAAATAAGGGATCTATTTCATCATTCGGGATCATTATTACTTTCTGTTCTTCTTCTCTGTTTGCTGCACCGGGATTTGCAACTGAGAAAGCTATAAAAATATCTCCTGAAGAATTACCGCCATATCCACCCATTCTGCTAATACCAATGGGAACGTGCCTTGCAATTCTTTTCAACTGATGCGGAAGCAATGGAGCATCGGTTGCAACAATAACTATAATTGATCCGCTATCTTTCTCTTCATTTAACGAATCGAGTTCAGGCATAAGGCCGGTAATTTCTTTGCCAACAGGAACTCCGGCAATGGTCAGCGATTCCCGGCTCCCATAATTCGCCTGAACCAAAACTCCAAGAGTATATATCTTTGACCCAATCTCCACTTTACGTGAAGAAGTGCCTATACCGCCTTTGAAACCATGACATATCATTCCGGTGCCACCCCCTACACCTCCTTCAGAAATCTTACCTGGTTTGGCATTATTCAATGCATCAAAAACATGCTCTTTTTTTACATGGAATCCGTTTATATCATTCAGATCCCCGTCGTACGTTTCAGCGACCACCGGAAGAGCCCAGAATAATTCCGGCTCATCAGGTATAGGATCAAAATATTTGTTTTTAAACTCCCATTCGACAACTGCATCTCTTACCAAGCCTACGCTGTGAGTATTAGTTGTTAAAACAGGACCTTCCAAAAAACCAGATTCTTCAATCCATGTTGTACCTGTCATTTCTCCATTGCCATTAAGTGTGTACCATCCTGCAAAAACAGGATCATATTTTTTCCCTCTTGGCAGGATAGCAGTAACGCCAGTTCGCACGGGTCCTTTTCCAACTATTAATTTACCCTTACCTGAGATTAGAGTTACCTGTCCAACTTCAACTCCCCTGACATCCGTAATCGCATTTAAATCACCGGGAGTTCCATCGAGGGGAATCCCTAAGTCCCGGGCTCTGATTTCTTGTCCTTTAATATTTAAAACTGCTGAAGAGAATAATATGATGAGAAATGTAGTTTTCATACCAATGCATTTTTAAGTGGTTGGTAAAATGGAATTATAAATACAATACGATAACTACTGCACATTAAAGGTAGAAATAAAACATTAAAATACTTAACTGACCGCTTATCTTACGGGCAGGTAGCCCTGATCCATTTTGGACGGAGTACTTTTACATCCTTAGTAATACTTAAGTACTTATTACCAGATTAAGGGTATAAATCGAAATAAACCCTGTAATGGGTGGCAAGGTTTCAGGGTTTTTGCATTAATATCCATTATTCCCTATAGGGCACTCAATATTTATTTATCTTTATATTAATGGATAAATAACTCAATGTTGAGGTATATGAAAAAGTTATTTCATTTAAACGTTTTGTTCCGGCAAACGGTTATAATGGCCGTTCTGGCAAATATCCATATTGCATCCGGTCAGTCCGGGAAAAAACAACAATTTCCAATTCCTGATGATATCAAAAAGATTTTTCAAACATCATGCATGCCATGTCACGGCTTTAATGGCGGCAGATTTCCCAGATCAAGATTAAACTTTTCAAGATGGGCACTATATGGCGCAGCAAAAGAAGTAGAAAAGGCTTCTTCAATCTGCTCATCGGTAAGGAAAGGAACGATGCCTCCAAAATCAGTCAGGGAATCAAAACCTGATCTTATTCCGACAAAAGAGCAGATCGAATTGATCTGTGATTGGGCTGTACTACTAAAATCAGAAAAAGGGGGAAAATCGAATCGTAAGCCAGATGAGGTTTTAAGTTACGCAACGCGAACCTCAATTATAAAACGGCCTCAATTCAGTACAGCTGGAATGTAAACTCTTTTTCATCAGGATCAATAACCCCGGCATCTCTTTCCAGGGAATCAGGGATGGCAATCTTGAAATGCGATTTTACTATTCGTTCCATATTTTCCCTTTTGTGCTGGATCATCTCGACGGCGTCCTCATAGGCATCACTGTAGGTTTTACCTTCCGTCATCAATTGACGTTCTTTCATTTCAAGAGCTATGGAATACTCAGTCTCTTCACACGATACCTGGCCATCAATCCAGATTTCCTTGGGAGGGATAAAATGATAAGCCATGTCATTGCCGCTGAATCCAAAATCGGGATAAATATTTTTACGGACAATGTAACCATCCACAATCCAGATTGAAATTCCTTCCCTGGTTCCTTCGGGAACACGGTAAATATTCTGAAGCTTTACACTGTCGGGAAGGTTCCTGATCTCTTTTTTGTTGTAGGAGTCCAGTGGTGAGACTTTTTTAAGCGAAGCTTCGTGTGTGGTGCAGATTTCCTGATTTTTATGCCTGATTACCTGCTCGAGGGATAAGGATGAATCGTGTGCTGCTTCGTAGGTCCATCCAAATTTTGCCATCAGGTGCCTCTCATTCAGCTCATGAGCGACAGTAAGGTCAAACTCTTCACACGAAATGGCATTGTCAATCCATATTTCGCCTTTAGGATTAAATATATATCGCTGTTCGTTGCCGCCATAAAGGAATTCCTTGTAGATCTTCTGCCTGACTCTGCTCCCATCTATTATCCATATTCTATAATCTCCCTTTTCCCCGTAGAAATAACGATAAATACCTCCTATCTTATTAGGACATACCCAGCTTACTGCAATCAGACCGGCGATAATGAAGAGTATAATCTTTTTCATCTGTTTATAATTTTGTTTTTTAATGGTCAGATGGAATATCCATGAATCCCAGCGAGCGCATTCCCCGCTGCTCGCTGCGGGGTAAGCGAGCATTAAAGTAAAAAATACCAAATTGGGATCGAAGATTCCTCGTAGCAAGCTACGAGGATCTTCAATAATCATTTCGGTCTGTGATTTTACTTTTTAATCATGGATATTTCATAATCTTAAGCTTAAATTAATTTCCCTGAAACGATCCACCAAAACAGTTAAATAAGGTACTACTTTCTTTGTTACAGATATATTTTACTTTCTATTTGCAGGCTGGTTAAATGGACTTATTCAAAACAAAGAATAATTTGCCGGTAGTTTTTGATTCAATTTTTTATTTCATGAATTTTGGTATAGCAATAAGCTCTTCATACTGTTCAAGGTTACTGCCTTTGAATGAGGTTTTATCCGAATGGTTATTCAATTTTTCTTTGTAATTTTCATCATCAAAATGGCCTTTTTTGCTGAAGTTCTTTTATTTGACAATTTGAAGATAAATAATTAACATCAATTATTAAATTTATTAATTTGCTTTTACGTACTACTTTTAAATCACCCTCTTAATGATATAGTGTTTTGTTTTTAACATTCGAAGGTATTTTAAATGACTGAATATGACTATCAAGCAAGTATTATCAAATTACAGGTATTCCATAGGCTTGTTGCTGATATTTGTTCTTATAGAAAATATAGCCTGGATAATTGAGCCGACTTTTTTTGGCAAGCTTCTGGATGCGTTGATCGGCAATTTTTATGACCATGAAAAAATAGACTATTTCATTCCTCTTCTGATATGGATAATAGTGTATTTTATAAATGTTGTGGGAGGATCGCTTCACAGGCTTTACAACGGTGGCATTTTTGCAAGGATGTATGCCGATGTTGCAACAAAAGTCATTGATGAGTCAAAATCAAGGGGAGACCAGTATTCGAAAATGTTAGTAAGAGCGGAACTTGTAAAAGAGTATATAACTTTTTTTAAAGAACGCCTCCCAGAAATGTTATGGCAGTTATCGGCGTCAGCGGGAGCAATAATTGCCCTGTTTTTCTATGATTACCGTATCGGCTTGGTGTGTCTCGCAGTGATAGTACCTGTTGCATACATGAATAATTTAAACCGGAAAAAAGTAACACACCATCAGAAAGATATTCATGACAACCAGGAAGAACTTTACAGACTTATTGAAAACCGTGATACATCTAAAATTCATCAGTTTTTTTATAATATGGTTTCTCCTAAAACCAGCATTGCCAGGTGGAATTCATTTAGCTTTACTACTGTGAAGACTTTGCTAATAATAATATTCATAGTTGTTCTCTTTATTTGCATCGATCTCGATAATTTCTCAACAGGAAAAATATATTCAATCGTAGCTTATTTATGGACTTTCATCGGGCAGACTGATTACTTACCTGATCTTATGGAAAGTCTTGGTTCAATTAAAGATCTGAATGTGAGATTTGAACAGGATAACGTGGTAAAACCAGATTATCAGCCTGCTCTGAACTGATAAAGTCCTGTGAAAACATACAAATAAGATCCTTTTATTAATCTGCCCGAAAACAACAGATTTGAATTCCGGATTTACATTTTAAATTATGGCGAAAAAAGAATACCGTGGCTGGCAAAAAATGCTTAAGGGTCACCCCTGGTTTAATTGTGAGGGCTGCTACCCCATTGCTGCCTATTCTGAATTCATGCCGTCTCCGCTGGCGGGAAGAAAACCTCTGGGGGAGATTGATCGCGTGTTATTCTCCGATGATGACTTTTTTGGCTGGCATATTACCGAGATCGAGGAGGAATTTGAGCTGCAGCCGGGAATTGAACACATCGGACATCAGATAATGAATAACATTATAAAGCTTGGCAAAGGTATAACTGAACATTATATTCATGGCCATGGTGGAGAGAATCTGAAAAATAATCCATACTGGCCTTCTGAACTTTCTGAACGAGCCGGAACTCTTGATCATGAAAGGTATGTAACGCTTTTACCCATGATGCTGTCGCAAACCCAGGATGATAAAGGCAGAGTAATCTGGTCTTTTTTTGGAAACAGCATTCATGACCCCGAAACAACCTTCTGGAAGAATTTCTACACATCACCAGGTTTCGAGATTCCTTTGGACGAATCGATTTCTTTTTTTACCGGCATCCTGTTAAATGCATACAATGAAAAATGTTCTGACGGAAAATCACTTTTTGAAGCGGGATTCAGGATTATGTCATCAGAAATTGATCCACCTGGATGGACAAAGCCATTTCTCATAAATGGAAACTCATCTTTTGATCATGTAAGGTTCCTGCTTACCTTCAGACCTTTTAGTTCATTACCTTCAGGTGTGAGAGAACTCTATCTGTCAGGCAGATTGTCATTGCTTCCGTTTCCCGGTGCTCTTGTATTCTGGGGTATGCCGGGTTATGTAAAACTGAAAAAAGAATTTCCTCTTGCGGGTCAGATACCTCTGCTGAATCTTGTAGCCCGGAACAGTGGGATTGGAGGATTGAAAGTTGCTCAATCCGGATGGTTTCATGAGCCGCGTCCCGGCATTGATTATGAAGTTAACGAAGAACTTCTGCACGACTCTTTTCATCGTACTCACCGCTGGCAACGTCTGTACAGGTTTCAGGATGAACTTAATGAAGTTGCTCAAAAGGTAAAGCTGGTTAAGGTATTATTCAGCACTGAACCGGATGCTATTGGATTGTATGATAAACCGTTAGCCCGTAACAGCCATCTCTGGAACCAAAGGTTTGAGCTATTGCTTGACGGGCCCAATGCAACAAGGGAAAATATAATGAAGGCTGAAAAAAGCATTCTTGAAGGTGGTCTTTTCGGATATCGTTTCTTTTTTCCACCAATGCGTGCCGGTGAGTATGATATTTATCTTCACCGTCCGCTGGTGGCTTATTTGCAAACAGGTTCGGATAATGTTGTAATTAAGACTGATAAGCTCAAGGGGTATATGACCGGTTACCATAGAAAAGACAGGCGGATGTATTGCCCCATCGAAATGTGGCCTCGTCTTTTGAGGCGGGAACTCTACCTTTCAGCTCTGAATGATTTTAAAAACGGCAATGATCATTATGCACACCAGACATCCCTGAACATTCTTTCACTGCTTGATGCCTGGAATCTGCAGAATAAGAAACCCTTATTGGAATCATACGCTCATAAGCTTATTAACATCTCAAAACAAAAAAGTCTTGAACAATGGCTCAAAGAGTTGTCTGTTCATTCCACTGATCATGAAGCGGTTAAAAAGATGCAGAATGCTCTTTCGGAGATTATTGAATCAAAGGAGACAAACATTCTTCCTGAACCAATTACCTATCCTGAAACAGCAACACGGCGTTTTGAAGAAAACTGGTGGAACGATGTCAGGTTCCTTGCCCATGGCCAGTTTATCAATAAGGATAACGCCGATATTGCGCAGGATAGTACAACACTCGCTTTTATTCAGAAGCAACAGCGTGACCTTGAGAGTCTTGGTGGCTATTTAATAGCGCGTCATTGCAAGGCAATTACTGATGCCGGGATGGAAGGGATTGCCATCTGCGGCGAACTCCCATTCAAATGGCAGACAGATTTTGAGTTTCCTGTCTTTGGAGGATGGAAAGGTAACCAGGGAAATGAAACTTATGAAAGAAACATACTTATAGTTATTCCGGGCAGGAACCGGAGGCAGGCAGTGGTTTTTGGCGACCATTACGATACTGCTTATATGGAAGATATTTACGAAAAAGAAAAAGGCGGAACAGGGGCACGCCTTTCAGCTCGTGGTGCTGATGACAACTATTCTGCCAGTTCAACTCTGTTACAGGCTGCCCCTGTTTTTCTCAGACTGTCAAAGGAGGGCAAGCTCCAACGTGATATCTGGCTTATACATCTTACAGGAGAGGAATTTCCATCCGACTGCATGGGAGCAAGGAATTTCTGCCAGTCATTGATTGAAAAAAGAATCAGGCTGAAAACAGGTCAGGATGAATTTACTGATCTGTCTGATACCGAAATCGTTGGAGTATTCATTATGGATATGATAGGTCATAACCGGGATAACGATAATGATGTCTTTCAGATATCACCGGGTAAAGGTGCTGCATCCCTGAAGCTGGCATGGCAGGCTCACCTGGCAAATATGATCTGGAACAAACATACAAAAGAATGGAACCAGAATCCTGAGCGACAGTTCTGTGGAAAAGGGAAACGCATCACGGATATACAGAATATACCTGAAATTGCAAAACACCTTCCTCTCGAAGGAGAAATCCGTACTCGCTATAACCCACACAGTTCAATCTTCAATACGGATGGACAGATATTTTCGGATATTGGAGCTCCGGTAGTACTCTTTATGGAGAATTACGATATTAACAGGAGCGGTTACCATGACTCAAAAGATACTCTTGAAAATATTGATCTGGATTACGGAGCTGCTTTTGCCTCAATAGCAATCGAAACTGTGGCACGTATCGGATGCCTGTAAATATTGAAACCTTAAATTAGACCTTCTGTCCCGTGAGATACCAGAAATTATTTTACTTCCCTACGAGGTAAAACAACCCTGGGGCTTTCTTCCACTTTTTTAAGGACCACCGGAACTGTTTTCTCGATACCATTCCTGCTATATGTAATATTTAGCCTGTCTCCGGGACGGTACATGCTTACCCGTTCCTGAAATTCAGGAGGGGATTCAATTCCGATATTATCTACTTTCAATATAACATCCCTTTCTTTAAGCCCGGCCTCTGCAGCCCCACTACCTTCGCTGACGGCTGAAATAAACACACCTTTTACTTCCCTGAGTTTCTCCTTAGCTGCTAGCTCGGGAGTAACTTCGCCAATGCTGAGCCCCAGGATCCCTCGCTGTACTTTGCCAAATTCACGCAGATCATTTGCTACCTTTTTAACTATATTAACCGGAATTGCAAATGAATTACCTGAATAAGACCCTGTTGGAGAGATAATAGCTGATGTAATCCCTACGAGCTCCGACTTAATGTTCACGAGGGCTCCACCGCTGTTCCCGGGGTTAAGTGCAGCATCAGTCTGTAAATAAGATTCTATTTTGTAAGCATCGTCACCAGGAAGCTCAATACTTCTGCCTTTTGCGCTGATGATACCTGAAGTAACCGTCGTTCCAAGATTGAAGGGATTACCGACCGCCAATACCCACTGACCAAGCTTAAGATTATCAGAATTGCCAAACCTTATAATTTGAAGGTCTTTAGCGTTAATCTTTATCAATGCTATATCAGTATCCGGGTCTCTCCCTATCAATTTTGCTTTGTATGTTTTATTGTTATTAAGTACAACACCAATAGAATCAGAATCTTCGACCACATGGTTATTTGTAATTATGTATCCGTCAGGAGAAATTATCACACCCGACCCATAACCGGTAACTTTTCTTGGTGGTTCTTTGAGGTCGTGGCCATAGAAAAATTCCGTAATGGGATCGTTGATTTCCTGGCCCGGGATCGTGGACCTGATCTTTACGTGTACAACCGCGTGAACAGTCTGATCCGCGGCAAATGTGAAATCAACAGGTCCTTCCTGGTCAGTCTCAGAAGTGTAAAAGGCCGGAGAGGAATTGTCAGAAGTATCTGTTCTATAACCTGTAAAGCTTCTTTTTTGTGACAAGCCGCTCAGACGCGGATAGGCTAACATTGTAAACAACGATCCAAAAACCGCCATTGCAAGAGCATAAAAGAAATACTTTGTTTTCATCTGTTTATAGTTTGTTTTTTAATGGTCAGATGGAATATCCATGAATAATCATTTCGGTTTGTGATTTTACTTTTTAATCATGGATATTTCATATTAATCCTTATTAAGCTATCCTGATATTTAATATTTGCCTTATTACCTGCAAATGGAATTGCTTGTCAGAAGGGATCATAAATACTGTAGGCATCCGGCCAGTTTACTTTCTAATAATACCTTCATTATATGTCAAATGCACTTTTTATTTTCCGTGTTCATTTTTTTTATTTGGCAACAGAACGGAGATATTCCAGTACCGATCTGACCTGTTCAGGTGTAAAATCCGGTGGAGTCATTGGGACCTTGTAGATTGCGATCAATTCTTTGACGACCGGATCATCCTGTTGCATTTTTACTGTATTGAGCAGCAGGTTCATAATATATTCAGGAGTTCTTGTTTTTGTAATATTTCTTAGAGGTGGGCCGATTTTCTTTTGATCAAGCTCATGACAAAGAAGACACTTATTATTAAACAGATCCTTGCCTTTCATGACCATTTTCGGATCGATCGGTCCAAGCTTAATGTTTTTGGCTGGTCCGATACCATAATCTTTATTATCCTGCTGGTTGATTGGTTCCATCACCGGATCAGCTGTTACTGTTACAACTGAATTCGGTGTAATCGCATGTAAAAGGTCTGCTTTCAAAAAAAAACCTGCTACAAGTATTGTTGTTGATAAAAAAATCAGGAAAGACAAATGTAATTTCATAATTAATTATTTTTAAAGTAAATTATTAAATGGGGTAAGTCATTATTTATTAATAACATGCATTATTAAAGTTAATTAAGTCGTTAGAAGTTTATCCAGGTTAAGAGATATAAAGCATTATTGGCTGAGGCATTCCTGTTGTTGTCATCATAGTTCCTCTTTGCCCCATTGAATTTATCGTTTATCACATATTGGAGGGAAAATTGAGTATTGTGCCATGGTATGCAATTCAGCTGCAGAACAAATCCATTGCTGTCGGGTTTGCCTGACCTGTTGCCATCTATAGGTCCGGGTGTGTAGAGCATCGTATCGGTAGTTCCGCTGGTCATGAAATAAGCTAAGGTGAATCCGTAACCTTTGTTAAAAAAGGCGGATCCGTCTATCTTAATGGAGTTAAGAATATTTTTTTTATTCTGAGAATTCCCGGCGATATATGATGCATCGGGTTTTTGAATTTCATGAATCCATGTTGAATGCAAAATAATGTTTCCTGAAGAGAATGAATGCTCAATCTGCAAATCAATGCCAATATCAGTATAATTGTCAGTCAGTCCCGATACTCCGGTCGGGAAAATTTTGGAATGAAGGCCAAAGGTTCCTATTTCAGTGTATAATGCCGACCATTGATGCTGAAATGCCAGCCGCCAATAAGGTGCCAAGCCCTTTAAGATCATTTCAGAATCATTGCCAGGTGGATCCGGAGCACCCTGGGGCGCTGACCGGTAGAGACTAAATTCCATATAGAAAAGATTATTGAATAAGCCATATCCTCCCAATCCTGCAACTTGCTGGGCAAGGCCGCCTTCAACCATCGTGGAGGCTGAAGGTGAAGGAGCAACTGCTGAAGATGCAAAGGGGTAACCCCACGCAGGAGTGCTGTTCCAGACATCCTGAACTGTTGGATTATTATTTAACGTAAATCCGTAAATAAATTCCTTTGAGGCTAATTTAGTCTGATTTGCATAACGGATATCAACATTGTCAATTCCGAAGGCAGCTCCCTGCTGATCGTATGTATACTGGATAAATGCACCTATTCTTGGTGTAATTGATCCCGAAAAAAACATGCTTAACTGTTGTGGAAATTCAATATTATTGTTTTGCGTCCCGGGAAGCTCTTTGTTAAGGTGAGTATAAGACGCCTGCACCATAGCAGCAAAAGGCAATACGGTGAGCAGTTTTAATCTGTTCTTCCCATTTGCTTCAGTGTCATCTATCGTACTGGCCGTCACCAGGGTGTAGCCATTCAATTTGAACAACCGGCCAAAAGAATTCAACTGCGGAAACACATTATGGCAAGCTGTGCAGGACATGCCCGTTTGGCGTGCAAAACCTGGTGTCGGGTACGCAGCAACAGAGCATCCAAAAAAAACAAAGGGGATCAACATTATCTTAACATACAGAAATTCTGATCCGTACAATCCCTGACACCAACTTCCGCCATTTCTTTTTTCACTTGATTTAAGACTTTTCAGAGAGCTATTCATATACCAGGTTTTTTTAAGTTGTTTCAAAGAAAATATGACTCTTCCCGTGCTTTCACATAATCAACAATTTCCAGAAATGAATTCTATTTAACTCCGGTTAATAATTAGACACACTTATTCTGCATAATGTTTAAAATGCAATCAACAATTTGTATCCAATTACCCTGTTAATGCTGGCATTTTCATCAAATTTTCAAAAGACAATATTCTTAAGTACTATCGGAAAAATAACTTAATTGCCATTATAGTATCCCTATCTGACCAGTAATGGATTTCCAATTCCAGGCACTGTTATTTTCGCGCATATATAACAGGTCTTCTAAGAGAGAAAATTGCTGAATTTTCAGTTTTTTCTGAATAATTATTTTTACCTGAGCTATCTTTGAAATAAGAACCTGGTCTGCCCTGCCTACCGGCAGGCAGCGCGACAGGCAGGCATCTGACCATTAAAAAACAAATTATAAACAGATGAAAAGAAGTGAAGTAAATGACATCATAAGCGATGCAAAGGAGTTTTTTACCAGAAATAAATTCATGCTGCCTGAATGGGCTTACTGGTCACCTGATAAATGGAAAGGCGCATATGAAAGATGTTCAGAGATTGTCGACAATAAGCTTGGATGGGATATTACTGATTTCGGCAGCGGCGATTTCTATAAAAAAGGACTTGCCCTTTTTACAATAAGAAACGGAAGCTGGGACAGAAAGGACAAGCTGTATTGTGAGAAGATAATGGTTGCAGGAGAGGAACAGGTGACGCCAATGCATTTTCACTGGAACAAAACTGAAGATATCATAAACAGGGGCGGTGGTAATCTTGTAATGGAACTGTACAGGGCAACTCCTGATGATAAACTTTCTGACGAACCAGTAACCGTTAGTATTGACTGGCATGCTTATCAATACCTGCTGCCGGAGATCGGTTATTTTGAAACCCGGCCAGAGTATTTGCCTCAGAGTCAAAGCTTTATCACAGGTTTTACGGTGAGAAAGGGAATGGGAAGGTTCTTATCGGAGAGGTAAGCCTGGTGAATGATGATGCAAATGACAACCGTTTCTACGACAAAGTAGGCCGGTTCCCGGAAATTGAAGAGGATGTTGAACCTGTTCATCTACTGGTGAATGACTATATAAAATACTTATAGCCGGAATTTAATAATCATAGCTATTTTTTGTCTGACAGGATTATAGTATCCGGAACAGGTTGCTGCCTTGCTGATATGTTAAATAGCAATGTTGATTTCAATGGTGATGTATTTTGAAGAATACTGCGGGATCACTCCGGATGTCTTTCTGCTTTCTTCAAGGCTTCATTACTGATGCCCTGAAAATATTATATGACCAGGTAGCTCCTGATGTAGCATCGATCTTATTGATATCCTTTATTTTCAGCAGTTTTTTCGGATACGTTCTGACTCCTTTCCAATCGTTTTTGCATTGCATTTATATATTCCTCATTACCTTCGAAATGCTTTTTATATTTACTGTTAAATGTTTCATGCAAATTGGAATCCCTGATCATGAAATTTACTTTGAGCAACCAATCCTTTTTTGATTGTTATCCGGGCCTTTCCCCAGTAGGGTTCATCTGAATAATTATCCTGTGATTGTCCCAAATATATTCCATCCTGGTATTTAATCAGGGTATCCTGAACTATGATCTCATCTGTATTCCGATGCTGTCCGGGGTAAAATGAGGTGGCTGAGAAAAACATTATGATCGTACCTGTAAAAATGAGGATCCCCGGTTTTTTCATTTTAAGATAGGTTCAGTTGGTTGTTGTAATTGTATAAAATTAAATAAAAATCCAATAGCCATGGTGTATTATGAGTGACTCTTTGGAGGAATATTGACTTCTTCAGAAGTGTAGATCCGTGATTATCTATAGTCAAACATCAAATAATATACAGTTGTTCGGGTCCTGTAATTTTTGCATTGCAATTACTATCTGTTTACATCCAGAATATGAAGGCCATTCTGCGACTATCCCTTCCCTGGTCATAACTTCCGGTTTGGGAAGGTTGGGATCAAGATTAAGAAATTGCACTTTGACTTTTATCGGTGTGCTGATTACATATGGTTTACATTAGGATATTACGCTGACCGCCCTTTTTGCACCTTCATATAATGCCTTGCGGGTTTCCTCAAACGGATAAAGGATAGCAGCTTCTCTCGATAATCCCTTTTTCACAGGAACAGTAACAATATATTGTTCCGCAAAAAAATTCCTTGCCTCCCTGCAGGTGGCTTCATCACCTGTGACCATAATTACCGGAACCCCATAGTATCCTGCTATCAGTGCATTTTGCGCAAGTTCTCCCGACTCCACTCCATTATACCAGTAACGGTTTTCTGTTGTAGAGCTTTGGGTGTGATTCAGAACACCATCAGGAGTTCCCATCATGGCGTGGAAACCTACTGTTACCATTCCCGCAAATGAACTGTCAAGGGTTGAAAGATTGCCTGCTCCGGGCCTTGGACGTCCGGTTATATATTTTGCACCGGGTTCCATTAAGTGAGGCAAAACAGCCTGCGATCCGTGACCGTCAAGGACTATGACCTCGGTTGCCCCGCCATCCCTCAGACCCCTGACCACGGCTGCAACATCACCCATGAAATATTCACATGCCTGAATATTCAGCGGAGTAGTTCTTTTCTCTTGTCTGCGCAAATTGGTATACTCCGCTGATCCCTTCCAGATCAGTGTTGACATAGATCTTGATCTGGGCAGAAACCGGAAAAGAGAACAGAAGACTTATCAGGTATAATACTGCTGATAGTTTTCTTAAGATTTTTATGGTTCCTTTGTTATGCGTTCTCATCTTTTCTGATATTTTTTTCTCAAATTAGGTCAATTGATTCAGGTTTTTAAAGACGTGGTACTATTAAAGTGATCCGCTGCTATTCATCCCAATGAAATTTATGAATCACCCTGTGCAGGATCGGAGTAAATATAATGGCCGCAGTTACTATGAAAACCAATCCTGCGTAGAGAGCATAGATACCGGCAAACAGCTTGCCGGCTGTGGTCAGCGGCGGATTGACAGGCCCCATGCCTCCCAACAGCATTGATGCATTAAGAAATGCATCGCTCAGGGATAAGTGTTCGAAGAGCATATATCCGATCATCCCCGCAATGAGGGACAACAGAATGAGAGCAAGTGCAGCGGCAAGATGGTTTAAAAGGCGCTTTGCAAAATGAATTCGCCCCAGGGGCGATTGTTTCTTTGATTCATACATATCAGATTAGTTTTTTGACTTTCCATGATACCAATTTAACTTAAATCTTGATCCCCGGAATGGCTTTTCTTCCGGGAGGTGTTGAAATTTTTTTATTCATTTATCGATCCATTTTTTAAATTCCGCCACCTTTTCCCTGCTTACTACAAAAAGATCATTTTTTTCCTGATTCTTCAGGCTAAGCTGCAGCCTGCTTGATGAATAGCTGTGCATAAGTGAAATCGCATCAATGCTGACTATGCACTCCCGGTTGATCCTGAAGAATTTACGCGGATCTAGAATACCCTGGATCTGGTCAAGGGAGTAATCAACTCCATAATCTTTACCCTGAAAGTCACTGAGAAAAACATTTCGTTCGCATTATATGGAAATGACTGATTTCAGCTGTGGGCACTGATCTGAATTTTTCTCCTGTTTTTATAAGGAACCTCGATTTATACTGACTTCTGAATTCATTTATCAGCTGTTTGAAATCTCTTTTAAACGGATCCTTGTCGTTATAGAACAGCTTCTTAAACTTCTCAAGGGCAGATATGAGCGCCTTTTCATCGATTGGTTTAAGAAGATAATCAACGCTGTTCACCTTGAATGCCCTGAGTGTGTATTCATCGTAAGCGGTAGTAAAAATTACGGGCGTATCGACTTCTATTGTTTCAAAAATCTCAAAGCAAAGGCCATCATCGAGCTGAATATCCATAAGGATAAGATCCGGCAGCGGTTTCATCTGCAACCGGTTGATCGCTTCTTCAACAGTTTCAACAACTCCCATGATCATAATGGATCTGTCGTTTTTCTTCAGCAGTTTGATAAGCTTGTCGGCTGCCGGAATTTCATTTTCAATGATCAGGATGTTCATTTCAGCAAAGGCAATTTTACAATGAATTGATTATTTGTCTCCTGGACAATAAGATTTCTTTTTGAAACAAGCCTTACACGCTCAGCGAGATTCTTAAGGCCTGTCATGGTGGATTTCAATTGCGTAGCTTTTCGCTGTAAATTATTTTTTACGACTATAAACTGATCTTCAATGTATATCGAGATCCTTAACTGGTTATCACGCGTTGCAATATTATGTTTTATAGCATTCTCGAGAAGTATCTGAAGCGAAACAGGAAGAAGCTTATACTCACTTGCTTCAGGGGCATCGATGGTCAGCAGGATCTTTTCCTCGTCGCGTACCTGATGAAGATTGTAATAACCGGTAATAAAATCAAGTTCGGATTGAAGAGGAACGGTGTCCTTCTGACCATTCTCAAGAATATAGCGGTAAACTGAAGACAGGTTGTTAATAAATCGCTCAGCAGCTTCTGGCTGGGTTTGGATCAGAGATGAAATTGTATTTAAACTATTGAAAAGGAAATGAGGATTTACCTGGCTCTTCAGGGTTTCATTCTGAAAAATCAGGTTCTCTTCCTTCAATTTTTGTTCCCTTCTCAAGGATGTCTGCCATAATAAAACAACAAATATTATTGCTCCGACTGATAATCCTTTAATGGTTGATTTGAACCATGTTCCAAATCCGGTATGAAAAAAGTAATATAGCACTTTTGAAGTATCATTCCCTTTGATCAGAAGACTCAGATATTGAAGGAGGATATAAAAAACCATTGAAAATAGAAGACAGCCTGCCAGAAAAACCACAAACCTGAAAATTACGATACGTGTAATTTCAGTAGGACTCCTGTCAAAGTTCAGCTCAGCAAATAATATATTGCCAAGAAAAATGAACGCCTCAAGCTGTGCAAGCACCATTATGAAAATATCAAATGAGAAAAACGAAGGGTTGCCATACTGTCCCGTAACTGAAGTAACTATAGTAACTACAATCGCAAAAAGCAGAATAAGCAAATGAGAGACAGGCTTCCGCAAATTCAGAATATCATTAAGGGCTGGTGCTTTCATAATACAAAGTTAACAGTTCTTTATTTGATTCTTTCAACAGTGAGTTCCCTTATGGTTTTGACAAATAACTTGTCCTTCAAACCGCTTATTTCAATTTCCTGAAATGTTGCGCTGTATATTTCACCAAATTCTATTTGTTTGGTTTTCATCGATATCCAGGTATTTCCCCAGTATTGTTCCGTTCCCCTTGTTTTAATATTCCCTGTGGCAACTTCAACTTTGTTATTCAATGCCCTGTACTCAATAACTGCACACAGCTCCCCGTTCCTCACTGAAATACCTGTCCAGCAGAGTTGTATGGAAGCATGATTGTATTTTCCTATTTCTGCCATGTTAAAATCACCTTTTATGTCAGGGACAGTAAACGGGACAGTCAGTTTAAGTGAATCGTTATATGTCCATGCAAATATTTCTAACCCCAGCATATCCCAGATCAGATTACGTGCATAAATGTTATCAATGGCTGTTGGAAATGATTTGAAGGCAGATTCATTCATCATGCCCGACGAAGGCAGGTATCTGAAATTCTCCATAAATTCCTGCTTCTTGCCCTGCGGGAAGGGATCTGATTCTTTCTTTGTATTAGATACATAGACATTATTCCATTGGGAATATCCACCCTCGTATCCCCTTGTATAATCGCCCGTCACTTTGGTTTTGTCCGTAAAATTGCCAAAAATGTCCATGTTTTCATAAACAGCAGTCATCCTGTATTTCTGCAGGATGCCATTATTTGCCGGTTGCCCCGAGGGTAACTTTGTCATGTATTTGTTTATAACTCTTTTTGGGTTCTGACCAACGCTCATCAGCGGGTAAAGAGCCCCGAGGAATATTAAAATTCCTGTCAACGACCGGATAAATCTCTTTTTCATCTTTTAATTTTTACGGTTTTACATTTAATCAGAATCAAAGAAATAACATGAATCCACCTGATAAAAATAAAAGATGCAGAATGGGGGAAACATTATGCGGAACGGGGAATATTAACGTTCGAACCGGAAACGGATTTACGATGTAATTTATTTAAGGATCAATTGAACCTCCGGGATTCAAAAAATTGTTTCTATTCTAATATATTCAAATCTACAGTTGTTCCTTCAAGATTTCTGGATGATAACTTTATTATTGCTTTACCCGGTTTATCAAGCGATTGCACATATATTAGCAATTTCCCGTGAAACGCATGCTGCCTGTCGTCTTTATAATCTTCAGTATTTACCGGATTTGAATCTTCCATACCCAGCAGCCTGACTGGTCCATCAATCTCACAAGTAATTTCATTTTCGGCTGAATATACCGTATTGCCGGCTTCATCGCAGAGAGTAACATAAATATGAGTGATATCCCGCCTGTCTGCTTTCAGTTTTTTTTCTTCACAAACAGCAACGATTCTTTCAGGAGCACCGGTAGTTCTGAGTTCATAGTCTGCTACGGCCTTCCCGCTGTTTTTTGCCACTGCCTTCAAATTGCCCTTTTCAAATGGGACGTCCCATGATATCGTTCTGTTCCTGTAATCTGCCATTTTCCTGCTACCGAGCGACCGGTTATTAAGGAAAAGCTCTACCTCCTCGCAATTTGAAAAAGCATTGACGCTGATTATTTTTGCCTCGTCCCAGTTCCAGAGAGGTTCAACTCTCTTATGTGCCCATAGATTGTCGGGATCTTTTTTTAACTGCCGGTCAGATGTTCCGATAAACACCATCGGCTTGTTGCTCCAGAGACTTTGCCTGAAGAAAAATTCAGGTTTTTTATTGCCGGCCAGATCTATTACACCCGCAGTATTTGACCGTGACGGGTAACGGCCGGCTTCCCCAAGATACTCAAACCCTGTCCAAAGGAATTGCCCCATAACATAATCATTATCTGCTACATAATTCCACATATCCAGTGTCATTCCGTTTTCACTCCCGTAGAGAGGGCGCTCGGGATATTTCTTATGATCCGATTCGTAGCGGAATTCCTGGTAATTATATCCAACCACATCAAGAGCATCAGCGTACCCGGTCTCATTAGACATTAATGCTGAGGCAAGCCCTGCCGTAACGGGACGTGTTTTATCAAGATCTTTAATAACACCAACAAGTTCCCGGGCGACTTCACCTAATCTTTCTGCATTTGGCAGTGCTTCATTAAACTTCGCCCAGGTCTGAGGATTTGCTTCAGTATTAAGAACAGGATGAGTGTATGGATCGTTGGGATAGTCTACCTCATTGCCAATGCTCCACATTATAATCGACGGATGGTTCCTGTCCCTGAGTATGAAATCCTTGAGATCCCTTTTAGCCCATTCCCTGAAATTCACGGCATAACCTTCTTTTCCCGGTGTTCCAACATTCCATCCGGCAAGCCACTTTTTCTTTGGAAGCTCCCATTCATCGAACGCTTCCCCAATCACAAGGAATCCTTTCGTATCACACATATCAAGAAAATCAGTTGAAAATGGATTATGACTTGTACGGATAGCATTGCATCCCATTTCCTTCAATATGTCAAGGCGTCTCGAGATTTCTTCCGGAGGCACTGCCGAACCCAGTGTGCCTGCATCGTGGTGCATGCATATTCCCTTTAATTTCATGTTCTTGCCGTTCAGGAAGAATCCTTTGTCCGGATCGAATTTCAAATCCCTGAAACCCACTTTTGTAACAATTTTGTCAAGCATTTCCCTTCCCCTGATCTCCGTTACAAGCGAATACAGGTTAGGATCCTCCGTATCCCAGAGTTTGGGATTGTCAATTTTAAAAACCTGGTTTATTGATTTTTCTTCCCCTGGTTTAAGAGCAATCTTCGAGGTTGTAATCCCGACTGTTTTTGCATTGAAGATAAGTGTACTTATTACACTTACACGTAAACCTTTTTCAGTCTCATTCACTACACTGATATCCGCTGAAAGGTTAGCACCGGAAGAAGTAACGTCTGATGTTTTACAATAAATTCCCCATTGTTTAATGTGCACCGGTTCTTCAGTAATAAGTTTTACATTCCGGTAAATACCCGAACCGGTATACCAGCGTGAATCACCATACAGGGAATGATCAACCCTGACAGAAACAAGATTCTCTTTACCGAAGTTTATGAGAGGTGTCAGATCATACTGAAACGAGATATATCCGTTTGGACGATTTCCCAGATAGTTTCCGTTAATCCATACTTTGCTGTTATTGTATACGCCATCGAAATAAATGAATACTTTCCGTGTTCTCTCATTTTCAGGAACAATAAAGGTTTTCCTGTACCAGCCAATCCCGCCGGGAAGGTAAGCTGTGCAGCTAAAATTATCTTTGCTGAAAGGGCCCTCAATGCTCCAGTCATGGGGCAGATCAATAAGGCGCCAGGCTGAATCGTCGAGGCCTGGTTTTTGCCCGTCAGCAATATCTCCCTTGTAAAATTTCCATCCGGAATTAAAGTCCTGGATATTCCTGCCGACAGGCTGAGCAGCAATGCTGTTAACAAAAAGAATTATTACAAGTATCAGCGACCAGGAATGTAAATAAGTTCTGCTTTGCATAATAACAATTTTTATGAACAAAAATTCATCTCGAAAATAATCTATATTTGATACATATTTAAATCTTCTGGTTATTCATTAAACATCCGCCTCATAAAGAATTCTGTATAATTCATTTTCATAATTACTCAGACTGATCCGTTCAATTATGTCACAGGACAGCCAATATAAGCTTGTCAGCAAGTTAAAACCACGGAAGATAATTATACCAATTGTCATCGGGCTGGCGGTGGTCGCCTGGTTTATCATAAAGGAGATTGACACATCAGCCTTAGCTCAACTGAACTTTACCTGGAAATCAGTCTTCTGGCTGTTTATTGCCTGGTGTTTCATGATCGGGCGTGATCTGGGATATATAATAAGAATCAGAATACTCTCAGAAAATGATCTTACCTGGAGACAAGCCTTCAGAATAATAATGTTATGGGAGTTTACCTCTGCCATAACTCCTTCCACAGTCGGGGGTACGGCAGTTGCGGTGGTTTTCATCCACAAGGAAGGTATTTCTGTGGGAAGAAGCACATCTATTGTCCTTGCTACATCATTTCTCGATGAGCTGTATTTTGTGATTATGTTCCCCATTATCCTTTTGATAGTTGGTGGAAAAATTCTCTTTACCACTTCACTTCAGGGAGCTGGCATTCCATTGCTGGATAACCTTGTTTTTGTTGCCATTACAGGATATGTGATTATTTTTTCATGGGTTCTTTTTGTTGGTTATGGCCTCTTCATTGATCCTGAGAAGATCAAAAAGACCCTGATTTACCTGTTCAGGCTTCCTGTACTTAGACGATGGAAAGACTCCGCAGTAAGGGCGGGGGATGACATTGTGGAGAGTTCACATGAATTAAAAAGGCAAAAATTCTCCTTCTGGGTAAAGGCTATAACCTCAACATTTCTGTCCTGGACCTCAAGGTACTGGGTTGTAAATGCAATACTTGTTGCTTTCTTCACTATAAATGACCATTTTCTTATTTTTGCCCGTCAGCTTGTTACATGGATAATGATGATAATCAGTCCAACTCCGGGTGGCAGCGGTTTCGCTGAACTAATACTTGGCCGCTATATCTCCGATGCAATTCCGGTTAACGCCGCGTCAGTGGGAAGCATTGCCCTTGCGATGGCAATAATCTGGAGGGCTATCAGCTATTACCCATATCTTATAATAGGTGCATTAATTGCCCCTGGCTGGATCCATAGAAAATTTATCAAACCTTCAAATGAAAGCAGTCAGGAAAAAATAATGGACTGATATGACCCTTTTGATAACCTTCTGGTTTTAGCAGTTTTTAATAATCACTCCCCCGATTTAAAATACAATCAGGAGTTGATTAATATTTTTCCTGATTGTTTTCTTATTTTTGTGTCAGCCCAGAAATTTTTTCCCGATAAATGGAAAAGAGAAAACAGGCATAAAATTCTTTCCAACAGACTTATTTAATAAAATTACCATGAAAAAGTATTTAATAGGATTTCTCTTTTTAAATACAGCATTATCAGTTTTATATGGTCAATCTGATCCAACTTTGAATAAATGTATATCCAACAGCGGATCCGGGGCAAAGTACCTCAAAGACTACAGAGTTCAGCTTGGAGCAGGGAATTCAGAAAGCGAATACCGGTTTAAGGCAAAATTATCATTAAGGAAAAACACAAAATACCGGTTTACAATGTGCACTGACAACAATTCTAAAGGACAGCTTATTTTCATGTTAATGAATGCTGAAAATAAGATCATTCTTTCCTCGCTGGATCAGACCGGAATAGTAAATCCAAATGTGGATCTTACCTGCCGGAAAAGTGGTATCTATCATATATGCTACGATTTCACCCTAAGCCAATCAGGATCAGGGACAGCGATTGTTTCAGTGATAAAGTAGCTTCTAGAAAAACCGAAGTATCTGCAAAAATATAACCAAGAAAAAGAGAGTTGAAAATAAAATTTCAGGTACCAGTTTTTTCCTTTTAAAAACAAAGTAGTGAGACAGGATATAACTCACCGGTATCGCAGCAAACCAGAAGATCTCAATTGAAACGGGTTTGAAAATGAAATAACTGCCTGCTGAAATTGCAAATATCCATATAAGCAGGATAAATGTTTTCCGCGATTTAATCTTTTTCATATTGATCACCGACAGAAGATGCAATGAACATATAACAAGAATTATCCCCATTAATATCAGTGCGGCAATAGTCAGGTCTGTAAAAACAAAATGAGATTCCTTCGTGAAAAGATTGTAAGTTACAGCCGATAACAGGGAATTCATATCTTTTCCTATGACATAAAAAAATCCCGAAGTAATAAACCAGGGTGTGGCCAATCCCAGTATTGAGATAACTATTTCTTTTAAATTTACCGGCCTCAGAATGGCAATACCAATCATTAAAAGAAGGCCGAACCAGATAAAACCCCCATAGAAAAGACTTCCTGTACTGATAAGGAGACCGGCATCGAAAAAGGAATAAGCAGTTCCCTGTACCTTATATGAATCCATGATCCTGCGTATTGAAAGAATCAGAAAAGGAACTGCCGGCAGTGCAGGATTCAATATTTGCTGCTGAGGGAAGAAACCGCTCAGCAATACATATATTACAGCAGGCAGAAAGGTCCTTTCGCTAATGAAGAATACTGAAGTGTTCAGATTCACACACAGGAAAGCGATCAGAAGAATAAGTAAAAATGAGAATATTGTGCCTGTCATCGGATATGATCCGAAAAGAGCCAGAAGCAAACTGAAAAGCGGCATCGGCCTGGTATCAAAATTCAACAAAGATGGAAGCGCAGGATGCAGGAATGCATTGAGCCAGATTAAGAGAAGAATAACCAAAATCAGAATAATAACATCCGGACCTGTTTCCTTGAATTTTTTTAGAAGCATAAGTGTTAAAGATCAAATCCTATATCGGTTCTGAAATAAATATCTTTAAATGATATCAGGCTTGCATTTCTGTACGAACCAGCGAGGGCCTCCTCCATTGTTTTTCCCCATGAACTCACTGAAAGTACCCTCCCGCCTGAAGTAATCACATTATCACCGGCAGTTTTTGTACCGGCATGAAAGACAACGCATTCCTTTGTTCGCCCCAGACCTGAAATTTCATATCCCTTTTCATAATGTCCGGGATAACCTCCTGATACAAGCATTACTGTAGCGACAAACCGCTCGTCAACTACCAATTCCCTTTCAGCAAGATTGCCTTTTGCCACCCCTTCCATGAGCTCAAACATGTCTGATTTTATCCTTGGAATAATAGCTTCCGACTCGGGATCCCCAAGCCTGGCGTTATATTCAATAACATAAGGATCGCCTTTCACATTTATAAGTCCGAAGAAAATAAATCCTTTATACTCAATGCCTTCATTTTTTAATCCCTTTATTGTAGGGTCAATTATCCTTTCCCTTACTTTACTCATGAATGTTACATCGGCAAAAGGAACGGGTGATACAGCTCCCATACCACCAGTATTCAGTCCTGAATCGCCCTCCCCAATCCGCTTATAATCCTTTGCTTCAGGAAGAAGTTTATACGATTTGCCATCGGTTATAATAAATACGGATAACTCAATGCCTTTAAGGAACTGCTCAATCACTACTTTCTGTCCGGCAGGGCCGAATTTGCCCTCTTTAATGGCTCTGAGCTCTTCTCCGGCAGCTTCAAGGTTATCGGCAATAATCACACCTTTGCCTGCTGCGAGGCCGTCAGCCTTAATAACATACGGAGGTTCGAGCGTCTTCAGAAACTCAGATGCCTCATTCATTGAACTCCTGTCAAAGCTTTTGTACCTGGCTGTGGGAATGTTATTTCGCGTAAGAAATGCTTTTGCAAAATCCTTGCTACCCTCAAGCCGGGAAGCTGATTTAAGCGGTCCGATAACCGGAACTGACCTCAGGGAATCATCTTTCAGGAAAAAATCGTGAATTCCTCCTACCAGGGGAGCCTCAGGACCGACAATTACCATTTCAATACCGTGATCAGCGACAGCTTTTTTTATCGCGTCGAAATCCTCCGGGTCAAGATTGAGATTCGTGCCTGAGGAACTTGTTCCGGCATTGCCGGGAGCAATAAAAATCCTGCTTATCTTTTTGCTTTGTGCAAGTTTCCAGGCAAGGGCATGTTCTCTCCCACCTGCTCCAAGAATGAGAATATTCATCTGACAGGTTATTATGATGTTTCAAAAGTAGCATTTCATGGCGATAAATAAAGTGCGTCACCCGCAAAAATCATTTACATGTCCGACATCTGTCTGACCCTCGAAAATTTCTGCTGTTTTGAGCGTCTTATTTCCAGGGCAGGACTATTTCTTGCTTGAAAATGATGGAGTTACAAATTTATATCCTCCATTCGCAGCATAATCAATAAAGTCATTGAGAATAGAGAGAGCGGCTGAACCAATAGTATCATGTAATACTATAATTGAACCGGACCTGATCTTTTTTTTCAGCATCATCAGCATTTTGTCCTTCCCCATTTTTTTGTCGAAATCATAGGGCATAAGATCCCAGAATACAATGCTGTATTTTTTAGCCAGCCTCCGGTATTGTGACAGCCGGATACGTCCGTAAGGCGGACGGAATAAAACCATGGAAGTAAACCTGGCAGCCTCTGAAACATTTTCAATGTATTCCTTTGTGGATGTTTTCCATCCGTCAAGATGCCGGTATCCATGATTACCTGCAATATGTCCGGCCGAAAGGATAAGATTTACAAGCCCGGGATATTTTTCTGCATTCTGACCGGAACAGAAAAACAAAGCTTTGATGTTGTGAGCTTTAAGTATATCAAGGATTCCGGGAGTAGATCCCGGATCCGGACCATCATCAAAACTCAGGCATAAGTTCTTTATTTTGTGTTTTTATCCGGAAGATCGCCGCCGGGAAGAGCAGCCCTGAACGGATAAAAGGCCTGAAAAGCCGCATGAAGTTTTATTTGTTTGAGTAAAGTATTGTGTAATATTTATTTACATCATTTCCGACTGTTTGTGCAAGCTGGTCCAACTTCAGATCAATAGCAAGCTTATTTATGTCAAGCAGCGCCTGCATGTTTATGCCTATGGGATAATCCATTCCGAAACGCAAACCAGGGATCCATTGCTATTGCATAATTCAAGATACTCTTTTGCATATTTCATCACATCATTGATGATTTTGTTCCCTTCCTCAGTTTTGCCGGCTTTAAAAAGCACCTCAGCATCTCCTATTACAAAAAAATCAAACGGAAGTTTCCCGGCCGGAACAATATTCAAGGCCCCTGTGGACTGCTTCAACTGCCCTGGTTGAATCGCCTGCTGCTAGTGAGTGATTTTCCGAGATTGCCGAAAATACGCCTGAAATTACTGAGCATTCTTTTATTATTCTCATCAAGATATACTGATGGATCAGCTGCATTTCCCCAGGCGAATTTATTCATCATGTTATCGTACATTACTTCATGATCAATCATTCCAAATTCTCCTTCTTCAGGTTTATCTGTCCTGATAGGTACTATCCTGTAAGTCAGGCCTTCCTGCACAAAATATTTTTCCAGCCCCTTATACTGGCTTGACGGGACCGTTGTTGAAATATATATGGGTCTCTCCCATTTGTTTGTGGAGAGAAGATCCATGATTGCCAGATCACCCTTGAACGCATCCTTATCGGTGTATTCCCATATCATCGGTGATACTATCCTGTCTTTTAAATATTCCTTTACTGTTCCGTTCGAAACAACCTTTGCTGAATCAACATCAATTATAAATTTGTTTGTCGGCAGATAATTAAGAAAATCACCCCTGCCAGTTATGTCCTCTTATATTTTTTGTCATCCTGCCCGACGAACTGGACAATCTGGCTCAGTTCCACAGGCTTATCAACCCTGTTGATAACCGGTATCTGGTCCCTGACTCCCTCAAGATATTTTTCAGGACTCAGGCGTAAGCGGCATCGGATCTGAATTATATGCTTTTTGCCTCATCATATCTATATACCATCCTGCCTGTATGTAGCTCAGGTTTGCAACACGTATGTCTGTTCTTACTTTTTCAACATCCTGGACATACCATACAGGGAAAGAGTCGTTGTCACCGTAAGTAAACAGTATGCTGTTGGGTGCACACGATTTAAGATAGTTGGCCCCGATATCCCGGGCTGTGTACCGTCCTGAACGGTCGTGATCGTTCCAGTTCTGCGAAGCCATCAGCACAGGAACGGCGAATAACAGGACGATAAATGTGATTACGGCAGATAAATTTTCTTTAAATAACTTTCTTACATTTTCATATATATATAAGAATCCAAGGCCTATCCAGACAGAAAATGCATAAAACGATCCCGCATATGCATAGTCCCTTTCCCTGGGCTGGTTAGGATACTGGTTTAAATAAAAGATTATCGCTAAGCCGGTCATTATAAAAAAGGCAAGAACAAGCCAAAAGCCGTTCCTGTCCCTGTTTAAGTGCCAGATTAACCCTGCAATTCCGAGCAGGAATGGCAGAAAGAAATAGGTATTTCTTGCAGGATTGTTCTTAAGATCTTCAGGAAGCTTATCCAGTTTTCCGAGCCGTGCTTCATCGATGAACTTTATACCGCTTATCCAGTTACCGTAAATCGGATTGCCATTTCCCTGAAAGTCATTCTGCCTGCCAGCAAAGTTCCACATGAAGTACCTCAGGTACATGAATCCGGTCTGATAACGGAAAAAATATCTCAGGTTTTCACCAAAAGTTGGACAGATAATAATTTCCTTGCCTGACTCTGAACTGACCGAATATCTCCTCCCTTTTACCCTTCCCCAATATTTGTAAGCTGTTTCATGATCAGGATCAGAAGAGCTGTACATGCGGGGGAAGATGGTCATAAACTCTTTCTTGTATTTATACTCCGGTCTGTAATATGGCTCATATTTGCCATTGACCTTGTTGTATCCGGCGATGGTTTTTGTTACATCAACGATGGGGGCACTGTAATAATTCCCGTAGATTTTTGGAGAACTCCCGTATTGTTCCATGTTGATGTAATATGAAAGGGAAAAAATGTCAGAAGGATTGTTCTGGTTCATCGGCGGACGTGCTGACGATCTGATCATAATCATCGCATATGATGAATATCCTATCATGATCACCGTTATGGCCGTAAATCCGTAATTCAGAATAACTCTTCCCCTTCTTAGTGAATACCTGATACCAAAAACCAGAAGTGCTGCAAAAATGATCAGGAAGAATAACAATCCGCTGTTATAAGGCAAACCGAGAACATTAACAAAAAGAAGCTCGAACCAGCCCGCGACTTTCGGAACACCCGGCATGAGAACAAATACTATCAGCCACAACATGACCATGGCCACTGCCAATGCTTTGATAACTCCTTTTGTCGTGACTTCAAATTTCCTGAAGTAGAATACAAAAACAAGAACGGGAAGCACCAGCAAATTCAGACGATGAATTCCCAGGCCAAGACCCATAACATAAGCAATGAGTATTATCCATCTCCCTGAATAGGGTTTGTCTGCCTCTTCTTCCCACTTCAGCATTCCCCAGAAGACAAGGCCTGTTACCAGCGATGAAAGGGCATAAAGCTCCCCTTCAACTGCAGAGAACCAGAATGTATCTGAAAAAGTGTAAGCAAGCGCGCCTATGACACCACTTCCCAGGATGGCAGGGATATGTTCGGAACCGGTTTCATTTGTTCTGTAAAATGCTTTTCTTGCAAGATGGGTTATAGTCCAGAAAAGGAACATGATAGCAAAGCCGCTGCATATTGCCGACAGGGCATTCATCATTACGGCCACCTTCGAAGTGTCACCTCCGGCAAAGAAAGTGGCAATACGTCCGATCATCAGGAAGAGAGGGGCTCCCGGAGGATGTCCAACCTGGAGCCTGAAGGCTGAAAGAATAAATTCTCCGCAATCCCAGAAACTTACTGTCGGTTCCAGCGTTAGCAGATAAACCACCGAAGAAACAATAAAAAGCAACCATCCTGTTATTGTATTCAGACGGCGGAAATTACCCCGGATTGAGTTCATATTTGTTGTAATTTGAATGTCAATAAGACAAAGAACGTAAAAAAATATTATTTGCACATGATCCGGTTGCTATTTAACTTCATTTTAACTTGATACTTATTTTGTTACTTTTGTCTGAAAGAGCATGTTTTATGAAATATACAGGAATATTCATCCTGTTTATAATATTAAGGATTTCCGTTGTTTACTGCCAGAATAATACTGATGTAACCGGTTCTGCCGGGAATCTTTACCTCAATTTCAGAAATATAAATTTTGTAAAGAACAATGAGTATTCAAATCCGGTCATTGAGGGATATACGCTTCTCGGATATTTCCTGCAACCTGAACTTGTTTATATTCCATCTGAAAAGATTATTCTTCGGCTGGGAGCCCACCTCCTGAGCTATTCCGGAACCAATAAATTTTCCGTGGTCAAACCTGTATTTTCTGCAACACTGAATTTCTCCGAAAATACATATTTTACATTAGGCTCATTGTCAGGCAGTGACAGTCACATGGTACTAGATCCTCTCTTTAATAAGGAAAGGTTGTATAACGGTTATTCGGAGGATGGGGCACAGTTCAGAACATCGGGTGATCATTTTTTTAACGATACGTGGTTAAGCTGGGAAAATTTCATTTTTAAAGGCGATAATGACAGGGAAATATTTACCGCCGGAGAATCTTTCAGATATTTATCCCCTTTAATTGCCGGAATCTTAAGTTTTGAAATTCCGGTACAGGTCCTTGCAAAGCACTATGGAGGTCAGATAAGCAATTACCCCGAACCTGTGGAAACCTATCTGAATGTTGCAGCAGGTGCCAGGGCATGCATTGGCATCCCGGAACAGAGGTTTGGCAGGGCAGGTGTTGAGTATCTTTATTTTAACGGAAAATCTCTTACCCAAAATGCGCCTTCAGGCATAAAAGTGGGCTATGCCAACTGGTTCCGTTTGTTTTATTTCTTCCGAAGAGCAGGAATTGAAGCCGGATTCTGGAGTTCTCACAATTTTTTCGCACCCGACGGTAACTATATATTCGGTTCTGTTTCAGACCATATAGAGAACCTTGTCGTGCCTGACAGAAAACTGATAACGGGGTCAATCAATATCACCTTTTTACCAGAAAAATATCTCGAGATATATTTCGGTTTTGACGGATATTATGATACAAACCTGAAACGATTCGATAATGCGCTGACACTTCATATCAGGTTTAATCAATTTGTAAAATTAGCCGGAATTAAGAGATAAGAAAAATCCATTTACCACGGTGTCGCACGGAGTCTTAAAGAGTAAAACAAGGTTGCTCCCAATCAGTATTAATAACATCAGTATACACAAAATAACAGTGTTACTCAGTGATAACTCCGTGGCACTCCGTGGTTAAGCAAAAATTCTGATAGAAATAAATCTGTCGATTTACAGGTAGTATCTCCAGGGTTTTGTCTTCCAGAATTCCCCGGCATAATCTATTCCTATCCTTGTTCCTGTTTTGAACGCCGGTTTCACACCCTGATCTTCTATCCATATCCTGCCGGAAGTGATCAGGTCTTCTCCGTAAAATGACCTGTCGATTCCGAGGATTTTTGTTACCCGCCCGGGGCCCGGAAAGTTTTCCAGTCCCCTGATAAGAACAGCCTGAGGATTATTTTTTCCGGAAGCGACAATATTTAGCATCCAGTGCATTCCATAAACGAAATAGATATACAGCCTGCCACCTTCATGATACATAATTTCAGTTCGCCGGGTACGTCCCTTGCTGGCATGGCATGCTTTATCATCCTCTCCGCGGTATGCTTCAGTTTCAGAAATGACATATCGCCGTATTTCATCATCCTCAGCCCTTATTGCCAGTAATTTGGATAACAGTTCGGGAGCAACCTCAAGTACATCCCTTGTAAAGAATTTCCTTTCCAATCTGATTAATTCAGTCATTGGTTCAATACCGTATCTTGTTTTCATACTGATCCCACAACTTGAATACTGAGTTCGCAGCCGGATCGTGCAGACGTTCGAAAATCACCTTTCGCTGTGAAGGATCAAGCGGGATTTCGCTATATATCCGGTTGTCGTTAAATCCGACTGCTTCTGCATCATGCCTGTCGCTTGCATAGACAACTCTTCTTATGCCTGACCAGTAGATTGCTCCGAGGCACATTGGACAAGGCTCGCATGTGGTATATAGCACACAGCTGCCAAGATCGTATGTTTTAAGTAACCCGGCAGCTTCCCTTATGACAAGTATCTCGGCATGTGCGGTCGGGTCGCCTGACAGAACAACTTTATTGTATGATCCTGCAATAATTGAACCATCATTAACTATCACAGCGCCGAACGGACCTCCTCCTTCTTTGATGCCTTTTATAGCAATCTCAACTGCTTCCCTGAGGAATTTCCTGTCATTGTTCATCAATTGCGAATCCATTTAATTCTGCATGAATATTACCGCTGGTAAAAATAACCTTAGTTTTAATTACAATGATTAATTTCTGGCCAATATTCTTTTTTATTATGAAATATATTGTATTTTTGCAGTCCCAAAATATGGGGTTTTACGACGTATTCAAGAGTTTCAATTATAAAAATTATTAAAAGTGAACACCTTAAGTTATAAAACAGTATCGGCAAACAAGGAGACTGTAAACAAGGAGTGGGTTATTATCGATGCTGAAGGCGCACCACTTGGTCGTCTGGCAACACTGATAGCCTCAACCCTGAGAGGCAAGCATAAGACAAATTTCACTCCTCATGTTGACTGCGGGGATAATGTTGTTGTAATAAATGCTGAGAAGGTTACTCTGTCGGGAAAGAAAATGTTGGATAAAGACTATGTAAGGTATACAGGTTATCCGGGTGGCCAGCGATTCACAAAAGCAAATGAAATGCTGAAAAAGAAACCGATCAGCCTGGTTGAGGAAGCGGTCAAAGGAATGCTGCCGAAAACAAGGCTCGGGAGAGCGATTTTCAAGAATATGCACGTATATGCAGGTGCTTCCCATCCTCATGAAGCTCAGAAACCCAGGAAAATTGAACTATAAAACACTAAGCAATATTTATGGAGCCAATTAATGCGCTTGGAAGAAGAAAAGCAGCCGTTGCCAGAGTTTATCTAAGTGATGGCAAAGGAAAAATAACTGTGAACGACAGGGATTATAAAGAGTATTTCGGTGCTGAAACTTTACAGTACGTTATAACACAGCCGCTTGTTGCACTAAACGCAACCGACAAGTTTGATATTAAAGTCAATCTTGTTGGCGGTGGTGTAAAAGGACAGGCTGAAGCCCTTCGCCTTGGGATAACCAGAGCCCTTATACAGCTTGATGCAGAAAATAAAACGGTGCTAAAGGCCAATGGATTTGTGACACGCGATCCACGTGAGGTTGAACGGAAGAAACCGGGACAACCCAAAGCCCGTAAAAGATTCCAGTTCAGTAAACGTTAAGGATTGACAGAACAGTCAATATAGATGCAAGTTTAGTATCTAAATCATAGAGACTTCCGTCAGTTGACGGAACTACCCTGTGATTGATTGAACAGAATGTAAACTTAAAAATTTAAAAATGCCAAGAACAAATTTCCAGGAATTACTCGACGCTGGTGTCCATTTCGGACATCTAAAAAGAAAATGGAATCCCGCTATGGCTCCGTATATCTTTATGGAACGTAACGGTATTCATATCATTGATCTTGAAAAGACTATTGTCAAGCTTGATGAAGCAGCTTCAGCAGTGAAGCATATTGCAAAATCAGGCAAGAAGATCCTGTTTGTTGCTACGAAGAAACAGGCAAAAGAAATTGTAGCTGAAAAGGTTAAGCAGGTAAATATGCCTTATGTCACAGAACGGTGGCCAGGCGGTATGCTGACAAATTTCCCGACTATACGCAAGGCAGTAAAGAAGATGGGATCCATTGATAAAATGGCAACGGATGGGACATTTGCGAACCTTTCAAAACGTGAAAAACTCCAGGTAACAAGACAAAGAGCAAAGCTTGAAAAAAACCTCGGGAGCATAATTGACCTTACACGTCTGCCATCAGCTCTTTTTGTAGTTGATGTATGTAAAGAACATATAGCTGTGAGGGAAGCAAAAAGGCTTGGTATCCCGGTTTTTGCTATGGTGGATACCAATTCTGATCCGTCCGACATCGAATTCCCGATCCCTGCAAATGACGATGCATCAAAATCAATTTCTCTGATCGTTAACATTTTATGTCAGGCCATCGAAGAAGGTCTTAACGAAAGAAAGCTTGAAAAAGATAAGGAACCCGCGCAGAAGGACAAGAAATTCATAAGAAAGGAACTCGAAACCAGGGATCTCCCCGATTCAGTCATCGAAGCTATAGTTGAAGAAGAAGAGGAAGTAGAAACTGAAGAAGAGAGTGTTGCAGAAGAATCTGACGAGGAAGATGAAATTCCGGCCGAGATTGATGAAACTGATGAAGAATAACATATTTATTGATCATAATAACAGGAAGTAATTAACATGACTACAATAAGTTCTGCAGATGTCGCCAGGCTCAGGAGAGTAACATTGGCAGGTATGATGGATTGTAAAAAAGCCCTTGAAGAATCAAAAGGGGATTTTGAAAAGGCAATCGAGATCATACGTAAAAAAGGCCAGGCTGTGGCTAACAAAAGAGCCGACAGGGAAGCTACCGAAGGTGTGGTCCTTGCAAAAGTCACTCCGGACAGGAAGAATGGCGTTTTGATCGTACTTAACAGTGAGACTGATTTTGTTGCAAAGAATGCTGAATTCATTTCCCTGGCAAACAGTATACTCGACGTTGCAGTTGCAAATAATCCGGCAAATCTTGAAGAATTAAAATCGCTGCGGCTCAACAATACAAAAATCGCCGATAAGGTAGTTGAGTACGTCGGCATAATCGGTGAGAAGCTTGAGCTGGCATATTATGAAAAAGTAGAAGCTGCACATGTTCAGGCCTATATTCATCCCGGGAACAGGCTGGCCACACTTGTGGGTTTTTCAAAAGCAGGACTTGATGCACAGATATATAAAGATGTGGCAATGCAGGTAGCAGCAATGAATCCGGTGTCGGTTGACAAAACTGATGTTCCTGAAAAAATAATCGCTCAGGAGCTTGAGATAGGGAAAGAACAGGCCAGACGTGATGGCAAGCCCGAAGAGATGCTCGATAAGATAGCCCAGGGGAAATTGGCCAAATTCTACAAGGAAAGCACATTGCTGAACCAGGAGTTTGTAAAAGATAATAAAATGACCATCAGACAATATCTTCAGGCTGCTGATAAAGAATTAACTGTGACTGCTTTCAAGAGGTACACACTGAATCTGTGACCGTAAGTTCATAATTTAAAATAGTTGTGGCGTCCGTGTGGCGCCATTTTTTTCACAATTACCCCATTTCAATTTCACCCTTAGGGTAAATGTAGACACACTTCTGCCCCGGGGGAAGGTTGGGAAGGGGGTCGTGATTTTTCTTTCTTCCCTCAATCAAAATCACTTACATTTTATTACTTTCGGTAGTTTGTATTTGGTAACTTGCCAGGATACAGATTATTAATTAAATGAAGGTATATAATCCATTATGAAGTATTCCAGGATTTTACTGAAACTAAGCGGTGAGTCGCTTTCAGGTGACGGGAACCACGGAATAAGCAATCTTGTTCTGGAAGAATATGCAAAGCAGGTAATCGACATAGCAGCAAAGGGTTGCGAAATTGCAATTGTAATAGGAGGCGGAAATATATTCCGCGGTGTCAGCGGATCTGAATCGGGATTCGACCGGTTAAAAGGGGACCAGATGGGGATGCTCGCAACAGTTATAAACAGTCTTGCTTTTGAAGGTGCAATCACAAAGCTGGGTGGAAAGGCTAAAGTGTTCACTGCAGTAAGGATGGAACCTGTCGGGGAACTTTATAACCGGGATAAGGTTACAGATGCCATAAAAAACGGTATAGTATGCATTCTGTCAGGCGGCACCGGTAATCCTTTCTTTACAACCGACACAGCTGCAGCGCTCAGAGCGGTGGAGATCGGGGCAGATGTTCTTATAAAAGGAACCAGGGTCGACGGAGTCTATACGTCAGATCCTGAGAAAGATCCTGATGCACGGAAATTTGATAATATTTCTTTCGAAGAGGTGATTGACAGGAGGCTTAAAGTCATGGACTCAACAGCATTTACAATGTGCCATGAAAACAACATGCCGATAGTGGTTTTTGATATGAATAAACCCGGGAACCTGCTGAAAGTTGTAAAAGGAGTTGAAATAGGGACACTGATTTGTAACTGAAAGAGTTAGTTATTAAGGTCTATTTTATTAAATTTGTTACAATATAATTGCATAACCCAATCCCTTTCATATGAACGAAGAAGTTGAACTGATAATAGAAGAGGCCAGGGACAGAATGCAGAAAGCCCTGGAACATCTTGAGCATGAGCTTGCCCGGCTTCGTGCCGGAAGAGCTACTCCCGCCCTTCTTGATGGCATTACCGTTGACTACTACGGTGTCAACTCTCCTCTGGCACAGGTCTCAAATATCAATACTCCCGATCCTAAGACCATACTTATTCAACCCTGGGAAAGAACAATGCTGGGAACGATTGAAAAAGCAATAATGGCTGCCAATATCGGCCTGACCCCGATAAACAACGGTGAGGTTATACGGATCAACATTCCTCCTTTGACGGAGGAAAGGAGGCATCAGCTGGTAAAGCAGGTGAGAAACGAGGGTGAAACAGCAAAGATCAGCCTCCGGAATGCCCGCAAATGGGCAAATGATGAGCTGAAAAGAATGCTGAAAGAGGGATTGCCTGAAGATGTTGAAACTAATGCCACCGAGAACATCCAGCAAATGACGCACGACTTTGCGGCAAAGGTCGATAAGGTGATGGCGATGAAGGAGAAGGATGTAATGACGGTTTAATTCCCGGGAACCAGTTTAAGTGTATATTTTACACTTGCTATGACAGCTGCCTCAGAAAAAGCATCTTTATAAAATCCACCCTCCAGATAAGTTTTGTTTTGCGACAGATAAAACTCGCTGGTCGGGACTCCCGAATTTCCGGCAGGTATAACTGTAAACGATTCATCCCAGTTGGCTGTGTTGAAAATATGTCTCTCCGATGCCCCGTCTGTTACAATAAATCCTTCCTTGTAAGAATACGGGCAGACAGTGTGGTTACTTCCTCCTATTCCGTACCTGGGAGAGTTTAATTCAAAAATACGGTCAAGGATTTTCTTTACTCCAAGAGGATGTGCTAGTGAGATGGTGTGAATGCTTCCCCATGTCCATTTGTTTATATCGGTTCCATAGTTTTCGGAGAGTGTTTTTAATATCATCCCGGAAGCTTCTGTACAATATATCCTCAAATGATTCAGTCTCCGGAGTGGTTATGTCATCCACCCATGCATCAGGGCCCGTTTCAAGGATACGGAAAATATAATAATCTCTTTCAGATTCCGGAATCTTATCGTACAGATCACCAAGTTCATCCCCGAGAAGATTTTTTGCAAGGCTTCGGGTAAAGAACTCAAATACAGAAGGTGCAACTTTGTCCTTATTCATTTCATAATCCCACTCTCCAAGTGTAGCGAAAGCATCCGCCTCAGTCCTGTTCATTTCGGGGACCCTGCCTTTGAGCTTCAGGATAAAAGGTGTAAGGAGCCTCGCATAATCAGAGTGCTGATCGGTAATCATCTTCTTAAAATCGTCCATTCCGAGTACTTCTTTTTCCTCCAGCATCTCCCTTATCCTACTTATTCTGTACGGGACAAAAAACCTGAAGGAAATATAATATGGATAGTCGTTACTGACAGTTTTATTATTTGCAGAAGATACATAACCTTCTGAAGGATTAAAAACTGATGGGAGCTGATCAAAAGGAACATACCCTTTCCAGTCGTACTCCTCTGTTTCACCTCCCCTTATCATTGAACCATAACCCTTTCTCACAGGGATACCTCCCCCGGTGTTGATGCCAATATTGCCATCCACGTCGGCATATGCAAAATTCTGGCTTACAGAATTGAAATGACTTATCGCAGATCGGAAATCGTCCCATCCGGAGGCCCTGTTAATGAGATAAACTGCCCTTATTTCATCGCTCATATCAAAACCCGACCAGCGCATACTGAGAGATGCATCACTTATGTTATAATTTTTGAAACCTGTAATCACCGGGCCTCTGTGTGTACATCTGATAACCATTGTATCTGCTTTGCCTCCCTTAATCCTGATGATCTCCTGTTTGATTTTCATATTTCTCCATTCACCATTGAAAAAATACTGATCGGAGTTTTCGGGATTGATTTTTTCCGAGAAAAGATCAATGTCGTCGACCATAAGGTTTGTCATGCCCCATGCAATCCTTTCATTGTGCCCGGCAACAATAAAGGGTTCACCAGGTACTGCCACTCCTGTTACATTCAGCTTACCCGGAATAACCTGATGCATCTGGAACCATATACCCGGATTTGAGAGCCCAAGGTGCATATCATTCGACAGGACCGGTTTCCCTGTCTCGGTTTTTTTCCCTGCTACAGCCCAGTTATTGCTCCCGGAAAATGAGAAGATCCCAAGTGCTTTAAGCTTATCGAGAGAAGAAATTACTGCCAGTGCTTCTTTTAATTTATCTTCTTTGAGTCTGAAACCGGTGAAAACCGATGATGTATCAGCTTTCCAGTCTGGTATCAGGTCACCTGCCCTGTCAGGTCCCAGCTTTTTGAACAGCCTGTAGTTAAAGATGTCAGCAACAAGGTTGCTGCCAGCCAGATCCCAACCCATATATCCAATTATATTGCCTGTATCCTCAAGCTTCCAGGGATCAGGCTTATAGCCAAGCAGCCTGAATTCAGGCGGGAGGTTCTTTCCCGAATCAGTAATGTATGCGTTTACTCCGTCGGTAAAATACTGAAGGCCATCGATTACCGCACTGTCTTCATTACTCAGAACCATTTTAGATTTAGCTGTCATGTTGAGACTTCTCAGGAAAAGGTCAGTTTCAACATAGTCTTTGCCGAATATTTCAGATAACCGTCCGGTCGTTGCCCTTCTTATAAGATCCATCTGCCAAAGCCTGTCCTGCGACATGACATACCCGACAGTAAAATACAGGTCGTGTTCATTTTCAGCATAAATATGTGGCATTCCCCTTTCATCGCGATAAACGGTGACACCGGCGGCAAGTTCTTTAAGTTTTATTTCTCCGTTGTACCGGGGCAATCCGCTTCGCTTTATTCCTGAGATAAATACTGTTCCGCCAATTACAACAATAGCAATCAGGCTCAATAACGAAAGGAGGGTGATTTTCAGGGCTTTCACGACAATAGTTTTAAAATTTTGTGTTAAGTTACGACTTCTTTGAATTTATTACTAACGAACACCTTTTAATCCCGAAGTACAGTTCCTGCAGATATTAATCCTTTCTCTGCCGGTCAGGATCAGTTTCCTGAATTCCAAATAATGTTTACTGTACCATATTGACCTGAAAGACTCTGTGTTCAGGTCTCCCATTATAAATTGAGCATCCTTGTCAAAGCAGCAGGGTAAAACTTTACCATCCCATGTAATAACAGGATTAAACCAGAGTCGCATACATCTATTTGGCAATGAACTCTTTACTATGAATGTATTGTCTACCTTTATGTATCGCCTGAATCTTTTGGCTGAAGGCATCCAGTTTTCACTATCCTGCGTGTTTATTAACTGCATCGATTTCAGCTTTAACCGGGCACCAGCCTCTTTTGCAAAGCGCCGGGCATCCGAAATCTGGCATTCATTATTTTTATTTACCAGAAATTGAATCTCAAGTTTCAATGAGGATCTGTATTTGTTCCTGGCATCAGCTACATTTTTTATCCCTGAAATTACCCTGTTGATATCGCCACCTCCTCTGTACTTGGAATAGGTTTCCTGATCCATCCCGTCAAGTGACACTATAAGTTTTTTCAGGCCCGAGGCAACCAGCTTTTCGGAATTTCCGGCACCTAAAAAATGCCCGTTTGTGGAAACAACACTGTAAATACCACCTGCTATTCCCGGGAATGATAAAAACTGAGGATGCAACATTGACTCTCCCTGAAAATACAGATTTATATAGTACAGAAATGGCCGAAGCTCACCAATCAACTTCCTGAACAGATCAATATCCATAAAGCCGCGTTCTCTCCTCATGAGATCAGAACCTGATGCACATTCAGGGCAACGGAGGTTGCAGTGGTTGGTAAGTTCAACTGAAACTGAAACCGGCATTCCGGCAATCAGTGGTTTTCCGGTGACCGAACCTGCCAGGAATGAAAATCCCGACTTCAGAAAGTTAAGCGGCTTATCCGAAAAGGTGGTCATGTTTTCCTGAAATAAAAAGTAAGATAGAAAAATATTTTGCAGTTAGTATAGGGTAATACAGGTCTTCTATGGTCTTATTGCTGAAAAGAAACAATACCGTATTGGAAAAAGTATCAAATAAATGTTAACTTAATGAATTAATGCCATGAAAACGTTCAGAAATTTATCGCTCATTGCCTTGCTTATTCTGTCGGCTTTTGCAGCTAACACTTTATATGCAGGCACTGCCCGTGAAAAAAAGAAAAATGATCAGCAGTCCGTGCTTACTTTCAGAGGCAAGGTTGTTGATGCAGAAACAGGAACTCCACTGGTATTTGCTTCAGTTGCAGTGAAGGAAACAAACGTAGCGACCGTTACCAATATCGACGGTGAATTTGTTATCAAGATCAGTGAACCGGAGACGTCCAAAAACCTGGAGGTGACCTACCTTGGATTCAAGAATGCCGTGATTGCGCTTACCGACCTGAGGCAGGACGGATACAAGAATGTCATCTCAATGACTCCGGCTCCGATACCAATTAAAGAAATCATTGTAAAACCTCTCGATCCTGAGGCTATCGTCAGGAATGCTATCAGCAGGATAGGCAAGAACTACGTCGATGAACCTAACCTGATGACTGCATTCTACCGTGAGACAATCCGGAAGAACAGGACATATGTATCCATCGGGGAAGCTGTTGTCGAGATATTCAAAGCTCCCTATGCCAATGACCTTCGCTATGACGGTGCCAGAATATATAAGGGAAGGAAAGGATCGGATGTTCAAAAAATGGATACCGTGCTTTTTAAGCTCCAGGGTGGCCCCGTAAGTGTATTGCAGCTTGATATTGTCAAGAATACCGAGTCGATTCTTACAATAGACGCAATGAAATACTACGACTATTCCCTTGCGACTGTTGTGGAAATTGGCAATAAACCTCACTATGTAATTTCGTTCAAACAAAAGCCGTCGGTCGACATGCCGTTGTTTATGGGTAACCTTTACATAGAATCTGACACCTACGCTATTACTGAAGCTGAGTTCGGATTTAACCTTGAAGACAAGGAGGCAGTATCATCGATCTTTATAAAGAAGAAACCACTCGGTATGGAAGTGACTCCTGAAATTGCCACTTACAGGGTAAAATATCGCGAACAGGATGGCAAATGGTATTTCGCATACTCAAGGGCTGAGGTTAAGTTCAAGGTAAACTGGAAGAGGAAGCTCTTCAATACCTACTATACAACTATGTCAGAAATTGCTGTCACCGACCGGACAAACGAGGAAGTTATTAAATTTGCAGGAAAAGAGAAACTCAGATACAGTGATGTATTTTCGGAACAGGTTGGAGCTTTTACAGATCCTGAATACTGGGGAGATTATAATGTGATCGAACCCGATCAGAGTATCGAAGCTGCCATTCGCCGGCTGAGCAGGAAACTTAAGTTCAGCGACAGAAAAGAAGAATAGATCTGTTTAATCTATGGTCAGGGATTCTGAAATAATAAGGAGGATCAGACAAGGTGATGTAGGACAGTTTGAGTCACTTTTCAGATCCTCCTATGTTTCCCTGGTCAAATACGCAAAAACGCTGATAAGAGACCACGATACTGCAGAAGAGATTGTTCAGGATTTGTTTTTTAAAATTTGGAGAGATAAAGAAAAACTGCATATTGAAAGTTCTTTGAACGGATACCTTTACAGGGCGGTGCACAACCGGTGCCTCCATTTCATCGATCACACAAAGGTTGTTGAAAAGTATGCCAGGGAAATGGCAGTGAGTGATCAGGGAAATAACGAAAGTCCTGCTGACATGCTTCACTACAGAGAGCTTCAGGCAAAAATTGCGGGCATACTTGAAAGGCTCCCTGAAAAATGCGGGAGGATCTTCTGTATGAGCAGGTTCGAAGGATTAAAATACTCAGAAATAGCTGAGAAACTTTCTGTTTCAATTAAAACGGTTGAAGCAAATATGGGCAGAGCACTAAAAGAATTCAGAAAAGCACTTGCAGACCAATGAAAGATATGAATAAAATAGAAAAATACACTGACAAGGAGTGGGAAGAGCTTTCTTCTATTCTTTCAGATGAAAAGAACGATAATAAAGATCTGCTCAGCCGGTTCATGGCTGATGACAGCCATAATACAATTAAAAACTGGAAAGAGTTAAAAGAAATGAATACCGGAAAGGAAATAAATGTTGATAAAGCCTGGGAAAAATTATTTTCAAGGTTGAAAGAAAACGGGCTGGTTGAAAAAACACCGGTCATCAGGAGAAGTTTACTGAGAAGTACCTGGTTCAGGATCGCTGCAACGGTTCTTATTCTGCTTGGCATTGGAACCGTGCTTTTATACCTTAATGATAAAGGCATGCTAAGCAGAAATATCATTGTAGCTACATCTGATAACCAGAAGAATTTGCAGGTAACACTTCCTGATGGAAGCAATATTTTCCTGAACCGTAATACCAGGTTAAGCTATAAAGCAAGTTTTGGCAAGCATGGCAGAAACGTAACTCTTTCCGGGGAAGCTTTTTTCGACATAACACATGATAAAAACAATCCTTTTACCATTGATGCAGGAAAGGCAAGCATAAAAGTGCTTGGCACTTCTTTCAACGTTATTACGAACAACTCCCAATCGGAAGTTGAAGTATTCGTTCAGACAGGACAAGTTCTGGTATCGAGCAATGCCGGTTCACAGAATCTGGTTCTTGAACCGGGATACATTGGTAAAGTCAAGTCCACGCTTTCTGACAAAACATTTAACAATGATCCAAACTACCTGTCATGGAATACCGGTCTGCTTTTGTATAACGGACAAACACTTGATGTAGTCTTCAGGGATCTTAAGAGAGTCTATAACATGGATATTGTAGCTGATGATCCGGCTATCCTTGAAAACAAATGGACTACAGACCCCATTGATAATCAACCGCAGGAAACAGTCATTCGCTTAATTTGTCGTAGCTTTAACCTTAGTTATACAAAAGACGGTAATGTTTACCATCTTGCAAGAAAATAACTAACAAGCTTAAAAATGTTGGCTGACAATGGCGCAATATTTAAATATTTTTCAGCCATTGCATTGTTGATATTTCTGATCCCGTCGCGGGAAATAAAATGCCAGGAGGGTATCCTTGATTCTGCGTTTACATTCAGGGCGGGAACATTAAAGACAGGCAATGCACTTAATCTTATAACCAGGCAGACAGGATACCATTTCACATACGACAGCCGTCTTGTAAGCTCTGAACGAAAGACTGAGATGAATTTCAGGAATACTAAGCTGAGAGTTATCCTCGACAGCATCCTGAGAGGTGATTCACTCGTTTATTCGGTAATTGATGAATTTATAATCATATCAAAGGAAATACCTCCTTCTCCGGCTCCTGCTGCAGATTCGTCCGGAATCACCACCCTCAATAATATTTCAGGTGTCATCCTCGATGAAGAATCCTCCGAACCCCTGCCATATGCTACTATCGCCCTGAAGCACGAAGGCAAAGGAACGGTCTCGAACGGCAACGGAGAATTCGAAATAAAGATCTCACCCGATAATTACAGTGATACAATTCAGGTATCCTACCTCGGATATTATGGCAGGGAAATACCAATCAGGCAGTCACTGGGTAATAACTTCAGGATAGCAATGAGGAGGGAGTTTATTTCAATTCCCGGGATAATCATAAAGAACCAGATACCGCAGGAAATTATTTATAAAACCCTTAACGCAATTTCGGGTAATTATGGAAATTCTCCGGCAGGTATGACTGCCTTTTACCGCGAGGGAGTCATAAGAAGAAATGAGCTTCAGACATATTCCGAAGCTATACTTGATATTTATAAAAGTTCCTATTTAAGTACATTTATAAACGATCAGATCAAAGTATTCAAGAGCAGAAAAATTGAAAATACCAAAGTAAGCGATTCAATAACCGTGAGGCTCAAAGCGGGACTCAGCACATGCCTTGATCTCGACGGGATAAAAAACGGTTTCGATTTTCTCTCAAGGGATGGTATTCCAGAATACAGTTACAGACTTACTGATATAGTTTCCTTTGACGAGGAATCGGCTTTTGAGATCGAATTCGGACAGAAGGAAGGGGTTGAATTGCCGATGTTCAAAGGATCAGTTTTCATAAATACAACCGATTACGCATTATTGAATGCTGATTTTGAAATTAATTCTGAATATCTGCATAAGATGAAAGAGACATTTATTTCAAGCCCTAAGAAAGGTTTCACCACATGGCCGGTATCAGTAAAGTATTCTGTAAGCTACAGGAAAATGGATAACAGGTATTTTCTGAACCACGTCAGGGGAGACCTTGTCTTTTCATCCAGGCAGAAGAACAGGCTGTTCAATACACAGTTCAATGTCTTCTTTGAAATGGCTGTTACCAGCGTTACGCTTAACAATGTAACCAGATTCGATAAAGAGGAACTGGCTCCTGTACATTCCGTCTTTTCAAAAACAATAACAAACTACGATCCTGTCTTCTGGGAAAACCAGGATTTTCTAAAGCCGGAGGATAATCTTATCCAGGCGCTCAAAAATATGAAGGTGAAGCTGCAGGAATTCTCCGAATAGCTAAGACTGCTCCCTAGGCAGGGATTTAGGGGCCAGAAACCTAATATTTATCGATAAGCCTGTAGAGCTCTGTCAGATCAGGTGTCAGAATTATCTCTGTCCTTCTGTTCTTTTGCCTGGCTTCAGGTGTATTGCCTTCTTCCATGGGAAGATATTCACTCCTGCCGGCAGCGGTAAGACGAGCCGGGTTTATCTTTGAGCCGTCAAGCAGAACTCTTACAACAGTGGTTGCTCTTTTTACGCTCAGGTCCCAGTTATCCTTCAACTGGCTGCTCCCGGGATTATAGGGAACATTGTCCGTATGTCCCTCTATTGTGACCTGAATCCCCGGATTTTTCTCGAGGACACCTGCCAGCTTTCTGAGGGCATTCCTTCCGTTTGCATCAATGTCCCAGCTGGCGGTTTTAAATAAAAGCTTCTCATCGAGCACAACATATACTTTCCCGTTTTTGTTGGTCACCGTAAGACCGTTGTTCTCAAATCCCAGAAGGGCATCCGATACTTTATTCTTTAATTCCTGAACAGTCTTCTTCTGGGCATCAAGAATTCTCTCGAGCTCGGCAAGACGGGCATTTTTCTTTTCCAGCTCATTTGTAAGTTCGTCCAATGATACTTTCTTAAGGTCCATTGATTGCTCCAGCTGTCTCATGATATCTTCTTTCTGTTTCAGGTTTGCCTCAGCAGCCTGGAGGTCGGTGAGCAGTTTTTTTGTTTCGCTCAGATTTCCGCGGATAAGCTGTTCCTGGGCATCCTGAAGGCTATTATATCTTTCCGAAACGACATTCAGTTCCTCTTTTGCTTTGTTGCGCTCGATCTCAGCTAAAGCAAGATCCTGCCTGGTCTTTTCCATTTCTTTTTCAAGTGCATCTATTTTTGCCTCGATTTCCCGGTTTTGCATTGAAAGAGCCAGATTCTCCGCTTTGAAGTCGTCCCGGTCAATCATATTCTGCCTGCTTGTATTCTGAAGCTCCCTGAATTTTTTCCCCGGGACGCATGACATGAGGGATGCAAAAAGCAGCCCGGCAATAAGAGTTACAGCAAATGATTTATTCATTGTCGGAAGAAGGTTAATGATATTGGTTTCCGGCAAAAATAAGAAAATCCCGGTGAAGCCCCAGCAAACATCAGGGAATAATAATTGTTATATTTGCACTGTCAGTTTTTTTACTCATTTTATAATGAACGAGGAGGAGAATCTTCTCTTTAAAATATCATCACCTGAGGATCTCAGGAAGTTAAAGCCTGCTGACCTGGTTAAAGTTTGTGCAGAGCTTCGCCAGTTTATTATTGAAATGGTGAGTAAAAATCCCGGCCACCTGGGAGCCAGTCTGGGAGTTGTTGAGCTGACTGTAGCACTTCATTATGTGTTTAACACGCCATATGATAAAATAATCTGGGATGTCGGTCACCAGGCATACGGACATAAGATCCTTACCGGAAGACGCGACAAGTTCTTCACCAACAGGAAATATAAAGGGATCAGCGGATTTCCCAAAATGGCTGAAAGCGAATATGATGCTTTTGGCACCGGACACTCTTCAACGTCTATTTCGGCCGCCCTCGGAATGGCAATTGCTTTGAACCGAAAAGGGGAAAAAAGGCATGTTGTTGCTGTTATAGGGGATGGTGCGATGACTGCCGGGCAGGCATTTGAGGGACTTAACAATGCAGGTATCGCAAAATCGGATATTCTTGTAATATTAAACGACAATAACATTGCCATCGATCCTAATGTTGGAGCCCTTAAGGAATACCTCCTTGATATTTCGACCAGTAAGACCTATAACCGGTTCAGGAACAAGGTGTGGAATCTGCTCGGCAGGTTCGGCAGGATAGGGCCAAATGCAAGGACACTTGCGAGCCAGGTCGAAGCAGGTTTTAAAAGTACTATTCTCGACAGGAGCAACCTTTTCGAAGGTATGAATTTCAGGTATTTCGGCCCCATCGACGGACACGACATCCTGCATCTTACCGGTATTCTTGGAGACCTTAAAAGAATTCCGGGGCCAAAACTTCTGCATTGCCTTACAACCAAGGGCAAAGGATTCAAACAGGCTGAGCAGAATCAGACTGTGTTTCACTCTCCCGGTAAATTCGACAAGGAAACCGGAATTATAATCAAATCACCGGAATCTGTCTCCCCTCCTACTTACCAGCAGGTTTTCGGAGAGACAATGCTCGAACTGGCGCGGGCAAATGACAAAATTGCCGGAATAACACCCGCTATGACAACCGGTTGCTCACTCTGCATTATGATGAAGGAGATACCTGATAGGGTCTTCGATGTAGGCATTGCCGAACAGCACGCAGTAACCTTTTCTGCAGGACTGGCCACTCAGGGAATGGTTCCCTTTTGCAATATCTACTCTTCATTTATCCAGAGAGCATACGACCAGGTAATTCACGATGTTGCTCTTCAGGACCTTCATGTTGTATTTTGTATCGACCGTGGAGGTCTTGTTGGTACCGATGGCGCCACACATCATGGATTCTTTGACCTTGCATTTATGCGAAGCATACCAAACATGATAGTTACAGCCCCTATGAACAGCCTGGAGCTTAGAAACCTTATGTACACAGCCCAGCTTGATCATATTAAAGGTCCTTTTTCAATCAGGTATCCCAAGGGAGCAGGAATGGTGACAGAGTGGAATCAGCCTTTCACCGAAACTCCGATTGGTAAGGCAAGGCTGATAAGTGAAGGTGAAGACCTGGCTGTTCTGAGCATTGGCCATCCCGGTAATTTTGTCGTGGAGGCAGCTTCAAAACTGGCAGCGGAAGGTATCACCATTACGCACTACGACATGAGGTTCCTTGCACCGCTCGATACTGATGTGCTTTGCGATGTTTTTAAAAGATTCAGCAGGATAATCACTGTTGAGGACGGGGTGCTGAAGGGAGGCATGGGCAGCGCAGTAATTGAGCTGATGTGTGATCTGGGTTATACCGCAGAGGTAAGACGCCTGGGCATTCCCGACTATTTTGTAGAGCAGGGGACTCAGGAAGAGCTGATAAGGGAATGCGGATTTGATGCGGAAAGCATTGCAGCAGCGATAAGGGAAATGGTCTGGAAGGGAGCAAGGGCTCAATGGCACAAAGGCGTGAAGGCGTAAAGAGAAGAAATGTACTATGTATTATAGGCAATAGGCGATGTGAAGAATTTGTTTTGTATTCTCCTGAGAAGATCTTCTGGGGGATTTAAAACAAAAGGACAAAAGATAAAAGTATAGAGACAAAAGGCAGGACGGCAAATTTTTTCTATTTTCGCAGACCGTAGACCGTAAGACTGCATGACCGCATAACCTTTTAGCCCGGATGGCGGAATTGGTAGACGCGCTGGTCTCAAACACCAGTGGCAGCAATGCTGTGCCGGTTCGATCCCGGCTCCGGGTACCATGGAAGTGGGGGTCCTGACGCCATGACATTTATTGTCATGGGTCACGATGCTGACCTTTGCGTCAGCATCCAATTCCCCCTCCGGGTACGAAAACAGAGCGAGAGTGAGAGTGAGAGCGGGTGAGCTGGAACTTATGATTGCCTGTAAATTGATATCAGGATTTAATTATTAATCTGTAAACTTTTTTCAGGACGAGTCAGCCCGGATGGCAGGACCGAGCATAAAAACACCCAGTGGGTGTTTTTTGCGAGGGGCCAGCCTGCAGGGCGGCGTAGACGCGCTGGTCTCAAACACCGGGCTGAGCGTTAAGAAACAGCCCGGTGGGCTGTTTTAGCGAGGAGCCAGACTGTAGGGCTGAGCAATGCTGTGCCGGCCTGACGTTAAGCCAAAGGCTTAAGTCAGGATGCTGACCTTTGCGTCAGCATCGATCCCGGCTCCGGGTACCATGGAAGTGGGGGTCCTGACGCCATGACATTTATTGTCATGGGTCAGGATGCTGACCTTTGCGTCAGCATTCAATTCCCCCTCCGGGTACAATTTAGACTTTCTGCCTTGAAAGGTTATCAGACTGAGCAGATGACCACAACCTGAACAGATTAATCCCTGTTGAGATTATTTTTTTGCAATTCTGTAAGTTTCTTTTTCCCGTAAGCAATCCTTGTTATCACAACAAATAGTACCGGGACCACAAAGATTCCGATAAAAGTTGCTGCGAGCATACCTCCAAATACCGTATACCCTATTGTTTGTCTGGCTACGGCACCAGCTCCTTTGGCAAATATCAGGGGGGATATTCCGAAAATAAAAGCAAGGGATGTCATCAGGATCGGTCGCAATCTCAGCCGTATGGCCTCGAGGGTTGCCTTGATCAACTCGTTGCCGCTGTCGACCCGTCTTTTGGCAAATTCAACAATAAGTATCGAATTCTTGGCTGCCAAACCTATTAATGTTACCAGGCCAATCTGAGCGTAAACGTTATCACTCAGCTTAGTGACAAACGTAAGCGTGAGTATCGCGCCGAAAGCGCCCAGCGGAACCGCAAGCAGCACTGAAAATGGCACGGACCAGCTCTCATACAGTGCTGTAAGTAACAGGAATACAAACAAAATGGAAATGGAGAAAATCAATATGGAATTTGATCCGGCTTCGATCTCTTCACGGCTTAAACCTGTAAATTCATAACCGTATCCTTCAGGCAAAACAGATGCAGCAGTTTCTCTCAGTGCATTAATCGCCTGTCCGCTGCTGTAACCCTTTGCTGCCTCGCCATTGAATTCGGTGGAACGGTACAAATTAAAATGTGAAATAAGAGGAGCACTTTCTATTATCCTGTAACTGACAAAATTGCTCATTGGTAACATTTCACCCTTGTCATTGCGGACATAATACTTATCAATTGCTGTTATTTTATCCCTGAAGGTGGTGTCAGCCTGAGCCATAACCCTGAAGCTCCGGCCATACAATGTAAAATCGTTAATATAATTGCTTCCCATAAAAGTTTGAAGTGTATTGAATACGTCCACTATTCTCACTCCGAGTTTTTTGCATTTTTCCCTGTCGACCGAAATCTTATATCCCGGTGTATTCGCTGTAAAGAAGGTAAATGCATTTGAAATTTCAGGACGCTTGTTTGCTGCGATCATAAAATTCCGCACGACATTCTGAAATTCTTTAATATCGTCATTGCTCTCGCGTTGTTGCAGGACAAAGCTGAAACCTCCTGTGCTGCCCAGTCCGGGTATGGCGGGAGGGGCAATTACAATGACACGTGCTTCGCTTATCGCTGCAAATCTTCTGTTCAGGTCGGCAATAATGCCGGTAAGATGTTCGGCCTTCTTCCTGCGTTCACTCCAGGGTTTCAATTGAGTAAAAACTGTGCCGCTGTTCGATTTGGCTGGAAAAAGTAACAACATTTAACCCTGCTATTGCAGCATAGTGACCGACTCCCGGTGTATTATCAAGAATTTCCATTACCTTGTGCAAAACATTAACAGTACGGGCTGTCGATGCAGCTTCAGGGAGTTCAAATGTTACATAGAGACGACCGTCATCTTCGGTAGGAATAAAACTCGTCGGTTTATTTTTAAAAAGCAGAAGCGTGCCGGCAACCACCACGACCAACAGTATTATAACATATCTCGAATAATTAATAACAGTTTTGACACTTGAGGAATATGTATTCAATCCTTTCTCAAAAAGCCGGTTAAACAGTGCAAAAAAACTGTTTAACCCGCGCCGGCTGGTTTCTTTTTTCGGAACAAGGAGAAGTGAGCTTAAGGCTGGTGTCAGAGTCAATGCGACAAATGCAGAAAGCAGGACCGATATGGCAATTGTTATTGCAAACTGCTGATAAAGCTTTCCTACAATTCCCGGAATAAATCCGACCGGAATGAAAACAGCTGCCAGTATCAGGGCAATGGCCACAACAGGGCCCGAAATGTCCTGCATAGCTTTATAGGCCGCTTCTTTGGCTGTCAGATGCTGATCATCAATATAATGCTGAATTGCTTCAACTACAATTATTGCATCATCCACAACAATTCCAATAGCCATCACAAGACCAAACAATGTCAATGTGTTGATTGTAAATCCCAGAGGTCCGAAAAATGCGAATGTTCCGATAATCGAAACCGGGATAGCTAAAATGGGAATAAGCGTGGCTTTCCAGCTTTGAAGGAAAATGAAGACCACCAGAACCACAAGTGTCAAAGCCACTAATAAAGTCTTGACAACTTCCTCGATAGAAACCTTCACTACCGAAACTGCTTCGAACGGGATAGTATAGCTCAAATCAGGAGGGAATGATTTACCAAGTGTTTTCATTTCAGCAAAGATTCCTCTGGCTGTTTCCATCGAATTGCTTCCCGGAAGCTGGAATACCAGCAGGAATGAAGATTGTTTCCCGTCTACAAATGAGTTGCCGGAATAATTGAACTTCCCCAATTCGACTCTGGCAACATCCTTCAGATAAACCAGAGATCCGTCGGATGGATTTGTTTTAATAATAATATTGCCAAATTCCTTCTCGGAAACAAGCCTGCCTTCTACAAAAGCCGTATATTCAAAGGGTTGATTCTTTGCCTGGGGAGTTGAGCCTACTATTCCTGCAGCAACCTGTACGTTCTGTTCCTGAACAGCCTGGATGATGTCAGCGGGCGTGAGATTTGCTTCAGCAAGTTTTTCGGGATTAAGCCAGATCCGCATTCCAAAATCATCAGCCCGGGTAAAAACATCTCCCACACCTTTTACCCTGAGTAGTGCATCCCTGACAAAAATATTTGTATAATTATCGACAAACTTTATATCGTGTGTGCCATTTGGTGAGTAGATCGCAACGACCATCAGGATGCTCGGCGTCCGTTTACGGACAGTAATCCCTAAATTCTTAACTTCATTAGGTAATTTTGGCAATGCTGTATTAACCCTGTTTTCAACATCAAGAGCTGCAATATTAATATTTGTTCCGATATCGAAAGTAATGTTCATGCTCATGCTTCCGTTGCTGGAGCTGTTTGATTGAATATAGGCCATACCCGGAACCCCATTTACCTGGGATTCGATCGGAGTGGTAACAGTCTCTTCCACAGTTTGTGCATCAGCTCCGATATAATTTGCTGCCACAGAGACTACCGGTGGGGTAATGTCGGGATACTGGCTTACCGGAAGACTCACAATGGATACTATACCCAGAATAATAATTATTAAGGAAATTACTATGGCAGTATTAGGCCTTTTGATAAATATATTGGCAATCATAATGGATGATTTATCTTTGATTAATCCCTTGCAATAGGTAGTGGCCATGGCTGACTTACCCGGAAGCAACGACCGCAGAACCGTTATGTATCTTTTGTAATCCTTCAAGCACAATTTCATCACCTGGTTTAACACCCTCCTTTACTGCTATATATTCACCAAGATTAAGGCCGGGAACAACCTTAACCTGCCTGGCCGTATCGTTTTTTATGGCAAAAACAAAGTACTCACTCATCTGTTCGATAACTGCTTTGAACGGGATAACCACCTGGCTGCCTGAGTTCCCGTTGAGTACTTCTACTTTGCAGTCCATACCCGGCCTCAGGTTTCCTTCTTTGTTAGGGAATTCAAGTCTTATCTTTATCGTTCCCGTTTGCCTGTCGACAGCTCTGTCGATAACGCTCAATCTTCCGTTATATCCATACTCAGAATTGTCAGTAAGAAGGATCCTGAATGTGGAATCTGCTTTGCTGACCTCCTTTCTTTTTATGTCAAGGAATCGGGATATTGATTTTTCGTTGATATAAAAATCAACCCCGACCGGATCGTCTGTCGAAATAGTATTCAACAAAGTTTGCCCCGGTACAACGAATGTTCCCGGTTTGACCTGGGAAAAACCTATTGTGCCTGAAAAAGGTGCCGTAATTAATGAATAGCTATAATCAGTTTCAGCGTTTATCAGATTCGATTCAGCCGCCTTCAGTTGCATCCTGTTATCCTCAAGGGAAGTCAGGGCATCATCATAAATCTGTCTTGCAATAGCATTTTGCGTCACAAGGCTGGTATATCTTTCTGCGTCGCGCCGGGCTTTTTCAAGGTTTGCTTCTGAAATCTTTACATTTGCTCTTGCCTGTTCGAGTGCTGCAGAATATTTTCTTCTGTCGATTTCGTAAAGTTTCTGGCCTTTTACGACTTTTAAACCCTCTTTAAAGAAAATCCCGGTGATATACCCGCTTACCTGGCTGTGAAGTTCAACCTCATTCAAAGCTGCCACGGTACCCGGGTACGAATCATAGTAACTTATATTCCTTTGCCCTACAGTGTATGGAACCACCGGAACCGGTCCTCCATACTGATTTGTGGTTGCGCTCTTCTTGCATGAGACCGGTAACAACACCATGGTGGTCGCAATTATCTGTATTATTAATTTACTGTTTTTCATCTGTTTATAATTTTGTTTTTTTATGGTCAGATGCCTGCCTGTCGGCAGACAGGGAATATCCATGAATAATCATTTCGTTTTGTGATTTTACTTTTTAATAATGGATATTTCATTGTGTTAAATTCTAAGTTTAATAGTCAATTGATATCCTGCCCAGGGCTTTGTCCACATCAAGTTTGCTGAACATCAGCATGAACAGTGCATTGAGATTATTGATACGTGCTGACATTAAATCAGTCTCAGAAACTATAACCTCGAGGTACGCCTTAATTCCCTGATTATATTGTAATTTCACTGTATTGTAAACCTCCTGGGCAATATTTATATTTTCCTGTGTTATCCTGTAAGCTGCAAGGTTACTTTTGTAATCAGCTATTGCCTGGTCATATTGTGTATTGATCTCATCTTTTAACCTGAGGGTGTCGAGTGATAATCTGTCATATTGAAATTTTGATTTCTTTACTTCTTGTATCCTCCTGGAACCCTGAAAAATCGAAAATGCCAGTGAGAGACCTGCGACAGAGTTTGGAAAAGATTTTTTGTACAGATCACCGAAAACATCATTCTGGTAGTTTATATTATAATTTGCATATGCCGAAAGTGACGGAAGAAAACTGAGCCGGTTATATTCAATATTGGATTTCTGCAGATTAAGATTGGTCTGCAGTAATTGATACTCAATACGGTTATGATAATTTACCACCTGAAGTGTATCCAACAGGATCTCATCTTTCATCGAAATACTGTTGTATTTTAATGCCAGCGGCTTGTTATCAGGATAGCCCATCAGCTGTTTAAGGAAGCTGATTTTCCCGTTAATTGACTCTTCCGCATTCTTTTTTGTGGCCAGGGCATTATTTAATGCAATGGTGGCTCTTTTATAATCGATGATGTCGTTTACACCATTTTGGTAACGGGCGTAGGCATCGTGAAGACTTTCAGATAACCTGTCGATATCCTCCCTTATGATATGAAGCTGTCCCATTGAAAGGAGGACATCGTAATATGCTTTGCTGATTTCAACCACAAGGTCAGTCATTGCATTTTTCGTGGTTTGGGTAGCCTGTGTCCTGAAATATTTAATTGTCTTACCGGCGATATAGACATCATTATTGAAGATTGTCTGATTTGCTGAAAACGTCAGACCGGAATTGTTCGTTACTCCGGTAGTTATAAGCCTTTTCGGACCCGAAGGATTTGTTATATCCGGAAAATAAAGGACGGGTTGCTTAAGGTAATGCTGAAGACTGGCTGTTGAAGTGATCTGAGGGAACCAGTCAGAAAGAGCGATCCGGACATTTTGTCTTGATATTTCTTCATCCAGTTTAAGCTGTTTCACAAGAGGTTGATTTTTCATTGCATATCTGATGCATTCGTCAACTGTGGCGCTGTCGCTGATGACGCTTCTTGTATCCTGTGCGTGAAGGACGAAAAAAGCACTTTGCACTAAAAACCACAGGATTAAGCCGACAGCGTTATGTTTTTTCAAGCCCGTTTTCATTCCATTTTAATCATTTTTAACCTCCCCGGGCTGATTTTAAAGCTGCCGGGATTAATTCATTTCTGCAAATGACATTAACAGACAAACTGATTGATTTGTTTAGCCTTCGTTGACATTATGCGATAATTATTCAGTGGATCTGATACTTAAAGTACTTGAAACAGTACTTCCTAATTCTGTGAATTCTGACTTCAGCTTTACTCTATTATTCTTATCTTAGTAAGTATATTTTTGATTTATTCACACACACGTCAGGATAATCGCTTATTAAAGGTTTTATCAGGATGAGTATATGCCTGCACAATTTATAAATCAATTAAATGAGAAAGAATTACATTACCTCGATCCTGATTTTTTCAGCTATTGCTTATACCCAGAATGCATTCCCCCAAAGACAGGATGTTTTAATTCGACCTATTCCGTCGGCATTTGAAAAATACAACAGGTCGGCTCTTGGAGAGAATGTCTTTATTTTCGGGCCTGGTATGGATATGAAAGAAATCCAGTCTGTAATAGATACTATTTTCGGAAGGCAATCGGGGCGCAGGAGCGAATTCAGCGAAAACCGTTATGCTCTCCTCTTCAAACCAGGGAAATATGACCTTGACGTGAAGGTTGATTATTACATGCAGGTGCTTGGGTTGGGCCAATCGCCTGAAGATGTTATAATTAATGGCTCTGTGCGGTCAAACACCACACACGGGAAAAGCGTCCTCACAAATTTCTGGCGTTCGGTCGAGAATTTAACGGTCATACCAACAGCAGATTCCAATATGATCTGGGGAGTATCGCAGGCAGCTCCGTTACGGAGGGTTCATATAAAAGGCAATTTACAGCTGTTTGATAAAGGATATGCAAGCGGTGGTTTTCTGGCCGATTCAAAGGTTGACGGTAAAATTAACTCCGGCCCGCAGCAGCAATGGTTTACAAGGAATTCGATGTTCAGGGAATGGGAAGGCGGAGTATGGAATATGATGTTTGTGGGAGTGCCGGATGCTCCGGCTGAAAACTGGCCTGAAAAGCCCTATACGGTGATTAAGCAAACACCTCTTATCCGCGAAAAACCCTGGCTCTCCTTTGATGGAAAAAGCTTTACAGTTAATATTCCTGCTATCAGGCACAATTCTGCCGGGCCCGACTGGATAAATAAAGCTGAACCTGAAAAGAAGCTCTCAATGAATAAATTCTACATTGTGAAGCCCGGGATTGATAATTCACGGACAATAAACTCTGCATTAAGGAAGGGGAAGAACCTCTTAATCACCCCTGGAAGATACCTGCTTAATGAGAGTCTTAAAGTCACCCGGCCGGGAACTGTCATTATGGGAATTGGGCTGGCATCGCTTATTCCCGGGAATGGCAATGCCGCGGTTGAAATTTCCGATGTTGATGGAGTGATCGTTTGCGGATTGACAATCGACGCCGGGAAAGTCTCTTCTAAAACCCTGTTCAAGGTCGGGGAACCAGGTTCCCAAAGATCACATGCATCAAATCCCATATTCCTCTATGATATTTTCTTCAGGGTAGGAGGACCTGCTGAGGGGACTGCTTCAGAGTGTATGGTAATAAACAGCAACGATGTCTGTGTTGATCATATATGGCTCTGGAGGGCGGATCACGGCAATGGAGTCGGATGGGACAGGAACAGGTGTGCCAACGGGCTGATAGTTAACGGTGATAATGTTATCATTTACGGATTATTTAACGAGCATTTCCAGGAATATCAAACCCTCTGGAACGGGAACAATGGCAGGGTCTATTTCTATCAGAGTGAGATGCCTTACGATCCTCCGACGGCTGATTCATGGAAACACGGTGGGGTAAACGGTTACGCTTCATACAAAGTTGCCGACAATGTCAAAACCCATGAAGCCTGGGGTATTGGCATATATAATGTATTCTATAATGCTCCGGTAATAGTTGACAATGCCATTGAAACTCCTGCCGCCCTTGAGGATAAAATTCACCATATGATCATTTACTGGTTGAACGGGAATAAGGAGAGTATCGTTAAAAGCATTATAAACGGTAAAGGCGGTAGTGTGAATGAATCGAACCGTAAAGCTACCATGTAGGTGGTCTCAGAGTCTAAGACTACAAAGTTCTATTCCTTAAGGTTCTTCTTAATGGTGAACCAGAAAGTTGATCCCTTACCGGGTTTAGACTCAACCCATATTTTACCCCCATGCCTCTCCGTTATTCTTTTGCAGATTGACAGGCCAATTCCCGTCCCCTCATACTCCTCCCTCGGATGCAATCTCTGAAATATCTGGAATATCCTTTCGAAATACTGGGGATCAATACCTATTCCTTCATCGCTTACGGAAAACAGATAATAATCATCATGCTCAGTTGAGGAAACTTTGATTTTAGGTATGCCCTTGCTGAATTTTATACTGTTTGAAATAAGGTTCTGAAAAAGTTGAATCATTTGGCTCTTATCTGCATAAATAACAGGCATGTCGCTCAGGCTTATCACAGCATTGACTTTCTCAATCTGGAGGCTAAGGTTTCTCAGAACTTCTTCAAGGACATTATTGATATCCACTTCGTTAAATTCTTTCCCTTTTGTTTGTATTCTCGAGTATGCAAGCAAGCCGTTAATAAGGTTATACATTCTTTTTGAGCCCTCAACAGCAAATTTTATGTATTCCCTGGCATCATCATCAAGGGTATCACCATAACGTTGGGCCAGCATCTGAGTAAAGACCGATACCATCCTCAGCGGTTCCTGAAGATCGTGAGATGCTACATAGGCAAACTGCTCAAGTTCTTTGTTCGACCGTGCCAGTTCCTCATTAAGCTTAAAAAGGGCATGTTCTGAACCTTTCTTCATCTCGGTGATATCAATGCCTACCCCTATGATCCTTGAAAGACCTCCATCATGATAAAGCATACCTTTTACAATCAGATATTTAGTACCCCGCTGCTTCTGCCGGACCCTGAAAATTGTTTCAAAGGGCTTATTATCTTCAAGAGTTCTCCGCAATGCTTCATTGAAATGTTTTACATCCTCATCATGTATGTGCTTCTCAAATGATTTCAACGAACCGTCAAAAGGCCGGCTTCCAACACCCGACATTTTCTTCATCCTGTTATCAAATAAAAACCTTCTGGCCTTTACATCAAATTCCCAGACGCCGATTTTCCCGTTCTCCAGTGCAAGATTAAGCTTCCTCTGGGATTCCTCAAGTTCATTTTCCGCCTTCTTTCTTGAAGTTATATCATTGCCCTGTGCTATGGTCGATATATGATTCTTTTGATCAGTATCATATATATTGGCTGAGTTCCACAATACGATCTTGGTTTCCCCGCTTTTGCACAGTATCGGAATTTCGATGCTTTCCCAGAAATCGCCGTAAAGGGTCTGCCTGATTTTCGCTTTCGAGTTGCTCCGTGAAGGATCGGGAAACAAAAAATCGAGCTTTTTCCCCAGGACTTCTTCAGCGCTATATCCTGTAAGACGTTCGAAAGCTTTATTGAATAAGATTATTTCAGATGATGGATTCCAGACGATAATCGGAGCATTTGCATAGTTAATGAGTTGTTCAAGGTAGTTCTTGGTACGGGAAAGCTCATTATCGACCTTTACCCTCTCAGTAATGTTCCTGAAATAACCTATCAATCCGGTAATTTCGTTCAGCTTGCTGCGCAAAGGAACATAAGAGCCCTCAAAATAATTAGTAATACCATTAAGGTCTGAAATAGGGATACTGATATATTCGGGTTTACCGGAATCGAGTACCTTTTTCTTAATTTTTGTCAGCCTGACAGCTTCATCAGCTGGGAGAATTTCAAAATCCGTTTTCCCCAGCACATCATTTTCCGCGAGCCCAAACTGGGGATTCAGCACCCAGGTATAACGTAGCTCCTTGTCCTGAATATGAACATGATCTGGCGTATTTGCATTAATGATCCTGAATTTTTCTTCATTTAGCCACACTTCCTCTTCAGCTTTTTTTATCGTCGATTCAAGTTGGTTCCTGATACAAAGCAACTTCTCATTCTGAAGCTCCAGTTCATTCTTTTTCAATTGCAGCTTATTAAGGAGTTTTCTTGATTTTTCACTTTTAGCATCACTTACTACTTTCATAGTACTTTTCAGATGGATTTTTTACTTATCCCTTACCGTGCATTCAGCAGCATGTTTATCATTGTTTTATTTTATCATTTGTTCATTTGCTGCTCTTCTCTTCAGAATGATTCAGGCTTACTTTTAAGGTGACGCTTATTTACAGCATTTTGTTCTCAAAGTTTCGTAAATTAGTAAGCAATTGTAAATCCATCAGTCTTCAAGTTGATAAAACACATTTATCCGAAAACCTAAACTGCATCAATAATGAAAAAACCTGTCAGTGTCAAACAGAACGGCGTTATGGGAATGAATTCGCAAGGTTTATCCCGACGGAATTTTATCTCTTCATGCGGTTGTTGCGCTGCCTGTGCAGCCTTTGCTCCATTATCTTTTATAAGTTCACCTCTACCAGCCGGACCAGATAAGGAAATGATGAAGATTAAGGTAATTTATTCACTCCACAATACGGTGCAGAATCAGCCTGACTGGCCGAATACAGGATTTGATTTCGCACCTGCTATGGAAAAATTCAACAGTGCCCTTCAGAAAAATTTTAAGAATATCCGGTTTATATCTGTTACCGCCACGGGACCTGAAGATGCTGAAAAGATCGTCCGGCAGGATAAGACGGAGTCCATCGATGGGTATATTGTGTTTCAGATGAACTGCTGGAACAGGGTGATTCAGACAATCGCAGAAACAGGCAAGCCGGTATTATACGCTGATTTCCAGTTTGGAGGTAGCGGAGGATTCCTTGTTTACACAGCCGCTTTCATGAGAGATAATTACCCGAATGTTGGATTTGTCGCATCTTCGAAGACTGAGGACCTCCTCGCTGCCGTGAAATGTTTCGGAAAAACTAAAGAAACAGGACAAAGCAACGGCTTTGCTGAAGCTGTAACAGAAGTCCGCGTAAAGCATACTCCTGCTGCAAACAGGATCAGGGTATTAAAAGATGCATTAGAGCCGCTTTCTGCGGATGAATGCATTTACAGGCTTAAGCAATCCAGAATACTTGCAGTGAGGGATCAGAAAGCACTCGTCGCTGAGCCGGTCCTTGGAATACCACTGGAATATATCCCTTTTTCGGAAGTCAATGCAGCGTGGAGCTCCGCTGACAGGGACGAATCGAGAAGTGTTGCGGAAAAATGGCAGAGAAACGCTGATAGTGTCATAGATGTTCCCTTAAGTACCCTCGAAACATCCGCAGCAATGTATCTGGGTATGAAAAAGGTTCTTGCCGATCATGGTGCTAATGCTATAACAATAAATTGCCTGGGAGGATTTTATGGCGGGCATATCCACGCCTATCCTTGTCTTGGATTTCATGAATTGTGCAATGAAGGACTTGTAGGTGGTTGTGAATGCGACGTAAATTCGGCTGCAACAATGCTGGCATTTTCCACTCTCACGAACGGAAGACCGGGTTATATTTCCGATCCGGTTATCGACACTTCCAAACGCCAGATCATATATGCTCATTGTGTGGCCTCTAATAAGGTTTTCGGACCAAAAGGGCTGACCAATCCATTTACAATTATGACACATTCCGAAGACCGTCAGGGTGCATCAGTGCGCTCAGTACTGCCCGTGAATTATATGACCACTACACTTGAAATCAGCCAGGACAGGAAAGAAATACTCTTTCATCAGGCCATTGCTGTGGCTAACGATCCTGACGACAGGGCCTGCCGCACAAAGCTATGCGCTGAACCTACCGGAGATATTGAAAAACTATTCACGATGTGGGATAAATGGGGCTGGCACAGAGTGACCTTCTATGGCGATCTGCGGGAATCCGTTAATGCCTTCGCTTCGGCGACAGGATGGAAGGTCGTCGAAGAGGCTTAGAGATACATACCCTACCTATAAAATTTAGATTGCTCCGGGAATGTTCCACACAATTCTTACCCTGTCATATTTAATTCCGAACGTATATCTTTTTGCACGCATCTGGCAACTTTTTATTCCGGGAAAATACAGGATATGGTATGTGCTTGATTTACGCCGTTTTGTTCTCGGTTTACCCTGTAAGTACCCTGCTGGGTGAAGACGGGTCCGGAATTGCAGCACGGATTTTTGAATGCTTTTGCAAACTACCTTCTTCCGTTCTTCCTTTATCTTTTCCTGCTTGTTCTGCTTACAGACCTTTTGCTGCTGATTAACCTGGTTTTAAAACTTGTACCGCGTGAAAGGATAAAAAAGGTACTTCTCCATGGAGAAGCTTTATTGGCAATCATTTGCCTTTCAATAACAATTGTAATTGCAGGTATAATTAATTTCAATACAATCCGGATATCAGGATACCGTATTACTGTACCGGCGAGGTCGTCGGATATAAAGAAGTTAAGGATTGCTTTTGTATCAGATTTCCATATGCAGGATAAGACTCCTTTACGATTCGTGGAAAAATTTGTAGAAAAAACGGTGACCCTAAATCCCGATCTTATGCTTTACGGGGGGGACATTGTTGAGGGTGACAGGGAAGATGAAACAATGGAAAAGTTCGAAACACTTCTAAGAAGTATAAGGACAAATTATGGGGTATTTGGTGTACTGGGGAATCATGAGCATTATGCCCGGCAGGATACAGGGAGCTTTTTCAGCAAAGCCGGGATCACAATTTTGCGCGATAGTGTGGTTTTCTTTAATAATTCCTTCATCCTTGCAGGACGAAACGACAGTCATATAAATTCGAGAAAGAGTGTAGATGAACTTATGAAATCGATTCCCGATTCTCTCCCCGTTATCCTGGTCGATCACAGGCCTACAGAAATAAATAAGGTCAGCAAAACGCATGTTGATATTCAGTTATCAGGGCATACTCATAATGGTCAGTTATTTCCTATAAATCTGATAACAAAAAAGGTTTATGAACTAAGCTGGGGCCATCGGAAAATCGGGAATACTGATTTTTTCGTGTCAAGCGGAATAAGATTATGGGGACCACCTGTAAGAACAACCGGTAAATCTGAAATAATGGTGATTGATATAACCTTCCGTTGAACTTCTGAAATCTCTGAATTCTGATTTACTCCGGATTGAGTATTTGTCTCATCAATTTTTCATTTTCCACGTCAAAGCATACAAAAATCACCTTTTCAATTTTGTCTGATTTGGACAGGAAAGCCTTAACTGTTTTAACGGCTATTTTTGCAGCTTCTTTTTTCGGGAATCCGTAAACTCCCGTGCTGATGTTCGGGAAAGCTACCGTTCTGCAATTGTTTTCAACAGCAAGCTTCAGTGAGTTTTTATAACATTCGGCAAGTTTTGCGGCCTCATTTTCAGAGCCTCCGCGCCAGACAGGCCCGACTGTATGGATGACAAATTTTGCAGGAAGCTTTCCTCCTGTCGTAATAACTGCCTGTCCTGTCTCGCACCTTCCCTGTTTTGCTACAATTTTTATACATTCTTCAAGTATTTCCGGTCCTCCTGCACGATGAATAGCACCATCAACTCCTCCTCCACCCATAAGTGAAGAATTTGCAGCATTTACTATGGCATCAGCTTTAATCTTGGTAATATCCCCTTTTTTAATTTCTATCATGATAATGATTTTTTAATATTTTCCACTTATTAGATGTGGCGTGCAACCATTTAAAAACAACATTTTGGAAATTAAAGTTATGATTTGTAAGAAAATTTTTCAAGTAATTCCCTTTAAATCCATTTCTTATCCCAGGCCAGCCAGAAGCTTTTAAACAGGTTCATTTAAACCGCAAAGCCCGCCCAAAATTCAATCATATTGAATAGATTTACATACTAATCTGCTTTAATCTGCGGAATCTGCGGGAAATAAAACTTCAGATTATGAAATACATTAAAATCTATTGCTTCATTATTTTATCAGGTTTGATAATTCTTATGAATCCGTCATGTACAAACAAAGTAAGGAGTTTTGAATATTCTTCTGAATTCTACAGGATCCAGCTTGCCGACACATTCCCTTTCGTGAAATACTTTTCAGTCGATGCACTGGGTAATTCAAAACTGGAGCATAACACAATCCAGTGGAAACCTTCCTCATGGGTTGGTAATTATGAGTTAATCAGAATCTCGGACTCGCAGGTTGAAATTCACAAAAAGGGAACATCCCGTACTTCAGTCTGGGAATTTGAATTTGATGAGAGGGATTTTACCATAATCTCAAACTACCGGCAAGAAAATAAAGAACATAGCCTTGATCTCAGATTTGGCAAGAACCAAAACCATACAACACTTCTTGGAGTTATGGTTGGGAAGAACCAAACCAGGCTGCCTGCGTTGCTTCACTTTCCTGATATGGGAACTTTACGGCTGGTTGCTGACAAACCGGAGGTCGTCGTTGATTATGATGCAAGCCGGAAAGAGGGAGCAAATTACATATCAGTGGGATTACCTGCTGCTTCAGTACAACAGAATTGCGTCAGGTACACTTTTACCGCTGTCTCAGTCTATCCGTCCTTTACCGGCGTTGAGCAGGAAAAATATGCCGGATTCAGGCGGAATTACCTTAACCTGTATCAGATAAATCCCAGGTTACAGGTCCTGGCCAATAATTCGTGCAGCGATCCTTGTGCTTTTACCCTTTTTCTTTCATCAATGCTAGCGCTCAAAACGCCGCCCCTGGCTGATTCATTAAATGCCCTCGACCTTCTCAGAATGTCGGTTGAGCGGTACCTTAACGGGATGAAGGCTTACGGGATGTTCGGATACAACGGTACCTGGGAGGACGAGAATGCCAGTGTGGACAACAGTAAGGCTCAACCCTATGACTATCTTGATACCTACCCCTCTCTTGTCATTTCCGCATGTAATTATATTAAAGGATCGAAAGATCGTGGATGGGCGGAGCAATATTATCCGCAAATAAAAACATGGATGGACACGACAGATGAAAAGGGATTATAATAAAAACGGGCTTGTGGAGTATGAACTAAGTGGCAACTCAGGTTCCTGGAATGGTATTGTAAGGCCGGCAAACTGGTGGGATACCATTGGCTTCGGGTTTGAAGATGCTTTCAGCAATGCGCTGACTTACGATGCGCTGAACCTCATGGCAACGGTGGCAGAACTGATTGGCAAAAAGGATGATGCCGTTTTATACCTTCAACTGTCAGAAAAGATGAAGGGAGCCTATTTTAAAACCTTTTATAATCCCGCTACAGGTATCCTGGCGGGTTGGAAAAGTAGAGACGGGAAACTACACGATTACTATTTTCTGATGGTGAACAGCATGGCTGTTTATTATAATCTTGTGCCGGAAGAGAGGATGAAAGATGTTATGCTGGCACTATGGAACAAAATGCAGGAAGTGAGTTATCGTGACTTCACGCTGGGGTTACCAGGTAATTTAGTTTCCGTCAGAAAAGAGGACTATACTCATCCTGATCCCCGCTGGGGAGGTGGCAAAAAAGAAGACGGGAGCGATGCCTTTCAGCGATATGAAAATGGAGGAGCATCCCTTAATTGGTCCTACTATACACTTAAAGCCTTTAAGAAAGCAGGGCTTAACAAACAGTTTGAAGAGATCGCAGAAGGTTTGCTTAAGGCAATCGATGAAGGCGAGTTTCAGGGCTCCTGTTCCGAAGGCGGCATGACCAAAGACTGGAAGGCATGGAACGGCGATTGCTGGGGATATGAGGGTTTTCTTTGTGATGGCTACCTTGTATTGCTGGCTCTTAACCCGGAGGATAAATAATTTAGTCCTTAAAGTCTTAAAATCTTTAAAGTCTTATAGTCAGACCTCAAAGACAGGATATCCAACCTTATCGTCAGAAAATTGTTTACATGGATAGTATTCAAATTAAAAACAGATAGCTATGCAGACAATTTTAGGAGCCAACGGAACCATTGGAACACTGCTCGCAGCAGAACTTCATAATTTCACTGACAGGGTAAGGCTTGTTAGCCGTAATCCGCATAAGATCAACGATACGGATGAGCTCCTTTCCATCGACCTGACATTGCCAGGCTCGGTCGACAAGGCAGTAAAAGGCTCGGACGTCGTTTATCTTATGGTGGGATTTGATTACAATATTAAGGTTTGGGAAAAAAGATGGCCTTCGCTCATGAGAGATACTATTGATGCATGCATCAGGTACAGGTCAAAGCTTGTCTTTTTCGATAACGTTTATCTTTATGACGAGAATGAAATACCACATATGAACGAGGAATCGAAGGTGAATCCTCCCAGCCGGAAGGGTGCGGTCCGAAAGGAAATCTCGGACATGCTGCTGACTTCTGTCAGGGAAGGAAAACTCAATGCACTTATTGCACGCTCTGCTGATTACTATGGAACAGATAGCAAAACCAGCCTTGTTAATCAGCTGATCTTTAAAAATCTCTCAGGTGGCAAAAGTGCAATGTGGTTCATGAGCTCAAGTACAATACATTCCTTCACTTATACGCCAGATGCCGCTAAAGCGACAGCGCTTCTTGGCAACACAGCCGATGCATACGGACAGGTATGGCATTTACCCACTGACAGCGCAAAGCTCACCATTGCAGGGTTCATCGGAATGATAGCCAGCGAGCTGAATATAAAGCCGAAAATAAGAGTCCTGCCTTTGTTTATAATACGCACCATGGGCCTGTTCATTCCGGTCATGAAGGAAATGCCCGAAATGGTTTATCAGTATGACCGTGATTATTTCTTTGATTCTTCAAAATTCGTGAAACGGTTTGGATTTAAACCTACTACCTACCAGGAAGGAATAAAGGAAATGTGCAGAAATTATTTGTCCTTTGCCCGCCGCCCTGCAGCCTGATGGTTAATTTCGGTGTGCAATAGATGCAAAGCAAGACAAAACCAGGGGTAGATAATCCCCGAACCTTCTACTCAAAAACGAATGTGCCGAAACTATTATATTCATGAAAGCTCTTTCCGGTCTTTTGCCAGGCAAAATGCGCAGCACCATTGTCATAATCTATTCTGTACATATTTGCCCTCCATCTGGTACCTGATACCGGAGGAACCTGGGGCAACGGAACCAGCAACTTATAGGGAATGAAGATCTCGGCCATCCACCCTGTAACAGAAGCCCCGCTTTTCTTCTCACCGCCGGTTGCGCTTGTGGCATGCCGGACCCGTTTATCACCATCGTAATTCCAGGGCAGCCAGCCCAGGAACTTACCCTTGTAATTGGGAACAATTATCGGTAATTCGTAATTCATGGGAGAGACCTCATATTCAAAATACACCGGGAAATCCTCGGAGGTCCACAAAAATACTTCAACAACATCTTCTTCCCAGAGGTTAAGGTTATCAGCCTGCATTGTGGTTGTCAGCTTTTTGTCTTCACAGTTGAAAAGGAAATAGATCCCTGTTCCGGAATAAAGTACTTTGACCCTGGTAGTGTAGGGTGAGCTTTTCGCGTCCTGCTGAACAAGGTTTAACCATTCAGTTTTATTCCACATATCAGAACTTCCGTTGCCTGTGACCTCAAAATCCTGGCATTTCTTTACTGTAACTGAACCCTGTACTGAACCCGATGTTTGTACTTTATTGGTAACTTCAGGCAAAGTGCTTTTCTGGGCAAATAAAAAAGCCGGAATCAGAATTGATAATAAAAGAATATTCAGTCGTTTCATAATCTGGTCGTAAATTTTAATAATGAAAGTTAAACCAAAAATTCAAGATAGCTGATAATATAACAAGAAAAACCTTAATCCGCAAAAACCTGCCTGCCGGTATGCGGTAATCAGGGCAGGCATGAACAGTAGCGAGATCAACGGGAAATAAAAATTTCAATTAGTTCTGGTTTTATTTTAATTTTATTTCACAACATTTTATCATGGACAGAATATTAGGATTATTGGCACCAGTTCTTATCACCGCAGTGATATTCGTTTTAAATGCCTTATTGCCAGGCAGATGGGTTACAGGATATATAATCGGGCCAGATTCAAATGAAAAATTGAGATACCATCTTAATGGAATCCTTGTGTTCATCATTACAATTTTAAGCTGGTTTTTGACGGGCTATTTTAAAATTATTACCTTATGACTGGCTTTATACGTACAGATGGTACGGATTGGCAGGAGCGTGCATTCTCGGCGTCATTTTTACCCTGGTTGTAGTATTGCCGTATCCTTATGTAAGAAAGTCCTTTCCGGCGGATTTGTTCTTCGGCAGGATAGAAAATCTGCAAATATTGAAGGGAAGAGTAGATATAAAAATGTGGCTTTACCTGACTGGAGCAACAATGCTGGAGCTGAATGTCCTGGGTTTTACGGCTCACCACCTGATCCTTTACGGAGAGATGGCATCAGCAGGTTTTATATTGTCGGCTGTACTGCTCACATATTTCATTGTTGATTACCTTATTTATGAGGAGGTGCATCTTTACACCTATGATCTGTTTGCAGAGAGGATCGGCTTCAAGCTTGGCTGGGGATGCCTTGTCTTTTACCCGTATTTTTATTCCATACCTTTATGGGCTACGGCGGATTTATCCTATTCCCGCACGCCTGTCTGGTTGTTAATCATCTATGTTTTTGTATTCCTTTCCGGGTGGGTACTATCGCGCGGAGCAAATCTTCAGAAGTTTTATTTTAAAAAATATCCCGGGAAAAGATTCTTCTGTATAAAACCGGAAACAATTACTGATGGCAGCAGATCACTGCTGATAAGTGGATTCTGGGGCTTCAGCAGGCATATAAATTACCTTGGTGAAATCCTGATGGCAACCGGAATCGTTCTCTGTACAGGTTATCCCATGTTAATATGGCCATGGTTATATCCTTTATATTATGTAATACTGTTATTCTCGCGTCAGTATGATGATGACAGGCGGTGCGCCCTGAAATATGGGGATCTCTGGAAAACCTATGTAAAAAGAGTACCTTACCGGATTATTCCTTTTATTTATTAGAAACCAAACCAGCCGGAACACCCGGGGATTCATAACCTGTACATTTTACGGGTGGTATCTCCCATTATGTTGATTGCCATTTTACGGGGCAGGATCCTTTGCATGATGAACGATGCTAACCGGTTTCCACGGCCAGTTATTAAAAAGGGTCGTTTTCCCCAATTTTTTCATACATTCAGTTAGGCTACTTCATCCGGATCCAGCACTCCCGGTGAGGGTAATCCGGTTTTTTCAGGTTGAGTATTTATATATCCTGGCGTTGCCGTAGCGCCGGCACAACAGGCTATTACGTCCACTCCCTGATTTTTCCATTCATACCAGAGACTTTCTCCCAGAATCCTGATAAAAGCTTTTGTTGCAGCGTATACTGTAAATTACCGCTTCCCTGAAATCCAGCCAGCGAAGTGACTAAAATAATTGCCACCTTTTCCCTTTTGCCAGCATTTTTTCTCCAAACAGTGCAGCATGTTCAGCGGAGTAACATGTTCACCCTGGCCATTCTGGAGTGGATTCTCGTGTGAGTTCTTAATGAACGGACCAATACATGACAATGCGGCATTGTATACCAGCAGATTGATTTCTTTGCCGTTTACTGCCTCCTCTGTTTGCTGCCTGGCGTTTATGTCTGACAGGTCGCATGTGGACACACGTCACATTTACTTTGAATTTTTCTTCCAGCAGGCCGGCCAACTTCTTTAAAGGTTGAAGACGCCGGGCAATTAGCACCAGATCCATGCCCTCGGCAGCCAGGAAGGGAAGCAAATGCAGCATCCGATCCCTTCGGAAGCTCCGGCGACCATGGCTGTTTTGCCATATTTCTGTCTTAGGTTCATTGCTGATCAGGGATTCAACTTAATTTCTGAGAGTCTTTCCCTTTGTCAATTGTTATTTATAATGTTCGTCCCTTGGTTTCAGCGACAGGAATCCTGCGGCATCGGGGATGTGACAGTTAAAATTTTACCTGTGACCGGATGAGGAAATGAGAGCGAATATGCATGCAGTCGTATACGTCGTTTGTATTCTTCTTAGCAGCCATATTTTCTGTCACCCACAATCGGACAGCCGATATCTGACAGATGTACCCTTATCTGATTCTTCCTTCCGGTATCTGTTTTACATCAAGCAGGGCATGATCCTTTCAGGAGCTTTATTGTTTTATAATTTGTGACAGAAAATTTGGCATTTGCTGTTTCACGGGTGGAATGGACTATCTGGGATTTGTCCTCAATAAGCCAGCTTTTTATTGTATCTTCAGCCTTTTCAGGGATTCCTTCAGCAAGGGCATAATAATGTTTTTCAGTCTCCTTCCACTTCCCCTTAATAGCTTCCATTAGTTTCATGTGTCTTTGCGAAAAGGAGCACACCTGACACTTCTTTATCGAGCCGGTGCACTACATATGCCCTGTATTTTCCCTTGCTTTGCTTTTTAAGGAATTCCGAAAGGATCTCCTGTATGCTGAGACTGCCATCTGTGCTTGAAGTTGGCATACCGGCAGGTTTATCAACGGCCAGAACATCATTGTCCTCATATAGGACCGCGAAGGGTAATCCGGCCTTTGCCGCGTTCACAAGCTGCCGGTTGATCTCAACTGTATCCCCAGGTTTCAGCTTATATGAATTCAGCGTTACCGGTTTATCATTTATCCGGACAGAACCACTCTGAAGCAGTTTTTTTATCCTGGTACGCGGAGAATCGGGATACTTCTGAGCAAGGAATTCAATTAAGGTATATGATTTGTCAATGGTTATTTTCAATTTCTTATTTTCTGATTTCTAACTTAGGAGTCATTTTAAAATCCTGTGGAAAATTAGTGAATTTTTTCATCAGAGTCATTACGCAATTTATATTGAACGACTTAATGCCAACCATTAAAATATAAATTAATTAAACAAGTCACAATTATGAATATTTTTATGGTGTATCTGTAACTTTGTTTTTATTTTAAATTCTGAAATTTCAGACAAATGACTGGTTTTGACCTTTCCACCGAACAACGGGCAGAGCTTTTTGAAATGCTTCTCCAGGAGCTTGAAGATTATTACAGTAAAACAGCAGAATTAAGGGTTACAGCCCCACTCGATCAGGAAGAGATTCAACGGGTTGTGAGGAAGGCCGATTTCGATCACCCGACAGAATTAAACGAAGCTGTCAGCATGGTTATCAGTGCTTTACGTAAGTATATAGTCCATACTCCCCATCCCCGTTATTATGGATTGTTCAACCCGAGACCCAATTTTCCGTCTGTCATTGCTGACCTGATCACTGCAACCTTTAATCCGCAGCTTGCTGCATGGAGCCATTCCCCCTATGCATCGGAAGTTGAAAATTATCTTATTTCCGAATTCGGTCAAAAAATAGGATTCCGCAGAAAGGAGACAGATGGTGTATTTGCCACAGGAGGGGCGGAAGCAAATATCACCGCTGTACTCTGTGCCCTGAATAATGCATTTCCTGAATATTCAAATGAAGGACTCTTTCCGCTTAAAGGACGGCCGGCGATTATATTGCTCATCCGAAGCCCATCATTCAGTTGTGCGGGCCGCAAGAGATCTCCGGGCTTGGAAGAAACTCGGTCAGGACAATTCGCAGTTGACGAAAATGGGTGCCATCCGCACTAGATGAACTTGAAAAAACGATCATTGTCCGACAAGTCTGAAGGATACGTTCCATTCACTGATAATCGGCACAGCGGGTACAACTGGCACCGGATCAATTGATGATTTTCATGCCCTTGCCTCAATTGCAAAACGTTATTCATTATATTTTCACATCGATGCTGCATGGGGAGGCGCAGCTATTCTGAATCCGGGAACGCGCCCCTGGGTAAGCGGCATAGAAAAAGCCGATTCGGTCACTTTCGATGTGCATAAATGGTTATCAGTGCCGATGAGTGCAAGTATGTTCATTACAAGGCACAGGGAGATCCTTGGTAAAACTTTCAGGATCACCACCGATTATATGCCGAGAGATGCTGAAAACCTTGAGATAACAGATCCTTATGCCCATTCTATCCAATGGTCGAGAAGATTTATCGGTCTGAAACTTTACCTTTCAATGCTGGTCTTCGGCTGGAAAGGTTATTCCGATGTTATAGGTCACCAGGTGGAGATGGGGAACCTGCTCCGTGCGGTCCTTAAAGAGAATGGATGGATGGTTATGAACCATACCCCGCTGCCGTTGGTATGTTTTACGGATGAGGAACATAAATACTGATCCTTCGTTTACAAAAAGAATATGTGAAAAAGTTATCAGATCGGGAGAAGCATGGGTATCGCTTTATAATGTGAATGGAATAAGCACCATCAGGGCATGCATCACCAATTACAATACTTCACCTGATGATATTCATGCACTTGTAAACTCAGTAAACAGGGCAAGGTCAGGATTATAGATAATCTTCAACGCAATTCGATGAAAATCCCTTGCGATTTATCCCGGGAAATCGCTTAACTTGCTTCAACCTTTTGAATTTTAATCCGGTTAATACCTCATTTCATGAAAAAATTTAAGAATATCATTGTGGAAAATAAGTCCCTTAAAATCAATTTATATTCCCTGTTCTTCGGAGTTTTGATCATGACTTTTGCCTCCTGTGCAACCAGACCAGAACCATATTCAATACTTGAATTATCAGGAGCCGGAGATGTGAGTAATTATTCCAAATCGTTCCTTCTGATGCTGAATAAGACCGGATAGCGTAAATCCAACACCATTAATAGCCAGCAATGGCGACATTATCGCATGTGATGAAAAAATTTTTGTTTATAACAACACTTTTCTCACAAAACAGATTCATTATAAAAAATAATGATAGTGCATTGTATATCAACGGGAAACTAAATTCCTTCGATATCCCGGATAATGACAAAGATGATCCCCTGGATTAAGAATCTGACAGAAACGGATCTTTCTGCACTTCAGTTTATAAGCTTCAATTCAAAGATACCTGAAAGCTATCTTCCTTCCCTGACCGAACTGGCTAAAATAAAGCCTGATGCCGGCCTTTACTTCGAGGGAGACTTTGCAGAAATGGCAAAGGTCTTAAAGATCTTTAAACCCCGTTATATTGCCGGTCCAAACCTTGTCACGAGCGACTTTGACATGCTGTCGAAGCTTACAGGGCTCGAAATCCTGATGGTTTCGCTTGAAGATTCAGTAATAACTGATCCTCTGCCGGCTCTTCCTTTGCTTAAGCAGATCTTCTTATCAAACATTGGAAAAGGATGTTACCCTTTCTGATAATTTCCTGGCAAACAACAGGCAAATCGAAAGAGTTATAATCCAGAGAAACGGAAGCATCGATTTTGCATTGCTAAAACCGCTTGAAAACCTGAAAGAGCTGGTTGTTAGCGGAGTGAATGCAATCGTGAATTTTGACGAGGTAAATAATCATAAAAAGACTTGAAGTGTTTTCCGTCACAGGTAATGAACTTGTGTACGATCCGGCTCTGATCAAACTGCCGGATCTTCGGTGGATGGCTTTTTCGTCAAATGTGACTCAGGAGGAATTCAGCTCATTCATCACTGCACATCCCGGACTTGAAATAATTGAAATAATTGAAAACAATAAAATCAACAATTTTCAGCCTTTGTCGAAACTAAGCACGCTTTACGGACTGACAGTAACCGATACTGTAACAGATATCACTTCGATTAAAACTCTCACTAATCTGAAATATCTTTCCCTGCCGGAGAAATTCCTGAGTGACACATTTATTAAAGCAGAACTTCAAAAATCTTTACCCGATACACGTATCTCTGCCAATGAAGGTTTTTGTCTTGGATCCGGCTGGCTTCTACTCCTGATCCCCCTTGTACTTGCCATCAGGTTTATTGCCAGGAGACAGAAACCAAAGCTTCACGGAGGTGATAAAATCGTAAAATCAAAATGTCAGGAGAGAAAAGGCTTGCTATATTATCCGGGGCAATTTTTTGCAGCATCGGATTAATGGTCTTTTCATTTTTTATACATTATAAATTTCCGGTCAGGCTGGTCTCTTTCGCAGGGTTGGCAATATCTGCTTTAATTATCGCCAGCGAATCTCCGGTCACCATCTGATTTTGAAAAGTTATACGGAGATATTTCTTCTGTTAAAACAACACTGCTTTTTCTTCTTATTGGAATTACAGCGGGTACAGGTCTCGCAGTGCTTTACCGATGGTATCTGGATATCAGTTTATTCCCGATATCAATTCATTCCTTTTGTGATTGTTGCTGCACTTATAGGTGGTATGGAGGAGTTTGTTTTCAGGGGTTTCCTGCAGGAATATGTAAAAAAAATAAATGGACCATTCTCAGTTCTTTTCAGCACATTATCACATACCGGTTATAAATGCTTTTTATTCCTTTCTCCGGTCAGCGACGGCAGATATTGATGTCGGTTTCTTAGCTCTCTGGACCTTCGGAGCAGGCATATTATTCGGTACAATCAGACATTTATCAAAAAGCCTTCTGCCATCGCTGTCTGCGCATATTTTGTTCGATATTCTTGTTTATGCTGAATTTGCGGGAGCCCCCTGGTGGGTGTGGTAAAATAGTTCTGTCAACAAAATATGCAGATCCCTGTTATTGATAATAAATAATCCAAGGGAATATGGACATTTCAGGAAATACAGTTTTAATTACAGGGGGAGCTACAGGGATAGGTTATGCATTTGCCGAAAGTTTTCTGGAAACCGGTAATGAAGTTATTATTTGCGGACGGAGGAAAGAGAAACTAATTGAAGCCCAGAAAAAACACCCGGAACTCCACATAAAAGCATGCAACCTGGCTGAGGATAGGGACAGAAAGGCACTGGTTGAATGGATATATTCCAGGTTCAGCAGTTTGAACATACTCGTTAATAATGCAGGGATCCAGAGGGAAATTGATTTCACAAAAGGAATAACCGGATTTCTTAACGGTGAAAATGAAATAGTTATCAATCTGGAAGCCCCGGTAATATTGACCGGTCTGCTTATTCCGGTTCTCACAGGGAAGAAAGATGCTGCAATTATCAATGTCTCATCAGGGCTGGGTTTTATTCCGGCAGCAAGGACACCTGTTTACAGCGCGACAAAAGCCGGGATACATGCTTTCTCAATGGCGCTGAGGCATCAGCTTGCGGGTGCCGGGATCAGGGTTTTCGAGGTGATTCCACCGGCAGTGGATACAGAATTAAACCAGGAGGGAAGAGCCAGAAGAGGCAACTACCGGCCTGATGTGAAACCAGCGGAATTTGTCATAGCTGTTATGAAAGGGCTGAAAAATGATCTGCCCGAGATCGGATACGGAACAACTGAAAGGCTTATCAAAGCATCAAGGGAAGAGCTGGATAAATCCTTCCAGCAAATGAACAGCCGGTGGTAAAACTTTTCACCGTATTTAAAACCGTATTTAAAGCCGTATTTAAATACGGTTTTCCCAACATTTCAGATTGCTTCCGGAAGATTAAAGGGTTTTCTCCCTCCACCTGGCCGTGACAGGTAATTGTCTGCTTCAGTGTCGCTGACAAATTTCTCTGTCTTTCCGTCAAATAACAGCTTTCTCCCGGTCCGGTAAGCTATATTCCCAAGATGCATCTGAGCTGTTGAAACATATCCTTCATTAATATCAGCAGTAAGATCCTTGAAATTGCGGCTTCTGACACAATCAAGGAAATTCACATAATGCATATTCACGCCAAGTTTGGTAAATTCTGCCTGTCTTGTTTCTGCCGGCAAATCCTGCTCTGTAACAGTCATAGCCGGCTCCTTTGATGCACCATGTGTTTCCGCAGGCTGGGTGCTGCTGTCGCGGAACACCTGGAAATTTCGTCCCAGTGTGGCATATCCTTTGGTACCAAGCCAAAGCAAATCATCATCGCCGGGTGTATAAAGGCTCCTTACTTCAAGTTCCATAACTGCTCCGTTGGCATACTCAAACGTAGCCACCTGCAGGTTAGGAACTTCCTGATCTGAATCGTAAGAATAAAAACCACCACAGCATGCTATTTTAACCGGATGTTCACTTATATTCATTCCCAACCGTATCCGGTCCATGGCATGTATGCCATTGTTCCCGAACTCCCCGGTACTTGTATCCCAGTACCAGTGCCAGTTATAAAGAAAATGATTCTCGTTGAAAGGTATTATCTGAGCCGGACCGCGGAACAGGTCCCAGTTAACTCCTTTTGGGATTTCGCTGTCAGGTTTTCTTCCAATATTCTGACGATGCCGGTAAACAGTGCCCCGCCCCATGTAGACATCCCCTATCACACCTTCCCTGAGAAGCCGTATGGCCTCCTGGCTCATCCTGCTGCTGCGATACTGTAGTCCAACCTGAACGATCCTGTCATACTTCCTTGCTGCCTGCACCATTTTCCTTCCTTCGTCAATGTTCCACGAAGCCGGCTTTTCACAATAAACATCCTTGCCGGCCTGGCATGCATTGATCGTCATAAGGGCGTGCCAGTAACCGGGAGCAGCAATTGAAACTGCGTCCACATCCTTATCCTCAAGCAGTTTACGATAATCCGTATATGTTTTTGGTTTTGCCACACCAAATTTTTCTACCTGGTCAACCGCCCCGGGAAGCAAATATTCAACGCAATCGCACAGGGCAACGACCCTGCAATCCGGTATTTTTGCGAAGTTCCTGTAATGTGTCCCTCCCTGACTGTTTATTCCTATAACTGCCACATTGATTATGTCACTGGGTTTGGTTTGCATGAAGCCTTTAATATAGGCTGGTGCTCCAATGGTCATTCCGGCTGAAGCGATCATTGAATTCTTTATGAATCCACGACGGTTTACTGACCTCATTTTTTTAGTTCTTTTTAATTGGTTTAACAGCAACCTCCTTGAAATAAACTGTGGATAATTCATCATGATTTTGAAGTCCTATATAGCCTGATTCAGGCCGTGGACCTCTTTCCGGTTCAAAGTCTCTTGTTTTTTCCGGGACCGGGTCCCCTTCAGTAAAGTCTGTCACCAGTTCGCCGTTTACATGAACGATGGTCTTCTGACCGTCAAGGGTAATTTCCATGGTATTCCATTCTCCGGGAGCTTTCTGGGGATGAGCCATTGCTTTGGTAAGAGAATACAATACTCCTGTGCAATGATAATCTCCTCCGACATGTCTGGTACCATTGTCTATCTGAACTTCATACCCTTTATTTACAGCAGCCCATTCATCTGCCGGTTTTTCAGGCAACCTGATGAATACTCCTGAATTGCAGTCATTATCCTTCACCTTGTAGACAACACGGATAATAACATTGCTGAATTTTTCAGCCGGATAAAGGATCATACCCATTCCACCGATTGTTTTCAGAAGGTTATCTTCAACAACAAATTTGCCAGGTCCTACCTGTTCCCAGCCCGAAAGATCCCTGCCATTGAATAGCTGCCGCCATTTACCATCCTGATTTGCACAGGAAATCAGAATAAAAGTTAAAATCAAAAACAGAAGGTTTCTTTTCATTTCATTATAATTTAGATTATGTCAATATAAGCTTTTCCTGTTATCCTTTCAGTTCTGCTATTCAAGATATCTGACAGGTTTGTTTGTCTTTATCGCGTAATCAATTTCACTCAGGGTTGATTGTCCGATATATCTACCGGGATTCACTACAAATATCTCATCTGCCAGATCGATTTTACGTTTGTGCATGTCATCAAGCATCTCTTTAGTGCTTTCTGACCATACTTCCTCATCGCCTGAATGCCCGAAAAGACCTACACTTATTACTATGTTGCCCTCGAGGGTAAGCCGCTTCTGTTCGGCAATAAATTCATCCCTGAATTTTGTGCTTCCGCAAAGTGTTATAATCTTGTATTTGCCGATCATGGTATTGTTCCGCTATCCGGAATCTTTTAATACTTCCCGATTAATTTCAATAATCCGTTACCACTAAAATACAAAATACATCCGATCAGTGATGATGCCAATCAGTAATTAAGTGAAGTGGGAGATTTTTTTCAATAAACCACGGAGTTCCGGGAGTTTTCACTGAGTAACACGGTTTTCTCATTCAGTAACGTTCTCCGTGAATTACTCCGTGTAACTCGGTGGCAATCAGTGGTTAAATAAAAACTTGAAATTCAAAAGCCAGAAAAATAAATTTTAGGTTATTGGAAAAATCTGATTTAAATTTAAGTCAAAATTACTCAGGAAAAAAGCGTTTTCAAAGTTTCTCCTAAAACTAACTGAAATGAAAAATTCAACTCCTTCTCTCAAAAAAGCAGTATTTTGTTTTTTGGCAGTTTTATTATCTCAAATCCCATTATTTCAGTCTGTAAATGCCCAGTATCCAGGCATCAACGAATCGATAGAAAATCTCCGTAAAGGAGAAATCATTGTTAAAGCCAGACAGGGCGACAAGGTAAATATCGAGCAGCTGAGACATGAATTCTGGTTTGGCTGTGCAATCAGCAACGGTCTGGCCGGCGGATCATGGTCTGAAAATGATCTCAGACAGTATAAGGAGAAATTCCTGCAAAATTTTAATTCGGCTGTCACTGAGAATGCCGTTAAGTGGGGTAATATGGAACGCAGGAAAGGTGAGGTGAATTATTCTGTAGTGGATGCAATACTAAAATGGACAGAGGAGAATCATATTCCCCTGAGGGGGCATAACCTGTTCTGGGGCATTCCCCAGTTTGTACAGCCATGGGTAAAGGAGCTGAATGATAATGAACTGAGGCAGACTCTGCAGAACAGGGCTGAGACAGTGACCAGTCGTTACAGGAGGACGTTTTGCAGAATACGATCTAAACAACGAGATGATCCATGGTAATTATTATGAGGACAGACTCGGTCCTGATATAACAAAGCTAATGGCCCAATGGGCGCATAATGGTGATCCCAGTGCAAAACTCTTTTTAAACGACTATGATATTCTGACGGGCAACAGGCTAGCCGACTACATGGCGCAAATACGCAAACTGCTTAAACAGGGAGTTCCCATTGCCGGGATTGGTGTTCAGGGGCACCTGCATGGCGAAACATTCGATCGTGCACAACTTAGGAATGCTCTGGATTCTTTGGCTATTTTTAAACTCCCTGTCAGGATTACGGAGTTTAATCTGCCCGGTCAGCGTTCGAAATATTACAGGGATAAAATTACTGTGATGACTCCCCAGGAAGAGGAACAGAAAGCGAAGGATATTGTCGATTATTACAGGATCTGTTTTTCCCATCCGGCTGTTGAAGGCATCCTTATGTGGGGATTCTGGGAAGGTGCCAACTGGATCCCGGTTTCATCACTTTATAAGCGTGACTGGTCGCCGACACCGGCAGCAGAAGCTTATCAGAATCTGATCTTTAAGGAATGGTGGACCAGAGTATCAGGGACTGCCGGAAAGGATGGAGCTTTTTCAACTCCGGCATTCTTCGGAAAATACAGGGTGACCGTCAATGGCATCTCAAAAGAGATTGACCTGACTAAAAAAGAAGGGAAAGTTATGGTGGATTTCAGAAAATAGTTTATTCTCTCGATAAAGTATTAATTGGATTTGTGTACGCTGCTTTAATCGAAAGAACGCTTATTGTTATCAGTGAAACAATAAGCGTTATTAAAAGCGCAACGATAAACGGAACAACTGTGGCCCACACAAATGGCGATAATCCAAAATTCATCCTGTACGCAAATCCATTAATCCATCGGTCCATAAGATAATACGCTACAGGCCAGGAGATAAGATTTGATATCAGTACAAGAAGAAGGAAATCTTTATTTAAGAGCCAGACTACCTGATCTACACGTGCTCCCATGATCTTTCGCAGGCTGGTTTCCTTTGACCGTTGTTCCGTGACATATGATGTTAGTCCCAGTAAACCCAGGCATGCAATAAATATAGTCAAAAGAGAAAAGATATTAAACAGTGTATTGAGCTTATTTTCAGCAGAGTACATCTCATCAAGCTTATCAGCAAAAAAGAAATAGTTGAATGGAAGCGTATTTCCCATATCCTGCTGCACTTTTTTCACATTTTCTATTGTGGCAGGAATGTCGTTACTGCTTATTCTTACATAGAAATAAGTATTGGGATTGCGGCTGACAACAAAAATAAAGGGTTCAATAGGGTTATGTATTGATGTGAAATGAAAGTCTTTAACCACACCAATTACAACTCCGTCTCTCTGGGCAACTCCTGTAGCAGGATTTATTCCAAATCTGATTCTTTTTCCCAGCGCATTATTTCCCCATCCAAACGCTTTGACGGCTGATTCATTTACTATAAAAGCCTTTGTCAGATCAGTAGCTATGGACTTGTCAAAATTTCTGCCTTCTAGTAACTTCATTTGCATTACATCAATGAAATCATGATCGACGACTGAAAAACTTGTTGCCAGTTCTACCATGCTGCTGTCTTTTTCAATCTGGAATACAACTTTGCTGGCCATAATCGGAGGAACGAGAATTGCCGATGATACACCCTTTACATCAGGAAGCTTTAGCAGTTCATCTTTAAACGACTGCAATTTATTGTTAATAAATGCAGTATCCCTGATTGGGATGATCATAACATTCTCCTTGTTCAGGCCTAAATCCTTATTCCTGATGTACCGTTGCTGACCGGATACAATCATTGTACCGATAATTAAAGTGCCCGAGATGGCAAACTGAAAAACTACAAGAATTTTTCTCAGCATACCTTTTCCCTGACGGGGATTTACATTACTCTTAAGAACCTCAACGGGAGAAAATGAGGAAAGGAAAAAGGCAGGATAGCTTCCAGAAATAAGTCCTACAAAGAGGGTGATCAAAAGTATTAAGGAAAATGTAACCGGTTCAAACAGGGTCCCTATCTTTATGGCTTTGTCGGTCAGAACATTGAATGATGGCAAAATACATATGGTTGCAATCAAGGCTAATATTAAGGCCAGGATTACCAGCACCATCGATTCGCTGATGAATTGCCTGATAAGAGTTCCCCTTCCTGCACCTATAACTTTCCGTAATCCCACCTCCTTGGATCGGTTTGTGGAACGTGCCGTTGCCATATTCATGTAATTGAGGCTGGCAATAAGAAGCATAAAGACGCCAACAAGCGAGAAGATTATTAATATAGTTAAAGTTACCCACAGGAAGATCAAATTCCAGCTTGGAACCAAAATGAACCTTATCGATCCGTGTTGCTTTCAGCCTGAAAGTTGCATTTATCTGTTTGCCCAGAGAACTCATATACTTTTCATAAAACCCCGGAAACTTGGCAAGCAGATCTTCAATTTTGGCATTGTCATCAAGAAGTATATATTCGAAAGCTGAGATATTCCAAAACGAAGGTGCGCTTCTGGAGTTGAACCTGTCGACGCCGGTCAGCTCTACTATTGTTGCCATCGAGAGCAGGCAGTCAAATCTCAGGTGTGAATTGGCGGGTATATCCTTAATTACACCCGTAACCCGGCAGTTCCCAAAATTACTTGTGGTTAATACCTCTCCCATTGGATTTTCCTTGCCGAAATATCTTGAGGCAAAACTTTCAGTTACCACAATTGTGTTAGGCTCATTCAGTGCTTTATCGGGGGATCCCAGAATAAATTCGTAGTCAAAGACCTTAAAGACAGTTGAATCAGTAAAGTATATTTTGTCTTCAAAGAACTTGAGATCCTTGTATTGAAATAATATGTCCTGCAATCCAAAACCAGCAAATCTGGCTATTTCCCTGATCTCCGGATATTCATCCTTCAGAGTGGGTGCCATAGGGATGGGAGTAAGGGCAGCAAGAGTTGCTTTGCCGGAAATATTAAAATCACTTTCCAGCCGGTAGATACGGCGATAGTTTTTATTGTGCTTATCAAATGTGACTTCTTCCTTCACATAAAGCAGGATAAGAATTGCACAGGCTATTCCAATTGCTGGTCCGAATATGTTCAGTATAGAGTAGAATTTATTCTTTACGATACTTCTGTAAGCTGAAATAAAATAGTTTTTAAGCATAAAAAGTTATTTTAAAAACTCCTGATTTCTTATGAAATACAATTTACGAATGATACTGGTTTTGTTATATGCTGATGAACGAAAGGTAAAGATTAGTTTACAAAAAAACAAAGGCAGACAACAAAGGAACTTTCATATATTCAATTAAATGGTATTTCCCTTATGCTTCTTACCGGTTTTTCGTTTTCACGCTCCAGTGAAGCAACAACTGTAAAAGTACCCGGTGATGCAGGCGATTTCAGAGTGATTGTTACTGCTGTCTGACCAAATGAAGGAATGACAATATCGGTCGATTGTTCAGAAATAACCATTTCATTATCCAATATACGCAGTTGTATATTTCCCTTTCCATTCCTGTTCAAGATCGTTTATGGCAATTATCTTATAATCGTGCGATGTACCTGTTCTGATATCATCTCCCCACTCATCCAGCATAAGGCCGACAGGAGAGAAAGCATCGGGCATATATTTCAGAAATTCGGATCATAAACCAGGTTTTCCACATCGATGAAGTGATCGCTTGTCTGACCATCGCTCCTTGAATATGCCAGGGCAGTAAAATGAAGAACTGAGGCACATTGTCGGTGGCACCGCCAGAATTCAGTTTCGGCTGCCAGGTAGGTTGCATATAAATGCCTGCGCTGTGCTTCAGTTGAATTTACACCCAGAAGATTATTATAAAGATCTTTGGTCAGAGTTGTCGGACTGCCGTCCCTGTTGAGCCACAGCCAGCCGTATTCATTAACGATCTTCATGAATCTTGTCTCATCCGGGCTGCCTCCGGGATTGATGTCCGCTGCGGCAATATCCTTCAATTTAAATTTCGGATCATTAAAATGATAGGGATGCAATTCCATCACATCACCCGGTGAACGTATTTCTGAGTAGCTGTTATCCCATGGACGACCGGAAATATCAAGGGATCTCACATGGCTGATTGCATCAGCAATTTCCTCTGTTTTTCCGTCATGACTTACAGTCTCATTGCTGGCATCCCAGATCACGACACTCGGATGATTCCATTGTTCCTGCATCCATTCTGCATACTCCTTTGCCAGTTCTTCGGCTTTCAGTTCCTCAGGCCATACGTTCCACCCTTTCCCCCCATACCATATCGGAAATTCATTCTGGATAAGTATCCCCTCTTCATCAGCAATCCTGTACCATTCTTCGGGGGCAATACCGATGCAATACCGTAATCCGTTCCAGTGGAATTGCTTAAAACTTTTATGAAGCTTGCGAACCCAGTCCAGATTCCATGGCAAATCCTTACAGCTTTCATCCTCAAAAAAACGATAGAGAGTTATGTTACTGCCTCTCATGAAATAGGGTTTGCCGTTCAGCATTGTCATTTTAGTCAGTGTATCATATCTGAATTCACGCATTCCGAACCTTGTTTCATACTTATCTCCTTCAGTTGTTATTGTAAGATTATAGAGGAAGGGATCTTCCGGTGACCAGAATTTGCAGTTAGCTGACAGGAATATCAGCATCAACAAGGATTTCTCCATTCATGTTCATCCGGAAAATTTAACCTCTTTTACTGACTCTCCCCGGCCACCTGATTCGGATTTAGCTTCTCTGACAACAAAAGTGACTTTTGAAGCTGTAGTTTTACCCGAATTGCCAAGTTTTACCTGAACCCGAACCTGTTTATTTTTTATATCAGGAGCTGCCTGGGCACTTATAATATTTGGTACACCGGAAAGTATAAGTTCAACATTGTCAAATATTCCCGGGATATACCTGTCTTTCTCAAAATCAAATCCGTCAGGAATGGAAAATGGCACAGAATTCCTGCATGAACCAACCCTTATGACCAGCTTGTTTTCTCCTGTTTTCAAAGCATCTTTTGCATCGAAATAACCAGGGGTAAAACATGGCAGATGTTCACCAAGGTCCCTTCCATTCAAAAATACTTTTGTCCCAAACATTGCCTTGGAGACCTTTAGCATGGCAATTGCCTGGATCGGTTTATCCAGTGTAAATGTCCTGAAATACCAGAATGCTTCCCGTAAGGTGTCCTTCTGAATCAGGCTTCTCCGGTCTTTGACTTTCGGGCCCGGATCCCTGAATGCAGGTGTTGCCAGTGAAACCAGTCCCGGGACTGGTACAGAATGATCAAACTGTTCAGGAATTTTATCCATAGTGCCTTCCGCAATCTGCCAGATTCCGTTTAAGGAAATGGTATCTCTTTTGTGTGAATCCTGACAGGCATTAAGTGTATCAGGATCAAGGACGGTTCCAAAAAAAATTCTTTTCATATTGTTATTTTTCCGGGTTTATCCAATTAACACAAAAACGCAAATGCAAGAGCATTGTCTCAGGAAGATTGCTTCTTCCAGAGTTTTTCAATCTGTTCAAGGGTTTTACCTTTCGTTTCAGGCACCATTCGCCAGACAAAAACTACGGCAATAAAGCAAATGACAGCATAAATCCAGTAGGCGAAGCCATGATGGAATTTTTCGACAAGGTGAATATTATCATCAAGTCACAGGGAATGACCAGGAGATTACAAGGTCGGCTATCCAGACTGTTGCTGTGGCAATTGACATTGCTCCCCTTATTGAATTTGGGAAGATTTCTGACAGGACCACCCACATTACCGGTCCCCAGCTCATTGCAAATCCTGCAATATATATCAGAATAAAGATTAATGCCAGAATACCCATGTTTTCTGAATAAAAAGTAAATCCTATTGCGGCCATTGCAAAGCCCATGATCGACCCGCCGATGAGAAGCAGCGGCTTTCTTCCCAGTTTATCGACTGTCAGAATCGCAATAACCGTGAAAATCACATTAACACCTCCTACAAGAACCGTCTGCAAAAGTGAAACATCCAGTCTGGTACCCATATTCTGAAATATTTTCGGAGCATAGTAGAGTACTACGTTAATACCGGTAAGTTGCTGGAAAGCAGCAAGCAGGATGCTGATGATTATGATAAGACCGCCAAATGAAAGCCAGGGTGCAGATTTTGTTTTAAGCGTTTCGGTTATTTCTTTCATGCTTATTTCAGCTTCCTTTTCACCTACAGTTCTTTTCAGCACTTCAAGAGCCTTATTGTGCTTATTTTTTAAAACAAGGTACCGTGGCGTTTCCGGAATAAAAAGCAGAAGAAAAATGAAAACCAGGGAAGGGATTATCGAAGAAAGAAACATCCATCTCCAACCCGTTGTAATGTTCCACTGTTCATCACCCTGCCTTGCAATGAACCAGTTTACAAAATAGACAACAAAGATACCCAGGACAATTGCAAACTGGTTCCAGGAAACCAGCCTGCCGCGGATCCCTGCCGGAGCAATTTCGGCGATATACATCGGAGAAAGCATTGAGGCAAGCCCGATACCAATTCCGCCTATGATCCTGTAACAAATAAATGAAACCAGCGGTTCCATTCCGAATAAGCCCATTTTCTCGGGGAATGCTGCGCCAAGGCCTGAAAAGATAAACAATATAGCGGCAAAAACAAGACCTTTCTTCCTGCCAAATGTTAAGCTGATAAACCCGGCAATTGATCCTCCGATAATACAACCAATCAAAGCACTTGAAACAGCAAATCCCGTTATCGCTTCTTTGGGTATCCAAAAACTCTGGCTTAATGGGACTACAAAATATTCGTGAATAGCTTTGACTGCACCTGATACTACTGCTGTATCGTAACCAAAAAGCAGACCTCCAAGTGTGGCAATAAGTGTCAGCCTGAAAACATAAGGCAGAGTACTTTTATCCTGTTTCATGAAATAGATTTTTTATTTACGGATTCCAGTTCTTCCAATGATTGCAAACTTACCACACCTTTAGCTTCAGTTCTTTACCAACCCCCGGATTTTCAAAAGGTCCTGCAGATGGTTTTTTCCCGTTTCTTATTTTGCCAAAAAAGTCAGTATCTATCCTTAAGGGAGTCCCGTCAGGATTCTCATAAGCCTGATCCGGGATCATTGCCCTGCCCAGGTTCTGAGTAGTTATAAGATTACACTTCAGTGATTTACAGGATTTCCCAAGTCGTGATATAAAGATAAATATTTTCTCCCTCATCCGTTATTCTTATCTGGGGATCAAATTCGGGTTCATAAATAGCATTTGTTTCTTTTCCGAATGGTTTTGCTCCTTTGTAATATATATTTCCATCGACATACATCGGAAGTTCGGCATTGTTGTAAATTTCAAGTCCGTATCCGGTTCTTCTCTGGACATTTTTATCAGAAGCCTTCGGGCAGTTGGAGCATAACCTGCCACAAAAATATTATTATAGAACCTGTTGTCCCCACCCCTGAGGTTCTTTAAGGCTACAACCTCGGTTGAATGAGGCTTGTGATAAGGAGTAGTCCGGCTATCCGGACTTCTTATTATTTTCCCGGTAAAGAGGTTATGAACAAATGCACCTCCTTCAGACCAGTCGCGTAATCCAATCTCTGACAGAAATATATTATTGTCGACAAGATATGGTCCATGATCAACTTCACAATAAAGGTCTTCGAGGGTATTATTGTAGCATAAATTACCGGTTATATGGGTCCCCTGGGCCATCCAGTCCATCCATAATCCCCTGCCGGTATTTGCCAGCCGGTTTTTCTGATGAGCAGATCGATGGAGGCATGTATTTTTATCCCCGCAATTTCTGCTCCTGTAAAGAGCCTTTTAGTCCAGATATTGTAAATGTTGTTATTTGTGATCTGGCTGAAAGCAGCACCGAGGCTTCCGCACATGCCAGTCTGCTCGCAATTATAAATGGTATTATTCCTCACAATATGTGAACCTATCTTTTCTTTTGACCAGCCATTCCTTCAATGCTCTGACAATAACCTCATTATAATGAACATCGCCTCCTTTGGATGGGATCTGCAAGCCAGACGTTCTGTCCGGTTTTCCTGTCTTTTCCAAGGGTAATCCCTGAACATTTTGAATCATGAATGATGTTGTTTTCTATGATCCATCCCTTGCTCCAGTTTGTACCGATAAGTCCAACCTGTTCAGCGGTTGGAGCAGCCCATTGAGTTGCTGCCTGGCTCATTTCAAATCCGCTGACGGTAATATAGTTTCTTCCGGTTGTATCGGGATAAAAACAGCTTTCCCGTACATTGATCTCCACCAGCTCCTTATTCGGATCATAACCATGGAAGTTTGCATAGATGTAAGTATTTGTTTCATCGCTCTCACAATACCAGGTATATGTCGATCCTTCCTTATCCTGTGAAACCGTGAACAGGTTTTGGATTTAACACATCCTCAATAAGATTGGTTTCGAACAGGGATTTTCCGTTAAGGTATACCTCACCTGTATGCGGTCTCCGGTTCAGATAGTCGCTGAACCAGTCGCCGTATATAAGATCTTTGTAGGGATTGTATTTCCCGAAAAATGAGTTCGGAATGGTTATTTTCCAGGCATCGCCTGCAAATTTTGTCCATCCGGTTATTACTTCCGAACCTTTTATGTCGACTTGTCCGTCTCCGGCAGAACGATACACAATACGGCGGGAATCTGATTCACCGCCTCTGGCGGACTCACTTTTTCGCGGTAAATACCTGCATGTACGATAATCTCATCTCCAGGTTCCGCAACCCTGGCCGCACAGGAGATTGTTTTAAAAGGGCTGAGCTGAAGTTCCGTCGTTTTTGTCGTTACCGGTAACGGATACATGGTACTCCCTGGCACCGGCAACCAAAGTGGCCCAAACTGCAATTGACAGAAGTTTTGGTCTTAACTTGTTCATTTTGATTAAAGTTTAAAGGTTGAAGGGTTTAAAGGTTTAAGAATAATGAAACTTATCTCTGCTGATCTCGGCCAGAAATCTGCTTGGATACGACAAGAAAGCGTTGTAATTGGTGACATAGGAAGGCATTGTTATTAGAAGATCTTGTTTTGCCCTGCTGCAGGCAACATAAAACAACCTGCGTTCTTCCTCCAGTTCCTCAATATTGTTGAGTGATCTCACTGAAGGGATAAGTCCATCAAGAGCATGGGGAATAATGACACTATACCATTCCAGTCCTTTTGCCGAGTGGATTGTTGAGATGGTCAGAGGCTTATCTTCAGTTTCATCAATTAACGGAACCGTTTTGGTGCCGAAATTCCTTGAAGGAGGATCCAATGCGAAATCTGTAAGGAATTTTTCGACTGAATCATATTTTGAAGACAGATCGATAAGAACATTTATATCCAGCAACCTTACCTGAAAGTCGTATTCCATTGCCTGCAGCATAGGAGCATAATAATTCCTGATTATTTCAATTTTTTGAGGGATTGAAATCGTATTGTCCCTTGCCCTGTCCAGCATCCCGAATAATCGTTTTAATCCTTCAGCAAACCTGTTTTTTTCAAAGATATCTTTATACTTCCCCTTTTCGGAAATGATAGTCTCAATTATTTTACCAGCGGTAACGAAACCTACTCCGGGAATATATTTAAGTACCCTGTGCCATGCGACTGCATCATATGGATTCATTACCAGCCTCAGATATGAGATCACGTCCTTGACATGTTTCCGTTCATTGAAGCGGAGTCCCCCCACCGCAACGTATGGAATACTTCTCTTATTAAGTTCGGCTTCAATATACCTGGCATGCCAGAATGCCCTTACAAGAATAGCAATCTGGTTCAGGGCAATCTCTTTCTCCCTGTATTCCAGTATCCTGTCGACAATGAATTCTGCCTCAGCCTCCTGATCATAAAACTTCCGGACCACAGGAAGCGTCTCATTGATTATTTTTGAATAAAGTCGTTTTTTGTAGCCGATCTTTGCATTCAGGATAATGTCGTTGGTGAAATCAAGGATTTTTTGGTTGCTCCTGTAATTCTCTTCAATCTTTATTATTCTGCAACCGGGGTATTTCTGCGGGAACCTCAGGATATTCTCATAGTTGGCTCCCCTGAATGAATAAATGCTCTGGGAATCATCACCGACCACAAGGATATTGCTTGCCTCTCCGGCGAGGTATTCGACAATCTCTTTCTGGATGACGTTAGTGTCCTGGTATTCGTCAACCATTATGTATTTATATTCATGTTGCAGTTTTCTTCTGAATGTCTGATTGTCACGCAATGAATCTCTCAGAACATCCATTAAATCGTCGTAATCAAATATTCTGCTTAACTTCTTATATTTCTCATAACCCTGATTTATAAGCTCAATATGACCAATAAATTCCTTCAGCCCTGAAAATTCATTTTCAATAACGTATCTGATCGTGAGGTTCCTGTTCCTTGCCGATGAGATTATTTCCTGGATCCTGTTTTTCCTGGGGAAAGCCTTCTCCCGTTTTTCAATTTTAAGTCCGGATCGTATCAGGTCGATAGTATCAGCTGAATCTTCTTCATCGATAATCGTAAAATTATTCGGGATATTAAGGAGGCTTGAATATTTCCTGAGTATGTAGTTTGAAAAAGCATGGAAGGTCCCTCCGAATACTTTCTGAGCGGCATTGTCTTCAAGCAGCTGCTGCACCCTGCCAAGCATTTCATTTGCAGCCTTCCTGGTAAAAGTCAGGAGTAACATGTCACCGGGACTTATTCCGTTTTCCATCATATAGGCAACCCGGTGAACAATCACCCTGGTTTTACCGCTTCCCGCCCCTGCAATAACCAGAACAGGACCGTTTATTGCTGTCACTGCTTCAAGCTGAGCCTTGTTAAGCTCCTTTGCGTAATCTATCTTATACTGTTTTTCAATTTTTATTTCGGCCTGATCATAAGGTTTATTCTCGATGGATTGAATAATTGATTTTAATTCTTCCAGCTTTCTGATTGTAGTTTCAGTCGGTTCAACTCCGGAGTAGTCGTTAATTGAAATATTTGATAAGTCGGTTCTCTGGCCGGCATAGATCTCCGGCGAATCATTTTTATGTCTTAAGGCAAGACCTTCAATAAATCCGAGAAATGATTCTTTAGAAACGTCATCGCCTGGAAAATCAGAACCCGATGATTCCGGTTTTTCATTTTCAGGAGCAGAATTATTTTTTGGCTTTTCAGGTGATTCGTCAGTAGAACTATCATTATCTCTTGTCATGCGTAAATGCTGATTTTATTTGTTAAATATCTTTGTCCAGAACCAGGACCGGTTTCTTACCGTCAAGATCTTTTCTGGCAAACCTGACGGTGACATTTTTTACTTCGCCGGGCATAAGAGTTATAAAATTGTCGCTCCAGAAAGAGGGCCAGATTTCGTCTCCTCCCTCACCTTTGGTAACCATAAGCCTGTTAAAAAAAGACAGCTTATCCGAAGGATTTTTCAATATGATTTTTATCACACCCTCCTCACCTTCGTAAGAGGTTTCATTTGAAACAGAAAGGGCCACCTTTTGCAGTCTGTTAATATCAGTCAGGTCGGTTTTGTTCCCGGCCGAGGAGAACCAGTAGAAATTATCCGATACAATTTTCCCTTCCGGATCCTTCAGAACAAGCTTCACAAAATAAACAGGAGTCACTTCTTCAAGACGGGGCAGTTGGAACAATTCCTTATAGCAGTTTTCTTCAATTGTGAATTTTTCTTCTTTTTCCCATTTCATTTTAAGATCGTAATTCAGCACTTTTACGCTTGCAGTGAGATCTTTATGTTCTGTAAGGTTTCTGTTGATTACCGAAACCGTGAAATTGTGCTCGTTCAGCTGAATATGAAGAGGCTCCAATGCTTTCTTTGAATAATAATATGCTGCGTTGGGATTCAGGAACCAGTCGTATATTTGCCACAACACCTGAGGCCATGTGGCATTGAGTTTCCATATCATTACCCCTGACGTAATATCCCACATACGGTGGCTGTAGGCTTCGAACATGGCCCTGTAGCTTCCGGCGTTTATGTATTGGGCATGCCGTATGTATTCTTCGGCCGTTGAAGGCTGTCCGTATTGCTGCCTGATTGCATTGTCATAAGCCCGGAAAGCGTAACCGTCACCATCCCATGCATCATGGTATGCCCATTTCTTGTCCAGAGGATAAATGGCGTTTTTCTCCCCTTTTCCAAGATCGAAAATATACTTTTTCATGCTGTTCAGTGTAGAGACTGCCGGGACTCCCATCTCATTGCGAAACATCTGTTTCTTTACTTCAAGCACTTTATTATAGTAATATGCATGGGGATACCAGGTGTAATCGGGAGGTCCGTCATCGGTCATGCCAGTAGGCAGATCGGATTTTATGTACGGAGTAAGCGAATCTATGTCCCAGGCAGTACTGGAGGTTGCAATAAATGGCCGGGTAGTATCCAGTTCGTGCACATACCTTCGTAATGGGACATAAAGTTCTTCACGGACCATCGATTCGCAAGCGCCGGCCCATAATATCAACGAAGGATGGTTCCGGTACCTTTTGATAATGTCGTATGAATTTTTCAGGGATAATTCGGTATCGAGCGGGTTGGCCATTGTGGGTGTTCCCGGGTAACTTGTATAGCACTGATAAAATGTTTCCCACATCAGCAACCCGTATTTATCATAAACATTCATCACCTCATCGGGTGGTGCAGGCATATCTTCACATGCAATCATATTCACATTGGCTTCAGCCAGCAGGCGCCCTTCGGCATAAATTCGTCCGGGACTCATGTCAAGCATCATATCGGGCTGTATCCAGCCGCCACGGCAAAAGATCTTCTGCCCGTTAATCATGAAAATCCGACCAAACTCCCCATCAAGTTCTTTTAGTGCAGAAGAAATTTCCCTGATCCCAAATGTTATATTCCGGGTATCAGATACATTTCCATTAGTTTCAAAGGTCAGTTTAAGATTATGCAGGTATTGCTTTCCATATCCGTTAGGCCACCACAAAAAGGGATTATTTATTTGCAATTGTGAAAACTCTTCTGGTGATAGCGTTACATTAACGGTTTCCCTTGCAGGGATTACCACTTCTTTTTCGAATATGACAGTTTTAAGATCACCAGACATTTCTTTTTTATATGTGTGAAAATCAACCTCTTTGAGCAGGTCAATCTTTCCCCTTAAAATACCTTTCACTATTGAGTTTCCAATATTCATAAGTTCAGCAGAGACAATAATATCGGCTTTTGTAGTATCCGGAAGCGGAAGGTCAGTTATTATATAGGGATTGAGGATGCTTATATCGTTTGTATAGGTGAGGTACACGTCCTGATATATCCCCATATTCCTGTCCCTGACTACTGGTGCACAATCCCAGCCAGCTGATAATTTCAGGGTTACGTCTTTGAAAATATCCTCTCCCTGCCCGCGTCCCGGTCCGAAAACTTCAAACTGGTATCCCGGGTTTGGAGTGCCAACATGGTCGACCTGGTGAATTTTAACAGCAAGGACATTTTCACTTCCGGAGTTTGCATAATCAGTTATGTCATATCTGAATCTTTGGAACATGCCTGCCATGTTGCCTGCATCAGCAATTTGCTTTCCGTTCAGCCAAACATCAGCACGGTAATTAATCCCATCGAAATTCAGCCAGATCCTTCTGCGCAGGTTTTCTTTGGGGATCCGGAAGGTAGTCCGGAACCAGTATGGATCCTTAAAAGGATTCGGTACATCCTTAAGATGGCTGTATTTATTCAGATCGAGGCGCTTGCTAAGTTCATCGGATGCATCAGGTATCCGGAGGTCGTTTAAATCGTAATGAGGATCGGGATAGATACCAGCCTTTACAAGTGCCCGGAGAACAGTGGTTGGGACCTCAGCCCTGGTCCATGACGAGTCACTAAAGCTCAAAGTTGAAACCACATCGTCATTTTCAGTAACCTGGGTGGATGATTCTATTTTCCATTTTTTCAGAAATTGCTTTTGACCGGGTGTAGTTATAACAAGTTCATTTTCATTCCCGCAGGAAACAATGACCAGGGAAAGAACCGCGAAATAATAAAATATCAGCTGCTTCATCAATTATGTGTTAATTATTCTCGAATACAAGGCAGGCAGCACCTATAAATCCGGCGTTGTCTCCCAGCTGCGCAGGTATCACTTTAGTCCTGTTTTGCAGGGACAGGACAAATCCATTTTCGCAAATGTCTCTTCCATCGAATTTTGAAATAAAGGGAATGCCTCAGAAATTGACCCCCCAAGGATAATGACTTCGGGATCAATCAGATTAATCGACCAGGCTACCGGAACTGCCAGGTGTTCGCCAAATTCATTCCAGGTTTGCAATGCAGGCTTGTCACCTTCCAATGCAAGGTTGTATACATCTAGCGATGTTTTATCCCGGCCGGAAATTGATTTATAGATTTTCGAAACACCTGCTTCCGGAAACGAAATCCTCAATTATTCCTGAACGGTACGGTGAAGTCCATATTTCAGCAGCCGTTCCTGTAGAGCCATTGATTATCTTTTTATCGAGAATAACTGCACATCCAATACCGGTGCCCAATGTAAATCCAACAACATTTCTTCTGTCTGCAGCAGCTCCGAAAATACTTTCGGCATATATCAGGCAGTTGGCATCGTTATTGACAGGAAAACGGGAACTCCGAAAAATTCCCGAATTGTTTTGCGCAGAGGGAAGAAATGCATATTCGGCAACTGCGGACATTCAAGAATCGTTCCCTCCGTAATGTCAAGTGGTCCGGTTGAACCTATTCCGATACCTGCAACATCATTGATAGTCTGGTTCAGTTTACCCAGGATTTTATCAACTGAGCCTGTTATTCGTTTCACAATCGCGTCAGCAGTATCGTTACTTCCGGTTGGTACCTTAACAGGAAAACCAAGCACCCTACCCTTCGAGTCGATGGCTCCTGTCATTATCTTTGTGCCCGCCAGATCTACTCCGATGATTGTTTTATTATCCATGTTCCCCGGATCTTAACTTATTCTGTTTTGTGACCTTTGCACCACGGTTAAAGTTTCCGGCTTCGAAGTCCTTTCGCTTTTGCATAGGAATCAATAAAAAGCTGAACCGGGACAATTCCCAGAAGGGAAAACAGGAATTCATCCGTTTCGTCAATAGTTAGAGGCATGATATTATCGACCTTTATTTCAGGTTTTTCGCCGGTGATAAGCAGTACTTTCCCGCCAAATCCGGCAATATCCCCTGCCATTTTTATGCTTTGAGCAAATGTTTTCCCGGGTGATGCAAACAGAATTGATTTAAATCCCTCCGACACCATTTCCATTGGGCCGTGCCTGAATTCGGCTCCAAGCATGCCTGTTGCCGGGATATGCAAAGCCTCCCTGAACATCAGGGCACTCTGACTCGCAGATGAAAATGACGGGCCTCTTGCAATTATCTGTATTGTATCCAAATCACCAAGGAACGAAAGCAATCCTTCAATGCTTGCTTCATAGTTGTTCCAGTACTCCTTTAATGTTTCATTGCCAACTGTTCAATCATTCTCACTTTTTCCTTGTTCCAGGTACCGGATAAATACCATCCCAGGATAAACGAAACAAGTGAAGATGCGATAAAAGTTTTGGTCGAAGTCTTTTCTTCCTGTCCAGCTTTGCATTGCAGGGAAACTCCTGCTTTTCTATCAAGCGTACTTTGTTCATCATTTACAATGCCTATACAATGAACCTTTGAGGTAAGTTTTGTAAGTATTTCAGCTATTTCGAAGCTTTCTCCCAGACTGAGAAATGCAAACTAACAGCGTCCCGCGCTCAAACAATTTCATATTATAGTGCAGCAGCTCGCTTGTGTTGATGACGAATGAATTTAGTTTATTTTTATTGAACAATTCAGAAGCAGCATGTGAAATGAAATAGGAGCTTCCCATACCTGTGAAAATAATTTGCTCGATTTTGTTATTTTCGATGATATTCCTAACCATGTAAAGCAAACTTTCCCCGGCCGGACCGCGTAAAAACTTAGCAGGTTGCCGATAGCTGCGGGTTGTTCATGGATTTCATAAAGGAACTTGTTCATAATATTTTCACCTGAATTTGTTATCCGGAATATAGTTCATTCTTGTTATTTCCGAATTCTTTTCAGGATCATATTTCAGAACTGTTAAAAAAAAATCCCTCCGTACTGTGACGAAGGGATGGATATCAATCCCGGAGATCCGGAAACCAAATTGTTTTTACTTCAGACCAGCGACAAGATCCTTGCCGACAAGCTTGAATTTCCAGGGTTCTTCAGGTGCAATAAGGTAAATGGAAGTGCCGGGCTCAAGACCCTGTTTGACGATTATGTTTTTATCGTTCATCTCTCCGAGTACGACAATCTGCCTTGTCTTGTTTTTCTTGAATACGTAAGGGATACTGTCGGACCCTGTTTGCACACATTCAGTGGGAATAAAGATGACGTCATCATACGGTGCTAATGATTATTTTGTTATATGTCGTCATATCCGGTCTTAGTTCGGGAGTGACATCATCGATCCTGATCAGAACCTCAAACATTTTTGCATCGGAGTTACCCAGTTGTTCGCCGATATTTGCTACACTATAAACGTTGCCGGTCCAGGATTTACCTGGCAATGCATCAATGGTCAGAGTGACCTTTTGTCCGATTTTAACTTTATTTACTTCGATTTCACTTACATAAGTTCTGGAGATCATTGAGCTGAGATCGGGAAGGCTTGCGACTAATACGGTCAAAAGGATTGACCGTCGATCCGGCTTTCCTTTTGGAACCATTGAATTCCTTCTTATATGTTACCATACCCGGTGAGGGAGCTGTGATTGTAAACTTGGCAAGAAAATCCTGCAAACTTTTTACCAGCTCTGTTCCATCCGCCAGAAGTCTTTTCTTTTCCCTTATGTTGGTAAGAGCCTGAGCTTTCTTAAGTGAATAACTCTTTTTGAACTGTTCAAGCGCCCGTTGCTGCTTATTCACGTTAATTTCAGCCTGACGAATAGTTGCAGGCGGTTCATATTTCGATTGTGCAAGAGTTATTTCAGCTTCCTCCACAGTAATTGACTGGTTTCTGATAGAATTCCTCAAATTCGTTAATGATACAGCGGTATCAAGAATTGCCATCTCAAGGTTTGACTGCAAAGTGGTAAGATTTTCAAGTGCAGTTTTTAAATTATTATCATAATCGGTTCTGTCCAGCTGAGCGATGTAGTCGCCCTCTTTTACCATTGTACCTTCAGGCACTATGTCCTGGATCTTAAAAGGGGAGGCATGGAAGTCGTGGCCACCACCCCGGTTGCCTCCGCCTCCCGCGATTGGAACCTAAAATCTCCGGGCCTTTGATTTCAACTGATTTTTCAGCCTCAAGGTCGCCTGAATTTGCGACCGTAATTTCAAACGGGCCTCTTTTAACCTCTGTATAAATAACTTCAGTGTTCTTCTTTGAGATTAATTTGTTGAAGACAAACATAGCAATTACAATAAACCCTGCAACAATACCGGTAATAATCAGTGTTCTTTTCATTTTAAAATGACTGAATTTTATTCAATTAATTATATAAGTACCTAAATCACTTTTCATTGCCTACAATAAGCCAACAGTGATTTTTTATCTTCTGCTGCATTGATCTTCGATGAAAGCAGTTCAGATTTCCTCATATTAGACAAATTATACTTCCGTTTTATTTCTAAAATGCAAAGATTATTAAAATTTCTGCAACAAATACTTCAATTAGTCCTGACAAAATCAGTTTCAGGTTACTTCTGAGAGATTCAACCAAGGTTTTCAAGAGCTATCCCCATTTTTTTCAATGCATAACCCGTTTCTCTCATATAGTCACCATAAACTGTTATCCAGTGAAATCCGGGCATTTGTTCCGCCACCTTCAGGCTGTCGCAATTATAGGTTACATCTATTTGCGACCGGCAAATATCGAGGAAAGGATTATCAGTAATTTTTCCTTGAAGGCCCACGTACCGTTTGAATTCGAAATCGGGCATCACATTTGTAATATCTTGTCCTATAAGCATTTCTACTTTTGGAGCAGCTCCGTAATCCGATTCAAAATGAGTAAGGATCCTTGCCGGAGCCAGCTTTTTGCCGTCCATTCTCCTTGGTGCTGTGCAATGAGCAAGTGTTATGATATTATCGTGCGGATATGTCGGATCGTTCAGAAATGACGGCTTACCGGAAATATTGGCCAGCAGAATGCCTGCAGGAACAACAACAAAATCAGATTCGCAGAATGCCAGATATCCTGCATCATTCAGCAGACTCAGGGTCAGGCACGCTGATGTTTCAGCCAGCGGCATTATCGTGCCCATGCAGTTATTGATCGTAACTGCCCTGCAGCTGAATTTCTCCATTAGCCTGATAAGGATATCTTCAAGGACAAAGCAATTCTCAACGAATTTCCGGTCAGTCTCAAGCTTAACACCTGCATCCCGGAGATAATCATTTGCCCTTCCTCCTGCACGGGTGACAACAGATTTATCCGATCTGGCCTGGGTGATCAGTCTACCCAGATCTTCATAAGTTATGTCCTGTAAATCAAGGTTATATTTTTCCTGAACAGCCTTCATTGTTGTCTCCAGCGGCTGTGACCAGGCACCCGCTCCGCCAATTGTTAAAATCCTGGAATTCCGGGTGTTTTTCAACCCGCATAATGCCCTTAGCCTCCAGAGGAGCTCATCCTGGCTGTCGATAACAACATCAGCTTCGTCGATCCCCTTTACATTAAGCTTGTCAGTATGCTGACGCAGATACCTGGGACTGATTATCTCATACCACAGGTAGACAGGACCTGATTTATGACGGCAAAAAAAGATAATATCCTTTCCCATCTTATTTAGAGCATCAAACATATTCATCCCTCCTCCGGCAGCATAAACCAGGAACAGATCAGCCGACCCGAGGTCTTCCGGCTTCTTCAGGTCCTGAGCTGAACGGACACTGGTAACCGGCAGGAAACTTACAGGGAAATCGGCCTGTGATTTTAGGGCCTTCAGTTCTTCCTGAATACGTGCTGCCTCCTGTGCTGCCTCCATTTCGGTCTGAATGCCTCCCCAGCTCCTCCAGCTGGTCTGGGGTCTACGCTCGGGAATCTCATATGTAAATATTGGTTTAACAATCAGGGATCGACGTTGGTTAAATGTCGTTTCACTGGTCGACCATGAACTGACTACCTGCCAGGATAGTCCTGACAGGGCTACAGTTCCCAGGGCTCCGGTTCCTGTCATCTGAACAAATTTCCGTCTTGTCATCTCATTCGGATGCACACTATGGATTCCGCCACAACAGGACCTGTTATGTGTACGAAAGTTATCTGAAGAGTTTTCTTTTATGTTATTCATATTTATTGTTATGTCTTAGTTATTGACTTGTTTGCTTTTTGGTATTGCCTGATATAAAATCAGGAGTTCAGGCCTTGATATTTTTCAGGTTATCATCCCAGTAAACTGTTTTGCCCCGGAAATAGGCTGGGATTACCAGTGATTTCCTTTGCAAGAGTGTGCCTGCCATCGAAGAGGTCTGAAGCAGCAACACACTCAGCACCAGGAAGGGAAACTGCTCCTGAGAGCAATCCGGAACCCTGCATTCCGATTCCGATAATCCCGAAACGGATGCGATCTGAAGGTGCAACTTTTTGCTGTCTGAACCGGAACGGATAAGGATCAAGGTTAATGGCTCGCGCAGTAAGCAGACCACCTGTTCCCAGGGCGCTTGCGGCAATGAAACTGCGACGGGAAAATGATTTTTTCATAGTATTGACATATTGGTTTCTGATTGTTCACAGCAATAAAGTTACAAAAGTAGTTAGCCAGGAGCAAATTAAATTCCGTATTGACTGCGGAAGCTTATTGTATTCGAATATATCGGGAAATTAATATATTGTAGGGAATTTATATCACTGTTTAAACTATCAGAATCATGAAATCATTTATTATCCAATCTTTTTTGCAGGTTTGACTGTTTGCACACGTATACGGAAAGGACCCGTCACCGGCTGACAAAAAAGCAACAAAAGAAACGGTGAACCTGTTCAGGTCATTATACAGGCTTCAGAATAAAGGAGTAATGTATGGTCATCAGGATGACCTGATGTACGGAAGCACATGGTGGTATGAAAAGGACAGGTCGGATACCAGGGATTTTACAGGAGACTACCCGGCTGTTGCAGGTTTCGAGCTTGGGCATCTTGAGCTGGGCAATGAACGCAGTCTCGACTCTGTAAGCTTTTCACAGATAGCAGAGCAGATTAAAGCGCATTATAAGCGCGGTGGAGTAATAACAATCAGCTGGCATGCCGATAATCCGTTAACAATGCAGGATCCTGCCAGCAAATCACGTCGTCAGGGCGGGACAGCGTGGGATGTAAGCTCAAAGGAGGTTGTAGCATCCATACTTCCCGGCGGTATAAATCATGAGATGTTCAATACATGGCTGGAAAGGCTGGCAGCATTCTTTAAAGGTCTCAGAGATGATGATGGCACTCCGATACCTTTTATCTTCAGGCCATACCATGAACATTCCGGTTCTTTTTTCTGGTGGGGGACAGATATATGTACCGATAAGCAATACTCAGACCTCTGGCGTTATACTGTAAAGTTTTTACGCGATAAAAAGAAGGTACACAATATACTCTATGCATACAACACCGACAGGGTTACAAGTCTTGAGCAATATATGAGAGGATATCCCGGTGATGATATCATCGATATGCTATCACTCGACATGTATGACCGTGGTGAAAAATTCGGTGGGGAACTCGACAATGCACTTGGTTTTGTAACCAGGGAAGCCCTGAACCGAACAAAGCTTACTGCTTTAAGTGAAACCGGAGGAAGGAGGGGTATGCAGGATTGGTGGTCGACAGTCCTTCTGCCTGTTGTAAGCAAGTACCCGGTAGGATATGTTTTGACATGGAGGCATGCGTACAGGTCGAGATTCATGATGGCAGGAGGACAGAACCAGGCCATTCCCGGATGATTTCATGAATTTTTATAATTCTCCCCGAACTCTTTTCCTTAAAGAAATCCAGGGAGAGAATGTATATAAAAAGAAATAACCACCTAAAATAATCAGTTCTACAGGTTTTCTACAAATCCTTCAGCATCCAGATTGTGCAGCCAAAATGGCCTGAATTGCCCATAGAATGAGTTATTTGTTTAAATCCTGATTTTATGTACATCGAAACTGCTTTGTCAAGTTCAGGCAGGGATTCAAGGTAAAGTTGCCTGTATCCCATTTGTCTGGCTGATTCAATGCACTTTTCCATCAGCATCCTCCCCGTTCCTTTTCCGCGCCACGGAGCAAGAAGATAAAACTTTACCAGCTCTGCACAGCCTTCAGGCAGGCCGGGAGTAGGGTAAATACCGCATCCGCCGATCATCCTTCCATCCTCCTCTGCGATCCAGTACACCGAACCGGGCGTGTTGAACAACCCGAATAAATTATCGGTAGTCGGGTCAAAATAAACGGTTCCCGGACGATCAATTTTAAATTCCCTGAAGACAGTTCTGATAAGCCCGGCAAGCTCTTTATTGTCCTTTTCTTCAATATTTCTGTATTTTATTTTCCCACAATCCATTTATCTCAATATAAAACTGGCCTAGAAATAATCAGGGAAATCATGCGTTTACTTTTATGCCAAACAATAATTGTTGAATACTTTGAAATCTATTTTCATGATAGCCTTTATCAAAATTATAAATAAATCCATCTGTTTATTACATCTGTGCGGTTGTAATTATGTCCATTCAGCAACAGGCATGGCAATTCCGAATAAAGTCCGTTCAATTAAAATCATTCCGGTTTTATTATTATTGTTTTTATCGTTCGCTGAAGCCCCGGCCCGGGATTATTATATTACAGGGAAGGTTACTGACGCCAATGGTGCAATAGTCCCAAATGCAAAGGATTTCAATTGTGGCCGGGACAAAGAATATGCAGCAAAATCCGGATCAGACGGCACCTATTCCCTGAGGATATCGAACATATATGACAATATTTCAGGGGTGATCGAAGCGGGTGTTCCATATCCAAATCCTTTCACCTATTCAGTGAATATACCATTTATAATTAACAGTTCCGGAAGTATCCGTTTTTCCATCTATAGCTTCTCAGGCCAAAAGATCATGGAAGCTTTTTTCGATTCAATCAGTGCTGGCAGCTATCATATAGTTTGGGATGGCTGTAACCAGAACGGTGTTCCTCAACCCAACGGACTTTATTTTTATGCCATTAATTTCAAAGGGAAAACACAATCAGGGAAACTTATAAAAGCATCGGGTTTTTCATCATATTCAGCAGGGACTGCAATTGAACCGGATATGATGCCTCCGGTCATTCTCCCCCCTCCGGCCAGTTCAGGTTCCCGGTTGTCACATCTGTTACCTGCGATTATTATTATCCTGTAAGGTTAACTGATATAACAATCGGACGTGATACTGTAATGAATTTTGAACTTACCCTTAAGCAGGCAGTGCCTTTTAAAACCCTTGGTAACCATATTGCCATGCATACCGGTTCAGAATACAGATCATTGATACTAAAAGGTATTAATCTCGGCTCATCGCCTCCCGGATATTTCCCCGGCGAAATCGGGTATGCAATATCCCCGGACCAGTATGAAAAATGGATAAAAGAGATAGCAGATGCGGGCTTTAACTCCATAAGGGTTTACACATTGCATCCACCTGTATTTTATGAGAAGCTGGCTGACTATAATCAGCGACATCAGGATAATCCCCTTCTTCTGTTCCAGGGAATTTGGCTTGATGAGGTGGAGGATTATACCGATCCTGCATCATATGACCTGATGAACCGTGTAAACTCGTTTTCCAGGGAAATACATGAGATAGTCGATTGTATAAATGGTAATGGGGATGTTGCCTACAGGTATGGAAGATCTTTCGGAAGATATATTTCCGATGTCTCAAGGTGGACCGCAGGATATATAATCGGGAGGGAGATCAGTCCGCAGGAGATTGATACAACCGATAACCGGCATCATTCAGTAAATTCATATTCAGGTACTAACTTAACGATTTCCGGAGCTACTGCATCAGAAGTGTTCGCCACACAAATGCTCGATTTAACAATTAAATATGAAGAATTAAATTACACTGTGAAGCGTCCTGTGAGTATTTCCAGCTGGCCTACTCTGGATCCGCTGGTCCATCCTACTGAGATATTCACGGATGAGGACAAGGCTTCCTTTGATATCGCCAAAATAACCCTGAAGAATCCTGAACCTGGCATCTTTGCCAGTTACCATGCATACCCCTATTACCCTAATTTCATCAGCCAGGAACCTTCTTACCTGACTTACAGCGACAGCTATGGACCTAACAGTTACCTGGGTTACCTTAACGCTTTGAAGGGCCACTACTCCTCAATGCCCCTGGTTATTGCAGAATTTGGTGTCCCATCCAGCTGGGGGAGCGCTCATCAGTCGTTCAGCAACATGCATCATGGCGGATATTCTGAACAGCAGCAGGGTGAAAAAGATATGAGGCTCATGCATAATATAATCGATGCCGGATGCGCCGGAGGATTCATGTTTGCATGGATGGATGAATGGTTCAAGCCAACCTGGATAGTCGCTTATCTCGAGGCTTATGGAATGTTATCCGGCGGAGTGACAATCCCGACCAGGCAATTATGGCATAATCTGACATCACCGGAACAGAATTTCGGATTTCTGACCTATGATCAGATCACGACTCTTCCATTTATTGAATACCAGATCGATAAGCCATCAGGTCCTTTAAAAAAGATCAGCGCCACAAACGACAACAGTTGCTTTTTTCTGGAGGTTGAGACGAACAGGGTTTTATCCCAGGGGGATACTGTAATGATTGCTTTTGATACTTACCTGGCCGGCCTGGGTGAATCACGTCTTCCCAACGGGAGGCCTCTTGACAACAGGTCGGAGTTTCTGCTTACAATGGTACTGTCGAAGGATACAGCACTTTATCATGTGACCGAGGCTTATGACATGAATGGATTGACGCCGAGGTTCGACCTGTCGAATCATGTGGTTCAGAAGTTCCAGAGCACTGTCACCGATGGTGCTCCCTGGAAAGTAATGCAATGGATGAATGATGGATATGCGCTGACAAAACAGGATATCGGCAAAGTCCCCATGGAGAATTCTGCTACCTTCAGCTTTGGCCAGCGTACTGCAGTTGCCTGGAAAGACAATAAAATGGAAGTGCGGATTCCCTGGACAATGCTTTATTTCCGCGATCCCACGCAGATGAAGGTAATCGACGGAGCTGTTTCATATGACGGAGGATATAATTACGAAATTCTGACTGCAACATCAGACGGGATTGCAGTTTCAGTTTATTTTGACGGGGAAGTGACCACTTCTGAAAGCCGGTATACATGGCCTTTGTGGCTGATAGTGCCTCCAACGGAAGCCAGGGAGAAAAAGTCGCTGCAGATAGTAAAAACCGGATTAACAGCTATACCGGGTTTTACCGATTGAAGCCATTTTCGCTGCCAACTACCTTTATTCTGGATTTCTTTTTCTTGTCAAATCCTGATCGTTCCGCTTTACCCCATCCTTTCTTTCCTCTCAGAGCTTCAAGATTACCCCTGATGGCGAAATAAGTATGGACAGGATAGAAGAAAGGTTCAACAAGTGCAGCCGAGAGTAGCTTCAGAACATCTCTTTTCTTCTTGTATTTATGGAAAGTTATTTCTTCAAAAAGAACTGCCCATGTGGAGAGGCAAACAGCAAAAGAATAGACAAAAATGAAAAGAAGAAGGTAGAACGGCCAGTTAAGCGAATGCCTTATTATAAGATAAATTGTATATACAAAACCTGAGAAGGCAATCAGCGGAGCCAGCCACTCGAAGAAGAACCAGTATGGATAGCCAAGAATACCGAGGCGGCCGTATTTACTGTTAAAGAACAACTTCCGGTGTGTACGGAGCGATTCAACAAGTCCCCTTGTCCAGCGGGTTCTCTGTTTCCGGAGCGATTTTACATCGGATGGTACTTCGGTCCAGCATAATGGATCGGGAATATACGTCACCTCATATTTCTGGTCATGCTCTGCCATATAACGACGCATCCTCAGGACCAGTTCCATATCTTCCCCGACTGTTTTGATGCTGTAACCGCCTGCTTTAATCACGGTTTCACGGTCGAAAATGCCCATCGCGCCTGAAATAAGCATTAGTCCGTCGAGCTGGCTCCAGGCCATCCTTCCAAGCAAAAATGCCCTTGTGTACTCAAGAACCTGCAGGCGCGGCAGTATTTTGGCCGGTATCTTTATTTCACGAATATGACCGCGTTCCACATCACATGAGTTAACTATCCTTATCACACCGCCTGTACCGATAACCTTCTTTTCCTTTTCTTCCAGGAACGGCTTGACAAGTTTGAGTATCGAGTCAGCCTCAATAATTGAATCGGCATCAATAGATACAAACAAGGTGCTGTGACAGATATTTATGCCAGCATTGAGCGAGTCGGCCTTACCCCCGTTGTTCTTGTCAATTACCGTCAATCGGTTGTAAGAGGGATTTTTTGACCTGTAAACCCCTTTGATCCTTTCACAGGGGATCCTGTAGTCAAAATAATAGTTGACCCTTATCAGGTCGTATGCGTCTTTTATCAGGTCGAATGTATTGTCAGACGATCCGTCATTTACAATTATTACCTCAAAATTGTTGTAGTAAAGGGAAAGAAGTGTTCGTATGTTGTCAATTATAGTCTTGCTTTCGTTAAATGCAGGGGCAATAATTGATATCTTCGGACTTAAAGGTGAAAGAACAAGCGAATTGATAGTTTATGTAACTGTTCTTGCGAAGGTATTTGCGCAGGGCAATAGCTGAAAATATTCCCAGCAGAAGGTAGGATCCGAAGAGGAACAGTGTGAGATAAAAGATAATATGTGCAAAAAGGAATCCCATGGTTTTCAGTATATTCTGCGGTCAAGAACGTGCCGTACAATAATATTATAGTTTTTATATTCCGATTTCATAAGTTTGACAAGTGTTCTTACACCTTCTTCCCCATTGTTCTCAATTGCCTTTGTAGCTTCAATCTGTAACTGAACATCGTCCTCTTTATCAAGGACCAGTCTGAGGAATCCCAGCAATGATACGTCAGGCATCTTGGCCATCGATCTTACTATCTCAAGGCAGGTATCGTAATTCTGGCTTTTATACATCCTTTTCATCACCTCAAGGGTGGAACGCATTTCAAGGTCTCCCGCTACCTGAACAGCAAGGCATCTGACTTCCGGTGAAGGATGTTCCAGGGTTTCCCTGAGATCATCTTCAGCATCTTTCTGCTTAAACTCCCTGATCATTCTCAATGCAAACATGACAACAGTCGGATTTGAAGCCTTGAGCCATTTCTTAAATTCCGGCAATGGGATGTCATGCTGGATTATCAGCTCATGAAGCGTTATCTGTTCCCAGAGCGAAAAAGGCCTTTTAAGCTGGAACAGAAATCCAAATGGATCTTCATCGCTCAGGCGTACAAGTGCAATCTGTGCTTCCATTCTCAGGATCTCATTCTTTGAGTTCAGTGCTTTATAAATTACATGATTTGCATCCTTAATATTCATAAATGCAAGTTCACGGAATCCCTTGATCTTCTTATGCCAGCGGAGGTTATTAGCCCGTTTGATCGAATCTCTGTCCAGTCCGAGGTAAAGGTAAAGACCTTCAAGTTTTTCTTCTGCGTCTCCTTTCAGGTTGACACTTACATCGATCATCTGATCGATAAGGGCCTGCCTCCTGAATGTGTCGGAAGCAATAGTACGGAATCTGTCAGGACTCGCCCCTGTAAACAGATAGTCTATGATCATGCCCTGATAGGTTTCGGCAAGGTATTGCCTCAGGTCATCCTCCTTTTCCATTCTTGTCCTGTTTAGAAGAATGATCATCAGCAATATGATCATAGTACAAATTGATACCACAATCGAAATAATCAATGCATTGACAAAACCAATCGATTTACCGAAATAATTTATCCTTTTGAGCCAGGGACTTTCACTGTTAAGCAGGAAAAATCTGGGTTTCTGTTCGACTGCCTTTGGTAACTATTGGGAGCCGCCTCTGTGGGCTGAGACGGGATTGGTGATGAACCGGAAATTGTATCCCCAACCGCACTTGAATCTTCAACCACCATCTTATCCGCAGTCCGGGAATCAGCGATTACCGAATCTGCCGGTAAAGCCTGACGCTGACTGCCGTGAATTTGCATGTCCGGGAATTATTTTCTCCATCAAGATAACTTTTGATTTTTTCTTTGTTCAGCTTCGTGACCCGGACCTTGAAAAAACCATCCTCTTCGATCAGGACAACATCCTCGCCAAGCACCCGGGAAATTTTTGCAAACATTCTTTCGGCATTCGTCTTTAGTCTGAAAGCTCCAATCTGAATGGGATAAATGTCTTTTGAAAGCCTGATAAGCTTATCGAGCCTTGAGTTGTTCATTTCCGATGTGATAAGGGCAACTCCGTCGGTTATAAATATAGGGGAGGGATTATTGGAAACATAAGGTGGCTCTGAATGGCGGATCCGCCTGTGCCACAGCAAATAAAAGAAGTGATAATATTGTGAGTATCCTGTATTTCATCACTTCATCTTAAGTGCATAAATTAAGTTTATATTACCCTCAAACCTGTCTCTCATGACCGATTCTTCATATTCTTCCCTTGAATAGCCGACTCCGACTGCGCAATGCGACCTTGCTTGTCACTGATACATAGTATGCCAGCCTGATGCTATTGGCGCTTAGCCGCATGATATCTGATTGAATATCAAATGGTTCATCGGGAGCGGTTCCTGTTCCCAATGTAAGCTGAAGATAATCAAAGTTGTTGAAATAGCGTCTTGCGTTCAAATAGAATGATGTAGTCGGACCGTTATCTTTAAAATAGACAAAGCATTTACCTGAGAACCAGTATTTTCCGACGATATTTTTCCACTGAAACAAGAGCAATGAAAATATTCCTGTCAAAGTAATAATAATTAATTCCTGCCGATACTGCCCATCCTGCAGGCAGAACCTGCCATATTTCAAGAGCAGCCCTGTGCGTTGGGAAATACTTACCGGGACTGTAGGCATATGCCAAATAAGCATAGTTTTTATCCGAAAGGGTGGGATAAGCCTCAGCCTCAAACTGAAGTTCAGTGGCATAGAATGAAGATGAATCGCGGGCAATCAGGTCTCCTACATTTATACCTGCGGCAGCCGGTCCCCAGTTGAATCTGTGCCCCGTTCCGACTTTAAAGACCTGCCAGTATCTTGTGTAGGGCCTGGTGAAATAATCAAAGGAATAGCCAACACGGAGATCTGTTGCTACGGCAGTATTTTCTTTTGACCAGAGGGAAATATCCCTTTTTGCTTCAAGTGCATCAGCATTATCGGGTTCAGTCTGAAGTAATGTGTCAATTACAGCGGCTGCCTGCTCATAGTTTTTCTGCCATGCAAGGATCCGGCCGAGGAGAATACGGACATCACCATAGGATGGAAAAGCATTTAATAACTTGCGCGCAGCAACGGCCGCTCCGTCGTAATCTCCGCTAAAAGCCATTTCCCTGATCCTGAGGTACTCGGTTTCAGGATTAATGTTTTCCTGCGAATAAAGGGGCGGTAAAGTCAGGAGCCCGATCATAAAAAGCTCAACAAATAAAAATTTCAAAAGTCCGCGCATTGGTTATTTGATGAGAATTGATTTGATCTTAGCAACCAGATCAATTGGATTAAAAGGTTTTATTATATACCCGCTGATTCCTAATTCACCTGCCTGACGCTGCATCTGTTGATCGCTGAAAGCTGTAAGTATTATGGCCGGAGTATCTTTTTCAAGATCGGATCTTACAAACTTTACCAGCTCAAGCCCGCTGCGGTAAGGAAGATGAATATCAACCACAAGCAGATCATAATCATTCTTCTGGAGAAGTTCAACAGCAACATTTCCATCCTCGGCTGTGTCAGCTTCAAATCCTTCCCTTTCAAGAACTACTGACAAAGTTTTCATTGCCATTGGATTATCTTCGCAAATCAATATCTTCATCGCCAGCAGTTCAAAGATTAAAATCTACAATCGTACCTGGTTCGGGGCATTCAATTTGATTAATGCAAATCATCTGTTCAAAATTGGGGATTTTTATCAGCCCGTCCAAAGAAATAGGTTATTATTTTGATCTCCTTCATTATTTCAGGGATGACACATCAATTTCATATGACGAACAATTCCCCTTTAAGTCCTCAATAATCCAATTTAAGCCAAAATCCTTATCGTCTGAAAAGTTCTGGGTTCGATTTTCAGGTTGATTGTTCCCAAAAGGTTCAGTACCGGCCAGGGCCTCATCAGGCATTTCAACCCGTTGGCTTTAACTAACGTATAAAACTCATTTATCGCACCATTATTGTTGGAAATTCGAACCATTGCAGGAAGTTTTTCAACAGGTTCAGGCAGTAATGGAATCTGATCATTTCTGCTCAGGAAATGGAAGCGATTCAATTCAGGATTTCTTAAAGAGCAACAATTCTTTATCTGTCAGGCCTACAATGAGAACCAATAGCTTACCTTAACAAGAAATATATTACTGGGAAATGCCTCACGAAGATAACGAAATGATTCACCAACAGAAGCATCTGAAAAACCATTGTTTCCGGTGCGTTCGCTTGACCATACAAAATAGATAAAGGATCCTAGACGGTACTCCCATTTTGCAACCAGGTTTGAACGGAACTGGTGGAAATTAAAATCGGGATCATTGACTGAATAAAATACCGGCCATCCACTGTCGTAATCAGACAATTCGTATACTCCGCCGGTGAGGATTGGATTTTGGTAAAGAGTAAACCGGTCTTCGTATTTCTTTGCTTCCGGATTTGTAATTCGTTTTAGCTCCGAGAAGCTGCCTCTTGAAATAAAAGGACTTCCGTAATATTGAATCGAGAATTCCGGTGAAAGGTTAAGATCGACCCTGAAAGTAAGGCCAAGTGTCTTTTGATCAATGGTTCCAAGTATATACCTTTTTCCTGGAGAAAGAGCCTCAAAATCCTTTGTATCCACATACTGCAGCTGATCATGATTATTAAAATAAGTTGCTGTTATCCCGATTTTAAGCGGACTTAACGGGCGAACGGAAATCCCTGATTCAATCTGATAGTTTACGGCGGAATTATTGCTCCTGGATTCATAGCTGTATTCCAGTTGTGCAGTCACCTTCCTGGAGTGGTCAGTCCCAATTGATCCGAATGCCATGATGCTTGAAGGCATAATCATATCATATCCTCCGCGTAGTATTTTTGTGTCATAGGCTCTGGAATGATAAATGACATTTGCACCAAATCTCCACTGGTTTTTAAATTCAGATGTAAATGAGAGGTGCCCGCCCGATCCAAGGAAAGTGCCGTTAAAATTCCAGGAGTTAAACTGCTCAAGGGATATGTTATATGTCCTGAATATTGAAACAGGCTGATTAACAAAATATGATATTTCATTCTCCTGATTGATTTCATCAGCTGTTCTCATATAACCAAGATCGTTCAGTTCAAGGCCGGGTGAAAGGATCGTAGCTCCGGTTGAATACCTCCAGAAACCTCCGGCTCCTTTACCAATCTTAAATTTACCTCCGATTCCCTCAAGGCTCGTTCTAAGCGGATCATAATTCAGGTAGGCCGCTCCCGGCCGCTGGTAATAACGGGCTGACGATTCCTGCAACGCAGTTATCGATTCCCTGCTGCCGGTGATATAGCTTCCTATCAGTTTTGCATCGATGTAAAATTCTTTATCTCTCCACCTGTGAATGAGATCAAGTCCTCCTGTAAAGGCATCAGATGTCAGGAACTTCAGACTGCCTGTATTATTGAACCGGTTAACCGACGTCAGCATTCCTCCTATCACTGTAGTTCCTGCATTAAAACCCTTCTGGACACGGGCAACCACATAATTTGTAAGTGGTTCGACTTTTTCACTGCTCCTGTTTCCTTCAGAATCGCTTAACCGTGCGTACTCATTTGCGGTTATGCTCTGGATGAGGCCAACTGATAGTCCATTGGAGGTGGTTCCACTGAATTTGGCTGCACTGAGAATTGTTGTTTTGTCAGGATTTTTTACAAACTGCCCGCTTCCAGGATACACAGTGAGTGACGGAGAATGACCAATCCGCCTGGAATAGAATAGGCTTTGATCGTCAAATTTATAATCGAATATTGTCAGGCCTTCAAGAAAGAAAGGCCGTTTTTCTTCATAAAAAGTCTCAAATGCTGTCAGGTTCATAACTGAAGGATCAGATTCAACCTGTCCAAAATCGGGGTTTACAGTAAGATCGACAGTAAAATTGCTCGAAACACCAATTTTTGCATCAAGGCCCAGATTACCTCCCCAATTCCTTCCGTTTTTTGTAAAAGGATTTCCGGGTTCTTCTTTGACGGTTTTCAGGTCGCCAAGTACAAACGGCATAACCTCAAGCCGTCTGGACTTCTTTAAACCATTTATCCCGCGCAACTCACCAAAGTTGTAAAGCATACCTGGTCCGGTACTGGATTGTTTTTCCCAGTTGCTTTCTTCCTGAATCCTGTCGATCCACCTCCAGGTATGCATTCCCCAGACCTGTTCATCTTTATTGCTGTAACGCAGCTGACTTAAGGGAACCTCAAGTTCGGCCACCCAGGCCGAATCTTCCAGCCCGACCTTGCCTTTCCAGACGGCATTCCAGTTAAAATCCCAGTTCTCAGGATTAAAAAGCACCAGGTCAACCTTCTGTCCCCAGGCTGTTATTGTAAACTCAAACCCTGTGCGGTAATCCCGGTAGCTGTCAAGGGTTATGCCCATCATATCACCGACTGTTTCATCACGAACCCCGGCAAATCTGTGCACTTTATCCGCTTCGTTGTCATAAGCCCGGAAGGCTATATAGAGGTTTTTGTCATCATATTGAATATTCACTTCTGTAGGAAAGGTGGGTTTGGCTCCCTCTTTCGGCTTCCACTGAGTATAATTTCCAGCCCATACTCCCTTCTTCCAGCATTCATCATCAAGCTTTCCGTCAATAACAGGTTTTACACCAACAAGGCGCGATGTGGTATAAGTCGGTTGCTTAAGGGGCTGTTTTTGAGCGGGAATTGTGTCCTGCTGAAAAAAGCCCGCAGCAAATGAAGAAGATGATAAAACAGCAGAAAATGTTACAAAACAAGTAATAAAAATTGGTCGGAAATTTCGCTCAGGGTAGTTTCGGATCATTTCAAAAGTAAAAATTGAATAAAAGCAGAAGGTTCAAAAATAAAAGAAAACTGACAGATTTTTATAATTGCACCCGGATTGTGGGTTAAAAATACTTAAAACACCTGTTGGAAATATATTATCACAAGAGGGAATAAAATATTCCGTAAATTTCAGTTGCTTTAATTCTAAAAAATAACTGCAATGAAGAAACTATTCTCACTTATTATTTTTTGTTACATAATGTTTGCTTTAGCCGGACAGGATCCCAATGGGCCGCCCCCCGGAGGTCAACCTCCGGCCGGACAGCGAATGCAGCAAACTCCTGATGTTATTATTGCTGCCAGCTCAATATCTACCGAACTTATTTACAGGGTAAATGGTAGGGATGGCCGTCTTTATCAGGCATATCTCGGCCCGAAGCTTTCCAGCCCGGATGAAATCAGGCAGATCCGCGATACCGGACATCTGGCATATGCAACCTTTGGTACGGACAACCTTTTTGAGCCTGCCATCCGGACAACTCATAATGACGGCAATCCATCGCTTGAACTAAAGTATGTGAGCCACGAGGTTGCGACTATAAATCCTGATGTCAGCCTGACCAAAATAATTCTGAAAGATCCGGAATATCCTTTTGAGGCAACGCTATATCTGAAAACCTTTAAAAATGAGGACGTAATGGAACAGTGGGTTGAAATAAAACATAATGAGAAAAAGCCTGTTACAATTTTTAATTATGCATCCTCAATGCTCCATTTTGATGCAAATAAATACTGGCTCACGCAGTTTCACGGTGACTGGGCCGAGGAAATGAAAATGCAGGAAAATGAACTTACTGCCGGGATCAAAATCCTTGACACAAAGCTTGGAACCCGTGCGCATATGTACCAGACTCCTGTATTCATGTTATCCCTGAATGAAAAATCGGATGAAAACAATGGGCAGGTCATCGCCGGAACCCTTGGATGGTCGGGGAATTTCAGGTTCCTTTTTGAAGTGGATGAAAAAGGTTCTTTAAGAGTAATTTCAGGCATAAATCCATTTGCTTCCGAATATTCGCTTGAACCGGGGAAAGTGTTCAAAACTCCCTCTATGATCTTTACTTATTCAGAAAAAGGCAAAGGTCAGGCAAGCCGCAACCTTCACCGCTGGGCAACAAGATACGGGATACTTGACGGCACAGGAAAGCGCCTGACGCTTTTAAACAACTGGGAAGCAACAGGTTTTAATTTTGATGAAAAGAAACTTACTGCTATTCTGGATGATACCAAAAAAATGGGTCTTGACCTTTTTCTGCTTGATGACGGCTGGTTTGCTAATAAATATCCGAGGAATAGTGACCGGGCTGGCCTGGGCGACTGGCAGGAAAACAGAGTAAAGCTTCCAAACGGTCTGGGATACCTCGTTAAAGAAGCTGACGCAAGAGGAGTAAAATTCGGAATCTGGATTGAGCCTGAGATGGTCAATCCCAAAAGTGAACTTTACGAAACTCATCCTGACTGGATACTTAAACTTCCAAACCGTCCTGAAAATTACTACAGGAATCAGCTTGTGCTTGATCTTACAAATCCTAAGGTACAGGAGTTTGTTTATAATGTTGTTGATGGCATGCTTACTTCAAATCCGGGTATAGCATTTATCAAATGGGATTGCAACAGAATGATGACCAATGCCTGGTCCTCGTACTTAAAGGACAAACAGTCCCACCTTTATGTCGACTATGTAAACAGCCTTTATGGCGTTCTTGAAAGGCTTCGTTCGAAATATCCGCATCTTCCCGTTATGCTCTGCTCCGGTGGCGGCGGACGTGTTGATTACGGAGCTCTGAAATATTTCACCGAGTTCTGGGCAAGCGACAATACAGATGCTCTTGAAAGGATTTATATCCAATGGGGTTATTCATATTTCTTTCCCGCAATTTCTGTTTGCAACCATGTAACCTCCTGGGGAAGGCAATCCCTGAAATTCAGGACCGATGTGGCAATGATGGGTAAGCTGGGGTATGATATCAAGGTGGATGAAATGTCAGAAAATGAGCTGAAATTCAGCCAGAATGCCATTTCCAGTTATAACCGGATCAAAGACGTGATATACACAGGTGATCTTTACAGGCTTGTATCACCCTATGAAGAAAACCGGGCTGTGCTGATGTATGTGAATGGTTCACAAACCAAAGCTATTCTTTTCGGGTATACGTTGAATGCAAGGTATGGCGAAACATTCAACCGTGTCAGGTTAAAGGGACTTGATCAGGGCAAGACATACAAAATCCAGGAGATAAATGTTTCGAATGAAGGCAGAAGAGGAATGGGGTTCGGAATGTCTGAGAACGGAAGATCCTTTACAGGCGAGTACCTTATGAATATCGGCCTCAATGTCGGAACAAATACACCTCTGACGAGCGTGGTATATGAGATCAGCGAGTAGAGGCCGGGGAATCCCTTTTTAAACCCGGAATAAATGCCGGGACCCTTGATTTGTATTCCTCATATTCCGGAATTCGTTTTATCAGATCCTTTTCTTCAAATCCGGACTGCAGCAATATCCATATAATACCCAAAGCAGAAGCTATCCCAACCTGCAAAGAAGGCCAGAGAATGAATAATCCGACAAACTCGAGGAATGTACCGCTGTGGATCGGGTGACGAATAACAGAATAAATTCCATCTTTGACAAGGCTATCACTTGTTGAAGGAGCAGCTGCTTTTGTTCTTATGCTGACCAGTGCAACAATGATAATGACTCCGCCAATGCCTATTATCAGCCAGCCAATTATTTTAAATATCAGTGTAACCTCATAAAGCATATGCGAAGATTCGCTGATTGCCATCACAAATCCGATTGCCCATACAGGTATCCCGAAAATATCCCTTAAAAGAATTGTAATGAAAGTACCGCCTGTCTTTCCCCACTGAACAGAATATCTGGTGGTAAGTGCGCTTGCCAGGTTTGAAATGAAACCCAGTACCAAAGGAATCAGAAACCAGTACATTTAATCCCGAATAATACCCGGAAACAAAATGTAAGTTAAGAAATTTTTTTTATTTACCATTCCATCCTGCAAGTCTTGCCCATAACCACCAGGCTGCATATGCTTTCTGGTTAGCATTCACAGGCTGGGTGTGTGCCGCTGAACAGCTGAACCAGTCGGTTCCCTCGGTGTGCAGATTTTGCCATTCAATTGCCCAGTTGCCTTCAAGTGAACCGTCCCCGTTTGTATCGTAGGCACACGCATCATTCGGTGTCTTATCGCCAAAATATAAACCATCGGGGTTGTAGCATTCTATATCTGCAAAGTCATACAGGACCTTATCGTTCTCCCTGCAGTAATTTCTTATCTGCTCGTTTCTGAGGTGAAGATTGCCTGTCAGACCTGTACCGTCGAGATGACCGGTCATGTAAACAAACTTTATTGCAGGGTAATCACGCTCCAGCTCAGACATCAGAACCAGATAGGTATTAATATCAGCCTCTGTGGCTGTAGAAACCTGTCCGCACCATGACCACATTACAGCATTTACATCGGGATTTGCTGCCAGGTAAGTTCTTGTACCCTGTGCCCATGCGGTCCTGTCGGGATTTCCGAGGTCACCGCCAATCGCATAATCGTGCAGATCGAGCGCTTCGTTAGTACCGCCATTGTTCCAGGCATAAGATGCACCTTTGAAGGAAATAAGTCCCGACATGCCTTCAGTAAGCTGGCTTCCATGCGAAGTATGGCTGTAAGCAATATGAAGATCTTCCTTTGCTGCCTGGATCCATTCCGCCGGGATCGAAGCCAGCTTGGTTGAGGAGTGGTCGATCGATTATAGAATCACCATACCCTGTTCCGTTTTCAATATCTTTGCTGCATCCTGACATCAGGTTAATTACAGCCAGAATGAGAAGTACATTTATGAATCTCATACCATATAACATTTTATGTAAGTAATTTTAATTTGCCGGTTACTGGTTGCTGATTACCGGTTCAATGAAATAAACCTTGTAACCGGCAACGTGCAACAAGGAACCAGCAACTTGGGTTAATTGATTAAGCTATTGACTTTCTTTTGGTCCTTCAGGGATTTAAACGGGAAATTCCCTGGAATGTTGCACTTGGTCACTCAGCAGGATTGGTGGTTCCCTGTGGTATTTTGAGATCCGGAAAGATCGACGGGTTTAATTACGGGTTCGGATGCAGTCTGAATTCCTGATACAACTTCAGGTATTAAGCCCATCCTGATATATACCGGACGTACTATTCTTTTCAGTACAGGCAATTTCCTGTAGAAGAAATAAGCTCCGATAATGCAGCTCAACCCTCCTATCAGGATGGTGTATGGAGTTCCGATGATTTTCGCCAGGCTTCCTGCAATCAGGCTTCCGAAGGGAGCGGTTCCCATGATCGCTATTGTATAGAAGCTCATGACTCTGCCACGCTTATCATCATCAGTGATAGTCTGAAGTATTGTATTGCTCGAAGCTGTGTGAAGCATCAGACCAAGTCCGATAATGATCATTAGGAGAAGAGAAACAGGGAAATTTACGGAGAATGACAAAGTAACCAGGCCAATCCCGAACAGGCCAGCCGCTGCCGGGATTAATCGTCCAAGCTTTATGAGGGTTTCACGGGAAGCAAGGAAAATAGCTCCAAGCAAAGCTCCGAAACCTGCGGCTCCCATGAGAAAACCGAAAGTTCCTGATCCTCCGTGAAGAATTTCCTTAGCAAACACGGGCATCAGTACCTGGTATGACGAACCCATAAGGCTGACAACTCCAAGAAGTATCAGTAAATGCTTTATCGGGGGGAAGCCGAATGTATACGAAAGGCCTTCCTTCATATCTTTGAATAAATTCCCTGTTATTATCTTTTTTTCTTTCTTCTGCACCTTCATCATCAGGAGAGATATGATAACAAATACATAGCTGATCGCATTACTGAGGAAACAGATCCCCTCCCCGGCAGTGGCAAGCATCATTCCTGCAACAGAAGGACCAATAAGCCTGGCCCCGTTAAACATCATTGAATTCAGAGCAATGGCATTTCCGAGGTCCTCTTTCTTCTCAACCATCTCTATTACAAAAGATTGCCTCGCCGGAACATCGAAAGCATTAATGCATCCCAGGGCTATGCTTAATAAAACGATATGCCATATCTCAATCACTCCTGAAAGGGCCAGAATAGCCAGTATCAGTGCCTGGATCAATGAAACAATCTGGGTAATAAGCAACACTTTGTACCTGCTGAATTTGTCAGTAACAACACCCGGCGACAGGTGCAAGGAGAAACGTTGGTATCTGGCCCGCAAAGCTTACCAGTCCCAGCAGGAATGCTGATCCTGTTATATGATAAACCAGCCAGGGCATTGCAATTCTTTGCATCCATGTTCCGATAAGTGAGATACTTTGCCCGCTGAAAAACAGCCGGTAGTTCCTGTATTTCAGCGACCGGAAAATCGTGTTTACGCGTGATGAAATGTTGATGTTATTTGAGCGTTCCTCTCCCACTGCCTTTTAAACTTTCGTTAAAAGTAATTGCTTTTTCAGTAAATGTGTGAATCTTTTATCCAGGTGTATATCTTAAAAACAGGTGAGACTTATCGGAATTTCTCGACGAAATCGGTCACTTCCCCTGTAAAAAGTTCATTGTCCTGGTATATCAGATTGTGACCGCTTACCGGCGATATAACCATTTTCTTTTCCGGGGAACTTATCCGGGTGTAAAAGTCGAGACCAAGTTCAGGAGGGCATACAAAATCGTATTTCCCGAATAAAATCAATACCGGGATTGTAATCCTGTCAAGTGAGGACGAAAATTCCAATTTTGATATCTCTTTATTAATATCCGAATTCTCAGAATACAAAAGGTTTACCAGCATTGAGGTTATGGGATACCGTCCGCAGATTGAACTGCCGAGGACGATGGGGAAATATTTTATCTTGTTTTACGGCCTCAATATAATCTTCTGCCTTTGATGCATATTTTTCAAGTTTATGCGATTCATAAAAAGTAAAGTTCCCGGTATGAAAATTACAGTAATCAATTATTTCATTCCAATCATCCACGTGATGATTATTTGAGAGCTCCTGATTACCGATTGTCAGCAGCATGTTTCTTGTAAGCGTGTCATTCAAAGGATAATTATGGCTGCCATCAACATTTATGTAACCTTTAAACAGGATCTGGTTATTACCTTTCGTTAAAAAACCAGATGCCACAAGGCCGCCAAAACTGTGTGATAAAAGGAAGAGGTCTATATCATTTCCATACCGTATTTTTAATACCTGTATTACTTTGGCAAGATCGTCTACTATCTGCTCAAACGTGAGGTCACTGCCGTTGCAGTTTCCCTGGGAAGCCCCGGAATTTCTCTGATCCCAGTAAACCATGGCATACTTATCCTCGAGGTTATGGCTTATGTAGTCAGTATTGTAAACATACGCACTTGCTCCCGGCCCTCCATGAATTAACAGGATGAAGACCTTCCCGGCCGTATTCCCTTCGACCAGCACACGCATTGATGAACCTTTATTTTCGACAAAAAATGTATCTGACGAATGCTCTGAGAAAATATTATCTTCTTTCCGGCAACATATCAGAAGAACCATACTTGCAAGGAGGATTTTTAGCTTCATTTCACCTGAAATTGATATAAGCCTCATCATTATTTTTTATTCGGGAGAAAAAGATCGTATTAATCCTTACTCCGAGCTCAAGAGCAGGACGAAAATAAATTGTACTGTTGTACGGAAACATAAAGATCAGATTCATTTTTGCAAAAACCGATAATGGAGTTTTTTTAACAGATGAAAAATCATAGCCTATCCCTCCACCGATATTCACCAAAGCATAGTTGTAACCAGTATGTTTTTTAACAGAAACCTTTCCGTCGTTTTCTATTTTGTAGGTGATCCCTCCCAAAAATGTCCTGCTGTAACCTGGTCCCACCGAAAATTCCGAATAATAGCCGCTTTTTCTTAGTTTACGTTCACTCCATTCGGCAGTCAGGTAAAGATTGTCGTGAAATCCGGGATGATGATACCAGTTTATATTTACGGCTGCAAATTGTCTTAATGCAAAAGTGACTGAACCGGATTTTCTTTTCTGTCTGGTAATATCCCTTTCTTTTATCATGAGTCCAGCGCCTGCACTGACTCCCGGGTAAATCAGAGAACTGAGATATGATATTTTTATTTCAGGTTTGGGGCAAAATGCGGTTGTGGCTGTGTCGGATTGTCCGGAACAGATATTTGGAATGCTGATTAAAAGCAATATAAATAATGGACTGTACATCAACCCCTTATAAAAATCATGCTTTATTAAGATAATTAATGAATTTTTTATCAGCATATACCTTTCTTCTACTCAGGAGAGATCAATTCGGAATATTTTGTTCAAAATTAAAAATCCGAAAAATAAAATTCACTAGCTCTTTACAAAAGCTTTGGATTTCATTTTTAGTTAAAAGGAAGATTTAAAATTATCAAATGATTATCTTAAAAAGATACAATGCTGCGATAATAATAATTGTCAATGAAGAAACACCAATCGGAAACCATACAGGTGCTATCCATGGCTTTGGGATAAGGAAAAGGACATCAATTGTATTAAACGTCGGAGGCCATTTAATGAGGACATAGAGTGAACCATAGTAAAAAAGATCCCAGAATGCGAAAGTCCAAAGAAAGAAAATTCCCCTTTCAGGCCATGACCCTCCCACAAGAAAGGCAATGACAACCAGCATAACAATTGTGGCAGCTTCACGTGTCATTTCTATCTTCAGGTATTGCGGTGCCAGTTTCCCAATTGATTCTTTATTTGATTCGGAATCGGTAATTCCAAGGACTCTTCGCAGATACACGACAACCACACCCTCAAGATGGGCCATTGCAATACCGAAAACAGCCAGCAGAGATAATTTTAGCAACATAATTCAATGGATTGATTAAACAATAATCCGGGTCATCAAATAAGACTAACTTTAATGCCTGGTTCATTCTCAAATTTACGATGTTACTACTTATTTTTTAAGCCAGCCCCATAATTTTATTTTACCTGTTTAAATAATTGTTTTATGAATTCAAAAGAAAGGCTCCTGAGAGCATTCAGGAAGATTAAAGGGAACCCTGACAGGGTGCCTATCCAGTTTGACCTGTGCAGACAATTAACTGAGGCATTCGGTAACAAGCTCGGAATTAAGCCTGAATACGCACCCTCATATTATGAAGATCTTACTTACAGGATCTCTGCCAATGAGATCAGAACCAGGCTTGGAAGCGATGCAGTTGTCGTAGGCGGTACCGTGCCAGCCGGATATGTGCCTGAAATTGTCAGCGGTAATATTACAAGAAATGAATTCGGTATGTACATGAAGCCGACCCCACTTTATGTTGAAGTGGTTAAATGCCCTCTTGAGGATGCAAACGGGACACGGGATATTGAAAATTATGCATTTCCCAATCCCTATTCAGCAGGAAGATTTGAGAAGGCAAAAAAGGATATCGATCGGTTCGGCAATGACTACTTTGTTATCGGAGATGTTGAGATATCACTTTTTGAGATGGCCTGGCACCTGACGGGTCTTGAAAAGTATCTTGTAGCAATGCTCTGCGACGAACCCTGGCTGGAACTGCTTAATGACAGGGTAGAAGAATGGAGCATGGGCCTTGCATTCCAACTTGTAAGAGCAGGTGTTGATGCCATCTGGTTCGGGGAAGATCTCGGCAGCCAAACTTCCACTCTTATTTCACCCGAAGACTGGAGAGCAAGGTTTAAGCCCCGTCATAAAAGGATGATAGACCGCCTGAAGAAGGAAAATCCTGAAATAATAATTATAATGCATTCCGATGGTGCTGTTGCCCCTCTTATTGATGACTTTATTGAAATAGGAGTTGATGTTTACAATCCGGTTCAGCCGAATGTAGCCGGTTCGGATCCCCAGGAACTTAAAGACAGGTACGGTGAAAGGATTTGCTTTTTCGGCGGGATTGACCAGCAGTTGTTACTGCCTTCCGGTGATATAAAGCTGATACGTGAAGAAATAAAGCGAAGAATAGGCATACTTGGGAAAAACAGGGGATATCTTCTTGCGCCAGCCCACATTCTGCAGCCTGATGTTTCAACAGATACCATTGAAGAAATGATCCGGGCAGCAATAGAATATGGCAATTACTAATATTCAAGCTTTTAAATTAAAAGATTATCATCGGTTAATAAGCTCTTCACCAACTTTCAAGGTATCTGCAATTTACTTTTCACATAGAATATCAAAAAACTTATGATCCTTAATCTTTTGTAATCATCAGGATCATTGAAGATCCTCGTAGCAAGCTACGAGGAATCTTCGATCCCAATTTGGTATTTTTTATTTTAATGCTCGCTAACCCCGCAGCAAGCAGCGGGGAATGCGCTCGCTGGGATTCATATCAAGTCAGATAATCAAATCTCCGGAGACAGTTGATCAATGGAGGCGATTAAATCGCGGATGTACGTTACTGCCGTCTCATCCCCCGCCGAATGGGAAGGAGATTCTTAGATTAACTTTTGTAACCATCCCTTTAACTGTCCTTATTTTTCTTTATCCGTTTAAAGATCCCCGGAATGAATTTAGGGACTTCTTTCTTGTATGATTCGTATTCCGGATACTTAACTGTTGAAATGCTTTCAGTCAGAAGAGTGCTTCCCATGAATATCACGACAAGCAATAATGAACCTGTCAGGGTTATGTTGACCCATTTGCCGGAGGCTGCAACGCCAAAAAAATAAAAGCTGACCCAGATGCCCTGTTCGGATGTAAAATTAGGATGTCTTGCATACTTCCATAAACCTTCAGTCAGAAAACCTTTTTTTAACGAAATTTTATATCGTACACCATCGATTCCGCCACTCTTTTTTCCCTGGTGAAATTTAAACTGTTGGTTATCGGCAATGCTTTCCGTCATAATAAAAACCAGCATCATGATCGCAGCTATAAGGTCAGTCGCCGTTAAGGATTTATTGGGATAAAGTGAAGCAAGCAGCAGAGGAGACGAGAATAAAAATATTATTAAGTTTTGATAGAATGATATAAAGAGCAGATTAAACAATCCGAATCTCAGCCTTCCTTTCAGCATTGGCTGATCTCTCATTATCTTCCATCTGTAATCTTCCACTCCCTGCCAGGGAACAATACTATATCCTCCCTTCCTGTAAAAATTGTAACTAAGCCGCAGTCCCCACAAGGTAACAAGAGAAGCCATTACAATTAACCTGGGCGAAGGCGATGAGCCAACGGTTATCCAGCTGTAAGCGATTGGGATAAGGCTCCATAGCTTATCGACCTGGCTGTAATTCCGGGAGATCTCACTTACCAAAAAGCATAATGCAGCCGCGAAAGTCATAATAGTTACCCAGACTGAGAGTAAATTTTGAAAATGAACATCATATGTGGGTAACAGATTTGGTAAAACATTTAAATACATAGGTTGTGTCATCTGTGATTACATGCCGGTTTTTACAGAATTTAGTTTTTTAATATAATCATCAAGGTATTTGTCTTTCTGCTTCATACGATACTGCATTATAAATCTCGGATGTTCAAGCGGTTCAATTATTTCAAAGAAATGATACTCACCATTCAGTTTTGAAAGGAACTTCAAATTTTTCCCCGCACCAAGGCAAAAGCATACACCGCGCTCAATTCCGAAATCAAGCTGTTTCAGGATCGATTCCACTGCAAAATCACTGACTGCCTGAGTAAGCTCCCTGCTGTCGTAATAGTTGAAATTTTTTTCTTTTCTGTTTAATCCGGTTTTTGTAAATCCGAGCGGACTTACTGCGCTAATGAAAAAATCACCATAAAATTTCTCAGGTCCGCCATACCTTTCGATCATTTCATATATAAAAACTGAAGATGTCTCGTAGGTTTTAAGTCCGGGTATTTCCAGTCCGCATTTTTCTTTCAACCTCACCGTGTCGGTGAACGGGATGCCAGTTACTCCGGCTCCGAATCTTCCGGGATTAATGCCAAGGATAAGATATCTTGACCTGGAATCGGAATAGTATTTCCTGTAGAATTTTGTTATTATATTAAACACTTCATTGTTTTCATGATACGGATTCATGACGGATATGCCTGTAGGCAGATTACCTGAAAAATTCAGGTTCTTATAAAAGGAAATAACCTTCTCAGCAAATAAAGTCATACTATCCTGAGTTTATTATTATAAAAATAAGCATTTCATTATCATATAGCTTGTTAATACAATGCCAAAAATATTTAACTTTGGACGCTTTAAAACATGTTTGGCTGTAAAAAATGACCGAGTTATTAAGGCCCTACGGGGATAAGCAGAAAGCTTTCGATAAAAGATATATTGAAATGGCTCTTATCTGGGCGCAAAATTCATACTGCATCCGCCGTCAGGTAGGAGCACTTATCGTGAAAGGCAAAATGATAATTTCCGACGGATATAATGGCACACCGGCAGGATTTGAAAATGTATGCGAAGATGAGAACAATGTTACAAAGCCATATGTCCTTCATGCTGAAGCAAATGCTATTACGAAAGTGGCAAAATCACATAATTCCAGTGAAAACTCGACGCTTTACGTAACAACTTCACCCTGTATGGAATGTGCAAAGCTTATCATCCAGTCAGGAATTAAAAGGGTTGTTTATTGCAACCGTTACCAGAAGACTGACGGACTTGATCTGCTTAAGAGGGCCGGAACAGAACTTGTTTTTATTGATCGTGAAAATGACCTTTATGAAGTACAATAATTCAAAAAGAAGTGTTCTCCTCCCGTTGCTGCTTGCTTTTTCACTCGTGGCCGGGATCCTGATAGGTGTTTATCTTCCAAAAAAAACCGCTATACCTCAGCAAACAGGCTTCAGGGCGAGAAATGACAAAATTAACAGCATACTGAATATTATTGAATCCGATTACGTGGATTCTGTTAACCGTCAGGATCTTGTGGAAGCAGCGATACCGGCAATTCTTAAAAAACTCGATCCTCATTCGGTCTATATTCCGGCAAAAGATCTCGCAAGGGCAAATGAACCCTTGCAGGGAAATTTTGACGGAATCGGGATATCGTTCAATATGCTGACCGATACCATTCTTGTAATAAGCACTATCCCGGGAGGGCCTTCAGAAAAAGTCGGCCTTATGGCAGGCGATAAAATCATTTATGTCAATGATTCACTTGTAGCAGGTAAGCAGATGAGCGAGGAGAAAGTTATGGGAATGCTTAAGGGACCGAAGGGAACACTCGTCAGGATTAAATTGCTCAGGAAAGGTTACAAAGATCTTATCCCGTTTGAGATCACTCGTGAAAAGATCCCTATCCCCAGTGTTGATGCCAATTATATGGTTAATGATCACATCGGGTACATCAAGATCAACAACTTCGCTGTGACGACGTATGATGAGTTTATGAAAAGCCTTAGAGATCTCAAGGGTATTGGGATGACAAGCCTGATACTTGACCTTAGGGAAAATTCGGGCGGTGTTATGGAAGCCGCCATCAAAATCGCAAATCAATTTCTGAAAGAAGGTCAGATGATAGTTTACACCCTTGGCCGATCACAGCCCAGGAATGAGGCAAGGGCAACAGGCAAAGGGGAATTTGAAACCGGTGAACTTGTCTTGCTTATTGATGAATGGAGCGCTTCAGCAAGCGAAATACTTGCAGGTGCAATTCAGGACAATGACCGCGGGACAATAATCGGCAGGCGTTCTTTCGGCAAAGGGCTGGTTCAGGAACCGATACCGTTTGCTGACGGATCAGGTATGAGGCTAACCATCGCCCGGTATTATACTCCGACCGGAAGATCGATCCAGAAACCTTACAATAACGGTCTCGAAGAATACTACAATGATCTGAATACCAGATATGAACACGGTGAATTTGAGATCTCTGACAGCATTCACTTTGCCGACTCCCTGAAATTCACGACTCCCGGGGGAAAGATAGTTTATGGCGGCGGAGGAATAATGCCTGATCTTTTCGTTCCGGTTGATACAACAGGAAGATCCGCTTACTTCAATGCTGTGCGTCCCTTTATTTACAGATTTGCTTTAAATTACACTGAGACTAAAAGGGAGGTCTTGAAGAAGCTTACTGATGTCAGGGAAATGGAAATGTACCTGGATAAACAGCATCTTCTTGAACAGTTCATAGATTTTTCATCAAAAAACGGTGTTAAGAGGGATAAAGAAGGATTGAAAATCTCCGGCGAAATAATTTATACACAGCTTAAAGCCTATATAGCCCGGAATATGCTGGATAACAATGGATTTTACCTCATCTGGAAAGAACTGGATACCGCTCTTAAATTCGCTATCAGCTACCTGGAAAACAAGAAATAGATTACTTGCGGCAGGATTCCCTGATTATACTATTCCCCATTGGGTCACACTCATAGCTGGCTTTTTTCTGCTAACTGGTAAGTCCTGTAATAAACTCTGTAATTATTTTTACGGAGAGTTCTTCTTCCTCCACAAAGCCCATATGTCCTGAGCTCTCAAGCGTAACCACTCTGGCATTTCCCGGAAGTCTGACTTTGCTCCTTACAGTTCCACCTGAGATGTAGTTATCAAGTTGCCCAAAGATCCACAAACACGGAACTTTGCCTTTTTCAATTACAGATAGTCTTGATGGTCTGGCTATCATTCCGTTAAGCACAGCTATTATTCCCTCATCCCTGATTGTAGCGGCAATATCTTTTGATCGCTGAACTTTTTCCCTGAATTTTTCAAGGTTTTTGGTAGCGTACATTTTTGAAATATTTTCGGGATATAAAAGATATTTTTTGCCCGCCTTCACAATTTTTATTTCTTTTTCTCTCTTTTCAACAGTCTCTGGAGTATCGGCAAACGGATGTGAATGGAACAGGCAGTAACCTGCAAGCATATCAGGATACAACTCAAGGAATGCAAGTGTGATATACCCTCCCAAAGAATGGCCGGTAAGAAATACCTTTCTGATCTGAAGACAATCGAGTAATCCTTTTACCGCTGATGCAAGAAATTCCATTGTATGACAATCCCCGTAGACTTTTGAAAGTCCGTGTCCGGGAAGGTCAATTGAAATAACACGGAATTTCCCGGAAAGCTTTTTTGCGAATCCATTCCCAGATCTCTGATGATTCGAGATAGCCGTGAAGAAGAATTATTGTCTCACCCTGACCTGAATCTGAGTAATAAATTTTACCACCGTTAAACAGGATGTAGTATTTCATGGCTGTTTATTTTATAAATACCTGGATATATAAACAAATCATGAACTGAAATAACATTTGAATAAATATACTAAATTGGAAGGATTTTAAAAATGGTTAGTCAGCGTTATCTTAAAAAGAATGTTGCCCGATCCTATTGTATAATAGTTTAAATATTTCATAACCAATGAATAAAGTTCTGTTCTCTTCCATTTCCAAAAAGTTTGTTATGGCCCTGGCAGGAATATTCCTGTTATTGTTTCTGCCGGTTCATCTGACAATAAACCTGTTGCTGCTTAAAAGCGATCCGGAACCATTCAATAAAGCTGCCCATTTCATGGCTACTTTTCCTGTTATCAGGATAATTGAAATTTTATTATTTGGTGCATTTCTTATACACATTGCCTGGGGTATACTCATTCAGATTCAGAACTGGCTTGCGCGTCCGGTTGGATACGTCAGCGGCAACAAATCGGAGACTGTATTTTTTTCCAGGTTCATGATTTGGACAGGGGCTGCAGTATTCACATTCCTGATGCTTCATTTTTTTAATTTCTATTTTATCAGGCTTGGACTGGTAAGAGGAAATCCGGAAGATTTTTATTCAGTCGCTCATTCTCTTTTTAAGATTCCGGTATATAATTATGTTTATCTTATCTGCTTCTCCCTTCTTGGTCTGCACCTTTATCATGCCTTTTCTTCAGCTCTTCAGACTCTGGGGCTTAATCACAGGATATGGACCCCTGTGGTAAAAATCTTTTCGTGGATTTACGCCATTGTAATTCCTCTTGGCTTTGCTTTTATTTCAATAACAATCTGGCAATTCAGATAGAAAAATACAACCAAATGGAAAAACTTAATTCCAAAATACCTTCAGGCCCGCTTGCACAGAAATGGACTGCATATAAAGCCTCCGTCAAGCTGGTCAATCCTGCCAACAAGAAGAAACTTGATATAATTGTAATCGGGACAGGGTTATCAGGTGCAGCTGCAGCTTCTGCCCTTGGAGAGCTGGGATATAGAGGTTAAGAATTTCTGTTACCAGGATTCACCACGCCGTGCCCATTCGGTTGCGGCACAGGGAGGTATAAACGCTGCAAAAAACTATCAGAATGACGGGGACAGCGTTTACCGTCTTATTTTATGACATGATCAAAGGGGGGATTACCGGGCACGTGAGGCAAATGTATACAGGGCAGCTGAGGTGAGCAACCAGGTAATTGATCATTATACCGCTCTGGGAGTACCGTTCGCGAGGGATTATGGAGGGACTCTTGATACCCGGTCATTTGGAGGTGTGCAGGTATCAAGGACATTTTATGCAAAAGGTCAGACAGGTCAGCAATGTTTGCTTGGCTGCTATTCCTCACTTAACCGGCAGATAAAGAAGGGAACCGTTGATATGTATCCCCGCAGGGAAATGCTTGATCTTGTTGTTATCGATGGTAAAGCACGTGGCATAATTGCCCGTAACCTGCTTACCGGAGAAATTGAACGGCATTCAGCTCATGCAGTTGTACTTGCAACAGGCGGATACGGCACTATCTATTATCTTTCCACGCTGGCGGTACATTCAAACGCCTCTGCCGCATGGAGGGCCCATAAGAAAGGAGCCTTTTTTGCAAATCCAAGTTTCATCCAGATTCATCCCACCTGTGTACCACAGCTAAACCAGTTCCAGTCGAAGCTTACGCTTATGTCGGAATCACTCAGAAACGATGGACGTGTATGGGTTCCCAGGGCCAGGGATGATAAGCGACCTCCCAATTCAATACCTGAAGAGGAAAGGGATTATTTCCTTGAACGAAGGTATCCGACATTCGGCAACCTTGTCCCCAGGGATGTTGCTTCCAGGGCACTCAAAGAGCGATGTGACGCAGGATATGGTGTAGGGAAGACAGGGCTTGCTGTATATATGGATTTCAGGGATTCTATAAAGAAACTTGGTAAAAAAGACATTGAGAATAAATACGGGAACCTGTTTGAGATGTACAGGGTAATAACAGGTATTGATCCTTATGAGGAACCTATGATGATCTATCCTGCAGGTCATTATACAATGGGCGGACTATGGGTTGACTATGAGCTTATGACCACAGTTCCAGGACTTTATGCAATCGGAGAATCAAACTTTTCAGATCACGGAGCAAACCGGCTTGGAGCAAGTTCGCTTATGCAGGCAGCCGGGGACGGATATTTTGTCCTTCCAAATACAATTAGCAATTATCTTGCCGGTGAGATAAGTGTACCGCGAATCTCTACCGACAGAACCGAATTTGAAGAGGCTGAAAAAGCAGTTAATGAACAACTTAACAGACTGATCTCGGTCAGAGGAAATAAAACAGCTGCTTCATTTCATAAAAGACTCGGCAAAATATTGTGGGATCATTGCGGCATGACACGCAATGAACAGGGACTTAAAAAAGCGCTTACACTGATCAGTGACCTGAGAAATGAGTTCTGGAAGGAGTTGAATATCCCTGGTTCAGTAAATGAATATAATTCCGAACTCGAAAAGGCCGGAAGAGTGGCTGACTATTTTGATCTGGCCGAACTTCTTGTCAATGATGCACTTAACAGAAGAGAATCATGCGGAGCCCATTTCAGGGAGGAATTTCAGACACCTGACGGCGAAGCACAGCGTAACGACGAAGAATTTACCTATGTCGCCGCCTGGGAATATGCAGGTGAAGGGAAACCGCATATCCTTCATAAAGAGGAGCTGAAGTTTGAAGAGGTGGAAATGAAGGTCAGATCGTATAAGTAATGTACTATGGTATTATAGGCGCGAGGCGATGTCTGACTCACTTCGTTCGTTGTCAATGAGTCTTACTCGCTATGCTCGCTGTCTTATGGTCAAAGACTTAAAGATATTAAGACCTTAAGACTTTAAAGACTGCAAGACTGCACCACCGGATGACCGCACGACTGAATTATAGATTTAAAGAAGATTTAACCGAAATAGTATGAACCTTACATTAAAGATCTGGCGTCAGAAAAACGCGAAAACAAAAGGGACGTTCGTGACATACGGAATGGATGATGTCTCTCCTGAAATGTCGTTCCTTGAAATGCTTGACGCGCTCAATAACAAGCTTATAGGGGATAATAACGATCCGGTGGCTTTCGACCACGATTGCCGCGAAGGAATCTGTGGTTCCTGCGGAATGTATATCAACGGACATCCTCATGGTCCGGTTCCTGCAATAACCACATGCCATCTGTCGATGAGGTATTTCAAAGACGGGGATACAATCTGGATTGAGCCCTGGAGGGCAAAACCTTTTCCTGTCATTAAAGATCTGATTGTCGACAGGAGTGCCTTCGATAAAATACAGATCGCCGGAGGATTTATTTCAGTAAATACAGGCTCTGCACCGGAAGCCAACTCAATAATTAATTCAAAGAAGAATGCTGATAATGCATTTGATTCCTCAATATGCATAGGATGCGGAGCATGCGTTGCAGCCTGCAAGAATGCTTCAGCCATGTTATTTGTATCTGCAAAGATTTCACAGTTCGCATTGCTTGTGCAGGGACAGGTGGAAGCAAAGGAAAGGGTCATGGCAATGGTCGAAAAAATGGATGAGGTTGGATTCGGCAACTGTTCCAATACCGGCGCCTGTGAGGCTGAATGCCCCAAACAGATAAAGCTTACAAATATTGCCAGACTTAACAGGGAATATTTTAAAGCTTATTGAACAAACATTTCTCTTAGGAGCAAGTTGATTCTATCTCAGATATTGTTTTTGGAATGGGCTTCCCCAAAAGCTTATGTCCTTTCTCGGTAATAACCACATTATCTTCGATCCGGATTCCGCCGAAATCTTTCCATTTTTCAACCTTTGAATAGTTAATGAATTCCTTAAATTTCCCTTCAGATTTCCACTGGTCGATAAGTTGAGGAATGAAATAACATCCCGGTTCCACCGTGAACACATGACCTGGCTTATAGGGAAGTGCAAACCGCAGGAATGAGAGTCCGAACTGGCTGCTTCTTTTTAACTCTTCAGAGTATCCTATATAGTTTTCCCCGAGAGCTTCCATATCGTGTACATCGAGTCCCATCATATGTCCCAGTCCATGGGGCATGAAAAGGGCATGAGCCCCGGAGTTAACCGCTTCATCAATATCCCCCTTCATTAGTCCCAGGTCTTTCATCCCTGCCGCAATTATTTTACAGGCATTAATGTGCAGGTCGCGGTTCGACATACCCGGTCTTGCAGATTTTATTGATTCGGTATTTGCTTTAAGGATTATGCTGTAAATATCTTTCTGGGTCTGGCTGAATTTTCCTCCTACGGGTGTTGTCCGGGTTATATCAGATGCATAATGAAGCCTGGTTTCAGCACCTGCATCAGTGACCATCATTTTCCCTTTCTTCAGGATATTCCCATGATGATGATTATGAAGCGTTTGTCCGTTTATGCTCAGAATTATGGGAAAAGCTGGTCCCGCACCTTTAGCAAGAGCAATACCTTCGATAATTCCGAAGATCTCCTGCTCCACGATGCCGGGTTTGCACATTTTCATTGCCGTAGTATGCATCTCAAACGCAATTCCGACAGCCTTCTCGATTTCTTCAATTTCAACAGATTCCTTGACCGACCGCATTGAGATCACAGCTTTTATTAAAGCCAGGGATGAAAGAGTTTTCATCTGGCAGGGATTTTCCTTAAGCAGTGACCCAAGCATCATCTTTGTTTCAGCACGGTACGGGGGAAGAAAATGAATGGTCCTTTTTTTGGAGACAGCTTCTTTTATTGTCTCTTCAAGCTTTGCGAATGCAGCTGAATTGGTAATACCGCATTTTGCTGCCAGTTCTTTAACTGTTGGCTGTGGGCCCATCCATATTATATCGTCCATATCAATATCATTCCCGAATATCCAGTCCTTTCCCGAATCGAAGTCCATCAGGCCTGTGAATCCGGGAAGGTCGAGCCCGAAATAATAAAGGAAATCGCTGTCCTGCCTGAAATGGTAAGGATTTGCCGGATAATTCATTGGGGCCTCAATATTTCCGATGAACAAACCAAGACCCGATTTCATCATGCCCTGCAGTCGGGCGCGTCTTTTTATATAAACTTCACTTTTGAACATGTTTCCAATTATTTGAGTCAATTATGTTTCCACTAAAATAGCAATCGCTGCGGAGTATTCCAATAACGATCAGGAATAATTGCCGGGCACGGAACAATTTTGAAACATTTTGTTTTTTTCTGCGTTCAATTAAGAAGAAATTTAACTGTAGAGTTATCAACATTTTTCAGAGATGATGTGAAATTCTGAACATTTTAATAATCAATTAAATTTGTTTGCGAATACTATTTGTTATTAACAAAACGTTATTATATTCGCAATTAAGTTTTCAACATCTTATTAACACTGAACGGAAGCTATGCCATACAGAAGACTGCCCAATACTGATGCTGCCCGCATCAGGGCAATGCGAATAGCACTTGAAAAAGGGAGAGATGTACCTCCCAGCCAGATGGCTTTTTCGCCAAAGAATATTGTCAGGCTGCAGAGATTCCTGCCGCAGTTTGAAAATATGATCCAGATGCAGCGCCAGTCGTATGCATCCCAAAACAACAAGAGCAAGGATTATGCCGAGATCATAAGGAAAGCAAGATTGTATCTCACACATTTCATCAGGGTAATGAACATGGCAATCTTCAGGGGGGATCTTCCGGCAGAAACAAGGGCATTTTACGGTCTTGCAACCAACGAATCGACGGTCCCATCATTAAATACCGAAAATGAACTGATAAGCTGGGGTAAAAGGATCATTGAAGGCGAAGAATACCGCATCAGGAAAGGGGGCTGCCCGATCACAAATCCTACGATTGCTGTAGTGAAGGTAAGGTACCAGAATTTCCTTGAAGCCTGGAACTTCCAGAAGACCCTGGCTAAAAGGACACTTGATTATACCGAAAAGAATTATGAACTCAGGAAGGAGGCTGACGATATTATTGTTCAGATCTGGAATGAGGTTGAGAATACACATAGTACGCTTCCCGAAGACAAGAGAATGGCTGAAAGTGAAAACTATGGTATCGTTTACTTCTACAGGAAAAATGAGCTGAATAAAACTGCTTCATCCTCTGAAGCTCAAAGCAGCATCTGGCCGTAACAAAAATCAGTTTGACAATAGGAAATACAATTCTCGGAAAATATCCTTTGTTCCTTGCACCTATGGAGGATATTACTGATCCTTCATTCCGTTTTCTCTGCAAGCTGAACGGTGCGGATTTTATGTACACCGAATTCATTTCATCCGACGGATTGATCAGGGAGGGGAAAAAGAGTGTGGAAAAGCTTGAAATACATGATTTTGAAAGACCTATGGGCATCCAGCTTTACGGGCACCTGATTGAAGCAATGGTTGAAGCTGCATTGATTGCCGAGGAAGCGAAGCCTGAACTTATTGATATTAATTTTGGCTGTCCGGTTAAAAAGATTGCTAACCGGGGTGCCGGGGCAGGCATGCTTCAAAATGTCCCGTTGATGTTGAAAATGACAGAGGCTATAGTAAAATCGGTAAAACTGCCTGTTACGGTAAAGACAAGGCTTGGATGGGACGATACCAGCAGGAATATTGTTGAAGTAGCTGAGAGATTGCAGGATGTGGGTATCAGTGCAATTACGGTCCATGGCAGGACAAGAGCACAGATGTACAAAGGGGCGGCTGACTGGACCCTTATTGGCGAAGTAAAGAAAAATCAGAGGATGAAAATCCCGGTTATCGGTAACGGGGATATTGACGGACCGGTTAAGGCAAAGGAGATGTTTGACAGATACAATGTTGACGGCATTATGATTGGACGTGCTACCGTGGGAAGACCATGGATATTCCGTGATATAACGCATTATATGAATACCGGGGAACTGCTTCCCGAACCTTCGGTTTCAGAAAAAGCAAATCTGGCCTTATTTCATCTGGAAAAATCGATTGAATTCAAGGCAGGTACACGTGCAATTTATGAAATGCGCAGGCATCTTTCCAATTACTTTAAAGGGCTTCCGGATTTTAAGGAGACACGGCTGAGGCTTCTTACGTCAATTGACGCGGATGAGATAAAAAACCTTATAAATGAGATCCGCCAAAGATGGGGTGATTACCGGAGCGATGACAGGACCTCAGTTTTCGGAGTCTGATCTTCATGATGGTCAGCCATCAACTTTGCCCAGCAGGGGAGAAAAACTTTCCCACCTGAAGATAATTTTCAGAATAATTATAAAAATTATTCCTGTTATCAGCAGTGCAATGAACTCAGTCCAGGGATAGACATTTTGCTGCACAAAAACTGCAGGTGTCTGAAGTGCAGAAGAGCTGTGGGTAACCATCACGCATAGAAAAATATTGTTGGCAGCATGAGCTCCCATAGCGGCTTCAATACCATCATCAAGTATTGTAATTATGCCAAAAACCAATCCGAATAGAACGTACTGCGGAATCATCGTAAAAAATCCGAATTCCTTAATCTCGGGATTGAACGCATGCATAAGTCCGAACAAAATTGAAGTCATCAGCAGCGGGAACCATCTGTTCCTGGCAAGCACTGCAAATCCCTGCATAAGATAACCCCGGAATAGTATTTCCTCAAACGCCGCCTGAAAGGGGATGAAGATCAATGAAACAGCAATCAGGATTAACAGGGTGACCGATGTATTTGTCAGAGTAAAATTGGAAGGATCAGCCCTCAGGTAGATAAAGAAATAAACTGCAGAAAGAATAAGCCAGACCAGGGCCGAGACAAAGAACCTGTTCCATCGTATAGTTCCGGTCCCGTTGATGGTTATTTTGTATGTCCGGTTATTTAAAGGTTTTACAAGCAGGATAAAGGTTAAAAGTCCGGCAATAAAGGGGAAGAGCATTATGAAAAGGTCCAGATTCGGTTCAAGCCCGAGCACGCCAAGATCGTTCGGATTGGCCGCGATATCGGAGATCACATCAGGGTTTGAACTGGCTTTCATAGCATAAGCAATGAGCAACGGGACAGCCCCGATGGTGTTTGATGCGATCAGCACAGTTGCGAACATGACCACATACCGCCAGAAGCTGTTTTTCCCGGAAAATGAAGACTCGAGATGGTTCATATCTGGATAATATCAGAGTTCGGATTTTACTCTTTTCGGATAATCAATGGAATAATGGAGACCGATGCTTTCCTTTCTGTTTCTGGCCATCTTGATTATCAGATACCCAACAGTGATCAGATTCCGTAATTCGCATATTTTTTTTGATATAAGTGACCTTTTATAAAGGCTTTCGGTCTCTTTGTATAAAATTTCAAGCCGTACCAATGCTCTTTCCAGGCGAAGATCGGATCGTACGATCCCGACATAGTTGCTCATTATCATCTGAACTTCTTTCAGGCTCTGCGTAATTAGCACCATTTCTTCAAGATGGGTGGTTCCCTTATAATCCCAGTCAAGTAATTTTTCTTCATGGTCAAGGTCATTCAGGCGTTTCTCCGAATGCATTACAGCCCGATGAGAGAACACGATTGCCTCAACGAGTGAATTTGAAGCTAACCTGTTTGCTCCGTGAAGACCTGTGGATGAAGCTTCCCCAAGAGCATAAAGCCTGTCAATGTTGCTCTGTCCGTCAGTATCCACTTTAATACCGCCGCAGGAATAATGAACACATGGCACAACCGGAATCATGTCCTTCGTTATGTCTATTCCGCGTAGCAGGCAATGCTCGTAAACATTTGGGAAATGTTCCTTAAGGCCTGAAGGATCGAGATGTGTACAATCGAGCCATGCATGATCATCACCCCAAATTTTTAATTCGTTGTCTATTGCCCTTGCAACAATGTCACGGGGTGCAAGGGATCCGCGACTATCATATCTGTTCATGAATTTTTCACCGGCCATATTCTTAAGGACTGCACCGTAACCTCTCAGTGCTTCGGTGATAAGGAACGAAGGCTTCTTTTCCGGATCGTACAATGAGGTAGGGTGGAACTGTATGAATTCCATGTTTTCAATCGTACCTTTAGCCCTGTAGACCATAGCAACTCCGTCGCCTGTAGCTATTTCGGGATTGGTTGTCGTAAGATAGACATTGCCTAGTCCTCCGGTGGCAATTACTGTCACCTTCGACAGAAAGGTATATACTTTCTGATCGGAAAGGTTAGCCACGTAAGCTCCGTAGCACATGATATGCGGATAACTCTTTTTTACCTCGACTCCAAGGTGGTGCTGTGTGAGAATTTCTATTGCAAAATAGTGCTCGTAGATTTCAATATTCGGATTTTTCTTCACCTTGGCAATCAGCGTTTCTTCGATAGCCTCTCCTGTCCTGTCTTTTGCGTGAAGGATCCTGTACTCAGTGTGTCCCCCTTCTTTCGCGAGATCATAGGTCCCGTCCTTTTTCTTATCAAAAGGCACGCCCAGGTTGATAAGATCTTTTATCCTCGCAGGGGCTTCCTGCACTACAAGCCTGACCACTTCTTCGTTGCAGATACCATCGCCGGCGATCAATGTATCCCTGATATGCTTTTCAAAGTTGTCCGGTTCGCTGAACACTGCTGCAATTCCTCCCTGGGCATAGCGGGTATTGGTATCACCCAGCGAGGCTTTTGTAACGATCGAGACTTTTCCGTACCGGGCCGCCTTGAGAGCGAAAGTCAGCCCTGCAATACCGGACCCAATGACAAGAAAGTCAGTTCTTTTTCTCATATACTTACCAAAATATCCTGGAGGCTAAAGATACAAATAAAGTTACAACCCCCATCCCCTCTGAGGGGGGCTAACTAATTGCCAGGTCAATCCCCTTTAATGGAGGAAGGGAAGTTTTATGAACAGGCAGAGAAGTCGACAATTGTGAAACCAAACTTTTTCATTTACTTTTGCTTTCCGCTAAACAAACATAGTGATTATGGCCCAGGAGGATGTTTTCAAAAAATTGGTTGCTCATTGCAAGGAATATGGATATGTTTTTCCGTCAAGTGAAATTTATGACGGTTTAAGTGCTGTTTACGACTATGGTCAGTATGGTGTGGAACTTAAAAACAATATAAAGAAATACTGGTGGGACAGTATGGTTCTCCTCAATGATAATATTGTGGGCCTTGATTCGGCAATATTTATGCACCCGACAATATGGAAAGCCTCAGGCCATGTAGATGCGTTCAACGATCCCCTTATTGACAACAAAGACTCAAAAAAGAGATACAGGGCAGATGTCCTCATCGAGGAGCATATAGGTAAAATAGAAGATAAGATCACAAAAGAGGTTGAAAAAGCCAGGGAGAGGTTCGGACAGGCTTTTGATGAAAAGAAATTCAGGGAAACTAATCCCCGGGTACTTGCAAACCAGGCGAAGATTGATGAACTCAATGTAAGCTATACAAAAGCACTTAATGAGAACGATCTTGCCGGACTAAGGCAGATAATTATAGACAGTGAAATAGTGTGTCCGATTTCCGGCAGCCGCAACTGGACCGATGTGAGGCAATTCAACCTGATGTTCTCGACCGAGATGGGATCCACTCTCGAAGGATCAAATAAAATATATCTGCGCCCGGAAACAGCTCAGGGAATATTTGTAAACTTTTTAAATGTTCAGAAGACCGGAAGGATGAAGATCCCGTTTGGCATTGCACAGATCGGCAAGGCATTCAGGAATGAAATAGTTGCCAGGCAATTCATATTCAGGATGAGGGAATTCGAACAGATGGAGATGCAGTTCTTTGTTCAGCCAGGAACTGAGCTCGGATGGTTCCGGCTCTGGAAGGAAAAGAGAATGAAATGGCATACAGCTCTTGGATTCGGTGATGAGCACTACCGTTTTCACGATCATACTAAACTTGCCCATTACGCAAATGCCGCCACTGACATTGAATACAGGTTCCCATTCGGATTCAAGGAGGTCGAGGGGATTCATTCCAGAACTGATTATGATCTTAGCCAGCATCAGAAATACAGTGGGAAAAAGATGCAATACTTCGATCCAGAGAAAGGTGAATCGTATATCCCTTACGTCATTGAAACCTCAATTGGTGTTGACCGGATGTTCCTCCACATTATTTCAGCGGCTTATCTTGAAGAAGAACTTAAGAAAGAGGATGGAAACGCCGATACACGGGTGGTGCTCAGGCTTCCCTCCTGTTTAGCTCCCGTTAAACTTGCTGTTATGCCGCTTGTTAAGAAAGACGGGTTACCCGAAATAGCGTCAAATATTGCACATGAACTGAAATTTGATTTCAACTGCCAGTATGACGATAAAGATTCAATTGGAAGAAGGTACCGCCGACAAGATGCGATCGGGACACCGTATTGCATCACGATAGACCATCAGACTCTTGATAATCAGACTGTTACTATCAGGTATCGCGATTCAATGGAACAGGAACGCGTAAAAATTTCGGGACTTAAAGATATAATTTTCGAAAAAGTAAGCATCGGAACCCTCCTTAAGAAGCTCTAGAATGCAAAAGGTTCTCATAATCACTTATTACTGGCCTCCGGGGTCGGGGGCCGGAGTACAGCGCTGGCTCAAATTTTCAAAATATCTCCCTGAATACGGATGGGAGCCGGTTGTACTCACAATTGATCCGGAGTTCGCAGCATATCCAGCTCTGGACGACTCTCTCAGTAAAGAGGTGCCGAAGGATCTTATCATTAATAAAACAAAAGCAACAGATTATTTCAGGCTTTACAGGAAGGACAAATCCAGAATTCCGGCAGCAGGTTTTGCCGCCAATGAAGAAAAAACTCTTCGGAGCCAGATCATCCGGTTTATCAGGGGTAACTTTTTCATTCCAGATCCGAGAAAAGGATGGAATAAATTTGCATTCCGCGAAGCGTGCAAAATCGTTGTAAGAGAAAAGATAAATCATATTATTACCACCAGTCCCCCCCATTCCACTCAGCTTATCGGACTGAAGCTGAAGAAGAAATTCCCGGGTGTCATATGGATTGCCGATCTGCGCGATCCCTGGACAGATATTTATTACTATGATCAGTTCTATCCGACATGGATTTCAAGGAAAATCGATTCTGCCCTGGAAAGGGAAGTTCTGACCACTGCCGATAAAATAATTACAGTCGGAAAATCTCTTTCAGATTTATTCACTCAGAAATTACCGGAAATAAAAGGGAAGCTGGAAGTGATATCAAACGGCTACGATGCGCAGGACTTTTCAGGTCTGGCTGCTTCAATACCTTATATTTTCACAATCTCCTATATCGGGACATTGCCCGGATCCTATCCGGTAAGTGGATTCCTGAAAGCAATGAATATTTTCAGGGAAAAAGGATTGGATTTCAGATTAAGATTTGTCGGCTTCGTTTCAGGGGATCAGAAAAAGCTTATTATATCAGCCGCAGGAGAAACAGGGACCGAGTTTATTCCTTATGTTAATCATAGAAGGGCTCTTGAATACATGATGAACTCGAGTGCGCTCCTAATAATCATTCCTGATCATAAGAGCAACAAAAGCATAATTACCGGGAAGCTTTATGAATATCTGGCATCGGGCAAACCGGTGATCTGTCTGGGCCCGGCAGACGGTGATGCTGCCGGTATAATTGAAGAGTGCGGGCATGGGAAAACATTTAACTATGGAGACACTGAAGGGATTTCGGAATACTTAAAAACTCTTGCTGAGAATCCTTTCATTCAGGAAAAGACATCACCTTCGGCTTACAGGAGAGACCTTCTCGTGCAAAGAATAGTATCACTATTGAACTAAATGAGAATAGGAGTTATAGTTGATAATGACCTGAACGATGATAAGCGCGTCTTAAGGGAAATTGAGATCCTTAAAGGCAGCGGTTATGAAATCTTTGTCCTGTGCTTTGGTTTTGGCGGAAAGATTTACAAAAAGATTGAAGGGATAACTGTATCACGAATTAAAATCAGAAAAAGAACAAAGGATTTTCTGTTCTTCTTCCTTAATACAATTCCTGCTTATGAATGGCTTTGGTCGTCAAGGATAAGGAATTTCATAAGAACCAATAAAATAGACAGCCTTCATGTACATGATCTTTACATGGTGGAAGCTTCCAGATCAGGAATACGGAAATCAGAAAGCATAATCCCCATGGTACTTGATCTCCATGAAAATTATTCATATGCAGTGACCACTTACAACTGGACAAAAGGATTTTTAAGAAATCTGATCGCACAACCATCTAAGTGGCAGGTAAAGGAGAGACAGCTTCTGAGTTATCCAAAAAGAATAGTTGTACTGAGTGATGAATTCAGGGATCAGCTTCTGGGTAAATACAATTTCCTTTCAGCCGGAGATATCTGTGCTTTCCCAAACGTACCTGATCTGGAACAGATGCAAAAAATCAAGATAGACAGGGAAACAATCCCCTTCATTAAGAAAGCACCTGTAATACTCTATTTTGGAGTTGTTGCAGAAAGAAGAGGAATATTCAATGCAATTAACGCATTTAAGGAAGTGACCGGTAAAGGTTATGATGCAGACCTGCTTATCATCGGTCCGGTTGACAGGAAGGACAGAAAGAGATTTTTTGATGCAATTGGGATTCCTGCGCTTAAGGAACGAATCAATTATATTCCCTGGATTGATATTTCAAAGTTGCCATCATATCTCGATTTCAGCGATATCTGCCTGGCTCCCTTTCTCAGAAATCCCCAGCATGATTCGGGAGTTGCAAACAAGGTTTTCGATTACATGTGGGGAAAAAGGCCAGTCATTGCTTCTGACTGCCTGCCTCAGCAGAAGCTGATTGAGAAGTATAACTGCGGTATAATTTACAGGGACCAAAAGGAATTTTCAGAATCAATGATCAGACTACTGAATGACAAAGATCTGCGCACGAAGATGGGAGAAAACGGATACAGGGCAATAATCAGCGAATTCAATCTTGAGAAAAAGAAAACCGATCTCATTAATCTGTATAAAGGATTGTTAATTAATTAACAATGGAGAAAAAAGTTATCAGCAGGTTCACCAATAAATTAATAGATTTCCTTTTTATACCGGTCAGGAGGAGCAAACCAGTCCTGAAACATCTCATCAACCATACTTTACGGAAAGAGTTAGATGATATGTCCGGTAAAGGGGAGCTTTTCCCCCTGAATCATATTCACCGCAGTATCCGGCTTGCTAAAAAGCTGATCAACCAGAAATTTACAATTCTTGATATCGGAGGTGGTATTGGTGCTTCCCTGAAACTATACGCGGAGAATTTCCCCGACCGTAAAATTATTGTCTTTGAACCGGTATCCGAAAATCTCAGGGCGATTAAAGACCGATTCTCTTCTTCCACAAATATTGAATTCATAAATTGCGCAGCCGGTAATGAAAATACTGAAAAACAGATAAACATCGCCAGGAGGATCACATCTTCATCGTTGCTTCCACTGTCAGCTGATCCTGATCAGCAAAGCATTCAATGAGTCAAATCTGGGGAAGGCCGGGGTTGAAACCATTATGATGGTAAGACTGGATGATTTCCTTGCAAAGAACCAGGATGAAATAGGAATAATGAAAATTGATGTTCAGGGTTACGAGATGGATGTTCTGAAAGGCGCTGAAACTACCCTTAAAAGAACCGACATTATTGTACTTGAAGCTAACAATCATGAAGGATACACCGGATCGGCCAAATATTACGATATTGACAAATACCTCAGGGAACGGAATTACACCCTGTACGATATTCTTCCTTCGATTGTCGACAATGGCAAACTGAAGGAATGGGACATGATCTATATGAATAATTCTGCCAGATGCAGGTTGGTGTAGCAGAAATAATGGAAACGGGCCATATTACCCTTGCAGAATCGCTCTGCAGGATATTTTGCTGTGATCCCGGTAATAAGGTATACCTGTTCACAATCAAGACCCATTCAATTAACCTGAGCTTTCTTTGCGGCCTTTATGCGAATCTGTTTCTTGTGGTTAAACCTGAGGAACAAAAGGCTGAAGATTTCTTAAATGATATTGGGAATTACTCTCTGGATCGAATTTATCTGGTTTCGTTGACAAAGCACATCAGGGTCATATCAAAGTGGAATCTCAGAACAAGACTTTTCCTGGTTATTCATAACACGGATGAATGGTTTGGTAATTCTTTCCATAAATCGATAAAGAAGTTTTTTTATTCCATATCCGGAACCTCACACTTAAATCTGTGGATTTATTTTTTCAAGGTAAATTTCATTTTCCCGGCTTACAAAAAGGAAATTTTAGAAAAAGTTCAAAAGTCGGACGGGCGCCTTGTTGTCCTTTCCAGATCTGTTCAGGATGCAATGAATGAGATGAAAATCAGAATCCCGTCAGAGGTTGTTCCCTTCTCGGTTTTTGATCCTCTTCTGGGAACCAGACAAACCTCCCCCAATAGTCCGCTGAGAATCTGTATACCTGGTATTTTGTCGCAATACAGGCGGAATTATCTTGCTTTGCTTGAAACTCTTGAATCGCAGCTTGCAGAATTGAAAGACCGGTTCATTATTGATCTGTTAGGCGGAGTGCAAAATGATAATCCCCTGGATAATCATACCATGATCCTTGAATAAAGTTGATTTGTTGAAAAGTAAGGGGTTTTCGATTATTGTTCATCCTGTTCAATATATTCCTCCCGGAGAATATAACACTGAGCTTTCGAAAGCTGATATCATTGCCGGCAATATGAACGTCAAACTGAATAAGTACAGTATTTACGGCAAAACAAAAGAGACCGGGATACCTTTTGCGATGATAAAAGCTGGAAAGCCCGGTATTCTTCCTGACACATATCCGGTCCCTGAAGAGCTATCAACAAGTACCCTCCTGTACCATGATTTCCATGACCTGGGTAAGATCCTTGCCAGACTTGTTTCGGACCGGCAAATAATTGAAGATCTTAAAATAAAAGCACTTGAAAATTCGAAAAAATTTAGTCCTGAATTAATTTATAATCAAATACTTGAGGAAAAAACTCTTCAGAATAATTAAACAATAAGGCTTATGCGCCACATAAACCGTTATATTCCCATCAGCATTCAGAATTATTTCTATGAAAAGAAAGAGTTTCGACTTAATAAAGAGGAGCTCAGGCAATGGGAATCTGACGGATGCCCTGTTCCGCCGCCACATTCGGCAAAGCAGAAGATCATTGAAAAATATGCAAAAGCCTATTCGTGCAGTATATTGATTGAAACAGGGACATATCTTGGTGATACCGTATTTGCACAAAAGAATAATTTTGAAAGTATTATTTCAATAGAGTTAAGTAACAGACTCTTTAGGGCGGCCATTAAGCGGTTCAGGAAATATTCTCACATTAAAGTGCTGCATGGGAATAGTGGGGACATCCTTCCGGAAATAATGCCCGGTATTGACAGGAGGTCCCTGCTTTGGCTTGACGGACATTATTCAAGCGGCCTTACAGCCAGGGGAGAAACGGAAAGTCCGGTTTTCAGGGAACTTGATGCGATTTTCAAAAACAACAGTTACTTTCATATTATCCTGATCGATGATGCCCGGCTGTTTATCGGTAAAAGGGATTATCCGACAATGGATGAATTGCATGTTTTCATAAGACAGAAGGGACCGGGGTACAAATCAGTTATTGAATCAGATATTATCATATTGACACCACCCTTAAGTAAAGTTCAGGACTAACCTGACTTTAACAAGAGGGAACAAGTAAGAATCCGATTTATGTTGAATTCGATCAGACAATCCACAAAAGACAGCATTGTTTACGGGCTTGGGAACATTGCTGTTAAGATTGTAGGATTCATTTTAATTCCTTTGTACACTGATCCGAAGTACTTCTCGGTGGAAGATTTTGGTATTATGACCATGCTCGATATTTCCGGGCTGGTTTTAATATCGATGATGGCTTCAGCGCTTCCGCAGAGCCTGATGAGGTGGTACTGGGACCGCGATCATATCAAAGATCAGAAAGGGATCTTCTTCATGTCCCTTTTATCGCAGGTTCTGATAAGCGTCCTGTTTGTGGTCATTCTTTTCCCTTTATCCGGGAAGATCTCGGTACTTATTTTTGGTACAGAAAAGTGGAATGCTGCTCTAAGGCTTTTGATACTTTCGACTGCACTTCAATCAATAAACAATATCATAAATACCCTGATGAGGATCCAGTCGAGGTCAGTGCTCTTTTCAACTGCCAACCTCCTAAAACTGGCTACAGTTCTTTTACTTACAATTTTTCTCATTGTTTTCAGGAAAATGGGGATACCCGGAATTTATCTTGCTCAGGTAATAGTGAATCTTCTGTTCATCATTCTTCTGTCAGTTTATGCTATCAGGAACTGTATGCCAAAAATTGACCTGAAGCTTCTGAGAGCAATGTCAATCTATGGATTTCCCGCTGATGCTTGCAAACTTTGCAGGAGCAATATTCTCCGCAATCGACAGGTACTCACTAAACTCAATGGCGCTTCTGAAGTTCGTTGCAATATATTCCCTGGCCTTTAAGATGTCAAGTGTTCTCAAGCTGGTAATCGTTGATTCGATCAAGATGGCTGTATCGCCAAGGATCATTCAAAGGATAGATACACCTGACAGCAAAAGATTTTATTCGAAAACAAATCTTTATTCTTCCTTCGTACTGATGATGGGAGTTATTGCTGTTTCGTTGTTCTCATATGAAGCAATAAAGGTCATTACAAGTTCAACTGCATTCTGGGGAGCTCATGTTGTGGTTCCTCTTCTGGCAATATCAGTATTTTTTATTAACATGAGAGAGACAACGATCTGGGGACTGATTATTAAGAAAAAGACATGGATAATGGGTTTCATAGTAATTTTTTCGACTATTCTTAACATACTCCTTAATATCCTTTTAATACCGAGATTTAACGTGATTGGTGCGGCAACAGCAACCATTATTACAAATGTGATTTACTGGTTCTCCTGCTATTATTTTTCGCAGAAGGTGTTATCTGTGCCCTATGAATTGCGTAAAGTACTGGTTATCTTTATTATCGGTACTATATTATCTTTTTCAGGAGTTATTTTTAACGATATGTTGCTGGTCCCAAGGCTGGTTTTTAAATCGATAGCTCTGCTAAGTTTCCCTTTTATACTTTTTCTTTTCAACTTCTACGAACCATCTGAATTGCAGGCAATAAAGGGATTTGTAGCAAAATGGTCAAATCTCAGCAAACTGGGAGAAAATCTTAGATCGTTAAAAAATACCTCAGACAATAATTAGCAGGGACAGACATTCCCGGATAGAATAATTTCCTATAATTAAATACTTTTGTCTTTTACAGTTCGGAAATCCAAAAAGCGTGGTTTATGGAAATCAATAAAAAGTATGGGTCACTTTTACCTCATTTGGCAGCAGTTACCTTATTCATAATAATATCGTTCGCATATTTTTATCCTGTCCTTGAAGGAAAGGTGCTCAAAGCGAACGATTCAATGGTATCGGTTATAAATTCAAAAGAAATAAACGATTACCGGGCTGAATTCCACAAAGAACCCCTGTGGACCAATTCAATTTTCAGCGGGATGCCAGCTTACCTTATTTCAACGCGTTTTCCGGGAAATCTTATGAAGAATGTTGATAAAATTCTGAGGATCTTCAAAATGCCTGTGTCAGTTCTTTTCATTTCAATGCTAGGATTTTATTTCATGCTTTTACTTTTTGGAATAAATCCATGGCTTTCAATAGCCGGGGCAATTGCTTACGGACTCTCTTCATTCTTTTTTCAGATACTTGCAGCGGGACATAATACACAGGCAGTTGCACTGGCATACATGGCCCCTATGGTCGGAGCAATTTATTACACTTACAGGTGTGATGCAATCAAAGGAGCCCTTCTGACTGCATTCCTCCTGTCACTGGAAATACTGGCAAATCATCCGCAGATCACTTATTATTCAATGATTTGTCTTCTTGTATTCGTTATTACGGAATTTGTATTTTCTATTAAAGAAAAAGAAGTCCCTAAGTTTTTAAAAACCTCTGTTCTGCTAATAGTGCCGTTTATTATTGCAATCGGAATAAATTTCGGCAACCTTTTCACTATCTATGAATATGGCAAGTACTCCATAAGGGGCAAGTCAGATCTTGAAACAGAGAGCAAGAATGTTTCTTCGGGGCTGGACAGGGATTATATTACACACTGGAGTTACGGCATTGGTGAGACAATGAATCTGCTTATACCAAATTTCGTGGGAGGATCAAGCCAACCCTTTGACAGGAACTCAGAAACAGTTAAGGTTCTCAAGCAAAACAATGCAGTATCGGAAGTCAACCATGTTATGAAATACTGGGGAACACAGCCAGGTACTGATGGTCCTCATTATGTCGGGGCGATAGTGATTTTTCTTTTTGTTCTTGGTCTTACTGTGGTCAGAGGAAGGGAAAAATGGTGGCTACTGGTAGCGACAATACTATCAGTCATGCTGGCTTGGGGTAAAAATTTCATGCCTCTTACCAATCTTTTTATTGATTATTTTCCCGGATATAATAAATTCAGGGCTGTGACCATGATACTTGTAATTTCACAGTTTTGCATTCCGTTGCTGGGATTCCTTGCTTTAAAGAAATATTACAACGGGGAACTTTCAAGAAAGGAAATGATGAAAGGGCTGCAGATTGCAGGCGGAGTTACCGCTGGCCTTGTCTTGCTGATTCTGCTCATTCCCGGAATTGCCGGGTCATTTTTAAGCCCGTACGAAACTGGTTATCCGGCCTGGCTTATAACAGCACTTACATCTGACAGAAAAGAACTTCTCAGGACAGATAGTTTCACGGTCGCTTTTGTTTATTTTACTTGCAGCAGGAGCCATCCTTGGGTATGTTGTCGGGAAACTTAAAAAGGAATATTCAATACTCATCATTGCTTTTCTGATCCTGCTGGATCTATGGGGAGCTGACAGGAGATACCTCAATGCCGACAGGTTTGAGAAACCGGCTATCATGCAGAAAACATTCTCCCCGACCTCTGCGGATAAATTTATTCTTCAGGACCCCTCCTATTACAGGGTTTTAAACCTGGCAACCTCAACATTTAATGACAATTCTCCCACATCCTATTTTCATAAATCAATCGGCGGCTACCATGGAGCAAAGCTTAAAAGATATCAGGAGCTTATTGATTCATCAATAAGCCGTGAGATCGCTCTTATAAGCGCTGCCGCGGGAAAAGCAACAACACTCAATGAGCTGATGCCGGTGTTTAACAATACTACCGCTTTGAATATGCTGAATACCAAATATATAATATATAATCCCGAGTCGCCTCCTCTGATAAATACACACGCTCTCGGGAATGCCTGGTTTGCAGAGAAACCTGTATTTGTGGACAATGCCAATAATGAGCTTTCAGCTGTCAACACAATTAATCCTTCCCTGGAGGCTGCTGTTGATGCAAGGTTTAAGGACCAGGTGAAGGCAACTTCCTATCGGGTTGATCCAAATGACACGATCAGGCTCAAATCGTACGAACCGAATGAATTGATTTACACATATACTGCAGGTACTGAGAAATTGGTGATCTTTTCGGAGATCTATTACCCGGCAGGATGGAAGTGCTTTGTTGATGATAAAGAGAGCAGATATTTCAGGGCTGATTATGTACTCAGAGGAATGATCGTACCTCCGGGAACCCATCAGATAAGGTTTACCTTTGCACCTTCATCCTACTTTACAGGAAATAAAGTATCTCTCGCAAGTTCGGTTATTTTAATCTTAATGGTTGCCGCATACTTTTTTACGGGGTTTATAAAAAAAGCAAAGTCAGAATAAATGATCCTTCATAATCATTGTCCCCTTTGTTCTTCAGAAAAAATTTCACCGTATCTGAAGTGCATAGATCATCTTGTAAGCAAAGAAGAATTTGAGCTTTTCAGGTGCACTGAATGCGGATTTATTTTTACAAGAGAATATCCGGATGAACCGGAAATCGGAAGATATTATGAATCTGAAAATTATATTTCCCATGATGACCGGGCAAAGGGATTTACAAACCGCGTGTACCTGGGTGTCAGGGATATAATGCTGCAGAGGAAATTAAGGATTGTCGAAATAGCTACTGGTCTTAACCGGGGCAACATTCTTGATATTGGCTGCGGGACAGGATATTTTGCAGCAACTATGAAAGAAGCCGGTTGGGTTGTCACCGGTATCGAACCAAATGAAAAAGCCCGTGATTTTGGCGATTTCAAGATTCGGGATAAAAGTCCTGTCAGAAGACAGGGTATCTGATCTGCCTGATAAAAGCTTTGATTGCATCACAATGTGGCATGTTATGGAGCATTTCCACAATCCATTCAGGTATTCAGAAGAGATCAGCCGTCTTTTAAAAACAGATGGCATTTGCATTGCAGCATTACCAAACAGCGATTCATCGGATGCAGGATATTATGGGAGGCTATGGGCTGCCTACGATGTCCCAAGACATCTGTGGCATTTCAATCCTTCCACTGTCAAGTTGTTTTGGGAGAAAAAAGGCTTTGAAATTGTCAGGATAAAAAGTCTTCCACTTGATGTATTCTATATTTCGATACTGAGTGAAAGAAACAAAGGCTCTAAATTATCATTTATTAAAGGGCTGGTGAATGGAGGATTTTTTGCACTTCAGTCGGTATTTAATAAGAATAAGTGCAGTTCGTTGATCTATTTCCTTCGCAAAAAATAATAGAGTTACTCATAAATCAGCGAAGATCTGCGCAATCTGCGGGAAACAAAAGAAAAATCTCCCGCAGATCTCGCAAATTACCGCAGATGAAAAAATCAGTAAATGGTCAATAGCGGTCGAGCCATCTGTATTTTCTGGCGCTGTCACCAAACCTTATTGCAATAGTAAGCTCATGCGTGCCATATGTCACTCTTTGTATTTCCTGAAGAGTGAAATCGAAAGCATAGCCAATATACATATTGGTATAAGTCAGTCCGAAATTTGCAATTATTGCTTTGCTGGTCCTGTATGATATTCCTGCCCAGAACTTCTGATCATAAATATAGGTGAAGCCAATATCAGCCATGGGTTTCATCTGTTCCGACATCATTATCAGCGCTGAAGGCTGAAGCTCGATTTTATTTCCTGAAGTAAAGCTGTAAGATCCAAACAGATAATAATGGCGGTCCATTCTGTAGTTGCTGTAGGCTTCACCCCCGATTTTGGCAGCAGCTCCGAACAACTGTTCCGTTGAGAAGCCGATATTGTATTTAGGATTGAGAACATATATGCCAAAGTCTGCATCAGGAACAAAGACCCCCCTTCTAAGTTCATTATTTAACCATGGTTCATTTGGATCCTGAAAATCTATCTCTTTCTCATTTATCTTGAAATGATAACCGGTAACGGCCAGTCCCATCGAAAGCTGAGTGTTGTTTTGTATCCACATATGGTAGGAATAAGAAGCCTGGAATCCGGTTCTCTGGATAAGACCGTTCCTGTCGCTGAAAACATAACCGCCAAAACCTATTTTCCCATCGGTCTTCGGCCGGTACACATTCCTGCCCGGACCGACATTCCTGAGTCTGTAACTCCGTTTAAGAATTCTTGTCTGACCGCTGAATGAAAAGGTCCTCGGTGCTCCGGAATAGCCTATCCATTGCTCTCTTGCAGTCAGGTTGAAGCTTGTGTACCCATCGCTTCCTGCGACTGCCGGATTGATAAGGAACTTGTTGTAGAGATACTGGCTGTACAAGGGCAGCTGTTGCCCTGAAACCATTGCACTGCAAATTATTAAAGCCGATATGAAAGCCAGTTTTCTCACTGTCGTTGAAATATCAATTTTTATTTAACAATAGTAACATGTCCGATTATTGGTTTTGATCCATTATGCAGGTCAATTATATAATGATAGGAGTCAAGAGGAAGAACAGATCCTTTGCTTCTTCCGTCCCATGGCCTGGGATAACCTTTCTCGGATTTCCAGACCAGTTCACCCCATCTGTTAAATATTTTAATTTCAATTTGCGGATAGAGATCCTTTAAGCCAATATTCCATTCATCATTTATCAGGTCACCATTTGGTGAGATAGCATTCGGAATATCAAGGCAAACTTCATTAACAGGAGTCATCAGCACTGAATCCCTGGCTGAACATCCATTCTCATCGGTAACCTTAACACTGTAATATCCGCTGACAGCTGTAGTTATATTCTGTGTCGTTGAATTATCGGACCACAGATAGGTATAGTTCGAACCAGCACCGCCTGATACAGTCAGAAGAATTGAACCATCAGGCATGTCAGTGCAGAATGGCTGGGTGACGACAAATGTAAGCTTAATTTGATCAGGTTCCGTAAGAGTTATTACAGAATCAGCCTGGCAGTTGTTGGAATCGGTAATGATGATATTGTAGGCGCCTGCTTCAAGTCCGGATCTTGTATTCCCGATCACACCGTCAGCCCAGAGATAGGTAACCGGTCCGGCATTGTTCAATGCTTCAACTGTTATTGTTCCGGTTTTCCCGCCTGCACAGTTAATATTGTGATCGTTAGTAACGCTCAATGAAGTAGTAACGGTCATTCCCAATTCTTCAGGTTCAGTGAGGGTTATTGTATCCTCCACAGTACATAAGTTGCTGTCTGTCACGAGTAAAACATACTGACCGCTTTTCAGGGCGTTTATGTCTTTTGTTATGGCTGAGAAACCATTGGGTCCCTGCCAGCTGTATATATATGGAGGAGTTCCGCTGGTGAGTTCAACCATGATAAATCCGTCTGCCCTTCCGTAACAGCTGATATTAAATCCATTATAGTTTGATTTATCCTGCGAGAAGGTCAATGGCGGTGGATTATTTACTCTGACGGAATCGGTCTTTGAGCATCCGTTAGCGTCTGTGATCGTAACACTATAATTACCTTCTGTCAGACCGGTAATGTCCTGTGAGGTGGCACCGGTTGACCAAATGTATGAATAGGGAAGTATTCCGCCTGTGACTGTCAGGTTAATTGAGCCATTGTTGAAGCCTGTCACCTGGCATGTGATATGGGTGGGGACAAGTTCTGTGGTAAGTGCCGGAGGCTGAGTCAATGTAATGTCAGTGGTGGTAACGCATCCATTTAAATCAGTAACAACCAGATGATAGGTTCCCGCCCTCAGGAGGCTCTGGTCTTCCTGCCCGGCAATTATTCCTGATCCGTCTGATGTGCTCCAATTATAAGTGTACGAACCTGTGCTTCCACCTGTTACGGTAATATCAACCGATCCCGTTCCTCCTGCGCAATTTATGTTAAATCCTCCATCAGCCGATAAGGAACCAACTGAGACTATGTTCAGCATTTCAGGCTGAGTAAGGGTAAAGACCGGCTGAGGCATAAGGATACAGCCATTTACATCTGTTACCGTACATGTATAAGTTCCTGCCTTGAGGCCGGTGATATCTTTTGTTGTGGCTGAATAGCCGTCGGGGCCGATCCACAGGTAATTGAAAATTCCGGAGCCTCCTGAAATTGTTATCTTTATATAACCGTCGCTTGCACCATAACATGAAATCTGGAAGTTATTGTCATTGCTGTGAGAAACTTCGCTTCCTGTCAAGGTCATTCCCAGAGGGTCTGTCAGTGTAACACTGTCAGTTTTGCTGCAACCAAGAAGGTCAGTTACCAGCAGGTAATATTTTCCTGCAGGGACACTATCAAGCAGGTTGGAGTCATTGCTGACGGTAAGGGTCCCGACAGCCGGATACCAGTAATAAGTATAGGTTCCGTTCCCGTCTGAAACATTGGCTGTTACGTAACCGTCACTGTAACCACGACAGGAAATGTTAGATCCGTTGTAATTGCCCGGATCAAAGAGGATCTGAATTGGTGCAGGTTCTTTCAATTCCGCAGTCCTGTAAGTTTCGCAACCATTTATATCCTGAATCAGCAGCTTATACTGGCCAGCCATAAGACCTGTGCAGACTTTGAAAGTTGAAGGATTGGCCGGATCATAATTCCCCGAAAAGACTCCTGCGAACAATGTATCAGTGTCATTCCGGACCAGATAATATGTGTAAGGTGGTGTAATTCCATCTCTTACATAAATGCGGGCGGTGCCGTCATTTCCCCCAGGACATGAAACATTAATATTTGGAAGAATAGGTATCGGGATAATTCTCGGGGATGCACTCAGGTTTGCAATATTTATGGCTGTATCACCCATACATCCAAGATTGTCTGTTACATCCAGAGTGTAATATCCGGCATACAGATTTGAAATTTCTATTGAATCTTCCATGACATAACCGACCGGACCTGTCCATAAAATATTATAAGGATCGGCTCCTCTTGAAATTATAGCCTCCAGTGCGGCAAGGCCGCTACTGGCTTCACATGTAAAAGGTTTTGTGATTACAATCTCTCTTGCCGGTTTCGGATGAAGCTGAACTTCCTGAACGTTAACATTTCCTGCAGGACAGCCAAGTCCGACAACCTTTGGCGTGATTGAGAAGAAGACAGATTGAACCGTATCATTATAGTTTCTGTACCTGAATGACAGAATATCACCCTGCACTTTATCAGTACCAGGATTTGAATTACCCGTGACTCCTGAAGGTATGGTAATTGAATAATCAAACCTTATTTCTCCGGAAGTCATTGTTGTAGGTGAGATCAGTGTTATCTGGGTATTGTCTGCATAGCAGATAGCAGGCCTGGCATTAACGGGGGCAGCCCGTGGCGTTGGATTAACTGTAACTGTGGTAATCACCGACGGACCGTTATTACATGAAACACCACTTACCGGTACCAGCCTGTATGTAATTGTCAGCGGTCCGTCAGTCGTGTTGACAAGGTTATCGGTAATTATATATCCGTTTGGCAATCCGTTCGCACTGGGTGTAAAACCATTAATGCCCGCCGGAGCTGAAGCCGTAAAGTTGATAGTTACCAATCCGCTGGTGAAGGTGCTCGGACTCTGAAGCATGATGCTCGTTGCCGTATTGTCACATTGTATAGTGTTCACCGGAACAGGAAAGATCCTTGGCGTAGGATTGACTGTTACCACAATGTTTACTGCCGGACCATCACTGCATCCCGTAGGACTTACCGGTACTACCCTGTAAGTCACCGTCTGCGGTGCATCGGTCGGGTTGATAAGTTTATCCGTTATAATATGATTGTTCGGCAGTCCTGTTGCATTTGCTGTATACCCCGTCACCCCTCCTGTGGCTGTCGCTGTATAATTGAAAGTAATAACCCCGCTTGTGAAACGGCTCGGGCTCTGGAGAGTGATGTTTGTTGTTGTACTGTCGCACTGTATCGAGGCCCCGGGAACAGGGAAAATCCTCGGTGTCGGATTTACTGTCACCGTTACATTTACCGAAGGACCATCATGACATCCTACCGGACTCATCGGAGTAATTGTATAAGTAACAGTCTGCGGATCATCTGTCGGGTTGATCAGTACATCAGTTATTACATGATCATTTGGTAGACCCGTGGCTGTGGGGGTGTATCCTGTAACTCCTCCTGTGGCTGTTGCCGTGTATTTGAATGTTACAACTCCGCTTGTGAAGGTGCTCGGGCTCTGAAGTCTTATGCCGGTGGCTGTGCTGTCACACTGTATCGTGTTGACAGGTGCCGGATGGATCCTTGGCGTCGGATTGACTGTTACCACAATGTTTACTGCCGGACCATCATTGCATCCTGTAGGACTTACCGGGACTACCCTGTAGGTAACAGTCTGTGGTGCATCAGTCGGGTTGATAAGCTTATCTGTTATAATATGATTATTCGGCAGTCCTGTTGCACTTGCTGTAAATCCTGTCACTCCTCCTGTTGCTGTCGCTGTATAATTGAATGTTACAACTCCGCTGGTGAAGGTGCTCGGGCTCTGAAGCGTGATGTTTGTCGTCGTGCTGTCGCACTGTATCGAGGCCCCGGGAACAGGGAAGACCCTCGGTGTCGGATTAACTGTCACGGTTACATTTACCGAAGGACCATCGGCACATCCTGTCGGACTAACTGGTGTTATAGTATAGGTAACATCCTGGGGACTATCGGTCGGGTTGACAAGTACATCGGCTATTACATGATCATTCGGCAGTCCCGATGCGCTCGGAGTAAATCCTGTTACACCTCCCGTGGCTGTTGCCGTGAACTTGAATGTTACTGCTCCGCTGGTAAAGGTGCTCGGGCTCTGAAGCCTGATGTTGGTGGCTGTGCTGTCGCACTGTATCGTGTTGACCGGTACCGGGAAGATCCTTGGTGTCGGATTGACTGTTACGGTGAATATCACTGCAGGGCCATCATGGCATCCCGTCGGGCTTACAGGCACTACTCTGTAGGTAACTGTCTGCGGAGCATCGGTCGGGTTGACAAGTACATCAGTTATCACATGATTATTCGGCAGTCCTGAAGCGACTGGCAGTGAATCCTGTCACTCCTCCTGTGGCTGTGGCTGTGATACTTAAACGTTACAGCTCCGCTGGTAAAGGTGCTCGGACTCTGAAGGGTGATGCTCGTTGCCGTATTGTCACACTGTATAGTGTTCACAGGAACAGGAAAGATCCTTGGCGTAGGATTGACTGTTACCACAATATTCTCTGCCGGACCATCATTGCATCCCGTCGGACTTACCGGTACTACCCTGTAAGTCACTGTCTGCGGTGCATCGGTCGGGTTGATAAGTTTATCCGTTATAATATGATTGTTCGGCAGTCCTGTTGCATTTGCTGTATACCCCGTCACCCCTCCTGTGGCTGTCGCTGTATAATTGAAAGTAATAACCCCGCTTGTGAAACGGCTCGGGCTCTGGAGAGTGATGTTTGTTGTTGTACTGTCGCACTGTATCGAGGCCCCGGGAACAGGGAAAATCCTCGGTGTCGGATTTACTGTCACCGTTACATTTACCGAAGGACCATCATGACATCCTACCGGACTCAACGGAGTAATTGTATAAGTAACAGTCTGCGGATCATCTGTCGGGTTGATCAGTACATCAGTTATTACATGATCATTTGGTAGACCCGTGGCTGTGGGGGTGTATCCTGTAACTCCTCCTGTTGCTGTTGCCGTGTATTTGAATGTTACAACTCCGCTTGTGAAGGTGCTCGGGCTCTGAAGCCTTATGCCGGTGGCTGTGCTGTCACACTGTATCGTGTTGACAGGTGCCGGATGGATCCTTGGCGTCGGGTTGATCGTTACCACAATGTTTACTGCCGGACCATCACTGCATCCTGTAGGACTTACCGGGACTACCCTGTAAGTTACAGTCTGTGGTGCATCAGTCGGATTGATAAGTTTATCCGTTATAATATGATTATTCGGCAGTCCTGCTGCACTTGCTGTAAATCCTGTCACTCCTCCTGTTGCCGTCGCTGTATAATTGAATGTTACAACTCCGCCGGTGAAGGTACTTGGGCTCTGAAGCGTGATGTTTGTCGTCGTGCTGTCGCACTGTATCGAGGCTCCGGGAACAGGGAAGACCCTCGGTGTCGGATTAACTGTCACGGTTACATTTACCGAAGGACCATCGGCACATCCTGTCGGACTAACTGGTGTTATAGTATAAGTAACATCCTGGGGACTATCGGTCGGGTTGACAAGTACATCGGCTATTACATGATCATTCGACAGTCCCGATGCGCTCGGAGTAAATCCTGTTACACCTCCCGTGGCTGTTGCCGTGAACTTGAATGTCACTGCTCCGCTGGTGAAGGTGCTGGGGCTCTGAAGCCTTATATTTGTGGCTGTGTTGTCGCATTGTATGCTGTTACCGGGTACCGGGTAGATCCTTGGTGTCGGATTGACTGTTACGGTGAATATCACTGCAGGGCCATCATGGCATCCCGTCGGGCTTACAGGCACTACTCTGTAGGTAACTGTCTGCGGAGCATCGGTGGGGTTGACAAGTATATCAGTTATCACATGATTATTCGGCAGTCCTGAAGCACTCGCAGTGAATCCTGTAACCCCTCCTGTTGCTGTTGCAGTGAACCTGAACGTTACTACTCCGCTGGTAAAGGTGCTCGGACTCTGAAGCATGATGCTCGTTGCCGTATTGTCACACTGTATGGTGTTCGGAGGTACAGGGAAGATCCTTGGCGTAGGATTGACTGTTACCACAATATTCTCTGCCGGTCCGTCATTGCATCCCGTCGGGCTTACCGGTACTACCCTGTAAGTCACTGTCTGCGGTGCATCGGTCGGGTTGATAAGTTTATCCGTTATAATATGATTGTTCGGCAGTCCTGTTGCATTTGCTGTATACCCCGTCACCCCTCCTGTGGCTGTCGCTGTATAATTGAAAGTAATAACCCCGCTTGTGAAACGGCTCGGGCTCTGGAGAGTGATGTTTGTTGTTGTACTGTCGCACTGTATCGAGGCCCCGGGAACAGGGAAGACTCTCGGGGTTGGATTGACATATACTACAACTATTTTTGCAGGACCCGTACCGCAACCACCCGGACTTACAGGCACAATGGTATATGTGACTGTCTGAACGGTATCCGTCGGATTATTCAGGACATCAGTTATTATATGATCCTTTGGCAATCCTGTTACCGGCGTGGTAAATCCTGTTACCCCACCTGTGGCAACAACTGTATAATTGAATGATACATTTCCGTTGCTGAAATTACTCGGGCTTCCCAGGGTAATATTTGTCGTTCCGTCATTGCATATTGTCTGCTCAAGATAATCCGGGACAACCTGCGGAGTCGGATTTACCGTAATTGTAAAGATCTTTGGCTGGCCATTACAGTAAAGGCCTCCATACGTGAAATGCGGGGTAACTCTTATCGTTGCAACTATCGGGTCATCGCCTGTGTCAGAAACTGTAAATGATGGGATATCTCCTGATCCGGATGGGGCCAGGCCTATCTCCGGATGGTCGTTGGTCCAGGTAAAGGTAACTGTCCCAATCGTAAAAGTGCTTAAAGGTACCGGGGTTGAGTTCTCCCCGTTGCAGAGAACCTGATCTGGAGGCTGATTAACTTGTGCTGTCGGTAGTACTGATACGACAACAGATGCCGGGCCGGAAGCACAACCATTGGCACTTATCGGAGTAATTATATAAGTTACCGTCTGTACCTCGTCGGTCGGATTAATAAGAGCATCAGCGATTACATAGTCTTTAGGTAAACCGGTCATTGGTGTTGTAAACCCTGTTACTCCTCCGGTTGCCGCCACTATGTAATTGAATGTGACAACTCCACTGCTGAATGTGCTTGGGCTTCCGATGACAATGTTTGTAACATCGGAGTTACAAATTGTCTGTGTAAGCACACTTGGTACCACCTGGGGAGTCGGATCAACAATTATTGTAAATGTTTTCGAAGGTCCATCGCATGACCGTCCGTTATATGTAAAGGAAGGTGTAACTACTATTGTTGCAACTACAGGTGAGTTGCCGGGATTTATTACATTGAATACCGGAATGTCACCAGTTCCACTGGCTGCAAGGCCTATACCCGGCTGGTCATTGGTCCAGTTGTAGGTTGTAACTCCGCCAGTATTTATTGTGCTGAATATAATAGGCAAAGTTGGTGCAGTGTTGCAGACTACCTGATTATCTGGTAATTCGACCTGGGCAGTTGGGTTGACAGTTATTGTGAATGTCTTTGTTGGCCCGTCGCAGGTTAACGATCCGTTCTCAAAATGAGGTGTTACAACTATTGTTGCTATGACGGGTGATGTCCCAGGATTAAGGGCCGTGAATGAGATTATATCACCTGATCCGGCTCCCAGGATACCTATTGACGGCTGGTCATTCGTCCATGTATATGTAGTTGTACCTGCCATATTGGTAGTGGTAAATGTTACTGTGGCAGTAGCTTCTCCGTTACAGATTACCTGGTTCACAGGTTGTTCAACTTCCGCTGTCGGGTTGACTGTAATTGTAAATGTCTTTGCTGGTCCATCACAGGTTACCGATCCATTCTCGAAATGAGGTGTCACTACTATTGTTGCAACTATTGGTGCTGTACCTGCGTTGATCGCATTAAATGATGCAATATCACCATTCCCGCTTGCTGCAAGCCCTATCCCCGGCTGGTCGTTGGTCCAGGTATAAGTTACTGTACCGCCAGTGTTTGATGTGGTGAAGCTAACAGACGCTGCTGGTGTTCCGTTGCAAACCACCTGGGATGCAGGCTGGTCAACCTCAGCTGCCGGATTGACAGTTATTGTAAATGTCTTCGCTGGTCCGTCGCAGGTTACTGATCCGTTCTCAAAATGAGGTGTGACGACTATTGTTGCTACTACAGGTGTAGTGCCTGTGTTTATCGCATTAAATGATGCTATGTTTCCTGTACCGCTTGCTGCCAGTCCAATCGTCGGCTGGTCGTTCGTCCAGGTATAAGTTGTAGTGCCCCCTGTATTGATTGTCGTGAAAGCTGCCGATGCTGGGCTGCCATTGCATACAACAATGTTAACCGGCTGTTCAACCTCTGCTGTCGGATTAACTGTAATTGTAAATGTCTTTGCCGGACCGTCGCACGTTACCGATCCGTTCTCAAAATGAGGTGTGACAACTATTGTGGCTACTACCGGTGATGAACCTGCATTTGTCGCAGTGAATGATGGAATATTCCCTGTCCCTGTAGCTACAAGTCCGATCGAGGGCTGGTCGTTCGTCCAGGTATAAGTGACCGTCCCGCCTGTGTTCGTGGTGGTGAAGTTAATTGCTGTAGTTGGGGCTCCGTTGCAAACCACTTCGCTTGCTGGCTGCTCTACCTCTGCTGCCGGATTTACAGTTATTGTGAATGTCTTTGCCGGCCCATCGCAGGTCTTTGATCCGTTCTCAAAGTGAGGAGTGACGACAATTGTGGCTACTACAGGGGATGTGCCTGCATTGGTGACTGTGAATGATGGTATATTCCCGGTTCCGCTTGCTGCAAGCCCTATACCCGGCCGGTCGTTGCTCCAGGTATAAGTCACTGTTCCGCCTGTGTTCGTCGTCGTGAAGTTTACTGCCGTCGTCGGCGACCCGTTGCATACCACTTCACTTACAGGTTGCTCAACCTCTGCTGACGGATTTACAGTTATTGTAAATGTCTTTGTGGGCCCATCACAGGTTACCGATCCGTTCTCAAAATGCGGTGTTACAACTATTGTGGCTACTACCGGGGATGTGCCTGCATTGGTGACTGTGAATGATGGTATAATCCCGGTTCCACTTGCTGCAAGTCCTATTGTCGGCTGGTCGTTGGTCCAGGTATAATTAACTGTTCCACCAGTGTTCGTCGTCGTGAAGTTAACTGCCGTCGTTGGTGCCCCGTTGCAAACCACTTCACTGGCTGGCTGTTCAACTTCTGCTGATGGGTTAACAGTTATGGTAAATGTCTTTGCCGGTCCATCACAGGTTACCGATCCATTCTCAAAATGAGGCGTTACAACTATTGTGGCTACTACCGGCGATGTCCCTGAATTTGTTGCAGTGAATGATGGAATATTCCCTGTCCCTGCAGCTGCAAGACCTATCCCCGGCTGATCGTTGGTCCAGGTATAAGTTACTGTTCCGCCTGTGTTCGTCGTCGTGAAGTTTACTGCCGTCGTCGGCGACCCGTTGCATACCACTTCACTTGCAGGTTGCTCAACCTCTGCTGACGGATTTACAGTTATTGTGAATGTCTTCGCTGGTCCGTCGCAGGTTACTGATCCGTTCTCAAAATGAGGTGTGACGACTATTGTGGCTACTACCGGTGCTGTACCTGCGTTGAGTGCATTAAATGATGCAATATCACCATTACCGCCTGCTGCAAGCCCAATCGTCGGCTGATCATTCGTCCAGGTATAAGTGGTAGTTCCACCTGTATTGACAGTTGTGAAAGAAACTGAAGCCGGACTGCCGTTACATACAACAATGTTAACCGGCTGGTCAACCCCGGCTGTCGGGTTTACTGTAATTGTAAACGTCTTTGCTGGTCCGTCGCAGGTTACCGATCCGTTCTCAAAATGAGGCGTTGCAACTATAGTGGCTACTACCGGCGATGTCCCTGCATTTGTTGCATTGAATGATGGTATATTCCCTGTACCTGTAGCTGCCAGACCTATCCCCGGCTGGTCGTTGGTCCAGGTATAGGTGACTGTCCCGCCAGTGTTCGTCGTCGTGAAGTTAATTGCTGTAGTCGGGGCTCCGTTGCATACCACTTCACTGGCAGGCTGTTCAACCTCTGCTGACGGATTTACAGTTATCGTAAATGTCTTTGTTGGTCCGTCACAGGTTACCGACCCGTTCTCAAAATGAGGCGTCACAACTATTGTCGCAACTACCGGCGCTGTCCCTGCGTTGATTGCATTAAATGATGCTAGATCACCATTACCTGTGGCTGCAAGACCTATCCCCGGCTGGTCGTTGGTCCAGGTATATGTGACCGTTCCGCCTGTGTTTGTCGTGGTGAAGCTAACAGCTGCTGTCGGTGTTCCGTTGCAAACCACCTGGGATGCAGGCTGGTCAACTTCACCTGCCGGATTGACAGTTATTGTAAATGTCTTCGATGGTCCGTCGCAGTTCACCGATCCATTCTCAAAATGAGGCGTTACAACTATTGTGGCTACTATCGGCGATGTCCCTGCATTGGTGGCTGTGAATGATGGTATATCCCCTGTCCCCGTGGCTGCAAGACCTATCCCCGGCTGGTCGTTGGTCCAGGTATAGGTGACTGTCCCGCCTGTGTTCGTCGTCGTGAAAGTAACTGTAGTTGTTGGTGCTCCGTTACAAATCACTTCACTGGCAGGCTGGTCAACTTCAGCTGACGGATTGACAGTAATTGTGAATGTCCTGGTGGCACCATCACATGTCGCCGATCCATTCTCGAAATGAGGTGTCACTACTATTGTTGCAACTATTGGTGCTGTACCTGCGTTGATCGCATTAAATGATGCAATATCACCATTCCCGCTTGCTGCAAGCCCTATCCCCGGCTGGTCGTTGGTCCAGGTATAAGTTACTGTACCGCCAGTGTTTGATGTAGTGAAGCTAACAGACGCTGCTGGTGTTCCGTTGCAAACCACCTGGGATGCAGGCTGGTCAACCTCAGCTGCTGGATTGACAGTTATTGTGAATGTCTTCGCTGGTCCGTCGCAGGTTACTGATCCGTTCTCAAAATGAGGTGTGACGACTATTGTTGCTACTACAGGTGTAGTGCCTGTGTTGATAGCATTAAATGATGCAATATCTCCTGTCCCGTTTGCTGCAAGCCCAATCGTCGGCTGATCATTCGTCCAGGTATAAGTGGTAGTTCCACCTGTATTGACAGTTGTGAAAGAAACTGAAGCCGAACTACCGTTACATACAACAATGTTAACCGGCTGGTCAACCCCGGCTGTCGGATTTACTGTAATTGTAAATGTCTTTGCTGGTCCGTCGCAGGTTACCGATCCGTTCTCAAAATGAGGCGTCACTACTATTGTTGCAACTACCGGTGATGTGCCGGCATTCGCTGCAGTGAACGATGGTATATTCCCTGTCCCCGTAGCTGCAAGACCTATCCCCGGCTGATCGTTGGTCCAGGTATAAGTGACTGTTCCGCCAGTGTTCGTCGTCGTGAAGTTAACTGCCGTCGTCGGTGCTCCGTTGCATACCACTTCACTGGCTGGCTGTTCAACCTCTGCTGGCGGATTAACGGTTATAGTAAATGTCTTTGCCGGCCCATCGCAGGTCTTTGATCCGTTCTCAAAGTGAGGAGTGACGACAATTGTGGCTACTACAGGAGTCGAGCCTGTGTTTATCGCATTAAATGATGCTATGTCTCCTGTACCGCTTGATGCCAGCCCAATCGTCGGCTGGTCGTTGATCCAGGTATAAGTTGTAGTGCCCCCTGTATTGATTGTTGTGAAAGCTGTCGAAGCTGGGCTGCCATTGCATACAACAATGTTAACCGGCTGTTCAACCTCCGCTGTCGGGTTAACTGTAATTGTAAATGTCTTTGCGGGTCCATCACAGGTTACCGATCCGTTCTCAAAATGAGGTGTTACAACTATTGTTGCTACTACCGGGGATGTGCCTGCATTGGTGGCTGTGAATGATGGTATATCCCTGTTCCTGTAGCTGCGAGACCTATCGTTGTCTTGTCGTTGGTCCAGGTGTAGGTGTTTGTTCCGCCCGTGTTTGTGGTGGTCAGGATAACTGCCGTTGTCGGTGCTCCGTTGCAAACCACTTCACTGGCAGGCTGTTCAACTTCTGCTGACGGGTTAACAGTTATGGTAAATGTCTTTGCCGGTCCATCACAGGTTACTGATCCGTTCTCAAAATGGGGTGTCACAACTATTGTTGCTACTTCCGGGGATGTTCCTGCATTGGTAGCTGTGAATGATGGTATATTCCCGGTTCCGCTTGCTGCAAGCCCGATTGTCGGCTGGTCGTTGGTCCAGGTATAAGTTACCGTCCCGCCTGTGTTTGTCGTCGAGAAAGTAACTGCCGTCGTTGATGCCCCGTTGCAGATTACCTGCGACGAAGGCTGGTCAACTTCTGCAGTTGGATTGACAACAATATCAACATTGTATGTTGTCGGGTTGGTACAGCCGTTAGCAGTTAGTGTATAAACATATCTGACTGTGAGAGGATTTGCTGTGGTATTGGTCAGTGTTTCATTGGGGTTATCATTTCCTGATGTTGGACCAACAGGTGTTATCCCTGCAACAGTTGCCCTTGTCCATGCGAAGCTTGTACCTGCTGTACCGCTGGTCGGCGTATAACTGAATGCCGATCCGCTGCAGATTGCAGGCGGAGTAAGTGAACTGGTAAGCGCCGGCATCGGGTTGACAACTACATCAACATTGAATGTCGTCGGATTGGTACAACTATTAGCGGTCAGTGTATAAACATATCTTACTGTGAGGGGATTTGCTGTGGTATTGGTCAGTGTTTCATTGGGGTTATCATTTCCTGATGTTGGTCCAACAGGTGTTATCCCGGCAACTGTTGCCCTTGTCCATGCAAAGCTCGTTCCTGCCGTACCGCTTGTCGGTGTGTAGCTGAATGCCGATCCGCTGCAGATGGCAGGCGGAGTAAGTGAACTGGTAAGCGCCGGCATCGGGTTGACAACAACATCAACATTGAATGTCGTCGGGTTGGTACAACCATTGGCGGTGAGTGTATAAACATATCTGACTGATATCGGGTCTGAAGTGGTATTGGTCAGTGTTTCATTCGGGTTGCCATTGCCTGATGTCGGACCAACAGGTGTTATCCCGGCAACTGTTGCCCTTGTCCATGCAAAGCTCGTTCCTGCCGTACCGCTTGTCGGTGTATAGCTGAATGCCGATCCGCTGCAGATTGCAGGAGGAGTGAGCGAACTTGTCAGCGCCGGCATCGGGTTGACAACAACATCAACATTGAATGTCGTCGGATTAGTACAACTATTAGCGGTCAGTGTATAAACATATCTGACTGTGAGAGGATTGTGCTGTGGTATTGGTCAGTGTTTCATTGGGGTTATCATTTCCTGATGTTGGTCCAACAGGTGTTATCCCTGCAACTGTTGCCCTTGTCCATGCAAAGCTTGTTCCTGCCGTACCGCTTGTCGGTGTGTAGCTGAATGCCGATCCGCTGCAGATTGCAGGCGGAGTAAGTGAACTGGTAAGCGCCGGCATCGGGTTGACAACTACATCAACATTGAATGTCGTCGGATTAGTACAACTATTAGCGGTTAGTGTATAAACATATCTGACTGTGAGAGGATTTGCTGTGGTATTGGTCAGTGTTTCATTGGGATTGCCATTTCCTGATGTTGGTCCAACAGGTGTTATCCCTGCCACCGTTGCCCTTGTCCATGCAAAGCTTGTACCTGCGGTACCGCTTGTCGGTGTGTAGCTGAATGCCGATCCGCTGCAGATGGCAGGCGGAGTAAGTGAACTGGTAAGCGCCGGCATCGGGTTGACAACAACATCAACATTGAATGTTACCGGATTAGTACAGCTGTTTGCGGAAAGGGTATAAACATATCTGACTGTAAGGGGATTTACGGTGGTATTGGTTAGTGTTTCATTTGGATTGCCATTGCCTGATGTCGGACCGACGGGTGTTATTCCGGCAACTGTTGCCCTTGTCCATGCAAAGCTTGTACCTGCGGTACCGCTTGTCGGTGTGTAGCTGAATGCCGATCCGCTGCAGATGGCAGGCGGAGTAAGTGAACTGGTAAGCACCGGCATCGGGTTGACAACTACATCAACATTGTACGTTGTCGGATTAGTACAACTGTTAGCGGTCAGTGTATAAACATATCTGACTGTAAGAGGATTGGCTGTGGTATTGGTCAGTGTTTCATTAGGGTTGCCATTTCCTGATGTTGGTCCAACAGGTGTTATCCCTGCAACTGTTGCCCTTGTCCATGCAAAGCTCGTTCCTGCGGTACCGCTTGTCGGTGTGTAGCTGAATGCCGATCCGCTGCAGATTGCAGGAGGGGTAAGCGAACTTGTCAGCGCCGGCATCGGGTTGACAACTACATCAACATTGAATGTCGTCGGATTAGTACAGCTATTAGCGGTCAGTGTATAAACATATCTGACTGATACCGGCGCTGTGGTGGTATTGGTCAGTGTTTCATTGGGGTTACCATTTCCTGATGTTGGTCCAACAGGTGTTATCCCTGCCACCGTTGCCCTTGTCCATGCAAAGCTCGTTCCTGCGGTTCCACTTGTCGGTGTGTAGCTGAATGCCGATCCGCTGCAGATTGCAGGTGGAGTAAGTGAACTGGTAAGCGCCGGCATCGGGTTGACAACTACATCAACATTGTATGTTGTCGGATTAGTACAGCTGTTTGCGGAAAGGGTATAAACATATCTGACTGTAAGGGGATTGGCGGTGGTATTGGTCAGTGTTTCATTCGGGTTACCATTGCCTGATGTTGGACCAACAGGTGTTATCCCTGCAACTGTTGCCCTTGTCCATGCGAAGCTTGTACCTGCCGTACCGCTTGTCGGCGTATAGCTGAATGCCGATCCGCTGCAGATTGCAGGCGGGGTGAGCGAACTTGTCAGCGCCGGCATCGGGTTGACAACTACATCAACATTGAATGTCGTCGGATTAGTACAGCTGTTAGCAGTCAGTGTATAAACATATCTGACTGTGAGAGGATTTGCTGTGGTATTGGTCAGTGTTTCATTCGGGTTACCATTTCCTGATGTTGGACCAACAGGTGTTATCCCGGCAACCGTTGCCCTTGTCCATGCAAAGCTTGTACCTGCCGTACCGCTTGTCGGTGTATAGCTGAATGCCGATCCGCTGCAGATTGCAGGAGGGGTGAGCGAACTGGTAAGCGCCGGCATCGGGTTGACAACTACATCAACATTGAATGTCGTCGGATTAGTACAACTATTAGCGGTCAGGGTATAAACATATCTGACTGTGAGGGGATTTGCTGTGGTATTGGTTAGTGTTTCATTCGGATTGCCATTGCCTGATGTCGGACCGACGGGTGTTATCCCTGCAACTGTTGCCCTTGTCCATGCAAAGCTTGTACCTGCCGTACCGCTTGTCGGTGTATAGCTGAATGCCGATCCGCTGCAGATTGCAGGCGGAGTAAGCGAACTGGTAAGCGCCGGCATCGGATTGACAACAACATCAACATTGAATGTTACCGGATTAGTACAGCCGTTTGCGGAAAGGGTATAAACATATCTGACTGTAAGGGGATTTACGGTGGTATTGGTCAGTGTTTCATTGGGGTTGCCATTTCCTGATGTTGGTCCAACAGGTGTTATCCCTGCCACCGTTGCCCTTGTCCATGCAAAGCTTGTACCTGCCGTACCGCTTGTCGGTGTATAGCTGAATGCCGATCCGCTGCAGATGGCAGGAGGGGTGAGACTACTTGTCAAAACCGGGTAGGGATTTATAATCCAGGATGCAAGTGTAACTCCTGGTGTGCCGGAGCATCCTGAACCGGCTGTACAGCCTGATCTCTGACCCTGAATTTCTAACAGGGTATGCCCGGTGGTGTTTATATCGTTACCTGGTATATAGACATTCCATCCACCGGCTCCATCAAACCTATACTGGAATGAATCGGAGCAGTTTACTCCTCCGAGTCCGGGATTAAAGGTTGCAGAAACCAGCTCCCCATCGCAAACTGCTGCAACGTCAGGGATCTTCAGGTTTAGTGTCGGACCTGTCGGTTGAGGATTGATCACCCATGATGTCAGGGTTACCCATGCTGTTCCTGAGCAGCCTGAACCAGGTGTGCAGCCTGTTCTCTGGCCTTGTATTTCAACCAGTGTATGACCAGCTGTATTTATATTATTCCCCGATGCATAGGCATTCCATGCACCAGCTCCGTCATATCTGTACTGGAATGAATCTGAGCATCCTACTCCTCCATTGCCTTCATTGAATGTAGCTGATACAGTCTGTCCTTCACAAACAGTTGCAAGCGCAGGGCTCCTTGTATTCAGTGTCGGACCGGTTGGCTGCGGATTGACTGTCCATGATGCAAGTAATACAGGTGCTGTACCTGTGCAACCCGTTCCAGCCAGGCATCCTGTTCTTTGCCCCTGGATCTCTACAAGTGTGTGGCCGGCAGTACTTATATTATTCCCGGGATTGTAGGCATTCCATCCTCCCGCTCCGTCGAACCTGTACTCGTATGAATCTGTGCACCCTACTCCTCCGGTTCCTGGAAAGATAGTTGCCGAAACCTGCTGACCAGTGCAAACTGCTGCCAGGTCAGGTGTTTTTGCGTTCAAGGCCGGAGCTACCGGCTGTGATATTGTATTCCATATTACTGTGTTATATCCGCTGGCACTACACCCTGTCCCTGATGATGTCCTCCTCGTCCTGACCTGAATCAGGTTCGCCCCTGCTATCCCGCTGCTAAGGGAAGAACCGGATGTATAGGGCAACCATGTTACTCCTCCGTCAATAGTCGACTCATACTCATCTGTCGGGGCAACTCCTCCGCTACCTCCACTGAACGTAGCTGATACACTACCCGTTGTACATACATCCACAATATTTGGGATCTTGGTTATAGTCTGGGCGACCGGCTGAGCTAAAGTGTTCCATGTTACTGTGTTATAACTGCTGGAGTTACACCCTGTTCCCGTTGATGTCCTCCTCGTCCTGACCTGTATCATATTCGGCCCTGCTGTCCCGCTGCTAAGCGATGATCCGGCAGTATAGGACAACCATGTTACTCCTCCATCTATACTCGACTCATACTCATCTGCCGGAGCGACTCCTCCGCTGCCTCCGCTGAAAGTTGCTGATACACTACCCGTGATACATACATCCACTACATTCGGGATTTTGGTTATTGTCTGAGCTACCGGCTGGGCTATAGTGTTCCATGCTACTGTGTTATATCCACTGGCGCTACATCCGGTTCCTATGGAGGTCCTCCTTGTCCTGACCTGTATCATGTTAGCCCCTTCTGTCCCGCTGCTAAGCGATGATCCGGATGTATAGGGTAACCACGTTATTCCTCCGTCGACAGTCGATTCATATACATCTGTCGGAGCGACTCCTCCGCTGCCTCCGCTGAATGTAGCTGACACACTTCCTGTGATACAGACATCCGCAACATTCGGGATCTTGGTTATTGTTTGGGCCACTGGCTGTGGTGATACTGTCACATTGTAAACCTGTGAACTACCGGTACATGAACCGGTTGTTTCCTGAAGCTGGATTGTATAAGGTCCTGTAGCTCCCCAGGTGACAGTGATACTGTTGCCCGTAGTTGCTGAAGGTACACCACCAACTATTGACCAATTATAAGTATGACCACCGGTATTAGGTACGCTGTAAGGTATTGGAGAATCAGAACAAAGATCAGTAAAACTATACACTGAACAGCCGGTTTCCGAACTGACAGAAATAAATGTTGAAGGAGAATTCTGGTTATTATACTCAGTTCGTATCCAATCTATTGGCCTTGTTGCTGAGGAGATTCTTACTTCATCTATATATCCGGTAAATCCTTGTCCTCCGGTACTTCGGTTCCCTAAAGCAAGTCCAATTGCATTATAATGACCAATTGGACCGGTTAATGAAGTTGAACCGATCAGATTGTTATTCAGGTAAAATCTTACTGTAGATCCGTCAAAAGTACCTGTAAGAAGATACCATACTCCATCATTAATTACAGATCCCGAAAGTACATCCCCTGCGGTACTGCCGTTAGTAACATGAAAGTAAATAGAATTGTCGCTATTATCATTGAATTCAAATCCATAAGGGCCCCATGGATTTACATCATTTCGTCCATACCAGAGAGGTTTCGCCCATTGGTTTTGTACTCCTGTTCTCCTTATCCACATTGACACAGAAAGTTTATTTGTCGGCTCCAGGTTAACACTGCGGGGAATGTCAATTCTGCTTGCCCCGTTAAATTGCCTTACCAAACCAATCAGTCCTGCTGCGCTTGTTGAACCACTATTGGTTCCGTCATTTCCATTTACTGTCGCATCAGCTAAATCACTCATATGCCAGACTCCGGAATATTCAGGTCCCCAGGTATCAGTAGTCGAAGGATCTGCCGTTATTTGAGGATTCCCGTAGAGTATACGGACAAGTGTATTTGAAGACGCTGACAAAACAGGGATTCTGACCCAGGCAACAAGTGTCCCGGTTCCTGCATCATAGCTTTCAAGGTCATGGTCTAACCTGTTGTAATTTAAATCTGTGAAAATTATATCGTAACCATTGGGATTCTCAACATGATCTCTTAGATTGTTATCTGTAATGCTTATCAGGACCGGGAAGTTATAAAAATCTGAACCTCCGGATATTTGATTGTGATCTATCGTTATTGTTTTTTGATAAGCATAACCTAAAGCAGCTGAAGGCAAAGGATTAACGGTCACTGTCACATTATCTGTCCTGATACATACACCACTTGTAACAGTTAAAGTATAGGTAGTGGTTACTCCGGGACTTGCTACCGGATTAGGAATATTTGCAGCACTTAATCCATATGAAGGACTCCACAAATATGACCCTCCACCTGAACCGTTTAAGGTTGTGGACGATCCTTTACAAATTGCTACATCCGCACCGGCATTTGCAGTAATTGTGCATCCCACGGCAAAACAATAATCAAAGGACGTTGTATTTAAGTTATTATTTATCCCTGTGCGGGTAATTGTGCTATTTGGAATGTCAACACTTCCATGCGTTCCAAAGTCCTGCCAGGATGTACTTACATCATTTCTTCCTGAAATTCTGGAATTTGCATCAATTATGTAACTCGAGAAACCGTCACCGTCAAGAGATAATGAGTACTCATTCGCTGGAAGAGAAGAACTATTAAACCTCCAATAACCATCCGTAAAAGCATAATCCAATTGAACCGAACCATCATCGAGATAAGGATTAAATGTCCCCAGTGAAGATGCTTTAAACTCGGCAGTAATATCTGTTGCTGAAGAAAGGGTTGAAAAGTTAAAAATAGCTGGCCGGTAATAGCTTGAAGTGCCGACAGGAAAAAGGTAATTATCTCCGGTTGTGGCTACCCCCCGACGAAATCTGCCGATAATTGTCCCTGATGTATGGCTAAGGGCAGATGAAGATGTGCTGGTAAGGATTAGGATATTTGAACCTGTAGTAATATTACCCGCAGTCATTGTAATCGTACCATTTGCAGTAATATTTCCGCACAATGATACACCTCCTGTGCTGTTAATAGTAAGATTATGATACGTTCCTGCCGGCAGACCTGTTGCACCCGCACTGTTTACCGCAAATGAGGATCCGGCATTCCCGTTGATCGATCCGCTTCCGCCACACGGGGAAGAACCGGATGAAGATATTGTAAGCGTGTTACTATTCAGACCAAGTACACCGGAAGTCAATCCCAATATGCCGTTTACAGTTACAGAACCTGTTAAATTAACTCCGGCGGAATTATTAATTGTTAGATTATGAACGGTAATGGGTAAAGCATTTCCTGTAACCTGAGCAACCGAGCCATTGAATGTGTAGTCTGCTCCCGTATCAAAGACTTTCATTCCTGTAACCTGGATACTACCTGTTCCGGCATTTGTTGACAGTCCCTGAGAATGTGCCGTAATAATCCCTGCCCCCGAGTTGAGGGTAAAAGAACCGCTGCTGCCATCAATCAGACTTGTTCCTAAATTTAAAACGGAACCATTAACGACAGAGAAGTTTACAATATTTGAGATTGATCCTCCCGTTTTTGAATATATCTGAGTAGCGCTTCCGTTAAAATTGATAGCCCCTGATCCGCCAGTTGTCTGTGTAATTATGCCACTTCCTGAAAGTGAGAAGTTACCACCGACATTCAAAGTTCCGATTGTTGCACTGGCATCTTCATCCATGCATAGCGTTCCTCCGGAAATATTTACATCCCCTGTAACAGATATAGTTGAATTTGCTCCTCCGGTTACTATGGTAATATATCCGCTATTCTGAATAAAATCTCCCCCAATGTTCAATGTACAGGAACCTGTTGAATTATTCATCTTAAATGATGAGTTATTGGTGACAACAAAATCCCCATTTACATTTATCGTGTATCCGGTAGCAGAATTCGACATCCTGAGAACGTGATTATTAGAATCGAAAGTCCCGGTTCCTGATACTGTAAAGTCACCCAGAATGTTGACATTGGATGCTATATAGAAATTTGAAGTTTGTCCCGGACAATTCCATGTAAAATTTCCAAATGTTTGTCCAAATCCACCTAACGATGTTGCAGCCGCAATTCCGGTTATATTACAATTTGATGATGCATTCCATGTTGCCGTTGGAATTGTTCCACCATCCTGAGAATGAATATAAGCAGAACCGGCGTTAAAGGCAATTGTTCCTGTTTGGGATATGGTTCCTGAGTTATTTACTGTACCGTTGACATTCAGATCTGTTCCGGGTCCAGCTGCAATAGATAATGTCATTCCGCTGTTTACTGCCAGTATCCCACCTGGATTTACAACAACCTGATCAAGTGAAATTGCTGCAGTAACAGTTGCTGTATGACCGCTTCTGATTGTAATGACATTGCTTGCTGATGTTGGTGCTGTTGCCGCTACGACCCATGCCCCGCCATTGTATCTTTCCCAATTTGTTGCTGCAACAAATGTGGTGTTACCATTTGTCCGATAATCATTCAGGACCTGTCCGGTCACAGAATTCATAACCAGCAACCAACAGACGGCAAACAGTAAAAACTTATTTATGCATTTGAATATCAGTCCTTTTACCGTCGGACCAAATTCTGAAATTATATGGTCAATTTCAACAAACAATTTATCAGGTTAGATTAGACAAAAAAAATATATCCGGTTTATCTTTCTCTTCTGAAAACCGGAATATCCTGTTTAAAGGTTTCAGATCAGCATTATAAACGCATAAACAGATGATTTTCTTATATGTTACCAGGACTTTATTACTCTTGTTATGGTTACCTCAGGTCAACAAATTATTAAACTTAAAATTCTCTTTAATTCCAAAAGTCTATATTTATCATTTTAATACGTAAATCAAACATTAACTTTTGTGCAATTTTATCAACAAAAAACCGGATGTGGTTTCCCACTCCGGCTTATTTCCCAGACGGCTTTACTCAATCTTAAATCATTTGGATGTAGTTAATCATAAGATAAGCATTGCATCACCGTAAGTACCGAACCTGTATTTTTCCTTGACGGCTGTACGGTAAGCCTCAAAAAGCAGGTCATAACCTGCAAAAGCAGCAACCATCATTAGCAATGTTGAATAGGGAAGGTGAAAGTTACTGATCATCATATCAGGGACTTTGAAATCGTAGGGAGGAAAAATAAACTTATTTGTCCACCCGTCAAATGGTTTAAGATAGCCGCTTGTTGAAACGGAGCTTTCGAGAGTACGCACAACTGTAGTCCCCACGGCACAAATCTTATGTTTATTGTCTTTTGCCCTGTTCACTATTTCTGCAGCATCTTCGGTTATCCTAATCCTTTCAGAATCGACCTTATGTTTTGTAAGATCCTCTACATCAACGCTTCTGAAATTACCCAGACCAACATGGAGAGTTATTTCGGCAAATTCAGCCCCGATTATCTCAAGTTTCTTTAGCAGTTCCCTGCTGAAATGTAACCCGGCAGTCGGTGCTGCCACAGCACCTTCATGCTTTGCAAAAATTGTCTGGTAACGTTCGTTATCTTCGGGTTCAACAGGTCTGTTTATGAACTTTGGCAGGGGTGTTTCACCAAGGCTATAGAGTGTCTGTTTAAACTCCTCATATGTACCATCAAATAAAAATCTCAGGGTCCTGCCCCTCGAAGTAGTATTGTCAATTACTTCAGCCACAAGCAGATCATCTTCCCCAAAGTAAAGCTTATTGCCAATCCTGATCTTTCTGGCCGGATCAACAAGTACATCCCACAAGCGCTGTTCCCTGTTGAGTTCCCGCAGTAAAAACACTTCAATCTCGGCGCCGGTTTTTTCCTTGTTTCCGTACAACCTGGCAGGAAAGACCTTTGTGTTATTAAAAACCAGAACATCATGTTCATGAAAGTACTCGGTTATCTCCTTAAATATCTTGTGCTCGAAGGTACCGGTTTTCCTGTTAACTACCATTAACCTCGATTCATCCCTGTTCTCAGTAGGATAGAGGGCAATCAGTTCCTGCGGCAAAGTGTACCTGAATTGTGAAAGTTTCATAATAAAAACATTAAAATAAATTTTTTTTTGAAGCCTTTATACGTAGGAATTTCAAATTTGTTTCAAATTCTTTAAATAAATTTTCAAAATTTTCGACAGAATAGGCATTTTTCAACAAAAAAGGTCCGATTGCTAGTTCTTTCAAGTGATGACAAACAGGCGCCGCTTCCCAAAGCAACACCAAGATCCCTCGCAAAAGATCTGACATAAGTGCCTTTACTGCATACCAACCTGATTTTTATATCAGGAAGATCATATTCCAGAAGTTCAATTTCCCTGAAGAATACCATAACCGGAGACATCTCTTTAGGAACACCTTTCCTTGCAAATTCATAAGCCCTTTTACCATTTATCATCTTGGCTGAATGAACAGGAGGTATCTGGCTCTGTTCTCCGATGAATCCGATGAGAGCACTTTTAACAATATCTTCTGTAATATGTTCAAAAGGAGAATTTCTCAGAAACTTCTGTTTCCAGGTCATATGATGGCGTGGTTTCACCAAGATGAATTGATGCAATATACTCTTTATCAAGATCTCTGAATTCATCCACTCGTTTGGTGGCTTTCCCGGTGCATAAGATAACAAGACCTGTTGCAAGAGGATCAAGTGTACCGGCATGTCCGATCTTTATCTTTTTCAGCTCAAGGAAGCTTTTAATCATTATCCTGACCTTGTTCACAAGGTCAAATGACGTCCAGTAGAGAGGTTTGTTGAACAAAAGTACCTTCCCCTCCTCAAAAACAGAAATATTTTCAAAAGACATGCAATCCTAATAAAAGTGAGAAAATACCAATCAGGATACAATATATTGCGAACCAGGCAAGGCTACCTTTTCTGACCAGGTTTATCATCCATTTGCATGCAAGGTAACCTGAAATTAAAGCTGTGAAGAAGCCGACTGCAATTACAAAGAGGGATGTCCCCTCTTTTGAAAAATCTCCTGAAGCCATTTCAAGAATATTTGCACCGATAACCGGAATGAGGACCATGATAAATGAAAATTTCGCTATCTCCGATTTCTTATTACCCAGCATCATGCCAGTGGCTATTGTGGCGCCTGATCTTGAAATTCCGGGTAAAACTGCAATTGCCTGTGCTACTCCTATTATAAACGAATCAAGATAAGTCATGGCCCGTTCCCTTGGCCTGATTATCAGAGTTAATCCAAGAAAGATGGCCGTAACAATAAACTCAAATCCAAGTGAAATCATATTGCCTGCAAAAAACTTTTCAGCAATATCCTGCATGAATAATCCTGCGATTCCCACCGGGATCATTGAAACAATCAGTCTAAGGACGTATCTGGTTTCATCATTCAGCTTAAACTTGAAAAAACCTTTGAATAAATCCGAGATCTCTCTCCATAAAACAAAAATGGTGCTTAGTACAGTTGCCCCGTGCACAGCAATTGAAAAATAAAAATTTGCTTCATGGTCAATCCCGAAAAGGTATTTTCCAAGCTCAAGATGGCCTGAGCTGCTTACAGGCAGGAATTCTGTAAGTCCCTGAATCAAACCCAGTACAATAGCTTCTAATAAATTCATCCGCGGGGATTATTCAAACCTTTTTGTCAGAATTTTTTGGCTTTTTCATAATTGCCCATATCTCAAAAACAAATCCCACGAGGACAACAAGGGGGGCAAGGGTTATTCTTCTGAAACTGAATATCTTATCGCTGAATACCTTTGGATCATCAGTTTTACCTCCCAACATCAGGAGAAAACCTATCACAATTATTGCAAATCCGATTGCGAGAAGTTTGTAATTTTCACGACCAAGGGCAAAATTCAGCTTTTCTTTATTTTCATTTTTTGTTACCATGATTCAATCGTATAATTTATCCTCAGAAATGACAAGGTACTTGTTCACTGAAAAATATGTTGAGACCAGATTAATCAGGATGCCTGCTATGATCAGAGAAATTCCAAGAAGAACCAGGAGGTTGGTGCTTTCAAAAGAAAACATCATTAATAGTTCCTTTTCAATAAGGTAAAGAAGTCCCATCAGGAGCAGCATAGCTATCAGTGCGGCAAGGAATCCATGATATATGCCTCTTACAAGAAAAGGTTTTCTAATAAATGACCTGGTGGCTCCGACCAGTTGCATAGTCCTAATCAGGAACCTTTTGGAGTAAATTGCCAGCCTGATGGTATTGTTGATTATTGTGACCGCAATCAAAAACAGGAATGAACTTAAAACCAGAAGAAACAGACTTATCTTTCGAACATTCTCGTCTATTAGAAACAACAAAGATTCCGGGACCAGGACTTCCTTTACGAACGGGTATTCCAAAACGTATTTTTCAATCTTCGCCACACTGTCAGGACTGGTATAGCCTGCAAAAAGGTACACATCTATTGAGGGAGGAAGCGGATTGTCCCCAAGGAAACTGATAAAATCCTCACCCAGATCCTCCTTCATTTTCACAGCAGCTTCGTCTTTTGATACATATTCCGTAGATTTGACGTAAGGCTTTGCGTCAAGATCCTTTTGCAGCATCCGTATGTCGGCCTCCCGGGCATCATCATCAAGCATAACCGAAAACGAAAGACTCTCCCTTAAATAATCAGACAATGCCCTTGCATTTATTAAAACAAGGCCCAGAACTCCCAGTAGAAAAAGCACAAGCGACACACTAATAACAAGCGTCAGATATGAACCCTTCAGTCTGGCTTTTGAAAATCCTGTTTCCTTTTTTTTCACTAAAAATTCTTCTTAAAGCTCACTGCCCTTCTTTCACAAAAGGGAATCCTAAAATCCCTTAGTCAACAAAACTAATCCATCCGAATTCATCAGTTATATCACCGTATTGTATGCCAACAAGTTTATTATAGAGCTTCATGGTTGCCAATCCGGGCTTACCATCCTTGCAATACTCATAAACAAGGTTTTTATCGGGGTCAACAATTTTGCCGATCGGGCTTATTACTGCAGCCGTTCCGCATGCGCCTGTCTCAGAAAATTCAGTCAGTTCCTCCACAGGTACCTGCCGCCGCTCAGTTTTCATTCCCAGACTTTTAGCCACTTCAATCAGGCTCATGTTGGTAATTGAGTTTAGAATTGATTCAGATTTTGGTGTGATATAGGTGTTGTTTTTTATTCCAAAGAAATTCGCAGGTCCGCATTCATCGATATATTTCTTTTCCTTGGCATCAAGAAAAATAGCGCTGGCAAATCCCCCTTCCTTTGCAGCTACACCAGCCCTCAGGCTTGCAGCATAGTTGCCTCCAACCTTAAAAATGCCTGTTCCTTTTGGTGCAGCTCTGTCAACATCCCTGCAAATCAGCATACTAACCGGTTTGATTCCACCTTTAAAATACGGGCCGACAGGAGTAACAAACACTATGAACTGATATTCAGATGCGGGCTTGACTCCCACCTCTGCACCGCTTCCATACAGAAGAGGACGGATATAAAGAGATGCTCCGGAACCATATGGCGGAATAAATCTTTTATTCAGGTTCACTACTTTATAAACCGCTTCCCTGAATTTCTCTACCGGGAATTCTGCCATCTTTATGCCATCAGCGGAGGACACCAGCCTTTTTGCATTTTCTTCCCACCGGAATAACCTTATCTTTCCATCTTTTCCCATATATGCCTTAAGGCCTTCGAATGCTTCCTGTCCGTAATGAAGCCCTGTTGCAGCTATATGAATATCAATATATTCAGAAGTGGACACTTCAAGTTCACCCCATTTGCCGTTTTTAAATGAGCAGCGAACATTATAATCTGTCTTCATATAGCCAAATGGAAGACTTTTCCAGTCAAGGTTCTCCATAACAATCAAATTTGTAACATTCGGTAAAAGTACATTATTAAAACAAATCTCCGACAGGATTCCTCACAGAAAATCTATTATTTGTAGCAGGCATTCAGGGATGCTACCTGATCTTCCGCCTGAACGCTTCTAAGTAGTTTTCCTGTTCCTGTCAGGAATTCATGATCGGTCAGAAGTTTTTTCTGAATATCGATCCATGTACTGACGGTAGTCAGTATGCCGTGCTCATTCCGTTCTCTCAGCAACTTGTCGGTAAGCCTGACATAATCAACGCGGCCGAGATAATCGTACCTGGCATCATGCAGAATTCTGTCCGAGGCAGATTCATATTTCTCATTGAATGAATTCCTTATAAGACGCTTTGCTGAAATAATATGACTTTCATCAAAGCCAAAACGCGGTAGAATGTTTTCCATTAAATTGCCAGAAGCCTCTTCAGGATTGTCATAGTCATAAATAAATCCTGAGATTATAAAGATAGATGCAAGCTTAAGGCAGATATATTCATCGTCAGGCATTTTTTCGGCAGTGGCAAGCAGATCAACCTGACTTGCTATATTTTTTGCAAGCTGTGCATTATGAAAGTAAAGATCCGGAGGAGCTTCTTCATCAAAAATTTTGTTGACCGTTTCCTCGACGTCCTGAAGCTTTATTAGCTGCATTTTAAACCGGAAACGGCCATTGGGAGCGCCCAGTTCATCCCTCAGTTCCGGAACTATCTCATTGACAAAATACATATCGAGCTCACCCTTATATTTTACAGGCATTTTACCCCTGTGCTCGCAAATGAAAAAGTCCTTGACAAATTCATAGGTGGTTCCTGAAATATTGATTTTGCCCGCTTGTCCTGATGATTCCATTCGACTTGCAGTATTAACAGTATCGCCCCAGATATCATAGGATAATTTTTTGTGGCCAACCACTCCTGCTATAACTGTACCCGTATGAATACCGATCCTGATATCCCAGTATTTCAGTCCGTGCAATAATGAAGATTCCTTTAGTTTTGACATGTACTGCTGCATCTCGAGGGCAGCCAGGATCACCTCAATCGGATTAGTCCTGTTCTTTTCCGGGATCCCGCCGGCACACATATATGCATCCCCGATAGTTTTAATTTTTTCAATCCTGTATTTCTCGACGACCGAGTCGAAATGGAAAAAGAACTTGTCAAGCTCATCAATCAACACCTCCGGATTCATTTCCTCCGCGATCTGAGTAAATCCCTGAATATCTGAGAACAATACTGTTACAAAATTGAATTTTGCCTTGGTAGCTTTTCCCTTTGCAAGTATCTCATCTGCCGTATTTTTAGGCAATATGTTTGAGAGCAGGGCGTCACTTTTCTCTTTTTCAATTATCAGATCTTCAGTCCTTTTGTTTATTATCTGTTCAAGCATATATTGTTTGCGGGCAAAACGGAATTGCAGATGCTCATACAGAGCCCATAGGATCAACAAGAACAAAGCCAGGTAGAGTGCAACAGCCAGTTTTGAAAAGTACCATAACGGCCTGATTGTAAATGAAACAGGATCCAGTTCTCCTGCATTATTCCCGTTACTTCTGGACCATGCCTTGAATGTATACTGTCCTGCCGGAAGATTTGTATATTCTTTTTTGTAATCCTTCAGCCATTGTGTCGGTTCCTTATCAAAACCGCTGAGGAAGAACTGATATTCCAATCCGTTTTCCGGGGATGTTCTGAATACGATATTGTTCTGCCTGAAACTCAGGATAATATTATCGTGTCCCGGAATTTCTGAGTTTACAGGGGATTCTGCGGATAGTATAACTGAATCCCCGTTAACAACCATGTGCAAAATCTGACCTTTCGATTCTGGAATATCAGAAGGCCGGGCAGTTAAGGGAAGAATAAGTATTGCTGATAAAACGCTTATTAAGAACAAATCCCTCAACTTCCTGAAAAACAGCATGAACTTATAATTTTCCTGATCTAATGTCAAATGTATCAATTAACTTTATTAATGCCAAACATGAAGGCTCCGGGAACCTCCGGATAAAGTGGCTGAAAAGAAAGCAATGGGCTTTTTCGGCAACCGATCGTTTTTTAGTAATTTCAACCTCAGAAAAACGGATTTATGAAGATAATATTTGCTTCAAACAACAAAAATAAAATACGGGAAATCAAACATGTACTGGGAAAAAGTTTCACTCTTTTAAGCCTGAATGACATAAATATGGAAGAAGATATCCCTGAAGATGAACCGACCCTTGAAGGAAATGCAATTCATAAAGCCAGATACATTTTCATGGCTACAGGGATGAATGTATTTGCTGATGATACGGGACTTGAAGTTGATGCGCTTAATGGCCGGCCAGGGATTCATTCTGCACGCTTCGCAGGTGAAAGTAAAGATTCTGAGGCAAATATTGAAAAGCTGCTTGTCCTTCTTGGCAATTCGGCTAACCGGAGTGCAAGGTTCAGAACAGTTATTGCCCTGATTCTCGGGGGGAAAGAATATCTTTTTGAAGGCATTGTCAGTGGTACAATTATCAGAGAAAAGAGAGGCAGTCAAGGATTTGGCTATGATCCGGTTTTCGTTCCTGAAGGTAAAAATATGACTTTTGCCGAGATGGACCTGGACGAAAAAAACAAGATATCCCACCGGGCAAGAGCCTTTGAGAAGCTTAAATCATTTTTAAGCAGTTATCTGGAGACTGAAAATGAAAAAGCAGAATAACTGTCCTGAACCGTCATGATAAAGTTCCTGTTCGCCATTTGCGGTTTCTTTTTCTGGCCCCTGATATATGGTCAGCTCCCGGTCGGATCATGGTCGGATCATTTAAGATACAACACAGCATCATCCATAGCAGTTGGCTCTGAAGAAGTTTTCACTTCGACCGGTGCTTCATTACTTGTCTATAATAAAAAGTTCAATGAACTCAAAAAAATGTCGAAGGTAAACGGATTGTCTGAGACCGGGATAAGCGCCATAGCATGGTCAGAAGAAAACAATATCCTGATCATTGCCTATAAAAACACAAATATTGACCTCGTAAAGAAAAACACCGTTTACAATATTACCGATATTTTAAATACATATATTCCGGGAAATAAAAGGATTAACAGGATCAGGGTTTCCGGGAGAAATGCCTATCTGGCAACGGGCTTCGGAATAATAATTATTGACCTTGTGAAAATGGAGATCCATGATACCTGGAGGCCCGGACCTGATTCAGAAAACAACGAGGTTTTTGATATTGCCTTCGGAAATAGTCTGGTTTACGCCGCAACAAACCTTGGAGTGTGGTATGGGGATATCAGTGATCCCGGACTGGCATATTCCGGCAATTGGAATCGTTTAAATGACCTTCCCGGACCTGATTCGAAATCCACGCTTTTAATGTTCTCAGGAAATGTACTATATGTAAATGTTTCCAGTCCTTATGATAATGCAGACAGGGTTTATGCAATTGGAAGCGGGACAACTCTCTTTTCTTTTATGGATGGTGTATTCAACTCTTCGATCGATCCTGCTTTCAACGGATTTACGATTACCTCACCCGGCATGCTGAGATACTTTAAATCTGATGGGACTTCCTTACTTACCATCTCTTCATATGGATGGGGATCCCCAAATTTGTCTGAGGGGGTAATCGAAAAAGATTACATATGGCTGGCCGATATAAATTATGGTCTTATCATGGTATATAAAACGTCAGATTTCATTAATCTCACTCTGACTGGCCCGGTATCAAACAAGGTAGCAAACATAACATCCTCATCGGGTAAGACAATTATTTGCGGAGGCGGAACTGATAATTTATGGAACGGTCTGAAAAGACCTTTAATGGTTTCAATTCACGAAAATAATCAGTTTGCAAATTTAATTTCAGAAAAAGCAACCGATGCTTTGAGATCATGTATTGATCCTGATAACAGCAATCATTTCTTTATTTCAACCTGGGGCAAAGGTTTAATGGAATACAACAATAATAAATTAGTCAAACAATACGATAATACTAATTCTCCCCTTGAGGCTGATGAATCTGGTGTAAAGATCTGCGGACTGGCTTTGGATAATGAAAAAAACCTCTGGATCACACAGACAGGGGTAGCCGGAAGTTTAAAGATATTCAAGTCCAACGGTACCTGGATTATTCATCCTGCAGTCATTGATGCTCCGGTAAAGGGAGATATCATTTCAACCATGACCGGGCAGAAATGGATAGTCCTTCCGGAAGGCTATGGGGTATTTATCATCGACGACAATAATACTCCTGATCAGACAGGTGATGATAAATCCAAAAAACTTACAGTCACCGATACAGATGGGAACATCTTCAATTCGGTATTTTCCATAGCAGAAGATCTTGACGGCAATATCTGGCTGGGTACAGATCATGGTCCGGTAGTTTATTATACTCCGGTTCGGGTTTTTGAGGAAGACATAAGAGGTTACAGGATCAAGGTTCCGCGGGATGACGGTTCAGGTCTTGCCGATTACCTGCTTGGAACGGAGACTATTACCACTATCTCTGTTGACGGCGCTAACAGGAAATGGCTGGGGACAAAGAGTTCAGGTGCTTATCTTATATCGGCAGAGGGTACCGAAATGCTCAGGAACTACAATGAAAAGAACAGCCCTATATTCTCTGATTCAATTGCTTCCGTCACTGTTGATAATAAAACCGGAGAGGTATGGTTCGGAACATCTGAAGGCCTTCTATCGTTGCGCGAGACAGCAACATCAGGGAGCGAGGAATTTATAAAAGTTTATTCATTCCCAAATCCTGTCAGGGAGAATTATAACGGGAATGTCACAATAACTGGGCTGATCAGAGATACCCAGGTTAAAATTACCGATATAAGCGGTAACCTTGTTTTTGAAACAATGTCGGAAGGCGGGCAGGCAACATGGGATCTTACAACTTACAACGGGCGAAGGGTGGCAACCGGAGTATACCTCATCTTTTGTGCCAATAACGATGGCACAAGGTCGTGTGTGACCAAAATACTTGTTATCGGAAGATGAGGTTCAGGTAATAAGGCTCTGTATCCTTTCAATCTGCTGCTGCTTGTTTACTTCCCTGAGGCTCCTTGCAGTTTTGGTAAAGTACTGATGACCGGAAATGAACTTTACCTGCATCTTGTTCCATTCATTCAGATCCTTCATTTTGTTCTGTGCCTTGAGCTCATCAAAAAGGGTATTTGATACTGGTATAAAGTCACTTCTTCCCAAGGTAATCAAGGTCCGAATCACAGATTATTTCCTCCAGAAGATCAGCAGGTTTCGGGGGCAGTTTGGTTGCCATTATGATAGAGCAAATACGCCCGATCTGCTCCGGAGTATAGTTGTAGGCGGGAAGCATCTCCCTGTGCAAGTTTTGCCCCGTAATACTCGTGATTATCAAATGACTCTATTATACCCGCATCGTGAAAGAGTCCCGCGGTTTTAAGAAGAAGTATTTCCTCATCGGTGCATCCTTCAGCCCAGCCTATAAGTTCCACCTCTGTCACCACATCGACTGTATGTTTCACATTATGATAATGAACAAATCGGGGTAATTCCTTTTCGAGTTTGTCGAGTATGATCTCCTGGATATCAGTAAATTGAATAAGTCCGAATTTTATGTTAAATGCAGCATTCGGAATACTCCCTTCTCCTTTGACCGAGAATTCAGGTTTAATTCCCCTGACCCGGTAAATCTGTAGGTCACCCTTATACTTTACCGGAAGCTTGCCATAGTACTCACAGTCAAAAAATTCCTTTACCAGCTCATAGCTCATAACGGAAATCAGGATCGAACCATCTTCAGATACTGCCTCAATACGGCTTGCATTATGAACAGTATCTCCTTTTATATCGTAGTTAATTTTCTTCTTACCTGATATTGCTGCAGTAACAGGACCAGTATGAATTCCTATTTTCAGTTCCCAGATCCTGTGATCCTTATCTCTTTTATTAAGTTCGTAATTTTCAAGATAGTTGCACATTTCAATTGCAGCCATCACAACGTCGATCGGATTTGTGATATTCTTTACAGGTATTCCGCCGGCGCACATGAAAGTATCTCCGATGGTTTTGATTTTTTCAATCTTAAATTTTTCTGTAATTGACCCGAACTCGTATAAAATTTCATCGAGTTCGTCCATAACAGAAACAGAGTTCAGTCCCTCAATAACTTTTGATAGTCCATGTATGTCGGCGAACAGAACGGTCGCCATATTGAATTTAAGGGATTTATCAGGAGGCATTTCCTGTTGAAGAGATCGCAATTTTTCATTTTCTCCGGCGAGCTTTTCATTTTGCCTTACCAGCCTTTTTATTCGATCTCCGAGTTCCTGATTTTGCTTTGCCAGCCGGGCAATACGTTTAACAAGTTCCTCATTGTTTGTTGCGATCATGGAGCGGTGGATTGACCGGTAAATATAGTAATTTTATGCTTTATTAATAATTGGCAGCCATGCTTCAAAAGTCAAAAGGCATCATTTTGCACCAGGTGAAATATTCCGATTCGGGAATAATAGCCCAGGCATATACCCGGGAATTTGGAAGACAGGCAATCCTGGTCAGGGGTCTCAGAAGCAAAAAAACGGGCAGGCACAATGCACTTTTCCAGCCATTGTCGATCCTCGACCTTGTTTATTATTATAAAGAATCCCGTAGCGTGCAGGTGCTGAAAGAATGTTCAGTAGCGTATTCTCCCTCAGATATTTATGCTGATATTAAAAAAAGCTCTGTTGCAGTATTTCTTGGAGAGCTGTTAAGTTCGGTCCTGAAAGAGGAGACCCACCATTTTGAGTTATTCGACTACATTGAAAATTCAATAAGGTACTTCGACAACAGCAGACAAGGGTATTCTAATTTCCATATTGCTTTTCTTACAGGACTGTCAAGTTACCTTGGGTTTGAACCGCAGACCAGGACTGATCCGGAAAATAAGTATTTTGATCTTTTGAACGGAACTTTTGTTCCATTGCCTCCTCCTCATAGCAACTATACTGACAAATATATATCAGAAGTTCTTGCAGGGTTTTTCTCCACGACTTTTGACAAAATGAGTTCTATACCGCTTACTGGTAATCTCAGAAATGAAGTACTTGAAACCATTGTCAGGTATTTTAACATACATCTTCCGGGGCTTAAGAAAATAAATTCGCTTGAAGTCCTGAAGGAGATCTTCAATTGAAAGTCAGACAAATCATATCCATTTTTCTCTATCTTTAATCCTTAAACCGGTGCAGTCGTGATGGCTATTTTACCTTCAATCATTAAACGGCTCAATACAAAACGGATAAGCCAGATCGTTCAGTTCAAGAAATATCCGGCCGAAACGCAGGCGGATATTCTTTTCAGGCTAATTGGAAACGCCACGTCAACTGAATGGGGGAAAAATCATGATTACTCTTCCATTAAATCCGTCAGGGAATATCAATTGCGGGTTCCTGTCAGCACATATGATGAGTATCTTCCCTATATAGAGAGGCTGCTAAGGGGTGAAAGCAATCTTACATGGCCGGGAAGCATAAAATGGTTTGCCAAATCCTCAGGTACAACCTCAGCAAAAAGTAAATTCATTCCAATCACAAATGAATCGCTTGAGGAGTGCCACTACAAAGCCGCTAAAGACATACTTGCCATTTATACCCTTAATAATCCTGAAACTAAAATATTTTCAGGAAAGGCGCTAACCCTTGGAGGAAGCAACAAAATAAATCAGTTCACAAATAAATCGGTTTACGGAGATCTTTCCGCCATCCTGATTGGCAATGCTCCATTTTATGTGGAATTTATCAGGACACCAAAACAAAAAATTGCCCTGATTGAAGATTTCGAGGAGAAACTGGATCTGATCACAAAGACGACTTTAAAAGAAAATGTCACAAGCTTATCCGGTGTACCTTCATGGTATCTGACCCTGATAAAACATATACTGGCCTATACAGGAAAATCGAACCTGCTTGAAGTCTGGCCCAATCTCGAGGTGTTTTTCCATGGAGGAATCAGTTTCACTCCCTATCGGGAAATATACAATAACCTTATTCCGGGCAGCCAGATGCATTATATGGAAACTTATAATGCTTCGGAAGGTTTTTTCGGGATACAGGATGATCCTGATAAAACGGATATGCTTCTTATGCTGGATTATGGTATTTTTTATGAGTTCATTCCTTGTGATAAGCTCAGTTCCTCTTCACCAAAGGCTTTTTCAATAAGTGAAGTGGAGGCTGACGTGAACTATGCAATGGTAATTTCAACGAACGGAGGACTCTGGAGATATCTGATCGGGGATACTATAGTTTTTACAGGCATCCATCCGTACAGGTTCCGCATTTCAGGCAGGACAAAACATTTCATAAATGCATTCGGTGAAGAAGTTATTGTCGAAAATGCTGATAAAGCTCTCGAGGCAGCCTGCAAGGGAACAGGTGCTGTCATTTCCGATTACACTGCAGGGCCCGTCTTTATGGGTACATCCTCAAAAGGGACACATGAATGGATAATTGAATTTGAAAAGAGTCCGGAAGATATCGAGCAGTTCGCTGAATTGCTCGACAGCACCCTTAAATCGATAAATTCAGATTATGAAGCCAAACGTTTTAAGGATATAAACCTTATAAAGCCGGTTATCAGATCTGTGCCCAAGGGCACGTTCCACAGGTGGCTGAAATCGAAAAATAAGCTTGGGGGACAAAATAAGGTACCCCGGCTCTCCAATACCAGGGAGTATATCGAGGAACTTTATGCTTTTGCAGGCCTGAAAACTTAAAACCTTAACCAATTTTTAGTAATTTTATAACCTTGAAAAGTAAAATTCCACAACATGCATATAGCGATTGCAGGTAATATTGGTTCAGGCAAAACAACCCTTGCGGGTCTGCTTGCTAAACATTACGGCTGGACACCTCATTACGAAGATGTTGATGACAATCCTTATCTTAATGACTTTTATGAAGATATGCAGCGCTGGTCATTTAACCTGCAGATTTATTTCCTTAATTCACGCTTCAGCCAGATTCTTGAAATAAGAAAATCCGACAAAACAATAGTACAGGACAGGACCATTTATGAAGATGCTTATATTTTCGCTCCAAACCTTCATTCCATGGGATTAATGTCGACACGTGACTTTGATAATTACTCCACACTTTTTAAAATGATGAGCTCTTTTATTCAGCCCCCTGACCTTCTTCTTTACCTGAGGGCTTCTGTCCCTACACTTGTAAACCAGATACAGAAGAGAGGCAGGGAATATGAAAGCTCTATCAGGATCGATTACCTTAAAAGGCTTAATGAACGCTATGAAGCCTGGATCCAGTCATACAAGCTGGGAAAAATACTTATCATAGAAGCGGATCATTACAACTTCCCGAATAACAGCGACCATCTCAGCGAGGTAATCGACAAGATCAATGCGGAATTGCACGGATTGTTTTAATGGTCGCCCCCTGCCCCTTGACGCTTTCGTGTATATCCTTCTATTTTGTTTCAACCTTTGGGGCCGGAGTTAACATAACCTCGACATAACTTTTAGTGTCGAGGTATTTATCGGCAATGGCTTTTATATCATTGGTAGTAAATGAGTTCACAAAGTTTTTATATTCATCGAAAGTAAGGAGCCTGTCACCGTACAGATAATGGTTCTGAAGGAGGGAAATCCAGAAACCGTTTTCCTTCTGCCTTGTTTCCCGCTCGCGGATCATGGTTTCCTTAACCTTATTCAGATCGACCTCCGTCGGTCCGTCCTTCTTAATTTTTCCCATTTCATTAAGCAAAGTCTGCGAAAGCATTTTTATACTGTCAGGATTACATCCCCATGAAGTAGTGATGCGGTATTTTGGTTCAGGAAATTTGACTGCATTACCATTTATGCTTACTCCATAAACCCCTCCTTTATCTTCCCGCATCGATTCCCGGCAGGTTATTGAAAGTATATTCATAAGCATCGTGAAACCCATGCGATATTTATCCTTCCATTTGAAATCGCCATTCCATACCATGGCTACCATGCTCTGGGGTTCTGAATTCTTAGGAACATCTACCATAACCAATCCTTTGGGGAAACCGGGAGAAACGTCTTTCCATGTTTCCTTCCTTCTGGTAGAAGGAAGTCCTCCTATGTATTTTTCAAGGAGCGGTGTAACATCAGAAACTTTGAAGTTACCTACCATAAAGTATGTAAAATCGCTTGCATCCGAAAAGCGGTCCTTAAAAATACTCATGAGCCTGTCAAGATTTACCTGGTCAAGCTGGGCATCTGTTGGAATTGCAATCACTCTTGGGGAATTCATTGACACTATTTTCGATAAAGTATCTGAAAATATTACCTGAGGATTCGCCCTCATTGGTTTGACCATGTTCTTTATCCTGGAAAGATAGGCGCTAAAGGCATTCTCGTCTCTGCGTATCCCGGTGAAAAAGAGATAGTTCAGCTGTAGCATTGTCTCAAGATCCTTGGGCGAACAGCTCCCGTTGACACCTTCACGCAGCTCACCTATATAAGGTGTCAGTTTGGCAGTGTTGCCGGACAGTTTCTTTTGTAAACCGGTATAATCATAGCTGCCCAATCCGCTTTGAGTAACTATGGTTGAAGCCAGTGTGGCCGACATGATATCGTTGTCAGGGTAGAGTGAAGTCCCTCCCGGACTGAATGCTGAAATAAGGATTTCGTCGTTTTTAAAATCAGTAGGCTTCAGTACCATATGAGCACCATTGCCGAAAGTTAATTCAGTGTACCCGAATTCATTGTTCCCTGTAGTTTTTGTAACAGCGGTCGGGACAGGTTGTACGGGCAGAAGCGGAGCATCCGAGACTTTGTCGACATACGGTTCAATTTTTTTGGATTTTATCGATTTAATGATCTCAGAAATTTTTTGCTTATCAGGGACTTCAATCCCTTCTTTTTCCTGGGCTGTGACAAGGACAAGCATATTCTCATCTGTGGTCCATGAACGGCCCATTTTGTTGATTTCCTCCAGGGTGATCCCAGGCAGAAAATCCTTTACAATCTCGAACTCTCTCTGATAACCGGGTATGCTTTCCTTTGTCAGATAGTTCCGTATAAATTCATCCGCATAGGTCGCCGAAAGTGTTTTGTCAGCCTCCTTTGCTCCATTTTCATAAAGTGAATAAAGATCCTTTTTCTCTCTTTCAAGCTCAGATTCAGTAAAGCCAAACTGACGGGCTCTTTCATTTTCGGTAAGAATGACATCAATGCTTTTTTCGATCTGATTCTCTTTTGCACTCACCGACAGGGAATAAACATCAATCGTACGGCCGATGAATGATCCGTAACCTGATCCGGCATAAAGAAAAGGTGCGTCAGGTTTCTGATTGATTTCCTGAAGTCTGCTGTTAAGCATACCGGTATACAGTGTCTGCATTAAAAACCTCCGGTAATCAGCATAAGTCACAGAACCTGATTTTGGATGCTTGAACAGAATCTGGGCATCAAATCCTGTAGCTTCCTTATCGGTGACAACACTTATAAGTGGCTCAGTATTTCCGGGAACCTGATACTCCACTCTTTTTTCAGGATTGGCTGGTTCCGGGATCCTCCCGAAATGCTCTTTCACTTTTTCTTCTGCAAGCCCCGGATCTATATCCCCTACTACCACGACTGCCATCAGATCGGGCCTGTACCATGTTTTATAAAATTTCCGTAAGGTATCATACGGGAAACTTTTAATCACGTCAACCTTGCCAATCGGAAGCCTGTCAGCATATTTTGAACCCTTGAAAAGAACAGGCAGGTATTTTTGCATCATCCTGTCATCAGCGCCAAGCCCCAACCGCCATTCCTCGATAATGACCCCGCGTTCCTTATCGATTTCATTATCATCGAAATTTACCTGATGAGCCCAGTCCTCAAGCACCTGAAAACCCTTTTCGATCTCATCCGACTTGTCTGTCGGGACTTTCAGCATATAGATGGTCTGATCAAAGCTTGTAAAAGCATTCAACTCGGCTCCAAACTTGACTCCCATCTCTTCAAGCACATCGATAAGTTTATTGCCGGGAAAAGTTTTTGTGCCATTGAAGCACATATGCTCACAAAAATGAGCAAGACCTTGCTGGTCGTCAGTCTCGCAAATGGAACCCGCATTGATGACAAGCCTTAATTCGATGCGCTGTTCCGGTTTTTTATTTTGCTTAATGTAGTAAGTGAGCCCGTTTTCAAGCTTCCCGATTTTGATATTCGGATCAGAAGGGATAGGATCGTCCGGATTTATTTTTTGGGATGCCAGACCCGACAGAAGGATGCCGGTTATGAGCAGGAACGAATAGAATTTCAGATTTTTCATCTTTAGTTTTATTTTTTCTGTGTAGGAGATAATTATCGTAAAGAGTATTGGTTACAAAATTGATTGATCAGAACCATGGGTTAAAAAGTAAATTTAGAAATTTATCAGCAGAAACACAATTTATTGATATTGTAGAATTCGGGCACCGGGATATCTCATTAAGTGTACTTATAACACTTATATATGCATTTGTGTTTAGATCTCCTGGAACTTTCACAGTAAATCACTTTAACGTTTTTTAATACCTTAAAAATTGATCCTGTTATCAGAAAACATTACCTTGGTATCGGTATTAACAAAATTTCAAAGTTATGAAATCAACCCGGAGAAATTTCATCAGGACAGCATCAGTATTGGCTGCAGGATCAGTACTTCCGCTCGAGGGTCTGTCGAAAGCGAGGAAGGCAGTTGCCCCAAGTGATAAGGTACATGTCGGGCTTATAGGAGCAAGGAGTCAGGGATACAGCGATCTTGCATCATTTCTGAAAAATCCTGAGGTCGAATGTGTTGCAATAAGTGACATAGACCAGAATTTTCTCAACAGCCGGTCCGGTGATGTTGTGAAGCTTGGTTTTGCTAAACCGGAAGTGTATTCCGATTACCGGAAAATGCTTGAAAACAAGGATCTTGATGTGGTTATAATCGGCACTCCCGATCATTGGCATTGCCTGCAATTCGTTCACTCACTGGAAGCCGGGAAAAACGTTTATGTTGAAAAACCGCTGGGTAATTCAATAGCAGAAATCAACATAATGTACAATGCTGCAAAAAAACACGGAAAATTCGTTCAGGTTGGTCAGTGGCAAAGGAGCCAACCACACTTCGTCGATGCAATCAATTACCTTAAAACAGGCAAACTCGGCCGCATCCGAACCTGTAAAGCCTGGTCGTATGTTGACTGGAAAGGTGCTGTTCCAAAAGTTCCGGATTCACCTGTTCCCGAGGGTGTGGATTATAATCTGTGGCTTGGTCCGGCTCCCAAGCGCCCATTCAATATGAACCGCTTCCACTTTACCTGGAGATGGTACTGGGAATACGGCAACGGACTCATGACAGACTGGGGGGTCCATTTAATCGATTATATTCTTTATGGGATGAACAGAACAATCCCCACTTCCGTTATGGCAATCGGCGGAAAATATGCATTCCCTGACGATGATATGGTTACACCCGATACAATGACCGCAGTTTACGATTTCAGGGATTTCACGATGATTTGGGAACATACCATCGGAATCGGCCTCGGTAACTGGAGAAGACCTCATGGGATGTCGTACATAGGCGAAAATGGCACCCTGGTGCTTGACCGGAATGGCTGGGAAGTTGTGCCTGAAAAACAAAAGATTGAAGCTGTACCGGTTCAGAAAAATGTTGGTAATGGTCTTGATCTCCACGTGAGGAATTTCCTTGACTGCCTTATAAACAATACTCCACAGAAACTCAATGCAGGAATAGATGTTGCCCGTGGCGTGGCACTCGTTGCACAAATGGGAAATATCGCCTACCGGACAGGTGAAAAGGTTTCCTGGGATGATTCAAAGCAGCTGTTAAGATCTGAATCATGCAATAAGCTTATTACACCGGTTTATAATAACGGGTATAAACTTCCGAAATACTAATTTTCACCCCCTGCCGCCTGAAGGGGGTTTAGAAAGAATAATTATTTGCAGAGCTCCTGTTCTCCACGTCCGGAAATAGTTAAGTCCCCTTTAGGCCTGTCCCGACCGAAGCGTCGGGGGGATTTAGGGGTGAACAGCTGGGTGAAGTTTGGATTAAGTAGTATTTTATTCTCCGATTATCTTTATCAAGTTTTCCTGAAGCGACCTGATCAGTCAATTCCAGATCGTTGAGCAGAGCCAGTTCCTTATATTGTGCCTGCGGAACACCAAAATAGGCAAATGCATCGGACAGAGATTCATTTCGGGGTACCTTTTTTACCTGTATTCTCTTTGGCTTTACATTTATTTTTGAAGCATCGGTAAGCCTTGAAAAGCTTGCCATTGATGAATCGAACAGTCGCAAAAAGGAGTTGAAATCAGCTTCAGCTGTCACCCCATGAATAACATATATCCTGTTGTCATAATTAATAAAGTAGGAGTAGACCATGTTGGTCTGGGTTGCACCTGTTGACTGATCCTGAACGGATTGCTTTGCCTGGGTTATAATTGCCGGCAAGTCCGTTAACTGTTGCTCTTTTGCTCCCCTGCAGGGAAAGTCCGGAATTGTTGCAATAGTAGTGTCCACAGCAGCTTCCAGGGTTTTTTGCGGAGCAAGGGTAAACAGCATCAGTGCCTTACCGTCGGCGGGCTCATAGTGACCTGAAGTGGGGAATTTTCCAGTGTCCATCCGGCAGGAAATGTGAATTTAAATCTTAGATCAGGATGATAGAAGATATTTCCTTCAACATAACCCTGTCTCGGGTCTTCGCCATATACTATTCCGTTAATCATCTGAAGATAGCTGTCCTGATTGACTTTCCAGTCAGATTTATTTAATGTAGTCTGCCATTCTGTCGCCTTTTGATTCACCGAATTATACCGGTCACCCGGGATCGGGATGGGTCGACATGAAAGTAGGGATCACCACCTTCGCTTTCTGACAAGCGTCATCTTCTGCAAGTACTTTAAAGAAGTCGGCCATTTTGTGAGCATCATATCCTATTTTTGAGGAATATTCAACACCAAGGCGGTCAGCTTCACGCTCATCGTCGCGGCTGAACTTTAAGAACAGTAGCTGCATTCCCTGAAGAGCATACTGCAGCATACTGGGCAAACTTCTCCGAAGCGATCATTCCGCCTATCAGAAGAAGCTGCCCAAGCTGCTGTTTGCTTTGCTGGCTTACAGTATGACGTGCTGCGACATGTCCTATCTCATGTCCCATAATACCCATCAGTTCAGCTTCGTTGTTTAGCTGTGCCATAATACCACGTGTCAGATAAACAAACCCTCCGGGAACTGCAAATGCATTTACAACCGGGGAGTCAACAATCTTAACATGATACTCAAGGTTCGGTCTGTGAGAGATTTTTCCTATTTCTGTTCCTTTTGCCTGAACAAAATTCTGCAGATTGGGGTCGGCGATATTCCCCGAATGTGGCCATTACCTGCGGGTCGTACGAAATTCCCATCTGAATCTCTTGTGCTTCTGACATCAGCATAATCTGCTTCTTACCTGTAACGGGATTAACAGCGCAGGAAATGGCAAACAGAATGGCAGCACAAACCAATATCGCCATGACCGGAATGTTAAATCTTTTCATCTTCATGCAGTTTTAATGATTACGATCCTTTACAAACAGGTCCATTAATTCACTTAACCAGATTCAAATATCGGAAAAAGAACTCTTTTATTAAAGTATTTTTCCGTTATTGAATTACAGCAAAAATTGGGATTTTGCTCCCCAGGCTGGGCTCGAACCAGCGACCCTCTGATTAACAGTCAGATGCTCTGACCAACTGAGCTACTGAGGAATTGTATTATTTGAGTTGGCTTATTTTAGCGTGCCAAAAATAAGGGCTTTTAGTGAATTAAGCAATATCTTTGGCAAAATTTTAGTGATGAAACGGATTCTGGGGATCGGCAATGCGCTGGTTGACATACTGACAATAGTCGATAATGATGAAATACTCAGGAAATTCAAACTTCCCAAAGGTAGTATGCAGCTCGTCGACATGCAAAAATCAGCAAGAGTTAAATCGGGAACAAAACATTATCAGAAAACCTTTTCTTCAGGCGGTTCAGCAGCTAATACAATCCATGGACTTGCCATGCTTGGGGCTGATACCGGATTTATAGGATCCATTGGAAGGGATGAAACAGGAGATTTTTTTGAGAAGGACATGAAAAATGCCGGAGTAAACACGCTTTTAATGCGCAGAAACTCTGTCACAGGAACAGCAGTCGCCCTTATAACACCTGATTCTGAAAGGACCTTCGCCACTCATCTCGGAGCTGCTGTTGAGATCAGTCCCGATGATCTCAATCCAATGCTTTTTGAAGGGTATGACATTTTATACCTTGAAGGATACCTCATAAACAATTTCCCGCTGATTGAAGCCGCCTGCAGGCATGCCAAAGAGAAAGGGATGCTGGTGTCCCTTGACCTTGCCAGTTACAACGTTGTCGAATCAAACCTTAACGATTTCAGGATAATAGTTAAAGGTTACGTAGATATCCTTTTCGCAAATGAACTGGAAGCCAGGGCATTTACCGGAACTGATCCGGATGAAGCCCTGTCATTGCTTTCAGCCTTTTCTGAAGTTGTTATCCTGAAAGTTGGAGCCGACGGATCAATACTGAAAAAGGGCGAGGAATTAATCAAAGTCAGCGCCTTGCCCGTAAAATGTAATGATACAACCGGGGCTGGAGATCTGTATGCCTCAGGATTCCTGTATGGATTCGCCAGGGAATTAAGTCTCGAAAAATGCGGACTATTAGGATCATTCATGGCCGGTAAGGTAATTGAGATAGTTGGGGCACGGATGGACACATTAAAGTTTGCAGAAATAAAAAGCAGCATTAAGGATATAATGAACGAGAATTAATGAGGATTTGAACTATATTTGGAATAGATAAAACCTTGATTTATTTCAGCAACACTTAAGGCATCTTTTATGAAGAATCTGATCAAATTCACTGTTGCAGTTATTCCCATAACCCTTATTGTCCTTTTATCAGCATGCGTAAAAACCGGGATACCAGCTGATGTCCAAAAAACGATGGACAAGTATATCGGATACTGGAATACGGGAAGGTTCGATGGGATTGAAGAAGTTCTGACTGACGATTTTGAGATAATGGAAAGCCCTGGATTATGAACCACAAAAAGGTATAAACGCTTTTAAAATGCTTATTCTGAATACAAGACGTACTTATCCTGACTTCAAGGTTGAGATCGAGGAGACCGTTTACCAGAAGGGGAAAATTGCCATGATATGGACAGTGACGGGAACCAATACGGGACCTGGGGAAGTGCCTCCCACAGGAAGGACAATAAACGGTAAAGGTATTTCAGTTTATCACCTGAGGGATGGAAAGATTAAAGACGAATGGCTTAGCAATAATAATCTGTTGTTTATGATGCAACTGGGTTATACTCTTGTGCCTCCCCCTTCCGAGACCCAATCGCAACAGATAAAATAACCAAATCCGGCTCCGGTATTCTCTGCTGCTTAATACAGGTTTGATTCGACCATATCCGAGATGCGAGACAATATGTTGTGAAATCTATTTATTCAATACCTGACCCAGGCACAGTAGAGATCTTTACGATTAAAAACTCCTTATTATGGCATGTTATTTGTAATGATTCTAAATATAAAAATATGAATGCTATGAAAAGGTTTAAAATTTTAAATAAAGGCGGTTTGTTCCTGGCATTCGGATTCTTCTGGATTTTTCTAAACAGCAATTCTCAGGAAGTAAAAGTAACCCGGCAGGAACGGAAAGAAGCAAGAAAAGCTGTATTGAATGCAAATTTTAATGTACTTGACTCATTGTTTGAAACAAAGAGTTTTGTACTTGAGGCAAATTATCTTGAAAACAAATATGGCGACCAGGTTCCGGTATCCTCAATGGTGAATTTTATAATGGTAAATTCAACAAATGGAGTTTTGCAGACCGGAAACAGTTCCGCTATCGGATATAACGGTGTGGGTGGAGTGACAGCAGAAGGCACCATTGGATCATGGAAATTAAACAAGGATTATAAGAATTTGAACTTCACTTTACGGTTCAGCATTCTTACTGACATTGGAGCTTATGATGTATTCCTGACCGTTAATGCTGATAATCGCGCCCGTGCAACTATTACCGGCTTATGGCCAGGGAAACTAATTTATAACGGGTACCTGAACACATTAGGTAATACAGGGGTTTTCAAGGGTCAAAGAACTATCGTCTGACAGGTATTAATTCGAAATTCTGAATTTGACTGGTTGGTACTATCCGGCACGGGTTACTTTGTAGCCGCTGAGACCATAATAAACGATGAAGGCAAAGCATACGAGAGGTACAATAAATCCCAGTGCCATGGTTGAGACGTCAGCAATACGGCCCATAATCACGGGGAAGATTGCACCGCCTACAATTGACATCACAAGCAATGAGGATCCCTTCTTGGTAAGCGGGCCCAGTCCTTTTATCCCAAGCGCAAAGATTGTAGGAAACATAACCGACATAAAAAAGTAGGTGGAGAAAAGGGCAACCACTGACGTCCAGCCCAAGCCGGCAACCACAAGTGCCATCGTAATAACGTTCACGATGGCGTAAAGGGCAAGCAGCCTGTTGGGCTTCATAATACGCATAAACAGGGTACTGCCGGTAAACCTGCCCAGCCAGAACAATCCCATACCGCCGAATCCAAGAATCTGGGCAGCCTGCTGATTGGTCAGGGACGGTATCTCCTCCGTCACGTAATTTATAAAGAAACTGTTGACCCCGGTCTGGGCAGCAACATAAAGAAACTGCGCAATAACAGCCAGGACAAAGTGAGGATGCTTCAAAAGATCTTTCATTTTCCCACCCTGTTCGCTTTCCTCAGCTTCGCTTTCAGCAGATTCTTCCTTGATTTCAGGAAAGGTGATACGCCAGAACAGTATTGCCACAATAAGCACAAGGGTACCTATCAGCATGTAGGGCAAAGCAATTGATGCAAATTTATTGCCGTCATTATTTCCTGAGAAAATCAGCATCCCTCCTACCAGAGGTCCGGCAATCCAGCCCAGCCCGTTGAATGACTGTGAAAAGTTAATTCGCCTTGCACCAAATTCCGGAGGTCCGAGGATGGTTGTATACGGATTGGCTGCAGTTTCGAGACAAGTTAGTCCGCATGCAATCACGAAAAGGCAGAACAGGAAACTTCCGAATGTCTGTATAAGCGTTGCAGGAAGCATCAGAAAAGCCCCGGCCGCAAAGAGAAGCAACCCGAAAATAATTCCTTTCTTATATCCCACTTTTTGCATTATTAAACCGGCCGGAATTGCCATAAAGAAATAGCCACCATAAAACACAAACTGGACAAAAGCCGATTTTGCTTTAGACATATTCAGCAATTCCTGGAAATGCTTATTGAGCACATCGAGGCACCCGTGTGCGAAGCCCCAGAGAAAAAAGAGACTTGTTATTAGTATAAAGGGAATTAAAAATTCCTGGTAAACAAGCTTTTGCCGGTTACCACCTGCAGAAAGGCCGTTATTCATATACAAAGAAAGTTAAATTATAATTTATGGATATTCAGCCCACCGCTGATCTCGAAGACCATTCCGGTTGAGAAGTTCCAGTCGCCACGGGCAATTGAGGCAACAGCTTTCCCTATGTCGTCGGGCAATCCCCATCTTTTCTGAGGCACGAATCCTTCACTGATCATCCTGCTGTATTTGTCTTTAACCTTTATTGTCATGTCGGTCTGGATTATCCCCGGACGGATTTCACAAACGAGGATACCTTCTTTTGACAGCCTGTCGGCAAACACTGTTGAAGCCATGCTCAGCCCGGCCTTCGAAACACAATATTCAGCCCTGTTGACCGAAGAAAGAACGGCTGAAACTGATGTAATAAAGACAATAACAGGTTTATAGGGATTTATCTGGTCCTTCATCCAGATCATTTCCCTGGCAATTTTCTGGGCAAAAAACACAGGGCCTTTCAGATTGATATTCAAAACCCTGTCATAACTCTCTTCAGTCATTTCGAGAAGATCATTTCTCTGTAATGGAGCAACGCCTGCATTGTTTACAAGGAAATCAATACGGCCGTACCTTTCGAGGATGTTTGAAACAACCTCCTTCTGGCATCTGGTACATGAAATATCGAGACCAATGGGAAAAAACTGGGCACCTTTTTTTTCAATTTCGGGTTCAAGGATTTCCATTCCCTCGCTGTCGACCGATCTTGCTATCGCTGCAATATCATATCCCTCACCCGCCAGTGCAATCGCTACCGACCTGCCAATTCCTCTGCTGGCGCCGGTAATGACAGCAACAGGTTTCCCGTTCATGAGAGTAGAGTATTTTCAGGTTTAGTTAGTGGCGGTAAAGGTAATAATTTGTATGATTTGTTCACCCATCAGGAAAATTATCTTCAAGATATTCTTTCCAGACTCTTTCAAACCACATATTCTGCGCTGGAATCTCCCTTACCTTTCTGAGGTTTGTCACAGCATATCCTTTATTGAATTTTACCTCCAGAATATTCTTCTCGATTTCCCTGTCATAATTACACAGTTCAATATTGAAATCCGGGGATGTTTTGCCGGGTAAAGCAAGCCTTTGTTTCTCCGAAATGATAAAGGATCCCCTGCTTCTGCCTCCTTCCCTGATATATGTTCCGATTGCTTTAAGGTACATAAAATGCGTAAGGCAATGATCAACCAGAAGATAACATTCAGCAAGTTCAGGGACAGAAGTTGCCCCGATTAAATTATTAATACTTTTCAGCAGGGAAAGAGCTTCATTTGCTGCCTGTTCTGCCTCATTTCTGTTTCGGATTATATTGCCCGCTCCCGACATTCTCTTCCTTATCCCTGAGATAATCCGGGCAGGTTCGTTGGTTTTTCCTGATGACAACCATTGCCCGGCAAGGGAAAGTTCCTCATTTAAAACCTTTCCGACTTCACGGAGAAATTTATCTGGTGTTGGATTTGGAGCATTGTATTTCCCGGTTATAAATTGTGCTGCCCTGAAACTCCCGACCTGCCCTGAGTTAAGTGCCGACCCCCCTGGCCTGTAGACACCATGTGAACCATTTACTTCGCCAACGGGGAACAGGTGTTTAAGATCAGATTCCCACCAGATACTGCCTTTTAATCCACCATTATTGTGCTGCGCGCAAACAGCCACCTGAAGTGGTTCGACTGACAAATCGATACCGTGTTCCTTAAAAAGCAGAAAAGCAGGCATATTCATTGCCTTCAGCCTTTCGACCGGAGTTGATTTCATGGCATCTGAATTTTCGAGATATTCCCTGACTTCCTGTGCAAGCTTTTCCGGTATAAACGAATCATCAGACTGCCAGGCAGGATTTCTCCTGAAATCAATAAATACTTTTCTTTCCTTTTCCTCAACTTCCTTAAAGACAAGCAGATCAATAAGCGAGGACCCGTACCCTGAAATTTTTCGTGCATCAAAGGGCCACTGGTAGCCTTTAAGAAAGATTGACTTTGTAAGTGAAGCATAATCGGGGAAAAAATCGTTAAGAAATTCCTTTTCTCCTTTTCCATTTTTATCTGCAGAGTAATATTTCGGGATAACCTGCTGGTAACTTCCCGAAAGATTCCACCTGAATTTCAATGAAGCAATTCCGAATTGTGATTCAGTAAGATTCTGTCCGGTTGCACCTGCTTTAAAAGCCATACCCGTTGAACCTGCTTGTGAGCCGGGATAAGCACTTGCTTCATAAATCCCCGCCGGACCACCCGTCCCCAGGATTATATTAACTGCATTTATCAGGACAAAGGCTTTGACAGGATCTTTTTCATTTTTATTTATAGCAAGTGCCCCCATCACCTTTAATCCTGCATTGTCAGTGAGCAGGGCGACAACCTGATGCCTGTCAAGAATTTTAATTCTTCGCCTTTTGACTTCAGCTTGCAGTTTTTCAAACATTATTTTTGATGTGTAAGGTCCGGCAGATGTAGCCCTCGCACGTGGATCATAATCAGTTTTGTATCCGGCAAATGACCCGAACTTATCATGAGGAAACGGGACTCCGAGACTAACAAGATTCATAAATGCCCTGATGGATCCCTGTGCTTCACAAAGCGCAATATCTCCGTGCATGCATTTACCTTCAAACAGGTCTCTTGCCATTTCCGGCACTGAATCGGGCATATCACCTGATAGGGAAAGCTTATAATAGGTCTGTTTGTCCGATCCTGCATTATTTGATGTGCCCCCTCCCAGTTCGGAAGTTGCTATCAGGATATCTTTCTGTCCCATAGCATGAAGGTTCACAGCAGCATTTAGTGAGGCAACTCCGCTGCCGATCATAAGGGTATTGATCCGGTAATATGATAACTCATAATTGTCAAGTTTAATTCTATTACTTTCCATTGGCAATCAGTTTTTTAAGTTCATTACCATAGATCTCCCTGTCGCGGATTACGCACCCCCCGGGTCTCAGGTTCCGGATCAGCCTTGTGCATCCCGAGCAGGTAATGCAGATCTTTGTCAGGATCAGCTCTTCCTTCCTTCATAAGATCCTCCGGCATTTCGGGATACGCAAATGAATTTCTGCCGAATCCTATGAATGAAGCATCGCCGTTTTTAATAACCGCGAGCACCGACATTAGGTGCATAATGCCTCAGGTAAGAATAAGCCGAACCAACAAAGAGTATATCCGGGAAATTTCATCTTGAAACAGGGAAGTGCCGTTTATCATCCTCATGACACCCATCAGGGGATGTTCCTCAGGAACTTTCTGACCGGGTACAGTATTATCAAATGGCCGGGTGACGTAAGGATTAAAATAGGGGCTGCCCATGCTGATGTTGAACAATTCTATCTCCCGTAATCTCAGCTGTTCAACAAGCAATAGTGGTTCGGTAAAATCAGGCTGACCATTTTGATCAACCCCGAAGCCACCTGTATACAGATCTGATATATTCAGGCGCGTTGTTACCAGCATTCCCGGCAATTCGTCTTTTATCCTGTCGATGGTCTCAAGCAGGAACCTGAATCTTTTCGAAGTCTCTTCACCTCCGAATATGCTATTTTGCCTGTTCCTTGATGCAAGGAGATCAACCATCAGGTAACCATGACAGGCCTTGAGATCAATGGCATTGAATCCCGATCGTGAGGCAAGCCTGGAAGCTATAATGTATTGATCCTGTATCCTTTTCAGGTCATCATCGGTAAGGATATAAGGTATGGTTTTGTCGAGGACCGGATTATAAGCAGCAGACCTGTGGTTTGGATTTACCTTCCGGCTTGCTGTAACGTCCGGAGTGAGTCAGCTGTATCACAAGCAACGGTTCATATCCTTTTCTCCTTGCAGCTTTTCTGATTTTTCGTTCAAAAAGGAATATCTGTCGAAGTGTCTTTGTTAATCCATAGCTGGTGTGGATTTGACCTGCCTTTCCCAGCAACTGAAACAGCCTCAAACCATATTATGCCGCTGCCTCCCGAGGCGTAACTAAGGTAGCGTCTGCTCGGTAAGCTCTGAAGGTGAACCATTATTTTCAGAATCATATCCCTCCATTGGCTGAACCACCAGGCGGTTGGATACATGAAAACCAGCAACGGATACCGGATTGAGCAAAGAAGTTATATCGTCAGAGAAAGGCAGATCTGAAACCAAGTTCCTTTGCCTTCTGAATCAGGTCTTCTTTTGTGTTATATTTAAATCGTTCGTGCATTTAAGAGGTGGCAGGTTGCCAGAGATGGACAGATTGCTAATCAAAATGTATATCGCCTGAACTGAACCTTGGATTAACAATGTTGTTGTAAATTGATCCGAAGGTATAAGTGATTTCAATGCCTCCTTCAATCCGGTATTTTGTTGCAAGTTCCCTGAGTTGCAGTAATCTTTCGGCTTCGGAAATATCTCCTTTCTTAAGATTCAGCTGATCATTGATATGTGCTATTCCTCCGTTGATCTGAAGTGACAATCCTTTAAAAATTCTAAGATTTATTGACGAGATCAGTTCAATTCTGTTCTTTGAAAAATCATGAAAATAGTTTGATCCTGTTAACAAGTAAATTTATAAATCCCCATTTTTTCTGGACCTGGAATGCAATATTAAGCATCTGAACGCCGAGATTTTCTTTTGTTTTATTGTAAATGGTCGTATCAATATAGTTATTTAACTGATAACCAGCACCGTACAATATTCTTAACTGCCGGTGCGTGGCTTCAGAATAAGGGTAAATATCATATTCAACCGAGGGCAGGATTCCTGTTACAAAACCATAATTTTCGCGGGTGGAGGAGCCAAGTCTCCACTTCAGACCTGCCGACCAGTGCTCGCCAAGGCTTTTCACAAAAAGGTTATCCATTGCAAGTTCACTTGTAACATAGGTGCTGGATCTGACAGAATCAGTGTTGGCATTTTCAATGAACTTTCTCCCGGTTATAAAAATGATCTATTTCAATTTCGAGCTTTATATCAGGAGTGATCTTTGTTATGTTAAGGGAATTTCTCAGTTCCAGTCGTTTATTTGCCTCTTCAGCTTCAAACTGAGGTTCTGTTGATATCTCAAACACCCAGTTGTTCCATCTGTCGATCACCTCCTCAGATTCAAGTTCATCATTATGTACAATATCAATTTTATCTATAAGGGGTGTTCTGGCAACATATCTCATCAAACCTATTTTAAGCAGATTCGTGAGCTTTTCCCGGATGATGGTATTTGTCTGGTCGGGACTGGATGTAAAAGTCAGGGTGTCATTCATCCCTTTGAACTTTTCCTGACCGTGGAAAGTAAAGGTATACTGGTTCCCTCCGCTTCCGGCATCCTGCTCGGTAACAAGTATAAAGACTTCGGCTTCGCGGACATCCCTGACATAATTTATATAAGGTATTTCCTGCCTGATATAGTTCATATCACATTCGTTGCAGTCTAAAAAGATCTTTACTGCATACTTTCTTACTGTATCCTGACTGATCTGTTTTCCTGTCCGAATACAATTCCTGATCAAAAGAAGGAATATCAGGCAACATGGAACAAAAGGCTATCTTTATAAGTTATGTTCTTTCCCATCTTTAACTGCACTTTAATAATTTATATTCAGAGGTTTTACCGCTCGCGGGCTTATCCACGATCCCCTGAAAAGCGATCCTATATAATAACCATGACAGTCTGACATAAATTATTGTCCGGATGAACACTCTTCGGTATGAAGAAATAATACGATGCCGACAATTGCCATATATGGCTCCGGAAACAAGATTATTAACAACAGGAATATCTGTAGTAAATACTCTTTCTGCACCCTTCAGATTTCTTGAAACGTAAACGTGTCTCGAAATCTGAACTTCGGTTTTCGTAATTGAGGCAGTATTCAGGTTTATCCTCGAACTGCCACCGTGATTATGCTCGATTGTTACTTCATTAAGTAATACTATCTTTCCGCCTGTCATCCGTAACTCTTTTACACAGGTCCATATCTTCAAAGTACATCCAGTAGCCTTCGAAAAAGCCTCCCATCCTGATGTAAAGCTCCCTTTTTGTCAGAATAACTGATCCCGAAACCCAGTCGGGAAAACTGACTGATGAACTGAGTGAGATTGGTGTCATTTTTTCTGCTGATCAGTTGCAGAACTGATCTCTGAAATCCGGTGATATTCCGGAATTTCAGAAAGGGACCGGTAGCAATCACTTCTCTTTCCGTCTTCGTTAACCTGCCTGCATGAAATAACTGAATATTCAGGATTTGATCTTGCTGTTTCAAGAAGCTTCTTAACTGATGATTCAGTCACAACAGTATCGGGATTCAAAATCAGGAGGAACTCACCTTCTGCATTTTTTGCTACCAAGGTTATTCCCGTTCGCATATCCGCCGTTGACATTGTTATGGATGAATCTGAAATCCGCAAACTGTTTTTCAATTTCAAAAATAGTGTCATCGCCTGAGTTGTTATCAACAATAATCACCTCATATTTAAATCCTTGCCGGAAAATGACTTCAGAGAGTCAAGACATTTCGAAAGCCTGTCCCAACCTTTGTAGCTGACGATTATTATTGAAATATCGGTCATGTAGGTTTAATCGGTTGATTCTACAGTATCGTGCAAGTTGTGCAGTCACGCGGTCGTATGGTCGGGAGTGTCTGATTCATCGTCTTCATCCAACCATTCGTGAACCGGTTCCTGGGGACCTTCCTTCCTGTACCAGATTGCCAGGATGATCCCGGAAATGAATCCCAGCATATGCGACTCCCACGATACATTTTTATATACATCAGGAAATATACCCCAGACCATCGATCCGTAAAGAAATACAATTAAGAGCGATAATGCAACAAGTCTGAAATACTTCCTTATGATCCCGCTGAAGAAAAGGAAAGAGGCAAGTCCGTACACTAGTCCGCTTGCCCCGATATGCCATGCCTCCCTTCCGGCAATCCAGACGAACAATCCGGTAAGGAAGTATGTCCATAATGATACTTTGACCGCTATTTCGGAATAAAAATAAAAGAGGGCTGTTCCAAGGAAGAAGAGAGGCAGTGAATTATTGAACAAATGTCCGAAACCGGCATGAATAAAGGGTGAAAAGAGAATTCCGGGAATTCCCCTGACTGTCAGGGGAAATATTCCAAAATTGGAAAAATCCAGACCGAACAAGTACTTCGATGATTTTTACCAGCCACATTAAGCTTACAAAGATGCCTGGGATAAGCATACTTAGCAGCAGCTTTTTTCTGAAGAAGGCGTCTTCGGCTTTTTTGCTTTCCGGATCGTGTGATGACATATATTAATCGTGCTATCCTGCGGTTGTGCCGGCTTGCGGTCGTCATAGTTGATTTCAGATCCGTGGTAATCAGAGGGCATCTGCCCGATCAGCTGGAAATACTATTCCTGCCGCCTTTCTGATTTTGTCAAGGGTATTTATAAGTTTGAGGCTAAATGACAGTGGCACAACGGGGCTTTCTTTCAATCCTTCATCGAGGCACTTCATAACTTCTTCTGCTTCCCAGTGATAACCCAGAACCGGAGGACTGAAAACAAATGTTTCCTTTTCATTTCCGTGAAGATCCAGGATAACCCGCTGGTTCATGTCCCGCCCTCGTGATGCCGTTAAATTACCTTTCTCGCAGAGGATATCACAACCTATACCGAGTATTTGTCTTAAAGGAGCTGTAAATAGTTGCCATTCTGCCGTCATTATACCTGAAAACAGCACTTATCGACTCCTCCGATCCCGTCGGACCAAATGAAGCAAAAGCCTTTACCTCATCGGGCACGCCCATAAATGTCAGAACATCAATAACAGGATAAATTCCGATATCAAGAAGCGACCCTCCTCCAAGGCTGACATTGAATTTCCGGTCTTCAGGGATAAAGGGAGGATTAAAGGAGAAATAACCATGCAGGTGGATAATTCTGCCGGCAACACCCGAAGCAAGTATTTCCGATGCTTTTTTATAATAAGGCTGAAAGGGAGGCCATAATGCTTCCATCAGAAACATGTTCTGCAGTTTAGCTTCATCGACCATCTCCGTTACCTCCCTGGTGTTAAGGGCGAATGCTTTTTCGCATAATACCGCTTTATTATTTTTCAGGCAAAGCAACGTATGTTCACGATGGCTTGAATGCGGTGAGGCGATGTATACTACGTCGACTTCAGGGTCCCGGGCAAGTTCTTCGTAACTCCCGTAATGTTTTTTGAATCCGTGTTCCCTGGCGAATTTTTTCGCCCGATCCGGACTCCGTGAGGCGACTGCATAAAGTTCGGCATTACTCAGAAGCTTAAGACCGTTAGTGAATTTCGAAGCCATTTTCCCGGGTGCAATTATACCCCATTTATATCGTTTGTTCATGATGCAAAAGTTTGCATAAATATAGAAATTCTGAAGGCAACAGTACTGGACATATAGATTTTTATAAAGGAAGGCAATTTAACCACGTGGTGACACGGAGGTTTCACGGAGTATAACTGCGGAGTAGATATTGCAACTAAGCCGTGTTACTTAATGTCAACTCCGAGATTTCAGTGGTTAAGAATTCGTTATTGTGCTATATATTCACAATATAATACACAAGATTTTAATTTGCTGAAAAAATCCTTAACTTGTATATTACTGATTATCTTTATAATACAAAATATTATTAGTCGATTATTAATTATTTTAGTACTATGTATTGCATAGTATATTATTTCATATATATCTTTGCATTGTAATGATGTATATTTTTTTTAGTAGTAAAATTTGTAAGGTTCTATGAAAATTACAGTAAGTATTAATCTGGGCGGGTATTCCTTCAATATCGATGAAGATGCCTATTCAGAACTTAAAAGGTATCTGAAAAACCTTGAAATACACTTTGCAGGGGAAGAGAGCTCTTCTGAAATACTTTCAGATATTGAGTCCAGGATGGCAGAGCTTTTCCGCACCCGGCTGACCGGCTACAAGCAGGTAGTTACAATTACGGATGTAAAAGAGGTTATTTCGATCATGGGAAATCCTGAGGATATTTCAGATAATGAAGGACCATCGCCAAAGGAAAAGTTTTCAACACCGGGAGCTCACCGGATGTACCGCGATCCCGATAACAGGATCATCGGTGGGGTATGTTCAGGTATGGGTGCCTATTGGGACATAGAGCCGTGGATAATACGTGTTGTTTTCCTGGCTCTGGCAATGGCTGGTGGTTTAGGATTAATAGTCTACCTAATACTTTATATAGTGCTTCCTGAGGCAAAAACCACTGCCCAGAAAATAGAAATGAAAGGCGATCCGGTCAATATTCACAATATCACGGAATCGGTGAAGAAGGAATTTGATAATGTGAGAAAAAATATGAAGATCTGAACATCCCTGGATCCCTGCCTGCCGCCTGCCTGCCGGTAGGCAGGGCAGGCATGGCAGAAAGGCTCTAAAGGAGACTGTTTAAATTGTACTTTATTTTAAGCCCCCTTTAGGGGTTGGGGGGCAGAATGAAAAGGAATCTTAGTAATTCTTGATATTGAAACGTAAAAATTATATTAAAACTTAACAATATGGATCTGGAAAATACAAAAGCACAGATGCGGAAGGGGATCCTCGAGTATTGTATCTTATCGGTACTATCGAAGAATTCCTGTTACGCCAGCGATATCATAAAGGAATTGAAGGAAGCAAAGGTGATAGTGGTGGAAGGAACCCTTTACCCGTTGCTGACACGACAGAAAAATGCCGGTCTTTTAAGCTACCGGTGGGAAGAATCACAGCAGGGACCTCCAAGAAAGTACTACGAGCTTACACCCGATGGGAAAGAATATCTTGCCGAATTGGATGAATCCTGGAAAGAACTTGTTGAATCAGTCGACCTTATCCGGACCAGGTAACCGTTAAACAACCTTTTAAAATCGTAAAATGATGGATAAAACAATTAAAATAAATCTTGGCGGCAACCTGTTCCAGATTGATGAAGAAGCTTATAATATATTGCGAAGCTATCTTAGGGAAATTGATGACAGGTTAAAAGACACCCCCGGAGGAGCCGAGACCATTGAAGATATTGAATCGCGAATTGCAGAAATATTTCAATCGCAGGGTGCGTCTGCGGGTGTTATCTCAAAGGAGAATGTCGATGCAATGATCTCCATACTTGGCAAGCCTGAAGACTTTGATACAAGCAGTGCAGAAAGGGAACATAAGGAAGCCTACTATCATTCATCTGCCAGGAAGAAAATGTACAGAAATCCCGACGATATGATTGTGAGCGGGGTTTGTGGAGGTATTGGCGCTTATCTGGGCATGGAATCTGTTTGGATAAGATTGATTTTCATAATATTCACCTGCTTTTTCGGCATTGGTCTTTTTGTATATGTAGCCCTCTGGATTGCGCTGCCGTATGCCCGTACAGATGCCCAGAAAAGGGAGATGTACGGAAGCAGTAATATAAATCCGGTATCGCGAAGGGGAAGCAACGGGTATTCGCTGGCAGCCGGCAGTCCCGATTATACAACATCAAGGCCGGCAGGATCAGGCGTTGGAAATGCATTTAATGAGGTATTCAGGGCGATTGGCAAAGTTTGTTTCGTAATACTCAGGATCTTCCTTATCATTATCGGTGTATCATTCGTGCTTACCGGATTTTTTGCCCTGGTTTCGTTCATAATGGTCTTTTTCTTTAAATATCCGGGATACTTTTCAACTCATTCATTCGGAATCAATATTTTTTACCTGCCTGATTTCCTTAATTATGTCGTGAATCCGGCAGCAGCGCCATGGATACTGGCCCTCTCATTCATCGTAATACTTATGCCCCTTATGGCACTTATATACTGGGGTATAAAGATGATATTCTGGTTTAAGGCAAGAGACGGGATTTTCACACTTGCAGGACTGGTGATCTGGGTTATAAGCGTCGCTGCACTTTCAATAATCCTTTTCAATGAAGGGGTAAGCTATGCAGAGACCGGAAAAACAGTTACTGAGGAAGTTGTGGCTAAAGCTCCTTCAGACCTCTACATTCTGAGTGATCATAAAGTTTCAGATCTCCATTATGATAAAGAGATATCGCTGCCAGATAAAGATTACGACATATATTTTATCGATGACAACAAAGGGTTATTTATCACCACAAGACTGAACATAAATAATTCAGAAGATAATTCCTTAAAGATAGATGTAAGGAAACGTTCTACCGGCAGGAGTAAAGTGGATGCAACTGACAAGGCTGAAAGCCTGTTATACAATTATCATATTTCGGGTGATACTCTTTACCTCGATGAATATTTTTCAATCCCTGCAGGGACAAAATGGTCGCTCGATAATGTTGGAATAAATCTGTATATCCCTGAGGGAACTGAAGTTCATTTTGATAAGACAACTGAAAATATGTTTCGCCGACAGCATTATTATAACGAAGACTATAACTGGATCTGGGATGGAGAGGACAAAGAAATGGTCAGACCCGACAGTGGAGGTAATAATTGGATTATGACAGAGCATGGCCTGAGAAGAAGATCTGAACAGCCAGAAAAAGAAAGATAGCTTCTTGTTTTTCATTCCTGATATCTTCATGACAATCCGGTAACCATCAAATGGTGCCGGATTTTTTTCGTTAATGATTATGTTAAACTATTGAAATGGCATAACGGGATCAAACCATTTGCTTATTTTCGTTCCCGTTTTTAACAAACCTTTCTATCAGCCATGAAAAGAATTATTCTTCACTTTATACTTTTGTTCTTTTTCCAAAGCATTTTCTCCCAGGAAACAACTTCAAAACCTGATACATTGCGTAAAGACGCTCTGAATGTTTTTATGGAAGCTTCGGACTATATACGAAAGGAAATTCCGTATATAAACTATGTCAGGGACATCAGGGACGCAGGTGTTTATATTATCTCGACTTCCGAGAGGACCGGTTCAGGAGGAGCCCAGTACACCTATTTTCTGGTAGGACAGCACGAATATGCAGGGATGCGCGATACCATCTCCTTTTTCACCACTCCTGATGAGACCCAGGATCAGATCAGGATCCAGCAGGTTAAGACACTTAAAATGGGATTGATGAGGTATGTGTTAAAAACCCCTCTGGCAAAGTTCATGAACATCAGTTTCAGTGAACCGCTTTCAGAGACCGTTTCGACCGACAAGTGGGACAGCTGGGTTTTCAAGGCTAACATTTACGGGTACATGCAGGGGGAGAAATCCTATAAGTCAAGGTATCTGAATGGAAGCCTTTCCGCGGCGAGGATCACAAAAGACTGGAAAATAAACCTGAGTGCAAGGGTCAATCAAAGTCTTGATAAATATGATATTGATGGAGAATTATTTACAAGCAAAAGCAATTCAAAATCCTTCAATTCGCTCATTGTGAAAAGTATTTCAGACCACTGGTCATACGGGGGATCAATAAATCTGATGTCATCAACTTACAACAATCTCGATTTTTCTTTTTCAGCTATGCCAGGTCTTGAGTATGACCTCTTTCCATATTCAGAATCGACCAGGAGGCAGTTAAGGTTATTATATTCTATGGGATTTCATTATTCGAATTATACCGATTCAACTATCTATGATAAAATGCTCGAAAATCATCTGAGGCACTCTTTTAATGCAGCTTACGAGGTGGTTCAGAAGTGGGGAACAATTAATATAAGTTTTGAATACAGCAACTACCTGCATGACTGGTCAAAGAATAATCTTTCAGTCTTTGGTTTTATTGATCTGAGGATTGCCAAAGGGCTTAATGTCAATTTCGGGGGAAGCGCTGGTCTTATCCACGACCAGCTTGGCCTTGTTAAGGGAGGTGCGACAACTGAGGAGGTCCTTCTCCGGAGGAAAGAGCTTGCAACACAGTTTCAGTATTTTACAAGCTTTGGATTAACCTATACTTTCGGATCGATTTACAATAATGTTGTAAATCCGCGGTTCGGCAGCAGTGGAGGTGGTGGAATGACAATAATGATAAATTGAATTGCAGGCCTTTTTAATAAATCCGCTTATAACCGCAATTATTGTAAACCGCACTATCAATTGCTTTGTAACTAAAAATCCAAATCCTCCTGAAGGATTTCCTGAAATTTTTTTAACTTTATTCTTGATAGTCAAATGAATTCTGCACTGGCTGCAAGGTATCAATTTGTTTTGTTAACCAATTGACTATCATTTTATTTTGCAGCTGACACGACCTGAGTATAACAAAAAATGAAATAAATATTATTTATCATTTAATTCTAATAAATATGGCAAAATCGTTAAAAGGAACAAAAACAGAACAGAACCTGCTGAAATCATTTGCGGGTGAATCGCAGGCCCGTAATCGCTATGAATTCTTTGCAAGTGTGGCAAGAAAAGAGGGCTACGAACAGATCGCAAATATTTTTACCGAGACTTCACTCCAGGAGAAAGAACATGCAAAGAGGTTCTTCAAATTCCTTGAAGGGGGAATGACTGAGATCACTGCCGGTTATCCAGCTGGAGTAATAGGCACAACTAAAGAGAACCTGAAGGCAGCGGCCGAAGGGGAAAATGAGGAGACCACCGATGTTTATCCTCATTTTGAGGAAGTGGCAAGGAAGGAAGGTTTTGCCGAAATTGCAACGGTATTTAAACTGGTCGCAAAGGTTGAAGCTGAGCACAAACGCCGGTATATGAAACTGCTGCAGAATATTTCAGAGGATACCGTATTCATGAAAAAGGGTAAAGTGTGGTGGAAATGCCTTAACTGCGGATATGTTTATGAATCTGAAAAAGCTTATGAAACCTGTCCCGTATGCCAGCATCCGAAAGCATTTATGCAGGTCCGCGAGGAGAATTATTAGCGTACCGGCAAGGGATAATTTCTTTGGTTTTCCTCACGGAAGTGTTTATCCTGCCCTTGCGTGAGTTCAGCGTCGAGTTTCGGGGTCGAAAGGTCGGCTTACATTAAAGCAGGATTTTCTTTGCCCGGGAAAGCCGGATTACTTGACAAATTAGACATCGAAATTAAGATAAAAATCTGAACCTTTTTTATGAATCTTGGTGACATTTCAATGCTCCGATTTGGTAATCAGCATATTGCCGGTTCAAAATTCACTTCACCCCGGGAGATTGCAGGTTGGATGGGCGCTTTACAGGCCCAGGATTTCAGGATGTCTAAATGGGCTTTTGGCATCCGCCTGAAAAATTCAACAGAAGCTGCAATAGACATGGCAATAGATTCCGGCGAAATTATAAGGACGCACCTGCTGAGGCCTACATGGCATTTTGTTTCCTCAAATGATGTTTACTGGATCCTTGAACTAACGGCAGCGCAAATCAGGGCTTCAGTGAGATTCAGGGATAAACAACTGGGGCTGACAGATGCTATTTTCCGAAAAAGCAATTCGATAATTGAAAAATCACTCCGGGATGGAAATCATCTTAGCCGGGAAGATTTGATTTCAATCCTCAGAGAATGTAAAATTGATGTCGGAGAGAACAGGGCCTCGCATCTGTTTCTAAGGGCAGAGATGGACGGAATAATATGTAGCGGGAGATTAATAAATTCCAGACCGGCCTACACTCTTTTATCAGAGTGGGTCAAAAAAACAAAAACATTATCTCGGGATGAAGCCTTAAAAGAGCTTGCCGGAAGATATTTTTCCAGCCGCGGTCCAGCTTCATTACAGGATTTTAAATGGTGGTCAGGCTTATCATTGAATGACTCAAAAAAAGCCCTGGATTACAATAGACCGGATCTCAATTCCGAGACATCTGGAGATCAGACTTACTGGTTCAACAATACATATGCCAATCGAACATCAATTTCTGACAAAGTATATTTGCTACCGGCATATGATGAATTTCTCATAAGTTACAGAGACAGGAGGGCATCCTTACCCTTTACTAATCAAAAAGGAATTGTTTCAAATAATGGAATCTTTTATCCGACAATTGTTTTGAACGGACAGGTAATCGGCACATGGAAACATATCGCAAAAAATGACAGGGTGATCGTTGAAATAAAATTCTTTGATAAAAATCGTTCTGAAAGAGATATTGATTTTTCAGATGTCTCTTCCCCATTTGCGAATTTTATTGATAAGAAAGCTGAAATAATCAGTCTTAAGAAATAAGACAAAAGTCAGCATAACGTACCGGTCTAAATGAAATTTTCGTACATTATTGCTTAATTGTTTCAGCCGGTATTAATCTGGTCTTCACTAACCTTATACGCTTAACAGATGATTACCAGGGCCATAGTTTAAATGCCTGTGATTTTCTGGTATAATTCTTGTGCAATTCCTGTTTAGTAAATTGCCCTGTTATGAAAAGAACTCTCCTGCTCGCATTCATTTTGAGCTTATTTGTACAATCATGCACAAAGGATGATATTGAAATTGACAGGCACAACCTTTTGATCGGAATATGGAATTTTTCACGATCTGATGTTAATATAAACGTATTTGCCAGGAACCGGGAATTTATCCAGGGACATTGTTATCAATTCAATCCCGACGGGACCCTTATTGAAAGGACTTATGCCGGTTTCTGTGGCACTCCCCCTGTCTCCTATTCTGATTATCCCGGAGAATGGTCAGTCCGGGGTGATACTTTGATCAATATAACCGCAAGATACTGGGGAGGGACAACAACTTATAAACTTAATATTTTATCGGTCAGTGAAGATTCCCTTAAAGTTGTATGGCTGCCGGACTGACTGTTAAGATCCCATAGAAAACCATAATACCGCAGAAATTAAGGTTACCTGGAAAAAGTTGAGACTAAAAAAAACCAAATCAACCAGCAATGAATAAGACTGTCCTGCTATTATTTATACTCATACCGCACCTTTCTTCAGGACAAAGTCAAAATCCACCTGATTTTTTTCTTAATTCAAAGCCAATAACCATTGATAGTGTGTTTTTCAATCCAAAGTGCATTTTATCAGTTAGAGTTGAAAGGGATACGCCAAATGGACAGGTATTTCTGGAAACCAAAGATCCGGATTGGAAATACCTGACAATCGACCAGCTATTGATTAAGTCTCATTTTGATCTGGAAACTCTCAAAGGCCTGTTTGTTGTTCCAATTTATTTTATTAATGGTAAGCTCATTAACAAAAAATCTGACATAAAGATCGATAGTTCCTATTTTGCAGAGGTAGCTCTTAGAAAACTCTATAAAGTAAAAAACATTAATGTTGAATGCCAGAATATTATTATAGTTGACATTACGCTCACTGACATGGAACCTGTTCGTAAAATATCCATCAGGGGAAGTTCAATAAATGAACTTCTGGATTCAATAAGATAGAATAGCCAAACTTATTTACATTTACAGGATGCAACTTTCAGGAGGCTTTTGTATTATTGGATCTGTTGACTCAATCTTTAAATGACTGAATCCGAACTTTTAAATAAGATCAGATCCGATCCGGCGCTTTTTCAGAACTGTTTAAATTGTACTATAAACCCATTTTCGGATATATCCTTCGAAGGACCGGGGACTTTGACGACACTGCAGATATAACTGCAGAAACTTTTTTCAAGGCATTTAAAAATATACACAATTTTACTTATACAGGTATATCCATTAAAGTCTGGCTATACAGAATTGCCACAAATGAGGTAAATCTTTTCATACAGACAGAAAAAAAGGCATAATTCGATATTCGAAAGGTTGAAACTTGAAGATAAAGAATTGTTCAGCAAATACTTGAATGAAGACAGAAAAGAATACGAAAACGAACTCCAGAAAAATGATCAGTTTCTGATGGTATTAAAAGAATTGAAATTACTTCCGGTAAAGTACCAGGAAGTAATTTCATTAAAATACTTTGAAGGCAAAGACAATAAAGAAATAGCTGATATACTGAATATAAAAGAAGGTACTCTGAAATCTCTGCTGTCAAGAGGTTTGGAAAAACTTCGGAAAAGTGCAACCAAATTTAACTTTTAACATTATTGACAATGGATGCTGCAAAACTTTGAAGAAAAATTGAAACAGATGACAAAGCCTGAAATTGATCAGTTAAAACATCAGGAAATGCTTGCTGATGCTTTTACAAAATTAAAAGATAAGTCAGTGATCAGCTGGTGGTGGTTGATTATTCCGCTATATATCATATCAACTCTTATCATGAAAAGCCTCTATATGCCGGATACGACCTTAATCTCTAATATCCACGAATTCATTTCCGGGCAAAAATTCACATCGGCGATGTTTTTTCTCATTTTGCCGGTTGTGTTCATTATTTTAGGCTCCTTTAATATTCGAAAAATTTATTTTCTTTCAGGCAATCCAAAATCAATGAAATTTTTAAAGACAGTATGGCTGGATATTTTAATGATTTTGTTCTCAATTCTGATCTTGTTTATTTACGCAATATAAAATCATAAAAATGGAATTAAAATTGTTCAGACGAAACGGGATCTTCTTTATACCAACATCTTTAACTGGATGGATAATTCTTACTGGCTGGCGTTGCTTATGCCGTTTATACATTCATTGACATCGACAGCAGGTCTCATTCAGTAAGCGATACTCTTATCAATTTTGTATTCAGGCTTTTAATTATAATTGCTGTCTATTCCCTTGTAGCTTATCTTACAAGCAGATCTCAGAAAAAGTGACTGCTGCAGAAGGTCCCATAATCAACAATATGAAAAGGTGAGTTGTTATGATTTGAAAAAGAGCAGATATGAATGACATCGACAAATACATAGCAGACTTCCCTGAAGAGATCCAGGTTGCTTTAAGACAGGTACGTAACACGATCAGGAAAGCTGCGCCGGAGGCCGTGGAGACTATCAAATATTCAATGCCTACTTACGTTCTTAACGGCAATCTGATTCATTTTGCCGTCTTTAAACGGCATATCGGGATTTATCCTGCACCTCAGGGAAACGAATCATTTAAAAAAGAAATAGCGGTTTACAGGGGAGCAAAAAGTTCGATCCGTTTTCCCCTCAACAAGCCAATGCCGGTAGAATTAATAAGCAGGATGGTTGAATTCAGGATCAGGGAAATAATGGGCAAAAAAAGTTCAAAAAAAATTTCCTGATTCCTTTGGATGGGTTGGCTTATATAAATCCTAAGAACGTGCATGATTTAAAATAGTAGACAGGACATCAGGGAACCGTCCAATGGTCAGTTTTTTTATCGATAAAAATATCTCAGCATAAATTTAATTAAAAGACCGGTCGTTATTTTCCGGTTTGGAATAATTTTTGAGGTTAATTATTTCACACAAAGCTAAAAGTCAATTCATAAGTGTTAAAGCAATGAATAAATTGATAGCGATATTTTTCTTGTTTGCATTATTTCCAGCCTGCGACAAGGATACGGATAATTTAAACTCTTACGTTACAGCTAAAATAGTTGGCTTCGATCTGAATTGTTCAACTTGTATCCTTGAATTTCCTGACGATTATGAGCAAGTCAAAGAAGTGATTGGCCTGAGTCCTGATAATTATTATGTGGCAGTCAACCTGAGCAAGGCAACTTATGAAATCGGACAACAGCTGAAAGTCAAAATCAGGAGCCCTTTCACTGATGAATTAAGACAATGTATCGCAATGTATCCATCTTATAATTACAAAGGCATTTATGTCACGGATACTGAAAATTTTGACAATATGGTTCTTGGTGACACAGTCACTTTATCCTGGCATGACTGCCTGAAAGGTCCTGAAAATAAGATGTATATCTGTCTGGAGTCAGTTATAAATGACTCCCGTTGTCCGACAGGAGCATATTGTTTCTGGGAGGGCAACGCAACTGTAAGGTTCAGATTAGATAAAGGAGACAACAAGCCTCTTTTATTTGATTTAAATACACACAGGGGATTTACTGCTGACACTATAATTTCCGGATATAAATTCTCTCTTGCGGGTTTAGATCCTTATCCAACACTGAATCACAAGACCGATCCAAAGGATTATAAAGCTCAGTTAGTTATTGAGAAAGAATAAATTCCTGGAATTAACCATATCTTCATAACCATGAAAAATTCTGTCATTTTAATGCTCCTTGTTTTAGCAGTGGCTCTTCCCTTCTGTAAAAAGGGATTTCCTGATGATCCGCTTGCAGTCGGTAATTTTACAGTAAGTGACTGCAAAACCAAAGGAGATAATGCGAAGGGAACGGGTCCGGAATATATCACCATAAAAACTGTAAATGATTATTACCTCCTGTTCAATCATATCAATTCAATTTTTAATTGCGAACCGGGACAATTAACAGTATCGATAGAGATTAAAGCTGACACGATTTTTGTTGACGAAAACGAAGAAAGCTCCCTAGCTAATTGCATCTGTCCGTATGATCTTGAATTCAGATTAGGTCCATTGCATTACGGGGATTACCCGGTCAGGTTCCAGAAAGGAGGATTAACATATAAGGAATATTCCTTAACTTACAACAAGTCGACTGATGTAAAAATTGATATTCAGCCCTGAATTAAAACCTGGACCCTGCACAGGATTTATACCAGAAACACATGCACCAAACAACCCACCGGTAATGAAAGCAAAATTACTTTTAATGATCGCTTTATGCGGATTTATGTATGTTTGTTCCGGTCAGGAAAATTCTGCCTGGAATAAATGGAACTGGCTTATCGGAGACTGGAAGGGTGAGGGATCAGGAGAGCCGGGACAAGGCAGCGGAACATTTTCATTCTTTTTTGATCTTGATAAGAATGTAATTGTAAGAAAAAGCCATTCCATGTATCCTGCAACTACAGACAAACCGCAAATCATCCATGATGATTTAATGATCATCTATCCCGATGCTTCCGTCAGCCAGGATAAGGCAATATACTTTGACAATGAAGGGCATACAATAAATTATACTGTTGCATACAAGGAGAAATCAATTGTTTTAACGAGCGATAAAATTCCGGATATGCCGGTTTTTCGTCTTGTTTATACACTTCTTGACGATGAAACAGTAAACACAAGGTTTGAAATGTCCAGGGACGGAGAAAAATTTATCCCTTACATTGAAGGGAAAAGCAAAAAGATAAACTGATTGCCTTAAATCCGGAAACACTGTGTTTTCACAATACTCTGTCAGCAATAAAATAGGTGATTACAGAAACAGATGAGGCTAAAACTGTACCCCATATCAGATCAACAATTGTTACTATCAGGGGCCAGTCTTTAATAGTTGCGAGGTTTGTCAGATCATAGGTGGCATAGGTTATTAGGCCAAACAAACCGCCGAATAACAGTGCATGTGACCATGAATGTTTGTCAAGTGCCGGTGATATCACAAATGCTATAAGTCCAAGGATAAACAGCAGATAGAAAATAATGGCAGCAAGCCAGTTTATATCTGGTCTCATAAGAAAGCCGATATGTTCCTGATAGAAATTCTTTGCAACAAGTACAAGCCAGATCATGTCGATCACAACAAAAACCGGTAAGGCGATCAGGAAAAGCTTTATGAACATCTGAATATATATTACTGATTTACACTTTCATAAAATTAAGTTAATTTTATCAGTTTCACAATTGATAAAATACATTAAAAAAGAGGCTTCTCTTAACATGGCTAATGATAATTGAACAGACATACAATCTTCTGAAACGCCTGTACGGAAACAATCTGAAAGAGCTCAATGTTTCTGATGTCAGGATCGGATTATACATGACCGCTGTCCGTTTGTCCGATGACAGTATTGGCACTTCTGCCACTTTAGAAGATGACCATCCTTTCTGTGCAAAAAGCAACCGCGATTTTGGCGACTTTACTCCCCTCAAAATAAAGGGACAGACAGTGATGGATCTCCTGGAGACACACAAGGCATCCGGTACAGTATCATCACTGAAAACAGCTGTTTTAAATGCGGTTTCTTCAAAAATCATATCATCGGGGAAATATAGGGTTATTGATAATTATGATCCCATACAGTTGTTGGATCTTAGCTCCGGGAAAACAATAACTATTGTCGGGGCATTTCAATCATATATCCGTAAAATATCACAAACAGGAAATAAATTGTATGTGCTTGAGCTAAATGAAAATGCCCTTGCCACAGAACAAAAGAAATTCTATGTTCCGGCAAATAACTATAAAGAGATACTTCCGGTTTCGGATATTGTTATAATTACGGGACAAACACTGGTAAACAGGACCATTGACGACCTGCTTTCAGCCATAACACCTGGGACACAGGTTATTGTAACCGGCCCCTCGAGCAGTATTCTTCCTGATATTTTGTTTGAAAATAAAGTAAGCATTATCGGTGCTGTAAAGATTACAAATCCTGAGATTTTATTTGATATCATTAGTGAAGGCGGAACAGCCTACCACCTTTTCGAATATTGTGCCCGGAAAATATGCATCCTGAAAGGAAATGAATTATAAACTGAGTGAAAAATGGATAAAAGCGTCCATCATGGGTACAATCTGGGCGGCATCAGAGATTGTTCTCGGCAGTTTTCTGCACAACCTGAAAGTGCCATTCAGCGGTAATATACTGACCGCGATCGGACTGATTATCCTCATATCAATAAGTTACACATGGACTGAAAAGGGTTTATTCTGGCGTGCCGGGTTGATATGCGCTTTGATGAAAACCATGTCGCCAAGCGCTGTAATTTTCGGTCCGATGATCGCCATTTTCAGTGAATCGCTTCTTCTTGAATTATTTGTAAGGCTGCTGGGGCGAACCATTGCAGGATACGCGATTGGAGCCATGTTTGCCATGTCGTGGAACCTGTTTCAAAAAATCGCAAACTATATCATCCTCTACGGATCAAATATTGCAGAAGTTTACAGCAATCTTTTGAAAATGGCACAGAAACAGCTGAACATTCAAACCGATCTTATCTGGCTTCCTATTATTATATTGTTGATTATCTTTGCTTTATTCGGGCTTTTTTCTGCGTCGATCGGAATATTGACCGGCAGAAAGATGTTAAGACAGCCTGTTACTGATTTCACTTCCATACGTACTGAACCTGCTAATTCAATCAGGGAAAATGCCAAACCGGAATTTAACCATTCGATAACCTGGCTTTTCATAAATTTAACATTAATTATAGGCTCGTTCGTCCTGATTAATACTACATCGTGGATCATCTGGAGTCCTGCTATAACCGGAATAATAGCAATATGGTCCTTCAGATATAAAAGAGCATTGCGTCAGTTGTCGAAACCAAAATTCTGGATATTTTTTGTACTCATAACATTAGTTACAGCTTTTGTCTTTGCAAAAATCAGGACTGGTGAAGATGTCCTGCAACAGGGCCTTTTGACCGGATTACAGATGAACTTCAGGGCAGCCGTCATTATAGTCGGATTTTCTGTTCTGGGAACTGAGTTGTACAATCCTGTTGTCAGGAATTTCTTCCTTAAAACATCTTATAAAAATCTCCCTCTTGCCCTTGAACTTTCAGCTGAAAGTCTCCCTTCGTTTATTGCCAACATACCGGATTTCAGGAGTCTGATTAAAAATCCCGTCTCAATTTTTTATAATGTAATATCTCAGGCAGACAGGAGGCTGTCTGAAATTAAGAAAGGCAAAGTTCCATCTCAAAAAATATTCATTGTATCGGGAGCAGTTGGTGAAGGAAAAACAACCTTTACAAAAAAACTAATTGGCTTTTTCAGGGAGAACAATATAAAAGTCGGAGGGATAATTTCAGAACGTGTCATGTCTGATTCCATCACAACCGGTTATGATCTGGTAAATATAGAAACAGGGGAAAAAGAGGCTTTTCTCAGACAGGATGAAAAAAATGGATGTGAAACAATCGGGAGATTCACTATCTGCCCGAATGGACTTGCTATGGGAAACACAATTCTAAACTACTTAAGTTCGCCGGAATTCAGGATAGTTATTATTGATGAAGTAGGAGCTTTGGAACTTGGGGATAAAGGTTGGGCTGGTGGTATCAATAAACTACTCGAAAAATCAGTAAATAATATTCTGATCACTGTACGGGATTCATTTGTTGATAAGGTAAAAGACAAATGGGGTTTTATGGATGCAATAACATTTAATATAAGAGAGACGGATTATCCGGATGCAGGCAGGATTATAGAGGAACTTATTAATGCAGAATCAGGTAATTGATTTTTATTCAGAGTATCCTCACTTCAAACTTAATCAAGTCAAATTGAAACCAATGCAAATCGGAGATTTGATACCTGATTTTTCTCTTCCGGACCAGGACGGAAAATTGTTCAATATTGAAACTGTCCGGGGGAAGAAGAAGCTGGTCATTTTTTTCTACCCGCAGGACGGAAGCCTGAATTGTACCCGTGAGGCATGTTATTTCCGCGATCTTTCTGAGGCATTCAAAGAAACGGATGCTGTGATTATCGGAATCAGCGGACAATCAGTAGAAAGCCATAAAAAATTCGCGGAGGCAAATAAACTTAACTACACACTTTTAAGCGATGAACAGAATGCCGTAAGGAAATTATTTGGAGTTCCATCGAATGTTTTTGGGCTTCTTCCGGGTCGTGTAACTTATGTTGCCGACAGGACAGGTAAGGTAGTTTTTATTTTTGATTCCCAAACAGAGGCACAGCGACATGTTGATGAAGCTCTGAAGATTGTTCTCGTCCTGAAAAAATCAGAATAATAAATACTTTGTTAAATGTTCTGTCAGAAACTTTAATACAATTATTGAAAATTATGGTTTGCTAAACCAAATGCAGTGGCCATGTATCAGAGAATCCGCAAACCTATAGTAATCTCAACAGCAATCCTGTTCCACCTGTTGTTGATCTTCCATTTATTCTTTTCTCCGGTGATTATTGTTTCAGCATCTTATGAAGCTATAATGAACGCAAGCTTTGTGGCCTTTGTGCTGATATTCTTGACTTCCCTGTATTTCGGCAGGGCTTACTGTTCCTGGTTTTGTCCAGGATGCGGGATACAGGAAATAATGTCATTGTTCATTAAAAAAAGATCAAAGAATTCAAAAGCACTTTACATTAAGTATTTCATATTCGTTGTCTGGATTGGAGCAATTATTAACGGGCTATATTCTGAATGGGATCCATAAAATTGATCTGACTTATGGAATGACTGATGTAACCTTTGAGAGAAAGGTTATACTGACACTAGGTGCAATTGTTTTGATTGTCCCGTTAACAGCTGTCTTCGGAAGGTTTGCTTCCTGCAAATATATCTGCTGGCAGGCTCCGTTCATGATTATAGGAACAAAAATCCGGGATTATTGTCAACTCGGAGGGTTACGTTTAAAAAGTGCAAATGAAAAATGCAACAACTGCAAATTATGTACCCTGAAATGTCCTATGAACATCGATGTTATGGGAAATGTAAAAAAAGGACAAATGTATCATGCAGAATGCATTCTTTGCGGGAACTGTATAGATCACTGCAAACAGAAGGCGCTGAAGTTTTCAATTAAAAAAGATTTGTATTCAGGGTGATAAGTCTTTAACTTTACATTAAGTAAGATAGGTCCATCTTGTTTAATTCACATTTATCAACTCTCGTTAGAAAAGGAGGAAACTATGAAAGCTAAAATACTATCGTTTGGTGTTGTCATGTTTTTTATGATCAATTTTGTTCAGGCTTCAGGCTCAGGATCCTGAATTTAAAGACACTCCCTGGTTCTCCGGTATGCCCAGTTTCACAATCTATGACGCCGAAGATATTGAGTTTGATAGTTATAATTTCTTTAATGGCAAGAACTGCACAACAGTTGAAGGGAAGAAATTCAAAAGAACCTATGCATTAAAGGAAGGCGCGCCAAAATCGAGCGTAATTCAGATATCACGTAACTATGCGAATGCTGTCAGGAGTATGGGTGGAACAGTGGTCTACGAGGGAGCGCCTCAGAATGCCGACTGTGCCGATAGAAACGGACTCCAGATGATGATAGGAAAAGTTGTTAAGGATGGTAACGAGATGTGGGTTGAAGTATCACCAGGTCTTGATGGCAGTGATTATTATCTCACAATAGTATTGAAAGAATTAATGAAGCAGGATGTTACGGCAAGCGATATGTTTGATGCCCTGAACCGTGATGGTCATATTGCTCTTTACATAAATTTTGATACAGGCAAATCAGTCATTAAGCCTGACTCAAAATCAATCATCGAACAGATTGTCCAGATGCTGAAATCAAATCCAGAGTTAAAAATCAGTGTTGAAGGTCATACTGACAATGTAGGTACGCCGGCATCAAATAAGACATTATCTGAGGAAAGGGCAAAGTCGGTGGTTTATGCAATTGTCAGCCAGGGTATAGCTGCTGAGCGGCTTAGCTCAACAGGATACGGACAGGATAAGCCAATAGGGGACAATACTACAGAAGAAGGACGTGCCAAAAACAGGAGGGTTGAACTGGTCAGGAAATAGGATTGATCTGTTCTCAGCGTCTTATAATCCTTCCAGATCCTGAGATAACCTGGTTTATTGACGGATTTCCTTTCAGGTAAATATTCCCGCTTCCGGAAATGATTGCGTTCAGGCTGTTTTCGACTCTAGTATAAATATTTCCTGAACCGGATATTGTTTCAATGGCTGATAAAATCAGGAATTCATCGGAATGAATATCCCCGCTCCCTGAAATTCTCATATTCCCGTTCTCACTGTCTCCCTTAATGCTTATATCGCCAGACCCGCTTACAAGGAAATCTGAATTCTGGCATGAGGCATTAATAATATCTATATCACCCGATCCTGTTATCGTAACTGAAAGATTGCCGCAAGAAATAATACCGCCTGAAAAATCACCTGATCCGCTCAAGCTTTATTATTACCGAATTTCCCGATAATGAATCAGCTATTATCCCGCCCGAACCTGTAAGGACTAAATTGTTCAATTCAGGCGATGTTACAATAATAACAGGCTGCTCCGTGGGATCAAAACAGGTACTTCCCGGGTCTGTTCTTATATCAAGAATGCCGTTATTTGTCTCTGTTACTATATGGCTGATTATATTTGTCTCAGCTTTTATGGTAACGCTGACAGAATCGGCTTTTTTGTAAATTACATCAGCAAAGGTTGAATTTTCTATCTGGTGGAAAGTCTGCACATCTCGTGTTTCGGTCTGGATTATTCCATTTCCGCTTATACAAAATATATCTTTCAGGCAGGAAGTTGCGGAAACAGCCAACAGAGAGCCAATGATTAAAGTTTTTTTCATCTAAACTTTAAAATTACAATATATAAAAATTATACCATCACTTTGAAAGAGAACAATTGAAATACCATAAAGTTTCTTCTGTGGGACAAGTTATTTAATACTATTTTATTCAAAATATGGAAAAAAGAGAATTCACACAGTTTGGAACATTCTCGGTATCGGTAATGCTTCCCATATTCACATTTGTCCTTGCAATGTTGTTTATTGCAGGAATAAACGATCTTCAGAAAATTGTAAATCTTTACAGCCGGATAAAATCAATGCGGCCAGCAAACCCGTAGTTGATCAATATGGTACACGGCTTAAACAAAAGCCGGATGTATTTGTCTTTATCTTAAGCTTATATTAAAATAAAAAAAGACAGGACATTAATCCTGTATCACCGTATCAAAAGATCAGCAATTAAGGATATGGACGGGCTGCAAAAAGTACTGCTTGAACATGTGAAGGAAAATAAATCTCCATCAATTCAATATATCCTGTTTGACAAAGACTGCATAATAATGAGATACAGTTATGGATTTGCCGATATTGAGGGTAAGAAGGAGGTTGATGAGAAAACAACATACAATGCCTATTCTGTAACCAAAACTTTTACGGCTCTCGCAATTCTTCAGCTGGCTGAACAGAAAAAGGTTGAACTTGAGCAACCTGTTCTCAGGTACATACCCGGTATCCCATTTGGTTCGGACATTACTGTAAGGCACCTCCTGACTCATTCTTCAGGTATTGCTAATCCTATGCCGTTGAGCTGGATACATTTGAAAAGTGAACATAAGGCGTTTGACAGAAACCGGTTCTTCGAAGAAATACTTTCAAAAAACAGCAGGACAAGGTCAGAACCAAACGAAAAATATGCTTATTCAAATCTTGGTTATGTTCTTCTTGGACAAATTATTGAAAAAGTATCAGGTACAATTTACGAAGAATACATTACGCATAATATCATAAATATTCTTGGCGTCGCGGAAAGTGATCTGGGTTTTGAAACAACCGACAATGTAAGACATGCCAAGGGTTACCATAAAAAATCAAGCTTTTCAAATCTGATACTGGGTTTTCTAATCGACAGGGCAAAATATATGAGCAAACCAGAAGGGAAATGGGTCAGGTTCAGGGATTTTTATGTTAACGGACCTTCGTACGGAGGTTTGATAGGTACACCATATGCTTTTGTGAAATATATCCAGGAATTATTACATCCTGATTGCCGGTTAATCTCTGACAAATACAGGAAAATGCTTTTTACCGAAAATTATACCAACAACGGTGTTCCGACAGGAATGTGTCTTTCATGGTTCACCGGGCGATTGAACGGTAACAAATATTATACACATGCAGGTGGTGGCGGTGGTTTTTACTGTGAAATAAGGATCTACCCCGACTCAGGTACCGGAAGTGTTGTTTTCTTTAACCGGACCGGAATGTCGGATAAAAGATTTTTAGATAAACCGGATAAAATATTCTTTGAAAATAAAAGTAAGCCAGGATAACAGGAAAGCATCTTATCTTTTGCTTTTTCCGCATAAATACGGGAATTATGCTGAACTCTGCAAAATTTTCCAAACCTTATCGCCTCACTCCTGTACAGTTCTAGTTTTCTGAACAAACCTTGGAAATTATTTGTTATTGATAATAAGGGTTTTTGATATGTCAGAAGAAACCACAGCCATAAAAGCCAAAGGCATCTTATATACACCGTTTGGTAGTTTTTCAGGCAAGGCTGAAATAAGACCGTCATTGTGTTTGATTACATTCTTTACTACCGCCAGCTCACGATTAAATAATAGTTTGTTATCCTTTTTGACCAAAAATCGGTTAAACAAGCTTAAAGAGTATTGCGGCACTTCAATGGCATGCAAAACTGAACTTTCAGGAAAAGGAATCATCATGTTTTATATTTTTCATGTCAACAAAGTAATTCTGTCACATACCGATTTTTCTATTTCATCATTCCATGTTTTAGGGCTGGTCAGGTTCAGATGCACCTGCTTTCTTAACTGACATTTGCAGAAAAAGGCCAAAAACTCAGATTCGACTGAAAAAAATTGTGCGAAACGGGTTCAGTCATGGCAGCATAGAGTATTACAATCATAAAATAAAAACATTATGGCAACAGTAAACACTTATCTCAATTTCCAACGAAACACTGAAGAAGCATTTAACTTCTACAAATCGGTTTTCGGTGGAGAATTCATAGGAGGAATTTCCCGCTTCAGAGACATCCCCCCGTCGGACGGGATGCCTAAGATAGCCGAGGCTGATAAAGACCTTGTAATGCACATTGCATTACCCCTCCTTGGAGGACACCTGTTAATGGGCACAGATGCACCTGAATCAATGGGGTTTAAAGTCAACTTCGGGAACAATGTTTACATTTCCCTTCAAGTGGATACCAGAGATCAAACCAGGGAACTGTTTGATGCACTTTCAAGCGGAGGCAAGGTGGAAATGGAATTACAGGATATGTTCTGGGGAGACTACTACGGAAGTTGCACCGATAAATTTGGAGTCCACTGGATGTTTAACTGTTCTGAAAAAGGCAGCTGAAATCAACTCCAAGGTGAAATTATTCCAATATGTCAAAATCCGAATCCCTATATTTATCAGACAGATACGAGTGGAGGATGGCTTGAGGACAATTATAACAAAGCAACAGAAATATTTCTTTTATATTCTAAAAAATCAACTGGAAAATTCCGTATAAATCAGTCTATATCAACATGAGTAAAATTATTCTTTTCAATATGATGACCCTTGATGGTTTCTTTGAGGGGCTGAACAGGGAAATTGATTGGCATAATGTTGACAATGAATTCAATGAGTTTGCCATTGAACAACTGAATAATGCTTCTGTACTTATTTTCGGCCGGATCACTTATGAACTTATGGCCGGTTACTGGCCCACATCAGATGCTCTTTCAGATGATCCTGTTGTTGCGGAAAAAATGAATTCACTTCCGAAAATAGTGTTCTCAAAAACAATGGACAAAGCACGGTGGAATAATACCAGGATCGTCAGGGGAGATCCTGAAGATGTATGCCGGGAACTGAAGGAAAGTAACGAAAAGGATATTTTCATTTTCGGAAGTGCCGGTCTTGCATCAATATTTATGCATCGTAGCCTGATTGATGAATATCGGATTATGATAAACCCGTTAATCCTCGGAAACGGCAAACCATTATTTAAACCATCAGGGGATCGATTTCCGCTTAAACTGATAAAATCAAGGAATTTCAGATCAGGCAATGTCCTGCTGTATTACGAACCGCGATCGCAGTAAATATGTATTTTATTCATTTGCATTCAACTAAATATGCCTTTGCAACCTGGCTGAACCATTGAATCTCAAGAGATAATTTTTTAATACATGCATCCGTGACAATACCCGCAAACAAACTCATGGATAGATTGTTATTGAAGTAGGACAAGTTATCAGAAACTAACATTTAAATTAACAGACCTATGGTAAAGGGAACCCACCCCACATTGGGAAATGGTAAAATCTGTTACATAGAGATTCCTGCTTTTGATATTGGCATCTCATCATCATTTTATAAAAAGGTATTCGGGTGGAAAATCCGTCAGCGGAGCGACGGACAAACTGCCTTTGATGATTCCGTTGGTGAAGTAAGCGGTGCCTGGATCACTGGAAGGTGCGCTTCAACCTTTGCAGGATTGCTGACTTACATAATGGTCGACAATATATCTGCCACACTGGAGGCAATCCTTGCCAATGGAGGTAAAATAGTCCAGCCACTGGGGGTGGATTCTCCTGAACTGACAGCCAGATTCAGTGATCCGGCAGGAAACATTTTTGGTTTGTACCAGGAACCGGATAAGGATTAATTCATCTTCCGTCATCCGTTATAATGATTTACCAGCGGACATTCCTTATGACGGATCTTGTTGCGCAGGTATTATTGGTCTGGAGCCTGGTATTATTTTAACTTTGTGGACAATAGTCCAGACTTACTTTATAGGTCTTACAGTTTTCTGCAGCCATTATTCTTCCTTGTCGGAATTTTCGAGTCAATCTTCGGTTGGATTATTTTTAAATCAGCATCAGAGAATAACAAATGAAAACAAGGATAAAGATTTGTTGCATAAGCAGCGTTGATGAAGCCAGACTTGCCATTGAATCAGGAGCTTCCGCGATCGGACTGGTGGCAAAAATGCCAAGCGGACCGGGGCCGATCCCGGATTATCTGATTAGAGAGATTGCCTTGATAGTTCCTCCGCCTGTTGCAACATTTTTGCTCACCAGCGAGACTTCTGTAAATGAGATAATAAAACATCATCAGCGAACCAATACTAGTGCAGTCCAGATCGTTGACCTTCTTTCTGAAGGGACTTATTCCCGGTTAAAAACTGCTCTGCCTTCAGTTAAGATTGTGCAGGTAATTCATGTGATTGATGAAAAGTCAGTAGACCTGGCTGTCAGAATTTCTGAACAGGTTGATGCTTTGCTTGCTTGATAGCGGGAATCCCAATCTGAGAATAAAGGAGCTTGGGGGAACAGGAAGGGTTCATGATTGGAAACTAAGCCGGCAGATCAGGGAAAAATCAAAATGTCCTGTCTTTCTGGCGGGCGGGTTAAATCCGGAAAATGTCAGACTGGCAATTGAAGAGGTTCAGCCTTTTGCAGTGGATGTTTGCAGTGGGGTAAGAACAAACGGCAAACTCGACAGGCAAAAGCTGGTGAGCTTTATTGGAAAGGTCCAGGATTTATAATGATTTATCCGATTTTAATCCTGCCAAAATAGCAGATTTATCATTTGGTTCCAAAATTGTTTGAGCTTTGATATGGAAAATATAGATAATCATATGGATCTTATTTCCTCAACCGACAGTCAGTTGCTCGATGCCTACTCAGCTACAGTCACAGGAGTGGTAAAACATGTTGCCTCCGCGGTTGTGCATATCAGGGTAATGAAGAAGGTCCAGGATCCGAGATCGGGAAATACTGTTGAACAACCGGCTTTCGGGTCGGGTTTTGTCATTTCAACCGATGGATATATCGTTACCAATAACCATGTAATTGAAGATACGCCTTCAATAATGGTGACGTTTATTGATGGCATCGAATTAAATGCTTCGCTGATCGGGACTGATCCTTCTACTGATCTTGCTGTGATCAAGGTTTATGGTGGTGACCTGAAACCCCTTCAGTTTGCAAACTCAGCTTTGATTGAGCCCGGCCAGATAGCAATTGCCATTGGCAATCCTCTTGGTCTGCAGCACACAGTGACAACAGGTGTGGTAAGCGCCACCGGCCGGTCGTTAAGGGCTATAAACGGCAGGCTGATTGATGAAATAATCCAGACCGATGCAGCGATGAATCCGGGAAACAGCGGAGGTCCGCTTTTAAATTCCGAGGGTAAGGTGATCGGAGTGAATACTGCAGTAATCTCAGCCGCCCAGGGATTATGCTTTGCTGTCTCATCAAATCTTACAACCTATATAATAGGACAACTGATACTGAACGGAAAGGTCAAAAGGGCCCAACTGGGTGTCGCAGCACAGACTGTAATGCTTACACAAAGGATGATTGAGGCAAACCAGCTGAAAACCAAAACCGGTGTATACATATATGAGATAAACAACAGATCAGAGATCAGCAATCATGAACTTAGGGAAGGCGATATTATTGTCGGATTTGACGGTAATCCCGTTGGCACTGTCGACAACCTGCATAAACTCCTGAACGAGACTGTAATCGGCAAAGAAATAAACATAACGATCCTGAGGGGAGGAAGAAAGCATTCAATAAGTGTAATTCCCGGCGAATTAAAATAGTCTAAAATCAAAATCATTATTAATTTTGACAGGAGTAATTAATTAAAGCTATTAATCTCTGGTTACTCGTTACTGATCAAGTACAAACAAGCAACCAGCAACTGGTATCCAGCAACTTTGCTTTTTATTCCTATCGAAAGTTTATATTTATTTTGACTAATTTGTCATTTTTAACTTAATAACTTTTCTAAAACATACTTGTTATGAATAAACTATCAAGACGTCAGTTCCTTGGCAAAAGCGCCCTTGGGATCGGATCTGCTGTTATTGGTTCCCATCTCTCTGCAGACCTTAGTGCCCGTACATTTGATAAGACAGTTAAACTTCCTGTTGGTTTCCAGGTCTGGACAATCAAGGATCAGCTGGTAAAGGATTTCCCGGGAACTTTAAAGATGATGGCAGGTCTGGGCTATCAGAGTGTCGAGATGTGCTCTCCTCCCGGATATGAGAGCTCAGGTTTCGGGCCTCTGATGAAATTAAAACCAAAAGAGATGCGTCAGATCATTAATGATGCCGGACTGATCTTTGAAAGCACCCATTATGGGATGGATGAATTCAGGAAAAATCTGAAAGAACGCATAGAATTTGCAGCAGAATCGGGACAAAAGCAAATGATCCTTTCCAGTTTCGGGTTGTCTGAAGGAGCTACAATGAGCGATTGGAAAAAGGCAGCTGATGAACTTAATAAGTTTGGCATGGAAAGCAAGAAGGCAGGCATCCAGATGGGATTCCATAACCATCACGGAGAATTCGCGAAAATCGATGGAGAACTTATCTATGATACCCTGATGAAACAATTTGATCCCGGATTGGTCAAAATGCAGTTTCAGGTTGCAGTAATTAACATTGGATACAAAGCCGCAACCTACTTCGAAAAATATCCCGGGCGGTTTATTTCTGCCCATCTGGCCGACTGGTCTTCAACTGAAAAAAAGAGCGTACCTATCGGGAAAGGGATTGTTGACTGGAAGGAATTCTTCGCAACCATTGACAAAGGCGGAGTAAAAAATATTTTCGTCGAGATGGATCCGGAAACTTTCAAAGATAGCGCTGATTATCTTCGCAATCTTTAACATTTCAGCCTGAAAAGGAAATATGAAGACTCTGTTTGCCCTGATTTTATTCTTTTTAGTTGTTTCATGCAACAGCTACAAAGATATCAAGAATCCCATGCTATGCATGGATGAGTGGTCCGGGTAAAGCAACGGATACTGAACTTAAGAATCAATTCACCGATCTGAAAAAAAAGGGTATTATTGGTTTAATGTATTCAGCAGGCCAGGATCCCGGAGTATACGAACGGATTGGGAAGATTGCGAAAAAAGCTGGTCTGGAATTCCATGCCTGGATACCTGCAATGGTTCAAAACAATAATCCACTGATCAAGACCTGAATGGTATGCGTTGAATGGCCTGGGAGAATCGGCCTTTGATAAACCCGCCTATGTCAGCTATTACCAGCTTCGTCTGCCCGAACCATGAAGAATTTTACAGGTATCTTGAAGAAATGTATGGCAGGATTGCAGATATTCCTGAAGTAGACGGCATTCATCTTGATTATATCCGGTTTCCTGATGTCATCCTTGCCAGGGGTTTGTGGGAGAAATATGGACTGGTGATGGACAGGGAGTATCCGCAATATGATTATTGTTATTGCGACAAATGTGTTGGTGATTTTAAGGCAAAAACCGGGATCGATATCAAGTCGGTTGAAGATCCATCGCAAAATGAGGAATGGAAGCAGTTTCGTTACGACCTTATTACCAATATTGTAAACCGGCTGGCTGATATGGTTCATTCGAAAAACAAACAAATCAATGCTGCAGTGTTCCCGGGACCAAATTCAATCGCAAAAAAAATTGTCAGGCAGGAATGGGATAAATGGAATATCGATGCATTCTTCCCGATGAATTACAATGATTTCTACCTTGAAGGAACTAAATGGATCGGTGATATGTGCAAAGAGTCTGTAACAACAATTAAGAATACCAGACCGGTCTATAGTGGTTTGTTCATATGTCCTGATCCTGAAAAAAAGGCAACGGAACCGGATCCGGAAAATCATGGATTAGTACCAGGCGAACTGGAAGCGGCAATAAGAGAATCAATGAAAAATGGAGCAGCCGGAATATGTTTATTCACTCCTGGCAGGATGACCAGGGAAGACTGGGCGGTATTTAAGAAGGCGATTCGGATGGATTATTGAAATGACGTTAACAGATCTGGGATATAATACCCGATTGGAAAAGTATATTCTTGAAAATAACCTGACTGATTTTACTGTCGGCAGAGTTACTCAGGAGCACCGGGAAAGGTACATTGTATCAACAGGCATCAGCGAATACAATGCCGAGATAACAGGCAATTTAAGGTTCACTGCCGGCTCAAGGGAAGATTTCCCTGCAGTCGGTGACTGGGTGACAATGATGGTGGTTGATTCAGAACTGGCAATAATCTATAGCGTCCTGCCCCGCAAATCGGTTCTTGAAAGACAGGCAGTCGGTAAATACGGGGAAAAGCAAATAATCTCTGCTAATATCGATGTCGCCCTGATTGTTCAGTCAATTGATAATAATTTCAATATCAACAGGCTTGAAAGGTATTTAACTGTCTGTTATTCTGCAAACATTGAACCTGTCCTGGTTATAAGCAAAATTGATCTGGCAACTGGAGCTGAACTGAAAAAAGCTATTGATCACCTGGAAAATAGAAACAGGAAAATAAAGCGGATCCTGCTAAGCAACACTACTCAGCAGGGATTTGATAAATTATCCGGTCTGCTGGAAAAAGGGAAAACATATTGCGTTGTAGGATCATCAGGTGTAGGTAAGTCAACTTTGATAAATAACCTTCTGAAAGTAAACATTCTGAAAACCGGAAAAATCAGCGATAGCACTAATAAGGGAAGACATATATCCGATCACCGGGAACTATTTGTGCTCGAAAATGGAAGTATAATTATCGATACTCCCGGAATGAGAGAACTTGGGGTAACAGACAACGATGGGGGACTTAAAACAACATACCAGACGATTTTTGAATTGTCCCTGAATTGCAAATTTCCTGATTGCAAACATTCTAATGAAACCGGATGTGCTGTTCTCGAGGCACTTGATAATAAAATAATTGACAAAGATTCTCTTGATAATTTCAGGAGAATACAGAGGGAACAGCAAAGATTCCAGGCATCAGTTGCTGAGAAGCGTAAAAAAGAGAGGGAATTCGGAAAAATGCTTAAGAACTATTTGAAGGAAAAGAAAAAAAATCCTTTATTGTAAGGCAAATGGTACGAATGTTGAGGCAGGCAATTTATTAATTGCCTGACAACTGTGATTTTATAACCAAAGATGAAAAAGTGCTTTTTTATTATTTCCCTGATGATTTTTGGCCTGGCCTCCTGTGAAAAATCTGACCCGGATTCTGACACCGGACCTGATCCAATAAACCCGGATAGTCTCGGATTGGTACATTTCTTTCAGATAGGCGATAATATCGTTTATGATTACTCAGAGATCAGTTTATATGATTCCTCAACGCATATCCTGTATTTCTGGGAGAATCATCCCGAACTTGATAAGCTCAGGCAGCCTAAATTTGTGATTTATACTGAGGGTGATACAATTTATGAAGGGGATATCTGGCCAAGTTATTTTTCTTCGCTGCCTTCAGGTGCCTATATTGCAAGTGCGCCGTTTTTTTATCAGAATTATGCCCTCAGGATTGAATACCGTCAGGGGAGTGAGCCTGACAGGAGAAATGACCCCAGGATCATTAACAGCCTAAAAGAAAGAGCCTTGTTGCACTCAGGACTTCAGGTGGTCATAACGTCGCTGGAAATCAACGGTTCACAAGCCAGGCTGTCTCTTGCAGTTACCAACATGGATAATTCTGCACTGCTCATCCTTGATCCTGACAAAATGGGTCAAAGGTTATTTCATTATTTCACTAACGGATTATACCTCAGGGATCTGACGAACAACAATACAATTCAAAGTGTACTTGAGTTCCAGACACCTGTGCCATGGAACAGTTGGAATAAGGATTGGCTGACACAACTGGATCGCGAAAAATCAAAGTTATTTACATTAAATTATTCTTTTAACCAGATTGTCAATCCCGGAAACTACCTTGCACTTATTGAATATCCCGGATTATCTTCCCAGGTTGATCTTAATGAGTTGTTTCAATCGTCAGGCAGGATTTGGCTGGGAAGCATAACTGCCGTGAAAAATATTTCAGTCCACTGAAACTCCAGACGTACCTTTAAAATGTTTTTATTTACTGTGTAGTTCCCTGCCTTGTCCCCTATGAAATCAATAACGACCTGATTAAAATATTAACTAATACAACATTCTGACTTTAATGGTTCCCCTGATAGCCCTGAGCTCCTCAAGAACACCTGCCCCAAGGCGGCTTTCTGTATCAATTATCACATAACCGATTTCAGGATCGGTCTGAAGATATTCCCCGGCAATGTTTATGCCCTTGGAGGTAAATACGTAGTTTACTTCTTTCAGCACGCCCGGTTCATTCTTGTGGATGTGCAGGAACCGTTGAGCATTGTTGTTTGGCTGGAGTGAGATCTGAACAAAATTGGTAGCACCGATTGTAGCACCTGTATCGCTGTATTTTACCAGTTTCTCTGCCACTTCCGTACCAATGTTCTCCTGGGCCTCCATCGTGCTGCCTCCAACATGCGGTGACAAGATTACATTATCAAACTGCTGGAGCTCGGAAATGAAGGGATCATTGTTTGAAGCAGGTTCTTCAGGGAATACGTCTAATGCTGCTCCAAGTATATGTCCGGTTCTGAGAGCCGATGTCAGTGAATGAATATTGACCACTGAGCCTCTTGAAGCATTTAAAAGACATGCACCTTTTCGCATTAATGCTATTTCGCGTTCAGTGATCATGTTCTTCGTAAGTGGAGTTTCCGGTACATGCAATGTAACTATATGAGATACAGAAAGCAATTCGTCGAGGGAGGAACATGAAACTGCTTTTCCAAGGCTAAGCTTCTTTACAATGTCATAATAATAAACATTCATTCCGAGGGCTTCCGCAAGAATGGAAACCTGCGATCCGATATGTCCGTATCCTACGATCCCAAGATTCTTGTCGCGAACTTCAAACGCATTGGTTGATGATTTCAGCCACTTTCCCCTGTGTGCTGCGGCATTCTTTACCGGTATATTACGCATAAGCAGAATTGCTTCCGCTATTACCAGCTCAGCAACCGACCTGGTATTTGAAAACGGTGCATTGAAGACAGGGATTCCCATCAACCTGGCTGAATGCCCGTCAACCTGATTGGTGCCGATGCTGAAACAGCCGACCGCCAGTAACTTACTTGCACTGTTCAATACTTCTTTGGTAAGATGGGTCCGCGAACGGATCCCAATAATATTTGCACTCTGAATCTTCTCCTTCAGGAGCTTTTCATCAGGTGTATCGGGAAATGATTCTATATTGGTGTATCCGTTTGCATTGAAGAATTCAGTTGCACTCTTATGGATCCCTTCGAGTAAGATGACCTTAATTTTTCCTTTATCCAGTGAATACTCTTTTGCCATGGTATCAGATAATTACTTATATCGGATATTTAACTGGCACTAAAATTATAAAATAAAGTCAATTAATAACTCAGTCTGAAACCAAACGGAGGTAATAGGTTCAGATTTAAAAGTTTTCCACTGAAAGTTAACTCAATTTTTTTTTACTATATCTTTGATATATCCTGAAATTGCCAGTATTGAGTAAGTCAAAGGATCAGGTTCATTCAAGAGTAATCGCTGATAACCTCCATATGAATCAAAACTGATCATTTTAGTTTTCAGAAGACAAGCTATGAGAATGAATAATCTTAATAAACATGCAAAGCCGTCAGACAGTCCGGTGAAAATGCCTGTATTGTTTCTCGGCCATGGCAGCCCGATGAATGCTATTGAAGAGAAATGAGTTCACTGAGGGATGGATAAATGCCGGGAAAAACATACCTCTACCTTCGGCTGTTTTGTGCATATCGGCTCACTGGGAGACAAGAGGTACTTTTGTGACTGCAATGGAAAGGCCGAAAACAATTCATGATTTTGGAGGATTTCCTGAAGAGTTGTACAATGTACAGTATCCTGCCCCGGGAAACCCGGAGTTGGCAAAGGAAATAAAATATCTGATTACAAAGGTCCAGATCGGACTGGATGAGAAATGGGGGCTGGATCACGGATGCTGGAGCGTAATAAAGCATCTTTATCCAAAGGCCGATATCCCGGTAATTCAGATGAGCCTCGATTATAATATGAATGCCCGGCAGCACTATAATCTTGCATTGGAACTTAAAGATCTCCGCAATAAAGGAATTCTGATCGTCGGAAGCGGGAATATGGTCCATAACCTGAGGTTGGCTGCATGGGACAGGTTAAACGACAGATTACGGTTATGACTGGGCATTAAAAGCCAGTGATAAAATGAAAGGATTTATTATGAATGGCGATCACGACCAATTGATAAATTATAGATCGCAGGGCAGGGAATTTGATCTCGCAATTCCGACAGCTGAGCATTACCTGCCATTGCTTTATTCGCTCGCTTTGAAGGATGATAATGAAGAGGTCGTATTATTCAATGACAAACCTGTTGGCGGTTCGCTTACAATGACCTGCGTTAAAATCGGAAAAGAATTGTAAATTTACTTCTGACCAAATCTGCAGCTGAATGCCCTGCAAATTTCTTACTTAAATACATTATTTATGTCCGGTGAATACCCTGCTTTTTTTGCCAGGTTTTATGACCTGATCTACCACCAGATGCGCGACGGGGTTGATAATAACTTCTATCTTGAAAAAATCAGAAAGACAAATGGCAAGGTCCTGGAAGTCGGGGTTGGAACCGGCCGATTCTTTACAGAAGCCCTGAAGAACGGAGCAGATATTTATGGAATCGACATCAGTCCGGCCATGATCGGTATTGCAGCCTCAAAGCTTAACAAAACTCAGCAGAAAAGGCTAAGCCTTCAAAATATTGTTGACTTTAAAATCAGTAAAAAGTTTGAGCTGATCATTGCCCCTTTTCGTGTCTTCATGCACCTTATTGAAAAAGAGGATCACCTTAAAGCACTGAACAACGTTTACGATCATCTGGCTCCCGGAGGGGAATTCATATTCGATGCATTTGTCCCGGACCTGAACCTTCTTCTTAACGGAATGGAAAATATAACTGATTTTGACGGGGAGTATGAACCGGGGAACAGGGTGAAAAGAACTGTGACTTCTAAACCCGATCTTATGAGTCAGACACTTAATGTAAAATTCAGGATTGAGTGGAATAAGGACAGGGCAAAGTTCCGTAAGGAATGGAAATCCAGGATGAGATATTTCTTCAGGTATGAGCTTGAACATCTGATTGAACGGTCAGAATTTAAGGAATATAAGATCCTGGGTGATTTTGAGGGGAATGAACTTAACAATAATTCGAAGGAATTTATTCTTATTTGTAAAAAGTAGCCACGGTTGACTTTTTGAAATGCACTGTGTAAACATCATGAAATACCCTTTATTATTCCTGGCAATACTTATCTGCTTTAATATGGAAGCTCAAAAGAAACGTCCTGCCGATTACGGCATTAAGATTGGAATCCTGAATACCGGCAGGAATAACGCCATAACGGATGTTCCCGGTGTAAAGGTCGGACATGTAACAATAATCGAAAGCAACTCAATTAACACAGGTGTCACTGCAATCTTACCTCATCCGGGTAATATCTTTCAGAACAAAGTGCCGGCTGCAATATTCATCGGGAACGGATTTGGCAAGCTTACCGGTTATTCCCAGGTTGAGGAGCTTGGAAATATCGAAACTCCTGTCATCCTGACAAACACCCTGAGCGTGCCCGTGGCAGCTGAAGCCCTTATTGACTACACACTCAGCCTTCCTGAGAACAAAAACGTAATGAGCGTGAATCCGGTGGTAGGGGAGACAAATGATATGGGATTAAATGATATCCAGAAAAGAGCGGTTACAAAAGAGCATGTGCTTCAGGCGATAAGCAATGCTGATACCGGATTCGTAAGAGAAGGAAATGTTGGCGCAGGGACTGGAACTGTATGCTTTGGTTTTAAGGGTGGAATAGGAACTGCCTCAAGAAAATTACCTCAGCAAAGAGGCGGTTATACAGTGGGGGTTCTCGTGCAGACGAATTTCGGGGGAATACTCCAGATCAACGGAGTTCCTGTTGGGATAGAGCTGGGTAAATACAAGTTCAGCAGGATCCGGGATGAGTATAAGGAAGATGGTTCCTGCATGGTGGTAATAATGACGGATGCCCCTCTGGATTCAAGAAACCTGAAAAGACTTGCAGCCAGGGCTATGGCAGGTATCGCACGAACAGGAGGTATGGCTTCCAACAGCAGTGGAGATTACGCGATTGCAGTTTCAACCTTCGAAAAAAACCGCATCCCTTATTCTTCAAAAATAAGAGAACAGGAGTTCAGCCTGCTTCGGAACGAAGAAATGGATCTGTTGTTCGAGGCAGTTATCGAGTCGACTGAAGAAGCGATAATCAACTCACTATTTGCTGCCGAAACAGCAACCGGCAAGTACAATTTTAAAATTGAAGCCCTGCCGGTGGATAAGGCCATTGAGATAATGAAAAAATACAACAGAATTGAAAGATAAAATTATCAATTATATGAGGCAAAAACTATCCGGTCTGATAGTTCTGGCTATTCTTATCACACTGATTTCATGTCCCGGGAACCAGCCGGAACCTGTAAAATACGTAAATCCGTATATCGGCAACATAAGCCACCTGCTTGTTCCAACTTATCCCACGGTTCATCTGCCAAACAGCATGCTGAGGTTCTACCCCAACAGGGACAACTTCACCACAAATAAAATTCAGGGATTCCCGCTTACTGTAATATCGCATCGCGGAGGAAAGGCATTTTCACTTGTCCCATTTGCAGGAAATGTTGAGGAAATCCCTGAGAATATATCATATACATATGATGATGAGATAATTACACCATACAGTTATAGCGTGAGGCTCGATGAACCGGGCATTGATCTGAAATTTACACCTGCTGAAAAATCAGGATTCTTTACTGTTCGTTTCAATAACGGGTCAGGCAATGGTGTGATCCTGAGAACCTCAAACCAGGGGGAGCTTTCCTGTGAAAATAATACGATATCAGGTTATGATACCTTTGATGGAATAAAGGTATATCTTCTGATTGAATTCGACAGAAAACCCGATAAAATAAAAGTGAGGGAGAGGAATAGTCTTTCCGATAATACTTCGGTAAATGGCAACAGGATATCATTGATAGCGATTTTCAAACCGGGAACCACTTCCGGATTAAATATCAGGTATGGTATTTCATACATCAGCCCTGAGCAGGCGTCAAAAAACCTGCGGGAAAATATTAAGGACTGGAACTTTGACAAGGTATCAGAATCTGCAAAAGACAGATGGAATTCTGCCCTGTCGAAGGTTGAAGTTGAAGGCGGTACTGAAAATCAAAGGATTGTTTTTTATACCTCTCTATACCGTTGTTGTGAAAGAATGGTCAATATTACCGAAGATGGTAATTATATGAGTGTCTGGAGTCACAAGGTGGAACCGGCCAATGATACAAACTTCTTCACCGACGACTGGGTGTGGGACACTCACCTGGCTCTGCATCCGTTACAGGTGATACTTAATCCCTCCGATCAGGGCGATAAGATCTCTTCGTATGTCCGTATGGCAAGGCAGTCGGGATGGATGCCCACGTTCCCGACGATTACCGGCGACAACCATGCAATGAACGGAAACCATTCAGCTGCAGTGATCCTCGATGCATGGAACAAGGGAATCCGTGATTTTAACCTTGATGAAGCATATGATCATCTAAAGAGCACTATACTCTACGAAACAAAACTGCCATGGATAAGGGACAGCATAACCTGGCTGGATGAATTTTATGACAGGAAGGGTTATTTCCCGGCTTTAAGGAAAGGTGAAACAGAAACATGCCCAGAAGGTCCATTCATTTGAAAAAAGGCAGGCTGTTGCTGTTACACTGGCTTCCTCCTGGGATGACTGGTGTATGGCGCAGATTGCAAAGGAGCTTGGGAAAGAGGATGATTACGGTTTCTTTATAAAAAGAAGCCTCAACTATAAAAACCTGTTTAATTCTGAAACCGGATTTTATCATCCCAGGGACAGCACCGGCAACTGGATTGAGCCTTTCGATTACCGTTTCGACGGTGGCATGGGAGCCCGTGATTACTATGACGAAAACAACGGGTGGACATATATCTGGCAGCCTTATCATGCATTCGGGGATCTGATAGAAATGATGGGCGGCAGGGAGAAATTTGACAGCAAACTCGATCAGCTCTTCACTGAAGGAATCGGGAGATCCAAATGGCAGTATTATGCAACGATGCCCGATGCCACAGGAAATGTCGGACAGTTTGTTATGGGTAATGAGCCTTCAATGCATATCGCCTATCTTTATAACCTTGCAGGGAAACCCTGGAAAACACAAAAGCGTGTCCGTATGCTGATGGATACCTGGTTCAGGAACGATCTTATGGGGATACCTGGCGATGAGGACGGAGGCGGATTGTCAGCATTTTATGTTTTTTCCGCAATGGGTTTTTATCCTGTAACACCTGGTATTCCTGAATATCAGATCGGAAGCCCGCTTTTCAGCAAAATAAAAATACATCTTCAGAACGGAAAAACATTTACAGTATTATAGCAAAGAATAACAGTCTGGTTAATAAATATATACAATCAGCAAAGCTTAATGGCAGGGAATTGACCAAAGCCCGTATTCTCCCATAAAGATCTTGCGGAAGGCGGCACACTTATCCTTGAAATGGGAGCCGAGCCCAATAAGTCGTGGGGTAATGACGACGGAATTTGATGTGATAATCTGCGGTGCCGGGCCGGCCGGATGCACTGCCGCTCTTGCACTTGGCCCGTCGGGACTGAGAGTGGCACTTATAGAAAAAGACACGGTTCCCAAGGGAAAAGGTTTGTGGTGATGCTCTCCCGGCTTATGTTCCGAAAGTCCTTAATACAATAGATCCTGAGTATAAAAATGCATTTGAACAAACTGGCTCATAAGACAGAAGTCAATGTCTGCCGGGTCATAGCTCCCGACGAAAAAATCCTTGACCTAAGGTTTTCTGCAGAGCGGATTTATTTGTAAGCGATCCAGTATTTGATGCGTTCCTTGTTTGATCTTGTCAGCCGGTTATCAAATATTACCTCCTTTGAGGATACCTTTGTAAAGGAAGTAATTGCAGATGATAATGAAGTTGCAATCAGAACTGATAAAAACATGATTCTGAAGGCAAAACTGGTTATCGGTTGCGACGGTGCACACAGCCTGATTAAAAGAAGACTCACTGACACCAGGATTGATCTCAGCCATTGTTCGGGCGCTGTCCGGGCATATTTCAGAAATGTCAGGGATATTCCGCCGCGAACACTGGAGCTTCATTTCCTCAGGGATCTGCTTCCCGGGTATTTGTGGATATTCCCAATGCCTGGCAACATATCAAATATCGGGCTGGGAATGCCTTCCGGAACAATAGCCAGAAAAAGAATCAATCTCGCAAAAGAATTAATCAGGATAATCGAAAATGTCCCCTACCTGAAAAAACGATTTTCGGATGCAGAAATGACCTGTAAGATCAAAGGTTATCTTTTACCGCTTGGGTCGCGTAAAACTTCCATTTCGGGAAAACGTTTTATGCTTTGCGGTGATGCCGCATCTTTGGTTAACCCTGCATCCGGGGCAGGTATCGGTCATGCCATGCAATCAGGGAGGTTTGCCGGATGGCACGCTGTTAAATGTTTTGAAAGAAATGATTTCACCGGAGAATTCATGAAGACTTATGATAAAACTGTTTATGACAAAATATGGCGTGAAAACAAGCACCACTTACTGATCCGTGATCTGGTTTTCAATTATCAATGGAGAATGAACTCGGTCATTTATGCAGGGCACATGAGCAAATCGTTCAATAAAATGATTGTAAGGCTACTGGAATAGGATTTAGTAAAGTTTTGAATTCAAATATGTACGCATTTTCCTTCAAATTAGTTATATTCAGATTCTCATTAATAAATAAAACCATGAACACACGTGCAATTATCTTTTTCGGTTTAAGCCTGATTTCTGTTGTAATAGCATTAATCATTTTCTTCAGGGGCCTTGATATTAAGGCTTTGTTATTCCTGGTTTTCGGGGTTGCCGCTGTTCTGCTATTCAGGCAGGGAATGGCTGAAATGAAGAAAAAGGAGAAATCTTAAAGCCGACTTTTAACTTTCAGTCGTTTAATTTGTTTTAAATATTAAACAAATAAAATACCATCTATGAAAAAGCTGTTTTCACTCCTTTTTGTTTTATCTTTTGCTATAACAAACCCAATAATACCTCAGGGTGTGCTGAACAGGGTAAAGAATGCTGTTTCCAGGGAAATTTCAGGTACCAAAGAGGATAACTCGGGTTCATCAAATAACTCCTCAAAAACTGCGCCTGAACCCTCAAGTGCACGTGATGATGCCAAACTCACTTGTTGATCTTTCCAGATTTAAGCTTGATTACAATGAAATGACCATATGTGAAAAGGAAGATGGCAATATTCTTATAAAGGACATGCGTGACGGAAAGTATTATCTTGTCAAGGATGAGAAGTCAGAGGGACCATTAGATGAAAAGGATCCGCGTGTAACTGAGTGTGTTGATTTATATTCCATGGCTTCGGATAATCAGGACACTGAATCCTGGGTCGAGAGGTATCCGGAATATTTTTCCCGGTCGGGAGATAAATACATGTTAAAATTCAATGGTAAAGACTTTGGCTCTTATGCCGTAATTTCTGACTTTGCAGTCTCTGATACCAGGAATAAATTTGCTGCTCTTGTGACTGAAAATGTGGCAATTACTGAAGATCAGGGCAAGAAAATGGAGGAAGAGATGTCAAAAGCAAAGACCGATCAGGAACGCCTTGAGATCTCAATGAAATACAGCCAGCAGGTGACGAACGTCATGATGCAGCCGGGCGGTACAGAATCTCTTCAACCAAAACTGATATCAAATGTTCCCGGTGCGACCTATGATGCAATGAAATGGATGGGAGGGAGATTAAATGGCAAAGTGAAATATGATGATATAGTAGTATTCGCCTATGATAAAATTATTGATTTACAGGGCAATACCTTAATAAATCTTCCTCAGGACAGCCATAATTCACAAGCTCTGTTTCTCAGCTCCTCCGGTACAAAATACGCTACCTACAAATACGGAACACTTACCTTCAATGATAAATCTTCCATTTCAGGACTTTTTAAACCACGACTGACAAAAACTGACGGAAAAGTATATCTGACCTATATGTACTATTCACCCGGGAAAAATGCAATAATGCAAGCCGCTATCCCCTTCTGAATGATGGAGTCTTAATTATTTGGCTGACTTTTATCCAGGAACCGGTGATTAAGAGATACTATTACGGACTATTACTGAATCTTGCTGTTATTGTATTGTCTGAACCGACAACATTTTCACAAAATCCAGATTACAAAAGTATTTTCAGCAGGGATTGGGATAAGGCTGAGGCTTTTTTAACTGAAAATGAAAACTGGATGAAGCATCTCTCGGATAAATACGACGTATCATTTCCTGTTGCCGTTGCGGTAATTTTTCCTGAACTCGTTCGCTATTCAGCATTGCTGGATAAGATTGAAATCACATTGCTTAAGACTTTGTACATAAATCTGGGCGACGATTATGCTGATTTCTCGATCGGCCCGTTCCAGATGAAGCCTTCATTTGCTGAAACTATTCAGGAAAAAGCGGGTTCTTTAAAGGATAAGATCAGGAATCAGTTCAGATTACGTTCACAGGCTGAAAATGATAGAGAATACAGGGCTTCGATCGTGAAGGATCTTGAAGATCCTGGTTCACAATTTCTTTACCTTATTTGCTTCCTGAAAATATGCGACAGCACTTTCAATCTGGAAAAAGCCGATGATAACTTCAGGGTTAAATTCCTTTCCTCGGCTTATAATTGCGGCCTGAATAAAAGTTTCGAACAGATAAATGAGATGTCAGGGAAGAAATTCTTTAATACCAAACTGTACGCAACAGAGAATTACTCTTACTCCGACATTTCTCTTTACTGGTATGCCGGTTATAAGAATAAACAAAAACCTGGTACTGATCGCTAAGGATTGTCAGCTAAAACCTGTATCCGACAGAAAGCCCGAAGCCAACATGTTTTTTTGAGGCCTGATCGTTGGGCAGGTCGTAATTACTGTTTATCTTAAGCAAACCAATTTGTCCGTTAAGCTGGCAGAAAATTCCACTGTACAGTTCGTATCCAAAGAATATGTTCGCACCCGCATCAAAACCTCTGTAATAAACATATGATGTTGATTGATCTGCTGCGTTATTCAGATATTTTACCGTAAGCTCTGTTGTGATTGCCCCGCTTTTTGTCCTCTCCTTGCCCATTATCCCATAGGCAGCATAGGGACCCAGACCCAGAAGGATATGTCCATCCCCCAACTGAGGCCTGAAAAGCAGATTAAGAGGTAACTCAACGTAAGATAGCCTGGTGGTTTTTGTAATGTTGTCCGTAATGATGTCCTGTTTTGCACCTTTAACAGTGAATAATAATCCGGGTTGAATATAGAGGTCCGGACCAAAAGACAGAATAACATTGCCTCCGGCGTGGAAACCCGGGGAAAGGTTATTGTTAAGCTTTTCACCCCAATAATCTTTTCCGATAATAGTCTGCAGATTAAGTCCGCCCAGGATCCCAAAGTGTACTCCTGTATCTACCTTTCGCTTTTTCTGGGCATATACCTGTGGAAAAAGCACCAGCAGAACAAGGACAAATGCAAAAAATTTTGTTTTCATAAGCAGAAACTCTTCTATGATCTAAGTTGAGGTAAATGTAGCAAACAAAATAAAACCTCATACTAAGTTTTGGATTGTTTATTCAAATAAATTGCTTAAATTACTAACAAATTTTGGATCGTCCGGCAAGTCTGCCAGTGCGTTTTTTGAACATTTCAAAATCATCACTAAATAATTAATATTATGCCTGTATTAAAAGTTATTGAAATCATGGCATCATCAGATAAAAGCTGGGAAGATGCCACTGCCTCGGCTGTAAAAACGGCCGGAAAAACTGTTAAGGAAATACGCTCGGTATATGTCCAGGACATGAGCGCGGTAGTTAAGAACAATAAGATTACTGAATTCCGTGTCACGGTAAGAATTTCCTTTGAGGTAATGAACTGAGTAGTTTTGCTAGTTGCTGGTAACTAGTTACTTGTTTCCTGGTAAACCAACAAGTAACCGGCAATAAGCAACCAGCAATTGTTATTTCTAAAATCTAAATAAACATAATCACCATGGGATTAATTTCATTTATCAAAGGTGCCGGCGAAAAAATCTTCGGAAAATCAGAAGAAAAGAAGGAACAGGAAAAAGCTGATTTAGTTGCAGCTCATATAAAAAAATTCGGTTTCGATACAAGCGATATCCAGGTTAAGGTTGATGACGACAAGGTCATCCTGATGGGCAGTATTGATACCATCGAAAACAAGAATAAGATCATTGTCACAGCCGGAAATGTTGAAGGCATTGCATCAGTTGATGACTGGATAACTGTAAAATATCCTCCTGTTGTCACCCCGCCTCAGCCTGAAAAACAATTTTACACTGTGAAAAAAGGCGATTATCTTTCAAAGATCGCCAAGGAGGTTTACGGAAATGCCAATAAATACAATGTAATTTTTGAGGCCAATAAGCCGATGCTTAAGGATCCAAATCTTATTTACCCGGGCCAGGTACTGGTTATACCACCACTGGAGAAATAATTGACTTGAATTTTAATTGCAGGGGCGTTGCATGCAGAACCCCTGCACTTATTTATAATAAGACCTTGTGGTGCTAATCATGCACCTTCCGGTTTGTCTTCTTCGCCGGATTTCTTCTTGAGGTTTTCAGCTATATCCTCCAGTTTGTCGGCGGTTTTGCCTGCGACCTTTTTGCCGAATTCTTTCAGCTTTGACATTGCCTCTTCAGCTTTGTCTTCCGTTTTATCTGCAAAAGCCTCAAGTTTTTCCTTTGCTCCGCTTTGCTTAATATCTTCAATTTTGTCTTCTACAAAGTCCCCGGCCTTATCAACAGCTTCGTGGACCTTCTTAAATGCGTCACTCTGCTTGACATCTTCGACTTTTTCGTCTATAAAATCATCAGCTTTGTCAAGTAGTTTTTTAGCCTTGTCCAGCAAGCCTTCCTTTTCAGGTTCAACTGGTTCCTGTTTTTTGTTTTCTTCCATCTGAATTAATTTTTAGTTAACTTGTTATTTAAAAATACTTTATGATTCTTTTAAGTTGTATTATAAAGGTACAAAAAGATTTAAACATCTGATAAAGAAAACATTCCCTTTCTCATGAATCTGATTTATCTTTAACACTAAGAACCTGTGTAATTACCATGGATAAAGGAAATAATTACCGCTATTGCCATAGGGATAGGATTGAGTGCAAGTTGCGGATTCAGGGTATTCGTACCGATGCTTGTCGCCAGTATCGCCGCAAAAATGGGCATATTCCCTGTGCATGAAGGATTTCAGTGGCTTGCCAGCTGGCCCGCTGTTTTTTGTTTTGGAACTGCAATGGTGGCTGAAATACTTGCCTATTACGTACCTTTTATCGACAATCTTCTTGATACCGTAACAACTCCCATGGCGATAGGGGCTGGAACACTGTTAATGACATCTGTTCTTCCAATCGATAATGACATGTTGAAGTGGATCACTGGTTTCATTGTGGGAGGAGGTGCGGCAGCTACCATACAGGGTGGCAGTGTTCTTACCAGGCTGGCATCATCCAAATTTACAGCAGGAACCGGCAATGCTGTTGTAGCAACCGGAGAACATGCGGCTGCTTTCGGCACTTCAGCACTCTCCTTGTTTCTTCCGCTGATTGTAGCAGCACTCATCATTCTTCTGGTTGTTTACCTCCTGCTCAGGTTCGGGAAAAAGCTTTTCAGTCTGGATAAAAGGAAAGCAGCCACAAATTGACCTTTCATTTGATAATTTTACATTCAATCAAAAGCAGAGGGTGAACAGGATCCTCAATACTACCCTGGCTCTGTTTTTTAACTTTCGCTGCCGTTAGTAAAAGCGCAGGACAGCCTTCAATTCAAAGGACAGCTTTCTCCATGGATAAATCTGAATTTTGATAGTAAACTTCCGCTTTACGCGGGCGGGTAATTACATTCCACAGTTCAATTACAGTCATGGAATAAGTAAAAACAGGCTGTTCGATACCGAACTGTCTGCCAATATTTATGGAAGTACCGGTTTTCACCCTTCGATTCTGTAAGGACAGAACGGGAAATTAAAACCTTACCGCACATGGATCAGGTATTCCTCCGACCAGTTTGAATTACGTCTTCGGATTGCAGAAAATAAATTTTGGTTCTGCATCCATACTTCGTCCGCTTATGTGGTTCGACCAGATGGATCCGCGTGACCCTCTTCATCTTACCGATGGTGTTTGGGCCTTGCTCGCGCGATATTATTTCCTGACAATGCAAATTTATGGCTTTGGGGACTATACGGAAACCACGATCCCAGGGCATGGGAAATTATCCCAACAAACAAAAGGATCCCTGAATTCGGAGGCAGGCTTCAGATACCGGTTCCTGGCGGAGAAGCGGCATTCTCCTATCATCACCGGACGGCAGACAACAGGGGAATGACAATATTCAGCAGTTACTTTGAAAAAATTCCGGAGGACCGGTTTGGAATTGATGCCCGCTGGGACTTCAAAGCAGGCTTCTGGATAGAAGGTTCCTGGACAAGAAAACAAATGAACCTTGGTACATTAACAAATCAGGAAATATTTAATGCGGGAATAGACTATACATTCGGGTTAGGCAGCGGATTGTACGTCGCGTACGAGCATCTTCTGTTTTCGTCCGATCAAAAAGCATTTGAGTTCGCAAACAGAACTTCATTTTCACTTTTGACAGCTAGTTACCCGTTGGGCATATCCGACAAATTAACAGCTATTGTTTTTTTTAGCTGGACAAACAAAACATTTATAATTTTGTTTCATGGCAGAAGCAGTTCGACAACGCAATACTGTATTTAATGGGATACTGGAATCCTGTTTATTACCAGTTGCCGGCACAGTCGGGAACTATGAACCTGTTCTCCGGAAAGGGTATCCAGATGATGTTCGTCTTCAATCACTAAATACTTTAAAATGGAAACTTCACCTGTCATCAAGGTTGAAAAATTGGTAAAAAGATTCCCTGTAGGAAAAGGGGAATTTACCGCTCTCAACGGGATAGAGCTTGTACTTAAAAGGGGAGAATTTGCAGGACTGGTAGGTCCCAGCGGTTCAGGTAAGACAACTCTTCTGAATATTATCGGTTCTCTTGATGTTCCGACCACCGGTGAAGCAATAGTTCTCGGCAGGTCAATTGGTAGCCTTTCTTCTAAAGAAGCTGCCCGACTTGCGGAAAGAGAGCCTGGGATTTATTTTTCAGAGTTATAATCTCCTGGCTGTTCACACTGTTTATGAAAATGTGGAATTTCCATTGTTGTTGCTGAACTTTTCATCATCGGAAAGGAAAAAAATGGTTATGGATGCCCTCGAATGGGTCGGGCTTACCGATAAAGTCAAATCAAAACCCCCCCAGTTATCCGGGGGTGAATGCCAGAGGGTGGCTATAGCCAGGGCAATGGTCAAGAAACCATCTCTTGTGCTGGCAGACGAACCAACTGCCAACCTCGATGCTGCCAATTCGCATAACATCCTGAAGACTATGGTGGCTTTAAACAACGACCTGAATACGACTTTTCTGTTTGCCACTCACGATGATAAGGTTATAAGCTATCTGAAAAGAAAGATCTTCCTTCTCGATGGAAAAGTCGACAGGGAGGAAATTAAATCCAATTAATTCCAGAAGCAATGTGATTAGCAATAAAACTTGGCATTCCGGAACCTTATCGGAGCCGGACTCCGGACCTGGTTAAATGTGATTGTCCTTTCTTTTTCGTTTGTTGTGATAATCTTCATGAAAGGTGTCATAATTGGATGGGATCACCAGGCAAAAACTGATATGACCAACTGGGAAATCGGAGGCGGCCAATACTGGCAGAAAGAATTACGATCCGCTCGATCCTTTTACCCTGACCGAGAGCCATGCGCCTGATTCCACCGGAAGTGAAAGATGAGATCTCAAAAGGTGATATGGAACCATTCCTGATCGTTCCCGGGACTATTTATCCGCAGGGTCGTCTTCAGTCAATTGTAATTAAAGGTATTAATCCCCGACAGTCTCTGTTACTGCTGCCTTCGCAGAAACTGGATACCATTACTGATGCAATCCCTGCCATAATCAGGCTCACTTATGGCTAAAAACATTAAAGAGACATGGGTGATCAGATCATGGTCCGTTGGCGTGATGCAAACGGTACTTTCGATGCCGGGAATATTGTGATAACTGATATCTTCACTACCAATGTTCCTGAGGTCGAGACAGGACAGATCTATATCCCTCTTGAAAAGCTTCAGGCAATGATGATGATGCCGGGAGAAGCTACAGTTCTTACTTTCAGGGATGGCGAAAAAAGCCGCCCGGCTACTAAATGGATGGACCCTTAAAAACAAAGGCGATCTTACTGCGTCAGTCGATGCAATGATAAAGACTAAAAGTGTCGGTCAGTCGGTGATGTACGGCATTCTTCTTCTGCTTGCCATGCTGGCTATTTTCGACACCCAGGTATTGTCAATATTTCCGAAGACAGAAAGAGATCGGGACATATATTGCTCTTGGTTATACACGCCGTCAGGTTGTGGGACTTTTTACAGTTGAGGGAACCATGCATTCTGTTCTGGCTGCCCTTTTATCGGCAGCATACGGCCTTGCCCTTCCTGGCGTATATGGCAAAAACCGGATGGAAAATGCCCATCGATACCAGCGAATTCGGCATGGCTATCGCTCAGACACTTGTATCCTGTTTACAGTGCAGGGCTGGTCATAACAACCGTCCTGATAATGACAGCAGTTACGGCAATCGTCAGTTACTGGCCGTCACGCAGGATAGCTAAAATGAATCCTACAGATGCATTAAGGGGGAAGCTGCAATGATAAAATTTCTTATTAAAAGGCCTCATACGCGATAAAAGCCGGAGCCGGCTGCCTGTTCTTGTGGTCGCAATAGGAGTCATGCTAACCGTTCTGATGCATGCTTATATCAAAGGCATCATGGGTGATATTATCGAAATGAATGCAAAATTCTCCAACGGCCATGTCAAGGTGATGACTAAAGCTTATGCAGAGAACATGAGCCAGATGCCTAACGACCTGGCCCTGCTCAACTCCGGTGTAATATTAGGTAACCTGAAAAAACAGTTTCCGGGTATGGAATGGGCTCCGCGCATCCAGTTTGGGGGACTCATAGATGCCCCTGATGAAAAAGGGGAAACAAAAGCTCAGGGACCAGTCCTGGGAATCGGCCTCGATCTGCTGTCAGCTGGAACAAAAGAACCTGAACGGCTGAATCTGACCAAATCGCTCGTTCGTGGAAATATGCCCCAAAAAAAGGGAGAGGTTCTGATAAGTGAAAAATTTTCCCGTAAACTTAATGTGAATCCGGGCGACAGGATCACCCTTATCGGCTCAACAATGAATGGCAGCATGACAATATACAACTTTACTGTTTCCGGAACTCTGTCATTCGGAACTGAGGTACTCGACCGGGGTACCGTTATCGCTGATATTGAGGATGTAAGAGAACGCACTTGATATGGCCGATGCTACCGGAGAAATTTTAGGCTTCTTCAGGAACGGTTTCTATAATGAGGAGCTCGCTGTTCAGGATGCCGGACTGTTTAATTCGGCCTATTCCGGGAACCCGGATGAATTTGCACCTGTCATGAAAACACTGAGCCAGCAGGGAAGTCTGGGACAGTATGTAACCCTGTCTGACGATCTGGCAAACTATATTGCCCTGGTATTTGTATTTGCAATGTCGCTAGTGTTGTGGAATGCAGGATTGCTTGGAGGACTGCGACGGTATGGCGAGGTCGGCGTCAGGCTGGCAATGGGTGAAGAAAAAGGACATGTTTATCGTACAATGATATATGAATCGGTGATGATAGGAGTTGCAGGAAGTGTTACAGGTACATTTTTTGGCCTCTTTTTTGCATGGCTCATACAAAAATATGGAATTGATATTTCAGGATTAATGAAAAGCACGTCAATAATGATGCCCACTACTCTGAGAACACATATAACACCCATGGATTTCTATATTGGTTTTATTCCCGGATTACTATCCACCATAATAGGTACAATGCTTTCAGGTATCGGGATCTACCGGAGGCAGACTGCAAGGCTCTTCAAGGAACTGGAAACATGAATTACCAGGTAAATATGAAAAAAGTAATAATATCAGCTGTATGCTTTGTAACAATCTCTCTTATACCGATGCTAAGCTTTAGTCAGCAGGATGGGGATGAGATACTGAAAAAAGTCGAAAAGAACATGTCATCGGACAACAGGATATTCGAATCTTCGATGACCATCCACGGGATCAGAGCCAGCAGGACAATTACTTCAAAGACTTATTCCGAAGGAGACAAGCAATCATTTACTGAATATCTTTCCCCTGCCCGTGAAGAGGGTACAAAAATGCTTAAACTTGAAAAACAGCTTTGGATCTATTCCCCTTCCACGGACAGGACAATACAGATTTCAGGACATATGCTCAGACAGTCGGTTATGGGTTCGGACCTTTCCTACGAAGACATGATGGACGACCGTAAGCTGACTGATGTCTATTCGTCAAAAGTCATCGGAAATGAAGCCATTGATGACAGAAAGACAATTATTCTTGAGCTTACTGCAAAAGTCCCCGATGTTGCTTATTATTCAAGAAAAGTTTGGATCGACTCGGAAAGATTTGTACCGCTGAAGGAAGAATTATATGCGAAGAGCGGCCAGCTGCTGAAGCGGACAACCCTGTCCGATGTCAGACAGATTGAGGGAAGATGGTTCCCGATGACAATAGTTTACAAGGATATGCTTAAACAGGGAGAAGGCACTGAATTCAGGATTACAGCAATAAAATTCAATCAGAAAATACCTGCCTATATCTTTACCAAAGCAGCCCTTAAACAATAATAATCTATGAAACAATGGTATGAAGATCTTTTTCAGGATTTTGCAGAAAAATATGACAAGGAGAGATTCACATCAGGAACTGCCGGCGAAGTTGATTTTATCGAGAAAGAGATAAACTTCAACAAGGTTGCCAGGATTCTTGATATTGGTTGCGGAACAGGCCGCCATTCGCTTGAGCTAGCACGCCGCGGCTACAAGGTAACTGGAATAGATCTTTCAGGATCAATGATTTCCAGGGCACGTGCCATTGCGGAAAAAGAAAATTTAGAAATAGATTTTCAGGTGAAAGATGCCCGTCATCTGAATTTCGTGGAATCGTTCGATCTGGCAATTATGCTTTGTGAAGGGGCCTTCCCTTTGATGGAGACCGATGAAATGAACTATTCAATTCTTCAGAATGCTTTCAATTCATTAAGATCCGGAGGAAAACTGGTTTTTACCACTCTTAATGGATTGTTCCCTCTTTTCCATTCTGTAAAGGAATTCGTAAACAAAGGCGAAAGCCAGGGTCAGTCTTCTTATAATACCTTCGATCTTATGACCTTCAGAGATCATTCAGTATATGAAACCGAAGATGATCACGGCAATAAAAAGATCCTGAATTGCAACGAGAGATATTATGTCCCTTCTGAAATCTCGTGGCTCCTTAAATCCGCAGGCTTCCGGAATTCTGAAATTTATGGCTGCAGGCTCGGGGCGTTCAGCAGAAACGACGTCCTTTCAACAGATGATTTTGAAATGCTTGTGGTCGCCGCGAAATAAAATGCCCGGAGAGATAAGGGCAGGAGGTATGCAGACCTTTGAGGAACTCTGCAAAAGATCTTAAATTAACCGAATGCTCGCTAATCCCTCGGTAAGAAGCGGGAAATGCGCGCGCTGGGATTCAAATAAGAAATAGAAAATTAATTTCTAAAATTCCTGAAAGTCAATTATCTTTAATGGCCGTTCATCCAAAAAACACTTCACTCTTTCTCAGGAGAAATATAAATACATAGTGAAAATTTAAAATTATCTCAAAATGGGGGCAGATAACACATCAGTAAAACCTTCAAAATGGTCAGGATTTGTAAAAAAGACAAAAAGAATATTAAGATGGACATTAACCCTGCTCATTGTCTTCCTTGGTACATTTATTTACTGGAAGTATTTCTATACCTACAGCGAAGGCTACCGTGCCGGGCTGCTGCAGAAATTCTCAAACAAAGGCACCTTTATTAAAACATATGAAGGTGAAATGATTTTAAGCAGCGTTTCCAGCAATCAAAATGTTGCACTTGCCTCAGAAAAATTCCTGTTTTCGGTAACGAATAAAAATCTGGCAATACAGTTTGACACCCTTCAGGGAAGGAATGTTATTGTGCATTACATCCAGAAGAACGGAGCTGTGTTCTGGCGGGGAGACTCAAAATACCTTGTCGACAGCATTAAAGTAAGAAATTAGGACTTCCTCCCGGAAAAGAACAGTCTAACCTGATATAATATCTTTTAAAATATGTCTTTGGCCGTCAAAGAAAACATTAAAGGGGCCCTGCTTATTATTCTTGGAATATTTTCCGCAAGCTTCGGCCTTAAAGGTTTTCTTATACCCAACCAGTTTATCGACGGTGGAGTAACCGGCATCTCCATGCTTGTGTCCTTTTCAGCTAAAATACCTCTTTCGGTATTGATATTTATGATCAATATTCCTTTCATCATACTGGCATTCAGCCAGATATCTAAATATTTCGCAATAAAGACCCTTATTGCAATTGCCGGCCTCTCTTTAGTTCTGGCCACAGTCAATTTTCCGGTGATAACCAATGATAAGCTGCTGATAGCAATTTTCGGTGGATTATTTCTCGGTGCAGGTGTCGGCTTGTCGGTGCGTGGGGGCAGTGTACTCGATGGGACTGAGATTCTTGCTTTGTATATTGGCAGGAAGGTCGAAACATCCATAGGTGATATGATTTTGATCTTTAACGTAATTATATTTGGCTGTGCCGCTTTTATTCTCGGCATAGAGCCAGCTTTATATTCAATACTGACTTATTTAGCTGCAACAAAAACAATTGATTTTTTAGTCGAAGGTGTTGAAGAATACACCGGGATTACCATTATCTCTGAGAAAAGTACCAAGATAAAACGTGTTCTGACAATAAAGCTAGGTCGTGGAATAACAATTTATAAAGGGAAGAGAAGCATCATCGGCAAACATCCTGATATAGAAGGTGTTACCGACATGGATATATTATTCACAATCGTCACCAAGCTGGAAATAGGCAAAGTCAAAAAACTGGTAAGTGAGGTTGACGAAAATGCTTTTATATACTACTTCCCGATCAGCAATGCCAAAGGCGGAGTCCTGAAAAGAAGGCCACTTCATGAATAGAATAACCTAAAAACTTACTCTGTGTATCTCCGTGTAAGTTCCTGGCGATTATCATCTTATCACTTTTTTCATTATCCCAAGCACTCCCCTGATAAAAGTTGCACTTGTAAGCACCTTTACAACCGGGCTCCTGAGAACGGAGCCTCTTCTTCCCGAAGATCCGGAAGCCTTTCTCCCCCATCCTCCTCCTCCCTCCTTCTCCCATTCTTTTCTTTTGGCTTCTTCTTCTGCCTGTTTTTGAATTGCTTCAACCTTATTGGTCAGAATTTCAAAAGCGCTTTCACGGTCAATAACCTGATTATATTTACGGACGAGATCTGAATTCCTGTTAATAGCATTAATCTCTTCCTGCGAAAGAATATCCATCCGGCTCGACGGAGCCCGCATCATTGTTGCAGCCAGGGGTGTTGGAACACCTTTTTCATTTAAGGCTGTAACGAGTGCTTCTCCTATTCCAAGGCTTGTAAGGGTTTCATCGGTTTTGTAATATTCCGATAACGGGAAATTCTCAGCAGTAAGTTTAATTGCCTTTCTGTCAATTGCCGTAAAAGCTCTCAGTGCATGCTGTACCTTCAGGCCAAGCTGTGCAAGCACTTCATTTGGAACATCCATCGGATTCTGGGTGACAAAGAACACTCCAATACCTTTTGAACGGATAAGCTTTACAATATTTTCAATCTCATCAAGCAGAGCTTTGCTTGCCTCGTTGAAAATAAGATGCGCCTCGTCGACAAATATTACCAGTTCCGGTTTTTCCACATCCCCTTTTTCAGGCATTACATCGTACACCTCAGCAAGAAGGCACAGCATGAAGGTTGAGAAAAGTTTAGGCTTATCCTGGATATCGGTCAGGCGGATAATGTTGATGTACCCGTTCCCGTCCCTGTCGTGCCTCATAAGATCATTTATTTCAAACGACAGCTCACCAAAAAACAGGTCAGCCTCCTGCTGTTCGAGCTCCATAACTTTACGCAATATTATTCCCGTTGTGGCAGGTGAGATCTTACCATAGGCACGTTCCATTTCTTCCTTCCCTTCCTCTGTAGCAAATTGTATGACTTTTTTAAGATCTTTAAGATCAAGTAACGGAAGTTTCTGATCATCACAGTATTTGAAAATGACGGCAAGGACTCCTGTCTGAGTGTCATTAAGGTCAAGAATTCTTGAAAGGAGTACCGGGCCGAATTCGGACACTGTGGCGCGCAGCCTTACTCCATCCTGTTCTGAAATTGTCAGTAGTTCAACCGGGCATCCTTTTACCGAATACGGCAATCCGATTTTTGCATGCCTTTCTGTTATGAATGGTTTCTCTTCACCCGGCATTGCGATCCCGCTGAGGTCACCCTTGACATCCATAAGCAGAACCGGGATACCTTTTTCTGAAAGCTGCTCGGAGATTACCTGTAGGGTTTTTGTTTTGCCGGTTCCTGTGGCGCCGGCAATAAGGCCGTGCCTGTTCATTGTTTTCAGCGGCACCCTGACCAATGTATCTGTTAATGGCGAACCGTCGAGGATCGCACCCCCGAGAATGATAGAATCACCTTTACAGGTGTAACCAGCATTAATTAGTGCTGAAAATGCTTCCTTTTTCTCCATGGTTTCTGATGTTTGTAGTACAGGTATTCAATTGATGCAATTTAGCAGTTTAAGCCCAATAATCAAAAAAGCTTTAAATAATCATTTCAAAAAATCAGTTCTGTTTAAAATGTTAAAAAATGTTATATTTGGACCTGTATATCAGGATTTGAACCTTCTGCCTGCGGCTTATGAAAATTCACTGAAATGGCTTTGAAATTTCATAATAAACCGATTTCAAAAGTTTCTTTCAATTTATTACATAAGATTTTTTCACCTAAAATTATCCAAGATGGCAAAGTTTGAAGTTTACCAGAGCGGTAAGAAAAATGAATTCCGCTTTCGTCTTAAGGCCGACAATGGCCAGACAATCCTGAGCAGTGAAGGTTACAATACCAAGGCATCATGTCTTAACGGCATCGAATCGGTTAAAAAGAATTCAGCTGATCCGAAAAGGTTTACAAAATCACAAACACCTACAAAAATGTTCCGTTTTGCCATTACAGCAGCAAACAGCCAGATTATCGGGACAAGCCAGAACTATAAAAGCGAGAGCGGCAGGGATAATGGCATTGGATCGGTAAAAAGAAATGCTGCCAAAGCCGAAATCAAGGAAGTCCCAAAATAAACCATTCAGAAACAAGGTGAAGGCGCTGACCGCATAGAGTGCAAATATGAAGCAACGCCTGCCAGGAAGCGACATTACCTGTAATTCTTTGCTTGCCGGTAGTACCTGCATTTGTAATGCTGCTTTGGGATCTTTGCGGTTAATATTTTATTGGCAAAAATGGATCCTGTTTAACAGGATGTGATAAGATCACTAAATTAAACTGACATGAAGATAAAATTATATTCATTGATATTTCTTTTAATCATCTGCTGCTCTGCTGCATATGGTCAGATAACCGATGCTGAAAAAAAAGTCAGGGCTATAAATACTGATACTGTAATGGGCTGGAAAAAAGGCGGAGTATTTGCTGTAAACCTTGCACAGACTTCACTCACAAACTGGGTGGCAGGCGGCCAAAACTCCCTTGCGGTAAACGGAATTTTCAGTCTTTTTGCAAACTATAAACAGGGTAAGTCATCATGGGATAATTCTCTCGATCTAGGTTATGGCCTTTTAAAACAGGGAAAAGACGCCGACTTTCTGAAAACCGACGATAAGATTGACTTCTCATCAAAATACGGGAGAGAAGCATTCAGGAATTTTAATTATGCAGCCTTTCTCAACTTTAAAACTCAGATGAGTCCTGGGTATAAATATCCTGATACTGAGAATAAAATATCCGATTTTTTTGCTCCTGCATACCTCCTGATGGCTCTTGGCCTGGATTACAAGCCCAGCCAGTACTTCAGTGCATTTATCGCTCCCCTGACAGGAAAATTCACATTTGTCAGTGACCAGATCCTTTCAGATGCCGGAGCGTTTGGAGTAACACCCGGGCAGACATCAAGAGGTGAAATCGGGGGATACATCAGGGCAATATATACAAGGGAAGATTTCAAGAATGAATTCCTTAAAAATGTAGCTTTCACCACCAAAATTGACCTTTTCTCGAATTACCGCGATAATCCCCAGAACATAGATGTCAGCTGGGAAACACTTATCGTTCTGAAGGTGAATAAATTTATTTCAGTGAATTTCAATACTGTACTGTTATACGATGACAACATAAAAGTGCCAGTGGACAGAAACGGCAACGGGATCTTTGAATCAACGGAAGCACCCGGACCAAGAACTCAGTTCAAAGAAATTCTGGGAGTTGGATTTTCTTACAAATTCTGATTTATATAACTAAAACCTGACAAGATGAAATTTTTAGACGAATTCAAAAAGTTCGCAATGAAAGGTAATATGGTCGATATGGCCGTAGGTATCATCATTGGTGTAGCATTTGGTAAGATTGTTACCTCACTCGTAAGTGACGTTATCATGCCACCTATAGGATTGCTTCTTGGTGGAGTGAACTTCACTGACCTGAAAGTTGTTATGAAGGCAGCTACTGACGTAAAGCCTGCCGTAACATGGAATTATGGTAGTTTTATACAGGCAGCTATTGATTTCCTGATTGTTGCATTTACAATCTTTTTGCTTGTTAAAGCAATCAATGCCCTCAAGAAGAAGGAAGAACCAGCACCTGCTGCTCCTCCGGCTCCGACCAAGGACCAGATTCTGCTGACTGAGATCCGTGACCTGCTGAAAAAGTAAAATACCAGATCTTATAGGGTAATTGATAGGGGCGTTGCATGCAACGCCCCTGCTGTTTTTATCATATATTTACCTTACAAATTAATGCCTCCTATGAAATTAATAACCCACCTCCACGAAGGTTTTATCTTCATAATATTTTTTCTGGCCTCTGCAATTGCCTACGGACAAACTCCTCCATCCGGACTGAAGATCTGGTTCACCAGGCCGGCCGAAAACTGGAATGAAGCTCTTCCGGTAGGGAACGGAAGGCTCGGGGCAATGATTTTCGGAGGAACTGAGAAGGAAAGAATACAGCTCAATGAAGAATCAGTGTGGACAGGTCAGCCTCGCTGGGACGCAAATCCTGAAGCCTTGAAAAACCTGCCAGTTGTCCGTAAGCTCTTATTTGAAGGAAAATACAAAGAAGCTGAAAAGGTTGCTCAGAGTAAGATCCTGGGAAGTTTCCGCCGCGATAATGCGTCAAGCTACCAGACGCTGGGTGATCTGGCATTGGATTTTGGAAGACTTCCAGCTGTTTCAGGCTACCGTCGCGAGCTTGATATCGAAGAGGCAATTGCCAGGGTTACATATACTGCAAACCAGGTCAGTTTTACGCGTGAGATCTTTTCAAGTGCGCCTGATCAGGCACTTGTGATCAGGCTGACTGCCGATAAACCGGGATCTTTGACATTCACCGCAAAGCTTTCACGTCCGGGGAATAAGGCAGCAATAGAGGCACATGACAATGAGATTACAATGAAGGAACATACTGGTAACGGTACCGGAGTTATACTGGAATCGCGGCTTAAGTTTATTGCTGAAAGCGGGAATATTGTTTCCGGAGGTGATTCTGTCAGAATAGAAAAGGCCAGTTCAGTTACAATTTTTCTTACCGCTGCAACAAATTATTCCGGCAATGATCCTTCGGTAATATCAGCCGGTAGTATAGAGTTGGTTTCGAAGCGCTCCTATCAAAACATTAAAAAGGATCACATTGCTGATTACCAGTCGTTATTTAACAGGGTTTCTCTCGATCTGGGTTCAGGGGAGGGCAATTACTTTACTACAGATGCACGGATAACAGCAATGCAGAACGGATATGTTGATACTGATCTCATAGAGCTTTATTACCAGTTTGGCCGTTATTTGCTGATAAGCAGCTCCCGTCCCGGTGATCTGCCTGCCAACCTCCAGGGTATATGGGCTGATGGACTGAATCCCCCATGGAGCGCCGACTATCATATCAATATAAATATCCAGATGAATTACTGGCCATCTGAGATCACAAACCTGGGGGAACTGCAGCTGCCGTTTGTTGATTTCATCGATGCAATGCGTCCTGATGCAAGACGTACGGCCAGGGAGGTATATGGAATGAATGGTATCGTGGCCCATTACACCACCGATGTCTGGCATTACACCGAACCGATGGGCGCAATTGTATATGGTATGTGGCCAATGGGAATCGCCTGGAGCTGCCAGAATATCTGGGATCATTACCAGTTTGGCGGGGATATGGATTATCTCAGGAATAAAGCCTACCCGATAATGAAGGAAGCTGCTGAATTCTGCATCAACTGGCTGGTTATGAATCCTAAAACAGGTTATCTTGTTTCCGGTCCGTCAGTCTCTCCCGAAAACAGTTTTAAGATACCCGGAGGATCTGGTAACGCAAGCATGGTCATGGGTCCGACAATGGATCATATGATAATCAGGGATCTGCTTCAGAACACCGTTAAGGCAAGTATACTACTTGACACCGATAAGGCTTTCCGCAAAAAAATGGAGAAGACACTTGAGATGCTTACACCAACCAAAACCGGATCGGACGGACGTATACTTGAGTGGTCGGAAGAATTTGAGGAGCCGGAACCCGGACACCGCCATCTGTCACATCTTTATGGCCTGCATCCGGGAAACCAGATAACCTCACAGAAAAATCCTGAATTGCTTGAGGCTGCCCGCAAAACGATTGAGTACCGGCTTTCACATGGCGGTGGTCATACCGGCTGGAGCAGGGCATGGATTATAAATTTCTATGCCCGCCTGAAGGATGGGGAGAAAGCATATGAAAATGTTCTGGCGCTTATACGGAAATCAACTCTTATCAACCTTTTTGACAACCATCCGCCGTTCCAGATTGACGGCAACTTCGGAGGCACAGCCGGAATTACAGAAATGCTTCTGCAGAGCCATGCAGGTGAGGTGGAATTATTGCCTGCTCTTCCATCACCATGGAAGACCGGATATATACATGGATTGATGGCAAGAGGCGGATTTGAGGTTGATATCGACTGGGAAAATGGAAAGCTTAAGCAGGCAAGGATCACTTCAAAACTTGGAAATCCACTGAAGCTGACCTTCCAGGGAAAGTCAATAGAGCTGCAAACAACCGAAAAAGGTAAGTCATACACCTTTTCTGAAGGAGCATCAGGACTGGTTTATTACTAATAGAATGCTTTAAACACAGTGTCACATGCGGAGTTGACACGGTGTAACACTGCTAAATCCAAATTGGATTTAACTCCGCGAATTACTCTGTGAAACCTCCGTGTAACACAGTGGTTATTTTTTTTTAAAAAAAATCTTCAAAAATATTTGGAAGTTAATGTTATTTATTTCTAACTTTGTGTTAGATTTATATAACTAATATGAAAAAAAATGAAAAGAGCAATTATTATCTTTATCCTGGCCGCACTTGTGCTGGCTACAGTTGGAATATGGATCTTCTCGGGATCCTCTAAAATGAAATCCTTTGACCTGGTAAGCTTTGGCGTAATAATCCTTGTGCTGGGCTTTGCAGTTTTTGTCGGATACAAAAGACTGAGCAGTGCCCGGCGGGGCGAGCCGGCAGAGGACGAGCTCTCAAAAAAAGTAATGCAGAAAACAGCAGGATTTTCGTATTATATATCACTTTATCTCTGGCTGGCCATAATGTCTTTCTCCGATAAATTCAATTATGAAACCCATACCTTCATCGCTGCAGGGATACTAGGCATGGCCATCACTTTTGCAATCTGCTGGCTGGTTATCAACTTCAGGGGAATCAGAAATGAATAACAGGATAAAGGAATACCGGGCGAGATTTGATCTTACCCAGGAGGATCTGGCAAAAAAAGTGAATGTCAGAAGAGAAACAATTGTCTTTCTGGAAAAGAATAAATACAATCCCTCCCTCAAGCTGGCTCATGACATTGCAAAAGTATTTGAAGCAAAAATTGAAGAAATCTTCCTCTTTGAATAGATCTTCAAAAAGGGAATTGTAACTTTAGCTGGATTAGTATTTATCCCTTCCTGCCGTGCTTACAAGGCAGGAAGACGGCAGGCAGGCGCTAAGTAATGCAAGGGACACCCGAAGGTGAACAAAGTGAGTACAAACAAATTCTAATTCAAATACTTTATTAACAACCAATTTAAAACCGTATTAAAAACCGTATTTAAAACCGTATTTTAATACGTAGTTATTTAAAATGGCTATGTTATTTGTAAATTATATAACCTTCTGGTAATGAATAAATTCCTTTCTCTATTTTTAATTATATCTGTTTAGTGAATTGCACAGGAAACCATACTTTTGGGCGATATCCGGCTGGATCACCGGAAACGGACTTCCCTTTAGATCATAAGAGAATATCAGGGATATTAAAGCTAAAGGCGGTAAAACAATATGTGAAATTCCATCGGGCGAATATATCTTTGTTTGCACATTCTAGTGCATACTAAAGAAAATGATCATGATCAGAACAGTTATTACTCTTTTTACTGCATTCCTGGCTTCATTATCAACCCTTTCACCGTTCAGCCTTGAAATTGAGATAACAGGGATCAGGAATAACACCGGTGTGATAATGCTCCAGGTTTTCGATGACCATGAGACTGTAATAAGACAGGTAAAGGGAGTTATTTCAGTAAACAAATGTACAATTATCGTTAATGATCTTACTCCCGGTAAATATGCTGTTCGCTATTTCCATGATGAAAACCTGAACGGTACTCTTGAAACTAACAAGAACGGCAAACCGACTGAAGGGTATGGCTTTTCGAATAACGCTTACCGAATGTTCGGACCCAAACCTTTTAAGGAATGGTTGTTTGAAGTCAAAGAAGATACAAAGCTGGTTCTTAAAACCAGATACTAACCCTGACCTCTGAAAAGGGTTGACAGACGGCAATAAAGCAGGCTGACAGGGAATGAATTTTTGATCTGATCATATTGTCGTGAATTTTTCATATCTTATGCCTTGTCTTTTAACTGATATTTGAAGGAATTACTTAAAATCCCGAACCTGATCACTATTTCCAGACTGCTGGCATTTCCCCTTATCCTGTATTTTGCCATCGACGGAAAAGAGACATTATTTACCATTTTTTTGGTGATCAATCTGATATCTGATGCCATTGATGGTTTTATTGCGCGCAAATTCAATATGGAGACAGTGATCGGAGCAAGACTTGATTCATTTGCCGATAATTTAACCTATGTTCTGGTATTTATTGGAATCTATGTATTTAAGCTGGAAGAGTTTTTGCCATATATGATAAGCTTTCTTTTTTTCATTGGCATCCTGTTGCTTACTGTTATCTTTTCATTAATTAAATTCAGGAAATTCCCAAGCCTGCACCTCTATTCTACAAAGATCGGCGGCTATATACAGGGTGCTTTTTTTATCTGCCTTTTCACATTAGGTTTCATTACGCCGTTCTATTATTTTGTTATAACGTGGGGTATTATTGGTGCATTTGAGTGTATTGCCATCCAAATGATAATTCCTGAAATGCGATCGAATGTAAAAGGACTTTACTGGGTGCTTAAAGAGAAAAAAGCTGAACGAAAACAACCGGTATGATTTTTCACTCTTCGTTTGAAAATTTTTATCTCTGGTTACCTCTGGTCGGTTTTATTATCGGCTTTATTGGTTCTTTGCTTGGTGGTGGTGGCGGTTTTTTCTTTATCCCGATCCTTACACTGATTTTTAACGTGCCGGCTCAGATTGCGGTAGCAACATCACTGGCAGCCACCCTTCCAATTGGAATTGTAGGCTCATTCGGACATTACCATAACGGTAATATTAATCTCCGTCTTGGACTTGCATTTGCAATTGCAGGGATTTTCGGAGCCTTTGCCGGCGCCAGTCTTGCAAACCTTGTGACAACCGGGCAGCTGAAAGTCAGTTTTGGTATTTACTCGATACTGATGGCCTTACTTATGATTATAAGTCACCGGAGGGAAAAAAGAGCTGAAGCCAATGGAATTACGATAACGAATAAATCGGCTATCCGTAAAATAACCAGGGGTTCCTTTTTTGGGTTCCTTTCGGGAGTAATCATAGGCACCTTTGGAACCTCGGGCACTGCTCCGGTTCAGGCAGGTTTATTTGCCATGCGTATTCCGATAAAGCTGGTAGTAGGAACCTCTCTTATGGTCTCATGCGTGAACACATTCTCCGCGCTGGGAGCACATTTTCTTGTCGGAGATATTGATCTTACCCTTGTTTACTTCCTTACCGCCGGGGCAATTATTGGTGCTGTTATAGGTCCAAAACTACTGGCCGGAATAAAGATAGGCCGTGCAGAAGGTCCGATCAGGTTATGGTATGCACTGGGAATGATTGCCTTCGGCATTATTATGATTGTCAGTAAGTAAAAATTTAAGAAGCAGGAGGATAAACGAAAATGATCCGGACTATGTACATTATCGTCCTTATTTATTTCCTCCTGGGATTTATTGCTTTTTATTTTATCAACAGGAAGAAAAAGCCCCTGGAATCGCGTAAAAGCTGGAAAAAGACCATTATCTATTTTTTCATTATTAATCTTGTTTTTTTCAGCATTGTGATCAATCCTGTTATTTTCAGGTATCTTGAAGTGATCATTATAATTGCAGGATTTATTGAGCTCTTTAAATTATTCCAGGAATCAGGTTATCGGATGAAAAACCTATTTACATTTTCAACCATTATTTTTGCATTTTTTTCTATTGGCTTTTTCGTTTTTGGCGGCATGGAAAAAGGATTAATCCTTTTTACTTTCATGATCCTCTCAATTTTTGACAGTTTCAGTCAGATTACGGGAGAAACTTTCGGCCGTAAGAAACTATTTCCAAAGATCAGTCCCCAAAAAACGGTTGAGGGACTCATCGGAGGTACCCTCGTAGCCTTATTAAGTGCTCTTCTTTTAAAAAATCTTATCCCTGCACCATCATTTAAAGCAATGCTGCTTGCCGGAGGTGTTGTGTTTTTCGCATTTATAGGCGATCTCCTCAAATCTTATTATAAGAGGAAATACAAGGTAAAGGACTTCTCAAATCTGATTCCCGGGCACGGGGGCTTTCTTGACAGGTTCGACAGTCTGATAGCAGGGGGTGCCTTGATTGGTTTTCTCGGGTTATTAATCCATTTATGAAATATAAATACCGGGAAGGATAATAAATACATAAAATATGAAACAGGTTTTAAAATACACCGGTTATGTTTTAATTCTGCTTATCATCGGTTATTTCATCTGGCATTTTTATTACATAATCGTATGGGTACTGGTAGCGGCAGTGCTCTCATTCATTGGTCAGCCGCTTGTAAGGTTTTTCGACAAAATTCATTTCAGAAAGATAATAATACCTCATTCATTAAGCGCGGTTTTATCACTTATCGTCATAGTACTCGTTTTCATGGGATTGATTGGCATTTTTGTACCTCTCATCATAAATCAGGCCGAAACAATCTCAAGGATCGATGTAACAAGATTGGCCCAGAACTTCCTTGGCCCTGTACAATGGATGGATGAAAAAATGCACAATTTAGGTGCAATCCCCGATGGACAAACCCTTCAGGATTTTCTTGTTGACAAAGCTAAATCAGTCGTAAACCTTGGAAGTGTGGGATCGATGATTGGTAATGTCATAAGTGTGGCTGGAAATATTTTCATCGGATTGTCTGCAATCCTCTTCATAGCTTTCTTTTTCCTGAAGGACGAAAATATGTTCGAAGAGGGCCTTCTTCTGTTAATTCCAACAAGGCACCATATAGCAACCCGCAAGGTTGTTGCGGAGTCCAAGAATCTCCTTGTCCGTTATTATTTAGGAGTGTTACTCGAATTGCTTGGGGTAATGTCGCTTATTACAATCGGGCTTTTGATATTTGGCGTTAAAAATGCGCTGCTTATCGGATTCTTCGGAGGGATCATGAACATAATACCATATCTTGGACCTGTGATAGGGTCGGCTATCGGAATAGTATTGGGTGTTACATCAACTCTGGCAGTAGGATCATATAACGAATTACTGCCTGTAATAATAAAACTTGCAGGAGTATTTATTGTAGTGAACTTTATCGATAATAATATTCTTGTCCCTGTGATTTATTCAAAAAGCGTTAAATCGCATCCACTTGAAATCTTCCTGGTAATCATTATCGGTGGTGGAATTGCAGGCCTGGTCGGTATGCTTCTTGCGGTTCCGGTTTTTACACTGCTCAGAGTGATAGCAAAGGAATTCTTTCAGGAGTTCCGGGTGGTTAAAAAGCTCACTGAGACGATCGATAAGGACTGATTGACTTAAGTTACTGGTTGCTTGTTGCAGATTGCTGTTTTTTAGGTGTGAATTCATGTAAAATTATTTTGTAAAAGCAGGGATTCCGTACACAAAACAAAAGAAAATTTAAATTTGCTTTTCAAAATCGCAGACATTTGAAGTTTTTATCCGTCTTTACACAAGTTTTAATGTTATACCTAAGAAAAACCATTTATGGCTGAAGGCAGAACTGCAGTTATCATCGGGGCAGGTATCGGGGGGATTACTGCAGCCCTTTACCTCGCAGGAAAGGGTTATATGGTAAATGTGTATGAAAAGAATTCGGCTCCGGGTGGCCGATGCAGCCAGATCATAAGGGACGGACACAGGTTTGATCTGGGTGCCACAATGCTCCTGATGCCGGACATTTACAGATCAGTTTTTAAGTCGGTGGGGCTTGATATGGAACAAGCCCTGTCAGTTACCAGGCTGGAGGATCTTTACAGGATCTGTTTTGATGATGGCCAGGTTCTTTCATTCACCTCCGACAAAGGAAGAATGAAAGATCAGCTTGAGAAGATTGAGCCGGGAAGTTTCAGAAGATCAGAGGAATATGTTTCGAGGGGATATAAAATCTATAAACTCTCGCTTAAAAACCTGATTGACCGTAATTTTGTCAATGTGCTCCGGTTTTTCACTCCAAAAATGGTGCCGGTTTTATTCAGAATAAAAGCGTTCACACCCCATTACAAATATGCCAGGAGATTTTTTAAACATCCTCATCTGCTTATGGCTTACACCTTCCAGAATATTTATGTGGGGCAGAGTCCCTTTGACTCCCCTGCATTATTCTCTATGGTACCCGCGGCCGAATTGACTGAGGGTTCTTTTTTCCCTTCCAGGGGGGGACTGTTCTCAGTCGTTGAAAAGCTGATTAAGGCCGGAAGGGAAAAAGGTGTTTTGTTTCACTTTGACAGGCCTGTAAAAAGGATAACGGTAAAGGGGAAAAGGGCTGAAGGAATCATTCTTGACGACGGGTCGGAAATAAAAGCTGATATTGTGATCGCAAATGCCGATCTGCCATATGTTTATCGAGAATTGCTTCCCGACAGGAGAGCTTCTTTGCATCTTGAGAAACTAAAGTATTCCTGCTCTGCTATCTGTTTCCACTGGGGCCTGGATAAGGCATACCCGCAGCTCGTTCATCATAATGTATTTTTATCCGACAACTTTAAAAAAGGTCTTGACAGGATCTTTAAGGAAAAATCTGTCAGCGATAATCCGAGCTTTTACGTTCATGCCCCGGCAAGGACCGATCCTTCGGCCGCACCTCCTTGTCATGACACCATTTCGGTCATTGTTGCAGCAGGACATCTTGATAAGAATTTCGGGCAGGATTGGGAGGCTCAAAAAACAAAAACGCGGGCAGCTGTTATTAAGCGTCTCGGACAGTTTGGCCTCACGGATCTTGAAGACCACATCAAGTTCGAGATATGTTATACTCCTGCAAACTGGGAAAAAGCCTGTAACATTTCAAGAGGCTCTGTTTTCGGGAGCCTTGCACATAATATTTTCCAGATGGGTTATTTTCGTCCTCATAACCGTCATGATAAATACAAAAACCTTTATTTTGCAGGAGGAAGTACACATCCGGGAAACGGGATTCCAAATGTATTGATATCAGCAAAACTGGTAACTGAAAGGATCCTGAAAGAGAATGAACCATAAATATAAAACTACAGTCAGGTGTTAACAAATTCACACAGGGAACAATTCACCGGAATATACAACACAATCGATTTCAATAAGATAATCGATCATCCCAATATACTCATAGCTGCCAGTTTCTGGGATGAGGAGAGGTATTGTGCTGCAAGGATCTGTTACAAATTCATGCGTGCAATTGATGACCTGATTGACAATCACAAGGCAGCTAACAGGTCGATTCCCGAGGATAAAAGAGCGGAGTTTATTGCGGATGTTAATGAATGGCTTGGAAAGATTGCAGTCAAAGATGATTGTAATACTGAAAATGACGGGCTGACCAGAATGATTGAAAAATTTAAATTACCTCTCTGGCCGCTGGAAGCGTTCGCAAAATCGATGATCTATGATATCAATAATAACGGATTTCCCACCTTTGACACATATCTCGATTATACCCAGGGGGCTTCAGTAGCTCCGGCATCAATTTTTGTTCATTTGAGCGGACTCTCATTGAAGAACGGTTATTATGATGAACCTGCATTCGATGTGAGAGCAGCGGCAACTCCCTGTGCTCTATTTAGTTATCTGGTCCATATAATACGGGATTTTCAGAAGGATCAGTTCAACAATCTGAATTATTTTGCTGACGATCTGATCCTGAAAAACGGGCTTACAAGGCGCGATTTAAGCGATATAGCACACGGGCGGCCTGTCAGTGCCGGTTTCCGGAATCTGATAAGGGAATACTATTTTATTGCAGATGAGTACAGGAAAAAAACCCGCGATGTCATCCGAAAATTACGGCCTTTGATGGAACCCAGATATCAGCTAAGCCTTGAGATCATCTTTGATCTGTACCTGATGGTATTCGAAAGGATTAATATTGAGAAAGGGAATTTCACTTCCTTTGAATTGAATCCTACCCCGGAAGAAACCAGGAAAAGGGTTTATGAAATAATCATGAAATTTGAGCCTGATATAATGGAGTAAATTAATTTAAATCGCTTTTTACTCTTACTATTGCTCCATTGTTACAGAGGGCCCTATCCGAATTATTGAAATTCTGCCGGACAACATACCTGAATTTTTAACGTTGTTAAGAAACGCCAAAAAGGTTGGTAAGACTAAACCCTTGATTTTTACATAACTCCGCTACCTGAAAAATGATTGGCACAAGTTTTGTCATTGATTAATTGTAATGTTTGTTCTTTTAATAAATAAAGTCATGAAACGATTCTTAATCACCTCGATTCTCGCAGCGATAGTTGCAACGGGGACTACTGTATTAGCTCAGGACAAGGCTGATGAATATCTGGGTCTGCCTGGCGATAATCTTAATCTTTACGCGGTAATGAAGTTGTTTCAGGAATCTGAGACCATCGAAGGTTTTGAAAGAAGCCTGAACGACGAAAATTCCAGGATAAATAACCTCGACCTTAACGGTGATAACCTGGTCGATTATATCAGGGTAAACGACTATGTCGATGGGGATGTTCATACTATTGTGCTGCAGGATGTGCTGGGACGTAACGAAAGCCAGGATGTGGCTGTATTTACAGTTCAGCGGTTTCGCGACGGATCTGTTCAGATCCAGCTTATAGGTGATGAAGAATTGTATGGCAAAAATTATATAATCGAACCTATATTTGATGAAACTCCTAATCCGGGTTATCTTGGCCGGTCCAACAGGCAGAACGTAACTGTAGTAAGAACCACCACCGTTCAAATTGCAGCCTGGCCGCTTGTAAGGTTCATCTTTCTCCCGAATTACGTCGTATGGCATTCGTCATGGTACTGGGGTTATTATCCCGGTTACTGGCACACCTGGAGACCATTCTACTGGGATTACTACTACGGATATCATTATCACTGGTATCCTGAATATTACAGTCATTATCGTCACTGGGACCATCACCGCTATACACGCTGGAACGATTTTTACTACAACGGGCACAGGGCATACTCCCGGAATGTGGCCATGAGGATAAATGAAGGCAGCTACAGGAGCACCTATTCTCATCCCGAGCAGAGGAAAGAGGGTGAGGCATTATTCGTAAAATCGCATCCTGACAGAAGTATCAGGCAATCTGTTACCTCGACCGGAAACAGCTCAGGCAGGAGATCAGTCTCCAGTTCAGCTAATAACGGAAGGCAGGAAGGCACCAATAGTGGAACATCACGCCGTTCAAATGGAAGTGTTAACAGCAATTCCGGTTCGAACCGCAATTCCGGACAAAACAACGGAGCAGTTCCAAGATCAACTACCACTGTAAACAACAGGGCAAATACAAATTCAAGTGCAGGAAAAAGTACAGTAAATAACAGGAGATCTTCCGAAAGTGTTACCAACAAGTCAGTCTCAAAACCTGCACCTGTTCAGAATTCAGGAAATTCAGGCAGATCTTCTGAAGCCAACAGGTCAGTTTCAAGACCTGATGCAGGTCAAAGTGCAGGAACTTCCCGGCGATCATCTGAAACCTCTGTCAGCAGGCCCAGCTCAAATCCTGAGTCAGGTCAGAGAGCCCAAGCCGGCAGGTCAACAAAGCAGTCAACTTCAAATGCAGGCTCATCAGCCCGCAGGAGCAGTAGCAGAACCAAGTCTCAGGCTGCGAAAAGAAAAGCAGCAGCAAATCGGATGAATCAAAAAGCAGTACTTCATCCCGCAGGAAATAATCCCTTATTTAACACCAGATAGTTGCACCCCCTCTTCCCAAAAGAAGGGGGGTTTTACTTTAATATTTTCTCATTAGAAAATTATTGATCGCCCGAACATAATTAGAATCTAAAAGCTAACCGTTTATCGGAAAGGATATTATCTTTAAACGCAAATTATAAATAATGATCTCTGGTAAACTCAGGAGAAATATATCCTATCTTCTCATCTATGGTGCCTTTTTAGGCATCCCTGCAGGTTGCGTCCCGTTTGACAAAATATATTCCCATGAATTTGATTCAGGTTTTTTCACTCTGAAAACACCTGAAATAAAAGCTGAACGTGTATATTTAGATCTGAAGGGCGATTCAGTTGCGGTCTATCCAATTGCAAGGGAAAATACAATTATATTGCCTGACGCAAATGTAACCAATGGAATAAAGATCAGCTCGGTGAAACCAGGTACATTTTTATATAACAGTACATTCATGAAATCTTCACTCGATTTCGATCTTTCAACAGTACTTGTGAAATTCCGGCCAGCGAGGGAAAATGTTGCCTCCCAACTTAATGCAAATGTCAATGGAGTATTGTATGCCGGTTTCAGAAAGGACTATTTCAAGCTAAAAACCAATATCTCCCCAATGAATGAACTGCATTCGTTTGTCAGGCATACAGGTTTTGATTTTGGTGTATTTGCAGGCTTTGGAATAACTCCTGTAAATCCAACAGTCACCAAAAACAGGACAATGCAGGAGTATGACGGCATCGTTTTTCAAAAGGGAATTTCAGTGTTTGGCACATTTGAGAATCTTTCGGTCGGTCTTGCCCTTGGATTTGATAACCTTCTCAGCCGTGACAGGAGAATCTGGATATATAATCAGAATCCCTGGATCGGGCTTGTCCTGGGTATTGCCAACTTCTGACGTGGAATAGTTTGATCCAAGACCATTATGTAAAAAACGAGTAAGAACGCAGATCCTTGCTCATCTTATACTTCTGAACCTTGCGATAGGCTCGGCAGGCGGGAATCCTCCAAAAGTTGCATTTCCAATTAGATATGAAGTTGACCGGGTGAGGATTTATCAGAAATAATCACCGGATAAAGGGATAAATCGGTTTTTAGCTGAATTTTAAATAACTTAGTCGGACTAAGATTTCTGAAATAACCTGATGGAAATAATTGTTAAAAAGACTCTTTGCAAACTTTTTTTCTTTTTTCTGATTCCTGTTGTTATTCCCTCTTGCCAGTCTCTGAAAGATGATCCTCTTTTCATAGGAACATGGCAGTTCAAGGCTGTAATAACGGCAGATGACCTGATATTCAATACCACGCGTACCCTGACTCTCACTAAAAAGACCTATGAGGAAACATATGTCATAGAAAGAGCAGATGAGGGAATTATCTCGGGGATAATAGGAAATAAAGGCGAGCTGGTACTTTCACGCTCCAATATGACCTTTTTGCTTAAAGAACTCGGAACCTGTGTGAGGGATGCTTCAGATAAATGCACAGACATGGTACAGTGGTACGGCGAGGCAAGTCAATACTGGATAGATAATGTCCCCTATTTTGAAATTACAGTCAAAGGTGATTTCGAGGCAGACGAAACTACTCTATGGCTGAAACGTGACTTGAATAATGATGGCGATTTTGATGATACTGGTGAGGATATTGAATTTGAAAGAATATGAAACCGGTAAATAAATGAAAAAGATTCTTTTTTTTCTTGTCTTAACTGGTTTTTGTCTGATTGACTTTCACTGTCAGAATCAATCAAAAGCCAATATATTCAAGGCTGATGTAATTGTCTATGGGGGAACATCTTCGGCTGTAACAACAGCAGTACATGTTCACCGGATGGGACTATCAGTAATAGTTGTTTCACCTGATAAACACCTTGGTGGCATGTCGTCGTCAGGTCTTGGTTTTACCGATACCGGGAATAAGGAGGTCATAGGCGGTCTCGCCAGGGAATTCTATCAGCTTATCTATCAGCATTATCAGAAATCTGAATCATGGAATTGGCAGAAACAGTCCGAATACGGCAATACCGGACAGGGGAATCCGGCGATTGACGGAGAAAAGCGTACGATGTGGATCTTCGAACCCCATGTTGCTGAAGAGGCTTTTGAAACCATGATAAGGGAAAACAGCATTGAAGTATACAGGGATGAATGGCTTAGCAGGGAGAACGGGGTAACAAAAAAAGGAAGCAATATAATTTCAATAAAGACCCTGAGTGGAAAGATCTTCAAGGGGAAAATCTTTGTTGATGCAACCTATGAGGGCGACCTGATGGCCTCAGCAGGCGTAAGCTTTACCATTGGCAGGGAAGATAACGGCCTTTACAACGAAACCTGGAATGGTGTACAGGCAGGAGTATTTCATCATGGCCATTATTTCAAGGACAAGATAGATCCCTATAAGATACCGGGAGATAATTCAAGCGGGCTCCTCCCGAGGATCTCATCGGAGACACCCGGTAAAAACGGGACAGGCGACAATAAAATACAGGCATATTGTTTCAGACTGTGCCTGACCCAGCACCCTGACAACAGGGTATCTATAACAAAACCGGAAGGCTACGACAGCACCCAGTATGAGCTTCTCGCCCGATTGTCAGAAACCCGATGGGATGAGTTTTTCGGTAAATACGACCCCATTCCTAACCTTAAGACAGATGTCAATAATCATGGTCCTTTCAGCTTTGATAATATCGGTATGAACTGGGATTATCCGGAAGCGTCCTATGAGAGAAGAAGTGAAATTATTGAAGAACATAAACTTTATCAGAAGGGATTGCTTTACTTCATGGCAACAGACAGACGTTTGCCGGAATGGGTCCGGGAAACGATGAATAAGTGGGGATTTGCAAAGGATGAATTTGAAGACAATGGTAACTGGCCTTACAATATATATGTCAGGGAAGCACGCCGGATGATAGGGGAATACGTAATGACTGAGAATGATGTCCTGGGGAAAAGGTCAGTGCCGGAATCAATAGGTATGGGCTCATACACAATGGATTCCCACAATGTTCAGAGGTATGTTACTTCGGAAGGGTTTGTTCAGAATGAAGGAGATATCGGGGTGGCGGCTCCAAAGCCCTATCAGATCTCACTGGGGTCAATATTGCCGGTGAGAGATCAATGCAGCAATCTGCTGGTTCCGGTTTGTGTTTCATGTTCACATATTGCTTTCGGATCAATAAGAATGGAACCGGTATTTATGATCCTTGGCCAGAGTGCGGGTACTGTTGCTTCACTCGCTCTTAAGAACAATAAAAATATCCATGATCTGACATACGACGAGATCAGCAAACAGCTGATTACCGATGGTCAAATTCTGGAGTATTGATGATCAAATAAATTTGATTTATAACTGTCCAATTGTTAAATTTGAATATAACCTGATCGTAAACTGATTCCGGGTAAGGAAAAACCCCTGAAAATCCTTTGAAAAAAGTAAGGAGTGTAAGCTGAAAAACTCAAGAGTAAGCAATATCAAAACTAATCTGAAAATGAAAAAGTTATGCCTGCTGATTCCAGTATTTTGCCTGTTATTAATTCAGCCTGCCAATGCCCAGTTTGAGAAAGGCAGGATTATGGGTAGCATTGCTTCCACAATTGGTCTGGGTGACTTTGGAACGGATCTCATGAACCTGGGATTTACCACTGAGAAAATCAAATACAGTAATGGTGATGTAAATCAGACCTACAAGACAATAGGCTTTAACCTGTTGCCCAGGGTCGGTTTTTTCATTATAGATAACCTAGCAATCGGAGCAGATCTTCTCATAACTTACAGTCGTCAAAAATCCTCCGACAGCAATTACAAGGACACTGAATCAATGATGGCTATAGGACCTTATGTCAGATACTATTTCCCGCTCGGGAAAATATACCCTTTCGCTGAAGCAAATGTCGATTACGGCTTTTGGAAAGAAAAGTGGTCAAATGGCTCGGATGGTGAGGATAAGGAAGCCCTGTTAATATATGGATTTGGAATAGGTGCTGCGAAATCCCTTGGTGAAAACGCAATGATTGATGCGCTCGTTGGTTATTCATCTCAATCATGGAAGGATGAGGATGATGATAAATACATTTACGGAACCATTGGATTAAGGATTGGTCTTACATTATTCTTCGGGTCCCCAAAATAAAAAACCTTTGTGCGCCTTAGTGTTACCTTTTTGCCCCCTGATGGTTGAACCTAAATAATTAAACACCAAGGGATCACAATGTACTTCACTAAGTAACACAAAGGTAAAATCAACAAAAATATGTCTATGTCAGCATTTCCCTGCCTGACAGGAATATCAGGCAAGGAGAAGCCATGTTTTTAGGGCTTCCCCGTCATTATCTTATTTGCCCGGAAACAGCCTAAAACTTAACTTTGCAAACTAAACCACTAATCTCTTGATATGATCCTCCGTCTGAGCATTCTGTGGTCACTGTTTACATTTTCAGGAGCTTTTGTGTTTAGTCAGCCTGATAATTTATCGTTAAAGGGAGAGCTGGTAATCAAACGCCTGTCGCAACCGGTTATCTTTGACGGGATCCCTGATGAGGAGGCATGGGATTCTATCACCCCGCTAAAGATGACGATGCATTCTCCTGTTTTCGGGAGGGAACCTACTGAATTTACAGATATCAGGGTAAGTTATGATAAAAGCTACTTTTATCTTGGGGCAATTCTTCAATATCAGGATCCTGCAAACGTAAGATCGGTCAGTTTAAAACGGGATTTTATGGGAATGGGGAGTGACTGGTTAGGGATTATTCTTGATACCTTCAACGATAAGGAGAATGGAGTGGCTTTTTTTACCACTCCTGACGGATTGAGATTCGATGCAAATATCCAGAGGGACGCTTTTGTTTATATGCCCGATCAGATGCCAATGAACATCAGCTGGAATACATTCTGGGATGTACTGACAAAACAGGATTCCGCAGGGTGGTCAGCCGAAATCAGGATTCCTGTTTCAAGCCTTCGTTTCCAGTCGCAAAATAACGAAGTAAAAATGGGAATGATCCTATGGAGGTGGATGCCGACAAAAAACGAAATTGACATTTTCCCGGCAATACCTCCTAACTGGGGTCCGAATTCAATGCTTAAACCTTCTCAGGCTAAGGAGATATTATTGCAGGGACTTAAACCTGTAAAACCGCTTTACATCGCACCCTACATTCTGGGTGGTTTTAAAAGCATTAACGATCTCAATGAAACCGAAACAGAATATATAAAAACTAATAAACCAGCCTTCGAGGCAGGATTGGACCTTAAATACGGTATTTCAAAAGGATTAATAATGGATCTGACTGTCAATACCGATTTTGCACAGGTTGAAGCAGATGACCAGCAGATTAACCTTACCAGGTTTTCGCTTTATTTCCCCGAGAAACGCCTGTTTTTTCTTGAACGTGCAAGCATCTTCGATTTCTCACTGGGCGGTAACAGTAATTTATTTTACAGTCGTCGCATCGGTCTGAGTGATGACCAAGAGGATCCTCAGCCGGTGCGCATTTATGGTGGTGCAAGGATTACCGGAAGGCTAAAAGACTGGGATGTTGGTTTCCTTGATATGCAGACAGCGCCATTCAGGACGAAAGTATCTTCAGGTACCTCCGGATCTGTCCTCCCTTCAGAAAATTTCGGAGTTGTGAGATTCCGGCGGCAGGTCATAAATGAGAATAGTTATGTGGGTATGATGGCCACAAGCCGGCTTGGAACTGATGGATCTTATAACCTTGCTTATGGTTTTGACGGGATCTTACGTATTTTCGGTGATGATTACCTTGATCTACGATGGAGCCAGACATTTGAAGATAGCATTAAAAACAACTACATTACAGAACCTTCACTGTTGATGGCCACCTGGGAAAGAAGGGCGAGCAAGGGGATTAAATATGGTATTGGATATACCCGGTCGGGCATTCATTTTAATCCCGGTATCGGCTTTGAAATGATGGACGATTACTCCATTCTTAGAGCTGAATTAGGATATGGCTGGATATCTAAAGAAAAATCAAAACTATATACCCACTCCCCTGATGCTATGTTCATGTACAGAACTTACATTGACGACGGTTCACTGATGAGCTTCACCAATTTCACGGGCTGGACATTCCAGACAAAAAAACAGTGGCAGGGGACCCTTAATTTTGTTTATAACATAGAAAATCTTAGGGACAGCCTTGTAATAAGCGAGGATGAAGTCTATGTAATTCCCGGCAGGTATGAATATGTAAATTTCATGGGAACCCTTGTTACTGCTATGTCGAGATCTTTCTATACGATGTTCATGACCGAAACCGGCCAGTATTATGACGGATCAAGGATTTCAGTCCGGCTTCAGCCAACCTGGAATATTTCAAGGCATTTTGAACTCGGAGGTATCTATAATTTTGATTATGTCAGATTCAAATCCAGAGGGGAAGAAATGACTAATCACATTGTCGGCCTGAAGGCTCTCCTCATGTTCAACACCCGACTGTCGTTAAATACTTATATTCAATACAATACAGCCCTTCACGGGATAATTTCAAATTTCAGATTACGATACAATCCAAAAGAAGGAAATGACCTGTACCTCGTATTCAATGATGACAGGAATACTGACCTGCAGCGGGAAATTCCAAATCTTCCTGTTTACGGTTCAAGGGCTATCATGCTTAAATATACTTACACTTTCAATCTGTAAGCAAATCTATCATTGTTCTGATCAGTGATTTAATGCAATAAATTTTTATTTTTTGTGTTAATAACTAAATTAAATTGTTAAATATTCTTAAATCGGATTAAGTCTCATTTTATTTAATGGTTTGTAATTTGCCTAAAATTAGCATTAACCTACTTTCTTATACTGCTAAAAGTCATATGAGATATTTTGAAACTTCTTAATCCTTAAAATAATAAATGTAAAAAACCACAAATTCTATTAATAACTTAAACAATCCAAAAATGAAACACATGAAAAAACTGATCTTTATTGCAATTCTGATGTTTGCTTTCACAGCGGCAACATTTGCTCAGGTTTCGGCTACGGCAACGGCTTCAGCGACTATTGTCGGGCCAATTGGTATTACAAATACAGCGGATATGAATTTTGGTAATGTTGCAGTCAGCACTGTGGCGGGTACTGTAGTTCTGACCCCGGCTGGTGTTCGTTCAACTACAGGTGGATGTACGCTTCCCGCTATCACCGGAACTGTTGCAGCAGGAGCTTTTAATGTTACAGGTGCGGCAAACTATACCTATGCAATCACGTTACCTGCTGCTGCAACAACTATTACTTCAGGGGGAAACACGATGACAGTTGATACCTGGACAAGCACTCCAAGTGGTACAGGAACTCTTGGTGCTGGTGGTTCCCAGGCTCTGACAGTTGGTGCAACTCTGAATGTAGCCGGAAGCCAGGCTGCGGGAACCTATGTGTCAGGCACTCCGTTTACTGTGACTGTTAATTACAATTAAATCATCAGGTCAGAGTATACCCATCGGCAAAATGAAAAGGCTTAAGATATTAATTTATAGCCTGATATTTTTGTTACATCTAACCGTGGTAAATATCAATGCTCAACCAGCAACCCCTGTTAGTGCGACTGGTCATGTTATTGCCGAAATAATTCCGGTTTTCTCCGCTGGTGAGACATCACAGTTAAATTTCGGAAGGTTTTCTCCGGGACCACAGGGAGGCTTGATAATTCTTACACCTCAAAGCACAGTTTCAGTTATTGGAAGTATCTTTGAGGGTGTCGGTTCTCATAATGCGGCCAGCTTTTTTGTTTCAGGTGATCCGGGTTCTGCATATTCAATTACCCTGCCGGCCGGTCCGGTTGTTCTTACTCATACTTCGGCCGCAAAAACGATGCTTATTCAGGACTGGGTATCAGAGCCTGTACAGGGTATCGGAACCGGGACACTGCAGGAAGGTTTTCAGGTTGTTTATGTGGGTGCCACTCTCAAGGTTGGCACCCTGTATGACAACCCGGTAGGTATATATACCGGATCCTACACAATTACTTTTGACTTTAACTAGCTGGCGTATAAAAACTTAAATTAAATGTCGCAAATCAGATCGGTACCTTTTTGCAAGTTGCATTTATCCTGCAGATTAAGGTCTTTTGTTATTTTTCTTGCCTTGCTTTGGGGATTGATGACTTTTTTCCCGGCAAGCTCTATAGCTCAGGGGGACCTTTTAATCACTCCAAGAAGAGTTGTTTTTGAAGGGGCCAAAAGATCCATGGATCTTAACCTGGCAAATACGGGTGAGGACACTGCAACTTATGCGATCTCGCTGATTCAAATCAGGATGAAAGAAGACGGAGGATTTGAAACTATAACCGAACCCGATTCTGATCAACGATTTGCTGACCGCTTTATCAGGTTTTTTCCAAGGTCGGTAACCCTTGGACCAAATGAAGCCCAGGCTGTGAAAATACAGCTGATCAGATCAAACGAACTGGAACCGGGGGAATACCGTTCGCATTTTTATTTCAGATCAATCCCAAAAAAAACTCCATTGGGCGAAGTAGAAGCAGCAAAAGATACTACAACAATTTCAGTCAGGTTGATACCGATTTTTGGCATAACCATACCGGCAATTATCCGGGTCGGCGAATCCACAGCAAAAGTTACACTTTCCGATCTTGGATTTGAGATGGCGAATGATACAATCCCAAGGTTCAACCTTGTCTTCAACAGAACAGGGAATATGTCAGTATTTGGAGATCTTTCGGTCGATCATATTTCACCCCAGGGAAAAACTACACGTGTCGGTATTGCAAATGGAGTTGCTGTTTATACTCCTAATGCAAAACGCAGGTTTCAGTTTAATCTGAATAAAGTTCCAGGTGTGGATTTCAGATCAGGCACGCTCAGGGTGATTTTTTCGGCTCCCTCCGATGTTAAGCCTGTCAGATTTGCTGAAGCAGAATTATCACTTCACTGAACTTCTGACTGACAATGCAATTTCTGCATTAATCCCTAATTGAAATGATAAGATCTACCCTTACCTGTAAGAAGTTTTTCCTGGCAGGGGTTTTATCATTTACTGTATTTTCCCTTATAGCAGCCGATCGCTATTCAGTGGCAACCGGCAACTGGAACGTTAATGCCACATGGTCTGCAACCTCAGGCGGAGCGCCTGGTGCATCATTCCCGGTTGCCGGCGATAATGTTTTCATCGAAGGAGGGCTAACTGTAACAATAACTGCAAATGCTGCATGTACAAATTTAAATATTGCCAATGGTTCAACCCTGACAATCGGGGGATTTAATCTAACCACAAGCGGTACAACATCGTTAAGCGGAACTATCAATTATACCAGTACAACCGGGACAAAAACCTTTACCGGACTTGTGACCATCAATGCCGGAGGTATATGGAACAATACCACTAATAACGAATCAATAACAATCAGGGGAGGTATTACAAACAATGGCACTTTTAATGCAGGAACAGGTACTTATACTTTTAATACAAACAATCAGGCACTAACAGGAACAATATCAATACCTAATGTAACAGTAACCGGCATAACGCTGACCAATAATGGCACCCTCACTGCAGGTACGGACCTTTCCGGAACCGGCGGATTAACACAGGGGATTAATGCATCACTTAATCTTGGCGGAACTTCTGCAATTACTGCAATTACTGCAACGAACAACGGGAATACGGTAAATTATTCAGGGGGAGCCCAGACTGTCAAGGCAACCACTTATTTTAATCTGACAATTTCCGGAGGTGGTAACAAAACAATGGCCGGTAATGTTAATGTCACCGGAACCCTTACACTTTCAGCGGGGACCTTCACTGTCGGAGCAAATACTCTGACGTTAAACGGACCAACCATTGCCGGAACACCTGCAAATTTAGTGACAGCGGCAACATCAAGTCTTGTATTTGGTGGAACAACTGCCGGTGTTTTAATACCAACAAGTGTTGTTGCTTTAAATGGCCTTTCAATAACCAATACAAATATCGTTACTTTACAGAGTTCACTTACCGTAAGCGGAACTTTCAACCCTGCTGGTGCCGGCTTATCTATCGGGGCAAATACATTGACACTTAATGGTATAATAAATTGTGGTACTCTTGTTGGTGGTGCAACTTCCAATATTATTATCGGTGGTGCCGGAGCAGCAACTTACCGGGGGTTACCTTAAATAATCTTACTGTTAACAGAGCAGTTACCATGTGCGGTAATGTTACCGTGGGGGGAACTCTTACTCTCACATCAGGAGCATTATCAATTGCAGCAAATACACTTACTCTTTCCGATGCCGGGATTCTCACCTATGGAGCCGGTTCATTAACCGGAGGAGTTACTTCAAATCTGACTATCGGAACAGGTACAGATATAACCCTGAATGCAATAGCAAATGGATTAAATAATTTCAATACAAGCAGGAATATTACATTAGGGGCAGATTTAACCCTAAATGGAACCCTTACTCTTACTGCTGGTACTTTCACTGTTGGACCAAGGACACTAACTCTCAATGGACCAACAATTGCCGGAACTCCTTCAAATTTAGTGACAACAGCAACATCAAGTCTTGTATTTGGTGGAACAACTGCCGGCGTTTTAATACCAACCAGTGTTGTTGCTTTAAATGGCCTTTCAATAACCAATACAAATATCGTTACTTTACAGAGTTCACTTACCGTAAGCGGAACTTTCAACCCAGCTGGTGCGGGTTTATCTATCGGGGCAAATACATTAACACTTAATGGTATAATAAATTGTGGTACTCTTGTTGGTGGTGCAACTTCCAATATTATTATCGGTGGCGCCGGAGCAGCAAGCTTACCGGGGGTGACATTAAATAATCTTACTATTAACAGAGCAGTTACTATGTGCGGTAATGTTACCGTCGGGGGAACTCTTACCCTCACATCAGGAGCATTATCAATTGCAGCAAATACACTTACTCTTCCCGATGGCGCAATTCTTAGTTATGGAGCCGGTTCATTAACCGGAGGAGTTACTTCTAATCTGACAATCGGAACAGGTACAGATATAACCCTGAATGCAATAGCAAATGGATTAAATAATTTCAATACGAGCAGGAATATAACATTAGGGGCAGATTTATCCCTGAATGGAACTCTTACTCTTACTGCTGGTACTTTCACTGTTGGTCCAAGGACACTAACACTCAATGGACCAACAATTGCCGGAACTCCTGCAAATTTAGTGACAACAGCGACATCAAGTCTTGTATTTGGTGGAACAACTGCCGGCGTTTTAATACCAACAAGTGTTGTTGCTTTAAATGGCCTTTCAATAACCAATACAAATATCGTTACTTTACAGAGTTCGCTTACCGTAAGCGGAACTTTCAACCCTGCTGGTGCCGGTTTATCTATCGGGGCAAATACATTAACACTTAATGGTATAATAAATTGTGGTACTCTTGTTGGTGGTGCAACTTCCAATATTATTATCGGTGGTGCCGGAGCAGCAACTTTACCGGGGGTTACCTTAAATAATCTTACTGTTAACAGGGCAGTTACTATGTGCGGTAATGTTACCGTGGGGGGAACTCTTACTCTCACATCAGGAGCATTATCAATTGCAGCAAATACACTTACTCTTTCCGATGCCGGGATTCTCACCTATGGAGCCGGTTCATTAACCGGAGGAGTTACTTCTAATCTGACTATCGGAACAGGTACAGATATAACCCTGAATGCAATAGCAAATGGATTAAATAATTTCAATACGAGCAGGAATATTACATTAGGGGCAAATTTAACCATAAATGGAACCCTTACTCTTACTGCTGGTACGCTCACTGTTGGTCCAAGGACACTCACACTCAATGGACCTGCGATTGCCGGAACACCTGGCAACTTAACAACTGTTGCTGCATCCAGTTTATCCTTTGGCGGGTCATCTTCCGGAGTTTTTATTCCTGCAAGTGTTACAAATCTGGCCAATCTTGCAATAAATAATGCAAACGGGGTTACTATGAATAGTAACATTACCCTTGCTGCTGGTGGGGTTTTAACTTTAACAAGCGGGATTATACAAGGAGGAGCGAACATTCTGAAAATTACTAACACAAATCCTGCGACAGCTATAGTGTGGACCCCGGGCTCTTTTGTAAATGTTACTACTGGTTCCATGGAAAGAACATTAACTGCAAATCTGGTTGGAACGGGTAATAATTATTTGTTCCCTATAGGAGATGGGGGAGTTTTTAAGGGCATTAATCTCAGGGATGTAAATACCGGCGTTACCGGTCCCGTTCTAAGAGCCGCAGTAAGTGCAACAGGTGCCTTAACAGGTGATGGTTCAACTATTGGTCCTGTTGACCCGCGCTATTGGTCTTTGATAAACTTAAACAGCGGAAATTTAATAAGCTCAAAGATAGAACTATATGAAAGTGGCCTGGACTTTTCAAAGACTATCGGCATGTCATCTGCAGTTGCAGGTAATTATGCAGCAATTGGCGGCTCAAGTAATACTTCTTCAATAATATCACCGACTGTACTTAACCCCGGTCCTTATTTCTGTATCGGAGCAAGTATACTTGATACCTATTATTCCTACCAGACAGGTGACTGGAACACACCAACTACCTGGACATCGGACCCGAGTGGCACACTTCAATTTGGGAATACGGTACCAGGTGATAATGATAAAGTAATAATCCTTTCAGGTCGTACCGTCTCTTTGCCAGCCGATATAACTACCCAGACTCTTGACATTACAATTGAAGCAGGTGGTTTCCTCGATCAGAATGTTTACAGGTTTACCAATTCAATATATGCTCTTCGCGGCCAGGGAACAATTAAACTGGCATCTGGTAATTTCCCTGCTGCAGTAATTAATACATTTATTAATGCCGGGGGAGGGACGACCGAATACAACAATGCAGCTAATTTTACATTACCTGCTGCACAAACTACATACAATAATTTAACTATTAATACCTCCGGCTTTATTGCCACACAATTAAGCAACATCACTTTAAATGGTAATTTATACGTTAAAAGCGGAACATTTCAGATCAATAACAACATTTCCGTTGCTAAGCTTACGCTCACAATCAATGGAAACGTAACCGTTGATAATGCAGGTTCTATTGCAGTTGGAAATGGTGTCACTAATCCCGCCATTGGTGCCGTAACTGTTGGTGGTGTGGCACCTTTTATAAACTACTATACCTACTTCCATACAGTAATTATAAAAGGTAATTTTACAAATAATGGCAGCGTTAAGTTTACAAATCTTCCTTATCCGATTTATAATGCTTTTCCGCCGACAGTAGCAGGTCCCACATCTGGTGCAGCTTCGGTATATTTCCAGGGAGCAAGCGATAATACATTGGATTGTAACGGGGTTACTAATTTCTATAACCTTATTCTTGATAAGGGAATTGACCAGACGTTTAAGCTGACCATTAATTCGACCAATTATGTAAACTTCAGGCTATTTGGAGCAAATATATTGACCACTGAAGCTGCTCCTTCAAGCAATCCAAACCTCCGAAAAGCATTGTGGATCCGCACCGGGACTCTTGTATTAAAAGGCTCATTGATTATCCCTTCACTTTCTGAAGGTATTGCCGCAAATTCAGATTATTACATTCCAGCAAATGGAGCTTTAATAGTTGACGGTGTTGATGTGGTTGTGCTTTCCAGCGCCGATGATTACAGGGAAATAAATACTGCATATTCGGTTACAGCTCCGGACAATGCTACAATAGGAGTTACAAAGGGAGGATTCAGTGCTGTGGATATTTTTGGTAAACTGCAAATAAACAATGGTTATCTTTCAACCCGTGAGTCAGGGGGACTAATCACTTCAAATATTGCCTCCGGACAATTAATTATCAATGGGGGGACTGTTGATGCCAAACAGTTTCTTTCTGCAACCGGTTCGGCATCTTATACGCAAACCGGAGGCCTGTTTATTCTCAGGGGGCGTTTCCAGCGTACACCCGCTGCTTATTCAACTGTTGCTGACCTTACAGATGTTTCAGTAGCTACTTTAAACACATCAAGAGCAACTAATGGTATCAATTCTGGATTTGGCTCTTTCAACCTTGAGCAAATAACCAATATTTTTACCATGTCAGCTGGATCAATACGTATTTACGACGTATGTGGGATAGCAGGTGGAGAACAGGAAGCCTTTGATGTGAAATCATCTGTATCTAACATTAATGTAACAGGCGGTACTTTAGAAATCAGACCCACTACCGGAACTGTTTTGGCTGATGCTGTCAGCCACTTAATCAATACAAATGCACCATTATACAATTTGCTGATTGATCGTGCAAGCAGTACTTCAGTTGTTCAATTAAATACATCTCCTCTGGTTGTGCTTAAGGACATTACTCTTTCTTCAGGAGATTTTTCAGCAAATAATCTTAACATTACACTAGGTGGAAATTTTTCTGTTGCAGGTGGAACTGTTTATACACCCGGAAGCAACACAACTATTTTTAATGGTACAGGAGATCAGTCATTTACAGTTAACCTTGCCACACCACTCCCGTTGAACAAGCTGACAATTGACAAACCTGCAGGTACTGCTTTAAACTTTGCCGGAACACAATCCACTATAAATGTTGCTGATAATTTTAGTCTTGTTTTGGGCACCATAAATGATAATGGCAATACAATTAACATTGCAAAGAACATTTACAATTCAGGTATCCATAGCGGAAATGGGAAAATCGTTCTAAACGGGACACAAACCCAGACTATTGATGGAAATGGTGTCTTTGGCAATCTTGATCTGAATAATACTAATGCCGCTGAAGCTCCGGTTTCCCTGGTTGCTAATAGTACGGTTAACGGCAACCTTACCTTTTCACAGGATAAGCTTTTGAATATTGCTACATATAATTTAAAACTTAACGCTACTGCTTCGGTTGTAAATATCGGGCCATTAAGGTATATAAAATCTGCAGGAAATGCCGGTGATGGCGGACTTACGAGGGTTTATGCTTCTCCTTCAACTCTCGGCTTCCCGGTTGGAGTTGTTAATTATACCCCGGCCTCCATTGGCTTAAGCTCTGCGCCAACAGCCTATGGTTCAATTACTGTGATTCCTGTTAATTATGCCCATCCGATAGTAACAACACCAAACAGAAGTCTTACTTATTTCTGGCGGGTAAAGTCCGCAGGATTTACCCTGGGGACGGCAACTGTGACACACGGTTATACATATGATCAAAGCAATGTAGTTACAGGTGGTGATGTTACTGAAGATGAATACGTAGCTGCAAGATTTAACAGGTCAACCAATTCCTGGAGCCAAGGTACGACAGCTGATGTTGATGAAACTAATAATATAATAGGTGAACCGGGAACCGGAAGTTTCCTGGAAAATGTGGCATTTATTGATGGTGATTATACCGCCGGAGATAATAATCCTACCAGTCCATTTGGGATTCCGACTATTTACTACAGCAGGCAAAGCGGCCTTTGGAGCAACGTAAACACCTGGTCGCTTACAAGCCATACAGTTAATAATCCTCCTGCAGTAGTACCCGGAGCCTCAGATATTGTCATAATCGGCGATAGAGATAGTGTTTATTTATCTACCAACAATACGATTCCCAATACAGATAGCAGAAGCTGTGCCAAACTTCAGATTGAAGCCGGTTCAGCTCTCGATATCGGGTATAACCCAAGTTCTGTATTCAGCTAGTAGCAAATCACCCGAACGGAAACGGTAATTTCAGAGTAACAACAAATTTCACATCACCTTCTACTTATGTTTTCCCATCAGGTGATTTTTCCGATTTTAATTCTTATATGGGAACAACAGAATTATATACGACTAATCCTGGCGCTGGAACAACATATTATTTACCTGAGGCAGTTTCGTCTTATGGTAATCTGATAATATCTCCCCTTGGCGGATCTAATGTAATTTTCCCAAATAGGGATCTTACAATTTATGGAAATTTAATTACGCGTGGACAAAATGCTGATTCCTGGTTTGCAATGTCATGGGGCACTACTTATCCTGGTCCGGTAGCTGCTATACCCAAAACGGTAACTGTAAATGGGAATCTGGATATACAGGGAGGTTCATTTGGCTGGTATCAGAATGGTGCAATCGCTCAGAATATTGTTGTAAACGGAAATGTTATTGTGGCTCCCCTGTCTGGTATTGATGATTGGGGTGGTGCTTACAATCAGAGATTATCTATCGGGGGAAATTTAATTAACAATGCAAACGGACTTGTAAACGCGCCCGCAGGTACAAGGGCATGGTGCCGTTTTACAAATATCCCGGTAACATTTTTTGGCGCCACTCCAGCAAGTATAACCAATACGATTGGTACTCCTTCAACAACTTTTGGCCAGGTAGTTTTAAATAAAGGGACCTCACAGGCAACCACACTTACCTGTAACATTGGCGGAACATTGTCCAGTCCGGTTGACAACTGGTTAATTCTGCAGAACGGAACGTTCAGATATATGCGAACTGATCCTGGCACAGATTTCACCATTTCAACAACAACGCCTTTTTCAGTTTCTTCAACCGCCGGATTGTATATTGATTATGCCAATGCTAATAACAGGAATATACTTATTGGTAATGCTGCTAACAATAATGGTGATCTGATATTGAATGGAAAACTCACATTGATCCGTGGAAATGTTTATATCGGACAAATTGCTGCACCGGCGAACAATAACGATATAGAATATTCCGGCGGCGGAGCTTCCGCTATTGAAATACAAGGTGGAAATCTTGTGGTAAATGGTCAGGTTCGAAGAAATACTTCCACAACAAATGGGATTCTAAATTATACGCAGAGCGGGGGTACTGTTGTGATAAACGGGAATGGATCTAATGCTGGTTATGCCAAGCTGGAGGTATTAAATACAGGCAGTGGGTTTAATATGTCGGCCGGTACCCTGATTATTGTTCGTGGAGGAGGCGCTACTTATGGCGATTTGTATTTAAGACCTTCCACTTCCTCTGTAACCGGCGGGACGATCATATTTACCAATGTAATTCCAAACACTCTTCAAAACTACACATTAGATGCCAATATATCATTAAACAATCTGACCATTACAGGCGCTGCGGGAGCAGGCTTGAATGCTAACCTGGGGCTTCTCGTAAGCCCATTGGTCCTTAATGGAACATTAACATTGAGTAATTCACAAAGCATATTCAATTCTAATAATATCAATGTCTCACTTAAAGGTAACTTAGATAACAGCGGCACCTATATTTATGGCACCAATACTACAGCATTTAACGGTGGAGTTCAGTTAATTACCGGAAGTTCAGTATCCAATTTTAATAATTTAAGTGTATTATCAACTAACTCTCTTACTGTAAATAATAATTTTTCTGTCAACCAGGATCTATTTATAGGAAGTGGTAATCTGATTCTTGGAAACAAGAAAGTAATGCTTTCAGGTAACCTTGCAAACAACGGTTCTTATACCGACGACAATACTACCGGAGGAATAAGTATATCAGGTACAATCCAGCAACAGATATCAGGAACAGGAGCATACGGCAAGCTGGAGATCGACAATAGCTCAGGAGCCAGACTTGGCAACGGGATCATGCTCCAAAACGACCTTGTGCTTACTCATGGCATTTTCAATATTAACTCAAATCTTCTTACGCTTAGTCAGAACAGCAGCATTATTGGAGTGCCTGGCATTACAAATATGATTATGTCCGACGGAGTTACCAGTAGCTTAGGTGTCAGGAAATACTTTACTTCAGGTCCTAATTCATTTACATTTCCAGTCGGAATTGCAGGCAAATATACACCTGCCATTTTTACCATTACAGCGAACAATACTGTTGGTTACATCAATGTTAATCCGGTTGACAATTCTCATCCAAGTGTTTTGGATCCGATGAATGTTCTGAAATACTACTGGCAGATAGAAAGCTCAGGTATTTCTGGTTTCGATGGGACCCTGTTGCTTCATTATCTTCCCGGAGATGTTTTGGGAGTTGAAAGTGATTATGTAGCGGCAAGACTCGAACTGCCTGGTAGTTACTGGTACAAAGCACCTGTAGGACCAGCTACGGATAATGTAAACGAAGCCACCCATGAGATAACATTCAATTATACCGGCAGCAGTAATCTCAGTGGAGAATATACAGCAGGCAACGACAGCGCAATTCCTGATGAATTAGCTGATTACAGATCAAATAAGGATGGGGACTGGTCAGATGAAACGATCTGGACACCAGTTGGTTCTTCACCTCCTTGTCCCCCAGGTGGGCCAAGTGGGAGCAATGTCATCATTGACCATGTTGTTACAACAGATATTAACAACATATCTGTAATAAGTACAACAATTAACAATGAACTAAGAGTTGTCTCATCAACCTTCGGACACAATCTTGGAAATGTGATTGGTAATGGAAAAATCTACCTGGAAGAAGGAAACCTCCCCGGTGGAAATTATGCCTCATTTATTGATTGTTCAGGAAACGGAACAATAGAATATGGCGGTACCGGTAATTATACAATAATTGCTTCACAGTTCAGCAACCTGCCTAATATGTTTGTAACAGGGACGGGTACCAGAGTACTTCCGAATAAGGATTTAACAATTTGTAAAAGACTCGTAATTGATGGGCCCGCGCTGGATAATAGTGTAAACAACAGCAAACTTATAATCCTGGGTACAATGGAGCGTTATAATGCCGGAACTTTCATAAGTGGTTCCGGGGTATCCCCCGCCTCAACTGTAACTTTTGCAGGCACATCAATCCAGACTCTGGGTGGACCTACCGGGGACTTTTCAGGAGCTAACAGTTTTAATAATCTTGAGATTCTTAATGCTGCGGGATTGAACATCGGTGTTAACGGCCTGGTTGAAGTAAACAACAATTTAATCCTGACCAATGGAATAATAAATACAACTTCTGCGAACAGGTTGACTTTGGTAAATACTTCTCCATCAGCAGTGGTTCCGGTTGGCGGAAGTTCCGCTTCTTTTGTTAACGGTCCATTCATAAAACAAATCGTAAACGGAGATAATTTTTTATTCCCTATAGGAAAGGGGATAATAAAAGGGCATAATTTTACACTCACTTCATCTGCCGGCACCACATTATACTGGACTATTGAATATTTTACACCAAACCCGACTGCACATTCCCTTACCCCACCTTTGCAGGTATCCAATACTATGGAATATTGGAGTGTCAGCACAACCACAGGAACAACTGCTAAAGTAAAGATCGCCTGGGATCCTTTAAGCGATCTGACACCTTTGATGACTGAAAATGGTATGGGTGATATGCGGGTAACTGAATATGATACCGGTTCATGGAATGAACTGACATCAACTACTTCGGGAGATAATGATTATGGTGATGTGGCCACTACAAATAATGTAAACATCTCCTCAACACCAAAGAACTTTACAACGGCCAGCGTTACTACAACTATAGCCAGGGCGTCATTATCTCCAACAGGCCCTGTCTGCGGTGCAGCTGGCATCCCAGTCAGCTTTGCTTCCTTTAATCCTATAAATTTAAACTACACTCTCGATTATACAATTAATGGTGCAGTACAGCCAACCGTAAATGTAACATCATTGCCTTATACGCTGCCAACCCCGGTCCCGGGGGCCTACAAATTAACAGGCTTCACTTACAATAACGGAGCCAATATTGGGGTAGTTGACGGGATTATTGTAAACACATATGCTAACCCGCCGGTTTCAAATGCCGGATTAGACCAATCCCTCTGCGGAGTATCCGGAGCCGTTCTTGCAGGTAATGATCCGGCTCCTTATTCGGGTTTATGGACAATTATCAGTGGTGCGGGCGGTGCATTTATTAATAGTGCTCTTAATACAACTGTTTTTACAGGAGTTTTGGGTCAAACCTATACTCTCCGGTGGACAATCAGCAATGTTACCTGTACATCCTCCGACGAAGTGTCAATATCATTCCCCGTGGTTGCCGCACGTCCTTCAAATTTCACCTCAGCACCTACACCGGTTTGTCAGGGTTCTTCGGGAAATGTCTATACAGTTCCGAATGTTTCAGGAAATACCTATAACTGGTCTTTCAGCGGAACAGGTCATACAATAAATGGAACAGGAAATTCAGTAACTATTGATTTCAATGCAACTGCCACAAGCGGAACATTAAGTGTGACAGCGACAAATGCCTGCGGAACAAGTACAGCCAGAACAGTGGACATTACTGTTACTGCATTTCCGGTTGCATCGTTCAGCTATACAGGAACCCCGTACTGCCAGAATGCAGTAAATCCTCTCCCCACTTTCAGTGGCGGTGGCAGAGCAGGAATATTTTCATCTGCGCCCGGTTTAGTTTTTGTAAATACTGCAACCGGAGAGATAAATTTAGTTGCAAGCACCTCAGGAAGTTATATTGTGACAAATACAATAGCTGCATCAGGTGGCTGTGGTGTTGTAACCGCAACAAGTCCAATTACAATCTCTGGCCTGATTTGGACCGGAGTATCGGGTACCGACTGGAATGTTCCTGGAAACTGGTCATGCGGATTTATGCCTTATTTAACAACGGTTGTTCAAATACCAAATGTAGCAAACAAACCTGTTCTCAGTACTGGTGGTATAGGAACCGTTAATAATATAGTAATTGATAATGGCTCATCGTTAACTGTTACAGGTAATACGATACAGATTTCAGGAGCTATCACCAATAACGGAACAGTTGATGTTTCAACAGGAAATGTTGAAATGCACGGATCATCTGCCCAGACAATCGGCGCCGATGTATTCAGCAGTAATACGATCAGAAACCTTACAATCAGCAATCCTGCAGGTGTCAGTCTTCTGGGACCGCTGAACATTACTGGAATAGTTAATATACAAAGCGGACCTCTTGCCTCAGACGGATTCTTAACATTGACCTCATCAGCTTCCGGCACGGCTCTGATAGATGGTTCAGGTACCGGTTCCGTATCTGGAAATGTGACAATCCAACGTTATCTTCCTTCAGCATTTGGTTATAAATATGTCAGTTCACCCTTTCAGGCTTCGACAGTTAGCGAATTTGGGGATGATCTTGATCTCGGAGCCTCCTTTCCATCATTCTACAGGTATGATGAAAACCGTACTACTTCAGGCTGGGTCACCTATGTAACCGCAACTGATCCACTAAACCCGCTGGAGGGATATGCGGCTTTTTTCGGTGCTTCAGGAGTACCGCTTACTGCAGATGTTTCAGGTGAAGTAAATAATGGATCCCTCTCAGTCACCCTATACAACCACAATAATACATATACTCAAGGATTTAACCTTGTAGGTAATCCATATCCCTCGCCCATCAACTGGGATTCACCGTCAGGATGGACAAAGACAAATATTGATGATGCCCTGTACTACTTCAAAGCCAGTGCAACCGACGAGTACGGAGGGACTTACAGTACCTATATTAACGGGGTCTCGAGCGATGGTCTGGCTACGGCTATAATTCCATCAATGCAGGGATTTTTTATTCATGTTCCCGACGGTTCATACCCGGTAACAGGGACATTAGGATTAAACAATAGTGTGAGGATCACTGACCTTACACATCCTTTTCTGAAGTCAGAGAAAAAAGGTCAGTTTCCGTTGATCCGATTAGGAGCAAATTTTGCTGATGATATAACTTCCACTGATCCAGCAGTAATCTATTTTGATGAAAAAGCCGAGACAGGATTCGACTCTTACCTCGATGCCCTTAAACTGATGAATACTGACTATTATGTACCAAATCTTTACGCCTGGGGTGGTGACGGGACAAAGCTATCCATTGACGCTCTGCCTGAAAACCAGGATACTCTTTGCACTATCCCGCTTGGTCTGAAGACCAATATTGATGGTTATATTGTTTTCAGGATTATTAATATATCAGAGGAGCTTCTGGGGATGAAAATTAATATTTCTGACATGGTGGCAGGTACTAAAAATGATCTGCTTAATAATAATGAGTACAAAGTCTACCTGGAAACGGGCGAATATAAGAACAGGTTTTTTCTCAATGTTTCAAAAAAGGGAACGGAAATTCCGGATACAAGTTCAAATCATAATCTGTTTTCAGTCTACAGCTCACATGGGATAGTTTTTACTCATTTCAATACTGATAAGTTTGATTCCGGGTTGCTTTCAATCTATAATCTGACCGGTCAGGCTGTATTTGTGAAGAAGATTTTCGATCCGGGTTATTATGAGTTCAACCCCGGAATCAAGGATGGCATCTATATTGTCACCTTTGTATCGGATAAGTACCAGGATGCAAAAAAGATATATATAAATAACAGATGATATCCGTCAATAACAGAGATTTCTGGATCCGGATTATTTTGAGTATGCCGGTTATTTTGATGTTTTCAGGATCGTTTGAGCTAAAAGCCCAGGAGCCTCCGCCGCGCCCTGTCAGGATTACCGCTACCGCACAAAGCCTGCGGTTCGGAGCTTTTTATCACGGCGCTTCCGGTGGAACGGTGACAATCCTTCCATCCAGTTCCCGTTCAGCTACGGGTGACGTCGTTCTTCTCGGCCTTGGATTTCCATTCTCTTCGGCATTATTTGAAGTTCATGCAAACCGGGGCACAGTGATCTCAATTCTGAACGGACCTGATGCCCTTCTTGTCGGAGTTCCTTCAGGATCAATGAATTTACATATTGGAAGTTCTAATCCTTCATCGCCGTTCGTCTCAACAGTTCCATATTCTGTTGCAATACAATTATATATCGGCGGGATTTTAACTGTTGGCAACTCGGCCGCAAATCCACCGGGTAGTTATACCGGGACATTTGATATAACACTCGTTCAGGAATAGTAAGTATTCGATTTTTAAGCAGGCAAAGATAATGATAGTCAGAAAAGTATACTCCGGTTTAGAAATTACAGGGAGTACATTCTTGGCTCATATTGGTCTGTTTAAGATTACGACAGTCATTCTCTTTTTTCTGTTTCCCGGGAAGCTCGTTTCCCAGGATTTACCGGAATATGATGAAATATCTATTTCACTTGAGATTCCAGGAGTAGGAGTTGGTGAAATAGATGCTCTCATAAAGGCGGAGGAGCTTTACCTTCCTGTTACCGACCTGTTCGATTTCCTGAAAATCAGAAATGTTCCATCGTCCGGATTGGAAACTATTTCCGGATTCTTTATCAGCCCCGATGCAACCTATGAGATCAATCGTGTTGAGAACCGAATACTCTTTCAGGACAGGATCTTTAAACTTGAAGAAGGAGATCTGATCCGGACCGAATCCAATCTATACCTGAAATCATCATATTTTGGTAAAGTATTTGGGCTTGATTGTATGTTCAACTTCCGGAACCTTTCGGTAGTGGTAAATACCAAACTTGATTTACCGGTAATCCGTGAGATGCGACAGGAGGAGATGCGTCATAATCTGACGAGATTAAAAGGCGAGACTCAAGCGGATACAACTATCGGACGGACATATCCTCTGTTCAAATTCGGGATGGCCGACTGGTCAGTTACGGCTTCCCAGGAAATAAACGGGAAATCCGATACCAGGCTTAATCTGAGTCTTGGATCAATGATCGCAGGAGGAGAAGCTACTGCTGCTTTGTATTATAACAGTACAGATCCTTTTTCAGAGAAACAGCAATATTATCTGTGGCGGTATGTTAACAATGATTTTGCTCCCCTGAGGCAAATAATGGCCGGTAAAATCCCGGCAAACGCTATCTCCTCGATTTATAATCCTGTTGTCGGCATTCAGCTTACCAATACACCAACAACATACAGAAGGTCATTCGGCTCATATACCCTGAGCGATAGAACCGAGCCCGGCTGGATTGTAGAACTCTATGTTAACAATGTTCTTGTTGATTATGTAAAAGCCGATGCTTCAGGTTTTTTTAATTTCGAGGTTCCACTTGTATATGGGAATTCGTTGGTTAAATTAAAGTTTTTCGGTCCATGGGGTGAGGAACGGACACGTGAACAGAATATAAATATTCCATATAACTTTTTACCCGATAAAACTTTTGAATATACTCTCAGTGCAGGTATCGTGGAAGACACCCTTAAAAGCAGGTTTTCGCGTGCAAGTCTTAATTATGGAGTAACGCGCAGTCTTACTCTGGGAGGTGGAGCCGAGTATCTTTCATCTGTCACTTCACAGCCCTTCATGCCCTATCTGAATGCATCTCTCAGGGTTACCAACAACCTTCTGCTTTCCGGCGAATACACATTCGGAGTAAGAACCAGAGGAACTCTTTCCTACAGGTTACCATCGAACCTTCAGTTCGATCTTAATTATACTTTGTATGCTAAAGACCAGAAAGCAATATTCTATAATTACAGGGAAGAACGTAAGGCGACAGTATCTATACCCCTTAAAATCGGGAAACTATCCACATTTCAACGTTTATCAGTTTACCAGATAGTTCTTCCCGCTTCTAAATATACCACAGGCGAATGGCTGATTTCCGGTTCACTTTTCGGGGTAAATACGAACCTTACCACTTATGCCCTGTTCATTGACGAAGTTAAACCATATCTTTACAGTAATCTGGCCCTCTCCTTAAGGCTTCCTGCAGGTATTATACTGATGCCTCAGATCCAGTATGGTTACACAGAGAATAAGTTGTTCTCGGCAAAAGCGAGACTTGAAAAACGTTTGTTTAAAAAGGGATTTGTAAACCTTTCTTATGAACAGAATTTCAGGAATGACCTGAAACTGGCAGAAGCAGGATTCCGTTATGATTTCTCATTTGCACAGGCGGGGGCATCAGTCAGACTGTATGATAATAAAACCAGTTTTACCGAGTATGCCAGGGGAAGTCTGATAAATGACAGAAAAACAAGATACCTCGGAGTCGATAATCGTCCAAACGTCGGAAGAGGAGGCATTTCCGTCATTCCATTCCTTGACCTGAACAATAATGGGAAAAAAGATCCGGGTGAACCCAAAGCATTTGGATTAAATCTTCATTCCAATGCAGGACGGATAGAAAAGAGCGATCGTGATACTACTATCCGGATACTTGGTCTGGAACCTTATACAAGCTGCTTTATTGACCTCGATCCGAACAGCTTTGAAAACATCTCCTGGAGGCTGGCAAAGCAAACATACAATGTCGTTGTCGATCCCAATATCTTAAAGCTTGTCGAAGTTCCAGTAAGCGTAGCAGGTGAAGCGAACGGCAGCGTCGTCCTTGAAAGTGAAGGCGAAACGGGAGGCCAGGGACGTATAATAATGAATTTCTACGATGGCAGCAATAAGCTAATTGGAAAGACTCTTACCGAAGAAGACGGATATTACAGTTACTTGGGGCTTGTTCCCGGTGATTACACTGTAAATATCGATACTGCCCAGCTTCATAAACTTGGAATGTCTTCAACTCCTGAGATCCTGCAGTTTAAGATTGCCGGTGGTATTGATGGAGATATCGCAGACGGACTTGATTTTATTTTGAAAATTGTTCGCAGGGATACTACAGCAATTAAACCTGTTATTCCGGAAGTACCGTTTGTTAAAAAGGATACTTCCTACATGACCATTCATGAACTGACCGAGGAAGTCTATACAATAACCAAGGACAGCTGGGCTATCCAGATTGGCGCCTTCCAAAGCAAAGCATATGCCGAAGGCTTCCAGAGAATGCTTGAAAGGGAGCTTGGCAAAGATGTCCAGATAACGATTGCAGGTGACTATTACCGTGTGCGCATACTTGATCTTCCAACCCGTGAGGAAGTCGATGAAAATATAGTAAAACTTAATAAACTTGGCTTTAAGGAACTCTGGATAATTCATCTGCTTGCAAAACAACAGCAAAGAGTGCTGATCACCAGGGAAGATTCTCTGGCAAGGATTAAGGAATCGCTGATTGAAAAAGAAACCGGGCTCTCAAGAGCTGAAATTGCTTCAATTCAGTTAGGTGCATTCCGGCTCAGATCTGATGCTGTTGCACTCAGGAAAGGACTTTCAACTCCACTTACTGAAAAGGTAATAATTGAACGCGGAGGTAAATATTACCGACTTCAAACACCTGAAGAGCCTATTCTTGACCAGACTGTTCTGGAAGCAATGGATAAGTTGCTTCCTTCGGTTGGCGAAGTTGGATTAAAAGATTCGTGGACGCTGCCCGTTAAAAGAGAGTTTGTTGAAGAACCGGTTAAAAAGGAACTGGTCGAAATACAAAAAGCAGAGGTACAGCCTGACACTTCTCTTACTTTAGTCAGGGATTATGGCAGGCGTTTTGCCTTGAAGGAGAGGCCTGCCATACCTGAGCCTACCATAGCTCTGCAGGTTGCTATATACCATCAGGAATCACGGGCTTTAAGGGCACAGAGGAAAATAATGTCGAAGCTGAACCGGCCGGTCGAAATAGTAAAACAATTCGATTACTATCATGTAATCGTATCAGGATTTTACACCAGGGAAGAAACCTATCAGTATTATCCGGAACTTGCAGGGATCGGATTCCCAGGCATAACCCTGATCGAGAACTATAAAAGGCAAAAATAATCATAGCCCTAAATATCAGTTCTGAATAATAAATCGCTGGTTATCTTTTGACTTTGATTTAAAGTTGAAGTAATTTTACTTAAATAAAATTATCTGACGAGATGGTTGGTGATGCCAAAAATCCTTTTCATCTCTGGCAAGAATTAAAACAGAGAAAGGTTGTCCGGGTAATAACGGTATACACTGCCTCAGCCCTTGCAGTGCTTCAGGCCGCAGATATGATCCTTCCCCGCATTGGCTTTCCTTCCTGGACAGTTACGTTAGTAATGATCTTGTTGTGTTGCGGACTGGTTTTGGCAGTTGTGCTTTCCTGGATTTACGACATCACCCCTGAAGGAATTAAGAAAACTGAAGATCTGCAGGAGATAGGAAATGATACTGATTCCGGAGTTGAATATGTTGTTCATCGATGGAAACCGGACGATAACAAATCGAATGAGAAGAGAGTCACATATAATTATGAATTGTATGCTGGCAAGATCCAGCAATATAAAGAGAAAGGGAAAATATACAGTTATAGCTCGGTGGTCGTAATCCTGGCAGTAATTGTCCTTTTTACATTTTCAAGCGCAAATACTGTCCCGTTTGCTAACCGTGACTGGGTGATTATTACTGATTTTGAAAATCTTACCAACGATCCTGTCTTTGATAAGTCCCTTTATACAGCGTTCTCACTTACAGCTAATCAATCAAGGCATATGAATGTTTACCCCCGATCCAGGATGCTGGATGCTGTTAAAAGGATGAAACTAAATCTCAACGATCCGATAGGGGAAAATACGAGCAGAGAAATGGCTATCAGGGAAGGAATTGATATTTACATAGTGCCCAGTATAAGTGAAGTCGGGAACAGATACGCAATTGCTGCCAACATCATGGAAGCTAAATCAGGCAATATTTTAAGATCTGAGGTGTTGTACGCTGAAAATAAAGATGAAATTCTGCTGAAATTAGACCAGCTTAGTAGAAAAATCCGGCGCAATCTTGGTGAATCAAGATACAGAATAGCTGCTCAGGACAAACCATTAAAAAAGGTAACAACTTCTTCCCTGGAGGCCCTTAAGATTTATTCCCAGGGAATTGATCATAATCTGATGATGGATTTTGAAGGAGCAAGAAAATACTATGAGAATGCATTAAAAATTGATACTGGTTTCATATCAGCAAAAGCGTCCCTGGGGAATCTTCTAATTGAGAGATTCGATCCTGCAAGAGGACGAGAATTGCTTACACAGGCACTCAAATCTGTTGACAATCTAACTGAACGTGAGAGACTTGGAATACTTACCTTCTATGCTGTTAATGTTGAAAAAAACATCCCTAAAGGCATTGAATACGCTAAAATGCGGATTGAATTGTATCCTGACGATGCGGCAGCCCGAAATAACCTGGGATGGTATTATATGAATTCAGGACTGTTTGAGGAAGCATTGAAAGAATATAAAGCAACGGTCAGGATTTTTCCCGATATGGGACTTCCCTATGGTGGAATAGGATGGATCTACCTTGAGAAATTAGGTATGCTTGATTCTGCATTGGTTTGGGCTAAGAAAATGATTTCCGACCTTTCCGGGAATGCCTACGGATATTTTTACCTTGGTTCAGCCTATCTCGGAATCGACAGCCTTTCAAGGGCTGAAGCAGCATTCAGGAAAGCCCGTGAAATCAATCCCAATTTATCAATGAATGAATACCGCTTAGCTCATACATACCGTCTTCAGGGACGATATAATGAAGCAATTGAAATCTTGAAAAGGCTCCATGACAGTCACCAGGATGAACAAGCTTCAACCAGTTACGACATGGGCATCAATTTTCAATCTATGGGTAACAAAAAAGAAGCTTTGAAATATTTTTCCGAATATAAAAGAATTGCAACTGAAGAATGGACAAAAACATTTCCTGATTATTACGGAACATACATATCAATAGGTGCTATTACTGCCTGGTTAGGTGATTTTGAATCTTCCAGAAAGGCTTTAAAGAAAGCCGTTGAACTGGATTCTACCAGACATGAAAAATTTGCCCAGGTACTCTGCCTGCAGGGCAATATCCCGGAGGCTCTAAAAGAAACGGAAAAAGCACTCGAAAATGGTTATCGCGATATCGTTTGGCTGAAAATTAATCCTGACTATCAGTCACTTCAGAATGAGCCCCGTTTCCGGGAGTTACTTAATAAATATTTTAACTACAGAGTAACTCGGTCCCAATAAATTGGGATTACGGAGTAATTCACAGGGTAATACTCAATTAAATAAACCGATTACTCCGTGTTAACTCTGTGTCAACTCCGTGTGACCCCGTGGTTAAAAAATCCTGTTTACAGAAAACAATCCCATTTTAATCGTAATTTTAAAGGGATTAAAAATCATACAAATGATAAAATGCCAAAAATAGTCATTATATCTCCAAGCGTCAGGAACGGCCGGAATAGCCACAGGGTAGCATTATATTTCCTGAATCTACTTAAAGAGATGAATCTTGCCGAAAGTGAAATACTTGATCTGTTAAAGTATAATTTCCCCTTATTCCATGAAAGACTGGGCCGCCAGGAATCACCCTCACCCGGATCGCTGGATTTTGCAGAGAAGGTCAGAATGGCAGACGGGGTAATAATAATTACTCCGGAATACAATGGAGGATATCCGGCCAGCTTGAAAAATGCCGTTGATCTCCTTGCAGGTGAATGGCATCGTAAACCGGTAGCTTTCGCTGCAGTTTCTGACGGAACTTTTGCGGGTTCCCAGGTGATTACTTCACTTCAGTTCTCTTTGTGGAAACTTGGAGCCATAACTGTACCTTCTTTGCTCCGCCTCCCGAAAATTGACACTACCTTTAGTGAAAACGGAGTTCCGGCCGACAAACCGGCTACTGACAAAAGAGCCTCTGGTCTTGTTAAGGAGCTTCTCTGGTATATAAAAGCCGCTGAACTGGCGTCAGAATGATCCTGAAAACAAAAATAGTTTCATTTCTCATGGGAAAACTCCATCATAAATTGTATTAATAATAGATGTTAATGCAAACACATGAAAAGACTCCTTATAACTTTTGTCATCTGTTCACTGCCAGTGTCACTTTTATCACAGAAAGTGACGGTTATGTTAACCAGCACCAAGGAAGCTTCTGCTTCCGGATGGCAGGTCCTCGACGAGCAGTTTTTTCCCGTCTTTTCCGGAAATGAATATTTCAGGGAGGATACTGTAATCTTTGCACTGGAAGCTGATAAACGTTATTTTTTGGAGATCTCCGTTTCCGGTATCAATATTCCTGATACAAGCCTTTATTCTCTCTTTATTAACAATGAGCCCATATTACGTATTAACTCAGACATTGGACCAGGGGATCATTTTTATTCCTTTTTTACCGGTATCGCTGTAGAAAAGCAGGCAAAAATAACCGGAGGGACCAATGCTGATATCTCCGAATTTCCCTGGCAGATATATCTTGAAGCCGGTAATTATACCTGCGGAGGTTCGATTATTGCAGGGAACTGGATAATAACGGCAGCCCACTGCACAAAAGACGATTTTAATGTGACTATTCCTGCTTCAGAAATGATTGTTACTGTTGGAGCTAATAACCCAAGAATTGCCACTGAGGGAAAAGATTATCTTGTAAGCGAAGTAATCGTTAATGATTTATATGACAGCAATACACTTGAAAATGATATTGCTTTGCTGAGACTGAGCGAGCCTGTTAATTTCACAAATGCTCAACCTATTAAGCTTGTTTCTGCAAATGATGCGGCAGCAGGAGTAACTGATCCTGGAGTATTATCTTGGGTAACCGGTTACGGCCTGACAAAAGTCCGTCCTGCCACTTACCCCTCTACATTGCAAAAAGTTCAACTGCCCATTGTTTCAAACTCACAGGCTTCAACCGTCTGGGATAAAATCCCATCTACAGACCTGATGGCTGGTTATGATAATGGCAATAAAGATGCATGTATCGGCGATAGCGGCGGGCCTCTTATCGTGCCCGTTTCAAACGGATATAAATTAGCCGGCCTGGTCAGCTGGGGCAGCAGCAACTGTAACACCTACGGAGCATATACACGTGTTTCACTATTTGAATCGTGGATCACTGAAAAGACCGGGATCGAAATTACTTTCAGTGCGCCAAAACCTCTCGGAGATTCAATTATCTGCCCGGGAACTGCTTCAAGCGAATATCATGTAAACAGCGTAGCCGGAGTTACTGCATATGACTGGCATCTCCTGCCGGAATCTGCCGGGACCATTACCGGAAATTCTGAAACTGCCACCATTACGTGGAATCAGAACTATACAGGCAAAGCGAACATTTACCTCCAGGTTATGAGGAATACCGTAGCCTCTGAAATCTCGCGCCTTACTGTAAATCTGGCAAAAAATACCCGGCTCCTCAGCCAGCCAGGCGACACTGTGATGTGTGCTGAACAACAGATTTCTCTTAAGATGAATTCTGAGGGGTATAACCTGAATTACAGCTGGTACAAGAATAACACACCCTTTCAGACGGGCGGATCAAATCAAATAATTATTCTGAATGCAGTTGCCAGTAACTCGGGAACCTATTTCTGTAACATAACAGGGGCTTGCGGCACGGCCTCCTCCGGTGCTTTCAGTCTGACTGTTCTGCCGGTGACAAAAATAACCAGCATCTCTCCTGATACAGAGGTGGCCTTCGGCAATCGCCTTGACCTGGAGGTGAGTTCAGAAGGACATGATCTTGAGTATCAATGGGAGAAAGACGGCAATGCCCTTGTATCAGGCGTCTCTTCGGCTTTTATAAAACAAAACGTAAATGCAAATGATATTGGCAATTACCAGGTAAAGGTAACGGGGACTTGTGGAGTTGAAACAAGTAATAAGGTATATGTTTATGTCAAAAGCACGGGTTATTCAACAGAACCTGAGGTATTTGTCTGGCCCACCGTTATTACCAATGAATTTACGGTGGCATTGAGCAATGAGCAGAAATATAATATATTACTATACAACACAATTGGCAAGGCTTTTAAAGGAAAAGACCGATTGTCAGTACCAGGTTTCAATTGATATTAATGAATTGCCCGGTGGTATTTATATCCTCAGGGTTTATAATAGCAATTTCAAAAAATCCGTCAAGCTGATTAAAAAGCAGTAAAAGTTACAATAATCGGAATAGCACGAGTAAAGATCATTTTAAATGTACACTGGCATCTTATGAAAAAAAGCTTCCTGTTCAAAATCAAAAGAGGCATTCCTATCATTGCGCTGCTTACTGTATTGCCCGGTTTATCATATTCACAGGAGCCCCATTGCATAAAGATCTGGGATAAGGCAAACCATAATGCGTTTACTGATATTGTCCGCTACAAGTCATATTTTTATTGCACCTTTCGCGAGGGAATAAGTCATGTGCCAAAAGACACCTGCGAAAACGGCAGGATTCGAATAATAAGATCGGCAGATCTAAAGACTTGGTTGCCAGTTGCACTCCTTGAAAATGACAGATATGACTTCCGCGATCCAAAACTTTCAGTCACTCCCGGCAAGAGACTGATGGTGCTGATGGGAGGTTCACATTATGTGGACGGGAAACTGATCGAAATGCAGCCACATGTTTCATTTTCTACTGATGGAACAGGTTTCACAAATCCTGAACCTATTGTTATTGAGAAAAGGATACAGACGAACTATGACTGGATATGGAGAGTAACCTGGAATGCGGGCACAGGCTTTGGTGTTGTTTATCAGTCCAATACTCCTGATAAAAGGAATAAGGTCAGGCTTATAAAGACTACCGATGGCATTTCCTATAACCAGATAACCGAATTTAACATTGAATCCCTGCCGAACGAAGCCACCATCAGGTTTGACAAGAATCAAAATATGATAATCCTGTTGAGGCGTGATGGCAATGCCAACGGTTTCCTTGGGATAAGCGAGCCACCCTATATAGAGTGGAAGTGGAACGAACTTGATTATCGGCTCGGAGGCCCCGATCTCATGGTTTTGAAAAATGGGAAGTTCTTAATCGGAACCCGGCGTTACCAGCCAGGATCTGCCAGTACAGTTATTTATCTTACCGACAGAGGGGGTAAAATTCAAAAGACAGTTGAGTTGCCCAGTGGAGGTGATACAAGCTATCCGGGCCTTTCACTTTATAAAAGGCTGCTATTGGTTTCCTACTATTCGAGTCACGAAGGGAAAACTTCAGTGTATCTTGCAAAAATCAGACTGAGTGACCTGTTGAAGGATTAGGCTGTCGGTTTTTTTCTAATGGCGCGGTACACGATCAATATCAAAATAGCTCCTCCTGTGGCAAGCAAAAAACTACGCAAATCAAATCCCGAAACTGTTCCAAGACCCAGTACTGTCCCGATAAAACCTCCCAATAATCCGCCTCCGATACCGAGAAGAATTGTGATTATTATGCCGCCGGGATCTTTTCCGGGCATTATGAATTTTGCCAGTAATCCGACGATTAAACCCATTACGATCCATGATAAAATTCCCATAATTTACCTCCTTTTAAATTTTTATTTATAAAATCCAGCCTTGCATATGAAGATACTGGTGAAAATCATAAAATTATATAAAGTTAGTAATTCTTAACCTTCAATTTTGCTAAGGTAAATATTGTTGAGATTTCATAATTTTATGAAAAATTAAAGATTTACCTTCCATGGATTTCAATAAGGGGGAATGATGTCAGGGAAAGATCTCACCAACTCTAAAATCCTTAAAAAATGAAAAAAATCCGGATCCTGCAGATTTCAATTTTTGGAATTGCCGGTTTATTAATTACCTCATGTTCAGGTAATAAATCAGAGAACATTAATCCTGTAAATCAGGCGAATAATATCCGCAGTTACCTTATTGGCGCTGCAAAGGCAATCACCGATTCCTCTGTTTCAGAAATTAAGTCGCTTGTTGATTGGGAAAAGTTAAGGATTGAAAAGTATGCTGAATTCATTGAGATGATGGGTTTGCAGGATATGCCTGTAAACAGCAGGCGGAGTGAATTGAATGTCCGTGTCACAGGGACTGTTCAGCGAAATGGTTATCATATTGAGAAGCTTTACTATGAATCCCTTCCCAATCTATTTGTACCGGCAAATTTGTATGTGCCCGACAGCCTCAAGGGGCCTGCGCCAGCAATTCTATATGTCTGTGGGCATGCCCCTACTCAGAAAGTTCATTATCAGGCACACCCCGCAAAATTTGCCCGTCTTGGTTTTGTATGTCTTATAATCGAAACCATACAGTGGGGGGAAGTCCTCGGGGAACACTGGGGTTGCTATGCCAGAGGCTGGTTCAACTGGTACAGCAGAGGTTATACTCCGGGCGGAGTTGAAGTATGGAATGCGATGCGTGGGCTTGATCTTCTTTCTGAACGACCTGAAGTGGACAAGGAAAGATTGGGAGTTACTGGCATCTCCGGAGGGGGCTCGCAAAGCTGGTTTATAGCTGCTGCAGATCCACGGATTAAAGCAGCAGCACCTGTATGTGGTGCAAGTACACTCGAGGCACAGGTATCAACAAGGACCATTGATGGACACTGCGATTGCATGATGCCGATTAATACATATCTGATAGATTTTCAGAACATAGGAGCCCTGGTTGCTCCCAAGGCCACTCCTTATCGGTCAGGCTGACCGGGATGGTCTTAACAAGGTCGAATCTGTTCGACGGATATATAATGATCTTAAGAAAATATATACGCTTTATGACGTACCTGAAAAAATTGGATATGTCGAAACTCCCGGAGGACATTCATATCACCAGATATCAAGGGAAAAGATATTCTCTTTTTTTCTTGAGCACCTTATGGGTAAGCATGTTTCACCAGAAGAAGCGGGAGACATAGATGAATCACCGGAGAACCAGCTAGTCGGAGGAAGAATTAAAGGTCTATGTCGACGGACCACCGAAGAATGACCGTCACTTCAAGAATTCAGGATTCTTTTATTATGACTTGCCCAACCACCTGTAATTTCAAGCGAAAGGGAATTATTCCTATTTCGTGATTCAATAAAAAATTTACTGATCCGCAAGACTTTTGGGGCATTTCCGAAGGAATCACCATCTTTTGATTCACTTCGTGTCTTCAGTACCCTGGATGAAGCAGAGTTCGGCCGCGATATTTACAGCTTCGTCTCAGAGCAAGGATGGCGTATAAAGGTAGATATGCGATGGAGAAATGATCCATCGAAAAAATATCCGTTAATGATAGTCTTGCGAAATCAGAATGAAAATCGCTGGGAATCAGAAGAATTTGTTGGTAATCTGAAAAGTGAGTGGAATCTGGCATTCATTGAGGTAAGAGGTGTCGGCGAATTTGGTTGGGATCCTGATCTCCAGTGGCATGTGCGTCGTGCTTCAGCCTGGACTGGGAGAACGATTGCTTCAATGCAGGTCTGGGATGTGATGAGATGTATTGAGTTTTGCAGAACTATAAAGGGTGTCGACAGTGAAAAAATAGGGATCGCAGCACGGGATGAAATGTCTGTTATTGCACTTTATTCTGCTCTGATTGATGGAAAGTGCAGTACCTTAATATTGAAAAATCCTCCGGCAAGTCAGGACCTTGCAAGCAACCCGGATGGAAGAGGCCCGGCCATCGAAATGCTCAACTGCCTCAGATTCACAGATGTTTACCAGTTACCTGCACTATTGAGACCCACTGAAATAATATTTGTCGGGAAAATTCCCGATACATATAGATGGGCTGAAAATCTTATGGCCAGGTTAGGTAGGAAGTCGTTTACAAGGATCGATGATTTATAATTTCAATCGAACCCTTCTCCATAATCAGTGTTCCGGTTACTTTCGATGAAACCGTTTCCCTTGACGGAAAAACAGGAGAATATGCAGTAATTGCACGGAAAAAAGGCGATACCTGGTATGCTGGTGCAATGACAAACTGGACCCCGCGGGAACTTACAATTGACTTTTCCTTTCTTGGAGATGGAGTGTATAAGGCTGTCGTGTTCAGAGATGGCATCAATGCTGACCGGGATGCAACCGATTATAAGAAAGAAACAATTAAGGTCACAAAAAATGATAAGCTTAAATTCCAGCTTTCACCTGGCGGAGGTTGGGCGGCAAGAATTGAAAAAGAATAGACGGAGCTGGAATTTGCAGCCCTGACAAATCAATACCAGTCCTGTGCCAGGACTTTATTACCATTCCGTATTTCGCTTACCTGATACGAGACCCTGACCGGATTATTATTCTCAATCTCGTATATCCAGGAACCAAAAACATCAGTTTTCCGGTAAATTCTCCTTACATAAAGCCTGTCTCCCGGCTTAAAATCACATTTCCTGGAATAAACTGAGATCTTCCCATATAAACTGTCTAGTGTGGTCGTAATCAGTAGTATATGAGGACTTCCAAAAAAGGCAGGAGCTGTTATACGGCCTTCGACAAAATCCCCGACATATTTCCGGGTGATAAATAGCTGGTCTTCCGGAAGCAATCCGGTTTTGTTTGTCACCGAACAGGATATTCCTACCAGCATTACTAATAAGAATCCCAGCTTTTTTCATTTTATAAATTTAACAGCTTGTTAACCCATACTCTTTAAAAGTTTTCCGCGGCTGCACCCGCTGAAAGGAATATTATCAGAAACATAAATTTAAAAAATTCATTGGATTTATTCTTTTATTTTTCATTTTTACACCTGAATTTTTAGTTTCCTGAACAAAGCGATTAATAAAACATTCTGATGTTGAAAATATGGTCAACCTTATTGCCATAAAAGTAGAGTGCCACTCAGGTTATAAAGCGGATGAATACCCCATCTGCTTTTATTACCTGGATAATAAGTATGATATTAAGGATATAACCGACAGGTGGTACCAGAATGACAGGAATCCCCAATGGCCCAAATCAGATTATTTTAAGGTTGAAACTACCTCCGGAAAGCATTTTATCATCAAACATGATCTTGAAAACGACCAGTGGTATATGGTTCCTGACAAATTTTAATCATTAAAAAATTTTAGTTCGTCAAAAAACAAACATCCAATATTTCGTAGAATCTGATATTTGTAATCTGCTGGTTATCTGTTTAATATATCTAAAAGTATTTTTTTATCCATCATTCCCCGCTGTTTCGTGATAAATAAAAGTCCTGTTTTGACGAATTGACCTGTTTCTTACTTCAGGCAATGCCTGCTGTTAACCACTCTATGGATTTGGTTGACAAATAGCCTGGGAAAGGTTCTCATTTCCCCGCTAATTGGGCATTAGCGACTTGTCGGGTATTATACTGACTGTTACCTTTACCTGGTAATTAATAACATCCGACTATGGAACAATTTTCCGATGTGGCAGTTAGCCAACAAACAAATGACCATATTACCATAAATCATCCCGACAGGGAAAAAACCGCCCAGGGCATTTCAGGTTTCTTCCCTGCTATTGTAAATATGATTGCCGAAGACGGCGAAAATTTCTTCAGTTACCTTAAGACACTTGGCCTTTCAAGGGAAAACAACCTTGTGGTTCTTTCCTCCAAACATCATTATTACTATGATGAAGAAGAATTGAAGAGTGTAAAAATCCTGGTCAATCTCAGAAGGCTGAATATGATCAAATATCTTGATGAATTCCTGTTTACCCTGGTACAGGTTTTACCTCCTGATACAAATTTTCTGGGATGTTTTTCCGATTCGGGACTTTCAGGGAAAAATGGCTCCGGTTCCTTTATTTCATTTCAGCATTTCAGAAAGCTCTTTAGTGCTCTTGATCATGTTACAGATCGTGCAATGAACAGGAACCAGGTATCCGAAATTCTCGGGGCACACGGTTTTAGTATTACAAATATGACTGAAATCAACGGACTTGTTTATTTTTGTTCACAAAAAGCCGGTAAAGCCGCCGTATTAAGAGCGTAAAATAAAGTTTTATGTTCAGACACCACACTGTTGACAACAGCGGAATAATTGCGGAGCTAATCGATGATGATTTTATTATTGCTGAAACTCAGGATGTTCTGGACCTGATGGTCAATACCGGATCTGAGACCTGTTACAGGATCATCATTTATGAACAGAATCTTGACCCCAGGTTTTTTGATCTCAAATCGGGATTCGCCGGAGAAATACTCCAGAAATTCTCCAATTACAATTTCAGACTCGCAATTATTGGAGATTTTCTAAAATTTAAAAGCAGGAGTCTGCACGATTTTATCCTGGAAAGCAACAAGAGAGGGAAAATTCATTTTGTCGATAATCTCGACATTGCATTAAAAAGACTGATAACAGAATCCTGAATTTCATTTACTTTCAATCCTTTCATTCAGGTTAAATACCTCGATTGCATTTTCCCTGAAAATCCTGTCGATAATGTCAAAGGCTACTTCTTCAGTCAGTAGGTCCCTTTCCACTCTTTTTGCAAGGACTTCCGAAACCACATCCCTGGCATACTCCAACGATCCTGCCGACTCTTCAATAAGACCGCAATCTCCTCCCCAGAAGAATTTATTATAGGGAACACAGTCGAACATTATATCAAGGGCGCTTATAGCTTCCTCACGTGAGATCTGGGAGAGCCACACCAGATTGATATAAACATTGGGGAACATTTTTCCAAGTGATGCAATTTCGGCGGTCCAGGGGAAACCTCCGTGAAACAGATCAAATTTTGCTCCGGGATATTTCAGAAACAGGTTATTAAGCTTAATAGGTTCACCATTGTCCAGCACATTCCCGTTACCGGCCAGATAACCAGTATGGATCTGAACAGGCAGATCGTATTTGACAGCTCTCTGAATTAGCCAGTGAAACATAAAATCTTCGATTTTCTTTGCTTCTGCCCCATTCAGGGTTGATGATGGTTTCGCAAACAAAGCCTTTGCTTCCTCATAGGGTACATCTTCATAAACTAAGGTCCGCGAATATGCCTGAGAATTCTTTATACAAACAGCTTTTTTCTCAATATTCTTTTTAAAGAGGTGATCGCAGAACTCCAGGTAATCATCAAGATTGTCGATCTTAAAGCCCGAATTATCTGCTTCTTTGTAGATCGATTTCAGCTGAGCACCTTTTTCAGGTTTTCTGCTTGATTCAGAAATCAAGGGATTTATGTGGAAAACCAGGGCAAAGTGTTTGTTATCAAGGTCGGTATTGAAAGGGTTCCAGAACTGGTCGAGGAACATAAGTTCAAATCCGGACTTGTTGAATGACTTATCAAACCACTGCCCGTAATTTTTATAGTTTTTTTCTACCCTTGCTGATAGTCTCGCTATATTATCTCTGGTGAAATAGAGGTCATTGAAACCGTAAAGTTTCTGAAATCCTTTCACAAACTGACCGTAGTAGCTTGTTCCACGGGTATAATCGAGAGCATTGCCATAAATACCCCATAATTCATCCAGACCAAGTGAGTCCATCAGGCTCCAGTCATAACCATTAGCACCCGCCACACTCACGTCCGAAGCAAGGTAGCTGGCAGCAATAAGATGATAAAACCTGAAATTGTAATCACCATATTCTTCAGGCCGGTGCTGATGCTCGTGAGTATTGATCACCTTAACCTGATCGGCGTATTTTCTGATTTTAGTATAGGTTGTGCTCTTACTATCTCTACATTGGTTCATCAATAGAAGAGATATTGTTCCAACCGACCAGATAACTATTGACAGAATTTTAGTTTTTTTCATGGCCGTACTCAAAATTACTTACTTCAGTAATTGATTGTGATAAAGATATGAATATCTGAAATGCAAGGATTACAAAATCAAACTCAGGAAGCTCAGGAGAAATTGTACATTTCCTGCGTCCTGGTCTGTTTGTTCTAAACCTGAAGCCTGGAGACTGCAGCCCGAAGCCTGTCACCTACTTCTTATCATAGGCGGCTGTGGTCTTCATTTCTTCACCGTCACGGTTGAGCCTTACCGATTCTATCATCAGCACTTTGCCCCCTTCAGCAAGCTTCCATGTATCCGTTGATTTCATCTCTCTGGTTTCTCCGTTCATATCAAAGGTCATTGTTGAAGCAATGATCATTGATGTTTTGTCCGGTGACCAGGTTACAGTAGATTTTCTTGTAGTGTTAAACATCGGATTTTCGCTGACTTTGCCATCAAGTGTATATTTGGCAGATGTTTTCATTTCTCCGCCGTCACGGCTGGGCATGGTACTTTCAACGGAAAGGTTGTTCCCATCCTGCGTTACAACCATTGATGTGGCCGCAAAGCGGAACTGGCTGTCGCCGAAATTGCTCTTTGACTCGTTGAATGCCCATGTGCCTGAGAAATTTGCCTGGGCAAATAGGCTTGTTGAGACTAAACTGAATACAACAATGCCCAGAATGTTCCTGAGTTTTGATTCGTAAAGTTTTTTCATACTGACGCGAATGAAAGTTTAATGTTAAGTGGATACCTTTTAAGAATAAATTATTATATAAAGCTAATCATATTTTAATTTAACCTCTATCACCCACGATTAATTTAGCCCAATAATAAACTTCTCGCCCGTCATCCGGGCTGTAGTATCGTAAAGGGGAAACTGCCTCTAACTAAAATTTATTCAATGGCAATCTAACGATATTACTTATCGATAAATTTTGCTCCGATGTAATCGAATATCTTTTCGATTACTTCCAGTCCTGCGTTTTTTCCGATTCCCTTATATAACGTATTTTTATGATTATCAAATAATTGCAGATGTATTTCTGAATCAGTGCTTTCTTTTATCCTTCTTGACATTTCGCCGGAGACCGGGGCTTTGAGATCTCCGAATGAGTTTTTGCTTACTCTGATCTTAAGAGAGTTATTAGTATTAGTTACTGTAATCCCGATGGAGTTCTTATCATGGTATACTTCCGATACTTTGGATCTGTTATATGTACTGAACAGGTAAAACTTTTTACCAAGGTAGAGAAAGCAAATAAAGCCGATGAAAAAGCTTCCCATCCACGGAATCTTTGCTATTGAAAATGAAAAGGATGTGTCATGTTCCGCGAAGTTATTGCTCTGCATCCAGATCCATGCTTCAGGGAACGATTTTCCCCAGTCTTTTTCTATATATCCTTTCCCGTTGTCAAAATCAATTATATTCCCGTCAATTGAAATCCTGCCGCTGAGATCATGGATTACAGAAACAATACCATGGTTGCATTCCATAAAGGGGATAAAAGAATACCATCCCATAATTCCAGGTGACACCAGGCTTTTAGGATATTTCACCATATTATGGTAATCGATCTGGCCACTCAATTTTATGTTTTCGCTATCAATATTAAGTCGTGAATGATCCCAGGTAAATTCGGATGTGCCAACCTGAATTAACATTCTTTTTTTATCCCATTTGAACTCTTTAAGAGGGTACTGTATATAGCTTGTCTTTCCTGTATAACCATTCATGATCTGGATGAATGAGTGGGAATCATTCTCAGCGAGAGAAACCCCGGGAATAAATGAAAATGTATGCAATGGATCCGGGGTTACATGTTTAAAATACCAGCCTTCGAAATAGCGTTTTTTTCTTAAACTACCCTGAAATACTCCGGGATTATACAACCTGAATAACATACGGTTAATTATTTCACAATAGTAAACGATTCAGGATTTCTGAACCGTATGGTTTGCCTGTATTATTTTATACCATGGTATATACTATCCAAAGTCAGTATATAAACTGAATTCCGCCTGAATTTGTTCACCCGCTTCTGTTTTGCTTGTGTTTATTATTATAGTAACTTACACACCTGATATTATTCAGGTTAATATACATTATCTTATCCGGCAGATACAGTCATATGAAACCGCATTTTTCTGAAATGATGTCTGGTTTTTTCCTGGTATTCTGTCTGAACGGAATACAGGCACAGCCGGAAATTCCATCCCGAAGATTAATGGATGCGTTGAAGGCCAAAGAACCTGAAAGAGCACTTGAATTAGTACAGAGCATCGATTCTCCTGATTATAAGGACAGTTATGGTTTGAGTTTGCTGATGCATGCTTCACAAATCGGGTTCACGGAGGTGTGCAGGATATTGATTGAAATGGGAGCAGATGTGAATATGCAGAGCACAAAAGGTGTAACTGCTCTGTTGCTGGCTTCTCAAAACGGACAACTGGAGACTGTAAAATTACTGCTGGATAAAGGGGCCGGTTTGGATCTGCCGGAGGCAATTTACGGAACTACTGCCCTGATGCAGGCATCCCAAAACGGGCACAGGGAAGTAGCTCAGTTATTGGTTGAGAGGGGTGCCCGGATTAATTTGAGGAGGAATAATGGGACAAATGCCCTTATGGCTGCTTCCCTGACAGGTCATACTGACATTGTAAAACTGTTGCTGGATAAAGGAGCCGATAAGGATATGCAGAGTGCCCAGGGAGTAACTGCTCTGATACTTGCTTCATGGAGCGGAAATTCGGAGATTGTAAGATTATTGCTTGAACATGGAGCCAATCCCGATTTGAAATGTCCTGATGGATCTACAGCATTGATCTGGGCTTCACTTTTGGGTCACACTTCAGCTGTAAAACTCCTGCTTGACAAAGGTGCAAATCCCGGTTTGAAGTGCACCGACGGTGCCACCGCACTTACTTGGGCTTTATCCAAAGGCCATTCAGAGATCGTAAAGCTTCTGCTTGAAAAAGACATAGATCCTGATTTAAATAAGCCTGAGGGATCGAATGCATTGATGCTCGCCGCGCATAATGGTCAGACAGAAGTCGTTAAACTGTTGCTCGATAAAGGCACCCCGATCGATATCCTGGAGACATCCTATAATGCAACCCCCCTGATGGAAGCATCGATGAATGGACATACTGAAGTTGTAAAATTATTACTGGAGAGAGGAGCAAAGACCGAAATGCAATCATCCGACGGTCTTACAGCCCTGATGATGGCTTCCCAAAACGGACATCCTGAAACAGTAAAGGTACTTCTTGAAAAAGGGGCTCAGGCTGATTTTCAGAGAAGCGACGGGATCAGTACATTGATGATGGCCTCCATGAGCGGGCATGCAGAAGTCGTTAAACTGCTTCTTGATAAAGGTGCACAAATCGATTTGAAAAGCTCTGACGGATATACTGCCCTTATGATAGCCTCACTGAACGGGCATGCTGAAGTTACCAGACTGTTGCTGGAAAGTGGGGCTGATCCTCATCAGCAGAGAAATGACGGGACAACTGCCATGACTCTGGCTTCCCGTTATGGACATTCGGAAGTCATAAGACTGCTGCTGGAATTTGGAGCAGCTCCCGACTTACAAACAGATGAAGAGAAAAAGGTGTTTGATTTCGCAGGAAAGAAAGAAATTAAAAATGTGCTGAATCCCGGCCCCTGATCGAACGGTTTCTTACGCTATTTGTCAGCCACTGCCATGGGAGTTCAATAAACCACCTGATTTCATACTTTATAAACCTGGATTACGAAAACTGAAACTTATCCCCTTTTCGGCCGGGAATTCCACATTTTGCCCTGTTTTTACCCCAAAATGTAGCAAAACTATCATTTTATGAAACAAATGAGGTAGATTTTAATATTTATCAGGTCGAACTTTGTATGAGAAAAATACCACACCAGCACCCTTTGAATATAATTTCCCTTTCCCCAAGGTTACTGTTTACCGTTATCGGACAGTAATTAAGGGTGCTGGTTCCTTTTTAATATTATTCCTTATCCCTGTCTGGAAACTCTTGTTTTTTGGTTAAATATCCCTGTTATTTCATTGAACAATATGAGCAGAGGGATGTTATTTCGTTGATGAGAACATACTAATTCTCAGCTTGTGTCTTCATACCCCAAAACCTTAATTCACTGCAGGAAAGGACCAGAATGATTTCATAAGAAAAAAGTAACCATTTCTTGAAAAAAGGTTTTTAAAAATTAAATTCAAACACGGGGGCAATTATGATAAAAATCTTAACTAAGTCCAATTTTGTAGTACCGGCAATTGCATTGGGAGTGCTGGCATGCAGCAAAATAACGAAATTTGAATATTTTGTTCCCCTCTTCCCTGACGTTCCATCGGTTGTCACTTCCGCACCGAGGGAGGTAACAACCAACACTGCTGAACTGAATGGAAGCATAACATATTCGGGAGGGGGAAACATTATTGAAAGCGGGATCCATATTTATGAATCGGGCATCTCTGCGGTTCCGGGTTCATTACCGGCACCGGTGTTTGTTGAAAGAAGATATTCAGATCTGACTTCAGAAGGAGGTTTTTCGGTTTTCCTGGCTGACCTGAAACCCAATTCTTCTTACCATTACAGGGCTTTTGCTACAAATGAGGCAGGTACAGCATACGGTGAAATGAAGATACTGGTGACTTCATTTGGCACTGTATATGACAAAGAAGGGAATCAGTATCAGACAGTAAAGATCGGCAATCAGGTCTGGATGCGGGAGAATCTGAAATCCGGCAAATATCCTGATGGTACCGGTATTACCGGCAACTGTGATTCACCTGACAATCTTACTTTTGGCAGGCATTATACCTGGCAGGCTGCAAAAGGGATAACTAATGAGTTCAATATAGATGAGAATATCTGCCCCGACGGATGGCACCTTCCCAGTGATAAGGAGTGGAAGGAATTGTTAACTTATTCCGGGATACCATCTGATCAGCTTAATTCTATCGGACTGGTAGGAACTGACCAGGCAATCATGTTAAAAGAATCAGGCTCAAATTTCTGGTCGGATGAAAATATAAACAACAGTACCGGATTTTCAGCCTTGCCGGCCGGTGTATGCCCGGTAAAAGAAGAAAACGGGTCACTTCAGGCTGCATTCTGGACATCGACTCCAAACATTTTCTATGGTTTTCAGAAAGGTACGGAAAAGATCATGAGGGGCAATGACCCCTTACCTGACGCCGGATTCTCAGTCAGGTGCGTGAAAGATTGAATCTAAAAAGCTTTCCTTTCTTCCATCTTTTGAACAATCAGGCCTGTATTGCTTTTATAATGATGGTCCCCGGGTATTCTTATTATTTCAACCGGTTTACTTTTAAGTAACTCCGGAACTTCAGTTTTTTCATTTTCACCGAAAAAAATAATTTGCCGTGTAGTTTGTATCCCTGATATTTCAGAAATGACATTATAGGTATTTTGTTTGTTTCCCAATCCAAGCATGTTTGAAATATGTACCTGAAAATCAGTATTTATATCAGGCGAAAGCATAACAATGGAAACTACCCGGGATTTCAATTCTTCAGGAAGCCTTGATAAAATAAAAGGGACAATCTCCGCTCCCTGTGAATAACCAATAAGCATAAACCTCGATTTGTTCCATGCTTTTTCATAATAGGTCAGAAGGTCCGTAATATCTGAGACTGTCTTTTCAGGAGTTCTCCTGTTCCAAAAATATTTTCTGGTATCAATACCTAAAACAGAGATCCCCTTATTTGCCAGACGATTTGAAATTGACTGCTCAAACCCGTACCATCCCCCATCTCCCGATAAAAGGACTGCAATTATGTCACTGTCGGCCGGTGCTTTTTCCCGTGTTATGATACAGGGGATGTTATCCATCATGGGTAAATTATCATTCTGTGCCTGGCTTTCAGAGTATTTATTAACAAGTTCACTATATGCGGTTTTCCATTGAGGCATAAAATCTGACCATTTTGAAAATCCGTGGCCAACTCCCGGAAGAACAACCAGTTTTGCATCAGCAGTTTTGTGAACAAAATCACTTACTGTCTGAAAATCACATACTTTGTCTAACGGTCCATGCAGAGCAACCCATGGATTGCCCAGCCGGGAGTCGGGCAAAAACATATAACTCTTTCCTTTCACTATTTCTTTTTCTTCAAGACCGTTAACCTGACATAACATTTGTGGTAATTCAAAATCAGGGCAAAATCCCAGTGAAATACCTCCCTTAAAGGTGCCCGGGCGGGCCTGGGCAAGAATGCCATAAACCAGCGTTGCTCCGCTTGAATAACCCATGATTACCGGAGGTATATATCCCTTGAAATTATATTTCCGCTCAATTGCGGCCGCGAGTTCCACAAAATCAGATGAAACCATAAAACATTCCGTTTTCAGCTGCCGCAAATGTCTGTAGTATCTGAGAATATCCACCCCAACCACAACAGATTTCATACGGGCGAACTCCTTTGCAAACTCAGGAACCCCGAATTTCCATCCCCCGTCACCTGAAATCATGATTATTAAATTTTCCGGGTTTTCGCTTGGGGCATGGTAGACAAAGACTTTTCCAAAAGGAGTAACCATAGCAGAATCAACCGATATCGGCTGCCCCATAACACCGGCAAAATAATAAATGATAATCCAGAAAATTATAAAAAATCTTTTCACAAGCAGGAAATTCAATATTTGATAACAATTGCAGAAATAAATAACAAAGTCTTCAATTGAAGACTTTGTTATTTACAGAATTTTGAATCTGGTGACATTATGAAAATAGCTTGTCAGGTACAATAAGCTGACCAGTTAATTCAAACCTGAGTCATGCCATGTTTCTTACCTCTTATTACTCAGCACGTCCCCGGTCATGGAGTAATAAACCGTTTTTTTCTGATTCCCTTTTGCAAGCTTCACTACGTAATGATCAACTACTTTTTTCTGCTGACTTTTAATCAGCTCGGTATCACCGGAAATTTTCCAGTCCTTGTACTCAGATTTGGCAATTGCGTTGAGAACCGGTTGCGGAAGAGCTGCATTTTTTTCCATTAATCTGTACCGGATTAGTTCACCATTTGGTTCGAAAACTGCATATGCATCACCGCCATTACTTGTTTTTAAGTAGATCTCGTAGTGATCGATAGGTTCATTATAATCCTTGTCTTTCACCCATCCATAATTTTTAAATTCATTGGGGAACACGCCCCATTTTAGCTGAGTGCTTCCTTTAAATAAATCTTCTGCTGCTTTTACAACGGCAGGGGGCATATTTCCCTTTTTAAGAATCAGGATTTCTGTTGGCATCTCTTCTGTCTGTTCTTCCCCTTGTGCCAGTGCCGGGAACGCAGTTACCAATAAGGCCGAAAATAATAATAACCATTTTTTCATAATACCTTTTTTTTAATTGTTAAAGAAATTGATAATAATCTAGTTTACGTTGTATTAAAAATTTGGGATCTTCTTTATTAAGAATATAAGCTCCTTAAAGCGAACTTACCCGGATACAAATATATTCCCTGAAAATGGATGACTGATTAAAAGTAAATTAAAGATGGATTAAGAAAGGATTAAGCATAACTCATAAAAACTAAATGCCGGAATTTTTGTTATAGCATGATTGAACACTAAACAGGCTTCGGGAAGGAGCCAGCTTAATTGTCAATTATGAAAAATTCCGTTTTGGATGTAATTGTAATTGGTGCAGGTCATGCAGGTCTAAGTATCAGTCAACACCTTGAAAAACTTCATTTGAGTCATATTGTATTTGAGAAAGGTAAAATCGGGGATACCTGGCATAATCAGCGTTGGGATTCATTTAAACTGAATACACCTAACAAAGTAAATTCGTTGCCCGGGCTGGAAAACGGTTTTACCGATGCTGAGGGATTTTGCTCAGCTTCAGAATTTGTCTCTTATCTTGAAGGTTATTCCAAAATATTTCAATTGCCGGTTGTTGAGAACTGCGAAGTGTTATCGGTAGAAAGTATTCCCGGTTCAAAAGACTTTTCTGTCTGTGTTTCAAATAACGGTTCTGCGAAATTCTACCGGAGTAAACAGCTAGTTGTTGCTTCCGGCGCCCAGAACAAAATGAATATCCCATCATTTGCAGGGAATATTTCTTCCGAAATACTCCAGCTGCACTCAGGGGAATACAGAAATGCTTCACAGTTGCCCGACGGTGCAGTTCTGGTTGTGGGTGGAGCACAATCAGGCGTTCAGATAGCCGAGGATCTAATCGCAGGTGGCAGGAAGGTTTATATTTCAACAAGCAATACAGCCCGGGTTCCCAGACGATATCGGGGAAAAGACATAGTTGACTGGCTTATTATAACAGGATTCTATGATTTGCGAACGACTGATGTAACCGATTCCAAAATTCTGACAATGAAACAACCACAGATTTCAAATAGAGGCTTCCGGGGTCATACTTTAAGTCTGCAGGGACTTGCACGAAATGGAGCCGTCATCCTTGGAAAGTCAGAAAACGCTGATGATAAGACCATTTATCTGCGGCCTGACGCCCCTGCCCACATCAGATTTGCTGATGAATTTTCAAAGAAAGTAAAAATGATGGTAAATGAATATATTCAAAAAAAACAACTTAACGCACCCCTGCCCGAGGAAGATCCTGATGATGAACCAGATGATCAGGCACTTTCCGCATCAAATGTTACAGCCCTGAATCTGACAAAAAACAATATAACCTCCGTCATCTGGACAACCGGATTTACTGGTGATTTCAGTTACCTTAAGCTTCCTGTTTTCAACAATGACGGGAAATTAAACCACAGTGAAGGGATTTCCAATATTGAAGGATTATACTTTCTTGGTAATCCGTGGCTTCGCAAAAGAAAATCAGGTATTATCCTGGGAATAGAAGAAGATGCCGGATTTATTGCTGAAAAAATATTGGCATTCTCCAAAAACGGAATCAAGTGTTAAAATGATCATTACCCCCTGAAAACCATTGATTCGAAATTGCCTGTTCCTTCCGTGACCAGGTTATTGATATCTATCCTGACCTTTGCTAGGATGCCATGATATGCAGGCTTCCCTACAAACTGCCTGATCAGAAACCTGATTACCGGATTGACACCTTCCAAAAGATCTTTCCGGTCAAGGATTTTTTCAGATTTAAACTCAACTTTCAGGGGGAAATCCTTGTCAAGTGATTTTATGACTATTGTTGAAGGGTATCCGGTCTTTAATAGGTTGTCAAAGCCGGATGATAAAACTGAGCACTCAATCAGATTATTTGAGCTATGAATGATCTTGTCGTTTTCAGCCACCATGAGGGAGAGGGTCCGGTTTGCCCTGCACCAGGCATCCATAAAGATAATTGTATAACTCCCTGCAAAACACTTGCCCCAATACCATTTTAAAAGCTGGTCATCGAGGTACAAAGGATTTTTCCTGTCGACTTTAATATAATTATGATCATGATATCCGGTGGCACCTGATAAAGAATGTTTCCTGTCCCCGAGGTAAAAGGCTCCTTCCACTTTTGCTTTGGGAACGGGGATGACCCATGAAAAGTCAACCCTTTTATTCCCTGTCTGATAAGGTATATTCTTCCCGAGAGGTCTCCATCCTTCTATTTCGCTTCTGAATTTGATATCACATTTAAATCCGGGAATGTCAATTTTAATGAAATATCCCGGCGGATGATCCAATACGGTCCAAATCCTTATATTATCACTGACTGAAATATTGCAGTGCCATGTATCGGAGCTCAGATCACTGATTTCAAATGGATATGAGAGACTTTCACTCTTTTCCGGAGTATTTACAGAAACTGCAAGCTGGGAAATTATCCTGGTCCTCAGAGGATTGGTACCAATGTGCAGAACTATCTTTAAGAAACTGCCTGATGCCTGATCGTGCATATCAAAATACCACCACTCAAAGTCACCTTTAACATAGTCAGCAATTTGAGCCCCGTCGTCCTCAGGAGTAACTTTCAGTTCCCCTTCATTTGCAAGGACCAGACCATGGTCGACCGCTCCGTTAATCAATGCTTTACCTTTATGTATATAGCCCATTACAGACGTTTTAAAGTCAGAATAATTTCAGATCAAAGTTACAAAACATTATTATTTAAGTAGAGACGCCCAAATTGGGTGTTGCTTCATATATGAATCCACTTAAAATTGAAGGGAGGGTGTCTCAAAAGCTCCTGAATGTCTATGTTATCCATGCACTCAAGTTTGTAAAAGGCAGATCCGGGATCTGGGATAAGAATAAAATTGCATAAGCATCTGTAAAAAATATTTGGCTTTCTGAATTGCCTTTTTAAATGTAAAGAGTAGCTTTATACCGCACAGGCACTAAGGATAACAGCATTGAGTAAGCAATCATTATGAACAATCCGGTGATTGATATCAGAGATCTTTCCAAGTTCTACGGTAAAACGAAGGGAATAGAACATGTTAACCTGGAGATCGGTGAAGGGGAGATTTTTGGTTTTATCGGACCTAACGGTGCAGGAAAATCGACCACTATCCGGATTCTGATGAATCTTATATTCCCGACAGGCGGAAGTGCAAGGATAATGGGAATGGATGTCGTCAGGCAAACCAGGGAGATCAAATATAAAGTCGGATATATCCCGTCTGATGCAAATGCATATTCTTCAATGGAATGTAGATGAATTCCTGAACTATTGTCATCAGGTTCTACCGGGTGCCGGATGGCGGTAAAAGGATTGCTCGAACTGTCAAAATTGTTTGAACTCGACCTGAAACGTAAAATCGCTGACCTGTCGATGGGAAACAGGAAAAAAGTATCCATTGTTCAGAGCCTTATTCACAATCCCGGACTGCTTATCATGGATGAACCAACGACGGGACTTGACCCTCTTATGCAGTCAGTTTTTTTTGAGCTGCTGCGTTCAGAGAACCAAAAAGGCATGACTCTCTTTTTTTCATCCCATATTCTTGGTGAAGTACAGATGTTCTGTAAGAGAGTAGCAATCATAAAAGAAGGAAAAATCATTCAGATAGAGGATATTGACAATCTGAGGAAAAAACAGCTGAAAGAAAGTGTTTATTGAGTTTGTCGATCAGGTTAATATTGAAAACTTCAGCATACCCGGAACAGTAAGCTTGAGCGCAAAGCCCGGAAATATAATATCCTTCATGTATTCAGGGAATATCAATGAGCTTGTAAGTTTTCTTTCGGGAAGGAAAGTGAATAATCTCATTATTGAAGAGCCATCGCTCGATGAAATTTTTATGCACTATTACAAGATTTAAAGTTACAAGGCAGATGAACAGGAATCTGTTTTTAAATGAAATAAAAAGGAATGCATTCAGTCTTATCCTCTGGCTAATCATAATAACTCTCTTGATTTCGGTTACAATGTCGGTCTTACCGTACATTTATTGAAAACCAGTCAAAAGTCATGGGTATGCTGAGTCTTAGTTCCAAAAGAAGCACTTCAATTCAAAGGGATTTCCAACTTTGGCGATTTGCTTTCCGTACTGGGATTCTATGCTGCCAATAATGTTATTTATATGATGGTGCTCGGCAGTATTTATGCTATCGTGCTCGCATCGAACATCCTGCTGAAGGAAGAATACAATAAGACTGCTGAATACCTCCTGACACGTCCTCTTACCAGGAGTGAGATTTTTATCAGCAAATCATCAGTTCTTCTTGTCAATATATTGTTTTTGAACCTGGTTACTTCTTTGGCAGGATTCATCTGCATAATGCTTGTCAAAGACAGGTCCTTTCAGTGTTAAGATCATTCTTTATTCTTTCCCTTTACACTTTTTTGTTGAATATTTTGTTCGGAACAATGGGTCTGTTTTTGTCGACCATTGTCAAAAGGGCAAGACCAATCACTACATTTTGCATCGGATTGGTTTTAATCTTTTATTTTATTTATACCCTGTCAAAGATCACTGAAAGCATTGCAACAATAGGGTACCTGAGCCCGTTTAAATATGTCAGCCTCGAAGTGATCAGTACAACTTATAAGCTTAACCTCGTGAATCTATCTTATTTTATCGGTCTCTCTTTATTGTTTTATTTTCTTTCATACAGGATTTATTTGCGGAGGGATATCTATACTTAATTAACGCAGATTAATGATAAGCACATATTATCAGGATTTTGTCAGAGAATCAATAGTTCAGGAAACTCACTGAAAACAATCCTTAAATGATCAATTATGGGGTAGTGTGTTCCGATTTTCTTACTTTTAGCCCGGAACAACTAATCTGCCTGATTTAATGCATCCCACACTTATTAAGGGCTTCCGGACAAGACTGAAAGCCAGACACCTCAGGAATAAGAAGAAGGGAGTTTACGGTTATATGTGGAAAACCTCCCTCAAAATAATCCTGATCTACTTGGCTGTTATGATACCAGCTGTCCTTATCGGCAAGTATCTTATTGATTTAACTGCAGTATTCAGATTCATCACCACCCGTCTCCCTGATATGCTGGTCCTTGTCGTCTTTTTTGTTTCCGAATCATTTCTGGGGATGATCCCACCCGATTTTTTTGTGATATGGTGTGCAAAATTCAATTCTCCTTTCCTTTTTCTGACACTTCTTGGCGTGCTTTCCTATTTAGGTGGAGCAATATCCTATTTCATCGGATACTTGCTTTCAAAAAGGAAAAGAATAAAAACATATTCTGAACGTGTTCTTGATAAATATATCGGTATGGTAAGAAAATGGGGAGGTGCTTTTATTGTAATCTCTGCTCTGTTTCCATTTTCCCCCTATTCCATGGTCGTCATAGCTGTAAGCTTGTTTAAATACCCTTTCAGATTGTACTTGATTTATGGACTTTCAAGAATTGTAAGGTTCATTTTCCAGGGAATCATATACCTGAATATAGTTAATCTTGATTCTATTCTGAACATCATATAGCAGGCGGTGGCATGGTTCTCATTCGATAATCCCGCTCTTAGTCCAAGAATCCCGATCTTTTCAGGAGTCCTAAGACTGCCGGAATCTTTCAGTATTTGCAGTCAGTTAAGATACACCCCCGATGCTGCCATATGCTCATTCCGGGAAACGAACCGACTGGCAACTGGATCATTTACAGTATGCGATCCTGGTACCTCAAATTCTCTCTAATACTGAACTTTACCGCAATATCCGGCATTCTCCTGACGTTATTATATAACATCGGGAGAAATGAAAAATAAAAAATATAATAATTCAAAGAATACCAAGTTTGTCAGGATCAATAATTCTACCTGGATTGAGGCGGAGGCATGGATCCCTGATGAAGTGGCAAGACTGCAATTCCTTCAAAAATTGGAACTGACCAAACCGATCCAGCATTCAGGTAAGCCTGAAAATGACCACCTTGTAGTCAGAAACTGACCCATTCCGGTAAAATCCAGCTGAATAATAACTTTTAAGAACCAATTGACTTTGGTTCCAACATGATGTAACTTTACTTCGTAAGGATCTAATAATTTATGTCTTTACAATATATTATTACAATAAAAATAGTTAGCTATGAATATTATTTTATTGAAGATATTACCCGGTCTCTTAATTCTTCTGAATCCCCAGGAAGCAATTCCGGATATTAAAAAAAATTCATCTGAGATCAGAGGACGGATGAGCAACAGTATTTACCAGCAAGACAGATCACAGCTCGAATACCTTGTCAGTATCTTAAATTCAGATGTTCTTGAATATTATCATCTTAAGAACCAGTACAATACTGATTCAAAAAGAAAAGCTTTCCTGGAATCGGAAGATTACAAGACAAAGTATTCAGAATTAAAGGAAATTAAATCTAAAACTATTTCCACATCTTATTTTCTGGATTTTGAACCTGACTACAAGGCCGAAAGAAGCATCCAGATCAAGTATGACCCGGGAACAAAAGGTCTTTCGGTTTCGAATGATCTCAGCTTAAGTTTGTTTTATAATGAACCGGGATTCATCCAGTTGGACCAGTTCTTATTTAAATGTCCGCCAGGAATGACAATAAGTAAAAAGAATATAAATTATGCCTGCGTCGACGTGATCGAAGAAATAATATCATTTAAAATCAATGATGAAGTTCTGGCTTCGAAAATTGAAGAAAACAAAAATAATCTGAGGTTATTATTTGTTTTCAATATCACAGGTACAACTCCGGTTCAGGGGAAAGCCTCGGATCTGACATCAGCAGACTATCATTTGATGACTGATCTCAGGAAAGTAATCGCATACAACTCAAAGACAAACGAGATCTATTCCACTTATGAATAAGGATTGATCTTTGCACCTGTTCCAATTATAGTTCCTTAATCAGTAAAAATGAAGAAGATTTTATGTATTATTTGCCCGGTTCTGTTTTTAAATATTTGCCTCTCCGCACAGGAACATAAGATTACTACTGTAAAAGCGGGTACAAGGATTATGGATTACTTCCCGGTTACTGAAAGATACCGTTATCCGGATTTTACTGAGGGAAGTCTTGTGTTCAAAAATGGGAAAATCAGTTCCGCGAGGTTTAACTATAATTTTCTGTTGGGGGAAATGGAATTTATTCAGTCGAACGACACCCTGTCCATTGTCAATAAAAAAGATATCAGTTTCATTACAGTTGCCCTGGATACATTTTTCTATAATAACGGCTATATAGAACTGATTTTCGGGGGACCGGTCAGGGTAGGATTAATGAAGAATATCAAACTCAGGGATATCCAGAGAAGAGGTGCGTATGGAGTAACAGACAGAAATTCATCCATTGATACCTACAACTCAGTGTCGGCCTCTGGCAGGTTTTATGAACTTATACCTGATGAGGACTGGGTATTTCAGGAAACACAGGAGTACTATTTTTCACCTCCCGGAATAGCTTTTATTCAATTCACAAAGAAAAATGTCCTCAAAACCTTTCCTCAAAAAGTGATTGCAATAAAGGAGTACCTTAAATCAAACAGCATCAATTTCAATTCAAGGGATGACCTTTTCAGATTTGCCGGCTACCTGAGCGGTCTTGCTGTGCTTAAGGATAATCATTCACCTTAAAATAGGTAGTACACATTTTAAATATACCCCGGTCTTTTAGCCGGATAGCCTGCTTTGTTCCATTTTCTGAATTGAAGATCCTCGTAGCAAGCTACGAGGAATCTTCGATCCCAATTTGGTATTTTTTTATTTTAATGCTCGCTAACCCCGCAGCAAGCAGCGGGGAACCGAGTTTACGAGCTCGGCGAAGCCAATGCGCTCGCTGGGATTCAGAAACATTCCCGAACAAATGCAGGATTTTTTTTGTTGATTCTACCTATGGTATCTAATGTAAAAATATAATCACTTTAAATATCAGGCTATGAAAACAACAAAGGAACAAAAAATCATTTCGGTGCAGACAAAAATTGATGCTCCGTTGGATCTGGTATGGAAGCTGTGGACCACTCCTGAAGATATTGTGAACTGGAATAATGCTTCAGAGGACTGGCATACGCCGAAAGCAACAAATGATTTGCGTACAGGTGGCAAATTCAGTTTCAGGATGGAAGCTGTGAACGGGAACGAGGGTTTTGATTTTGGAGGAGTATATGATAAAGTTATCCCGAAAGAAAGGATCGAATACACACTCGCTGATGGCAGAAAGGTATCAGTTGCTTTTTCAAAGACTAATGGCAAAACAAAAATTGTTGAAACTTTCGAACCGGAAAAAATTAATTCCATTGAACTGCAGCACGATGGATGGCAGTCAATCATGGATAATTTCAAAAGATACGCAGAAGTAAAATCAGCCTTCAGCGAGCCTTCCGGAATTACTCATCAGATAGCACCTTGCCTCTGGTTCGACAGCAGGGCAGAAGAAGCAGCCGATTTCTACGTCTCTGTTTTTAAAAATTCAAAAATTGTGAGCAAAAGCTATTACACTAAGGAAGGCTTTGAAATTCATGGACAGAAAGAAGGTACAGTGCTGACTGTGGATTTACAGATCAACGGGCAGTCATTCACTATATTGAACGGGGGACCATTTGTTAAATTCAATGAGGCAGTTTCGTTTCAGGTATTTTGCGACACCCAGGAAGAGATTGATTATTACTGGAACAAACTCACCGAAGGAGGCGAGGAAAGTCAGTGTGGCTGGTTGAAGGACCGTTACGGGCTGTCGTGGCAGATTGTTCCTTCAATACTTCCGAAACTGATTACCGACCCCGCAAGAGCAGCGAGAGTTATGAAGGTTTTAATGCCAATGAAAAAACTGGATATCCAAAAACTAAAGTCAGCATAGAAATTGATAAAGGTATTCCGCATACCGAGTTAAATTTATCGAAAAATCTGCTTCCGGATACGATATTATTTCAGATTACGTTCTTAATCTGGGCCAGTACAAAACTCTCTCTCTTGTAAAGTTCGTTATTTTTTGCCGAATATCGATCTGGGTACTGGCCTTTTTGTATTCAGGGCTCAGGTGCCTGAAAAGTCATTCCGCCTGCCCGGGGATGCGTTATTCATTACCTATGAATCCAGGATCGCCACAGCGTCAATGATAACAACCTGTACAGGATTAGCAGAACTTTCAATTATTTGTCATTAATCTTAAGATGGCGTAATTTTATGTTTTATGTCGTATTAGGGTGATTAAATAAACTGTTAAGCCTGCAAAAATGGAAGAAAATAATGATCTTATAAAAATCTATGAAGGAAATGAGCCATCCGCACTTCTTCTTAAAGCAAGACTTGAAGAAATTGGTATTTCTGCTCTGATTAAAAATGACTATTCAGGCGCATGGATGGGAGCATTTTCTCCGGCAATTGATCTGTATATCCAGGAATCAGATCTGAAGGAAGCAGAACCCATACTAAAGGATTTTATTAAGGACAATTCCGGGCAGCTATAAATCCAAACAAAAAATAATGCACAATGAAATATCCATGATTAAAAAGTAAAATCACAAACCGAAATGATTATTCATGGATATTCCATCTGACTATTAAAAAACAAAATTATAAACAGATGAAGAAGCTGAAAATATCCAGAAGAAAATTCATTGGTACCACCACCAGTGCAGCATTAGGTTCAGCAACCTTTGGTTTGGATATAATATTTGGTGAGAATCCGGCAGGGAATCTGAAGAAAGATATTGTAAGTATTGTTCGTATAAAAGACGGGAATATTGCCAGAGCTGTTGAAGAGGCAATTGATCTTTTAGATGGAATCAAATCTGTTACCAGAGGGAAAAAAAGGATAATGCTTAAGCCGAATCTGGTCTTCGAGAGTCCTGCATGTACGACAAAACTCGTCGTTGTAAAAACGCTCGCCCAGCTTATGCAAAAAGCCGGAAAAGAGGTTATTATCGGAGAAGGTTCTGCTGCAGCATCTTCCTTCAATGTCATAAATAATGAAATCTTCCGGACTAAAAAAAGAGAGATACTGGATGGGATGCAACAGCATGTCTTCGATATTCTGGGGTACAGTGAAATGGCCAGATCCTTGAACATACCATTAATTAACCTGCATTCCGGGGAAATCGTTGAAGTACCTCTGAAAAGTGGATTTGCTGCAAAATCTGTTAAAATCCATAAATCGCTTACGGAGGTCGATCTGTTATGTTCAGTTCCAATGATGAAAACACATACACTTGCAACTGTTACACTTGCGATGAAGAATTTAATTGGTCTTTACCCTGGTACTGAATATTATGCGGTCCGTTCATGGCTTCATGACAGGGCCGCTGAAGCAGGTTCCCCCGGGGTGGCTTATGAAGTCATCGACATGAACAATGCTGTCAAAACAGGCCTTTCAGTTATTGATGCATCTACCGCTATGGAGGGAAACGGGCCGGGTGATGGTACGCTGGTTGATATGGGATTGATCATTGCCGGTACCTGCCCACTCGCAACTGATATGGTTGGAGCGGCTTTAATGGGATTTGAAATCAATGAAATTCCCGCAATTGTACTGGCTCATAAATCGGGTATGCTGCCTGATGCCTTTGATAATATTGAAATACGCGGTTTAAGCATTGATCAATGTAAACGGAAATTTGTGAGACCCGATGTAATGAACTGGACGAACATAAATAAGTTCTGGGGAGTAAAAGAATTGTAAAAATCTGCATTAATCTGCGGATTCTGCGGGAATTTTTTCTTTGTCCCCCACTGATCACGGCGATTTTCGCAGAATGTAATACAACAATACCGGAAAAATCAATTATGGTTATCTTTAGAGGACATATAAATTTATTGCGGGGAATTTAAGCGATAATAAACTCCTTGGAAAATGTCAGGTCAGGATGCGTCGATAAAATCTATAATATTTGCTTTATCGGCAAACCTTGGGATTGCTGTAACCAAAACAGTTGCTGCAGTAATTACAGGTTCCGGTGCAATGATGGCCGAATCGATCCACTCCTTTGCCGACTGCGGTAATCAGGGACTTCTTTTTCTGGGTCTGAATGCCACTAAGAAGAAACCCGATCCTGAGCATCCGCTGGGATACGGAAAAGAAATTTACTTCTGGTCGTTCATTGTTGCCCTTATTTTATTCAGCATGGGCGGTTTGTTCTCGATCTATGAGGGCATCCATAAAATCAGCCTGCACGAAGGACTTAAAAATCCGGCAATAGCTATTGTTGTTTTAATTGTCAGTATGATTTTTGAAGCCGCCTCCCTTTATGGTTGTCTTATCCAGATCAATAAACTGAGACACAAGACAAGTCTCTGGGCATGGTATAAAAACAGCCGCCAAAGTGAATTAATAGTCGTTCTTGGTGAAGATACTGCCGCATTGCTTGGCCTTTCTTTTGCGCTTTTATCGGTTGTTCTCTCGGTCGTAACCGGAGACCCTGTATTTGATGCAATCGGAAGCATAGGGATCGGAGCTCTTCTTGTCACTGTTTCGTTCTTTCTCGCCGTGAAAGTCAAAAGTTTACTGATAGGACAAAGCTCTGATGACGAAACCCGTGCAGAGATAAGAATGTTACTCGAAGCAAGGCCTGAAATTGACCAGGTTTTGAACCTGATCACCCTTCAGCTGGGCCCTCAGATCATGGTTGCAGTAAAGGCAAAAATGAGTCAGATCGGTTCTGTTGATCAGCTGATTAACGACATAAATACCTGCGAAGTAGAAATAAAAAAGAAGAATCCTTCGATCCGGTGGGTCTTTTTCGAACCTGATATTACGAAGTGAAAAATAAATTTGACTAACCAAAAAAGTGCATATAAAATGCACTCTTAATTGTGTAAAGTTCAGTTTTAAATAAGCAGGATTAATCTGCTCATTCTTTATAAAGATGGTTTTGGATGCGTTAAAAAATTTTGTTAAGATTCCGGTTAAGAGAATTTTGTTGTCTCTGTTTTTTATTTTGTATTTGACAACCGGATGGTCAGCGGATACTTTGAATGTATATTCTCCGTCAGGTAAGATCTGCTTAAAGGTATGGATGGGCAATCAGCTGCGTTATTGCATTTCCTTTGATGATAAATCAATCCTCACACCTTCATCAATCGACCTGACGCTGGAGAATAACCATTCTCTGTCCTTAAATAATGCCATTAGATCATCTTCTGTAAAAAAGTTTAGAGAACAGATCGTTTCTCCCGTACCGGAAAAAAGGAAGATCATCCCTGATGTCTATAATCTCCTGTCCATATCTTTCAGGCAACCTTATAAAGTTGAGTTCAGGGTTTATGATGACGGGGTGACCTACAGGATCCTGACTTTCTTCATGGATTCAATCCGGGTAATAAATGAAACAGCTGAGTTTTCCTTCAAAGGCAAACCATATGTCTATTTTCCGCAGGTACAAAAAAGACAGGACGCAGATATATTTCACACAAGTTTTGAAGAAGAATATCCCCGAAGGAGGCTGGATAGCATTCCGGATGGAGTTATCGGGTATTCCCCGGTTCTGGTGATCCCTGAAGCCGGTCCAAGGATCGCAGTTACGGAATCGGACCTGTATGATTATCCAGGAATGTTCCTGGGTGGAACCGGGTCATCAAAATTAAAAGGAGTTTTTTCAGGTTACCCCCTTGAGGAACAGGCAACTGAAGGTATTTATTCACAGTTGAAGGTAACCAGGCGTGCGCCATTCATAGCGAGAACTGCCGGCACTCGAAGTTATCCATGGAGGGTATTGCTGATTGCTGATGAAGATAAAGAATTACCTGGCAATGATATTGTTTACCGGCTGGCTTCGCCATCAAGGATCGGGGATGATTCCTGGGTAAAACCCGGAAACCTTACAGATGAATGGATTATTGATATTAATCTTTTCAATGTCCCTTTCAGGGCTGGCCTAAATACTGCATCTTATAAATATTACATTGATTTTGCCAGGCGGTTCGGTTTTGACCGGATAATGATGGATGCAGGATGGAGTGATAACAATGACCTGTTAGGATAACTCCTTCCATTAATATGGATACACTGGTCTCTTATGCCCGGGAGAAAGGAGTTAAGATAAGCATGTGGACCCTTTCAAAAACACTTGACAGGCAGCTTGACAGTGCCCTTGAACCAGTTTAATAAATGGGGTATCGATTTTATCATGACCGATTTTATCGATCGTGATGATCAGAAGGCAGTTAACTTTTATCACCGGATTGCAAAAGCATGTGCCGAACATAAGATCATGATCATGTTCCATGGAGCTTTCCCTCCGAAAGGATTTAACCGTACCTGGCCGAATGCAGTTGCAAGAGAAGGTGTGCTCGGTTCCGAATATAATATCTGGAGTAACAGGGTTAGCCCCAGGCATGATGTCACCTTGCCTTTTACACGGATGCTTGCAGGGGGATTTGATTATGAACCCGGGCTGCTGAATAATGCAACATCAAGAGGTACAAGACCTGTTTCAGGGGTTGTAACAAGTCCGGGAACACGTTGCCATCAACTGTCGATGTTTATTATTTACGACAGCCCGATGCAGATATTTTCAGGCAATCCATCAGAAGGTATGCGTGAGCCCGATTTCATGGAAATTATCGGACATCTTCCAACAACCTGGGATGAAACGATTATTCAGGATGCAAAGGTCGGCGAGTTTATTGTTACTGTCCGGCAGAAAGGAGATAATTGGTTTGTTGCCGGAATGACCGACTGGTCTCCAAGGGACCTCATTATTAAATTTGATTTCCTGCCAGATGGTCACTTTGAGGCAACAATCTGCAGGGATGGAGTTAATGCTGACCGTTACGCTGCTGATTATGTTATTCAGAAAGGGGTTGTGGTAAAAAAGAATGATGAAATGAATATACATCTTGCCCCGGGGGAGGATTCCTTATACGGCTCGATAAAAAATAAGCTGGAGTGCCGTATGGCATGTTTGCCTTCTCTTTAGTCTTGGCTCCTGAATTTCATCCGTTCCGGATCTTTTTCAAACAATGGCCATGAAAAGAATACGACTCCCTGTGAGGGGGCCGTAATGCTGCATCAACACACTTCCTGAAATCCTCGACTGTAAAAGAATCATCTATATAATAGGGATAAGACCTGAATGCTTGGCAGAATCTTCCCCCTGGCTTTCATGTCCATTTCATTTACAACTGATGCAATCCAGCCGGCATCACGCCTGAGCATCTGGGAATAACACATCGGGGATATGTAATCGGTTAAGGGGGCGATCTTTCGCAGGTCCTGAGCAGCCACCCTTATGTTTGCACCACCAAAATCATCATCTCTCCATGGGACAGCATGGACGTTGATCTTTGTATCGGATTTAACGCTGCGTGCTTTATCTGCAAGTTCATTCACCATTGAAGTAATCAGGTCACAGCGATAGTTATTCCAGCCGACTGAATAGTTTTTCAAAATAAAGGCAGCCTTTTGTTTAACCGTCGTACAGGTGTCAGGCAGGATAATGCCGTTCTTCCTGCAGAAACTTCCGGTACAGCTGTCACAAAAGCATGCCACGTCAATGCTCTCTGGTGTCCGGTCGGGATAGATCATTTCCCAGAATACAAACTGCCGGATAAAATCAATGCTCAGGCCGTCCGGTTGCAGGTTCTGTAACTAATTCCGCAGCTTCGTTTATTTTCGTTGACCTGAATGCAGTGCGCGATGGACATACAAACTCCACCCAGTCGTCTTTGGCAATTGTACCTTTATCGGTTACTGCATAAAGTGTGCTGTCGTGTTTGAGGAGCTCGGGATCATAGAATACCGGAAAGATTATGTAAACCTTTATGCCGTCTGCTTTCAGTATTTGCCTGAAGTTTGTATTGGCAGCAAGCTCTTTGCTGACAAAGGCAGTATTGATGCCCATTTCTTTCCACTTTTCAACCAACGGAATAAAGTCTTTGTCGTAATCATAAATCTTTACGCCGATGATTTTTTCAGAATCGTTGCGGCTGCTAATGCAACCAAGAATAACCTGCAAAACCAGAAAGACGATAACCAGCCTTTTCATGATAACAAATATTTAATAAAAATAAGGAAAAATCCTCTGCCTTTATACTTTCAATATCCTTAAACCTTTTAATAAGCTCTGATAATCTAAAACAGGAATTTCAATCGTTCCGACGGAAGTAACCAACAAGGGAGATCAATCAGAAAAGATGAAATTAATTGAACAAAATAAAGATGCTGCTGTTTGATCTGAGTTAAAATGAATATACAACAAATGTTAATCAAAACAACGATCTCCTTTTTTCATTGAAGCTTAATGTGAATCATGAAGATCGAAAGGATAACCCGGAATTAATATAGGAGAATGTTTATTAATTATGTGTCACACAGGTAATTTATTATGAAGATCATGTTTAAAACAAAACTTCATTTAACAAATAAACTAATGTATAAAACAAATCAAAATGAAAATGAATCTACGGAATTTCAGGAACTTCATTCCTGTATTAATTACAGGATTGATCCTATCATCATGCAGTAAGAGCAAGACTTCCACTGATAATCTGATAGGAAATTGGACAACAGGAACATCTACCGTCTCAGCTATGATCGGAGACAAGACATTGGAACAATATTATACTGATGTATTGGGTTTACCAGCTGCCCAGGCACAAGCGCTTAATACAACTTTTTCTCAAAGTGTTCAGCAAAGATTTTCGGGAACAGTCCAAATAAAGTCGGACGGTACATATACATCCACATTTGGGGGAGGCCAATCATCGGGGACATGGAGCATGAGCTCCGATGACAGTAAAATAACAATTGTTCCAAATGGCGAACAACCTACTACCTTTGATATCCTTGCACTTACATCAAGCAAATTGCAATTGGAGTTACTGGAATCATTAAGTCAAGATCTTAACGGAGACAACACCCCGGAATCAATAAATGTTACCCTTGATGTGAACTTTTCAAGGTAATAACCGGATTGTATTTAGTCAATAGTAATCCATCCAGCAGTTGCGCATGCATTCTGTTGAATGGATTTGTCATTGATAAGCCAGTAGGCGAAATTTCCGGTTCAGGTAAATATGCTTCCTGATGGAGACGATTTAGTGATTGTGAACCTGTAATAATTATTTCAGTGTTTGTATATCCAGAATTACAAAAGAGCCTGGCTTAATTGGTGGCCGCCGGTTTCCTTCAGAAGGAGCTGATTCGTACTCAGCAGTCGTCATATAGATGTGATGTGAGGTTTTGTCGAGAGCTATAGTTCTTGCTCCCGGTTGCGTTGCAACAGTTTCAAGCACTTTAAAATTGTTTCCGTTCTCTTCCTGAACGACTGTCATTGTACCCTGTCCATTGGATGCATAAGCACGTTTAAACACCGGATCAAAAGCTGCACCATCACAGCCTTCACCAATAGGGAGGGTCGTAATCACTTTGCCTGTTAAGGCATCAACAACTACCATCAGTTTATTGCTGCATACACTGAACAATAAATGTGTCTGATTATCGAGGGCTAATCCGCTGGGTTCTTCACCCGGATTAATTGGCCAGTGAGTGATTACTTTCATGGCCCCGGCATCGATTACATTAATCAGGTTCTTGTCTTCGATATTCACAAAAATTTTCCCTTTCCCATCTGTGACGATAGCTTCAGGCTTCCCTTCAAGAGGAATAACTCCGATTTCCTTATTATTAACAGCATCGATAACCGAAAAGCTGGCACTTCTTCCGTTGCCGGTGAATATACGTTTGGTAAAACTGTCATATAATATTGCATCAGGATTTTGTCCGCTTACTTTTATTTTTTTAATTACCTCAAGGGTTTTAAGATTGAAAACGGTCACTGACGAATCACGGCCATTACTTGTAAATCCTTTGTTCAGGTCGCTGGCAATGGCAATCCCGTGAATACCTTTTGTGTCGGGTATTGTTCCGGCCAATTGTCCGGTTTTGATATCTATTGCCTGCGCAATTGTTGCATGAGACACAAAAATTCTACCATTACCCTCATCAACGCTGAGATAGTCCCAGCCTCCGTCGCCCGGAACATGGATTTTGTTCACAACTTTATAGTTCGATTGAGCATACAAAGATGAACCACTGATCATTAACGCGGTTAAACTGATCACAATAATTGTCTTTTTCATTGAATGATTTATTAAGGAATATTCTGGTAACTGCATAGTACTTAACAAAGGAATTCTTATTATGTTTTTGGTTATTTCTTTTATTTATAAATCTTTAATATCAGATTCTGACCAGAATGAAAACCAACATTGAATTCAACCCAAAATACCCTTCCTTCGCATCTTATTTATTTTCAACATATTGCATTATGTCATTCCCGAATCACCGTATTAAAAACCGTATTAAGAACCGTATTTTAATACGGGGAATTGATTTTCTATTTAAAGTTTATAATAAAAAATAGAAGAGGCTTTCTAAAAAGTTGCTTCCATCAAATAAGTTATCCCGTCATAAGCTTAAAGTAACTTTTTAAAAGAAGTTTCGTATAAGGGATAAAAGCGATCGATTAATTGGTGTTGATATTGAGAACATTGAGTTTTGTCTCTATGAATAAAAGAACAAAATACAGCAGAATGAAAAGATTAATAATATCATTGCTGATATCTTTGTTGGTAGTTATGGCATTTACCAGTTGCGCCACCAGCAGGAAAAACATGAGTGAACTGAAAGGACTGATGCTTCTGGAGAACCTGCAGCTCAAAAGGAACAGGGCATTCTATTCCAAACATAACATGAAGACAAAGAAGGAGGCTTTAAGAAAGTACAGGAAAAATAGCAGATACCTGTAAAAGAAAAGGATGAAATCTATTTACTTTTCTAATATTTCCTGAAGACTTCAGGGATCATTAAATGCACAAAATCATATCTCTTTCAGGTTCCCGATGATCGGATTGATGAATTTTTAATCCTGTATGCAACGAACGGAAAAACCCTGGTTCTTATCAAGATAACCTTCAAGTAGTTCAACAATATTGTTGTCTAATTCACGGCACAACGCATTATCAGCATCATACGCTGTTGCTGTCCACCAGGCACCGGCTGTTCCGATGTAAACGAAAGAGCCATCAACCCGGCCACCGCCGGGAAGGGCAGTAAAACCACTTTCATTGGTTGCTCCGGAATTAAGAATGGTCCAATGGGCTTCACCCTCTTCCTTTAATTTGTCACCGGCTAACGTTTCCCCTCCCAGGTATTCAGCCAGTTCTGACCATTGGAGGTCGGTCGGAACATGCCAGCCTGACGGACATAATTTCCCGGTAGCCACAGTGTACCAGTTGTATAAAGCACCATAATCAGATTTAAAAGTTGAGGCATCGTTATTATACCAGCAGTATCCCGGAGTAATGAGGTGGTTCCATTCGACATTATCGGTAACGAGAGGAATTAATGTATTATCATTGTACTTTGTGGTTTTGAGGTTTTCAGCCATCCATACCTGCGTGCCGATTGTAACAGTCTTATAGGTGTTCCCTTCAATATCATCCAATGAACCTGTAATAATGTCAAGTGTAACAAAACCTTGTTCATTTCCGTATCCGGTCCCGGCGCTATTTGTGGCATAGGCTCTTAAATAATAATAAGTCCCGGGTTTTAATTGTGTAAGGCTGCTGCTAAAGGATCCGGGACCAGTTCCATCTGAAGTCGTTTTGTTGGCAACAGTCGGATTACCTGTTGAATTCCAGCAGACACCCCTGGAAGTAATCTTTGCTCCACCGTCACTGGTTATATTGCCACCGCTTTTAGCCGATGTAGTTGTAACACTTGTTATATCAGCGGTTGTCACCGCAGGTATTTCTTCCTTCCTGCATGAATATAAAATACCTGAAATGATGAGGAATCCTGAAATTGTCAGTCTGGTAATATTAATCATATGATAACTTAAAGTTAGAAATCTTTAATATTGAGTGCTTTCAAAATTACATTATGTTTAAGTCAAGTCAAAATTCCCTCTCTTTTATTAAGACGGAATTCCTTGTTACAATCTATTTAAAACTTGAGGGTTGCTGGCAAGAGTCTGACGCTTTGCTTGACTTTGGTATAAGGAAAGTCTAACTTTACCTTTACAACACCTGTTAGATACCTGATGGCTCGTAAATTAAATAACATTGAAAAATTCTGGCATGAACTGAAAAGAAGGAAGGTTACCCATGTTATAACTGGCTATGCTGCCACAGCGTTTGTGATTCTGCAGCTCGTTGATATTGTTGTGCAACCTCTGCATCTGCCAGCCTGGACACTTACTTCCCTGATTATAATTCTATGCGCCGGCTTCTTTGTTGTGGTGGTTCTTTCCTGGAATTACGATTTTACCGCATCGGGTATTATAAAAACCAGTTATGATGAAGTCGCAGAACAAAAGGAACAGGTCACTACAAAAACCATAAGCGGATGGCAGGTTGCCACATATATAAGCCTCTTCATAATTGTTGTTTTAATAGCTTTCAATTTTGTGGCAAACAGGAGATTATCCAATGAAATAAATGCATCCGAAAAATCAATTGCCGTACTTCCATTTAAATTACTTAGTGATGAGCCTGACAAGCAATACCTTGCTGATGGAATGATGGATGCAATTCTCCTTAACCTGTCAAAAATAAAAGCTTTGCGCGTAATGTCAAGAACCTCGGTGGAACAATATCGTGAGACCAGTAAAACCATCCCTGCCATCGGGCAGGAGCTTGATGTCGAATATATTCTTGAAGGTAGTTTTCAAAAATCCGGGGAAAACGTAAAATTGATTGTCCAGTTAATTAAAACCAAAAAAGAAAACCATTTATGGGGTAATGAATATAACCGAAACTGGAATGATATTTTTTCAGTTCAGAGTGAAGTGGCACAGAAAATTGCAGGGGAGCTGAAAACTGTTATCACACCGGAAGTAAAGAAGCTTATCGATAAAAAGCCCACAAATAATATGGTTGCTTATGATGCTTACCTGATGGGGCGGTTTTATTGGAGAAAAATAACAAAAAATGATTTTGAAACTTCCCTGAAGTATTTTCAGCTGGCTGTGGAAAAGGATCCGGGATCTGCTCTTGGGTATTCTGGCATTGCTGATGTCTGGATGGGATTTCAGCAGATTGGAACAGTCTCACCGCAAGAGGCAGGACCCAAAGCAGAAGCTGCTGCACTTAAAGCTCTTGAGCTGGACAGCACTCGTGCAGAAGTTCATTACACTCTTGCACTCATGGAGTATGCGGTAAAGTGGGATTGGGAACGCAGCGAGTCGGAGTTTAGGAAAACTATTGAACTTAATCCCAATCATGCTGATGCACGTGCGTATTATTCGCATTTTCTGACCTTCTTTGGTCGGAATGATGAAGCGATGAAACAAATTGAGAAAGCTATGGAACTGGATCCTTTGAACCTTCTTATACGAGGTATTTATGGACTCGACCTTATAGCTTTTCACAGATGCGATGAAGCCCTTGTAGTTTTTCAGGAAATACTAAAGGTCGATCCGGTTCATTCGATAGCACGCAGCAATCTGGTTAGTGCATATTACTGTTCCGGGAGGTATATTGAAGCACTCAAGGCATTAATGAATGATACGAAAGTTCCGGAAAATAAGGAGATCTTCAGGCAGGCGATACCTAAAGGAGATTTTACCGGTGCCAACAGGCTGGCAGCAGAAGTATTGGTTAAACAATCAAAAACTACTTATATCAGACCAACCAGAATTGCTAACAGATATGCCATGGCCGGAGACAAGGATAAAGCAATTGACTGGTTAGAAAAGGCTTTTGAGGGACGTGATCCAAGTTTGGTTTTTCTGTTATACCCCAATTATGATATTCTCCGAGATGACCCCCGTTTTCAGGAGATTGCCAGAAAAATGAACCTGCCCTATAAATAATGAAAAATCCGGATCGGGATATCATTTCTAAAAATATATTTTTCAAACTCCTCTCCCAATGAAAGTTTCTGAACGTGATTTTAAAAACACATATAATAACCGGTCGAGAGCCGAATCCTATTCAAAACTTGAGTTTCCTAACACCTACTATCTTGCTTACCGAGATTTGCCTGATATTATATCCCGCCATGTTTCAGGCAATATGGCTATTGATTTCGGATGCGGGACCGGAAGGTCCACCCGGTTCCTGAAAGAATTGGGATTTGATGTAACCGGAATTGACGTCTCCTCGGACATGATTGATATTGCCAAAAAACTTGATCCGGCAGGTGACTACCAGCTGGTTTCAGACAGCAAATATAAACACCTGGGAATAAATAATTTCGACCTGGTTCAGTCAATCTTTACATTTGATAACATTCCGGGCTGGAACAACAGAACTGAAATTTTAAGATCACTCCGTGATTTGCTGAAACCCTCCGGAAGAATTATTTGCCTCGATTCAACGCCGGAATTGTATACTCATGAATGGGCTTCATTTTCAACAAAAGACTTTCCAGATAACTGGAACGCTGAAACAGGTGACCTGGTCAAAGATATCATGCTTGATGTTGACGACAGCAGGCCAGTCGAAGACATATTCTGGACGGTCGCTGACTACCATAAATTATTTGATCTTTCAGGACTGGAAATTGAAGCTACATATAAACCTCTTGGATTTCCTGATGAGCCATACCTGTGGATATCTGAAACTATACTGGCTCCCTGGATAATTTTCGTTTTAAGGAAGAATCCCGTTAATGTGCACCAAGACTGAAACCTGTTGATTCTCAGTTAAACAGGTTAAAACACAACCCTGCCAGCATAGCACCAAAAAAAGCAAATGAAAAATAAAGAAGAAATACTCTTCTTTTCGTAATTCCGAAAACAGCAACCATGGCCGGAAGTGTGGTTGCAGCACCTCCTATCAGAAAGGAGAGAACGGCTCCTTCATTAAGTCCGAGAGCTAGTAAACTGTTTGCAAACGGTAATGCGGTAATGTTGCTTGTATACATTGGTATGCCGACCAGGGTAGACAGAATAACCTGATTTACAGGATTCCCTGAAATAATTCCGGTCATCAGGTCTTCTGGAAGATAAAAAGTGATTAATGCAGTTATAAGAAAAGCTATTCCCATGAATTTTGCTACCATTATTATGGCTTTAAATATTTCATTAAAAACTCTCTTCAATTGTGAACCATGTCCGATTAGAACAGAACAATTACAGTTGGATCCATTCATTTCAGATTGGACGTCATTATAGGTTACCATTGGAACCGGATCAGTTTTAACAGTTACCTGACAACAGACCTGTCTCAGAGATGAAGGACCGGAAGGAATCAGCCGGGTACTGACATGTTTCCTTTTTAAGGCAAATTTTGACGAAATCAAGAAAGATTTGAATATGGCCCGGGTGCTATTCTGACCCGAATTTTTTAAAACATCATTACTTATAAATCCTTTAGTCGTGGCAAAATGGGTTATATAACCGGCAAGAAGGCTGATTGCAAAAGTCGAAATGAGCCTCCACACGGCAAGTTTCCAGCCTATCATGGAGCTGCTTAGAAAGAAAATCTCGGGATCCATCGATGGTGATGCGATCCAAAACGACATAACAGGGGCAAGAGGAACACCCCCGATTAACAGGGAACTGATCACCGGAACTACGCCACAGGAACAGAACGGACTGAAAGCACCCACAACGGTTGCAAGGAAAACCGAAATAAAAGGCTTTTTTCCGAATGCCCTGGTTATGTATTGAGAAGCCCCCGTAAGGTTTATTACTACAGCTAAAGGAACTGTTACCAGCAGGTAAGGCCAGATGTGAAGAAATGATTTGAATATGAATTCAAGGATTTTAAAAATTTGTTCCATGGTATGAAAACTTTGAATTTTACTTATACTCGTTCATACCATTGACGGAGTTCTACAAAAAAAGACTCAGAAAAAAACAGGTCTTAAATTATGGGACACAACAACAGCATTTTGGCTGTATATCAAAAACCGTCCCGTATTTATCGAATTGATAGTGACAACACTTAAGGAGGATTTCTTTTAACATCAGTCTCGCCCTCTGTACCCGGGATTTTGCCCCGGAATATGATAATCCGGCTTTTTCAGCATATTCTTTCTGATTCATACCTTCAATTTCAGTGAGACAAAGTGCTTCACAATATTCAGGCGGCATTTCATCCATTACTTTAATCATTTCACTGATTGCGATATCCATGAATTTGCCGGATAAGGAAGAATAAACCAGTTCTTGCTTTATTTCGTTAATCCTCTGATTCCGTTTATGATTCCTGAAATAGTCAATTATCAGGTTTCTTGTTATCTGGTAAATCCATGACTTAATCCTCGATTTATTTTTAATATTGTGGATATTCTCATGAATTTTAAGGTATGTATTTTGTAGTATATCGTCGGCATCAGCATCATTTTTTACCCGGGACATTATAAATGATCTGAGACCGGAATTAAACTGATACCACAAAAATTCTATATTAGTTGTGGTCATAAGTTCTTTTAAAGTTGAAATTGTTAAGATATCATTCAATTAATAAATAACCAAAGTTGCTAATTTAGAGTCTTAAACTATTAACCCATGAAAAATACATTATTGACAATACTTTTACTTTCCTTTTGTTTAACTGGATTTTCACAAATTGATACAATTTCGAAGAACATCTATCAAAAAGATGGAAACCTGGGCATTGGAATATCGGATCCTGAAACAAAATTAAGAATTGAAGGAAATGTAAGTGAAGGAGATAACAGGGCATTTATACGTCTTAGAAACACCAATACGGGCAATAAAGCCACTGTAAGTTTAACACTTGAATCGAACGATAAGAGCTATGGTACAGCCTTTGGCTTTACTTCCGATTCCTATCTGGCAATTCCGGATTTTAATAAAATGGGGGTGATCAGTACAAACGGGAAAGGATTTTCTATTTATTCATCTTCAAATTATGGTTCCATAAGGTTCTATACAAATGTAGATCAAAATGGCATAATCGAGAGGATGAGAATTAACGCCGAAGGTAACACTGGCATAGGTACAAAGCAACCTGCTGCCAGATTGCAGGTCGCGGATGGTGATATTTATATAAGTGATATAAATAAGGGAATAATTATGAAGTCTCCTGATGGAAATTGCTGGAGGGGTATTTTGGATAATAATGGAAACCTTGATTTTTATAAAATTCCTTGTCCCGTCGAAGGAATTGTTATCGACCCGGATCCTTCAAAGCCATCAACGAGGCTAATAGTGTTCCCTAATCCATCAGATAACAGCATAACGATCAGAATCCCATTAAAACAGATAGAGATGCCGAAATATGTGATCTTTAACCTGAATGGGCAGTTAATAGATAATGGAAGGATAATGACGGATTTCCAGACAATAGATATATCCTCATTGACCACCGGTATTTACTTGTTGACTATTTATGACAAGAAGGGAAATCTGTTAGCATCAGAAAAAATTGTAAAAGAATAAACAGCTTATTAATATTTGATTGATCCTGTAATTTTCATTTAATAAAACAATTAAAGATAAGTACTAGGCTGTCATTCTATTCTTTTTTCCAATTTATAGGCCTCTGCCTGTTTATTTGGTTTTTCTCATCTGAAATCAAAGGACAGGTCACTGGAATTTCGCAAAAAGAAAATATTACTAATTCCGGTATCAGTCCTGTGTACCTCTTGACATATGACCATGGGGGACTGGTTCTCTGGGGCACCGATCACTTTGCAAAATACCTGCGAAGCGCCATAACCTGGCTCGACCGTTATCCTGAATTTAAAATAGGTTTGGACAACGAAGCTTATACATATGATTTCCTGAAACAACACGATACTATTCTTCTTGACGAATTGCGAGGATATCCGAAACACTACGGCGGAAGATTTGGAATTGGTACCTGCACCAACAGATGAGTTCATGACATTGCCTGATGATTTCCATGTCATAATGCCCTGGGGATACTGCGGAAACGAGATATGGAATATGTCACGGCAAGCAGAAGTGAAAGTATTGACAGCAGAGAGACTTGCAGCGATGGAATCCTTAACGGGTGGTGAAAACCATGAAGCTGACTGACGCCTCTCCCAGGTTCGATTTCAGAGCAAAGTTTCATTTTAACAATCAAAAGATAGGCCGGGTAACTGAAAATAAACGCGAAATAGCTTCAGCTTTCCTTCAAGATGAAAAGCTGCGGTTCAAAGTCTTCCCTTCACTTGGAATAGGAACTGCGGGAATATGTGACCTGCCCTTTACAATTGCTGAGACTGAGAATAAATATATCGAAGGAAACTATTGGACAGCCCTGTCTGACGGTCATTCCGGGATGGCATTCTTCAACCATGGCAACATGGGATCGGTGCACGAAGAGGATGGTAGCTTTTCATTACCACTTGCGTATTCAATGTTTTATATGTGGAAAACAGTTATGCTGGAGGGTTCCTCCCATGGCAAGTGAAAACATTCACTCTGGATGTTCTCAGATTTTAGAACTTATTTTGTGCCTCTATCCCTTTGACGGGACGTTGCTATGTCTTATAGTATTTCGCCTTTACCGGGCTTACCAGTAGTTTTTGTTGTTCTTTAATGTGGCGTTGCCAAGTCTTATAGTATTTCACTTGTACAGGGCTGACCAGGAAGCTAGTAAGTGTAGCAATGATCGGAAGGCCGTAGGCATGGAATACTATAAGGATGGGCGCAGCCCGTCCTTGTTTCACCAAGTAAAATATAAGCCCCATAGCGGGCGTAATAAACAGGAGTTAAAGGTACTTTTCATCATATAATACTCCGTATTCTTCCAACAGACTTTTACTTATTCTATAGTGTTTCGCCCATACCGGGCTTACCGGTATTTTTTGTTGTTCTTTAATGTGGCGTTGCCAAGTCTTCTAGTATTTTGCTCTTGCAGGACTCATTATTGAGCATTAGCCTCTCCGGTTACATCGGAGAGAAATTGTGCGCGGAAAGGTATAGGGGAAAAATATTTGTTTTGAATCCGGATTTTTCCGAAATTTGTTACTGGCGGCATCTCCTACTTGTTTAACCTCATCTCAAACAGAACAGGTTATGATGCAGCGAGATATTTATTCCACAAATAAATCAGGAGATGCCGCTTTTATTTTTACAGCAATTGCCTGAAATCAACCCCCCGGAATCCGGGGCTTTTGTTTTTATGATAGTTAAATATCCGTAATAAACTGACCATCACTTGACTTTGGTTTCAGCAACATGTAACTTAGAAGCTTGTTTAACAAATTAAGAATTGTGAAATCATGAAAAGCGACCGTAGAAATTTTATTAAAAATAGCATTTCACTGACTGCAGGATTATCAGTTGCAGGATTAAATACCGGTGGGGAATTCGGTAAAAAGGAAAGTAAAAAAGCAACGTCGAAGACAGTTATATGGCCTGTTGTCGAAGGTCCTGATACACCTAAGTTATGTGTGGGGGGAGGCATGAATGCGGATGAGAAGCAGATGCAGCTCATTAAACAGATGGGTGTGGATTATATTCTGATGGGTGGGCCACGAATTCCATGGAAAGTTGAAGATCTTCGCAGTATAATGGATAAATATAAGGCCAATGGCTTAACTGTCATCAATATGATGATTGGCGGACACAATAATGCCATCTACGGGAAAGAAGGCCGTGATGAGGAAATTGCCAGGGTGAAGGAATCAATCGTTGCAGCGGGTGCTGCAGGTCTCCCCGTTATTGAGTATAACTGGTATGTTGACCGGCTCATGGAGGGCTACTATGAAAAGAAAGGGCGGGGTGGATCAGGTATTACAGCTTACGATTATTCACCGGTAAAAGATCTGCCGGCAAAACCTCAGATAGGTACCTATACTGCTGAGACAGATCTGGGACAATATCACATACTTTCTTAAGGCGGTTATACCGGTCGCAGAGAAGGCCGGAGTGCGGCTGGCTCTCCACCCCAACGACCCTCCTGCCCCTGTCAGCCATGGCTCCCCTCAGATTATGGCCACTTACGAAGGCTGGAAACGATTGCTGGATATCGTTAAGAGTCCTGCGAACGGCATGACCTATGATCCCGGTGTTTGTCATGAAATGGGACTTGATCCTGTAGAAGTGCTTCATTATATGGGATCGCGCGATCAGATTAATCATGCCCATTACCGCAATGTCACCACCCAGGAACCATTCAACAAATATGAAGAGGTTTTCTTTGATGCAGGCGAAGTCAACATGTTTGAAGTAATGAAGGAGTTCTTTAATGTCAGATACACAAGAGGCATTTATCCCGAGCATCCACGCTTTTTTACAATTGATGAAGAATACCCGGGATATGTTGCAGGCAGGGGATATCCGGGCGGAGGGGCAAATACGGGGCAGGTCTTTAATGTTGCATATGCCCGGGCAATGATGCAGGCTGTCCAATCGTTGTAATAATTAGTGTAAATCAAATTAGTTAATCTTAAAAATGAGCCTGATGAATAACATAAACCGCCGGAGTTTCCTGAAAACTTCTGTTATGGGAGGAGTAGCTGCAACATTCATTAGTCCACTGAGTTCACTATCCTCCTTTACTGAAGAGGTACAATTATCTTCAAGTGTTGCTATTACGTCAGGTGATAACAGAGCTGACCTTGCATTCCGGGCTCTCGAGCCATACTCAAAGCAAATCAAACAGGCTATCGGTAATCGACGTGTAGTTCTTAAGCCAAATAACGTCTCTACCGAAATACCTCTATGCGCAACACATGTTGATACTCTTGAGGGTATACTTGAATTTCTTAAATCGATCAAAAAACTTGATAATGTAATTATTGCGGAGTCAGCTGCCAATGGACCAACATTCGATGGATTCAGTAATTATGGATATTTTACTCTTGCAAATAAATATCCGGTGAAATTTGTCGACCTTGATAAGGAAGGTCATGAAGTACTTTATGTGTTCGATGAAAAAGATTTCAGACCGCATCCGGTGAGGTTCTCGAGTGTTATATCTAAGTCCTGATTCCTATATAGTGTCAGTAGCCAGGATGAAAACTCATAATCTGGCAATAGTCACTCTTTCCCTGAAAAATATTGTATTGGGCGCACCGGTAAAAGATCCGGGATTTACCTTTGGACCCAATCGAAAAGAAGGTATCAAAAGTGATAAATCAATCATACACGGAGGGGGATTCAGGGGAATCAATTACAATCTGTATGATCTTGCATCCCGTCTTCATCCGCACCTTGCCGTCATTGACGGATTCCAGGGCATGGAAGGAAATGGGCCAAGCAACGGAACCCCGGTTGACCACCGGGTATGCGTTGTCAGTACCGACTGGCTAGCGGCTGATCGTGTGGCTGTTGAGCTGATGGGTGTTGATTTTGGTATAATCGGTTATTATAACTATTGTGCGCAAGCCAGATTAGGGACGACTGATTTAAGCAAAATTGAGATTGTCGGTGAAAGCATAAGCAATCATATAAAACATTATAAGCTTCATGATAATCTTGAGAAGCAACTGGTCTGGATGAAACCAGCAGTCTGATCGGGGATCTGTCACATTAAATCCTGTTTCCCTTCATTGAGGGGTCTCTGATTTAATAAAGATGCCAGCACCCTTAAAAATCAATTTTGGAAACCCCTATTAACTAACCTAACCTACCTTGAAAGGATGCTGGCAAGTCCTAAATTCAGCTATTACAATAAAATCCATTTACCCTATCGGTTATCCGGAGAACGGATTACTGATACCTTAATTGATTTTAAATTCAAAGGCTGCAATTATTTAGTTTACAACCACAGTTGCAGTCATTGAAGGATGAATAGTGCAATGGTACGGATAAGTTCCCGGAGTGGAGAACATGTAACTGAATGTTCCGTTACTGCTTACTGAGCCGCTATCGAACAAACCAGTATCGCTGGTTACAGTATGAGTCACTCCGTCTTTGTTTGTCCATGTAATTCTAGTACCAGCAATGACTGTAATGATAGACGGATTAAAAGCCATACCCTGAATCCAGACCTCATTTGTCCCGGGTCCGCCTTTACCTCCGTCACCTCCGTTACCTCCGTTATTTCCATACGTATTATCCGATGATTTTGTGCAACTGTTTGAAATGCTCAGTATTGCAAAAATAAAAGCGATACTTAACAGCATCTTGCCCTTTGAATTATTTAATGTTTTCATTATATTATTATTAGGCTAATAAACACTTGAATTCTGTTTTAGTTCGCACCTGGGATTGTTAATGTTTTTTTAATTCCTGCCCAAATAAGCCGTCAGCAGTTTTTCCTTATATCTGATATCCTATCAGGTCAGGGTAATTCCAACCATAACGGAGACGTGGATTTACCACCGAAGCTCTAACTCATATCTTTAGGAATGCGCAATGCCTCTGTGACATGTTGAACAGGCTTCGACTGTGAATCTTAATTGGAAACTGAGTCCCGCTAATTGTTCCTTTTTATGCAGTAAGGACTGGGATTCATTGTTGATTAATTGCTCACTGGAAAACTAAATAATCTAAGTTGACTGTTACCACCCTTCAGCCTGGTTTCTTCCTTCGATCGCTGAAGGAGATGCGCTAAAATAATCCTCCGGGCTATTGCCTGCATGTTGCTGATACCAGAAGTTATACATGCCATTTGATTTTTCAAGGTATAAATAGCCTGTTTTAACCAGATCTTCCCTCAAAATGTAACAAAACTATCATTTTATGTAACAAATGAGGTGGATTTTGATATTTAGGTGGCCGAACTTCGTATAAAAAATTGAAAACCATGAAAGAGTATTCGCAACCTCAGAAGTTTATTTCTGTCATGATGATCTTCCTTTTATTGATACAACTTATGGGTTGTGTCAGTTACAGGCTTATTCCAAATTCCGATCTTCCTGATTACGGCAAGCATTATCATGTAATTCATAGCCAGAATTCAAAATATCCTCTTGAGAATGTTGTGGTTTCCGAGGGGCTGTTATCGGGGAAAATAAATTTCAGCCAATCGGATAAACGACATTCAATAAATGTATACCTGTTGTCTGATTCAGTGATAAAGATTGACAAAGGTAACATTCTGAGTTTGCCTCTTGATGGTATTGCAAAAGTTAAAGTTCCAAAAAATTATGTGCCAAAAGTTTATGTTCAAAACGGCCTTGTGCACAAAAATAAAAGTAAAGTGAAAGAGCCTATCGGAAAAACACTCTCGACTGCTTTATATACTATTGCAGGATTTATCGTAGTAGGCAGTATTTCTCTTTATTATTTCAAACATCATGGGTATCGGTAATAAAGTAATAAAATCTATTAAAAGCTGTAATTTGCAGGGGTAACATTAATGATTTCTCTTGCATTCTAATCATTTCATTTAGCAATCAAAGTATTTCCGGATTATCATGAGCAAAATCAGTAAAATTCTGAACTTAATCCTGCCGGTAATACCAATTTATGGAGCACAAGGGAAATTACCGGTCCAGACCCGCTTTGTCGGCTTTGATAACTTTTAAACCTTCGCTTTCAAAGGCTACTGAAGCAATTGAATCTCTGGCGTTTGAAGCCGGACTAGATTATATTGATAAATTCTACCCTGTGACAGCTGAAGAACCAAGGATGTTGTATTCAGGCAAGGATTTTAAAGAATCCAATCTCTTTATAGGGCTCAGGAATTGGGATAAAGCAATTGAACTTCTTGACCAGCTCGCGAAATCACCAAATCAGAACATAGCTATGAAAGCCCGGCACAATTTATCTGTGTTAAATGAGGCAAAAGTCTCGGATAAGTAATAAACTATGTTGTGCGAAAGATGTAATTCCACGTGTTCTATTTATAACGAATCAGATGAAGAAATCATTTATTGTTTCATGTCTGTTGTTAGACTTTTTAGTAAATGCAAATGGACAATGGTATGTCAGAAAATATGATGTGGCAGATATAAATCTTCTTTCTCAGGAACAACTTGAGGAATCTTTATTGAGTTCAAAAAAGGATTTGCTTTATTCGGGTATCATAGCTAGTATGGGTGCCGGCATATTTCTTGCGGCAAAGTATTTACCATATGATGAAGATGAGAATCCCACTATTCTGGAACAATTAATTGGAGAAAAAGGCATGAATGATATTTTGATTGTTACAGGCGTGGGGATTTTAGCCGGAGGTACAATAACCTGTATTGCATACCTTGGTCGAATGGGAAGAATCAGGTCAACAATCAATAGAAATTATCCTGCATCCGGATCGCTGCATATTACACCTGTAGTTGTTTTAAATCGTTATCCATATTCATTTTGTCCAGGACTTATGCTAACTTTTAGTTTTTGAGTACATTTAGAAGCAGCACTCGTCCACGGGGGCGTTCTGTTTATATTGTTCCAGCAGTCAGATCATGGGGACTTTTTTGTTTGTAATTTAACGGCCGGGTTACTCTATTAAAACAATTCCGTAATTACATCCTTCCGATCTGAAAAGATACCGGTAGGAAGATTTTCTTTAAACAGACAGGATTAAAATTTTATGGAATTAACCTGCTTCCGGGACAGACAAACGATCTTAGACAAATAACATAAGGTTAATCTGCTTCTGTTCTTTTACCAATAAGCACATGTTTAAATTTAACTTATTGTAAATATTTCAAAATAAATGAATTATGATGTTATTTTCAATATATTATTCGTATCTTACAAAATAAACATTTTGAAGTGTGTCATTAATAAACTTAAATTTTAATTATGGGAAAAACCATTAATAAAACAAAAAAAAGTACAAATACCCTGACATCAACAACTAAAGAAACGAAAAAGATAATTTCCGAGGAGGATATTCGCAACAGAGCGTTTGAGATTTATCAGGAAAATGTTAATTCCTCTTCAAGCGAACTGGATAATTGGTACTATGCTAAAAGAGAGTTAAGCGGATATTATTTATAGGATATTCTGCACTCATGATGAAATCAGAAACATCCTGAGCTGCAGCGAGACCCCTGGTAGAAATATCAGGGGTTTTTCTATCTAAATAAAATTGACTTCCGATTTTTGGTTCTGTAACTTTGATACAAAGAATCATTATCATGAAAAAACCTATTGCACTTTTATTGCTTTTAATACCAATTTCTATATTTTCTCAAAACATTGATATTAAAATACTTCGTGCAATTAATTCACCTGAGGCACTTTCTTCTGATGGATTCTTTAAGGTAGTGTCAAATTCGAATATCTTTGTAATTACCGGTGTTCCGGTCACGATGGCAATAGTTGGATCAGCTGAACATGATGATGAATTATTGCGAAATGCCGTTGTGACTGCAGCAGGAACGGCAATTACTTATGGAATTACAGCAGCTGTAAAATACACCGTTAAACGTGAACGACCTTTTGTTACTTATCCGGATATTATTGATAAATCGGGACACTCCAATCATGACCCCTCATTTCCCTCGGGGCATACCTCAACTGCATTTGCTACCGCAACAGCATTAAGTCTCGAATATCCAAAATGGTATGTTATTCTGCCTTCTTATTTATATGCAGGTACTGTGGCATATTCCCGGATGGATTTGGGCGTTCATTATCCTTCCGATGTACTTGCAGGGGCGTTAATTGGTACCGGATGTGCTTATCTTGCACATATAGTTAATAAGAAATTAAATAAATAGTAATTGAAGATCCTTGCAACAGGCAGCGGGGAACCCAGTTTAAGAGCTCGGCGAAGCCAATGCGCTCGCAGGGATTCTATCAACTTATCATGAAAACACTAAATAGCTATATTGCAGCTCTTATTACAGATTTTTAATCAGTGATCATATGAAGCCTTATATTTCGAAGGGCTCCGGTAGTTTTATATGTTGTAATTCCAAAAGGTACGGATGATTCCACTTCCCATCTTAATGATAATCTGGAATTCGCAATTACAAAATCGACAATTTTTTCGTCTTCAACCCAGGCTTCTATTTTTTTATCGGTCACTCTAAGACGGATAGCATACCACCAGCCAGATGCAAAATGTAAGAGATTACCTGTCATATTGTTAGCAGCATCATATCCGTCAATACAGCTCAGCCCGACCATTGCTCCTCCCCAGCCCCCCAATACCAGGGTTAAAAAGGACTCTTTCACCGGAAATGTCATTCCGCAAAAAAAATCAGATCCCTCGATACGTTTGGCATAAAGATTAACCTCATAATTTGATTTTGGAAAATCCCCGGTCCACCTGATACCGGAAATCAATTCTCCCTTACCGATGATAATAGAGCTGTCAGAGATGGTAATGTCTCCATGCCCTTCGAAATCGATAACCTGCCAATTATTCAGAGTAACTCCATCGAAAAGGACCTTATCATCCTGGATATTTTTGCCGGTCGCCATTAATGCAATGGCATAAGCAAAAAGTAATGTGTTTGTAAAATTGAACATTTTCCGGATTATTAATTATTATGAAGATCTGTAAGTTATAAAGTGCACTCTATATATTGTCGTTTAATGTACTATTCCAGGTTTAGAATAACTACAACAAATATATGCCAATTGATTTATCTTTTATTAAAAAGTCTAAAGTCTTCCCGGGCACCAAACGGAACAATTTATCGCACTTTAATATCAACAATCTTCCCCCTGTTACCAAATGAATGGGAGTAATCTGTACCGGGTCCTGGATGTATAATCTCTATAACCTTCCAGCTCATTAATCAGAGTCTTGTCTTCAAGAGATGTTCTTACTATAATCAGGAAAATAGAAACGACAGATGGTATAAAACCCCAGACAGATCCCAGGATTAAGGGTATACCTAAGGCTGTAATTATATTTCCAAAATACGCCGGATGTCGTATGATTTTATAAATTCCGGTATCACATACAGTATGTCCCCTGTCTGTTTGTATACGCATCAGACTTGAAAAAAACTTGTTTTGTTTTTGTGCCATAAGAAAAATTACTTCTCCAAGAAGAATAAGAATTGCTCCAAGTGCATTGACAACCCAGTGAAATCTTGGGGACCATTGAAATCGGCCTGAATCTAATCCGGCAACGATGTATGTTATTATTAGTGTGACTGCAGATAAACCTAATATTATTTTATCCCAGGATTTTGTACCTGATTTTACTCCTGACCTTTCTGCGGCAAGTTCATCTTTGTTTTTTAATGCAAAGGAATTTAAGAATACTGATATAATACAAATTGTGGCATATAACCACCCTTGCCAGTAGTTTATTCGTCCTGCACTAATGAAAAGTATTAACAGGAAGAAAAGAGTTCCTGTTAAACTTTTTATGAATAATTGAACCGTTTTCATACTGATGATTTTTAAATTGATTGAAGAACAATTTATTAAAAATTAAAGATCTGGGCTTTAATTGATTGAAGAATTTCGAAACTATCACATTTAAATTCCTAACCATTTTAAGTCTGATAAAGGTATGATCGAAGATAAAATATTTCAGGTGAATGTCTGTCAGGATAAAAATGATTTCTATGGTATAATAGGTGCAATAATTTGTGCTGTCAGAAAGAAATGACGATGTATTTTATCTGCTGCAATCCCTTCCACTAGTCATTCGCACAGTGGCTTTAAATAGTGAAGAATATATTGTTGGTTCTTAAAGGGGATGCCGTTTTTGTTTCTCAGTCCCCGGATCAGCCCGGGACTTTCAATTTTATTGCTAACAGCCTCTATCGGGGCTTTTTTTATTTTTAAAATACCGGCAGTGACTTAATGCATATAATGTTACTATTTCTCTTTTTGAAAACCAAAAATCCTGAAAATGTTACAAAACTATCATTTTATGTTACAAATGAGGTAGATTTTGATATTTGGGTAACCGAACTTCGTGGATTATTAACTAAAAATTGTAAGGCTATGAAAACACTGAAAATTATTACGGGACTACTTATTGTTTTAGGTTTTACCTTCAACAATGTTTTTGCTCAGAAACACACTTATACCTATAGCGAAGATTGGACTGATCAGTGGATTTTTGCGGATTGTCTACCTGAAGCTCTGGTTGGAACTCTTTCTATTGAAACACTAGTAATTGGGGATTCGCATGTGCAGTGGAAAGGGAGTGGCATTTTTTATAGCGAATTTACTAATGAACCATATGAAGTTGTAATGGTTGAACCGGGTTGGTTTACGATTTCTGATAAGAAGGGTACGGATTGGACATTCATTATACATTATAAAATATATAAAGATGGCAGACTTATTGCTAATGTCCAGAGTATGGCAAAAGTCAGAACAGATAAAAATGGACGACTAATTGTATTTAACTATTGGAGTAAATCACATTGCGTTTGATTATCAACATTTATCTTTTGAAAGCTGCTTTTAAAATACCTATTAGAAAAGAGTTAATTAAAATTGTGGTTTAGAATAAGAAGGATAAGAGTATTAGTAATAATTAAGCCTTCGGAAATCAGTTCGGGGGCTTTCTTTTTTTTGCTATCAGCCCTTATCAGGCTTTTCTATTCATTAAGATACCGGCAGAGTCTTAACGTCTCAGATTATAATATTTCCAGTTGTTTAGAACTTAACATTAAGAACCAGAGTGTTAATTTATGGAAATAGTCTAAGATGGTACAAACAAAAATGGAATTTGGCTGTTTCTGTTTTGATTAATTTCCGATGAACGATGAAGAGAAAATATTTTCAAATATTTTTTCAGACAGAAATAGTTATTTCACTCCTTGGGAGTTCCGGTCCTTTAAAAAACAATTCCTGTTTGACTATTTTAAATAAAAATTAAATGAATAACACGTTAAAACTTAAGGTAAAAGTAATTGGTGAAGGAAAACCTTTATTGTTACTGCCAGGAGGGCTTACTGGCTGGAAAAGCTGGGATCCCTTTATAGATGTATTTACAGGGATGGGCAGAAAGGTCATACAAGTTCAGCTAATAAGTGTTGAGTATGGACTTGAAAACCGGCAGCTACCTTTTGATTATACAGTAAAGACAGAGAGCCACGCACTGACAGCGACTCTTGATTCCCTTGGATATTTCGACCCGATTGACATTATAGGATGGTCATATGGTGGCCTGGTATCTCTTGATTATTCGCTTGACTGCCCGCAAAAGGTTCATTCTTTAACACTTATTGAACCGCCCGCTATATGGGTTTTGCGTGATAATGGAGAATTAGATGCAGAAACCAGGCAAACAATTAACTTTTTGGAATCATTGCACGGTGACATAACAGATGATATGCTTGCCGGATTTTTACAGCAGGTAGGCCTGGCTAAGCCCGAACAATCCCCTCGTGACCTGCCTCAATGGCAGGAGTGGCTTCCCTTCAGGCAATCTTTGCGCAGCAATCCTGCAGTAGTGACTCATAATGATGACTTAAAACGTCTTAAGGAAATTAAATCACCTGTTTTATTGGTAAAAGGTACCGGATCGGCACGTTTCCTGCATAAAATCATTGATGATCTTGCATCAGATTTACCACTTTCAAGTGTGGTGGAAATGCCCGGTGGGCATGCACCCCACATTGTATCATGGGATAGGTTTATTCAGGAATGGAAGGTATTCAATAACAATCATTGAAATTCAATTATATGCTGTTATGCTGTCAGTACTTTGGTTTTAGTACATTGGTCTCATGGAGGCGGGTGGACCGAATTTATTCTCACGGAAGATTAAATTGAGTATCTGGATCCAATGGGAATATTGGTCTTCTGAGCCTGGAATAAGTCAGTTTCTCAATTCGCATATCACCTGATCCGGGAGTTAATAACATGATATATCGTGGGGCAATCTTAATTAATCCTGGATAGAGGTACCCCATTTTCACCACGACAATCCTTCGCTCAAGGGGATTAATACCGCATTGCTCAAATTGAGAGACAGTTGTAAATGTATCTGGTCCGTCAGTAAGAATTACCTCAATACCGCCGGTTTTTATCACTGCCATCTTTGGTTGCTGGATCAAACGCAAAACATTGACCTCAGCTTGAAATGGTGGACCATATCGTTTTTCTATCGTTGCTCCTATTAAAAGTTGGATCCTGGCTCCCTCCCCGGCTTTGAAACATCTTTCTGTGGCAACTGCATCGTTGATACATGCAACAACTGCACTGCTGACCTTTCTCTCAACCAGATGACGCAGTACAATAGGTAGATCTCCTGGCGTGCTCGCAGTAACATTGTCCCCACTGTCGGTCAGAAAAACAGTAGTTTCTTTAGCATTCAGAGCACGGGATACACCCTCTTCAAGTTCTGCTGTTTCACAGCCATAGCTGAACTGATGTCGGGAATCCCATATCTTCTTAGCCAAATAAGTTGCAGCCGCCTGAGCAGCTCTGGCAGAACCATCAGCGGTTATCATAACCGACATCCCGGTATCTGGCGCATCAGTCCATGCGCACCCAACAAACAATGTTGCAGCAAGAATGCGCTGAGTGAATCCCGGAATACCTTCCTTCTCTATTCTTTTAGCTTCTGCAACGAGACTGCCAAACGGTTCGGATGTGGTCATTGCCTTTTCTCCCTGAACTATGAACGGTATCGGGAGTACATAAGATACAGGATGAACCATGCCCTGAATTGTATCAAAAAGAATGCGTCCTGCAAGCTCTGCTGTCTCAGCGCTGTCAGTGTGAGGAGCAGTCTTCAGACCCACAAGTATATCACCATATTGTCCCATGCGGCCGGGAATATTACCATGGAGATCAAACGTGCAGGTAACAGGTATTCTGGAACCTACCAGGTCGCGAACTTTACCCACAAGAACAGTCTCAGCATGACCAATACCCTCAGCAAACATTGCTCCATGGAGCTGTAAAAAAACTGCATCTACCGGCATTGACAATTTTAATGATTTTAAAATTCGATCGATGGCTTCGCGACATGGATTTTCAAGTAATAGTCCTCCTCCGTTTGGAGTAGCGCTTACACCAGGAATAATATTGAAATCAGCATTTTCCCAGGATTTCAGTTTGATTATTCCAGTTTCTGAATACTGCCAACTAGAGGTAGGAACAGGATGGAATGTATTCGTTTCATGTGCGAATCGGGCAATGAAAATTCGTTTAGAAACACTACCATTTACAGTAAGCTTTAAAGTCTGAATATCTGGTATCATTCCACCAGCAATTGTGCTGCCAGCAGCAGTTATCATTACTCCGCTGACTTGTTTCAGAAAGTTACGGCGGTTGGTCATAATTATTGATATTGGTTATGTTCTTAACAAACAGATTTTTCTAATCAAAATTAAAGAAACGGACTCAGAGAAGAAAGGGAAAATTGAAAAACATGATTCACTCAGAAGGGTGAGTATCACCCTGAATGATTTAATCAGTAAGAAAACGCTATACACGAAAGAAATTATTTCTTGAAACTGAAATCATATTTATACGGAAATTTAACAAAACACAAAGCCCTCGCGTTAACTCCGGGGCTTTTTGTTTCCATGTCACGATAACCAGCCCTCGTCTGGGGTCTTTCTGAAGCTCAAGGACAAGTTACCATCCGATCTGACAAGATTTTATATTGGTAAATACTGACAGATGAAATAAAACCACTATTTTAAATCTGTCCTGAACTTTAATTTTTATAATTTACTGCCGATATAAACGGAAAAACCAATCAGAATCTAAAATTGATCATGTACTCTTATTCTAAATATTTCAACCGGCTTATAAAATCTATGATACTTATTATTATTGCTTTAGTATGGTTATCGTGTTCTGGGGGAAAAGTAAGGTCAGATAATAACTTCCCGGTTGCAAATAATACTCTGTGCAAGAAAGATTCAGCTTCTTTACATTTTTTTGTTTTAGGCGACTGGGGTTTTAATGGAAGTAATGATCAGGCAAAAGTTGAATCTGAAATGATCCAAATATCCAGACTTGTCGGACTGAACTTTATACTTACCTGTGGTGATAATTTTCAGTATGCCGGCGTTAAAAGCAAAAGAGATAAATTGTGGCGTTCCAATTTTGAAAATGTATATAATGATAGTTCTTTATCAGTCACATGGTATCCGTCTCTTGGGAATCACGATTACAGGGGTGATCCTGATGCAGAGGTAGAGTATTCAACGATAAATAAACATTGGGTAATGCCAGGTCGTTACTATTCCTTTGTAAAAGAGATAAATTCAAGCTGTTCCGTTAGATTCATTGTCCTTGATACATACGCATTGATAAAAGAATACCGGAAGCTGACCGATAAAACCAAATATGATAACATAGTTCAGTACACCTGGTTTAAGAACCTGCTTTCCCGGGCAAGTGAGAAATGGATCATAGTTACAGGACATTATTCAGTATTTTCAACAGGTTATCGTCATGGAGATACAAAAGAATTGAAAATTCTTATTAAACCTCTTCTTGATGAATATAAAGTTGATTTTTACTTCAGCGGGCATGATCATGACTTTGAGCATGTAAGGGAAATGGATAAAAGTACCGATTATATTGTGACTGGAACCGGTGGCTCTGCACGTCTTGTAGGACATAATGATAAAACAGTTTATGCACTATCTGCACTTGGCTTTACTTATATTTCATTAGCTCAGGACAGCGCTAAATTATATTTCATCACCAGTGACGGATTAATTGGCTATAGCTATTTAAGAAGGAAGAATAATTAAATGAACACAGGATTTGCAAAATCCCTGGACCTTTATTAAGCCCATGCAATAAACTGTCAAAAATTTTGATCAACAGTCCTCGGATTGGGGGCTTTTCTTATATACTTTAAATACTCTAACCACATACCTCGTATTGATCTACATGGGTTTTCTAAAATGAACAAGGAGTCTGCTTAATATCATCTGATTTTACACTAAAAATCCTACCCTTTGGCTTTAACAAAGTTCAAATATGATTAAATATGAGAAAACTTTTCGCAAAAAAAGCAATTGAGATTCTGCATAAAAATTATAAAGCTATTTCAACTCTATTACCAAATTATGTCCATCTGTTGTACCGACATTTTCTGTTTCGTGTTGACCTGCTTCCATCCAAATGACCTTTCCGGATTTCAATTCTATATCCAGACTCTTTCCATCAGGGAAACTTAGTTTGAACTTTGCATCCTTCATCACGTAAACAACATGGTCATTTGGGTGATCGTGCATCGGTGCTTTTTGTCCAGGTTTTAGACGCACTTCCATAACACGTACTTTGTCATTTTCTAAAAGTAACCCATACGCATTTGATGCAGCTTTTAATACATCTTGAATTTTTGTCATTATTTTTCCTCCCATTTATTTTAATCATTATTTAATTAACAATAACGGTAGCAGTCATATAAGGATGAATCGCACAATGGTATGCATAAGTACCGGATGTGACAAACTTATAGCCATAGGTTCCATTGGTGCTTAATGTTCCGCTATTGAACAGTCCTGTATCGCTTGTTACAGTATGAGGCACTCCATCTTTGTTTGTCCATGTAATTGTGGTACCTGCATTTATTGTAATGGTAGACGGATCAAAAGCCATGCCTTGAATCCAGACCTCATTCGTTCCGGGTCCGCCTTTATTACCACCACCACCGTAAATACTTGAACTTTTTGAGCAACTATCCGTAATGCTCAGAATTGCTGCCAGGAGAGTAATGCCTATTAACCACCTGCTTTTGGAAATAACTAACTTTTTCATAATGTTTTGTTTTAGGATAATAAAACATTAAATAATTTTTATAGTTCATTAACAAGCCTGTTAAATTATTCTTAAAGTTCAGAGTTAAGTTGCTTTCGTATCTCTCTCTTAATAAATAGCTGAGGAAAAATCCATCCACAGCACTGATCCAGTATTTTCGTAAAGGGTAATCTGAATGACACCTGCATTCAAAGTGATCGTGGCTTCATATGCCCCCTGTAATGCGTTTTTAGCACTTGTAAAAACTAATCTGAACGTTTCCAGCTTTAATGTCTTAGTGTCTTAAAGCTTCTTACAATGATCTCTGCGAGATACCTGGTTAATAAATCATTCCATCAGATATTACTAAAAGCAAAAAAGGCTGTTGGCGTGATGAAATGATTCCAGTTCAAACCAGTACGGATCAGACCCTCACTGGACTTTAGTATGACTCGTCCTGAAAAAAGTTTACAGATTAATAACCAAATTCGGATATCATTTTACAAAATGGCTTGAGGAACAGAGGACGCTGACGGAAGGGCAATATCTCATCTTTAATAATAGCTAATCTGCAGCCCTCGGATCATCTCCGGGGCTTTCCCTTAATAGATGTAGCCATGAACCCTGAATTACTAATCCTAGACCAAGCTTAGAAAGGATGCTGGCACGTCCGATTAATTAAAATCAATCAAATATAGCACAACAAGATTACCAAGCAAATGAGATTTATCACATAAGGTTCACTTGACATCCTCATTTCAGCCATTAGATCAGCCGGGGCTATTTTTTAACAATAAAATTGACTTCAGCTGATCAACGGCATGATTTTGACAGTCACTATAGCTAACTGCTGTTATGAAACGAAATCATTTCTCGTTAGAAAGCATTTAGAATTCATCTTGATACTACTTCATGTGCATTGGCTTTGCCACAATAGCATGAATGGCTCAGGAAAGGAAACCTTGATACTGTTAACTTTTCAAGCAAGTTGATCAGTAGCTTATAAAGGCTGATACGATGAGAAATTTACAGATGACTTTAACAATACCGATGTCGGTTTAGCGGTAGCTGGATATATTGCATCAGAACGAGATCAATGCGATTTGGATGAAGGCTTCGAGACATGGCACTTCCATATACAAACGAGTACCTCTGAAATCAATGGAAAATCCAACGTCATAGAATTACCAATGGTATTCAAGAAGCTCATTATAACCGAAAAGGGAATGAAGGAAGCCATTATGTGGGCATTGTTACAGTTAATGATCATACGCATACATGAAAATTCAGTAAGCGCTGTGTCCGGAAATTGAAGGAATAACGTCTTAGATTTTGAAATTATTATAAGCCTCGGATCAGCCAGTGGATTTTTTGTTCTAAGTTATAATAACCAGCCTTCGGATCGGGGGCTTTTCTATTTAAAAAAAGCCAGCACCCTAAAAAGAGCTATGAACTCTACTTGATTAACCTAAACCTACTGAGAAAGGATGCTGGCAAGTCCAAATTACAATCATGCTCAAAGAATAACATAAATAGATTTATAAGGTTCACTTGACATCCTCTTTTCAGCCATTGGATCAGCCAGTGGATTTTTTGTTCTAATGTTATAATAACCAGCCCTCGGATCGGGGGCTTTTTATTGACTATAAATCTGATCCTCTCTTGACTTTGATCTGAGGTTTATATAATTTTATATAACATTCTTTAAACAACTAAACGAATTCTAACAATCCATGAAGAAATGTTTTGTCGCATTACTTGTCTTAATCTGGTCATGGAATTGCAGACAAGCCCAGCAATGAAATTTATAAGGTTGCTTATACCCTGGGATGGTTTGAAAAATTCAAAAGCAAATAATATGCATTATAAGGCATGCCATACCGAACATTGAATCATAAACCAAGTATTATCTCATCATTAACATTAGATCTCAATCAAGAATAGTTACTTTAAGTTTTGCCCTAATTTACTGGACACTTCTCAACCAAGTGGATTTAAAAGTTGTTCTATGCGTTTAATAAAACTTTTTATCATTGTCTTAGCTGCACATTTTGTTTCATCAAATCTAAATGCGCAAAACCAACTTACAAAGGTTGTTAAAACTGAGGTTGTTAATAATTTAGCCAAGTCGCTTCTTGACAATTATATTTTTGCTGATGAAGCTCGAAATATGAAAAATTTAATTCAGAAGAACTTAGCTGTGGGTTTATATGATAACATCAAAAATCCAAATGAATTTGCAGAAAAACTGACCAAAGATTTACGTTCAGTTTACAACGATCTACATTTATCAGTAAAATTCAATCCAGGGCAAGAAAAGAGTTTATCAGATGCCTCCAATAAAAGTGCCTATAAACAAACACAAGCTATTGAAGAAGCTAAGAAACAGAATTTCGGTTTTAAAAAGGTGGAGATACTAAATGGTAATATTGGCTATGTTTATTTCGACAGTTTTTATGATTTAAATGAGACGGCAAAGACAACAGTTGAAAGGGTTTTTACATTTTTAAAAAGCAGTGATGCTTTAATTATTGATGTGAGGAATAACGGTGGAGGAAGCCCGGATATGGTGAAGTATATCTGTAGCTACTTGTTTAATAAACCAACACATATTAATGATTTGTATGAGCGGCGTACTAATAAAACACAGTCGTATTGGACAGAGCCAGTGAAAGGTTCTGAATTTTTCTCCAACATACCTATATATGTGCTAATAAGTAGAAATACATTTTCTGCAGCAGAAGAATTTGCATATGATCTGCAAGTCCTACATAGAGCTCAATTAATCGGAGAAACAACAGGTGGTGGTGCACACCCTGTATCTCCTCAATTAATCACCAATGGTTTTATAGGATTTATACCTTATGCACGAGCAGTAAACCCTATCACAAAGACCAATTGGGAAGCTGTAGGAGTAAAGCCGGATGTAAAAGTTGCCTCAAACAATGCGATAGACGCAGCAAGAATAATGGCACTTGAAAAGTTAAAAAAACAAAGCAAAGAAAAAAAATAGAAAACAATATTTGTATTGTCACATTTTTTGCAATTTGCTCCCGAAAAACTGACAATATTTTCATTGTAAATAATTTCAGGCAATCCAACATTAAAAACCTCTTTTCATGATGACTAAAAGCGGAACTTCACACAATGCATTTTTCAAGGTGCTTTTAGGTACAACTGTATTCCTTTTAATCAGTGCTATGGTTTCGTAATATATTAAAACTCAATTTAATCTCTTTCCTCCCACCAGGTCATTTGTCCTATTAAGAATATCCCCATGTACACTAAATGTTAAAATATATTTGACTTTGGCTTTTTGCTGGTGTAAATATGTCAGATTTGTATATTAGTTCTTGAATCTAAGGAATAAGATTTAATTTGAAATGAAAAGGATCATTTTGATTTTAACATTTACTTTAGTTATTGTTTCCAGTGCCAGCAGCCAGTGGTACTCTTTTAAATACGGCGTCAGTTCCCTTGATAAACTGACAAAAGTACAACTGGAAGAATCTCTTAAAGAGGAAAAGACTCATATAAAAAGGAACCTGATCTGGTCTGGTGTGGGTTGTGCGATGGTTACAACAGGTATAATATTTATAAAAAATGGAGAAAAAAACGACGACATTGTCTATGGTTTGTGGGGTCTGATACTTACACCAGTAGGATTTATAGTATTACCTTTGGAGTTAATCCTTTTTGGAGTGCATTATAATCGTTCAATGCATATAAAGAAAGCATTGAAGAATGCTTCATTGAATGCGACTGTTTTAAATTATCCTTTAGAGCTCAGTCTGGGAAATACTTACCATCACAGTGTTATCGGAATAACAGTATGTTTCAATTTCTAAAATAGCTGAGCTCTATTTGGTGTTATTTTCATAACATCACAACTCACTTGACTTTGGTATCAGGATGGTTTAATTTTACGTACACATAACTAAAAAGATACCTGATGGCTCACAAAACCAACAGTTTTGAAAGGTTCTGGAAGGAACTTAAAAGGCGTAAGGTCGTTCATGTAATAGCTGTATATGCTGCTGTTGCATTTGTGATCCTTCAGCTTGTTGATATAGTTGAACAACCATTACGTTTGCCTGATTGGACAACAGGACTGGTAATCGTTTTGCTTTGCATTGGATTTGTCATTGCTACATTTCTTTCATGGGTTTATGATTTTACTCCATCTGGTGTCAGGAAAACAAAACTGGTTGGTACTGTTAAGCATATTGATAAGGCGACTACTCCAACTTCAATCGGATGGAAGATTGCAACATTTGTTAGTGCTGTTGTTATCGTAGCGTTGGTGGCATTCAACTTTATTAGCAAAAGGAACCTTAACGCAGGTATATCAAGACTTGAAAAATCTATCGCTGTGTTACCATTTATAAATGATAGCGGGAGTGATTCAACAAAGTATTTTATAAATGGATTAATGGAAGAAATCCTAAACAATTTGCAAAAGATTAAGGACTTCCGTGTTCTTTCAAGAACGTCAACCGAACAATATAAAGGTCTTTCAATTCCAACAATACCGGAAATAGCAAAAAAACTGGGAGTTAATTATATTGTTGAAGGGAGTGGGCAAAAATTCGGAAATTTCTATCGCCTGAGAGTTCAGTTGATTGCTGCAAGGAAGGAAAAACATCTTTGGGCAGAGTCTTATCAAAAAGAGATAAAGGGAACACAAGATATTTTTGACACACAAAGTGATATTGCACAATCTATTGTCTCTGCATTAAAGACATCAATAACTCCTGAGGAAAAACGAATGATTGAAAAAAAGACTACAACTAACCTGCTTGCTTATGACTTTTACCTGAGAGGTAATGATTACCTGTCTAAAATGGAGTTTCCGTTCGCAATAGATATGTATTCAAAAGCTATTAAGGAGGACTCGCTATTTACTGCAGTATATGCTAAAAGAGCAATAGCTCATTCATTTTTTTTCTGGTTGAAAGGAGAAGGATGGCAAGATCATGATTTGAAAGCTAAGCAGGACATAGAGAAAGGATTACGGATAAATCCGGAATTACCTGAAATAAGATTTGCAGAAGCAGTTTGTTATTATCATAAAAATCGCAATTATGATAAAGCTCTAAAGATTCTTAATGAATTAAAATCAGAAGTACCCCATATGGCAGATTTGTATGCTTATACCTCCTACATTTTGAGACGGCAGGGCAAGTTGGAAGAATCAATAAATGAATTAAAACAAGCAATAAAATTAGATCCATTAAATGCAAGTTATTATGATAATCTTACTGATACATACGATCTTTTACACAAATATGATGATGAAATTGAATGCTGCAGACAGGGACAATCATTAATTCCTGACTATAAGGCTTTTAATTCCTATATATACCGTGCTTATTTAAAGAAAAAAGGTGATCAGATCGAAGCGCTTAAAAGATCAGGTTTGAAGGAACATGATATGCTATGGGATGTTTATTATTACTCCCGGGAATACGATAAGTTAATTGATTTCATCAAAAAGGATACAATATTGGTTGCATCTTATCAACTATGGTATGAACCAAAAACATATAGACTTGCATTGATTTATTATTTAAATAACAATGCATCTATTTGCAAAATCCATGCTGATTCTGCTGTTATTCAATTGAAAAAATTACTAAAGGAAACTCCTGATGATGAAAGAATTTACGCCACTTTAGGTAAATGTTACGCATTAATTGGGAATGTTAAAGATGCAATATCATGTGGTCTGAAAGCATTAAATATTATGCCGATCAAGGCAGATGCATACCTTGGACCACGTTTAGAAGAGGATTTAATGGAGATTTATATCTTAACCAAAAACTATAATTTGGCTCTCGACAAAATGGAATACTTACTCTCAATTCCAAGTTGGCTGGGCATAGGTTATCTAAGTAATAATCCATTATATGATAAGCTAAGAAGTTTGCCACGATTTCAAAAAATCGTATCTGCTGATTATAAGTGAAAACAAGTATTGGCATTTTCTGCCTGACCTATCAGCCAAGTGTCTGCCACGTATGGGCATAACAGGTCGAAATGATAGTAAGTATCACTTTTTATATATGTCCTTGTACGGCTCCCTTACTGCTGCCATACCACATGATTTCAATGAGGAGGATGTTTGAGTAGAATGTGAAATAAAATTGACTTTGGCTCATCAAGGGTGTAACTTTATATAAGAAATTGTTTAATAATATAATATGAGAGAATCTCACATTTTGCTTTTTATTCACTAATATCATTTAGCAATGAATCCTAAAAATTTACTAACAATTACTTTGGCAATCTTGTTTCTGATTTCAAATGCCTGTAATAAACAACCAATTAATCAAGTTATCTCAACAGATGGAGTTAATATTGTCTTCAACCAGAATGGAGAAGGAAATCCGGCAATCATTTTTGTCCATGGTTGGTCAAATAACAAAAGCATATGGGTTGAACAGTTAGCCCATTTCTCTGAAAAGTACAAGACCATTACTGTTGATCTTGCTGGATTTGGAGAGTCAGGTAATAACCGCTCAGACTGGACTATGTCAGCATTTGGAAATGATGTTGCAGCAATTGTTGATAACCTCAAACTCCGGAAGGTCGTATTGGTCGGTTTTTCAATGGGTGCACCAGTTGTTCTCGAAACAGCAAAAAGAGTTCCTGAAAGAATAACAGGAGTTGTTCTTGTGGATGATCTGCAAAACATCGAAACAAAATATCCCGCTGAAATTGTTCATATGTTTGATAGTGTTATGATGGATTTAATAGAAAATCCTACTCAAGAGAAATTAGTAACTATGGGATTTTTCAAAAATAATCGTGAACAGAATTTTCAAAAGGTTCTTGAAATGGTAAATAAATTTCCTTCCAGAACAGGTTACAGGGAATCCCTGGATTCATATTTTAAATGGATTAATGAAGATTGTATGCAGACACTTAAACTGATAAAAGCACCAGTTATAGCAATTAATTCCGATTCTGAGCCAACTAATATAGATGCATTCAGGAAATATGTTCCCTCATTCAAAGCTAAAATCATTCCCGGTGTAGGACATGTCGTTTTTTGGGATGCACCTGATGAATTTAACAAGTTACTTGAAGAAAGCATCCAGGATTTTATTGCAAATCGAAAGTAACATTCCTTTAAATGTAATTGCGTCAATTCAACCCTCACTTGACTTTGGTATCAGGATAGTTTAATTTTACATGAACAAAGCCAAGATGATACCTGATGGCTCATAAAACCAACAGTATTAAAAGGTTCTGGAAGGAGCTGAAGCGGAGGAAGACCGGTAAAGTAATTGTTGCCTATGCTGCTACAGCTTTTATCCTTCTACAGCTTGCATATATCCTTACTCCCGCTTTGCTACTTCCTGAATAGACAACGAGACTTATAACATTAATTTTGATAGTAGGATTTCCTATTGCAGTTATCATTTCTTGGGTGTTTGAATAACTCCAGATGGAATAAAGAAAACCGGATCATTTAAAGAATCTGAGGACAGTAAGATTGTAAAAAAAACCGTTAAGAGGATATTTACAGCAAGCAACATCATAATAGCTGCTTTGATTGCTGTAGTTGGAATCCTTGTATACCCAAAGATTTTCAAACGTGACACTCTGAAGAAACTGAGATCAGAGGGGAGAATATCCGTTGCTGTAATGCCATTTCAGAACTTGACTAATGACACTATCTTAAATTATTGGCAGGACGGGATTCAGGTTAATTTAATCACGTCCCTTACAAATGTATAGGAGTTAAGAGTTCGGCAGATTGAATCCATTAACAGCATACTACAAAGCAAAGGTCTTACCAATTATGCTTCAGTCACCCCATCTTTTGCAAGTCAAATCTCGCAGAAATTGGAGGCTCATGTCTTTATCAATGGCAGTATAAATAAAACGGGAGGTACAATAAGGATTAATGCACAATTAATTAATTCAAAAACAGAAGAGGCTTTTAAATCATTTCAAATAAATGGAACTTCCGAGAATATCTTTCAAATTATTGATTCACTTTCAGTATTGGTGAAGAATTACCTAATAGTATCAATATTGAAGAAAGAAGTACCTCCTGACATTCAGAAATTTGGAGCCACCCTTTTTCCTGTTTCATATAGATATTTCATTAAGGCACGTTACATGATTACTGTAAAAAGGATATTTTCGTAAAATCCTGAGAATTCCTTCGTTTTCCTCCTTTAAACATTCTAATAATTGCCGCTTTAGTTCATTAGTCAAATTATGTATAAGGTTCATGGAATCATATGCTTAAAATTTTCTGTTTCAATGATTAAAATATAAATTAGTAAGCTACTATTTCAGCTTCTATTTTGCCGCAATGACATTATCATGAAAATTTTGATCAGATATCCAATAATCATTTTATTACTAACAGGATTTGTATTAATACTTCATTCCTGTAAGAAAGAAGAATTACCAACTTTATCAACCTCTACGATATCCAATATAACAGCTTCATCAGCAACAGGAGGGGGTATGATTACCTCAGATGGGAATGCATGGGTAACCTCAAGAGGAATATGCTGGAGCATGAATGCAAATCCAACGACCTCAGATTCAAAGACAGATGATGGTACTGACATTGGTCAATTTGTGAGTAATCTCACCGGATTATCAGCTGGCTCAACATATCATGTACGAGCCTACGCAACCAATTCGGTCGGTACTGCCTATGGTGCTGATTTGTCATTTACCACCTTGGGAGAATCACCAGAATGTATTACTCAGCATGCAACAGACATTACACCCTCTGAAGCAACCTTAAATGGAACAGTTAATGCCAATTATCTGTCTACATCTGTTTCATTTGAATATGGTTCAACAACAAGTTACGGACAGACAATAATTGCTGGACAAAGTCCTGTAACTGGAAACAGTATAACTAATGTTAGTGCAGATATTTCAGACTTAACTCCTGGAACTACTTATCATTACAGAGTTATATCAGTAAACTCAATTGGTGCTACATATGGTAATGATTTAACTTTTACTACTTTCTCGATTGTTCCTACTTTGACCACAGCATCAGTTTTATATGTAACAGCAAATTCTGCATTTACAGGAGGAAATATTACTGCCGATGGTGGTGCTCCAATTACCTCGAAAGGAGTGTGTTGGGCAACAACACCAAATCCTACTACTGAAGACAGCAAAACCTCTGACGGAACAGGAATAGGGAGTTTCACAAGTAAAATCAGTTGTTTGTTCGGGGCAACAAATTATTACGTTCGTGCTTTCGCTACAAATAGTAATGGTACTGCCTATGGTGACCAGCAGTATTTTACTACGAAATTAGGCCCGCTTTTTAATCCCAATTTAACTTATGGTTTAATTTCAGATATTGACGGGAATTGTTATAAAACTATTCAAATTGGAGACCAGGTTTGGATGGCTGAAAACCTAAAAACAACTAAGTATAATGATGGTACAAGCATTCCAAATGTGACAGACAATAATGAATGGGCTAATATGCCTTTTTCTGAATGGGTTGGAGATCAACTACCTCAGACATATGTTATATACGGAGCATATTGCTGGTACAATAATGTAGCAGACACATATGGAAATGACCATGGGATATTATACAACTGGGGTGCAGTGGGAACTGATAAATTATGTCCAACAGGATGGCATGTACCAGGCCTTAGAGAATGGAGAATAATTTGTCCTGAGACTGATTATGAAAACGGCCCTTATGGTGAAGAACTAATGGAAACTGGCAAAATTCATTGGAATGAGTCTGCTGAACTTGATGGAACCAATACAACAGGTCTTACAGCCCTCCCGGGCGGTTATCGGCTACCTACAGGCGAATTCAAGTATTCTGGCTACCGAGGTTTTTATTGGGCTTCCGATGGTAGGATGTATCCCGAATTTAAATATGCTTGGGACATTTACTATTATGGTAGGATCACTACTCCTTCAGCAGTATTAGAATCAGAAAAGCAGGGCCGTTCTGTTCGTTGCGTAAAGGATAATTAGATTAAATTCTATGGAATGAAAATATTAGCCCTTGGAATCAGCCGAGGGCTTTCTTATTCCACTGTTTCTGATTTTGAAACATCGGTACAATAGTTTGTAAAATAAATACAATAATCTGAAACATATTTGTAAAAAAAACAGACAACGATTTCCTAACTTAATGCATTTAGCTGTTACTACATTCTTTAAAAAACGTATCTATTTTATTTATTACAAAATCTTTAAGCCATGAAAACAAAAACTCTTTTATTAATATGCCTTTTCTTAGGCATTGGATTGACTCAGCTATCTGCACAGAACGGAAAGAATGGTACTGGAACTATAGTTTATGATTTTTTTGTCACCCTTCCTAATATGGCAGAATTTCCTGTAACTTGCAATGGAGTACTTATTGATGATGTCACAGCGACTGACTTTTACTTACCTGTAAGCGCCCATTTTAAGGAGGGACAGCTTATATGGATGAAAATGAAAGTAACTAATCTTGTATTGAAAAGTACATTTACTGGTGAACTTTTCGTGATAACCGGTATTAGAGAAAAGCAAGATTTGGTGAATATGATAGATGAGGTGCATTATAACCTATCTGGAAGCTCGGGAAGCCGGTATATTATACAGATCACTGCAAGCCTTCCTAGCTTTGAGATTCTTGAACTCAAAGCTAACTGTCACGAATAAATGTTTAAAACCAAAAAATCTTCATAGGATGAACAAACAGCAAAATATGGACGTAGAAACCACATCCCAACCTTACAATACCTTAGAGTTATATAACACTACAGGATCACTCTCACAATATATTGTTTATAACCTATTTCGCATCCTTCGCCCAATCCGAAAGAAGTTCAACCTGACCATTAACGAAATTGTCATCCTAAACGGGATGATGCTGTACAATAAGTACGTAGGATCATCATTCAGCTATTCTGCTATTCTACGCTTTGTAGGGTATTTCAATGACAAGAAGATGAGATATTACATTGGTAGTCTCCAGGAGAAAGGTTGTATTAGGTTATCTGATATACTCAACAGGGCAAAGAGATACCGACTTACTGAAAAAGGTATTGAAGCTATTTATCATATGGAACAAAACTATGATAAGTCTTTATAGATGTTCCTGAATAGTTACAATATCTCTATTTAAAACATTTTCTTGCATTTTATGATTTGAGTTTTTAGTCTATTTTCCCAATATTCCTACAAAAAACCTTGGAACCTGACTTAATAAAATGCCTTCAACAGGAAACTTAAAAGCACAATTATTTTAGTTATTATTTAGTCGCAAAATGATAAAACCCTGCATTCAATTATTTTACAGGGCTTTATTTAATATATTTTGTTGACCCACCTGGGCTTCCCGACGATCCCTCTCTTTGTTCGTCATGTCGGGATAAACTTCTCGCCCAGTTTGCTTTCCCGCTAGGCCATTCAACAAAAACGCCCCAAACTGCGGCGTTTGTGTTGACCCACCCGGGCTTCCCGACGATGCCTCTCTTTGTTCGTCATGTCGGGATAAACTTCTCGCCCAGTTTGCTTTCCCTGCAGGCCATTCAACAAAAACGCCGCAAACTGCGACGTTTTTGTTGACCCACCTGGGCTCGAACCAGGACTCTGCGGAACCAAAATCCGACGTGTTGCCAATTACACCATGGGTCATCAATACCGTTTCCGGTGACGCAAAATTAGGAAAATTTTTTGTTAGTGATGGAGACCTGACTTATTTTGACCGGTAAAGGATACAAGTGAACCGCTATGAATCCTACATGACAGGATCCTCAGGACGACGGTCAAGGTTTTCTGTCTCAATCACAAAGAAAGGACATTCAACAAGCGATTTCAGGATAAAACCCAGCTCACACATATCTTCATCACCCTGGTCGTAATACCATATTATCCTGGTATTTTCGGAATGGTGTTCAAAGCCTGCTATTTCTTTGATGATATTGTAAATCCACTTTGTGGAACTTGTGTTGATGTACTCAAATCCCAGTTCGATCATGGTTTTATGACCATTAACATGCATATACTGGCTTATCCAGTCATAGACCGGACGGTAAAACTCGCCGGGATTCACAGGGATCGATCGTCCGACAATAAAAATCCTGCCCGGCTCAAGTACAATTCGGGGTGTTCTTCTTGTCGGCTCTGCTTTATATTTTGTCAGAAGCTTCATTCAAGATTAAAACGGACATATCCGTTTTTTATTCTGTTATGACCTGCAGTATTCAGGATTGAGAGTACTCTCAGATGTTGTCTTATTGCAACGCGGAAGGATGTGCCGGAATATCCCTACTTCCTGGTATTCTGATTAAAAAGCGTAGGTTCAGGCTCTTCCCAGAGTGTTGGATGCTCATCATCAAATCTCTTCAGAATTGCCCTCATTATTGTTTCACGCAGGAATTCGGATTTGTTTTTGACCCGGTAACGATCGCAGTATATCCCGAGCGCCCTTATCTCCCTTTTATTAAGCATCAGCGAAAGCCTGTTGTTCCTTTTCAGCCGGTCTTCCTTATAAAGGGTACGTTTCAAATCCGCTTTATTTGAATTTGATTGCTAAATTAAAAAAAGCGTTCCCGGATTAACTTTCAGTTTTGATTAGTTTTTAACAGAAAAATAAAAGCCAGTCTGGAAGTGACTGGCGTAATGACTGTTAGTCTATTTAAAACTTTATCTTACTGGTCCTATAAATAATTAATTCTATGGTATCCACACCCCCTTTGCTTTCCCCCCATAGGGGGCAATAAATCCTACATCAATTATGAATCCGTTTGGATTTACACATTTCTCCCCCTTGGGGGAGATGCCCGCCAGCTGGCGGGCAGAGGGGTTCTGTTCTTTAATTCTATGCCTTATCCGCACTTCCAAGCACATTGACAACCTTATGCTTATAAAGTTCCCTGAGCTTATCGCGCGCAGGACCCAGGTAATTGCGAGGATCAAATTCACCAGGCTTTTCAACAAATACTTTGCGGATTGCAGCGGTAACGGCAAGACGGCCATCACTGTCAATATTGATTTTGCAGACTGCGGATCTTGCAGCTCTTCGCAGCTGGTCCTCAGATACACCTGCAGTGTTTTCCATTTTCCCTCCGTATTTGTTTATCTCGGCAACAATATCCTGAGGCACCGATGAAGCACCATGAAGAACAATCGGGAAACCCGGAATACGTCTTGCACATTCTTCGAGAATGTCAAAGCGCAAAGGGGGAGGAAGTTCGCCTGGTTTTACCTTGAACTTGTAAGCACCATGTGAAGTTCCGATAGAAATTGCCAGGGAGTCAACACCTGTTTTTTTCACAAAGTCTTCAACTTCTTCGGGTCTTGTATAAGATGAATGTTCTGCTGAAACCTCATCCTCGATTCCTGCCAAAACACCCAATTCACCTTCGACTGTTACATCGAACTGATGCGCATATTCAACGACCTGTTTTGTCTGCCTTACGTTTTCTTCATAAGGAAAATGCGATCCGTCGATCATTACCGATGAGAAACCGGTCTCGATGCACGATTTGCATGTTTCAAATGAATCGCCATGATCAAGATGCAAAACAATCGGAATTGGATAGCCAAGCTCTTTTGCATATTCCACAGCTCCTTTGGCAAGATACTGGAGCAACGTCTGGTTGGCATATTTACGGGCACCTTTTGAAACCTGGAGAATCACCGGAGATTTTGTCTCGACACAGGCGCTTATGATTGCCTGTAACTGTTCGAGGTTGTTAAAATTGAAAGCAGGAATAGCATATCCGCCTTCCATCGCTTTCCTGAACAATTCTCTCGAATTCACTAACCCTAATTCTTTATAATGAAGCATAATTCACTGTTTTTAAATAGCCGCGAAAGATAAGTATTTTAGCCTTAGAGGACAAAATATTTGATAAAAAATAAGGGCCTTTTAATATTTCAGCATCTGCCTGTCGCTGTTTGAACCTAATTGTTTATCTTCGTAACCTTGTTTTTTTGACACCTGAGGATCTTAAACATTAAACCCGGGTGTAGCGTTGACATTAAAAAAGAAATCTTTATCGGGATACCTTCAGGGTGATCTTAAAAATAGGAAAATCATAATGAAAAAGTCTTTAATATTCATTATCGCTACTCTTCTGATATCACAGGGATATAACCTTTGGACAGCAGAAGGAATGGTCGCTTGAGGAGTGCATCAAATATGCCATAGACCATAATATCCAGATCAAGCAGCAGACCATACAGACCAGGATTCAGAAGAATTCCCTTGATCAGGCCAAGCTCAATCTTTTGCCAACTATTAATGGAACAGCTACCCATGATTATACATTCGGGCGTGCTCTTGACCAGAACACTTACACCTTCTATAATCAAACCCTTCTTCAGAACTATTTTTATATAGGAGGAAGGACAAACCTTTTTTCAGGTCTGCAGAATCTTAACACAATTCAGAGGAACAAATATGAACTTCTTGCAGGGGAACAGGACCTTCAGAAAATACGTGACAATGTATCGTTAAGCGTTGCACTTGCCTACCTTCAGATACTTCTGAATAAAGAACTTGTTACTGCAAATGAAAACCAGCTCAACATCACGAAACAGCAGATTGAAAAGACCCAGAAGCTGGTGGATGCAGGGAGTGTTGCCAGGGGAAATCTTCTGCAGATAGAAGCTCAGGCTGCACAGGAAGAACTTAGCCTGATAACAATGAGAAACCAGCTTGAAACGTCTTACCTCAACCTGACTCAGCTTCTTGAAATCGCATCACCTGCAGGATTTGAAATTATTGTCCCTGAAATAATTGTCGAACAAAATTCTGTTGTCACCGGCAATATTGATGAGATTTATCAGCTGGCAACCCAGTCACGGCCTGAGATAAAAAGTTCTGAACTTAAGCTTACTGCAAGTGAGTACGACCTTAAAATTGCCAGAGGGGCAAGAATTCCGAGCATATCATTGGATCATAATATTGGCACCAGATATACGTATTTTAAAAACATGCCTGGATATCAGTCATTTGAAGACCAGTTGAAAAACAACAAAAGCTATGGCCTTGGATTTACCTTAAGTATCCCTGTTCTTAACGGCTGGCAGGTTAATAAAAACATTTCAAATTCAAAACTTGCGGTTGAGAACAGCCAGTATTCCCTTGAAGGGACTAAAAAACAGCTTTACAAGGATATTCAGCAAGCATACACTGATGCTGTTGCTGCATTGAAAAAATATAATGCAAGCTTAAAGGCTGTTAGTTCATCGGAGGAATCATTCAGGTACACCGAGCAGAAATTCAATGTCGGGATGATCACTCCGGTCGATTATAATGCTGCAAAAACACAGCTTCTGAATGCCCAGTCCGATATGTCTCAGGCAAAATATGAATTCGTCTTTAAAACAAAAGTTCTCGATTTTTATAAAGGATTACCTCTGAACCTGAATAAATAAACATCAAAATAAGGTCTATATAATCATGAAAAACAAAAAGATACTTAAAATACTGGTCCCTGCCGTCATCCTGCTTATCATATTTGCTATTGTCGGAAAAAAACTCGGCTGGTTCGGTAAAGCTGTAACTGTAAAAGTGGCTGTCGAAAATGTTGAAAAACGGACTATTATTGAAACCATAACAGCAAACGGAAAGATACAGCCGGAGAAGGAGGTAAAAATAACACCTGATGTTTCGGGTGAAATAGTCGAGCTTACCGTAAAGGAAGGGGACCATGTTGAAAAAGGACAGCTTCTTCTTAAGATTAAACCTGACATTTACATATCCCAGAGGGACAGATCGCTTGCGGCTATCAGTTCTGCCCGGGCAAGGCTCGCCCAGGCTGATGCACAGTTTCTGCAGGCTGATCTGTCGTTTAAAAGGACTAAACAGTTATTCGAAGAGCAGACAATTTCAAAATCGGAATATGAACAGGCTGAAGCTTCTTATGCAGTTGCAAAAGCTGAAGCTGATGCCGCAAAATTTGCAGTTGTAAGCGCTGAAGCTTCATTTAAAGAGGCTAATGAAAACCTGGTTAAAACGTCGGTCTATTCCCCTATGACCGGTAATGTTTCAATGCTGCTTGTGGAGCTTGGTGAAAGAGTCGCCGGAACCGGAATGATGGCAGGAACGGAAATGCTGCGCGTTGCTGATCTTTCACGGATGGAAGCTCAGGTTGAGGTCAATGAAAATGATATCCCGCGGGTAAAGCTTGGGGATACAGCTATTATTTCGGTGGATGCTTATATTGATTATAAATTCAAGGGAACAGTTACGGAAATAGCAAATTCAGCAAAAACAACCGGAGTTTCAGCCGATCAGGTCACCAACTTTGATGTTAAAATACTTGTCCTTCCTGCATCATACAAGGCTCTGGAAGGACAAAGGTTCAGAGCATCCTCTCCGTCCCGGCATGTCTGCTACTGTTGATATCCGGACAGAATCCAAATCGGGGATCATTGCCGTTCCGATACAGTCGGTCACAACACGGACCGATACTACCAAGTTTGTGCAGACGCCCGGTGATGAGGATATCCGCACGATCGTATTTATTACCGACGGGGAACGGGCTCTTGCGAAAGATGTTAAAACCGGCATCCAGGATAACAGCTATATTGAGATCCTATCGGGTGTCTCAGAAGGTGACAGGGTTATTTCAGCTCCTTTCAGTGCTATCAGCAAGAAACTGTCAGACAGCACTCTTGTTCAAATAGTCAAAAAGGATGAGCTTTTCTCTTTGAAATAAATTCCGGCATCATCGTGAAACATGATAGTCTGTCTTGAAACCTCAACAAACATTTGTTCTGTTGCACTCTGCAACAGCTTTGGTGTTGTGGCATTAAGGGAAAGCAGTGAAAACAAATCACACGCTTCACAACTTACAGTTTTTATACAGGAACTTCTTACCCAGGAAGGACTCAGGGCACATGATCTTGATGCTGTAGCCGTCAGTAAGGGACCGGGCTCATATACAGGCCTGCGAATAGGTGTTTCCACTGCTAAGGGAATTGCATATGCCGCATCAATTCCACTGATCGGAATAGAAACCACCCTTTCAATGTTCTGCGGTATTGACGAAACGATAAGAAGGAAGTACGGAACCGATAAAACTTCATTGTTCGTTCCAATGATTGATGCACGCCGTATGGAGGTCTATTATTCTGTGCTGACGTCCAGAGGGAAGAATTGTTAAGGAGATCTCTGCGGAAATTATTGATGACAGGTCATTTAACGACATTCCGGAATCCGTCAGGCTCCTTATCTTTGGCGACGGAGCTTCAAAATGCAAACAGGTGATAAATAGGGAAAATGTCGAATTCGCAGATGAGTTCAGGATGTCTGCAGGCTTATATGTATGAGCCTGCATATAAATCACTTAGAGAACAACGATTTGAAGATATTGCATACTTTGAACCTTTTTATCTTAAAGATTTTATAACTTCGCGACCTAAAAAAAATATCCTTGGCAGATAATATGTCTGTAAGTATCAGAAGTTAGAAGGAATAGTGTTATGAAGTTATTCAGATTTATATTATTTGCCATTTTGATGCCGGTCAGTTCTTCCGGACAGGAGTCTTCATACCTCCCGGGAGAAAAGGTTGATTATTCAATCCATTACGGTGTTGTTCAGGGAGGTGTTGCATCACTTGAGCTCAAGGCTGATACCTTTAAGGGGCAAGAGGTTTGGCATTCGGTATTTATCGGCAAGACAACAGGGATGGCCGATGCCATTTTCAAGGTAAAGGATATTTATGAAAGCTATATCAAACCGGAAACAGAATTGCCGGTCTTTCTCAATCAGGAATATACAGGAAGGCAGGTACAGAAAGTATAATGAAGTGATATTTGATCATTCCACAAGAGCCGATTCAGCAATACTTACGAGTGATCTGACCGGTGTTCACATCACCGAACAGGGGATCCATGATATTCTTTCATGTTTCTATTATTTCAGGAATCATTATCTCCCGGACTATGTCAATTTCAAAAGGGGTGATATGATCACTATCATGACCTGGTTCACCGATGAGCTTTATCCGATCCGGCTCAGATATTTAGGGACTGATGAAGTAAAAACAAAGCTGGGAAAGATAAAATGTCTGAAATTTAATCCTGTAACGGAAACCGGCAGGTTATTCAAGACGGAGGATGATGTTTCATTCTGGTTTTCGGCCGATAAGAATTTTTTACCGGTTAAGGTGAGATTTGATATCTTTGTCGGCGCTTTTTCAGCTGAGATTGTAAGACTGTGAAGGATTGAAATACCCGCTTGATGTAGTTAAAAAAGAGAGAAACAAACCAAATAAAGGAGAATAGGATTATTTATGGCAAGTACAGCAGATTTCAGGAATGGATTGGTCATTGAGTTCAATGGTGACCTTTATACGATTGTCCAGTTTCAGCATGTTAAACCCGGCAAGGGACCGGCCTTTGTCAGGACAAAATTAAGGAGCATCAAAACAGGAAGAGTAATTGACAATACATTCTCATCGGGGACGAAAGTGAGTGTGGCAAGAGTTGAAAGGCGCCCCTACCAGTATCTCTACCACGACGACATGGGTTATTATTTCATGCATCTTGAAACCTTTGACCAGATCCATGTGCCTGAAGAGCTTATCGACAGTCATGATTTCCTGAAAGAGGGACAGAATGTTGAGGTGGTCGTTCATGCCGATACTGAAACAATATTGTCGGTTGATCTTCCCCAGTTTGTCACTATGGAAGTTATCTACACAGAACCCGGGTTAAGGGGAGATACTGCCACAAATACCCTGAAGCAGGCCAAAATTGAGACCGGAACAACTATTATGGTCCCGCTATTCATCAATGTAGGTGACAGGATCCGTATCGACACGGCTAACAGGACCTATATTGAAAGGGCCAAATCATGATACCATGACAGATAAAAAGGCTTCGATCGACAGACTGCGCATATCCAAATTCAAGCTGGATGCACTGCTCGACATCACAACTGTCGATCAATGCCAACCTGCCTACTGAAGACCTTTTATCAAAATATGAATTAATCCTGCGCAATAATCTGGGCATTGGAAAGATCCTTATTTTCAAGCACTCCTTAAAATGGGAATGTTTGCTTAATGGTGGTTTTTCGAGGGAACTTGAGACAGGCATTGATGTCGAATCCCAGCTGCTGAAATTCACTGAAATTGCATACAGGCATGAAGATCTGGGCATTGAAGGTGTTGAAATCATTATTCCTGTGTACAATAACTACGTGCCGCTTGCCTTTGTTCTGATAGGAGATATTGAAGAAGAAGGTGAGGGAATGAGCCCGGTGATCAAGCACCTAACTTTCATTCAGACAATCTCCAGCATAATCCTCGTTGCGATTGAAAATATGAGACTCTTTAAAGAAAGCCTTCGGCAGGAGGCGCTCAGGAAGGAGCTTGAGCTAGCAGCGAAGATGCAGCAGAAGCTTATTCCTGAGAACAGGACTATGCCACAGGAATGAAAGTCTTATTGTTACGGGATTTTACTTTCCTCATTATGAAGTTGGAGGTGATTACTACGACTGTATCAGGCTTTCCGATACAAAGACCGGATTCTGCATTGCCGACGTATCAGGGAAAGGAATTTCCGCTGCCATACTGATGTCGAATTTCCAGGCAAGCCTCCGGGCGCTCCTTACATTTGATATTGAACTTCCCCTACTTATTCAGAAGCTCAATACCCTGATAATGGCGAATGCTGCGGGTGAAAAATTCATCACATTTTTTATTGCCCGTTACGATAAAAACAGCGGGATTCTGGAATATATCAATGCAGGCCATAATCCCCCTGTTTTATACAATCCTGTCTCAGGGCAGATTATGCATCTGCATTCAATGTGCGTCGGATTAGGGATGATCGATGATATCCCTCCTGTTAAAGAAGAAATAATCAATATCAGCAGCTATTCAAAAGTGGTTTGCTACACCGACGGGCTTTCAGACCTCAAAGGAGAGGACGGAAAGGAGATCCTGACAAAGGAAATTATCAGGCACATCACAAATGGGCAGCCGGTTGAAAAGAACATTCTGGAAATGCTCAGGAAGCTTGGTATCCCTGAAGATAATCCTTATCTATTTGATGATGTTTCAATCCTGGCGGTTGACCTCCTGAGATAGCTCTAAATTATTCTGAGCAGGTAATAATTCTTTTTCCCTTTCTGGACTAGCAGGTATTTATTATTCAGCAGCGATCCTGTGTCAATGATCATTTCGGGATTTTCAACCTTTTGCTTATTGATGCTTAATCCTCCCCCCTGGATCATTCGCCGCAATTCACCCTTTGACGGAAATACCTGTGAGTATTCTGTACAAAGGTCAGTCACATTCACGGATTTTTCAACTATTTCCCTTTTTATGTCAAACACCGGAACTCCTTCAAAGACTGAAAGGAAAGTATTCTCATTCATTTTCTTAAGCGATTCGGTAGTGCCTTTTCCAAAAAGGATCTCCGATGCCTCAACTGCCCCGTTGTATTCCTCCCTTGAATGAACCATAGAAGTCACCTCCTCAGCAAGCCGCTTTTGCAGAATGCGCTGATGCGGTGCTTCATGATGAGTCCGGATAAGGTTTTCAATCGTATCGCGATCGAGCAGGGTGAATATCTTAATATACCTGGCGGCATCCTCATCTGAGATATTCAGCCAGAACTGGTAAAACTGGTACGGAGATGTCTTTTCAGGGTCAAGCCAGACATTCCCGGCTTCTGTTTTGCCGAATTTTGAACCATCCGACTTTGTAATGAGGGGGCAGGTAAGGGCGTAAGCTTCACCTCCTGTTTTGCGTCTTATCAGCTCGGTACCTGTAACAATATTGCCCCACTGGTCTGATCCGCCCATCTGAAGTCGGCATCCGAGAACGTTATACAGATGCAGGAAATCAGTTCCCTGCACAAGCTGGTACGAAAATTCAGTAAATGACATTCCTTCTTTTGCCTCGGATCCCAGGCGTTTTTTCACGGAATCCTTTGCCATCATATAGTTAACCGTGATATGCTTACCTATCTCCCTGATAAATCTCAGGAAGGAGTATTCCTTCATCCAGTCGTAGTTGTTCACCATAATAGCCTTATTCTTTCTGGCCTGACTGAAATCCAGGAATTTAGACAACTGGATTTTAAGACCTGCTTCGTTCTTTCTGAGAGTTTCCTCGTCAAGAAGATTTCTTTCTTCCGATTTTCCCGACGGATCGCCTATCATCCCGGTAGCACCTCCAACCAGGGCAACAGGGACATGTCCGGCCCGCTGGAAATGCACCAGGAGCATGACCTGTACCATATGACCAATATGAAGGGAATCGGCTGTTGGATCAAAGCCAATATAACCTGTAGTAACTTCTTTGTCAAGCAATTCTTCGGTACCGGGCATGATGTCGTGGATCATGCCTCTCCATCTCAGCTCCTCAACAAAATTCATAGATCAATTTTTTATTCACGGACTGCAAATATAGCAAAGAGGCTTAAATGGGAGTCCCTTCGGGGCTTTTTTTAAACCTGTCGAAACTTCTATCAAAGGTTCCCTCCCCAATGATCGGGAAGATTGCCGGGGCAATGTCGGCTATGGGATTATAGAATTTCGACCGTGCAATCTGCTCCCTTGGGAGAAAATGATGTTTGGCATCGATGGCATTAAGGACGACGAATATCACACTCAGGATCAGAGCAGATTTAAACAGCCCAAAAATTAATCCCAGAACGCTATTTAGGAATCCAAGCGAGATCTTTTCAACGAACTTGTCGACAAACAATCCGATGAAATGTATGATTACTACTATTATTATGAAGGTGATAAGGAATGCAACTATCCCCACATATTGCCCGGTCATGTCAAAATAATCATAGAGTTTCTCCGCTGTAAAGGTTGAAAATTTTATTGCACCCCAGATGCCGAGGATCAGGGCGAGTAATGAGGCAAGCTCCTTTACAAATCCGTTGATGAATCCTCGTGCCAGTCCGAATATTAGCAGGACGATTATGATCAGATCGATGTAGTTCATGGGTTATTTATTTAGAGCATGAAATTATGAAAGATTGACAATTAAACAAAAAGAAAAAAGGGATGGGATACGGGATCCGGCGAAGAAATGTATTATGTTTAAAAGATGATGTATTAAGTGTGCAATTGAGCTAAGAACTTTGGGCGCGGGACAAATTTCCCCCTTAGAAGGGGGTTAGGGGGATGTTTTTTAATTGCTCAACGGCAAAGCTACTGACAGTCTGATCTTAATCCTTTACAATTTTATAAGAATTCTTTCTTTCTCCACCGATCCTTATTATGTAAGTACCGGAAGCTAAACCGGAAATGTTGATGATGGAATATCCTTCATCCAATCTGCCTTTTTTAACGATCTGACCTGAGAGATTTATTAAAATATAGTCCGCCGGAAGCAGATCCTCCAGACTTTTTACCGTAAGGAAATCGTGAGCAGGTAACGGAGAGATAATGAAATTGTTTTGATCATCGGGTTGAGGTACAGAAAGGCCCAGGTAATTGCCCAGGAAAGGGCTTAAATCAAATATGTGAAGCTTTGGACTGACATTGATAAAAAGATCCAGTGAGAAAGATTCGTTTGAAATGTAGTATTTAATACCATCCTTTGTAGCAATACCTTCAATCTGATGAAAAGGCAGCAATACTTCAATTTTCCTTTTATTCCCGCTGAAAAAATCATGATCCTTAAAGTCATACAACAGCCAGATAAACGGATCAAGCGTTTCACTGTATCCCGACAGGACAATTATTCCTTTGGATTCCAGATAAACCGAACCGGTTATCAATCCGTCAACATTAAAAGATGATTTTAGTTTTGCAGTATAGTTTCCGGGATTTTTTGAAAGGGAATACACACTGGTCCTATTACTTACCCATTGCTTGGTGAATAAGTAAATCGAATCTTCCGAAACAACAAAGGCTTCACAATCAAAGTCAGTTTCATTTCCTCCCGTGGGAGTAAAATCAGACTGGTCAGAATATGAAAACCCGATTGAGTCGATTGCAGGGAATTCATTCAGCAAAGAATTTTTGCTGATCCTGAATATTTTCAAGTCAGTACGGTTGCCGTTATTGTTGCCAAAATCTCCTAAATAAATATAGTCATTGTCCTGCGAAATTTCCTCCCAGTCAATGTTTTCAATTCCGGTTAAGGAATACGTTTTAATTATTTTACCATTAATTGTATCAAGGCAATAAATGTTATTATCAGTGTTGTCATTATGTGTCCACAGGAAGCTGTTCCAGAAAATGAGACCCGAAGTTTCCGAAAGGGCTTCAGGCAATTTGAAGCTTGATAAAGGTTTAATATTGCCGATATTATATATGCAACTCCCGTCATTGATAGTTGCTGACTGGTTATAATTTACAGCCAGGGGGTCGGTGCAGCCGTTTATCTGCGCTTCTGAATTGTTGATTGATAATATAAAACTTATCGGTATTATGAGATACAAAACTTTCATACCTGTATTAACGGGTAAATCACCAAAACCTGATTCCTGTGAATATGAATTTTGTTGGCAATTCATCGATTCTAAACAGCCAGGACTTTAAAGATAATAAATACCAGTTAAGATTTTTATTAAAAACTTACATTGACCTGCCTGCCGGCAGGCAGGGTTCCACAGAGGAAGTCACAGGAGATCCACAGAGGCTTTGCAAGATTGATAATTATCCGCATTCTTAAATTCCCTGCCTTGGTTAAACGAAAAAAACCTTTACTTTTGCAATCCATGGACGAGGCCCCATAGTTCAATGGATAGAACGGAGGTTTCCTAAACCTTAAATTCAGGTTCGATTCCTGGTGGGGCTACATACTTTTGGTGTACAAGTCTGTAAATTAATGATTTACAGACTTTATCATATAAAATAGGAAACTATTGAGATACTTTACATCAAATATAAGCCCCCTGATCCGAGGGCAGGTGTTCACTATGAGTTACCTTAAAACAATGGGGCTGTCTAAAAAATCAAAATCCATAAACCGCAAAGGGCGCTAAGGGAAAGCGCAAAGGTCTCAAAGGATTGGAAATAATGGATTTAACTTTGCGTACTTTGCAAATACTTTGCGTGCTTTGCGGTTAAAAAGGACTTTTTCGACAGCCTCCGTAAACAAATAAGGTCAATGTCATATACCTGCAACAACCACACCTTCAAACGCCAGGCTTGGAAATCTTAACTGGCTATAATTCCAGGGATCATTAGCAACCTCAACAAGTTTATTCCAGAATTTCAGGTGATTATCGGCAATATTCATTTCGGCTACGTTTTGAACAAACTGGCCCTTATCGAACAGCTTGCCAATGATCCCAACTGAAAAGTCACCAGTGGTGGGGTTTGAATTTCCTCCGATAAAACCAGTGATCAATATACAGCGGCCCAGGTCTTTAATTATGTCATCAACACTGCGGGTTCCCGGAGGGATGATCAGATTAGTGATTGATCCGGATGTAGGTTCCCAGCCTAATTTACGGCTATAGTACCAGTCGACCAGGAACTCATTTAATATTCCTCCTGTAATGAGTTCTCGTTTTTTCGTTGGAAAACCATCACCATCATAACTCCTTGATCCAAGACCCCGGGGAAGAAAAGGATCATCCTTAACTGTCAACAGTTTACTACCTATGGTCTTGCCCTTTTTATCGGCAAGAAATGATCTTTTCTGCTGGATGCTTGAAGCAGAAATTGGGTCGAACAGACCACTTAACACACGAGCTGCACCACGGTTCTCGAGAATAACAGGGATGGTTGTTGTTGCTATCTTTTTACCACCCATAAGGTCCAGTGTCCTTATTGCTGCTTCAGTTCCTACATCCTGTAATGGTGGAAGGTCGCTTCTGTATCTGCAGCCAACATAATTATAACCTGCCGGACGGCGATCCCCCTCATCCTTTGCAGTCATTGCGGCACCTACCTGACAATATGTGGTCCGGGTTGCCCCTTCAAATCCATTGCTCGATTTTATACATTCTTCATACGCTTCATCATATTCTCCGGCTTCAACAGAGATAACCTTATCACCTCCTTTTGTGAGACATGCATCTTCAACGGTTTTTACCATCGTATGCCTGCCTTCAGGAGTCATCAGGCTATGATCAGGATCGCTCAATTGAAGATCAGTAGTTGTTCTTCCGGCATAGTATTTCGGATCAGGAAGTGTGCGGTACGGATCTTCCTCCATTATATTGGCATTATCAACCACATCAGCTATGAATCCCTCCAGAGTCGATTTCCGGAAATCAGGCGTTGACTGACCGGCAAACCGATTGTTTACAAACACTTCAAGGTATAGGTTCTGTGTGGTAGCCTCCTTAATGACTTCAGGTTTACGGTCACGATAATTTATCTCCACGAGCCGTCTCTTTGAAAGGCTCACTCTGCAGTCGCCTGCTCCGGCCTTCTTAGTCTGGTCAACTACCCAGTTTGCCAGTTCTTGCAGATTTAATTGTTGATCTTTATTGTATTTCATGATTTACCTCCTTTCTGCTGAGTTCCTCCAACGGTTAACGATTTGACCAGGCAGGTCGGCATTCCGAATGAAACCGGAACACCCTGACCGTTTTTGCCACATTGTCCGCTCCCACCCTGGAACATTTCAAGGTCATTTGCTGCCAAAGTAATGTTTGTAAGCATTTTTGGCCCGTTACCCATAATATTAACATCTTTGATTGGATAGGTAAGCTTACCGTTTTCAATGAGCCGCCCTGTGAAACATAGAATGCAAAATCTCCTTCACCGATTTTCACCTGCTCCGTTACTCACATCCTCTACATAGATACCATTGCCGGCTTCCCTGATAACATCTTCAGGAGTTGCCTCACCTCCCATCATATAAGTGTTGCGCATGCGGGGTACAGGATAGTTCTGGAAATCCTGCCTGCGGCCATTTCCTGTCGGCTCAACACCATAATATTTCGCCGAAATCTTATCATGGATATAGCTTGTGAGTATTCCATTCTCGACTAATACAGTCTTTTTTCCAGGAGTACCTTCATCATCCACATTAATACTTCCTGCAAGGTTCATATTGGTACCGTCATCTATAATCGTAACAAAGGGTTCAGCCACTTTTTTGCCCAGCATAGTGCTGTAAGTAGAAATTTTCTTTCGGTTAAAATCGGCTTCCATACCATGCCCAATGGCTTCGTGAAGCAGTACACCCGTGACACCTGGTCCCAGCACCACCGGCATTTCACCGGCAGGAGGTTGAATTGCGTCAAATAATTTTAAAGCACTATTAACGGATTTTTCAGCAACTTTGTTTATCACCTCATCTGTATAAAAAGACAAGTCACGATTACCGCCCAGGTTCCAGGCTGACTGCTCTTGTTTCCCTTTTCTTTCGGCTACAACTGAGGAATAGACGAATCCGGAAGGAATGAGATCTTCCGCTTTTACACCATCGCTGGTAACTATCATTATACGTTTGGCAGTACTCGAAAATCCTGCATTCACCTTAACAATCTCGGGGGACATGGCAAAACATTTCTGATTAATATTTTGCAGCATTGGTAATTTTAATTTCCCGGGAATGCCATTAAAATCAGGAGAGACAGGATAGTAGTTCCCGATTTTTTGCAAATTCAACGATGATTCCACCGGAGTGGCATTCATGTTACAAAGGGTTGAAGCTGTGGTAGCGGCCGACATCATGGATTCTTCAGTTAAATCCTGTGTAAAACCATAACCTGTCTGATCGCCTTTTACTGTGCGGATTCCAACACCTAATGAGATATTACCATATGATTGGTTTACCTTGCCATCTTCGAGTCCAAGGTAATTTGACACAGTGTACTCGAAATACAAGTCAGCGAAATCGCCACCTTTGGATAATGCTCTTGCGAGTAGTTTATGGCAGAGGGCCTCATCAATCCCGAACTCTTTCATAAAGTAGTTACCTGAGGATTGGTTATCAAGGAACTTACAGGCTTTCAGCGCGGGAAGCAAAATCAATGCACCACCGGCCAGGGTAGTACCCTGAATGAATTTTCTTCGTGGTATAGGTTTCATTTTGAGTGAAATAAATTTGAAATACTAAATTATAAATAATCCTGTAGTAAAAAATAAATACAACCAGAAATTCACCAGGCTGATTCGGAGGCTGTCATCCAATCAGGTTTGTCACCGTATCCGCTGAATTTCTCCGAACTAATGATTCTCTCTCATTATCTTTTAATTTCCTGGCAATCTCTCTCCAGTTAATTAACTTAATGGAATTAGTTAGTATATCACTATAGAAGGTAAACTCCATTGAGAGAGGGTTTCTCTCCTCAAAATAAGCCTGTAACTCTTTTGAAAGCTCATCTTCCGGCAGAGATTTAGTTTTATATTTCCAGTAATTCTTTAAACTCTCATCAGTCTCAAGCCAGATGGCAAGAGTCCATGTGGGCTTATTAGTATATCCGTTAAACTCCTCCTGTACATACATAGTTTTTACTTTACAGAAACTGTCTTTTATCATCATACACACATGAATAAAAATCCGCAATATTTTTAACCGATTTCAGCAATTGTTCCTGATAATTTGTCCCAATGTTGAATATCAGACAAATGGAGCAACCACTGATAATCAGCAGGTATTCGCCAATTTTCTTTTATGCGTTTTATTGTCTTTCCTTTAAATAAGCTTTAAATGTCCATTCATTGCAAGTATAATACCAGTTATTCTGCCACAGCCATTTCTTATTTAACAATTGTTAAAAGTTATCACCAGTAGATAGTAACGAGGATTTTGGAAAGATCGGCTTTTACACACTGCGGCAGTATTCGGATTTTCCGCATTTTTTATTATACAGTTTTTTTAAAGATCTCCAAAAAAATTATAATAATTTCTGTATCAATATTATAACAAATTCAAACAGAATACGTTTAACTATATATTTTTAATGATTGAAAGTCATGAAAAACCTTGCAAAGAATTCTTACCTGATTACGGCACTGTTTCTTGTGTTTACATTCAGTTTCAGCGGCTGTGAAAAGCTAAGTGACGAAGAACTGCTTACGGCTCACCCGTGGAGGTGGGATAAGATGACAACCACCTCAACGAACGAGAATATCATCGGATATGTCGCTGTGTTCAATACTCTTATGGCTGGCGCAACATTCGAATTTCACAGTGACGGCACGTATTCCCTGACCGCTCTTAATAAAACCGATGATGGTACCTGGGAACTCGGGGATGATAAAAGCATCCTGCTGCTTGACGGTAATGAAATGACCATCCTGAAACTCACCAAAGATGAGCTGGTGCTTGAGGGAAAAGACGTATATGCTGAGTACGGAATATATTCGGCTACTCTGTCCCTGAAAAGATAGATTGCAGGAATAAACTTAACTTGTCTCTATAGCTGAAGCTATGATCCTGATCGACGGCGCAAATCAACCAGTTATCGGGATATTCCTGTTTTGAAGAATTTCAAAATAGTCTTAATGTTCACAAGTAATAAAAGCCTCCGGAAAGTGAATCCGGAGGCTTACAATTCCTTTATTTCTCAAACCGTCTGAAATATTTGAATACGATTTGTCGGGTATACCTTATCAGGGCAACTATTTCACTATTTTAATAATGTCTTCTCCTTCAATCAGGGTTCCATCCATAAGCTCACCGGTGATATGAAGTTTAACTATATCTCCTGTATTATAGCCGGCTAATAATGCTGCAATTGCCTGGTTGTTAAATTTCAGGGTCAGATCTATCAGTCCATCCGGTCCGTTTGTATTGCATGACATAACATCCAGAACTTTGTCTTTAAATGGATAATAAGGTCCTGCTACGTCTTCAAGTGCCCATTTGACCGGAGCGATCCCCTCAAGTTTTATCGTGGCAGGATCAATATCCGACACATCAAATCCCTCAAAACCAAGAATAGCTGCCGGTAATACTCCCTTAGCGCCTCTGTTCAGGGGATTGGGACAACTGGTAGGATGAATATCCAGAGGCACCTGAATCGTGTTAACCACTGTAATTGTAACGTGCTGACGGCCATATTCTGCGCCATCACCTATAAGGCAGACGTCAAATTCATAAACTCCATCTGCCGTACCTGCAGGAACTTCATATGTAGCTTCGAAAGTACCTGTAAAGGGTGCAGCTAAGTTTACATCAGTATAAGATGCCGGACTAACTGATGACAACCATCCTTCATATCCCGGAGTACATACTTCCAGTGTAAGGTCATTTATTATCATTGTCTGAGCCTGGATAATACCGGTTATGTATTCGGCGATATTAATACCTCCGGGTATAGTTCCGTTAGAAAGAATTTGAAAGGCTTTACCACCGGTTGCTTCAGCATAAGTATTCCACTGACTAAAATATCCTGAGGAGCCAGAATAAAGCACAATAAGAGTAATATTTTGAGCTGCCATAGTCGCAAGGACATTAGCCATCACAAGATCATCTTCTGTACCTGCGATAGCATCACGTCCAGGGTCAATACCGGTTCCAAGTATACATTCGTGGGGACGATCATCCAGCCAGGCAATCACGAATTTTCTGGCACCGGGTCTCCACCCGATTAAGGGATCTGCCGTTGTTTCATAAAGAACGCGGTCATAACATTCAGGTTCATCGTAGCCAAATCCCAATGATTTTGAGTTTATTGCACCGGTAACCAGCGTTTTATCAGTGGTCAGCGCCTGGTCAAGCGCATATGGATAATCACCTGCTTCACCATACCTGTTATAATAACCGCAAAAGTCATAAACAGCATTGTAATCCATATGTGTAACAAGTCCAAATGCTACATCAGTGATTACCGACCCTATTGAACCCATAATATTGTTCGAATTTGCTTTCACGTTGGATAATTCTCCTTGCATACTACCGGTAAGGTCCATCATAAACAGAATATCACCCTTAGGTGGGGCTGAAGTAATAGACGCAGTTTTGGTTTCAGTCACACTTTCCTCTGGCCTCAAAGAAGCTGTAAATGTTTCCGGTGTTAAAGCAGATGGGACAACCTCTGATGCGCCTTTTAATTTCATTGCTTCCGGGAATTTTAACAATTCAACGGTTGCGGCCGGAATTACCACCGTTTCATCAGGAGAAGGATTCCTTGTAGCAGTGGAAAAAGTCCTATCCTGGTTTGTAAATGCTGTTTTATCAGGTTCAGATTCTTTCTTGCAGAAAGACAAGGAAACACTCAGGATTATAAACACCAGAATCCTGCAGGCAATCGTAATTTTTGTTTTCATAGCAGAAAATTTTAGTTAAACAAAAAACCAGTCATCAGGCAAAAATGTGGTTCGGATTATGAAAAATTTTCATAATGTATATGAGGGAGTTACTACGACGCCTTTTGGAATGACTTTGCCAATCATTTCAACATCAAAGTTCGGCTGCCGAAATATCAAAGTCTACCACTTTTGTTTCAAAAAATGATACTTTGGTTACATTTTCAGGGAAAATTGACTTAAAAAGGGGAAAATCGATCAAACTGAAGAACAAATACAAGCTATTAAATTTCCAATAATAAAAAACCTCCGGTTTTCATTCTCCGGAGGTTTCGTGACCAAAAAGAACAGGATCAGGGATCTGAGCCTGTCATTCAGCACAATCGGTTACTTTTCGGACTCCAAATACTCTATAGTCGCCCGTTTCCTACCCATTTATTAAGTACCTACATACTTATACGTTTCAGGATTTCTAAGTTTTTTGCCCCAAACAACACCTTTAATTAAATGAAAGTTGTCATACCTTTCTTTACTTATCTGCCTCCCCTCCATTATACCCATGAGAACGGAAGTTGAATCGGAATCAATCTCATATTCGTCCTGACTATAGAATTTGGCATGGTATTTTCCAATGGAATTATATTCACCGGGAATATACTTAAATGCCATTTCTACCAGAGGATATTCAAAGTAGACTATTTTACCTGATGCAATTCTATTTTGGATTTTTCTCGATCTGATCCGATTCAGGATTCTCTTAATTGATGTTCTCATATATTATACTGATTAACAAACTTCCTTTTTCAAACGAAACTCTTGAATGTGTTATTGTCTTAGTCTTTAGCGTCGCATCTTTTATCGCATAAAAAAAGCCCCCGGAACTGATTTCCAAGGGGCTTTCTATTCATAAAATTTGATCCCGGTTTTGCTGGTAAAATAAAATTACCATGGATTATGCCATTTGGTACTGTTGGAAATCCGGGAACAGTCTGCCTAAATAGCTCTTCTATTCTTTCAGAAGTACGGCATGTACTCCCATTCAATAACAAAAGAAAAATTATCATGTTAATTTGCATTTAAGGATCTGTCTTCCCATGTACCATCTTTATTAATAGCGGCAACATTATCTTGGTTTTCCTGTACAATTATATTCCTCCACAATTATCAGGCTGCCCCTGAGCCCAGTTATTATAACCAAAATCTTAATTATGGTGCAGTTAGGATCCCCCAAGGAGTGGAGAAGTTGGATCAGGACACCGAGTGTGATTCCTCCAATAACTGTCCCGACACAAATTACCATCAACCCAACTCCAACTCTGTTCCTGGTTATATCTGATAATCCAATGAAGTAGTTACGATTTTTGCAAAAATTAGTCACAAAAGTGTTTTCTTTTGCAGTATTAATAATTAAAGATGACCATTACCACCAAACCATCCGCTATAGTCCCTGGCTTTATCAAAAACGGTATAATCTGGAGGGAAATCATATTGATCAAAATTCCCACTGTTTTATTGATTTGTAGTATAGTGTTTTTCATAAGCTGTGCATAATCCTTTAAAAGTCGCTGTAATCCATATTTTATAGAACACCCTGGATCACCTGTCATTTGTACATCTAAATTTCCACCATTGGGAAAATTTCTTAGTGTTTTTGCTACGAAATAATCCCTGCTTAGGCCTTTAGCTGATAGGACCAGCACACCATCGATTCTGATATTTAATGTTGAGATATTTGCACTGGCTCATTATATTTTGAACGTTAAGGACAAAATTTCCAAAGTAGTCGTAATATGGAGTCCACATATCCCGGCGCCCCCCCACCACCGTTAACGTCTCTAGGGCCCCAATACACTTTAGTAGCACCAGTAGTTGCCGCTCTTGGAGTAGCTACCATTTCATCCATTTCAGGTAAGGAATCCTGGTCAGGGTCATACTTTTCACAGGCGGGAGGTATCAGAAACAACAGGCATGTAATTAATGCTACCAATGCTTTGAACCGATTCGTTCTTTTTGAGAAATTGATAATTGCTTTCATTTCATAAGATTAAGTTTAATTAATAATTAAATTTTTAATTGAGGTATATATAGAGATTAAGAATAGCATCACCCTGATGTGCAATTGGTAGAATTGTTACAATTCCCCTTCTCCTGAAAGATTGGATCACTGATTACTTTTCAATAAGAAGAAATCATATTTTAAATATCTAAGCTAGTTCGTAAAATTTGACTAATTGTCACGGAAATGTCAAGCTTTGTAAAAGTTTTGTGATGAAATGAAAATAATGGACTAAAGAAATATTATTAGGTGCCGGAATTCTATCATTTCATTTACAAAGTTCGACTGCCGAAATATCAAAATCTACCTCATTTGTATCAAAAAATGACAGTTTTATTACATTTTTAGGGAAATTGATCTCAAGAAAGAGAAACACCAATTATGCTCTGCTATTACCGGGATGTTGTTACTTTTGTATAGTGAATCCATAAAAAATTTAAACAGATGAAAAGAACTATTGTGACTTTCTTCCTGGTCTTGTTTGTCATTCTGAAGACCGGATGCTCAGGATACCAAAATGAATGCCTTTATAAGCAACCTGATGAAAAAAATGTCAGTCGACGAGAAAATCGGGCAATTAAATCTTACGACAGCCGGAGGATTTATCACCGGAGCATCTGTAAATGAAAATGTGCAGCAAAAGATCCGTTCCGGTCAGATCGGCGCTGTTCTCAACAGCTTTTCGGTTGCTTCAATGAAAGCAGTGCAGGAGATTGCAGTTAAGGAGTCGCCGAACCATATTCCAATCTTATTCGGTATGGATGTCATCCATGGATTCAGGACAATTTTCCCGATACCTCTTGCCATGTCCAGTTCCTGGGATATGACCCGTATTGAACAGTCAGCCAGAATAGCTGCCGAGGAAGCAACGGCAAGCGGGATCTGCTGGACTTATTCACCGATGGTGGATATAGCCCGTGATCCGCGCTGGGGCCGAATCGCTGAAGGTGCGGGAGAAGATCCATGGCTTGGTTCACAGATTGCAAAGGCTCTTGTGCACGGATACCAGGGCGACGATCTCGCAAAAAATAACACAATGATGGCCTGTGTGAAGCATTTTGCGTTGTATGGTGCAGCCGAAGCAGGCCGTGATTATAATACTGTAGATATGAGCCGGGTCACGATGTATAATGATTATCTGCCACCATATAAGGCTGCCGTCGATGCAGGTGCCGGCAGTGTTATGACATCATTTAATGTTGTTGATGGCGTCCCTGCAACAGGGAACAGGTGGTTGCTGACCACCCTGTTAAGAGACCAGTGGGGCTTCAAAGGATTTGTTGTGACGGATTATACCGCTATAAACGAGATGATAATGCATGGGATGGGAAACCTTCAGGAGGTTTCAGCGCTGGCGCTCAAAGCCGGAACAGATATGGACATGGTAGGAGAAGGCTTTCTCACCACTCTTAAAAAGTCTCTTACTGAAGGAAAAATTACCCAGCAGGACATAGATCTCGCCTGCCGGAGGGTCCTTGAAGCCAAATATAAGCTTGGCCTGTTTGAGGATCCATTCAGATACCTGAACGAAGAAAGAGCCAAAACTGAATTATTAACACCTTCAAACATAAAAGCAGCCAGGGAAATGGCCGCCCGGTCAATGGTCCTGCTGAAGAACGGCAAACAGGTGCTTCCTCTTAAAAAGACAGGCACAATAGCTGTTGTAGGGCCATTAGCCGACAGCAAAGGCGATATGCTGGGCACCTGGGCAATGGGAGGAGATATGAGAACAATTTCTTCGGTGGCTGATGGTATACGCAATGCAGGTGGTGAGGCTGTAAAAGTCCTTTATGCCAGGGGTTCGGCGCTTACTGACGATCAAATGCTGGCTGGAACATCAAGCCCCCTGGGCATGTCCATTCCGCAGCAAACAGGAAAACCAGTAAAAACAAATGAGGAGCTTTTAAAAGAAGCTGTTGAAACTGCGAACGGATCGGATGTTGTAATAGCCGTGCTTGGCGAGGCTGCAGCCTGGTCGGGGGAAGCCTCAAGCCGATCAGATATTGGCATACCACCCGTTCAGCAAAACCTGCTTAAAGCTCTTCTGGCTACGGGTAAACCTGTTGTCCTTGTTCTCATAAACGGCCGCCCTCTTACACTGACCTGGGAAGATGCTAATGTCAGCACAATCCTCGAAGCCTGGGCCGGAGGTTCCGAAGCCGGAAATGCAATAGCCGATGTACTTTTCGGTGATTATAATCCTTCAGGAAAGCTTACAACCACCTTTCCGCGCAGCGTTGGACAGATCCCCCTTTATTATAATCACCTTAATACAGGACGTCCAATGGATCCAAAAAACAAATTCACTTCAAAATATCTTGACATCTCAAACGATCCGCTTTATCCATTTGGTTATGGCCTGAGCTATACAACCTTTGATTACGGCGATATTAAACTTAATAAAACGGAATTAAAAGGGAATGAGGTTCTCACTGCAACTGTTAATGTCACCAACACCGGTAAATATGCCGGAGAAGAGGTAGTTCAGCTCTATATACAGGACCCTGTTGCATCAATCTCAAGGCCGGTAAGGGAACTTAAGAATTTCAGGAAGATCATGCTTCAGCCGGGTGAATCAAAAGAAGTGAGCATAAACGTGACAACTGACGATCTTAAGTTTTATAACAGTGATCTTAAATATACCTGGGAACCGGGCGATTTCATTGTTTATATCGGAACAAACTCGAGGGATGTAAAACCGTCGAAGGTGAAATGGATAAAATGACCGGTCAAGATTTGCTTTGTTAAATTCCTGTTAAACATTGACATCAGGTTGCTTTTGTCGTAATTTTGCTATTTGACTTGGATCCATCCTGAACTATATTCATATGTTCCAGGGCCTTAAAATAGCGGTAAAACAACAAAAGAAGCTGCTTGTAATATTTTTTATTACCATCTTCCTGCCTTCTGTTTCACTTAGCATTTTTGGAATCATATCCCTGCAAAATGAAAAATTCAGACTTGAAAAGCAGATTGAAAACGAGCAGCTTCAAATTGCCAACAGGCTAAAAGGCTTAGTTGAAACAAAATTTGCAGGAATTGCGGAGAAGCTTAGAAACCTTGCTGCTTACCCGTCCGTCCGCGAGCGCGATTTCCCGGCAGTGAGAAAATTATTGACCGATCTTTCTGAAAAAGATTCACTGGCCGGACCCGTATTCCTTCTTTACAAAGATGGAGAGCCGTTTTTCCCGCTATTTCAGACCGGATTTGAAAAAAATGTCAGCAATCCTGAGCCAGTCCATGACAATTCTTTGCAGCAGCAAATAAAGAAAGCTGAGGATGAAGAATATATCCAGAATGATTATTCCGGAGCTGTTTCGATTTATAATGATGTCTTTTTGAAATCAAATAATCGAACTTTTAAAGCAAGGGTGCTTAATAATATTGCCAGAAACCTGATGAAAGCCGGTAAATTCAGCGAGGCAGCTGATATTTATTCAAAAATAATAAATGATTATCCCGACGAAAAAACGGAATCAGGACTGCCGCTCGAGTTACATGCTAAGCTTCAAAAAACCGAGTGTTATTCTAAACTGGGAGATAATTCCCTGTCCGTTAAAAACGACCTGACTGCATTTGAAGACCTCCTTATTGACAAGTGGAATTTAAGTGAAAGCCAGTTTAAAACCTATACCTCTTTAATCGATGAACGGCTGACAGGTTTACTATCGGACAGTTCCGGGGAATCAACGGAATTTAAATCCAGGTTTGAACTGTTTAAGAAACGATATATTATCAAATCTGATCAATGGCAGATAATCAACAACATCAAATCATTAGTGGCACCAGAATTAGCGGGAAATCTGCAAACCAATTCACCTACTCCATCTCCATTTAAATTTACGAAGAGAATCGGCAACGAAGATTACCTGATTTCAGCTGTTGTGATCGCCGGACAAAATCAGGAGGACAAGATCGGGATATTGGGTGCCAAACTGAACAACATTTACTTGCAGCACAATATCCTCGACAACGCTATTAAAGAATTTGAGCCACTAAAAAAGACTGCTTTTTATATTGGATCACTTTCAGGAGATTCGATAAGAGGAATTAAAAACAATACTCCGGATGCTGTTACAACCAGTGCATTATTTGATGACAATTTTCCCCCCTGGCGGCTGGAGCTCACATACATTGGTCCAAAAGGGCTGGGCGAAATAAGTATTTTTTCAAATTTTTATTTCTGGACAATTATGACCCTCATAATCATCCTTGTTTTTGGGACGACATTGATCGTAAGAATTGTTGCCAGAGAGATGGAATTACTTAAAATAAAATCGGATTTTGTTTCATCTGTTTCTCATGAATTTAAAACTCCGCTCACTTCCATGAAGGCTCTTACCGAAAGGATTGAAAAAGGGAAGGTGACGGAGCCATCAAAAATGAAACAATATATTTCTATTATATCTAATGATATTGACAGGCTCATCCGTCTGGTAGGAAACATCCTGAATTTTTCAAATATAGAAGAGGGGAAAAAGGTTTATAAGAAGGAAGAAACAGATATGGCCATCTGGCTAAAAGAAGTCATCGATAATTATAAAAAGGAAAATATTGAAAGCGGTATTAACATTGATGCTCAGCTGACAAGTGATTTGCCTGCTATTTTAATTGATAAGGAGGCAATGGCCCAGGCAATATTTAACCTTTTGGATAATGCCGTAAAGTTTTCACCCGGGAAAAAGGAAGCTGAGGTAACGGCAGAAAAAAATGAAAGCTCTGTAATTATAAAAATCAAAGACAAGGGGATTGGGATCGAGAAAAGTGAAAAGGATAAAATATTTGAAAAGTTTTACAGGGGAAAAAGTGCAGTAGATTATTACATTAAAGGAACCGGTCTGGGGCTGGCACTGGTAAAGTACACTATCGAAGCACATAATGGACAAATTTATGTGGATAGTGAACCGGGATGGAGTACTGTTTTTACAATAACTCTTCCGGTATGGTTGATTATAAAAGTCGGCAGTCTCCGAATCTTCGATTCGAGGATCCTGCGAAAAAGCCAGAGCTTTTTCGGGACAGTCGGCAATTTGCAGACTGAAGACTGATGACTGAAGACTGGAGACTGAAGACATGAAACCCACATGATTGACCTGGATCACTAGCGAGAATGGAGACTAAATCACTATAAAACCAATAGACCATAAAAATAAATTGTTCACGATGAAAAAGATCCTGATTATTGAAGATGATCCGGGAATTCAGCTTTCATTAAAAGACGAATTTGAATCTGAAGGATTTGATGTTCACAGTGCAGATAATGGGTTGACCGGCCTGGAAATGATTGAACAGAATCCACCGGATCTGATAATTCTTGACCTTATGCTGCCCTTCCAGAATGGATACCAGATTTGCAAAAAGCTGAGGCATGAAGGAAATAATGTTCCCATCATTATGCTGACTGTAAAGGATCAGGAGGTTGACAAAGTACTGGGTCTGGAATTGGGAGCTGATGATTATGTAACTAAACCATTTAGCCTGAGAGAATTACTGGCCCGTGTTAATGCACTCCTGAGAAGGACGGCTGAAAATATTCTGGAAAGCTCTGTATTCACCATCGGAGAAACGGTATTTGACCTGAAAAAATATGAAGCATTAAAGAAAGGTAACAAAATTGAGTACACAACACTTGAGTTTCATATTCTGAAGCTGCTTTCTGAAAGAAGGGGGCAGGCAGTAGCCAGGACAGAATTTCTGTTCCGGGTGTGGGGTGAGAATAATACACTGGTCACGGAACGGACAATTGACAGCCATATTGCCAATATCAGGAAAAAGCTGGAAGATGATCTTACTGATCCACGATACATAATAAGTGTAAGGGGAGTGGGTTACAAACTGGTAGTTTAGGTTATCGGTAAAGTCATTGATAAATCATCATGTTATCATCATAATTCCTTGACAATTCTCCTTGAGCGTCATCATAACTTTGAGGAAAAATCAGATCCACTTAAAAATCAAATACAAGGAGGACAAAAAGATGAAAACGACAAAAATAAGTTTAATTCTCATTTTAACTGTGGCTGGACTTTTTCTGTCCAATTCAGAAATATTTTCTCAGCAGACTGCAGATCAGCTTTATGAAAAAGCGCTCTATCTTGAAGAAGCTAAAGGAGAAATGCAGCAGGCAATTAATCTTTATCAGGAGATAATAAAACAGTATCCCGGAAATCGCCAGGTTGTTGCAAAGGCACTCCTTCATGCAGGTTTCTGCTACGAGAAGCTCGGATTGAAGGAAGCCCAGCAGGTCTACCGGAGGGTTATCAACGACTATTCGGAAAATAAGAATGAGGTCTCGCTGGCTCGGGTCAGGCTTGCGAGCCTTGAAAAGACCCTGGCCGAATTCAAACAAAAACCAAGTTTTCGGAAGATTGAAATTGCCAGCAAACCTCAGAATGGTGTAATGTCACACGATGGTAAGAAGCTGGCTTTCATAGCGGATGATGGCGTCTGGGTGGTTCCATTACAGAGCAATTTAGGTAATAGTATTGCCGGTGAGCCTGTTCGTATCGCTGAAGTACCGGGAGCTTCAAACTTTTTCAACGTGTTGGCCTGGTCGGCGGATGGTCAATGGATCGCAGTTAATAGTGGATACAACCAAAAAGGACTTTGTCTATATAATCCCCGTAAAAGGAGGAGAACAAAGGAAGGTTCAACTGCCGGCACGCGAAGCAGGAAATTTCTCTTTTCGCTTAAGCCTGTCACCGGATGGGGAGAACCTGGCATTCTCGGCCCTGGAGCCAGGTTTGAGTGCACAGAATGCAAACCTGGCTGCGCTTCATGTCTACATAATGCCCTCGAAAGGAGGTGAGTCCAGACAAATCTCACCGGGACCGGGGGATTCTCCCTCCTTCTCACCTGATGGTAAGCTAATCGCATACGTCACTCATTATGAGAAAAAAGAACCGCCTAAGAATATTCAGGGAACAAGGTACGACAGTGAGCTATGGGTCGTAAATTCATCCGGTGGCTCGCCTGTAAAACTTGCCGTTGCAGACGGTCGTTTGGGAGGTCCCACATGGTCACCCGACGGCAGATTTATATCTGCCCCGGGTCGCACAGATGTCGGTGGTAAGGAAATATGGGTCTACGCGCTATCGCCTGACGCATCAAGTGCCGGTGAGCCTGCTATAATTGAGCTACCAAGGTATAGCATGGGCATGCTGGCGGGTTGGACACCGGAAAACGAGCTGGGTGTCTTCATTCGTTCACAGTATCGCAGCGCTGTATACACCGTTCCTTCTTCCGGAGGCAGAGCAGTACAGGTGACTCCCGAGGGCGTGGTCTACTATCCAAGATGGTCACCCGATGGAAAACGTATATTCCTGAGATGGGTGAAACAGGATGAAAATCCCCCGGTTCAGGTTGTATATGTCCCTGCTACGGGTGGCAATATTACGAAGGTCCCCTGGCCGGAAAAAGCACTCATGTCACGTGTACCGGGTGGTGGCCACAATATCTCTCCTGACGGCCGAAAAGCTAATAGTAAGCGCGTGCTGAAGAACCATACGGATCAGGAAATTATATGGATCTTCGGGTGATTCCGTTAGATGGTGGTCAGCCCGTACGGCTAACCAATGATGAGTCACATGAAAAGTATCCCTGCTGGTCACCTGACGGAAAGTGGATCGCATTTGTCGGATGGCAGAAAACATCTGCAGATAAAGGCTTTGACGCCATTTACAGGATCCCTGCAGAAGGAGGTAAGCCTATTCAGATCACTTCCGCAAACGATAGTGTCGGTGTCGGTGCTATTACTTTCACCCCCGATGGTAAACGGATCGCATTTTTCTCGCAAGGCATGATCAAGACAATACCTGTTGAAGGAGGCAAATCTGAGGTGCTGGTCGTCAAGAGCTCAATCCGACCGTTGGAGTCAATTGGCCTGGTCCCCCGACGGATCGAAGATCGCCTATAACGCTGAGGGTAAGATCTGGATCACGACTCTGGCAACTGGGAAGAAAATCGATCTGAAGACCGGGCTCCCGGAGAATTTCTATGCCAGTGAATTCGACTGGTCACCTGACGGGCAGAAGATCACATTCATGACAACCAGCGGGGATGAGCCTGAATTCTGGCTGATCAGCAATTTCCTGCCACTTGAAAAGCTTGCACAAAAAAATGAAGTTGCGAACGCTCTCCCGAAACCAAAATTTACAAAAATCAAAATACCGACAAAGCTTTCGGGATCCATACAATTATCTCCCGACGGAAAAGACCTGGCCCTGGTTTCTGATAAAAAACTCTGGATAATGCCACTTAAAGGGAATTTAGGTCCTGATCTACCCGGCAAACCAGTTCAATTGAATACAGATGGAATTCAAGTGGAAAACAGCGGACTTTCCTGGTCACATGACGGGAAATGGATTGCATTTAATGAATTTCCATTAAAAGGCAGACCTGAAAATGAGAAATGGAATCAGAGCATTTTTGTTGTCCCCTCTGCTGGCGGCAAACCACTGAAAGTTTTTGATAACTTTCGTGCTTCTCATTTAGTTAATTACAGGATCAGTTTATCACCAGAAGGGAAAAATCTTGCCTATTCTTCTATTGAAAACGACAAGCAATATATATATAACAAAGAGGTTCTGGGAGGTTCATCAAAAAAACTTACGGATATCCCGGCCCGTGAACCTGTTCATTCTCCTGATGGTAAATGGATTGCATATGTAGATGATAAAACCCTGGGAATAGAAGGAGGTAATTTATGGATGGTTTCCAGTAGTGGTGGCATTCCAAAACTTCTCGCCAAAACCAGTAATGCTTCCAGTCCCGTTTGGTCGCCTGACGGCAATATGATTGCCTTCCTGGATTACAACAATAATAAGCAGATAAATTTCATACAAGTTCCAAAGGACATGAAAGCCACCCCGAAAGTAACCAGCATTGATGCTCCTGAAGGAACTGAAGATGTCTGGCTCCTGGCAGGATGGACATCCGGGAACAAAATTGGAGTTGAATTGAATTCTAAGAAAGAATATGCTTTGTACACTTTGCCTTACTCAGGGAGGGCAGGCGACGAAGATCCTGAACGATTGCTGGGCTATGCAACCACGATGGTCGCAAGATGGTAATCATATTATTTATGTGACTCCCGAAAACCGCGGACCAGGAGGAGGTTACCGGTTAGCCCTGGCATCAGTACCTGCTGTCGGGGGAAATGGGAAACTCCTTCCAAAAGATCTTGATGGCAAAACTATCCGGCAATTAGGAAACCAGAGTGGAAACAGGTTGTCCCCCGATGGGAAGACAATTGTTACGGCTGCATGGACAGCGGAAGATACCGTTGGAAACATAGGAAAAAGATATATAGGACTTCCGACAACCCATATCTGGAAAATCTCTGTTGATGGGAACAAATCGGAAAAAATCACCAATGAAAACAGGTCATACGCTGATGCGTGTCCTTCCTGGTCTCCTGATGGAGAAAAAATTGCATTCCTCAGGATGAAAAAATTAAATGAAAATCTTCCATTAGGTGCTTTAGACTCATACAGTATTTATACTGTCAATTCCTCAGGAGGAGATCTTAAATTGCTGATCTCAGAGTCAGATAAGTGGATCAATTCGCCGGTATGGTCGCCTGACGGGAAAATGATCGCCTATTTAACCGCCCTGAAAAACCCTCCAAATGCAAAATTCATGAATATTTTTAATCTCGAAAATAGTGTTGCAAGGGTTGTCGGTGAAGTTCCTGTGGCTGGTACCAGAATTGATCTGGCATGGTCACCCGACAGCAGGAAGATCGCTTTTAACGATCGTGAAGGAAAAGTAATTAAAGTAATGAATATTGATAACGGAACCATCCTGGATATTCAGACTAATCTGGCAGATGATGTATCTATATTCCATCTCGACTGGTCTCCCGATGGAAAGCAATTTGTTTTCGGCGGTGAGAAAGGTGGTATTACCGAATTCTGGTTCCTTGAGGATTTCCTTCCGTTGATTAAGAAATAAAGAATGACAAAATAGTTTGACCACTGATTTACACAGAGTTACACGGAGTAATAACACGGAGTTCTTTAACAGTGTCACTCTGTGCAAACTCCGTGTAACACGGTGGTTAATGGTTTTCAAATAAGTTTTTCATTGTTTTCTCTTTTCTTAAAATCTTTAGGCCAGTCAGACTATGGACTGTTCTTCTTGATGCAATCTTGATAAAACTGGATCAATTCTTTAAGCATATCTGCTGAATATTTCCTAAATTGTAACATCATTGAATTGAGTCATAATGAATTCCTTTTATCCCTGAGATGAAGAAAAAGGGGGAAACAAAAAGACAAAGGATTCTCATTTATTATGCCCTGGCAATCGTTCTTCCGTGCCTCATACTCGGCTTTCTTGCTTTCAGGGGAATAAAAAATGACCAGGCCCTGGTGGAACGTGAACAGCAGAGTAACCTTCTGGAAGCAGGCCAGCAGATTATCCGGGAAACCGATGCTTATCTCTCAGCAATTGAAAATAGTTTTGCTGAAATAACTGACTCGGTTGCTATTCCCGAGGAAAACAATATTTGCGGATTCCATACTAAATCAGTTCAATGTTCCAACACCAGGCCGTTGCAGGGATCTTTTTTTTATCCGGTTCCGGTGATCCTTTCCTGTTAAACAACGGAATGCTGTATGTGCCGGATGATTTTTTAACTGTTTCTGATGTGACAGCCTCTATGGCCACACAGTCTGTCCTTGAAAATGGCTGGCAAATTGAGTTCAGGAAAATGACTACCGGAAAGCACTAAGATATTATCAGAGCGTTCTGTCAGAGTGTCACCGACGAACAATCACGGGGTGAAATATTAAATACCATTGCCCGTCTTCAGAAAAAACTGAAACTGGATGACGAAGCAATGGAAACGTATAATCTGTTATCGAATGACTACTCTGAGGTTCTTATTCAGAATAAGATACCATTGGGAGCAGTTGCTTTACTGGAAAAGAGCCTTTTATACCTCGGAAAAAACGATACAATCTCAGCTTTAAAGACTATTCATTTACTTATGAGCCAAATACAGAGGCCTGCATGGGAATTGGGCTATTCCCATTATGCCAATTTTTTATCAAAAGTCAATGAAATAATTTCCCATTGTTCTAACTCCCGCGGCGAAGAAACGATACGCCTTCTGGAGAGGATAAATGCTCTGAAAGATAGTCTGTCAACATCAGAAAAAAATACAGAGTACCGGTTGGCACTCCTGGAAAATAATGAGAATATTTTTGGCAATATAGATCCCGGTAAGAAAAACAATAACCTCAGGTCTAAAACCCAGATTAACGGTAAATCATATCTCTTATCTTTTGGATCCGGAAACGACCAGGGCTATTGGGGATTGATTATGGATCCGGACTATATCCTTAAAAATATGGTTCATCAATCGATACTTGAGAAAGCAAACGAATCAAACTTTTATTGGGAGGTAACGGATGTTAATGGTGAAGTGCTCTTAAGGTCAGAATATATCCCGGAAGATATATCCCCCGTTTATAATTTGTTTCCATCGAACCTGCCATCGTGGTCACTGGTACTTTATCCACAACCGTCAGGATTATTTGCCTCCTTGTTTCGTCAGGGAGCAAGTCTTTTCCTCTATATCTTTATTGTCATTGTGATCATATTGACCTGCGGTTTGTTTTTTACCCTTAAGACAGTAAATAATGAGCTGTATCTTTCAAAAATGAAGTCCTACTTCATGTCCACTGTCTCCCACGAGTTTAAAAGCCCGTTGACATCAATAAGGCAGATGGCAGAGATGCTTGTTCGCGACAGGGTTCCTTCCCCTGAGAGACAGCAGAAATATTATTCCACGATATTACAGCAGAGTGAGCGCCTGAGTCATCTTATTGATAACATTCTCGATTTTACAAAAATGGAAGAAGGGCATAAGATCTTCCATTTTGAGAAAGCTGATATTGTTCCGGTTGTTAAGGATATCGTTGATTTATTCCGGGAACTTACAGCTAACGCCGGATTTAAGATCAATCTTATAATTCCTGAACATTTACCGGATATAGTTTTCGACAGGGAAGCTATCGGGCAGGTGATTTACAATCTGATTGACAATGCCTGTAAATATTCGCAAGAATCAAAAACCATTGATGTTCAGCTTTTTTTAACAGGCAGCAATATTATTATCAGCGTCAGGGATTATGGTGTTGGCATCAGGAAGGAAGATCAGGAAAAGATTTTCAGCCGCTTTTACCGGGCAGGTGAAGAGCTTGCACAGAGCGTAAAAGGAAGCGGTATTGGTCTTGCCATTGTGAAACAGATTGTCGAAGCACACGGTGGTACTATTGATGTTGAAAGCGAAGTGGGCAAAGGAAGCTTGTTTACCGTCAGGATACCTTTTAGCTAAGTCGGCAGTCCACAGTCAGCAGTCGTGAGTCGGCAGTCAGCAGTCCGCAGTCCTCAAATTATCAATTGCCGATTAGAGACTGAAGACTGGAGACTGAGGACTGAAGACTGGAGACTGAAGACTATATTTTAATTACATTACATACAAAATTGAATGAAAAAGATCCTGATCATTGAAGACGAAGAATCGATCCAAATGGCTCTGGAAGATGATTTCCGCCTGGAGAATTATGATGTCACTGTAGCTTCTGAGGGTATTGAGGGATTGACAAAAGCTGCAAATCCTGATATCGACCTTATCATTCTTGATATCATGCTGCCGGGGATGAATGGCTTTGATATCTGTAAAAAACTGAGAAGCCAGGGTATCAGGACCCCTGTCATCATGCTGACAGCCAAAGGACAGGAGATCGACCGGGTTGTGGGACTTGAAATTGGTGCCGATGATTATGTGACAAAACCTTTCAGTCCAAGAGAATTACAGGCGCGCGTTAAAGCAGTTTTGCGAAGAATGGAAACTGAACCAGATGGTAAAAATGAAAACCTGTTTCGCTACGGCGGGCTGGAAGTTAATTTCCGGAAATACGAATGCCGTAAGAATGGTAAAGAGGTCAGCCTGACTGCGCATGAATTCGACCTTCTAAAATATCTCATCCGGAACAGGGGACAGGTGATCAATCGTGATGAATTACTTAATGAAGTATGGGGAAAGGATGTTTTTGTTACTCCTCATACTGTCGACACACATATGGCAAACCTGAGAAAGAAGATTGAAGATAATCCTTCACAGCCAAGGTTTATAATAAGTATCCGGGGTGTCGGATACAAGTTTATCTCATTTTAAATGCTTGATGAAGACTTAATAAAACTCGACAGATCCTTGATTTTGTTGAAGATTCAGGCCTGTACCTTTGAAGAAAAAAAGTCATGAGGAGTATTATTTTAATTCTGATTTTTTGCCTTGGACCAATGATAATAGCATCAGGGCAGGAACAGCAGGCTCAAAAGCTGTTAAGTGAAGCTGTTTATCAGGAAGAAATTAATGGTGAACTGGATGAGGCAATAAAAACATACCAGCTTGTTTTAAACAAATACCCTGATAACAGAAAGGTCTCCGCTGAAGCATTACTGCATCTGGGATTGTGTTATGAAAAGCAGGGAAACCAGGAAGCTGTAAAAACCTATAAGCGCCTTGTTAACAGTTTCCCCGAACAAAAAAATCAGGTTGCAGTTGCCAGGGAAAGGCTTGCCAGGCTAATCCAAATTGCAGATAAAATTTTGGGAGCATCTGTTATGCCAAAATTTACAAAAATTAAAATGCCAGCAAATCCGGGAAATGGTGTATTATCACCTGATGGTAAAAAAGTGGCATTTATTTTTGATGGGTGTGTCTGGACAATACCTGTTTCAGGAGGAGTGGATCCTTTAATTGCAGGAGAACCCAAAAAACTAACCGACAACATAGGAGCCTGGGATAAGAGCAACTCATTTGCATGGTCGGGTGACGGCAAATGGATAGCAGTAAATGCAGAATTAAAATCTTCCGGCACATCTATATATGTTATACCTTCCGAAGGAGGAAAGCCCCATAAAGTGCAGGTCCCATCTCATCGTTGCAATTGGCCGACTGAATTCCGGTTAAGTCTTTCACCTGATGGTAAAATTTTGGCTTATGCAACAGGATCTAATCCCGGGGATTATCAAACCAAATCCACTCAAATATATACCATACCGGTAAGTGGAGGCACTCCAAAGGAATTGACCGGACCGGGGACACAGGAACCAGCCTTTTCTCCCGATGGAAGCAAGATTGCTTATATTAAATATACCAAGACTAATGATTTGGTGGATCACTCAGATCTTTGGGTAATCCCTTCTGAAGGCGGTACTCCTGTTCAGGTCACAAGTTTGCAGTCATTGCAGGTATTTGGACCTTCATGGTCTCCTGATGGTAAGATGATTGCGTTTATCAGAAGAGCAGGAATTGGCGATCCTAGAGAGATATGGATAGTCCCTGTGACCAATAAAGGAAATCCTTCTGCCCCTCCGATAAAAGTTGATTTACCACTTGCATCTTATCAAGAAGTAGCTGGCTGGACTTCGGATAATAAAATCGGACTTCAACTTATGAATCCTGAATATGAAATTATTTATACTGTGAATTCTTCAGGAGGTATTGCCACTCAGATCACCCAGCAGGGGTGGACTGAGTATCCCAAATGGAGCCCGGACGGGAAAAAAATATTCTTCAGAGGGGCCCGTGGAAAGATTGCTTATGTCCCATCCGGAGGGGGAGCCATTGATTCAATACCTATCCAATCAGAATTTGAAATGTTCACCGCCGCCCCCGGAAGCGGAAACGATATCTCTCCTGATGGAAAGACAATTGTCTATTCGGGTGCGAGGTATTTTTATAAAGATGGTGAAAGGAAATGGGACGTGAACATTTACACAATTCCTGTTGAGGGTGGCAAACCAAATCAGCTGACGACAATTGGGGCTGAACTTCAGGATCGCTTCCCATGCTGGTCACCTGATGGAAACTCCATTGCATTTATACGTCCTGAGATTAAAAACGGGAAACATATAATGCACATTTTTTCTATTTCGAAAGAAGGCAATAACCTCAGACAAATTACCACTGAAGCAGACAGTGTTGCCTGGGCTCCTATTGATTGGGCACCTGATGGAAAATCAATTACCTATTTCTCAAATGACAATTCAATTCGCTTTATTCCAGCTGAGGGTGGTGAATCACGTTTTATAACAGAAGTAGATTCGGCGAACAGTCAGTTCGAATTAGCCTGGTCGCCGGATGGAAAGGAGTTAGCTTATACCGACAATGGTAAAATCTGGATCTATTCAAATGAAACCGGGAAATTAAAAGAAGTAAAAACCGGAGTAACGGGACATGCGACAAAGCTTGGGTGGTCTCCTGATGGGAAAAAGATAGCCTTTACTGCTTATGCCGGGGGAGACAATGAACTGTGGCTGATGGAAAATTTCCTGCCGTTGGAAAAACTTGCTCAGAAAAATGAAAAAGAGAATTTGAGAGAACCTGAAGGGATCAAGATCAGGCAGGTTTGGACCGGTAATGAGGTAGATAATTCAGGAAAAGTATCGGCTGATGGAAAATATCTTTCGTTCACGAACTGGGAAACAGGGAATTTGACTATCAGAGATCTTAAAACCGGAAAAAACATACAACTGACTAATGAGGCCACCTGGGACAGGCCACAGCAATATGTTGAATTCAGTATGATTTCTCCGGACGGGAAACAGGTCGCATATCTATGGTACAACGACAGGGGAGAAAAAGGATATTATGAATTAAGACTAATACAGGTGGGCAACCAGACGTCAACTATTCTTTATTCTTGCAATAAGAATGAATATATGGTGCCTGAACTATGGTCTTTAGATAACAAAAAAATCATCGTTCAGAATTATATAGGTAATACAATATGGCAATTATGTTCAATTGATATCACTACAGGGGAAGTTAAGGTATTGAAAGAACAATCGAAGCCTCTTTGGATACCAAATGTATCATTATCACCTGATGAAAAATACATAGCCTTTGATTTCCCGAATCTTTCCGACAATAGTAATTATGATATTTACCTGATGCCTGTTGATTCCAAGAATGAATTGCCACTTATTGAGCACCCAGCAACTGACCGGTTGCTGGGCTGGCTGCCTGGCAGAAGTGAATTGCTTTTTGTCAGCGACCGTTCAGGGACATGGGATTTATGGGCTGTACCCGTAAATAATGGGAAACCGTCAGGACCTGTAAAGCGGATATATGCCGATATTGGGGAAGCGGAACCAATGGGATTTACTCCTACCGGGGACTGCTTTTTAGGTTTTCACAGGAGTAATTATACAGCTTGCGTTGTACCATTTAATATTGAAACAGGTGTGGTTAAAGAAGAATCAGGTAAATCCTTAACAGGTTCAAACACTTTTGTAAAATGGTCACCGGACGGACAGTATTTAGCCTATACCAAAGAGAACATAAAAACAAATAATCCCTGGCAACTCACAATCCAGGATTTAAGAACCGGTGAAGAACACAAAGTTGCAAATAATCTTTTAACGTCACGTTCACCTTGCTGGTCTCCTGACGGAAATTCAATTTTAGTTGTAGGTCATGACAAAACTAAATTTGCTACAAAGGGTTATAAAGGAGGGATTTTCCTGATTGATGCTAAAACAGGTCAGACAACTGAAATTCTGAATATATCTGATTTTAAATACAATGCCACTGAAGATGAAACATTTCCACTTTCCGATGTTGAGTGGTCTTCAGATGGAAAGTGCATCTTCTATACGTTTTTCACTGACAGGCTTGTGAAGCGTGATTTGGTAACCGGCGAGGAAAAGATACTTTGTAAACACGATCGTTTTGTAAGATTTATTTTGCATCGTTCTCCTGATGGTAAAAGCCTGCTTTTTGGTATTTATAATCCGGAGGAAAAGAAAAGTCATCTCTTCACAATACCTGTGGACGGGGGAAAAGAAAAAGAAATCTGTAGTTCTCAGGAAGCTAGGGCTTTTAATTCAGCCAACTGGTCCATTGATGGTAATTTTATTTATTTTATCGATTCCAACGGCAACAATTTATGGCGCGTATCTGCAGAAGGGGGAACGCCTCAGAAAATATGGCATTCAAAAAATAGAATTCAGGGTTTTGATATTCACCCAAACGGAACTCAATTAGTTCTTGAGAAGCCAGAAGAAATTACAGAAATCCGAGTGATTGAGAACCTGGTTCAGGAGCTTGAGAAACTTGACAAGTCGCATTAGTATTGCAGATTAATCATGACCATCTTAAACCGTAACCGAGAAGCGGTTCATATCACCCGTATGAATATATACCATTTATAATTGGTGGAATCGCTCCGCGATTCATATTACCTGTATGAATATTTACAATCTATTATTGGTGGAACCGCTCCGCGGTTCATATCACCCGTATGAATATATACCATCTATAATTGGTGGAATCGCTCCGCGATTCATATTACCTGTATGAATATTTACAATCTATTATTGGTGGAACCGCTCCGCGATTCATATCACCTGTATGAATATATACCATCTATAAATGGTGGAATCGCTCCGCGATTCTAAAATTTAATCATCCAATCAATAAAGGTATATCCTACACGATTCATCAGGTATTCTCAAACTGATTGGACCTGTCTGTTTCACTACCATATTGAACACCAGAGGTGTTCCATCAATGCTAATATTAAATCCGTAATATCCTCCCGAACCGCTGAGCGGTTCCACCATTTGCAGAAATGAAATATCAAAAATGTAATTGAACATTTCCGTTGTTCAATCCATGACAAAACTTTTACAAAACTTGACAATTCCGTGACATTTAGCCAAATATTCCGGTTTACCTTTATTATAGAAAATAAAAGCTGTCCGGAATTGGAAAACTATTGATATGTATTTCATCATGAAGTTGCTAAAACAAATAACTGGCCTGGCATCTGGCCTTCTGCTTTTAGCGGCATGCGATTCACCGCAATCTGCATCTGAGTCCATAACATTTCTGACAAAACAGATCTCATTTCCCTTAGCACCCACAGCCAGGGCTAAAACACCAGCAACTGCACCAACAACCTTACTGCCAACGGCCAAACTCAGCTCAACATTTGTCGAACTGCAATCGGGACAGCTAAAGGTCGTATTGATTAACAAAGACATAAGACAGGATATTGTGGGCAGACCGGGATTGTTCCGCAACCGGTTTATAACCGATACTGAAGCCCAGTTTTACGAAGGACAAAAGTGCATGGACGAAATAGAACGTGAGACAGATAGTCTGAGGACTTTCCATTTAACAGGCGTTAATTAACGCTTCATCAATGAAAACATTGATCCAGTAATTCAGCATGTCTATCCTTACGCCAGTCAGAACCCTTTAAAATTTGCAGAAATATTTAATTTGACGTATTTTTATGTATATATTTACATATTTTACGCCAATAAATGAAATCCAGATCATTAAAATCAGCCATTTCAGATAAAAGTCAGCTCGTTTCGGGCAGAATAATTGTAATAACTGGCGCAAGACAAACAGGAAAGACAACCCTCGCAAAGAATACTTTTCTGGAATCAAAGTATATTGCAGCTGATGATCTGGTTCTAATTGATCAATACACTTCACTTACTGCTTCACAGTGGCATGACTATTTTCCACATGCAATTCTTGATGAGGTCCAGAAAGCCCCGGCTCTGATTGAAACCATAAAAGTTGTATTTGATCAGTTTCCTGAAACAAGCTTTGTAATGACGGGATCAAGTCAGTTTCTGCTTCTGAATAAAGTCAGGGAGAGTCTGGCGGGCCGTTGTGCAATTTTTGAACTTTTCCCTCTTACTATTCCGGAAATGATGACTATGAAATGGGATGAGGATATCCGGTTGTCTTTCTTCCAGGAATTCTTGCAGAAAGGCTCGTTGCCCGCTGTTTTACCCTCATTTCTGATGGATCCGGACTATGCCCCACGTGAAAAAAGTTTTCAGTATTATATTACGAATGGCGGGTATCCCTTCCTTACCAGGACAAGGATGAAAGACAATGAACGATTTGAATGGTTAACAGATTATATCCGGACTTATCTTGAACGTGATGTGAGAGACCTGGCAGATTTCAGGTCGTTGGGACCCTTCATTAAAGTGCAGAGGATGACCGCATTAATGACAGGCAATCTCCTGAATTATGCGGAGCTTGCCAAGGATGCCGGAATTACTGCAAACACAGCAAGACGATTTGTAAATTATCTGGAAATAAGTTATCTGACAATTTTGCTTCAGCCATGGACCAGGAACAACCTTAAACGCCTGGTTAAAAGTCCGAAACTGCATTACCTCGATCCGGGCATTCAGAAAGCAATTATACAGAAGAGAGGAAGCCCTGCAGGAAATGAATTTGAGAGTGCCGTAATTGCCGAGATATACAAGCAGGTCAGGAATATATTATTCACCGGATCTTTTTATCATTTGCGCACAGTTGATGGACGCGAAATTGACCTGCTTATTGAGACAGAAAAAGGTTATTATGCAATAGAGGTAAAGATGACTGGTCATGTATCGGAAGTTGATGCAAGGCATCTGAAGGGCCTCGGACCTGTTCTCGACAAACCGCTTCTTTATTCCTTCCTTCTCAGTAACGACCCGGCTGTAAGAATTATTTCGGAAAACATCCTTGCGCTTCCGGCAGCAATGTTCTTAAGCTGATTCAGTAAATCTATTTTTTCCCTGATCTTCTGAAAAAGTTGAAATTGATTTTTGGGATACTTTAAGTTATCTTTGAATATATGCGTTTTAACTTTTGACCCTCAATGGCAAAACCTGTCATATATTATCTGACATCAGTTTTGTTTTTTATCCTCGTTCGTGGCACATTCCCTGAATTCATTCAGTCGGCCCCGTTATATCCGACTCTTATTCAGCAGAATCCTGCAGATAAACAGTTACTGCTTAATGGAAGGGTCTGGCGAAACCAGTATTCAAAGGCTATTGGCGACCAGTATTTTCTCACAAACACATTTCTTAAGGGATCCGTAACCAGCAATGGACGGAGATTCGACAACCTTGACCTGAAATATGATATAATCAATGACGAGCTGATATTGAAATTTGAATCATATCCGATAATAATTATGAACAAGGAAATGGTCGACAGCTTCAGCCTGGTCTTTGAAAACAGGAATTATCACATAATTAATGCCGGAAATGATACCTCTGCTATTTTAAGAGGCTATTTAAATGTACTTTATGACGGGCCTTCAGCCCTGTATGTAAAGTACACCAAAAAGATTCAGCCGCTGGCTGTTGATGGCAGGTATGATCTGTTCTATCAGGAACACAAAATTTATTTAAGGAAGGGGACAGAAACAGTGCCTGTAACCGGAAAAAGAAAGCTTCTTAACCTGCTGGAAGATAAAAAAAGGGAAATTAGGTATTTCCTGAGAACCAACAAATCAAATTTTAGATTAAAGGAAAAGGATCCCGGCACATTTATACCTGTCCTGAAGCATTATGACAGTCTAAGGGAATAACCAACCGGAGAAAATGCGTTACAGAGCCTTTATTGCCGCTTTTTGTATTCTTATTTCAACTGCGATACATTCACAGGAGGAATATATCATTGACTGGGATTTTACAGGACAATCATTTGAAGCTTTTGTCCTGAAAGTTGAATCGCGGTACCCTGTAAGATTCTTTTATGACGAGGAGTGGGTCAGTGAGCTTACCCTTGGCTCCTATGGAGGCAAACGTTTGTTAAACGAGATTCTTGACACACTTTTCGAAGGAAAATCAATTTACTGGTATGTCACTAAAAGTGGAAATATCATTCTGACAAAATATTTCGCAATCAAGACAGTAAAGGAGTTGCCGGCTGATGGCCGGAATTATATCCCCGGAATCGATTATTCGGAGGACAGGGGGGCAAAGAGCATCGGTGCGAACCTTGTGGTGGATGTTGGAAATCCAGCCGACGGAAATAAGTCTGGAAATGTCACAATATCAGGATATATCACAAACCAGGATACAAAGGAACCGGTCGCCGGAGTAACTGTTTATATACCAAAACTATCCGCCGGGACAATTTCAAATCCATATGGGTTTTACAAAGTAAGCGTGCCACGGGGTTCTTATTCCGCAAGGTTCACCTTCATAGGTATGAAAGAAAAAACAATTGACCTGAATCTTTTTAGTTCCGGTGAATTAAACATAGAAATGAAAAGCGTACTGGTTCCACTGAAGGAGGCTGTTATAACTGCTGAAAAGGATATTACTTTGCAGAGACTGGAAGCCGGGGTTGAAAAGATCAATATCACTTCATTCCGGCTGATGCCAACGTCATTGGGGGAGACGGATATTATCAGTAGTGTTTTGCTTGTTCCGGGTGTCAATACAGTTGGAGAAGGATCGGCAGGATTTAATGTCAGGGGAGGATCTGCCGACCAGAACCTTATCCTGCTGTACGGTGCACCGGTTTATAACTCCGCACATTTTTTTGGTTTCTTTTCTGCTGTCAATCCCGATATTATAAAGGATGTCACGCTCTACAAGGGCGGGATACCCGGGAAATACGGCGGAAGACTTTCATCTGTACTGGAAATAGTCCCCAGGGACGGTAACAGGAGAGAATTTGCAGGCAATGCCGGAGTCAGCCCTGTAACAGCTCATTTTGTGTGTGAGGGTCCTGTTATAAAAGATACTCTTTTCTATCTTATTGCTGGCAGGACAACCTATTCAAACTGGTTGCTCCGATTTATGGAAAATCCCGGTCTAAGGAACAGCAGAATATATTTCAATGATCTGAACATCAGGATAGCTTACGATATTAATAAAAATAATAAAGTTGATTTTTCTGCTTATTACAGCTATGATGCATTCAGATTAAATTCAGATACAACATACAGGTATCGGAACAATATTGCTTCTTTGAGATGGCGTCATAATTTCAGCAGCCGCTTTTTCTCAGTATTTACAATAAACAACAGTTTTTATAGGTACGATATATCCAGCCTGAGGGTACCCATGGAAGCTTTTGTTCTTACTCACAGGCTCAACAGCACCGGTTTTAAGGCTGATTTCAACTGGTTTCAGGGAAGACATGAATTCAATTTCGGCACAGACCTTACCAGCTATAATGTGATGCCAGGCAACTATATGCCAGGGGACGATTCATCAATAGTTATTCCCGGTTCAATAGAAAGGCAGAGAGCAATAGAGGCTGCTGTCTGGTTTGAGGATAAATATATTGTTACAAACTATCTTTCACTTAATGCAGGCCTGAGGTTTTCATCGTTTTTTGCAATGGGTCCTCAGAATGTTTTAATTTATAATTCTGCCTTCCCCAGGAGTGCTGCATCTGTTATTGACACCATAGCTTTTAACAGAATGGACAACTATAAAACATATGCCGGTCCGGAATTAAGGTTCTCAGTAAACTTCAGATTGAACGATTACAGTTCCTTAAAGCTGAACTACAATCATACCAGGCAATACCTGCATTTGTTAACAAATACTACTTCGATCTCTCCCAGCGATACATGGAAGCTCAGCGACTATCATATAAAGCCTCAGTCGGGCGACCAGTTTGCTGCCGGTTATTACAGGGTGCTCAACAAAAATAAAATTGAAGTATCTGCCGAAGTATATTACAAAAGAATGGACAACATGGTTGATTTCAAGGGTGGAACGAACCTTATTATGAATGAATACATTGAAAGAGATCTGGTAAATGTTTATGGCAAAGCCTATGGTCTTGAACTTCTGGTTAAGAAACCCGAAGGGCGGATCCGCTGGAGTGTCGGTTACACCTGGTCCAGAGTACTTCTAAGGAGCAAAGGATCTTTCAGTGAGGAGCTAATAAATTCAGGAAACTGGTTTCCAGCCAGTTTTGACAGGCCGCATGATCTTGTTCTTTCATTAAATTGTATTTATTCAAGGCGCGTGAGCTTATCGGCGAATTATACTTTCAGTTCGGGCAGACCGGTAACATATCCCGTTTCTTCATATACAATCGGTGATATCGTGATCAATAATTATTCGGACAGGAATGAATACAGGATACCAAATTACTCAAGACTCGATCTTTCAGTCAAAGTGAGCGGAACACTCAGATCAAAAAAAATAGCTCATCCGCACTGGATATTTTCAATTTATAATGTAACAGGAAGGAATAATGTGTATTCAGCTTTTTTCAAAAATGTAAACAATACTGTTAGAGGATATTATTTGTCTGTCTTCGCCCGACCGATACCATCACTCTCATTCAACTTTGATTTTTGATTGCATATGAGATCACAGCAAATTAAACGATTGATCATTTTTCTTGCAATGGCTGCCGGGTGCACTGTTGAGTTCTTTCCTGATACAGATAAAAATCAGGAGACGCTTGTAGTTGAAGGAATGATAACCGATCAGAACAGGGTAAACAGGATAAAGCTGTCAAAATCCACACCGGTTGGGATGCCTGTTGCAGGTGTTCCTGTAAAGGGAGCTGTTGTGACAATAACGGACGAAGAAGGAATTATCTCAATGCTGACAGAATCACCTGAAGGTATATACTCTACTGATTCACTGACCTTCAGAGGACGTGTCGGAAGCCGTTATTCTCTTGGTATCAATATAAATAACAAGAGGTATGAGACAGACTTTATAGAAATGAATCCCGTCCCCCCTATTAATGCATTATATTATGAAAAAGAGGTAATTACATCATCAAGGGATACCAATGATGTGGATGAGGGATGCAAGATATATGTAGACAGTTATGATCCTTCCGGGAAGTGCCGGTTTTTCAGGTGGGATTATACCGAAACGTGGGAATACCTGATTCCGTACAATGTAATAAATAAGATATGCTATGTTACTGAGCAGTCTGACAAAATTTTGATTAAAAATACATCCCAGTATAGTCAGGCCAGAGTCTCAAAATTTCCGGTCCTCTTTATCTCCAATAAAACCGACAGGCTGAAGGAGACCTACAGTATCCTGGTTAATCAGTATTCCCTGAATGAGTCGGAATATAACTTCTGGGAAAAGGTACAGGGTATTTCCCAGAACGTCGGTAATCTTTATGATGTCACTCCTACGGCTGTTCCCGGTAATATAAGATGCATTACTCATCCGGAGGAAAACGTACTCGGTTATTTCAGCGTATCGGCGGTAACTCATAAAAGGTTGTTCATACATGATCATTTCTTCGGGTTACCGGGTTTTTTTATTTATTGTGCGACAGATACGCTTATGGGGAATCTGCCTGAAACCGGACTTAATACGGAATACTGGGTGATAGAAGATTATGGGGATGAAATACCTCCATTCTGGGTAATATCGACGTTTAAAGAGTGTGCAGATTGTTCCACCAGGGGGACAAAGATAAGGCCACCTTTCTGGATCGATTTCTGATATCATAAATGATGAAAAGGATTGCAGGGCCATTCAATATTATTTTTCTGCTGATTTCATTGGTTGGCAGTCTGCTGAATGTCCGACTTTTGAGATCGGCCGGCCTTCAGGAGCGATTAAAAGAAAGTATTGAGGTCTCACCAGGGGAAGAAATGTTTCTGCAAATTGACAGGAATAAGTATATCGCCGGTGAGGATATCTTGTTCAGCATTTACACTATCGACAGGGAAACGGGAAAACTATCTGCCAGGAGTGTTGTTGGTTATGTTGAGTTGCTGAATCCATGGAATAGGCCGGTAATCCAATCACGTATTAAGCTTTCCGGCGGGAGGGGCAAAGGGAGTTTTCTCCTTCCCGATTCGATAAGCTCAGGTACATACACTATCAGGGGCTATACAAACTGGATGAAAAATTTCCTTCCGGATAATTGTTTCATGTATGATATTGCTGTTTACAATCCTTTTAAAGGCTCTGATTTCTTCCGGAAAGTTATCTCTTCAGACTCAGCTGATATAAGATTGATCTATTCACCGGATAAAGATGAGGATTATTTAATCACAGGGGCAAGCCGTATTTACAGCCGAAGGGAAAAAGTCTCCCTTAATTTCAGTATAAGTAATAAGAATTTGCTTCAGTCCGGAATTTCGGAAATGAGCATTGCAGTTGTTCCTGCTGAAGTCTCTGACACATGTCGGTGGGTGGATAAACCTTTGATATCCGATGCACGTCCGGAGCGTTACGACTTTGAGAGTGACGGACATTATCTTTCAGGATCAGTAAAATACAGAGGTGACAATATTCCGGATTCGTCCGGTTTTCTTTATATGTCTGTTCAGGGTAAGGTTGCTGAATTTAAATATGCGAGGATAGATTCTGCCGGTCGCTTCGCTTTTGTTCTTCCGGTAGACAATAAATTAAGGAACCTGATACTTCAGCCGGAGCATGCAAACAATAATATGATACTTGAGATTGAACCATCATTCTCATGGATATTGCCTGCAACCAGCAGCTTTAAGGATACCTTAAGTGATGATCGAGCTTGAAATATTTTCAGGATTGAGCTTCAATTACCAGGTTGCAAAAATATACAGGACCAGGTCAGTAAGGGAAGCGGAGATGGTTGATAGCAGTAATCTTCACAGGAGAAGGTTCTACGGAATACCGGAAATGGAAATACTTCTGGAGGATTATATCAGGCTGCCTTCAATGCAGGAGGTCTTTTTTGAACTTGTACCGGGAGTTCTCCTGAGATCAAGAAAGTCGGAGTATGAAATAAAAATTACAAATCCTCTCACCGGCGTCTATTACGATGAGCCTCCTCTTGTAATGATTGATGGCGTTATAATTAATGATCTTACAGTGATTGCTGACCTCAATCCCGAAACAGTTGAAAAGATTGAGGTAGTAAAAACGCCATACCTGATCGGGGATCTGTTATTGCATGGAATTGTAAACGTAATAACACGCTCAGGTGATTTCAGTAATATCACCATGCCCGACTATGCTATTATTTTGCCGTACAGGGTAATTGATAAACCATCGATATTTTCTGGTCCGGATTATTCAGATGAACATAGCAGGCTGAGCAGGAAACCTGATCTCAGAAATACTCTGTACTGGAATCCTTCTGTAAAAACAGACGGGAATGGAGAAGTTGATATTGAATTCTGGACATCGGATCTTCCGGGCATATATATCATTAATATAAAGGGGATATCAGGAACCGGGGAAATAGTTTCGATGCATAAGTCTTTTACGGTCTACTGAGTGTGGTTCTTCTCAAATTCGATGATATGTTCTGAGGCATATTCATCACCGCCCGGCTTAAGACTCTTAACAAAAAAACGGGCCTGCCTGCCAATCTTCAGGCAGGTTGTCCTGTTAGCTATATCTTCGGGAGTGTTTAAAGGCTGCAGTGAAGGATACCAGAGAGTATAACCCGGTTTTTCGAACAGAAGCACAGGTTTTGTCCATTCCTGGGTACTTTCCGGATTACCGAAATCCTTGTTCCTGTTGAATGAGATATAAACCTGGCTGCCTTTCCAGGATGGTCCTACAACCTTGCCCATCAGCATTACCCAGCAATTAAGATAGGTGTTCCAGCTTACCGAAGGTCCCCAGTGAAAACCACCTTCCGGAGATGAAGCAGGCCCTCCGCCCTCCTCTTTCGGAATTTGAAGTGTTTTGATCGGTTTCCCGACACCGTCATAGGGAATTGTGAAATCGTTTCCGTCCCATCTTTTTGCCTTTCCTTCCGGATTATCCAGGTCTTTAAGGGTAATTCTTGCAACGCTTATGCATTGTCCCTCCCATTCAGTATTCCTGTTATAAGTTTGCTCCTTATAAACACCAGGATAACCATATTCCCCATAAAAAAGAAAAAGGTATCCGTTGCAGGAGACGGCTGAGGGATCGCCAACTCCTCCTGCAAAGGTTTGTGATGTATTATAAGGTTTCAGAATAAGGCGTGGATCATTATCTTCAATGAAAATGCCTTTGTTTTCCCAGGTTCTTCCACCGTCAGTTGATTTCATTATTCCAATTCTGCATACTGCTGCAGGACTTTCAGGACCAACAAGTCCCTGGGGCCACTTTTCATTTCTGTAACCTTTACCAGTGGCAGGATCATACGGCAGGGTTGAAGGGTAATTTTCATTGTGGTAAACTGCATAAAGGGTTTTACCTGTTTTGTCGGAAGTATCCTTGTAAACTGTTTCAAACCAGACTGCACCATGCAAGCCGATTAAGCCTGGAGGGGCATTTTCGGGCATCTTTGGATTTGTGAATTCCGAAGAATCGTTATCAAATGCGTCCTGTGAGTTAAATCCGTCCGAAAATTTCAGATCCCTTGCATTGCCCCACAGTGGATCTTCACCATATTTACCCGGGAAGATTCTGAAAGTATCCCCGATCCATGCTTCAGCCATGTTGCAGTCGACAAAGGAGTTGAATTTTATCTTATCTGCCGGAATCAGTCGGAATGATGGACTGAATTCCTCAGACTTATGCAAGCAGGACGTCAAAAGGATTGAACCCAGAATAACTATGATTTTTATTGGTCTCATGGATTGAATATTAGTCGACTATCAGTTGACAGTAGTTAAAGACTTGCTACCATTTGAATTCTGAAAAAGCCTCATACATAGCTTGAATATTTTCCAGAGGAACATCTTCACTTATTTCACCACAGGCTATTATTCCGCCATTGTTTGTTCCGAGTTGGTGGAAAAGATCAGAAATGTATTCCTTGACTTCCGGAGGGGAAACGAAAGGAAGAATTTTCTGCCTGTCGATATCTGTCCTGAATGCGATCTTTCCTGAAAATTTTTTCAGTTCATGAATATCCATCACTGACGACTGACAATTAAGTACATCCACACCAATCTCAATCAGATCAGGTATTATTTCAAGGATATTTCCGTCGCTATGATACCATACATGAAGGTTTTTCTCCTTAACCCTTGAAAACATCTTCCTGTAAACAGGCTTAAAAAAGGAACGCCACATATCAGGCGGTATCAGCAGATTATCCTGGCTGCCCCAGTCATCGGCAAAATGGAGACCCTGGTAATCTGATGCCAGCCATTTATCGATCCAGGCAAGGTTAAATGCAAGCAGGTCGTCCCGAAGGCGATATACTTCCGGATTTTCTATTGCAAGGGCTACAAGGAGATTCTCAAATCCGATCAGCTGCTGCATCTGTTCAAAAAACACAATCCATGCTCCTCTGGCATAGTAATCGTTGCTGTTGCCAGCCATATGGCCGCTGTACAATCTATACTCAGGAACCCCGGCAGAAAAAATTTCAGGCCATTTAAAAAGGTCATAATCCGACAGATCTGGTTTTATTGGATATTCAACCGGAATCCCGCACCTTCCCTCTACAGTAACATACCAAAGGGTGCCCCAGTCGTCCCTGTGCTTGCCTGACTTATACAGAGGAGGAAGCTTTTTACGCGGAAGATCAGGAAGCAGATGCCAGCCGAAATCCTCATGGAAAGAGTTTATAATGGTTGATAATTCATCTCCGTATGCATACTGTGCTGATGGAAGTATAGCATGTGAAATGGGTGGATGGTCTGGCTTTCCGAATTCAATTGCTCTTACGACTCTCTCTCTGCTATTCATAAAATAATCAATACAACGGTTGTTAATTGATCCAGCGTATAATTTGGCGGGAATTTAATGTTTATTTTAAGGAAAGCTTCAGGGTTTCAATCGAGTGACTTCCGATTATCAGCGGAACAGAATTTTTTTCTGATTTGATTGATGTTCCATCGTATTCAATCATACTTGTTTTTTCTGCATGCAGGATACTGAACCAGGATTTCAGATTCGTTTTAGTTTCAGCAATACCATTTTCATAAAGCCTGACTACTGTTTCATTTCCATCCTCAGCTTTCTTGATTGTTGAAATTGAAATATTTCCGGCGTCCACTGAAAAAAAGCTTAATGACTCGGGTAAAGTATTTTCTCTGGCCGGAACAGGATTAACAACAGACATCAGTTTTTCATTGGATTGACGTCCGAATCTGAATCCATTTTGAAATCCCGGCTTATGTGAAGTTAATGAAAAATGGTAATAATGATTGCCTGTCTGGAGATATTCGTTGCCTTCCCCATGACAGCTCCTTCTTGATGCAAGCATTATCGGCTGTAAAACAAGTGCGCTTCCTGAAAGTCCGGTAGGATCTATGTAATCAGCAACAGCTGTACTTGAGCTAAGTGTGACTCCAAACCTGTCGTCTGATGCCCCTATCCAGTTTTCGATCCCACGCGGATGAACATCGGAGCAATTGGTAACGTACCTTTCCCCAGCAGCCCCAGGAATCTCATCTTTTCCTGTTTCAAGTACTCCGAAAGGAACCTCATAACAAACCTTTCCATTCCTCATATCAAGCGGCAGGGCAAAACGATATTCCCGGTAAAGCACACCTTCCCAGTTCAGCAATGATGTTTCAAAATCAATCTTTTTAAGACTATTGTAAACCATCAATCTTGTTTCCACTACAGCATTCCGGATTTGCTGGCGCATCATGTATTCGGTAAAAACAGGCCCGGAGCTTATTAGTTTCCATTCCGGATTATGGTTTGACACTTTATCAAAACCTTCCATTACAGGCTGTTGAATATCAGCAAATTCACCCGCACCATTACCTACGGATTTCAGGGTAAAAACATCTCCTCCAAAAAGATCTTTACAGTTCAGGACTTCCAGGTTAAGGTCTTTATCAAAAATTCTTCTGATGCAACCCTTGTCAAGCTCTATACTATAGTACGGGGTCTCGATTTTACCTCCTTGTGATCTGACAGTTTCCACGGAGGTTTTAACCGGTAATGCATAATAGGTTTTATAACCTACTGAGGGGACTTCCTGGGCAATAAAATCCGCGGATGCCCTTTTAATACTGTTATCCTTGTATCTTTCAGTTTCTGTAATCTGCAAAGGCACATCATTCCCCGATCCATCTGCCAGTCTGATATCGAAAGCAACTCCCGGGTCAAATCCGATTTTAAAGGTAACAGGATCATCCCGCTGCCATGAAAGGCTGTTAAATATGATAACCGGGATTCCTTTACTGCCGTTTGTTTTAATCCTGGATGCGATGTTGTTAAGCGATTCATTGGCAATTGAAGTTGCTTCCCCGAGTGACTCCTCAAATTTCCTTAGAAATATAGCGTCGGTCGATTCCCCGCCTTTTCCTCCCCATCCGTGATCGGGGTAAATTTTTGATTCCCATGCTTTACCAAGCCTTTCTTCAGGATAACCGGCAAATGTTTTACGGAGTAAGGCATCGATCGTACTGAACTTTTCAGCTATTGTCATCATGATATCTCCTTCACGGGAGGCTTTTAACGCCCATTCATGTGATGGGCCGTGAATATATAGCCACACAGCCGGTCTTTCACCTGAAATCTTCGGCAGATTAATGGTCGATTCATTTATTCTCCGAATAAATTCCGGAGCGGTTGCAAGTTTAATGTCTGGTAACTTAAGGTGCTGAAGCATGCCATTTTTATCAGTATAGCTGTCGAGTGTGTTCCATTTCTCAATCATTGTGCTGAAATCTTTCGCAGGGCTCATATCCCAGTCTGAAAGAACCGGAATAACAGGTTGTATTCCGGGTTTATCATTATATCCATCCTCCCAGTATAATAACTTCCCGGCCAGGAGATCAGCGATTTCTGTAAAGTTGCTTTTCCCGAGAAGGCTAAAATCCTCGCTGTAGTGTCCCGGGGAATAGGCATAAACAAAAGAACCGTCAGGGCTGTACCATTTATAAACTCCTTTTTTATGCCGCGACATTACCAGATACTTTGTACCTGCCTTAGCCATAATCTGGGCCATTTGCATTGTCCTGCCCGGGACATCAGGGTTCCAGTAGGTATTTGGAAAATATCCGTCCAGATTCTCTTTAATCCAGCGGGCGCCAAGATAAAACTGCCTTATAAGCGATTCGCCGCTGTACATTTCCTCATATGGCATCTGGTATGTCGATCCACAGGTCAGTTTCCTTTCCTTAAGAAGATTTACAAGATCATTCCTGGCATCAGGATGACGGCCCAGGTATTCTTTGATCATAAGCACATCTTCAATATCAAACCTGTACCCAGGATCTTTCAAGGCTGCCTTAAGTAAAGGTGTCATAAGCATTGTATCACGTTCTATTATGCATTTCTCAAGGTAATCCATCCAGGCCAGATCCTGATGGCTGGAATTCATGAGAAGTATCTCCCCATTGCTCAGTCTTGATTTTGACAAAAGAAGAATGTTCCCGGAAGAGTCTGTTTCCGTTATCCTTAATTCCAGCCCCTTATTGTAGTTAATGCCCTGTGATTTAGCTAATTGCCAGAATGGTAAAAATAGGAAAACAGAAATTGAAAATAAATACCTGCTTTTCATACATTGATTCTTTGATGATTTAATGAGCCGATCATAAAGGGTAAAATTTAAGAAAAATTTCATTGACAGAACCAAAATTGAAGGAAATAGCGGTAGAATTTTAAGTCTTGCTGTCTTGCAAATCGTGCAAGTGCAGGTCATGCAAGTCCGAAACCAGCAATGGCTGGTACGCCGAGACTGGCATGACCTGCACGACCGGCATGACTAGCATAACAACAAGAACATCGCCTATCGCCTTTAATACATTATACATTACATTGCCATGACACAATTTTTACATAACTTATACTTTTTCGTGACAACGGGCATTTCTGGTCGCCATAGATTTGTAATAAAATTAAAGGGAGGACCAAAAAATGAAACCAATCTTTTCTACAATTATTCTTGTTGCAGCCCTTCTTGCTGTAAATACATATACTTCAACAGCCCAGACTCCCGAACAATTATATCAGAAAGGTCTGGGGAAAGAAGAAGGAGAAGGCGCACTTCAGGATGCAATCAACCTCTACAACCAGGTTGCAGACAACTCAAATGCCAGTATATCAGTGCGTGCAAAGGCACTGCTGCATATCGGGATGTGCTATGAAAAACTCGGTACAAAGGAAGCAGTGAAAGCGTATCAACGCCTTTTAGCCAACTTTCCGACACAAAAAAATGAGGTTAATATAGCAAGGGAAAGACTCTCCAGGTTAACAACAATTGAATCACCCAATGAAATTGCAATCCGACAGGTTTGGACTGGTCCTGATGTTGATAATTCAGGAAGTGTATCAGCAGATGGAGAATATCTTACTTTTAATGACTGGAGCAGCGGAAATTTAATGATCAGAAATTTAAAAACAAATGAAATAAAACAACTGACAGTTGAAGGTACATGGAAAGACTCCAGTCAATATGTTTTTTATAGTTTGATTTCTCCTGATGGTAAACAGGTTGCTTATTCCTTGTACAAATATAATGGAAGTTGTGATTTGAAATTAATAAAATTGGGCAATCAAACACCGGTTATCCTTTGTTCCGAGATGGAGGATATAATTCCGAGCCTATGGCTTTCAAATGGTAATAAAATTATCGTTCAAAAATATGATATCAGTAAAAGAATATGGGATTTATCTTCGATCAATATCATCAATGGAGAAGTTAAATCGCTGATAAAAAAAGAATTAGCGCCCGGCCCAGGGCCTTCCTTCTTTCCTGTATTTTTATCATTATCTTTTGATGAAAAATACATTGCTTTCGACTTCCCTGATCCTGCTGAAAATGGCAAATATGATATTTTTATACTGTCAGTAGATTCTAAGACTGAATTACCACTTGTTAAACACCCGGCAAACGACCGTTTGCTTGGCTGGCTGCCAGGTAAAAGTGAGTTAATGTTTACCAGCGACCGGTCCGGTACAACCGATGTATGGGCTATAAATACTTCCGGCAATAAAACGTTTGGTGAACCACAATGTATCCTGACAAATATCGGCGACATTCACCCCAGGGGTTTCACGAGGAACGGAGCTTTGTATTTTAGCATGGTGAGTTTTCTTGACGAATCATTTATTGTGCCTTTTGACAACGATAGCGGAAAAATATCCAGCATCGCGCGGAAATCATTACCCGGGCTGATAACTGATGTCTGCTGGTTACCCGACCGGGAATCACTGATCTGCATTCAGCATATTCTTGAACCGGATAAAAGCTGGAGTAATGTTCTTAATCTGTTAAACAGCAGAACCGGAGAGGCCAGAACCCTTGCTGGTAACTTAAATATTGAAGGACAATTCCGTCTTTCTCCCGATGGGAGGTCCGTTCTGGTATTAGCTCGTGATAAAAGAAGATCAGGTGATAAAGATGCTAAAAAGGGAATTTATTCCATTGATCTGGCTTCCGGTTTGCCGGTTGAAATAAAAGTCAAAAATGATGTTCTCATGTCATGGAGTGCCGAGTGGGATAAAGAAGGGATAAATATTTATTATACTATTAATAATCTGATACTTAAACACAACATTGACTCTGGAGAAGAGATGATCATTTATACTGGTAAACGTTTGAATGTTCCGATCTTAACAAGATCTTATGATGGCAACAGCTTGTTATTTGATGACTTGACAAATATTGACGAAGAAGGTTCAGGCTTATCTAATTTGTTAAAAATCCCTGAAACCGGAGGAGAAGCCCTCATTATGTATACATACAAGAGCAATCAAAATTGGAGGTTTAAAAGATTTGCTTTATCTCCTGAAGGGAAATACATTTACTTCTCTGCACTCGATTCTGCATCAAAATCAATATTATACCGGATTCCTGCTGCAGGAGGTACACCGGAAATAATCTTGCAGCTACCAAAAGATTTTCTCTTTGCAGGAATAAGCATTCATCCGGAAGGCAAACAAATTGCACTATCAGTTACTAAACCCGGAATAGAAATCCGGGTAATAGAAAATCTGGGCAGGAAGGTGGCTGAAATATCTGCTGGAAATGAATAACCTCGCGGTGCAAAATTAGATTCATACTAAATGAATACATTAAAAGTAAATTAAAATTACAGGTAAAAGAACAAACCAAAAGTAATAGTGATTTAAGCAAAAAGAAACTGAAAGAACTTTCATGAATTATAAAATAGTACCTGCTTCGAGGCTTACGATAATTTTTATTCTTGCTGTTATCTTGTCCGGAAGTGTATTAACATATTTCAGTATCAATAACATTTCAAATCTGAAAGAGCTTACTGAAAAAAGGATCCTTGAGGAACAAAGGGAACTCTCGGCAAGGTTTTCAACTTGCAATCCAGAGTAATTTGAAGAAAGTAACCACTGGTTTAAATGCATGAAATCGGATTATTGCCTGCTCTTAAAGACTCATTAATAAAAAGAACATCTTACTATGATTTTATTATTCAGCCGTTCATTCTGAGAAACAACGGTCAGTTTCTTTATCCAAATTTTATCGGCATAACCGAAAATCCTCCTGCGACCAGAGTTATCAGGCAGGTTCATTTCTTCCTTCCGGACAGGAGAAGAAGCTGAATTTGCTGAGAAAAATCCGGGAAAAGCAAAAGGTTATTATTTGTCATGCCTCGGTTATTCCAAAGGAAGTAATGATTCAGTCAAGGCATTAAATGCCTTGGGCAGAACTTCAATAAAACTTAATGATACCAAAAATGCAATAACTTACTACAATTTGATTATTTCAAAATTTTCCGCTGTAACAGATGAAAACGGACTTCCTTATGTGTATTATGCCTTACCTCAGCTGTTAAAAATCACAGATCCTGATAATCATGAAGAGATTTTCCCTGAAATTGAATTTTGTCTCGAGAAAATGGAAACCGGATCAATTCCTTTGAATTTTAATTCTGAAGAATTGTTTATTCTGGTTGCAAACTGGTTAAAGGATAACCCTTTTAGCAACAAGGAAAGATCATCAGACATTAGCACACTGATAGAAAGCATAAAGAAGCAGGTTCAATTTACCATTAAATACGGAAATGAGCTGTCAGAGCTTATGAGAAAAGGGAATTCTGAAAATCATTTTACAGCCGGAAATGATTTTAAGGTTGTTAATTCGATTTCAGGAAACAATCAGGAATTTTTTCTGATCAATACAAATTTTGAAAATCCGGCAGGTTTTTTAATTGACCGTAAAAAACTGTTTGATACTATCTCAAAAACAGATCTTCAGTCCGGTTTTGAATTTGATTACAAAATCGAATTCCCGACCGTAAATAACTCAAATACAACAGGAGATAATCTTATTTATACTTCACAACTGAATCCATTGTTTCCCGGAGCAAATTATAGAAATAAAACTTGATGATGAAAGCCTGATAAAAGATTTAATAAAACGCAGAGGCTTGATTTACGGTATTGCTTCTTTATTGCTCCTGGTTGCAATGTTTCTTGGAGTGGTATTGATTTTAAGGGATATCAGCAAGGGAAAAACATCTGGCACGATTAAGGTCTGATTTTATCTCTAATGTAACCCATGAATTAAAAACACCGCTGACATCAATACGCATGTACGCGGAGTCGCTTATGATGGGAAGAGTAAAATCGGATTCGGTGCAGAAGGAATATTTATCAGTAGTTGTCAATGAGACTGACCGGTTGAAGCGGATGATCAACAACATCCTGGAATTTTCAAAAATGGAAAAAGGCAAACCGGAATACCATCTTGTCAGCTCGAATATTGCTTCAATCCTGAAATCAGCAATTCACGAAATGAATTACTGGTTTGAAAAAGAACAATTTGAAGTTGTCACTGAACTGGATGAAACCATTTATGCTGAAGTTGATCCTGAAAAAATGAAGCAGGCAATTGGCAACCTGCTAAGTAATGCGATCAAATATTCAACTGACACAAAAAAGATCTTCATAAGGTTATTTAAAAAATCTGAACATGTCTGTATTGAGGTTGAAGACCGGGGTATTGGAATTCCGGAAGACAAGCTATCCCGGATATTTGAACAGTTTTACCGTATTGAACAAAAGGAAAGTATCAGCGGCACCGGGCTGGGATTAACAGTTGTAAAAGAAATTATCGAAGCTCATAATGGTACCATATCAGTGACAAGTGAGATCGGAAAAGGAAGTAAATTCACAGTCAGGATTCCATTTGATGGAAATTAGTCAACAGTCGGTCCCGAATCTTCGATTCGAGGATCCTCGAAAAAGCTCAAGCTTTTTCGGGACAGTCGGCAGTCCACAGTCGGCAAATATCCACATAGAGACTGAAGACTGTAGACTGAAGACTGGAGACTGAAGACTATTTTTAATTACGATACAAACAAACATGAATGAAAACAATCCTGGTAATTGAAGACGATATAAGTATTCTCAGGGGATTGAAAGATAACCTGGAATACGAAGGTTATACCGTCATTACTGAAACAAACGGGGAAAAAGGCCTGCAGCTCGCTCTGAAAAAAAAATCGGACCTGATATTGCTTGATATTATGCTGCCGGGGGTGAACGGGTATGAAATATGCAGGAAGCTGAAAAAAGAGAAGCCTGCACTACCTATCATTATGATCACTGCCCGTGGATCTGAGATAGACAAAGTTTCGGGACTCGATACTGGTGCAGATGATTATGTCACCAAACCATTTAGTATTCCGGAACTGCTTGCCCGCATCCGGGTAGTTTTCAGAAGAGTTACTCCGGAAAATGATATTCTGGAACAATACTGTTTTGGTAAGATAAAATTCGATTTTAAAAAGTTAAAGGCTTTCAGGGAAAACCAGGAAATAAAGCTGTCAACCAAAGAATTTGCAATTATGGAGTATTTTATCAGGCATGAAGGGGAAGCTGTTCACCGGCATGATCTGCTGAACGAAGTCTGGGGTTATGAATCGATTCCAACCACCAGGACTATTGATACTTTTATACTTGATCTCAGAAAAAAGCTTGAAGAGAATCCGTCAAAACCAAAATACATTGAAAGTGTAAGAGATATAGGTTACAGGTTTAATTCACTGAATGACTGACCAAATTCTATTAAAATTTCCCGCTGATCACGCTGATCAGCGCAGATTTTTTCTGCGTGGATCTGCGAAATCTGCGGGAAATAATAATATGGTTATTGAGAACCTTTTATTTTGGTAAAAAGTTCTCCAGCACCCAAAGTTCTTGATTGTCTATGCTTTGCGTGAATGCTATACGTTTACCATCAGGGTGTATTACAAATCCCCACCCTCCTTCGGGGAAGAAATGCAATATTTCACCCTTGCCTCCTGTTGATGGGAATCGTCGAAGTTCGGTGCCTTGTCTGAAGCTCCTTTCCACCAGTATATAACTTCCATCCGGAGACCATGCGCCTCCACTTATGCCACCCGGGGCCTCGGTTTCAGGGACTCGCCAAAGCTCCAGATCCTTGCCTGAATGAATATCCATAATCCCCACCACATGAGATTTATTTATCGTGTCATTCCGAAAATAAGCAAAACGGTTCCCATCTGGTGAAATTCTCATCCAGCGAATGTTGAATCCGTGGTAGACGTCTTTTTCCTCGCCGGTCGTGAGGTCCTTTCGCCGGATAATGGATTCTTGGAATTTTTCAGGGGACCGAAACATATAATAAATAGCTTTGCCGTCAGACGACCATTTTTGCGAAGGGTCTACAATCATACCCACAAGAGGAATTTTGATAATCTGGTTCACTTCACCACTCTCCGGATTGACTCCAAAAATGCCAAAGGTTTGTATCCCGTCCGATCCGACGACAGCAAACCGGCTTCCGTCAGGGGAAAGGATTGGACTGTACCAGTATTGGATTTTTGGTTTCAGAGTGATTTCACGTGTTTGTCCGGTTTCTTCAGAGTGGATGAACAGCGATAGCTCTAAGGGTGGTCCTTTTTGAACCTCATAAAAGAGCAGTTTGCCGTCATCCGACCATTCGGGATACCCTGTATTAGAGTAGTTCGGATCGACGCGGGATTGCACTCCAGTCAGCTTCCCGGTTTGTTCGTCCACCGGGACAATATATGCATCTTTAGTTCCTGTGTTCTCGGTCCTGAAAAGCCTTCCATCGCGAGTCAGGCAAATACCCACATTAGCACCGAAGTTTTTCCTTAGTAATTGAAGGTTCTCCAGTGATCGGCCATTCTTTACTCCCAGAAGATAAAGATCATAAGCCCCAGATCTGTTACTTATAAATACAATACCGGATCCATCTGGAGTCCAACCAGCAAGGGCATCAGTTGCAGTATTCTGAACAAGAACTGATTCCTGCTCCGTTGCAAGATCGTAAATAAAAACATCACCATTTCGGCAATAACCGATGTATCGACCATCAGGTGATGGGCATACCCCATCTATTTCTTTGCGATCTGGTGGCCCTATATTGCGAATTGTGCCATCCGATAAAGAAATCATACGCAGCTGAAAAGACTGGTCATTGTACTTCTGATCGTCTGAAAGTGCCAGGATATGGCGACCATCAGGCATCCAGGCGCAAGCTGTCATATAACTCCCATCCTGCCCGTTGTGGAGTACCTGCATTGACGATCCATCGATTGAAGAGAGGCGAAGCTCTCCTGAGTTCTTGACATACCAGCCATAGATAATCTGCTTGCCATCCGGAGAGATCTTCGCTGGGCCGATCGCGAATTTGTAGTCACCCCACGAACCTTCATGGGTGATTTGCTTCTTCTCACCGGATTGAAGATCGTGGAGCCAAAGATCCCAAAGATCAGAGCTCTTATAAATGACATACCGTCCATCCTGGGAGATCTCGACTATTTGATTACTGCCAGAAACCCAAATGCGGCGCGTGGCCACATCAGTGCGACTGGTGGCTACGCTTCCACCGGCTGAAAGGGCGCTCAACCGTTCTCGTGCAACCTTGGTGGGTTCAGACTGATCGGCGTAGTCGCGTACCACGCGCTCGTAGGCCTTGCGTGCTTCCCGTGCCTGCGCATCGCCCAGCTTTTCGTAGCACAGCCCAATATGGAGCATTGCTTTTGATGCGATTGGCCTGTTAGCCGAAAACTGGGTGACAATTGTTTGATATACCTCAATTGCCTTTTCCAGTTCACCCTTTACCTCTTCGAGCTGAATAGCTTTTGGAAAGAGTTCCTCAGCTGTTTGGGCGACAGACCGGTAGCTTCCCAATATCATGCTGATTGCAATGATTATTGTAAGCTTTTTTCTGCTGTTCATAATATCCTCCTTTTTTTGGTGTTAAGAATTTAATTCACCTGAAAGGTATAGCAAGGATTGTGAATAGTTGTTAATCAGATGTAAAAGAACGTAAAACATCATAACTCAATCTCTCAGAGAAATTTGTAACCAATGCCGTGTATCGTGACAATAAGCTTTGGTTCTTCAGGATTATCTTCAATTTTGTGTCGCAGTTTTGCGATGTGTGTGTCAATGGTACGGGTGTTTGGAAAAGAATCGTAGCCCCAGACCTGATTAAGAAGTTCATCACGGGAAACGATTTCGCCCTCACGTTCAATAAACCATTTGAGCAGCTCGTATTCCCTCGGCGAAAGTTTGAGTGGTTTACCTTTTTTACGGGCTTCATATTTTTTAAAGTTAATTTCGAGATCTCCAAACCGGTGTATTTCCGGTATTTCTGATCCTGATTTTATACGCCGGAATAGTGCCTTGATACGGGCAAGAAGTTCCAGAACACTGAAGGGCTTTGTTATATAATCATCGGCTCCTAGTTCCAAACCGGTAACAATCTCAGATTCCTGACTTTTGGCTGTGAGCATAATAATTGGAAGGTCAGGAATTTCATTTTTCAGGCTCTTGCAAACCTCATAACCGTTCAGCTTTGGCAACATGAGGTCCAAAATCACAAGGTCAGGCTTTTCACTGAGCGCCTTCTGATAACCTGCCTCACCATCGTAAGCAACAATAACAGTGTAGTCTCGTGCCTCAAGGTTGAACTTCAACCCTGTAACCATGTCTTTTTCATCTTCAACGATCAGGATCTTTTTCATTATTTTAATATGTACCGCTATTTAAAAAAGTCTTCAGTCTTCAGTCCGAAGTCTTCAATTTGCCGACTGTCCCGAAAAAGCTTGCGCTTTTTCGAGGACCTCGAATCGCAAGATTCGGGACCGACTGCGGACTGGAGACTAATTTCCATCCAGCGGAATCCTGACCATAAACCTGCTCCCTTTGCCCACTTCGCTTTCTACTTCAATTGTCTCCGCCATGTGCTTCAACAATATGCTTTGCCAGTGTTAACCCTAATCCGGTGCCCCGGGTTTCCCTGGTCTTTGCAGTTGACACCCGGTAGAATTTATCAAAGATCTTTTTCAGCTCTTCTTTCGGTATCCCCACACCATGATCTGTAACCGAAATCAAAGCTGAAGTTGAATCCTTGCAAACTTTTACCAGAATATATTTTCTCTCTTCTGAATACTTCACAGCATTGTTTAACAAATTCAATAGCACCTGTGAGATTGCATCCTTATCAATTTTAAGGGTTATTGATTCATCAGGCAGCTCACTTTCAATTTTAAAACCGTCATCACGTATGTGGAATTTATACGCTTCCAATGTACTCCTGACCACTTCAACAAGATCAGCTTCCTTGAAGTTGTATTCTTTGACGCCGGTATCCATCCTGGAAAAATCAAGCACATTGTTGATGAGGTGTGTCAGGCGTTCACTTTCCTTCCTGATGATGCCGTAAAATTCCTGTCGCTTTTTCTCATCGTCAACTATTCCCGATTCAAGTGTTTCGCCAAAAAGCCTTATTAGTGCAAGCGGAGTTTTGAGCTCGTGCGAGACATTTGAGACAAACTCCGATTTCATGCGTGAGATCTCTGCTTCGTGAATTACAGCACGCACCATAACGACAATCCCAATAAGCATTATGATAATTATTCCTGCAAAAAGCATCAGGTAGAGTAGTTTCTCTTTACCTACCAGCTGTTCTATCGATTTCCCTTCATTATCAAACAAGGCTACCTTCCAGTTGACAAATATTTTAGAAAAATTATCAGCTACAAGGTAATTTGATACTGGATTGTTATGCCGGATATATAACAAACTGTCTTTGTCACCGAGAATACCAACGAATACATCTTTTCCAAGTTCCACCGAAGTCAGAATTTCGGGAAACAGGGTCGACAGGATGTAGTCTTTGTTAAACTGATAACCCAATGCGAATAATTCAGACTTTTGAAATGCTGAAGGAAGCTTAAAGAAACCGATTTGAAGTGTGGAATCATTTTCATTCCGGGAAATGTTAAACGATTGTAATTCAGAAGGTGCTTCGTGGCTTAGCTCATACTCTATTTCGGGTAAAATATTCTGATTAATGAGCTCAATAAATCTTATTTGTTCAAGCAGCCTGTTTTCCACTATTTTCAAATTCTCAATATTCCTATCAGCAGAGTCATTATTGATATCCGAAAATTCATGTTTTCGTGTCTCTGCACTGGCAAACTTCAGATAGTAGAGATATTCTCCTCCAAGAAGATCCCAGGGATGGTTCAGCAGTTGCTGATAGAGTTCAAGTACAGCATTATATTCTTCTTTTTCAGCATGCAGGGATTTATAACCATCGGTAATTTGAGAGAGAGCAATTATGGTGGCCGGAATTTCCCCTATGGTTACATCTTCCTTTTTCAATTCCAGAATTTTTTTGTACTCGTTGATTCCAGTTTTATATTGTCCTGTTTTAAAATAGCAGCGTCCAATCCGTGATAACAGTAAGGCAAGTTCCTCTGAAGATTTTATCTGGATCAAAGTCTTTTGATAATATCTTATGGCATCCACATAATCTTTCCTTATAAATTCAGCTTGCTCTGCCATAACAAAATTGGTGGCTGCCTGTGGATTTATTAAAGGACGGAGTTCCTGAATTTTATTCCATCCAAGTGAAACGGAAGAAGAGATCAGCCCTCCATCAGTATTTACCAGAAACAGATGTTTGAAAGCTGGATTTTCTGATTCTATATTCCTGAGCCATACTTTCAGATCAGCATCATTGTCAGATTTAGAAAATAATTCAGTGACACTGTTCCGCAGGTTTGCTTCATTCCTGAAAACTTCGCTCTCCAGTTTATCGCGCAGTAAACCAACTGTGCCTTTGTACTTTGCTCTGAGATTGTCTGCTTTTTGATTGATTGACTGTAAACTCAGATAGCTGAGGATAGCACATGGTACCATAATTAGAATAAAAACAAAAAAAAGAATCTTCGTCTTTGGGTTGATATGTTTAAGAGGGCCGGTCATATTATAATATTACATCAATATTACGACCCGGGGAGTAAAAAACAATAAAGAAATTGTAAAACTATGTAAAATTAAACTGAGTAATGTTGCTGCGAATTATTACCAGATACCTGTTCAGACAAATTCTGTTAAAATTTCCCGCTGATCACGCTGATCTGCGCAGATTTTTCTGCGTGAATCTGCGAAATCTGCGGGAAATAAAAATACGGTTATTGAGAACCTTTTATTTCGGCAGGAAGTTCTCCATTACCCATACCTCCTGGTTTACCATGACAGCATCAATCGCTACCCGGTGACCGTCAGGATGCATCCGCAGTTCTCCAGTCAACTGACCAGTAATGTTCAATCCCAGAGATTGTGCTTCTCCGCCTTCAGCTGGGATACGCCATAATTGCCATTGTCTTTCCTTGCCTTTGACACCTTTAAAATAGACGATATAGCGGCCATCTGGTGACCATGCAGCTGAACCCCAGAAGGGAATCTCTTTCTCTTTATCGATTCTCACCAATTCTCTGGCCTCACCCCCTGCAACCGGCATGATGAACAGAACCTGAGATTTATATCCCTCTGTGCCGGTGGCTATGAGCAATCGCTTCCCATCAGGCGACACCAAGCCTGCATAGAGCCCTTGTTTCTCGCTGACTACTGTCTCTTTGCCAGACCTCAAATCGTGGGCTACAAGGCCAGGCGATCTGACGTAGAAGATTGTATTACCGTCCGGTGAAAGTTCGAATCGCGTCCTAGACCGTAAGCGGCATCAGAGAAGTCACCTGCCCTGTTTGGACATCAATTCGTATCAGTTCCCTGCCTTTCCCGGCCTCCGATGCCGTAACCACAATGGCTTTCCCGTCCGGTGTCCAGCGGATACCACTCCATTCGATTTTCCTCTCACCAATACGAATCTCCCGCTCCTCATCTGTATCCATGGAACGGATTATCACAGCCTGATTTGATTCGTTGTTTAAAACGCCAGCGAGTAAGCTTCCATCGGGAGACCAGTCTGGAGTTCGAATGTTGCCTCTTTTGAATGCAGTTAGCGGCCGCGAAATTATGTTTCCACCGGTCGGATTATATTCCGCTATTTGAACACCCCAAACGTTGTTGTTGACCGCATAGTAGAAATCGCCCGAGTGCGTTAAACCCATCGGTAAGAAGCCCCAGTCCTTCTTGATGAACACTGGTTCGCCCTTTGCCTTTCCTCCGTCCACCGCGATCAGCCACGCATCGGACGATCCAGACCGCTCGCTTGAGAACATGACGTACTTTCCGTCTGGGAGTCCATCCAAGGACACTATGGTTCGATTGGTCCGGAATGAGCAGTGATTCAATTCCGGTCTGAAGCTCAAACAACGAAATACCTTCTCTGGTTGACCAGGCAATGTACCGTCCGTCGGGTGAGAAATCCCCATCCGATGGTAATCCTTTTCCTTTCTCCTTCAGCAGCTTTGCCGAACCGTCAGCAACGGTAAGCAGCATCATATCGCTATTTCCATCGGTTTTTACGAATTCCGCAAGCAGGTGCCTGCTGTCAGGCGACCATGCCACAGGAATGTGGTTAAGCACTCCATTTCCAGTAGTATTCAGAACCCGTGGCTTTGAGCCATCGATCCCTACAACATAAAGGTCGAACGAGCCATTAATTGTCACAGGTGTAGGCGATACTCTTGCTGTCGGGCGAAGGAACAGAGGGTTCAATGTACCTATACGGGTCGTGATTATCGGTTATCAGCCGGTTCTGACCGGTAGTGAGATCGCGGATAGCTACATCGCCTGTCTCCCAGTTGGTGAAAGATAAGAAACGGCCATCGGGCGACACCTTGCCGGTTACATCAGCACCTGACCAGACTCTTTTTACAGCCAGCGTTGAACTGCCCGATCCACCGGTTGATGTTGTCAGCGATGCCAGCTTTGCTTTTGCCAGGGCTACCATCTCGGTTTGATCGGGATACGTGTTGACCAGGCGCGTGAAATATTCACTGGCTTTTTGTTTGCCCATTTTTTCATTGACCAGTCCCAGATGGTACAGGGTTTTAGCGGCCACCGGGCGGTCATCGGGATATTTTTTCAGAATATCCAGGTAGAGCTCAACAGCTTTATCGAGGTTCCCTGTTACTTCTTCCTCATAAATTGCTGTCGTGAGCAATGACAGATGCCTTTTTGTCCTGGGCGGAAAGAGAATCCGGTCAGGAGTACAAAGGCAATAATTATAAACAGATGTGTTTTCATGATACGGATTATTTTTTGATAAAGGTACCACCTGTGTGCGTTAAGCGTATGAACATCCGGATAAGTTTGGTTAAGATCAGGTTAAGATTCATGCGGATTGAATTTATATCCCGCACCACGTATACCGGTAATCCAGTGCGATTGTTCCATACCATCCTCAATTTTCCTCCGCAGGTTGGCAATATGGGTATCCACGGTTCTGGGGGTGACATAAACCTTGTCACCCCAGATGCTGTGAAGAATATCATCACGTTTGATTACATGTCCGGCATGCTGCATCAGCATCTTCATCAGTGCAAATTCAATTGTTGTAAGCTGAACCGGCTCATTGTTTTTCGTAACAGTGTATTTTGAAGGATCCAGTTCAAACGGACCAATCTGTATTGTTACTGTTGCAGTTTGGTGATTCCTTATCTCCGACCGGCGCAGAAGTGCTTTGACACGGGCATGGAGCTCGAATGGACTGAATGGCTTGGTTATATAATCGTCTGCTCCGAGCTCAAGTCCGAGCACCTTGTCGAATTCCTGGCTCCTGGCAGTCAGCATGATGATTGGTGTTCCGATATTGCGCCGCCGTAATTCCTTGCAGATCTCCAGACCGTTCAGTTCCGGCAGCATCAGGTCGAGAATGATGATATCAAGGTTCAGATCCATCGCTTTTTCGAGCCCTTCCGGACCAGTGGCTGCAGTTTCGACCTGATAACCTTCAAATTTAAAATCATCCTCGAGGGCCATCCGGATGGTCCGGGCATCTTCGATTATTAGTATTTTTTTCATGAGTGCTTGTTTGTATCGTTGTTTTTATTTGTCTATTTGTATGTTAGTCCTGAGTCGGTCCCGAATCTTCGATTCGAGGATCCTCGAAAAAGCGAAAGCTTTTTCGGGACAGTCTTCAGTCGACAGTTGGCAATTTGCAGACTGTGGACTGTGGACTGGAGACTTAACACAACGGTATCCTGACAATAAACATGCTCCCTTTTCCCGGTTCACTTTCTACCCCGACTTCTCCACCATGGGCTTCAACTATTTTTTTCACGATTGTAAGACCGATCCCGCTTCCCCTGATTCCCAACCTCTGCGGTTCATCTCCGCGATAGAACCGGTCGAATATTTTTTCCTGATCTTTACCTGAAATGCCAATACCGTAATCCTTCACACAAAACAGTAATTCATCATCTTCTTGAGAAAGGATAATGTCAATTTGCCTGGATGTCCCGGAAAATTTTATTGCATTGTCAACCAGATTATAGAAAACCTGAAGAATAGCATTCTTGTCAGCCTTGATGACAGGCACCTGATCAGGACGATCATACCTGATGTCAAAACCGGGTTCCGGAAGCCTTTCCCGGGTTGATTCGAGAAACTTCATGAGGAGTTCATCCAGATCCAGTTCAGTAAAATCGTATTTCTTGCGATCATCGTCCATTCTCGAAAAATCAAGAATATTATCTATCAGATGACTGAGGTGTTTGCTTTCCTCCAGCATTGCTGAGTAATATGCCGATTTGCGCTCTTCCGTCTGAACCCGGTTGTGATGCAGCATTTCAGTCATCATTCGGATGGAAGTAAGCGGACTTTTCAGTTCATGCGATACATTGGAAATGAATTCCGATTTAAGTTTATTCAGCCTGAGTTCCACGTTAAGGGAATACATTATAAAAACAAGACCGAGTACCATGAGGAGTGCAATCAGAATAAAAATAAAAAGATATATACCGCTTCCTGCTTTCAATAATGTCGCAATGAATCCGGGTTTATTTTCACTTAAAAGTAATTTCCACTGGGGAAGATATTCCGGAAATGGGAATGAAAGATAACTCGTTTCTTCTTTCAGGACTTTTGAAAAAATAAGCTTCCCGTTCTCATCTTCAACTTTTACATTTATCGAAGAGCCCGGATCGAGTTCTTTGATCAGCTTTTCTGATATTGATTTCAGATAGATCGGGAAATCAATCACCATGGCTGTTTGAACATCATTGTTTTTAATCCTTGATAAATACACTGCTGCAAGCTCAGCTGAATTGATCGGAATACAGGATAACTCATTTTTGTCACTGTTAAAATGATTATTACTCCCGGCTGCGATCAGATCCGGTCCACTGAGTATCCTGATCAGATAATCAGTGCGGGTTCTTTGAGTATCCAGTTCCCCAACCAGGGAATCAGTCACTCGATCTGTTTCCCGGATAATATCTTTGAAAGATTGGTAAAACATGTCAAACTGATTTTTGTCGTATTCACCCGGAGGGTGAAGCAAGAGCTCCAGATACTGGCGGGAATTGTTCATCATTTCATCCTTTTCTCCAAGCGATTTATTGATCTTCAGAATTTCCAGACTGGCTAGCAATCCAAGCGGTATTTGTCCGTTTAAAAAGCTTCCACGGTAATTATTTCTAATCTCATCATAGAGAGCTTTAGCCCGTACAGGCTGGTTCATTTTGTTATACAACCGGGCGGAAGAAACCAGTGCCTGGATTTTTTCTGCCGGATTATTAGTTTTGAGGACAATATTCTGGTAAAATCTGAGCGCATCTGAAAACCTTCGCTCAATATACTCCAGCCGGAGACCTTCTTTCAGGCTGGCGGGTTGTTTAAACTGCTCAGTTTGGTTGGTCAGTAAGTCTGCAGGTAGATACAAGAGCTGATGGGTTATGAGCTTTTGTAAACCGCCGGAATCTTTGACAATAAGTGCAAGCAAAGCCGGATCATACTGTCTGGCGCCATAAAGCATTGAATCAGTGGTCTGTTCATTCATGAATTTTACAAAACCTGAATCAATTGCAGTAAAAAAATCCTGGCTGTACATTTCAAGCTTCCTGCGGTTTTCCTTTTCGCGCAGAGCCTGATCGTTACGTATGCCCCGGTAAGCCATGTATCCCAGGAGAATACCAGGCAGCACAACAGCAAGTGCATAATACAGGATTATCTTTTGCCTTCGTGATCCGGGATTAGCTGTTTTCATCAGCGGTGCGTACCTAATTATAATCAAATATCAGAAAAATCAGGCAGTTACATGTTAAGAATTTGAAGAAATTCTGTTAAGAATTGAACAAGGTTGCTGAACCGGATAGAAAAAATAGTCTTAATAATCTTTTACCTGTTTTATCCGCCGGTATATTCAATTTGATACTGCTTCAATTGCCGTCGGTTTTAACCGACGGTTCGAGTCACAACCTCAATCTTCAGGATTTTAGTCCTTCATTTATTGGGCTAAAGCCCGGAATGTGGGAGGGTTCCAGATCCGTTGGCTGAAGCCAACAGTAATTGATTTATCATATCGATAGGTTGCTTATTCCAATTTCTGTCGGAAATCCAATGGTAATAGATTCTTCAAATCGGTTGGTTTTCTGACAATTCGGTACGGCCGGACGCTAACAGTAATTGCTTCAAAAAGACTATGCAACTACAAATATTGTGAGAAATCTATTGTCCCTTCCTATATTACTGTTAATTACCGTCGGTTTTAACCGACGGAAGATGCAAATCCACATCTATTTGGGACTTTAGTCCCTCATTCTTTCCAATTTGTATTCCTTAATTAGGTTATTTAATTCATCCTGAAAAGATACTTTCTGGTGATGCTGATCCTGATTCCGTATATATTGTCTTAAATTTTCTATTTGTATCATCCCGATAGATACTGCATAATAATCATCCTGCCATTCAAGCTTTAATCTGGTTAATTTGTTTTTATTAATCCAGTAAGAACTCTCTCCTTTTATTTTTTGCATTATATCAGAAATATTTTGGTTGCCACCCAAGGATATAAGAGCATGCAGATGTTCATGATAACCGTTAATGTGATCAATATAAATACCTTTTAATTTTGCATTTTCACGAATGTGTGAGATTACTGTATCTCTTATCTGATCCCTCAAATAAGGAATTCTGTCTTTTGTGGTCCACACACAGTGGACCCAAATTCTTATATATGACATATTATTGGAAATAACAGCGTTTGACAAATATAAAGATAGGTAATTTAAACTTTACTTGAAAGTTCTGTCGATAAAAATTGGATTCTTCTCAACCGACAAATTCAATTGCCGTCGGTTTTAACCGACGGTTCGGGTCACAACCTCAATCTTCAGGACTTTAGTCCTTCACTTATTGGGCTAAAGCCCGGAATTTGTGGAGGGTGCCAGATCCGTTGGCTGAAGCCAACGGTAATTGATTTTTCATATCGATTGACTGTTTGTCTGGCTTCTGACGAAAAGCCAAAGGTAATAGATTCTCCTAATCGAATGGTTTTCTGCCAATTCGGTAAGCCGAGTTGCGAAGAAAGGGGCACAATGATCTACCATTGTGCGCCTTTAATATGCTTTATTGTTTTTATTTCGGCAGGAAGTTTTCGAAAAGCCAGTACTCAAAACTGCTTTTAAGGCGCTTCCCAAAGACTATACTTTTGCCGTCGGGAGACCATCGTGGAAAACTTTCAATCGTGTTAAGATTTGGTCAAGTCTGATCAGTCTTAAATTTATATCCGATACTTCGTACACCGATTATAAATTTTGGATTTTCCGGATCGTCTTCAATTTTCTTTCTCAGATTCGCAATATGCGTGTCTATTGTGCGGGGGTAAACATAAACGCTGTCGCCCCATACATTATCAAGTATTGAATCACGACTGACCACCTGGTCTTTATGTTTAATGAGAAAATGAAGCAGAGTAAACTCGAGGGCCGTAAGGTTAATCGGCTTTCCATTCTTTTTCGCTTCGTACTTTCTGAAATCAATTTCCACGTCACCGAAATGATCAAGGCCGATTCCCTGTTGATTTTGCTTCATCCTTCTGATAATGGCATTCACACGGGCAATAAGCTCACGGGGACTGAAGGGTTTTGTAACGTAATCATCAGCTCCTATCTCCAGCCCGAGGACTTTATCGACTTCCTGACTTTTAGCTGTTAAAATAAGAATGGGAGTCGTAATTCCGGTTTGACGTAGTTGCTTACAGACTTCAAATCCATTCATCTTTGGCAGCATAATATCAAGAATGATAAGGTCAAAGGATTGATCCCTGGCCATGGAAAATCCTTTTTGTCCGTCTGTTGCACTTGAAACCTGATATCCCTCAATTCTGAGGTTATCTTCCAGTCCCATCAGGATCCTCTCCTCATCTTCAATGATTAGTATTCTTTCCATTAGTAAAGGTTTGTGCAGTTATTGATTTTCAGTCTCCAGTCTACAGTCTTCAGTCGGCAGTCGGTCCCGAATCTTCGATTCGAGGATCCTCGAAAAAGCGCAAACTTTTTCGGGACAGTCTCCAGTCTTTGGTCGGCCGTCAATTGCAGACTGAGGACTGCAGACTGCGGACTTTAGATTCCAGATAATGGAAGCCTTATTGAGAATGTACTGCCATGTCCCGGCTCGCTTTCAACACTGACATTACCATGATGGGCTTCCACAATTTGTTTAACCAAAGTCAATCCAAGTCCGCTACCTTTGATCGTTCTCGTTAACTCATCACCTCCGCGGTAAAAACGCTCAAAAATTTTATCAATTTCTTCCTTTTTGATGCCAATACCGAAGTCTTTTACTGAAATATTCAGGTATTTCCCTTCCACAAACGCCCTGACGATTATATTTCTGGCCTCACCGGAATATTTGATGGCATTATCTATCAGATTAGTAATTGCCTGGGTAATAGATTCTCTATCTGCTTTAATTGCTGGCAATGGCTTTTCGGTTTCTAGCTGAATAACAAAATCTTTATGGCGCATCTGGTCCTGAATGACTGATACTATCTGATGCAACAATGAACCTGTATCCACTGCCTGAAAATCAAATTTTTTCCTGCCCTCCTCTATTTTTGCAAAATCCAATATGTTATCAATGAGTAAAGTAAGCCTTTCACTTTGTTCTACAAGAACATCGTAATATTCCTGCCTGCGATCTTCAGAAGGAACCCGGCCTGACTGAAGCATCTCTGCAAGCTGCCGAATCGAGGATAAAGGACTTTTAAACTCGTGGGAAATGGTGGAGACAAAATCAGATTTCATCTTCGAAAGTTCAAGTTCATGAGCAATTGTCCGGTTGGTCAGGACCAATCCAAATAAGAGTATCCCTGCAAGCAGAATAAACGCTAAGAAATAAATCCCTCTTCTTGAAAACAAAAAGGTTTCAAAAAGATCCGAATCCTTTTGATACAGCTCAACAAACCATGGCGGAAATCCTCCTTCAAAATTTGTTCTGACAGTTACAGAACCTGAAGGGGAGTTTTCAGACTTCAAAATGGCTTTTTCATCCCTTCCTTTTACGATCCATGAGATGTTTCTTCTGAATTTACATTACTTTGTCAATACCTGGAATAGAATGCTGTCTCTCAGATAATCGGCGTTAAGCAGAAGTCCCCTGATTTCATTTCCGCGGTTTTCATTTCTGGTATATTGCCCCAACAATGAAACAAGATACGTATGTTCTCCGACCTCCAGTATAAATCGCCTGGCTGAGCTTTGGGATTCTTTTATGTCAGGAGCAATTTTGGCCTTCAGATCTGCTCCTGAATTCTCCTGAAAGGCAAGTAATCGCTCAGTGTTTTTTCTTTGGTTTTGTTCTTCTGCTTTCAACACAGTAAAATCGTTCTGGTATGATTTTATTGGTTCAGTTAATCGTGCCTGTGAAAAGATATTGTTAATCGATTCATTCAAATGCTGCAAAAAAAAGTCATACTGAGCTCGTTCCAGTATCCATCTCCTGTTTATAAGATCTTTGTACAAATCAGAGATTGTTTTTACAGCGGATAAAGTATCACCGGTTGTCATTAATAAAGAAGCTGATTTCAGATTGTGCAGCCAATCCAAGTGGAATCCCGCCTGTGGTTCGGACGTTGTTGTAATCCCTGGCAATTACCTCGTATGTTTTTAATGCATCCTGAAAGAGGGCTGATTTTTTTTGAACTCTGGCAATAGAGCTCAGCAGTTCTCCTTTAAACTGAGGATCGGACGTTTGTTTAAAATCCTTCTGGTAGCTGGCCAGAGCCTTAGGGTATTTTTTCAGTAGAAATTCCAGTTGTTGTCCGTCCGGGACTTTTCTGGCCGCCGCGGAAGTTCGTGACGGAGAAGATAATGATTGAATACTGCCATCAGGCAGAAATAAAAGTTTTGCTAAGGGGAAGAGGATTTTTTCATATTTATCCGCGATAAATACTTCCTCCACTAATGGATTTTGTTTTTTTAAGCTGTCAATGGAACGGATCAATCCTGGCTGAAAGATATCCTGATTTTTGCTAAACATTAGTAAAAAAGTCTGTTCAACTTTAAGAATATTTTCTTCAACCGACCTGGTAATCAGTTCCAAAATTTTACGATGGTCATTCAGATTTTCTTTTTCCAGCAGTGCCTGATCATTCTGAATCCCCCGGAAGGCCAGGTAGCCCAATAGCAGGCAGGGAATCCCGATACCGGTAAGAAAGAGAAGCGGTATCCTTTTACTCTTATGGAATGATATTCCCACGGTATGTTTTCAGAACGTTTTGAGGCAGTATAATAATAGTTTAGTCATACTAATTTACGAAAACAAGATAAGATAAGGTATCAACATCAGTATGTGTTTGAGCTGTTTGATAATTATTTTGGCAGGAAGTTCTCCATTACCCACAGCTCACTTTTAGATTTCTCACTGACACTATATACAAAATTCTTATTATCAGGACTAAGCGCGAAGGAAATCATCTTCGGAACTGAAATATCGAGCTTTAATGGGTTTCCGTCCTGGACCGGGATCCGCCAGATTTTGCTGGGTTCATTATCATAGTCACTTATTGCCCTGGCTATTATATTACGTCCGTCACCTGTCCACTTCAGTCTGTAATACTGAGCTAAACCATTGCAAAGGACCTTTGGCTCACCTCCGATGAGCGGGATAGTCATTATTACGTCCTTATTATGGAAAACTGCTTCTTTGCCATCTGGTGAGATATCGTACGAGAATGCAGATTTAATAATTTCTGATTCCTTGCCAGTCTCGAGATCAAGTTTTGATATTAACATCACCCCTCCTTTCAGGAAAACCAGAGTTTTACCATCGGGACAAAGGTGTGGATTAAATTTGGCCTGGCCTGCCAGCTTTGTTATTGCACTGGTTTCAATATCAATTCTGAAAATAGAGCTTTCTTTTTGTGTAATCCCGAGAGCAATAATTGAATGTCCGTCAGGTGCCCATGAGATCTGGTTAACAAACCTGAGATCAGGTGTCAGTACTTTTTCTGCTCCTGTTGAAACGGTACGGATCGTAAGTAAGTTGTTCCCCGGACCAATACCACCTCTTTGTGAAAGGTAAGCCAGGTATTTGCCATCGGGTGACCATAATAGATTAGCAGGTGGTCCGGTATGCCGTGTCGTGACCTTTGAAGGTGATGTCAATATTTTTCCGGTTTCAGGGTCGATCGTACCATTGTAAAGACCGCCTGATGGAGTGCTGACTTTGTAATAGAAAGATCCGTCCGGAGTTATGCCACAATATTCAGGATAGTAACCAAAATCTTTTTTTAGCAGTTCCGGTTCACCCTGTTGTTTTCCATTCGTAATCCGGACGGTCCATATATCCCATGTCCCGGAACGGTCGCTCCGGAAGAGAAGATTCTTCCCGTCGGGTGTCCATCCAATCAATTGATCCTCTGAGGGGTGCCCGGCAACGACAATTTCGTTGCGCCCGTCAGACAGTTAACAGGAAGATATCCCCGTTCGGAGGGTCACTATTCCTTACAAAACTGAATGCAATAAGTTTCCCGTCAGGTGAAAAACTGGCTTTTTCAAACATGAATAATTCTGAAGGAATATCCCTCAGAACTCTGACTGACCCATCGGTGGTTGAGATCAGGGATAATTTATTCACATTATCTTTACCCAAAAGACCGACAATGAGTTTTAAGTTATAAGACCAGTCAAATGGGTAAAACACACTGTCCTTATCGCTGAAAAGTGTCCGGATTTCCGAACCATCCAGATTTCTGATCATCAGCTGAGGGTACCAATCCTTTGTATACGAATCATATACAATTTGTTTTCCGTCGGGTGATAAGACCTGGTACATAGATTCCATGTCTGATTCGCTCCATGGTCCAGTATTCTTTATTACGCTTTTCTGGCCACTTGTAATATCGAACTGGATATACATCTCCCTTTTCGAGGTTTAAACCAGTTATGCATCTGCCATCTGAGGTCAGACGACCTTCGACACCGGTTGCATCCTGGAGAATCCTGCGTGTAACAAATCCTTTTTTATCTTCGGGCCTGCCAAGACCTGACAGTCTAACTTTTGCCTGAGCCACAATGTCAGATTGATCGGCATAATCGCGCACTACCCTTTCATAGGCTTTCTGAGCTTCTTTAATACCCAGTCTTTCTTTACATATTCCGGAATGCAGCAGTGATTTTGCCGCAGACGGACGGTTTTCAGGATACTGCTTAATAACCGCTTCATAGATCTTAATAGCAGCATCCAGCTCTCCTTCGATTTCTTCCTTGTATAAGGCTGACTGGTAAAGTTGTTCAGCGGTTTGCTGGGCGTATACGGATGACAACCCGATAAAGGTGAAAACAACGACAACAGCGATAAAGTGATGTGACTTCATGTTCAATCCCTCCTTTTTTTAATGAACTTTTTATTTTACAGGAACAAACATATTATTACTATGATTCTGATGCATGAAGCTTCTGTGTATATTGTGTTAAGATTTGGTCAAGTTCGATATCTAATATAGTAAATATTACGGTGCTCTGCACCTATGTTTACATTATTCAATTGCATTTCTACAAATATTTTGCAGCCCTGCTGCTTTGTATCAGGTCCAAATGATGCAGGCACAAAACTTATTGCAGATAAATTCTTGTGATTTGTAAAAGGTGCAGAGCACCATGATATTTGTAGCATATAAATGTTTGTAATGGAATGTATAGGTGCAGCGCACCTAAATATTTATATAAAAAAAGGGCACAATAATAAATCTTTGTGCCCCCTGAAAATGTTTTTATTCTGAATTTTTTATTTCGGTAAAAAGTTTTTCATAACCCAGGCCTCTGTGTCACCGCGCCACGTATAATAAACAATCTGTTGACCGTCAGGGTGTATACGGAGGTGACGCAGCAAACCGTCTATTTTTAAATCGAGCCGTTGAGGTTCACCTCCTTCTGCAGATACGCGCCACAATTGCCAACTGGTTTGTCCCAGATCCGTATTTTTCGTTTTCGTGAGCATTACAGCATAAATCAAATACCGGCCGTCAGGTGTCCAGGCGATTACTCTGGAGGCCCAACCCATGCCACCGACATTGACAAGTTGTTTTGATGGTCCGCCGGACACCGGCATGATGTAAATTCCTGTGGAGCCTGCTTTATCTCCGGCACCAATGAATGCCAGCTGCTTACCATCAGGAGAAAGGGCAATCGGAACCAGTGGTGTGTTCCCCGGATGGGCTAACTCCTTTTCCTGACCAGTCTGTAAGTCAAAGGAATAATGCCTGACGTCATATGCAGCCTCACCATCAGGAATGCCCGACCCTGCAACTGCAGAGTAGAAGATCATGTTCCCATCGGGTGATATTTCCAGGCCGGGCGCACCGACAAAGTGGCGCGCCACTATGAGCCTGGCTTCTCCAGTATTAGAATCTACACGGAAAAGACCTTCTTTTTTGGTTTTATCTGTTCCATTGACGAAAAGAGAACGTCCGTCGGGCGCCCAGCGCAAGCTGAAACCTATCTCAAGAGCTGGTTTGAGCAACTGCTCCTTTCCTGTTTCGAGTGAGCGTATCACTATAGTATTACCCTGCTCTTCCGCTGAACCCCGGTTCGATATGTAAGCCATGAATTTGCCATCACGTGAGAAGTCCGGACGCCAGTTGGAGCCCAGGTAACTTCCGGCAGTTTCTACTGGTTGGGAGAGTAGTTTGCCGGAATCGAAATCCAATTTTGCTGTAAAAATGTTGTGACCTCCTACTGATTCATGAAAGTAGAAGTCACCTGATTGGGTGAATCCAATGCCTTCAATCTCTCCCATATTCTTGCGTACCAATGCCGGTTCTCCCTGAATCTTTCCGCCAGATACAGTAACCAGCCATGCATCACGGGTGCCACTGCGGTCACTGGTGAAAAGCAAATGTTTTCCATCAGGCGTCCAACCGAGCAGGCCGTCATCTGAAGGGTGTTTGACCACAGGGGAAGTGTGTTTCGTAGCGATCTCATAAAGGTACACATCACGTTGTTGGACATCTTTGATTTGTGGGGTGTCGTATGCGATGTATTTGCCGTCAGGAGAGAAGCACATCGCACCTGAAATCTGAAATGCCAGATCCCGGACTGAACTATCGGCCATTGTGATTATTGCAGGTCGCCAGGTCTGGTCTTTATTCATGAGCTTGACCAGAATGTATTTTCCATTTGAGGACCAACTAACAGGCCATGAATCATCGCCTTTATAAATGACTCTTGTTGAGAGCCGTCTGTACTTATGATCCGCAAGTTCAGTCTGGTTTTTCGACCAGATTCGCCAGGTATAGGCAACCTGTTTACTGTCGGGTGAGAACAATGAGTATCCTGCATAATCGTTCGATTCCGCCCATGAACCTTTATTTGTGAGCCATCGGTTATCGCCGGTAACCACATTGTGAATAGCTAAGTCCCCTGTATTCCAATCAGAGTAGGAGATGTAGCGTCCGTCCGGTGAAAGGCGGGCATATGGGGTATTGAGAACATCATTTTCAAGCTTTCTCAATGTCAATTGGTTACTTGTTTCGGCTTTTTCCTTTGGTAAAAAGTTTTCCATCACCCAGATTTCGGATTTGGGCTTGCCTGCAGTGAAAGCTATATGCCTCCCGTCCGGATGGACGGATAGATCGTGCATATTCTCCGCCACGAGCTCCAGTTTCCTGGGTTCACCGCTCTGAAGAGGTATCTGCCACAGCTCGGTTTTAGAGCCACCTGGGGTGGTCGATCTGACGAAGAGTAAGCTCCGTCCATCAGAAGCCCATACTATTGTGCCAAACGCGATGGGAATCAGCGATTTATCCTCATCCTCAAGCAGTAGCTCACGTGCTTCTCCTCCCGTAGATGGTATGACCTTGATGATCCTTGAATCCGATTCAGAAACTGAAAATGCCAATTGCTCCCCATCACGCGATAGAGTAAGACCTGTCGTATAATAGGAGGAATTTGAAAAGGTGAGATTATAAATTTCCTTCCACTGGCCAGTCTCAAGATCCTGCACCACTATAGGATACTTTCCTGTGTCGGAAACAGTCCGAAAGGAGAAAATCGTCTTACTATCACGCGCCCAGGCTGCCGGCCAACCGAGGTGAGGTGTCATAAGATACTTGTATTCGCCGGTTTGAATGTTGATTCGGAACGTTCCAATCTCACCGGTGGGATCTTGTGCGGAAGCAAGCAAGGAGCGGCCATCAGGGGACCAACGAACCCAGGCTAATTTGTTGAGCTTGGAGAAGAGTTCATGTACATCTCCGCTTTCGGTGGAACGGACACAAATAGCCCTGGTTCCCCACGGATTGGGAGAGCGTTGTGAAAGATAAAGCAATTGCTGTCCATCTGCCGACCAGTTGGGACAGAAATTGGACCCCGCAAAACGTTGGGTAGCCAGACTCGGTGCGGAAATAAGTTTGCCTGTCACAAGATCAAGCTCGGCGATATACACATCCTTAATCTCCTTCAGGATGCCGGAGTAGTATAAACCGTTTCTGGTAAAACCCATAGGTATGAAGTCCGGTCCCAGGTCAGGTTTGAGCAGCTCTGGAGTTCCCTGGGACTGCCCCTCAATAACCTTAACCCACCAGAGGCCAGCAGTCCCGGTACGATCGCTGCGGAACAGGATTCCTTTGCCATCTGGTGTCCAGTCTAAAACAATATCATCAGCAGGGTCCTGAATCAGCTGAGTTTCACTCCCCCCGTTAAGATTATGGACAAAGATGTCCTTCTCCCTTGATTCTCGGCTCTGCTGCAAGGTGTAAGCAATGTAGTGGCCATCGCGAGAGAACCGGGAGGGACCGGGTGTAAGCTTATCGAAGTCCTTCAGCACTTGCACGGAACCGTCCTGCACGGAAACCAGGACCATCTGACATGTCTTGTCCTCAAGTGAAAGAATGATCAGAATGCTTTTTCCGTCCGGGGACCAATCCTCGAGATCTATCCAAGTAACCCTGGCATCGCTGTAAAGAACTCTTGGCTCAGTCCCATCCAATCCAATAATACGCAAGTCAATTTGTCCATTATCATTATGGTACAAGGTGTAGGCCAAAAGCTTGCCGTCAGGCGACCATCTGGAGTCATAGGCACCATGCTCGATATCCTCCTTAGTGAGAAAGCGCTTTTTTTCGGTGCCGATTTCATAAATGGTGAGTACGAGAGAACCATCCTCCGCATATGAGAGATATCTGCCGTCCGGCGAAACCGTTCCCAGCACACCCATACCTGACAATTCTTTTACCCTTCTGATACTTAATTCTTTATCCTCTCTTGCTGCAACGGCTTCGGCTTTCAGGAGAAGACTCAGTTTTTCATTTGCCAGTTTAACTGATTCAGTTTGCTCAGGATAACTGCTAACCACTTTCTGGTAAGCTTTTTGTGCTTCTTTTACACCTAATTTTTCATAGCAGAGCCCAATATACAGTTGAGATTTCGCAGCATATTCCCTCTCCTTCGGATATTTTTTAATAATATCGTTAAAGAGAGCAATAGCTCCATTCAGGTCTCCTTTTGTTTCCATTGTAAACTTTGCCTTTTCGAAGAGGATCTTGTACTCAGGCGAAGTCTGAAATCCAATTGCTGTCATTAAGACAGCAATAAAGGCGACTAAAATAATAGTTTTTTTATGATTCATGATTTTGCCTCCTGTTTGTTAGTGAAATTTAATTCACTAACAATGTTGCCACTTTTATATTGTCAACGTTGTCAAAAAAAAGTAACCAATTGTAAAAGATTGTCGTTACCCTGATAAACCGGTAACCTCCTCCATAAACTGAAAGGATATACCGGGGATGAGACGGATCTTCCTCAATTTTTTTCCTCAGTTTAAGAATATGATTGTCAATGGTCCGGGTAGTGGGATAACTTTCATATCCCCAGATTTTGTCAAGCAGATCATTTCTTGATACAACTTCTCCCCTGTGGACGACGAAATATTTTAAAATATCCGTTTCAAGAGAAGTGAGTTCCTGTTCTTTCCCTTTCCGTCTGATTTTAAATCGGGCAAAATCAATTTCAATATCACCAAAGGAATATATTTCAGGAACTGGTTTCACCCTCTCTTTCAGCATGTCTTAGCCTTGCTTTTATCCGGGCTAAAAGTTCCCTGATGCTGAAGGGCTTTGGTCATATAATCGTCAGCTCCGATTTCAAGTCCCACCACCTTGTCAATTTCTCCTCCTTTGGCTGTGAGCATGATAATCGGTATATTTATATTTTTTTGCCGTAGATTCCGGCAGACCTCAAGACCATCCATCTCAGGCAGCATAATATCAAGAATTATGAGGTCCGGTGCTTCTTCGACAGCTTTGCGAAGACCTTCCGTTCCATTAACAGCCCAGTCAACATCGAATCCTTCGTCAGACAGGTTGAGTTTTAATCCTTTAACCAGGTCTGGTTCATCTTCTATTATCAGAATCTTCTTCATTTGACTGTTTATTTTATTTAATATTATTATCCTCAGTCCTCAGTCCTCAGTCTTCAGTCGTCAAGCGACTGTCCCGAAAAAGCTTGAGCTTTTTCGAGGATACTCGAATCGAAGATTCGGGACCGACTGGAGACTGTGGACTGCAGACTTTATGTACTATCCAACGGGAGCCTGACAATGAACCTGCTGCCTTTACCGACTTCGCTTTCAACCTCTATTGTACCTCCATGAGCTTCAATAATATGTTTAACCAGGGTAAGACCTAATCCGCTTCCCCTGGCTTCGGAGGCAATTTTATTCTCCGACTGATAAAATCTCTGGAAGATTTTTGGGATCTCTTTTTGTGAAATGCCAATACCTTTATCTGCGACCTGAAGAACAGCATTCCCGTTATCCCTGAATAATTTAACGGTCACTTCCTTTTCCTTCGGAGAAAATTTCATGGCATTGCTCAATAAATTAATAAGAACGCTGGCAATTGCTTCTCCGTCAAAATTCATTTCCGGAAGGTCACGGGCAATATCGCTATGGATGACAAATCCTTTTTTCTCCAGATGATAACGATATGATTCCAGAGTATCCAGGATAACATCCTGTAAATATCCTTTTTTAAAGTCAAATTCCTTTCTGCCCATTTCAATCCTTGAAAAATCAAGAACGTTGTTGATCAGATGTGACAGACGTTCACTTTCCTTCGTGATTATTTCATAGCATTCTTTCTTCTCTTTGTTTGTGAGATTTTCTTTACGCTGGAGTGTCTCCCCATAAAGACGAATAAGTGTCAGCGGGGTCTTTAGTTCGTGGGAAATATTATTGACAAATTCTGTTTTTAAGCGGGTGGTTTCAGATTCGCGGGAAATGTCACGTGCAATCAGAACAGCGCCCAAAAGCATTAAAGCCACAATAATAGTCAGAAGGATTCCGTAGAAAAAAATCTCACGGTGTGCAGTCTTCTCAAGTGCTTTTATTTCAGGGTGAGAAACAAGAAGTTTCCATGGAAGAGGAAACATCACGAAAATTTAAAACCAGAGATTCCTCTGATGTTAATACATCTTTTCCTGATATTATATTTTGATCTTTTTCATCAACGATTTTAAAATCCAGTCCGGAATCTTTTGTAATTTCTTCAAGAATTTTTGGTATTATTTGGTTTCTTAAAAGATTGAGATCCCAGCAGAAGCCTCCATAAAATGTTTGTCCCGATTGAAAATCAGGCAAGATCGTATAAGAAACCAGAAGAAAGATTATTTTCAAAGTCATCAAGAAATCGTTCCGGCAACATCTTGTCTTTTGCCTGGTACAGTGATAATTTTTCCTTTATTTCCGGAATAGCATTTCTCTTTAATAAATCTATAAAAAGCAGGGTTTGTCTGTAGGGAGACTGTTGTTTTTGTATATCAGTAAAAGATTTTTGAATTTCAGGAAATTTTCCTTCAATGAGTTTACTGTTTAGAATTGATTCAATTTCTGATACATAGAAATCATAAACAGGCTGGTTAATAGGCCAGGTCCCGTTCCGTAATTTTTTCGTAAAGATTAAGTAAGATTTCAAGGGAATTTTCTTCCTCCTTCTTTTCCCGGGCAATTTCGTATAATTGAAACATAGCCATAATACCATATGGGTGCCCTGCTTTGTTTTGGAATTGTCCGTAGTTTTCGGACAAGTTCATGTATATACTTTCTCAGCTTCATCATATTTCTCGGATGATAAAAGGCAGCGTCCCAAACCTTCAAAAGCAAGCGCACGGTATTGTTCTGAATGAGTGTATGAAATACACTTCTTATATAATTCAGCAGCCCGTGTATAACTCTTTTTGAGAGAATTCAAAAAATTCGGCTCGTCGGAAGAATTGTGTAAACCTGTCTGTTTTGTATTTCCTTTTCCCATTGAATCCCAAATGCATTTTCACTTCCTGTTTCAGGGATAACTATTTTAAATTCAGCATCAAGTAAAAAAAGTTGTCCTGCGAAATCTTCTGAATATATAGGGTAGTCCGAGGTCAGACTGGTCATCCTTTTTTGATTGCACCAGACTTATAAAATTTTCTGAACTTAGAACTTTTTGTTCCTGCTCAAGAAGTGCTCCTTCGACGGTTTTAAGGGCAGCTTCTCCTGAAATCCAGAGATTTGATTCAAGAAGTTTTTTAATAGCTTCGCGTCTTTTGGGGAAGGTACTTAAACTTAAATATGCCGCAATCAATGAAGGAATAAAAATTGCGAGAAGGAAAATGACGATGATTTTCCTGTGGGTAAATATCCGGTGGGTAAATAGTTTCATTTCCGGCTAAGGATTGTGATATATAATACCAGTTGCTGATTCCTGGTTCCTGGTTTGTTTGGTACTTATTATTAAACAATTACTTAGCAACAAGCAACTAGCGACCAGCAACCTGGATTAAAAACAATATCTTCATAAATTAAAATATGCAAAACTTAACCATCGGAATGTCAAAGAAATGTAAAAAATTGTCAATGAATGTCAATTGAGAATGGTTGTATTTTATGTCCGCGACTCACAGTAATCCGGTAACTAATTTCATGGGTATAAATCACTACTAAAATACCAATTTAACCGCTGAATGTCAAGTAAATAAAAATTAAAATTCTTTTTCCACATAAAATTGACTTCAACTTAAACAAGCCGTAACTTTGGCAACAAGATCAGGGAAAATGTTAGAAAGTCTGAAAATAGCAATCGGGAGGCAAAAAAAGCTGATATTGCTATTCCTGCTTACCATCTTCCTGCCTTCAGTAACACTTAGTATATTCGGGATTATCGCCCTGCGGAACGAGAGGTTCAGACTTGAAAAACAATTTCGCGAAAAACAGTTGGATATCGTCAATACGGTTAAATCAAAGGTCAACGAGAAAATCACTGAGCTGGAAGATGAACTTCACTACCTTGTTCAGATGCCTTCATTTATCAATAATGATTATCCGGAAATTATCACGCTGGTTGAAAATCAGCTTGAACAAAACCGGTTGTCAGGTCAATTCTTCGTGGTATATAACGGAACTGAACCATCCTTCCCTCCTTTTTGGGCGGAAGATAGATTATACTCACCTGATCCGGATCAGAGATTTACAGGTGCTGAAAAGAAGAAATCAGATCAGGCAGAAAATTATGAATTTTTACAAAATAATTATCGGGAAGCAGTTACTCTTCTTGAAGATCTTCTGAAAATCACTGTTGACAAAAATCTTCGTGGCGAAATACTGAACCGCATAGCCCGTAATTATATGAAGCAGCATAATTTTGAGTCGGCGATTACTGCTTACAACAAAATAATCCGTGATTTTCCGGAAAGCAGGACTTTTTCCGGTACACTGTTGTCTGTCACAGTGCGGCTCCAACTGTCGGAATGCTACCTGAGATCAGGAAACAAGGAAGAAGCTTTGAAAGAAACGTTATGGGCTTTTGAAGATGTGTTACGTAATTATCATAACCTTAGCGAAAATCAGTTCTCAGCATACACTTCATTAGTGGGACAGAAATTCAGTGACATCCGGAACGAAAATCCTGAGATTATCTCCCGGGACACAAGCTATGTTAATGATTTTAAAAGCCTTGATACTCTATATCGGAATAAAATCAGGGAATGGCAGGTAATCAATAATCTGAAGAATGAATGTATTGCAGACATTTCAAGGGAACTCATTAAGGGCAGTGAATATACAGATAAGACACTCCGGTATTCAAAGAAAATTGGACCTGAAGATTATCTAATATTATCATTACTGATCCCAGATCACTCCAAAATACGGTATAGAGGTATCGCGGGTATCACGATCAACAAATCATTTCTGGAAGACAATTTATTGCCTGATATCATGGTAAAATCAGGACTGAAAAAAGAAGCAGATTTCGCTTTATCTGATCCCGGCGGACGTATAATAGCAGGAGATTCAGCCTTATATAATAAATCTACAAATCTTACCTCTTACTTTGATAGTAATTTCCCTCCCTGGAGAATTGAGGTAACCGGGGAAATAATCAGGCCATTGCTGTTAACGGGGTTTTATAAAAGTTTCTATTTCTGGACTATTCTAACCATGATGGTTGTCCTGGCTTTTGGAATCGTAATCATTAACAGGACTATTGCTCATGAAAAGGAAATATTGAAACTAAAATCGGACTTTGTTTCATCGGTATCGCATGAATTCAAAACGCCTATTACCTCCATAAAAGCCCTTACAGAACGGCTGCTTGATGGCACAGTGAAAGATTCCAAACGGATGAGGGAATATTACTCGGTGATCTCACAGGACGCTGAAAATCTAAGTCATCTGGTTGGGAATTTCCTGGATTTTTCGAAGCTGGAAGAGGGCAGGAAACAATACAATATTGAAGAAACAGATTTCGAAAACTGGCTCGAACAAACAATTACAGATTTTTTCAGCATGATTCCCCGCAGAAAATGTAAAATCGATAGAAATATCATTGAACCTTTGTCTCCCATGAAAATCGATAAAAACTCCATGAAGCTGGCAGTCAATAACCTGCTGGATAATGCCGTCAAGTTCTCATCAGAAAATTCAGAAATAAAGCTGATCCTTGAAAAGGAGGATAAACAACTTCTGCTGAAAATTCAAGATGAAGGCATTGGAATACCTAAGAATGAACAGATCCGGATTTTTGAAAAATTCTACCGTGGAAAAGAGGCTTCACATTTTTCAACCACAGGTACAGGACTGGGCCTTACCATCGTAAAGCAGATTGTCGAAGCTCATGGTGGAACAATAGAGGTTGAAAGCGAAATTGGCAAAGGCAGCAGATTCGTTGTCAGACTCCCGTTGTGTGAAGTCTCCAGTCCACAGTCCACAGTCGGTCCCGAATCTTCGATTCGAGGATCCTCGAAAAAGCTCAAGCTTTTTCGGGACAGTCGCTTGACGACGGAGTGAAGACTGCTGACTGAAGACAATAAAATCAAATTCCAAAATGAAACATCAAATGAAAAAGATCCTGATCGTTGAAGATAATCCCGGCATTCAAATGAGCCTTATGGATGAATTTGAAGCCGAAGGATTTAAGATTTTCACTACCGGAAATGGAAACGATGGACTAAAGATGGTAAAAGATCATACTCCTGATCTCATCATCCTTGATATTATGCTGCCAGGATTGGATGGTTATGAGGTGTGCAAGAAATTAAGGATAGATGGGAATACCACTCCAATAATAATGTTGACTGTTAAAGATAAAGAAATCGATAAAGTTCTGGGGCTGGAACTCGGAGCCGATGATTACGTAACCAAGCCATTCAGTGTCCGCGAATTATCAGCCAGGGTAAAAACAATCTTCCGCAGAATTGGTGAGTATTCTGGTGAATCAAACTCAATCAATATCGGCGAAACATCCCTGGATTTCAGGAAATATGAAGCAACAAGAAGAGGAGTTAAAATAGATTTTACTCCATTGGAATATCAAATACTGCAATTTTTTGTCAAAAACAGAGGTAAGGTAATTTCAAGGACTGAATTATTGGAGAATGTCTGGGGAGGACAAAATACAATAGTCTCTTTACGAACAATCGACACCCATATTGCCAGTATAAGGAAGAAATTGGAGGATGATGTTTCGAAACAGGAATTTATAATCAATATCAGGGGTGTGGGTTATAAACTTAAAGTTCAATGACAGTTTTTGAAGATCCTCGTGCAAGCTACGAGGAATCTTCGATCCCAATTTGGTATTTTTTATTTTAATGCTCGCTAACCCCCCAGTAAGCAGCGGGGAATGCGCTCGCTGGGATTCAATGAAATGGATTTAACGGAACGATGTATAAATTCCACACTTTCTCCACACTTCCTGAACACTCAGGCGTATAGTTCCGGGTAACTTTGCATAAAAAGATCCATTGGCTGAAACAGGTTAATGGGAAAAAGGGAGGTCATTATGAAAAACTTTGAAAAAACTTCGTCCATTCTGCTTTTATCCGCTACATTTTTATTGTTTACAGCAGGAACATCATTTGCACAGAAGACTTCAGAACAGTTGTTTGAAAAAGCATTATACGCTGAAGAAATGAAAGGAGATCTTGGAGAAGCTGTAAAAATTTACCAGCAGGTTCTGAAAGAAAATCCAGGCAACCGGCAAGAATCTGCAAGAGCTTTGTTACACATTGGTATGTGCTATGAAAAACTGGGATCAGGGCAGGCAAGTCAGGCTTATCAGGATGTCATAGGTAAGTATTCGGACCAGGCAAAGGAAGTATCGATGGCAAAAGAACGGATCACCCGCCTTGAGGCCTTTACTGCTGAACTTTCCAGAGAGGCTGAAAAACACATGAAAAATGGGAATGAATTATTTAAAAGATGGGAATATGAGTCAGCTGTTAATGAGTATGAAAATGCAATTAAGCTTGGGCCAAATAATCAGTTGGCGCTCAATGCAAGGTATTGCATTGGTCAATCGTGGTTCAGGGCAGGAAAATATGATGCAGCCCTGGCAACCTTTACCAAGCTGATCGAGGATAATCCAAAAAGCAATATAGCACCGGTTACTGAACTTATGGTGGCACAGGTAAAACAGGCGATTGAGAAGAATAATAATACTTCAAGAATAAAGGATTATTCTGATGAAAATACTATTGTTGACCCCGAGACAGGAATCAAATACGCCAAAATCAGATCTTTCGTCGGGAAAAATGATCAAATAAGCTCATACATCAGGCGGTTTTAATATGTCCCCGGATGGCCGGTTTATGGTGTTGGAAAATAAAGTTGTCCCGGTTGATGGCAGTGATGCATTTGACCTTGTTGAAATGAATGCGTTACGGGCTGTTTATGCTCCAGGTATGAAAAGAGCCGCATTTTATGCCGACAGCGCTATCTGGACTGTACCCGTTTCTCCTGAGACCGGGCATTCAATTGGGCAACCCCAAAAGCTGATTACCGGAACTTACAGATATCAAAGTTTCCGGTTAGCTGGTCACCCGATGGGGAAAAGACTGGCTTTGGGAAAGGGTTGATAAAACAATAGCGGGAGATATCTGGACAATTAATGTTACAAACGGCGACCTGATGCCTATTACAACTTCTACTGATTTTGAGGGTAGTCCTGCCTGGTCACCTGATGGTAAATTAATAGTTTATTTAATCCGGAAAAGAAAGGAATCTCTGACTGACCTCTGTTGAGGCAAAAAAACAAGGATGATTGTTAAAAGTGGCGGATATCCAATCTGGTCGCCTGACAGCAAAATGGTTGTTCCATTCAAACCGGGAAGAACAACTATTTTTATTCATTTGATAGGACAAAAACCTTAGATTAACTACCCGAAAGCAGGTAGGTATCTTTGTTTCTTTCTCACCCGATGGTAAGAAAGTTCTTTTTTACCGTTCTTCGAGTGATACGAAATGGCCGTTAAAAATAGTTTCAGTCCCAGGAGGTCCTCCATTTTCTCCATTTTAAATCTGTTGTTTACATGATTCTTAGTGGTTACTGACAGCAAACAAATGATGGCACAGAGTGAAAATGAAAATGGAGATATGCTTTTTAAAATTCTCCGTAACAGGAGGACATCCGGGAGAAGTAAAAATAGAAGTTAATGTTAATGGTAAACCATTCCCATTCATGTTTTCGGATGATCTGACAAAGGTTGCATTTTCGGTCAGGAGGGATGATGGAAGAAGGATTTATATACGTAGTCCCATTTTCGACGACTGAAGCCAGGACCACTGGACCTGCGCGTCTGGTTTTTAAGGGATGGTCAGGAGGTGCCTATAATGTTTAATCTCCTGGTCTCATGATGGTAAAAAGATGGCTATTGTTCATGAGGGAGATATCTGGGTTGTTCACGCTGGAAGACGGGAAACCGGTAAAAATTACTAATACTCCTGAAAACGAGATATGGATTGAGCTTTTCACCCGACGGAAATATGATCTCGTATTTCATCCCTTCTGTTCAAACCGCGATTCTTTATATTATACCGGCCTCAGGGAGGTACTTCAAAAGTGCTAAATAACGATTGCAAGGGAGCCACCTGGTCAAAAGACAGCAAAAGCATTGTACTCTTGTCAAATAATGATCTAACGGTAATTTCATTAGACGGACAAAATACCAAGACACCTCCTCAACATTAAGGATATCGGACTAGCCAATGACGGAATTGAAGCCCGGTTCAGTCCGGATGGCAAATATCTTGCATTTATTGGTTATATTGGTGACAATGATCACAGCCTCATTGTAACACTATTCAATGGAAACAGGAAAAGTTACCAGGTTAGCAGATGAAAACCTTAATGACTTTAAGTATGGACTGGTCTGGTCACCTGATGGGAAATGGCTGTCTTATCTGAGTACGAGAATGTAAAGGTCCGTCCAGAGGGTTCTTTATGGGAAGCTGATTTTGATGAAATAAAGGAAAAACTGACTAAAGAATGAGTTGAATCCCTCATTCAGTTCTGATGGTTCTGTCAAAGAATTTTATTCAGCATTACTCCCGTAATAAGCCCCGGTTTCCTCAGATTTCCACACGACACTGGAGTTCGCTTATCAGGCCATCCTGACCTGCTTTGATTGCAAAGAACGCTGGCTTGATTTCCCTGCCACCGGGATTGCCAAGATACAGGTATTCCTGATTCCCCACAGGTGACGGTATTACCTGTTCTCCTCCGACCGTAAGTTCTCATGGTTACTTACCCGTCATGATTAGTCAGGATAGTTACTGGTTGTTGGCTGCTGGCTGGTTAAGATTAACAACGTGCAATCTGAAACATGCAATTTCTATTTATTTGTACCCAGCACCTCTCTGCCGAACGCCATGCATTCAGGCCGTTTCAGGTTGTCATATTCGGGCATTTTATATTCCTGCATCTGCTTGCGTACATCAGGTTCCATCAGACCAAAGGTTATCCTCCCCAGAAAAACTTTGGAGGGTAGATTGCTTACTCCGCAGATACTGACAAGGTGGTTATCAATAAAATCAACTGTTTGTTTCGTGCTTACAGGTTGCATCATATTGCCGCACACTGCAAAATATCCCCTGATCCTGGTTTTAAGGATATCTTTGTTCTTTTCAAGATACTCCTGCATAAGAGGCGAGGTTTTTCCTCCACGAATTGCTCCGCCCAATAAGACATGGTCATATTGCGACAGATCAGGATTCTCACGGACGTCGAACACATTAGCTATTCCGTCCATTCCCTCGGAGATCCAAATTGCAGCATCTCTTGCTGATCCACACCATGTCGAATACAGAATTACCCATTTTTTATCTGAAGGATTGGGGTAATACTCAAGGGGGAATGCTTTTTTTGCAAGAAATAGAGTGCCAACAGTCAGCAGGCCTGCCTTAATGAAATTTCTTTTATTCATACCGGAATTAATAAATAGTTTATAATGTAAATATAATCAGGGAAATCCAGAATTTCATAAATTTGGATTGCCTTTATTAACTGATATAAGCTATAAAATGAACTCAGACACCCAAGCACCCAGCCTTTCTGCACCCGGAAGGGTAACCTCGGTAGATTTCTTCCGTGGATTTACGATGTTCCTGCTTGCAGGCGAAGCCTCTGAACTGTACTCTCATCTGGTCGAGTCCAATAGCAGTATTATACACTTAATCGGAACACAGTTCCATCACCACGAATGGCACGGTCTCCATTTCTGGGACCTTATCCAGCCCTTCTTCATGTTTATTGTCGGGGTAGCGATCCCTTTTGCGGTAGCCAACAGGATAAAGAAGGGAGAAAGCAACAGGACCATTACTCTGCATGCGTTTAAGCGATCGGCTTTATTGTTGTTCTTTGGCTGGGCGTTGTACTTTACAGATGCAGGGCATCTTGTATTCAGGTTCCAGAATGTTCTGGCCCAACTGTCAGTCACCTATATTATCGCTTTCCTGATAAGAAACAAGAGCTTTAAGTTCCAAATGATCTTTACCCTGGCAATTTTGCTATTAATCGACCTTGCTTACAGGTTTTTCCCGGTAGAAGGCTTTAATCATCCCTGGGTGAACTTTGAAAATCTCGGAGCATGGTTTAACAATAAGATTGAGGGCGTTGACAAAGCAAGTGAATGGGCTACATTGAACTTTGTTTCCACAACAGCTCATACTGTCTGGGGAGTACTTTGCGGGAAGCTTCTGATGAGCGATAAACCTGCAAATAAGAAAATCCGGATTCTCCTGACAGCAGCCGTTTCCGGACTTATTATCGGATATGCCCTTGATCTTTTAAATATAACCCCGATCATAAAAAAAATTGCTACTTCGTCGTTTGTATTTGTCAGCGGAGGCTGGACAATACTTGCTTTAACCTTCTCTTACTGGCTGATTGATGTAAAGAAATTATTCAAAAAAGGATCCTGGTTCTTTATTGTCGTCGGAATGAACAGCATCTTTATTTACCTGTTTTTTTCAATAGGTGGTGCCGGCTTTTTAAGCAGGATCGTCGAGCCTTTCAGTAAGCTTTTGTTTTCATGGGGAGGAGAGATGACTGTGGCAATTATTACCAGTTTGAGCGTATGGGCCATGATGTGGTACCTGTGTTACTGGCTTTATAAAAACAAATTGTTTATTAAGATTTAGTTCATTCCAGTCTGGTTTGCGCTTTATGGGACAGGAAAAAGTTATTGCCGGTTTTATTGGTGCGGGAGGTATTGCACGGTCACATGCATTTTCGCTCAATTCTGTAAAATACTATTACAGTGATGCCCCTGAAATTGAACTGGCTGCAGTATGTTCAGCTTCAGAGATGAGCCGGAAATCATTTGCAGGCCAATACGGATTCATGAAATCATGTGATCTTAAGGAGTTTATTGAAAACGACAGGATCAACACTGTATTCATTCTTGGGCCGAACAAGGTTCATTATGAACACCTCCAGGCAGTACTTGGGATGAAAGCCGTAAAACGTGTCTATCTCGAAAAACCTGTATGTTCGACAATTGATGAAGAGATAGCAATCATGCGTCTGGTTGATCTTTATCCCTCCGTGAAAATACAGGTTGGCTTCCAGTATCTTTTTACAACTGCAGCAAGGGATGCACTGGCATTATGGAAATCAGGTATTTTGGGAAAACCGGTCCATTTTGACCTGACATACTACCACGGCGATTATCTGAAAAAGGAATATCGTTTGAAGAGAGTTTCGAGGCTTACCCCTGCTCCTGACGGAGGTGCCATGGCTGATCTCGGTTGCCATGCAATAAGCCTTCTCATCGCTTTCCTGGGTAAAAGGCTTCACGTAACAGGAGCCCTGCAGGCCGGGCACTTTGAAGATGTGACTGAGGAATCAGATCTCTTTAGCCAGATATCAATTTACGATGAAATCAGCCGTGCAGCCGGAACGATTTCTGCGAGCCGGATCAGCTCAGGAAGCGGGGATAATTTGTCGGTTGAACTATATGCAGTAGACGGGGCCCTCCGGTACTCATCAACAACACCGGATTTTTTTGAATATTTTACCGAGGAATCAGGTATTTGGTCGAAAAGGTTAACCGGAAGCAATTACCATCCGGTCACAACCTTCCCGTCGGGACATGTTCCCGGGGGATGGCACCGGTCGATGATACACGCTCATTATGTTTTTCTGACCGGAGGTTCTTCCGAAACAGTCATCCCGGATATTGAACACGGGCTGCAGGTCCAGAGACTTGTAAGGGAAACGGCAGAACATCTTGCCAGGTTCCGGGAGATGAGGAATCAGTGAAATAGAATATTTTTCACCCTTACCTGGTTTTTTATTTTGCCATTGTGTCATTGTGCCTTTGAGCCTTTAACTGACTAACAACCACAATATGGAAAAGAACAATAAGGACAATTCGATAATCATCATCGGAGCCGGATTCGCCGGTCTTGCTTCCGGCATTTACGCCCAGATGAACGGGTACAGGTCACAGATATTTGAAATGCATGACCTGCCCGGGGGCCTGTGCACATCATGGAAAAGAAAAGGATATACAATCGACTGCTGTATCCACTGGCTGGTTGGATCTTCACCGGACAGCCAGATGCATGACCTCTGGGAAGAAGTTGGACTGACGCAGGGAAGGAAATTCGTCAGTATGGATGAATACATGCATTTTGAAAGCCACGACGGCCGGGTACTGACCTTTTATACTGATGTAGACCGTCTTGAAAAACATCTCCTGGAATTTTCCCCTGTTGATGCAGAGCCCATAAAAGATCTCATCAACGGAATAAGGATGTGCCTGTCGTTCGACCAGCCCTCCAGACAGACTCCCTGGGGAAAGCGCACGATGAAGCAAATCCGTCTTGGCTTAAGTTTCATCCGGAACGGGAAGATTATGAAGCGTTGGATGAAGACAACCTGCAGCGATTTTGCACGCCGGTTTAAAAATCCAATGCTCAGAAAAGCCATTGAGGAGATCTGGCTTCCTGAATTTTCAATGCTTTTCCTGCTGTTTACCTTTGCCTACCTGCATACGAAAAACGCCGGTTACCCTTTAGGTGGTTCAATGCCTATGTCGCGCGCACTGGAAAAAAAGTATACTGAGCTCGGAGGAGTGATAAATTATGGTAAACGCGTTGAAAAGATAATCATTGAAAATGACAGTGCCGCAGGAATACGACTGACCGACGGAACTGAATTCCGCTCCAGGGTGGTTATCTCAGCTGCCGACGGCTACAACACAATCTTTAAAATGCTCGATGGCAGATACTCCGATGAAAAAATCAGGTACCAGTACGATAAATGGCCTTTATTCCCACCACTAATATTTGTTGGCATGGGCATCAACCGGAAGTTTGATGATGTTCCGGCTTCTGTTTCCGGCTTCAGCTTCCCGCTTAAGAAACCTGTTGAAATCGGTGACAGAATGCGTGAAAGAATCACAGTTCATCTCTATAACCACGATCCGTCAATGGCACCGGAAGGGCGTTCGGCTCTTACACTTATGTTTGAAACCGATTACGTTTATTGGAAAAAACTTTATGAAGACAGGAAGGTTTACGAAGAAAAAAAAGATGAAATAGCCAATATCGTGGTCGACCTTCTCGAACAGCGCTTTCCCGGAATTTCGTCGCAGGTGGAAATGATTAATGTGGCCACCCCGCTGACTTTCGAGAGATATACCGGCAACTGGAAGGGAAGCTTTGAGGGCTGGCTTATCACCCCTGATAATGCAAACGTCATGATGAAACCGATGTCACAATCATTACCGGGCCTTCAAAATTTCTATCTGTGCGGTCAATGGGTCGAACCTGGGGGAGGACTTCCTACAGGAGTTATGTCTGGCAGAAGACTCATAAAAAGGATGTGTAAAGAGGACGGGAAGAAGTTCAAAACAGACTTCGGGAAAGGTGGCAGTTAGCCTTTCTTTCTCTGTGTCCTTCTGAGGTTCTTCTGTGTTTTCTGCATAAATCCTTCTAGGCCAATTTTTTGTACTTTATCCTCGCCGGAGTGGTATCTGATACACGTTTTTTATAGTTTTCCTCGTAGTCGGAATAGTTACCTTCGAACCAGACTACTTTTGAATTGCCTTCAAAAGCGAGCATATGCGTTGTAATCCTGTCGAGGAACCATCTGTCGTGCGAAATTATAACCGCGCATCCGGCGAAGTTTTCAAGGCCCTCTTCCAGCGCTCTGAGGGTATTGACATCTATATCGTTTGTGGGTTCGTCAAGAAGCAGGACATTGGCTCCCGATTTGAGTGTCAGTGCAAGGTGAAGCCTGTTTCTCTCGCCGCCCGAGAGGACGCCGCACTTTTTTTCCTGGTCAGCGCCGGTAAAATTAAAGCGTGAAACATAAGCCCGGGCATTCACAAGCCTGTTACCTACAAGAATGTCGTTTTGTCCTCCAGAAATGACTTCATAGACGCTTTTTGCAGGATCGATTGCTGTATGTGCCTGGTCGACATATCCGGTCATCACGGTTTCACCTATCTCAAAAACTCCCCTGGTCGGTACTTCCTGACCCATGATCATCCTGAATAGTGTTGTTTTGCCGGCTCCGTTGGGGCCAATAACGCCCACGATACCGTTTGGAGGCAGGCTGAATTCGAGATCTTCAAAAAGGAGCTTGTCGCCAAATGACTTTGCCACATGGGATGCATTAATAACCTTGTCTCCAAGCCTTGGCCCGTTGGGAATAAATATCTCTAGCCTTTCCTCTTTTGCTTTTGTATCCTGGTTCAGAAGGTTTTCATAGGCTCCAAGTCTTGCTTTTGACTTGGCATGGCGCGCTTTCGGAGACATTCTCACCCATTCAAGCTCTCTTTCAAGCATCTTTCTTCTCCTGACATTCCCCTTTTCCTCAACCTCAAGACGTTTTGCCTTCTGTTCAAGCCATGATGAATAATTGCCTTTCCAGGGAATACCTTCACCCCTGTCAAGCTCGAGTATCCAGCCTGCAACATTATCGAGAAAATATCTGTCGTGTGTTATGCAGATAACAGTCCCGTGGTACTGCCTGAGCGTAGTCTCAAGCCATTGCACCGATTCGGCATCGAGGTGGTTTGTAGGCTCGTCGAGCAAAAGAATATCAGGTTGCTGAAGCAACAGTCTGCAGAGTGCAACTCTCCTCCTTTCGCCTCCGGAAAGGATATTGACCTTTGCATCGCCTTCGGGACATCTTAGGGCATCCATTGCTCTTTCGAGCTTATGGTCGATATTCCAGCCATCGTGATAATCGATCTTCTCCTGGAGAACAGCCTGCTTGTCCATAAGTTGCTGCATCCTGTCAGGATTTTCATACACCTCCGGATCGCCAAAACTCGTGTTTATCGCCTCATACTGCTTTATCAGGTCCATAATTTCCTTTACGCCCTCCCCGGCAATCTCCCGGACGGTCCGGGAATCGTCCAGGAGAGGATCCTGAGGAAGGTGTCCCACTGAATATCCGGGGAGAAAAGTCACTTCTCCCTGGTATTCTTTTTCAAGTCCTGCAATGATCCTGAGAAGTGTTGATTTCCCGGATCCGTTGAGACCTATTATTCCGATCTTTGCACCAAGAAAGAATGATAGGGAGATATCCTTGAGTACCTGGCGGTGAGGCGGGAAGGTTTTACCCACCCGGTACATTGAAAAGATGATTTTGTTGTCGTCGCCCATAAAAATGATTTTGCGACAATTTAGAAAAAAAATAAGGACCAAGGTCCTTTTGAAACAGAGCAATTTATTTTTTGACCACGGTGTAACCCTCGGCCGCCAAAGGCTTGCCGACATCGCGGCATGAAGTTTTCAAAGAGTTACACTGTTATTTATTTTGACGAAATCATTATGCGCAACTCTGCATCTCTGTGGTTTGTGGATTTTCATGAACAGCTTATCCCCTGCCTGGGGTCTTATATTTTTGGCTGCTGGAACAATTTGATCGTTTCATCCTGCAGGAGCACCCAAAGTGAATAGACACCTTTCAGGGTACCAATTGGAATATTCAGGCACCCGAGGGCAGCAACCACAATTATCAGGTATCTTGCCCATGGCTGCAAGGACAAAAGCCCGATCCCCCCTACCAGTCCGAGTGTTGACATAAAACCAATAAGCAGGGGGATACTGACTGAGAGAAAACCCAGTACCATCGTAGGTACTTCATCACCGCCCACAACACCTTTGGCAAAATTAAGGGCAAAAAATGCTCCGAGAGCCAAAATCAAACCGAGTATGCCAAAGCCGATATGTATCGCTCCGACCACGGTCACATGTTTTTTCATTCTTGGATCTTCCATGACAATAATTTGTTTGTTCAGTAGTTTATGTTTTCATTCCGGATTAATGACTTGGGTTTAGAAAAATTGTTGCATCAAAATACCTAATAAATTTAAAAAAATAACGTTTTTCAAAGAAAACAATAGCGGCAGGGACCAGTTTTATTAATTTGACTTCAAATAACTTCATATGAAACGGATACTTATACTTGCTATTTCGTTTATCATCATATCCTGGGCTTTCACTTCATGCGAGTCATTAGGTACATGCAAGATCTGCAGGCAGGTAACTTCCGAGATTGGCGGTGGTGTTATCTCAGAAGGCACTGAAACTGAGTATTGTGATGCGGCACTGATCGCAATAGAAGCCAAGGACGACGTGATTGTCGGAAATACAAAAATATCCTGGGAATGCAGATAGACCCATCTTCTGGCAACTGATTTTCATTTCCTGAAGGCGGGATGCTCCACTTCTGTTTTACTTTTTTCCTATCCATCCGGTACTTTTTAAAGATCTGCTTTTTATCTTGAATAAAACCTTGGAAATCTCAATTTCCGGTGTTAAATTTGTTGATAAGTTGTTAATAATTGCGATTTTTAATTAACCTCACGTCAATATCTTGTCGTACTTTTATACAGGTCATAATCAATTTTGCAATGTCTCTGAATTTCAGCAGTTTAGAATTAAAAGATAAAACTATAGCCATTGTTGAGGACGATGTTCCGTCGACGAGGTACTACGAAACTCTTCTTCAAAGTTCAGGGGCAGAAGTAATAAAATTCCGTACGGGCAGGGATTTTGTTGAATTTATAAAGAATAAGGAAGCCAAAATTGACCTTGTTATAATGGATTTTCTAATACCTCTTATCAATGGCATTGATTGCACAAGGATGTTCAGAAAAGACAGGAAAAATGTTCCTGTACTTATGATAACTGCCTATTCTTCCGAACAATCAAAATCGGATGCGTACATTGCCGGATGCAATGAATATATTCTGAAACCTGTGTACCCTGAAAAAGTATATGCCCTGCTGGAGAAATACCTGAAGCAGGAAGTTCACAGTTCTGCCATTTACTGATCCTGCTTTTCCGTTAAAGTCTTCTGCCTGCTCAGGTAATCAGCATAGTATGCTTCAAGCTTTTTATTAATTTCATCAGCCAGTTCCTTCTTTCCGTTTGCCTCACAATAAGCAGCCGCTTTTGATGTGTTCTGAATCGCTGACTGGATTTCATATTCAGCAGAACTGACATAGGAATTATCCTGTTTCAGGAAATAATCAAGCCTTTCGTAATTATAGTCACCAGCTCCCTGGTCATTTCAACTGCTTTGTCAGCCTCTCCTGCTGCAAAATAAGCATCAATAAGGTCTGTAATAGGGATCAATCGGGAATCTGTCGGCAGGAAGCACTTCAAGACATCGGTTCAGTACTTCAACGGCTTTCTCATTTTTGCCTTCGGAAGCAAGTGCTTTGGCAAGGCGTGCATAGTTTAACCTGGCTTTTACAACAATCAGGGTTCTGATATGATTATAATCAAGGTTTACTTTAGGATTATTTGCACCTCCCCACACAAATTTATTCATTATGTTATTATACAGAATATCAGTGTCTATTCTTCCGTAATCCACCCAGCTCTTATTTTGTGATTTTATTGGTACTAACCTGTAAGCTAGGCCTTCCAGCTGAAAATATTCTTCAAGACCAAGAGCATCATTATGATAACCGGTCACGAAGTAAATGGGACGTTCCCAGTTGTTATGAGCGAGGATATCAAGTACTATCAGCTGGCTTTTAAGTATTGAATTGCCTTTAAGCTTAATATCTATATATGGTACTATCTTTGAAGCATCCTCAGGCTTAACGGTTCCTGACGCAATTACCTTTGCCGAATCGACAGGTATCCTGATGGTCCTGGAAGGTATTATATCGAGTATTTCAGTTGGCGATATCTGAACTTTTGTGGCCTTATTATCGCTATTAACATAATCTATAATGGTTGATATATTGACTGGTTCCTTTGTCTTTTCGACAATAAAGACCTGGTTGTTAACGCCGTCATAATATTTCTGCACCGGAAGCGTGACCGGCAGAGGATCCGATTCGTAAGTTTTTCTTTTCATCTGGTTTATGTACCAATCAGTGTTAAGCAGCATAAGGTTGCATACTCTGACGTCGGTTCTCATGCCTTCAACTTCCTGGGCATACCACAAGGGGAATGTATCATTATCGCCATTGGTAAAGAGGATGGCATCAGTGGCACAGGAATTAAGGTAGTCAAAAGCTACATCCCTTGCCAGGTAGCGGCCCGATCGGTCATGATCATCCCAGTCTTCGGATCCCATGATTACAGGAACAGCAAGTAGACACAAAACGCCTGCAAGCGGTGCGGCAATTTTCTCGCTCGTTAATTTTGAAAAGGCCTCAAACAAAGCCAGGACTCCCAGGCCGATCCATACCGCGAAAAAGTAAAATGAACCTGCGTAGGCATAGTCCCTTTCCCGCGGCTGGTTTGGATACTGGTTCAGGTAAAAGACGATCGCGATCCCCGTCATTATGAACAGGAGCAGGATCACCCACCAATTCTTGTAATCACGGTTGATCTGGTAAAATAAACCTGCAATTCCCAGAAGTAGAGGGAGCAGATAATATTTGTTCCTTGAGGTATCTTTATTCATGACCGGAGGCAGGTCAGAAGTTCCTACCCTGGGATCATCCAGAAATTTAATTCCTGATATCCAGTTCCCGTTGACGGCCCTCCAGTTCCCTGTGTATCATTCTGTTTACCTGCAAAATTCCACATGAAATACCTGAAATACATATATCCGAACTGGTATGTGAACATGAATCTTAGGTTCTCGCTGAACTTTGGTTTGCGGATTATTTCCTTTTCGCCTGACTGAGTAGTGACACTTATGGGTATTCCCTTGATCTTGCCCCACTCCTGGTAAACCGGTTCAGCATCACTCTGGTCGTCCACATACGGGGGAAAAGAGTCATGAACCGGGGATCATACACTCTTTCAAGATTATATGAGCTTATAATATATTTACCGTTTTCGAGGACATACCTGGGTTTTCCGTCCTTGTATTCAGTTACGGGAGCATTAAAATAGGGCCCACGGAAAAGTGGTCTTTCCCCGTATTGCTCCCTGTTAAGGAAGTAGAGCAGGCTGAAGGGATTTTCCGGTTGATTTTCATTTAGCGGAGTATCTGCCGACGCCCGTATAACGATAATAGCATTCGCTGAGTAACCGATCATAATTACCATGATCGCAGTAAGCGCAGTATTTAAAACCGGAAGATTTTTCCCTGCCAGATACCATGTAAATCCTGCAACACCTGCAAGAACGATCAGGTTAAGGATTGCTGATCCGGATATAACCCAGATGCCTGTCAGCACCAATGCCCCGAAAGCAAATCCTGCATTCCTGATCTTATGCGATGATGTAAGGGTTGATCTTACTGCAAGAATGAACAGGACTGCCATAAGTATGAAATGGAAGATCATGCCGATGTTAACTGGTAATCCTAAGGTGTTTACGAAAAACAGGTCGAGCCTGGACGATATGGTTACCACTCCGGGCATAATACCATATAACAGAAGTCCCAACAGAACTATTGATATACCGATAGAGATCGCCAGACCTTTCCATGTAAACTCATGTTTCTTGAAATAGTAAACCAGAACAATTGCCGGAAGGGTAAGCAGGTTCAGAAGATGCACTCCTATCGAAAGTCCCATCAGGAAGGCGATTAAAATGATCCACCTGTTTGCATATTCCTCATCAGCTGCATCTTCCCATTTTAGTATTGCCCAAAAGACCACGGCGGTGAAAAATGATGATGAGGCATAGACTTCCCCCTCAACAGCAGAAAACCAGAAGGAATCAGAAAATGTAAAAGCAAGTGCCCCGACGGCACCTGCAGCCATAACAGCAGTGATCCTGCCAAAGGTAATATCATTATCTTTCCTTATGATGATCTTCCTGGCCAGATGAGTAATTGTCCAGAAGAGAAAAAGTATTGTGAACGCACTTGCAAGAGCTGACATCGAGTTTACCATCGCTGCAACATGCGAAGTATTGCCTCCTGCAAAAAGGGTAAAGAACCTTGCCATTACCATAAATACCGGGTTTCCGGGAGGATGTCCAACTTCGAGTTTATACCCGGTGGCGATGTATTCTCCGCAGTCCCACAGGCTTGCAGTAGGCTCAATAGTCATAAGATATGTGAATGCTGCAATTGTGAAAATGATCCAGCCTGTTATATTGTTAATTAACCTGTATCGTTTCATCAGTTAAATATGTTATTCTGAAAATGAATTACATGATTGCCCGGTGAAATTAGTAAATTTTTCAGATTTTGGTTTCGGGTAGTGACACTCACTTATTTTACTACTTTTGGGTAAATGATCCTGCATGAAACATCTGCTGATTTTATCCTGTTTCCTTTTTTTTCAGGCAATATCTCATGCCCAGTATTATAATACAGGACAGGATCCGGCCTCGCTGAAGTGGATGCAGATTAAAACAAACAGATTCACAGTAATTTATCCCCAAAACTACGGATCATCCGGTAAGGACCTGGCCCGATCGCTTGAGGAAGCCTGTTCGAGGCTCGCCTATCTGTACCCGCAGTTAAAATTCAGAATACCCGTTATCATTCATAATTATACAACCAGTTCGAATGGCTATGTTGCCTGGGCTCCCAGCAGGATGGAACTCTATCCTACTCCTGAGATGAATGCCATACCTCTCGACCCTGACCGGCAGCTCGCCATTCATGAGCTAACCCATGTACTTCAGATGGAATCGCTTAATAAAGGTTTCACAAAAGTGATGTCAATCCTGGCCGGGCAACAGTTCACAGGTGTGGTTTCATCACTTTTACCGCTCTGGTTCCTCGAAGGTGATGCAGTTTTTTCCGAATCCGTCCTGACTCCATCAGGCCGGGGAAGGACCGCTTCCTTTCAAAAACAGCTTAAAGCAATAATGATTGAAAAAGGGAAAATGTATAAATACGATAAAATCGTCAACGGATCATTCCGGGATTTTGTACCCGATCATTATCATACAGGTTTTGAGATAATGGCATGGTCTTATACCAAATATGATTCAAGCCTGTGGAAAAAAGCCCTTAGTCTGACAGCCAATGAACCCTTTACAATAAATCCTGTAAATCTTAGTCTCAGAAGAACTGCTTCACTTACCAAGAAGAGGTTGTTCAATGAGACTTTTGATACGCTCAGGAATCTGTGGGGCCAGGATGATGCAGGATCAAAAAATGAATCCTATGAAATACTCAATCCTCCAAAAGGCAAGGAATATATTAATTATTATTCCCCGGTTCTTGCCGGACCGGATAGCCTGATTGCCGTTAAAACCTCATTATCCGATTCTCCTGCTTTCGTTCTTATAAATCCATCACAAAAAAAAGAAAAGAAAATTCATATTCCGGGATACAGTTATCCATGGTTCCTTTCTTATGCAAAAGGGAAATTAGTCTGGGTTGAAACGCATTCTGATCCAAGATGGGAAAACAGGACCTGGTCGGTCATAAAGATTTTGGATTTAAAGCAGAAGGTAACCAAGCAGCTTTCAGCCAGAACAAGGTACCTCTCGGCATCAATATCCACTGACGGCAAGTATATTGCCGCAACCGAAAATACAGTCGCAAATCAGAATAATCTGGTAATAATTGATGTTTTTAACGGAACCGTTCTGGAAAGCATTCCCGCCCCCGGCAATACCTTCCTCCAGAGACCTCAATGGTCGGCTTCAGGGGTTGAGATTACTCTTATTTCATTAACAGAAAATGGGGAAGGAATAATATCATTTGATACGACGACAAAATCCTGGAAAACGTTGATTGATGAGAGCAACAACGATCTTCAGGCCACATACATGAGGAACGATTCGTTGTTCTTTGTCAGCTCGGTTTCCGGAACAGATAATGTATTTTTACTTGGACCTGACAGGACAGTCAAACAGCTTACAAGATCAAGATTTGGAGTCAGCGATCTCAGCATAAGTAACAAAACATTATTATTCTCAGATTATTCATATCTGGGGAATAACATATGTTACACAACACTTGCTGACAATGAGTCCGGAACAGAGAGTTTCAACAGCTCTGCTTCGTATCTCATAAACAGGTTCAAGACTTACCCGGAGCTTTCAGTTGCCTCTGCTGATAATGTTTATACACCTGTACCTTACAGAAAATGGCAGCATCTTTTCAGGTTCCACAGCTGGATGCCTTTCTATGCGGATATTGAAGCAATCAAAAGCGACCCGGCCACTGTAAGACCCGGTCTGACCCTGCTGACACAAAACAACCTCAGCACCCTTATTTCATCGTTTGGCTATGAATATTCTGACAATATGCATAAGTTTCATTCGAGCATAAGATGGCTTGGATGGTACCTGGTCCTTGAGACACGGATGGATTACGGGAATCCCCCCTACATAGAAAAATTCCGGGAGGCAGTAAATGATCCTGCCGACATCCTCAAAGGATTTGAATTGACAAATACCCTTTCGCTCCCTCTTGCATTTCAAGGAGGTCGTTTTACTCAGAATATTTACCTGTCGGCTTCTTCGACATTCAAAAATGATTATATCTATCTGAAAGAAAAAGGAGTTTATGATTCTGGCCAAAACGAGTTTACAGGTAGGTTCTATATTACAAACTATCACCGGCAGGCGGTTCGTGATATATTTCCCAGATGGGCACAGATTCTTGATCTGAGCTATTCATTCTATCCTTTTGACAAGGATATTTACGGAGATATCCTGACAGCCAAAACTGCCTTTTACTTCCCGGGGATTTTAAAAAACAATGGTTTCAGGCTCCGCGTTGAAGCTGAAAATCAGAATCCAAAAAAATTCATTCTTGGGAACAGGGCATCATTTTCAAGGAGCTTTGATAATGTTGTGTCAAGGAAGTATGAGTTCTATTCAGCCGATTACTTTTTGCCTCTTGCATATCCTGATTTCAATTTATCAAGCATTTTATATCTGACCGTATACGCACCGATTTCTTTTACGATCTATACGTGTGGCACCGGGAATTATGTATTCACAACTGGAACAGAGGGAAGCACAAGGGAATATCACGATTACCGGGAAACATTTAGATCATTCGGTATGCAGCTGATGTCAGACTTTTATATCTTCCGCATTCCGTTTATGATCTCTGCCGGACTGGAGGCATCCTGGCGTAGCCTCGGGGAAACACCGTTTCTGAAAATGCTTTTCAATATTGATCTGTTTGGGATGAACATCGGCAAACGAGGAATTGAACACCGGAGGTGATCAAAGGGTTCTGGCGGTCTTTTTGATAAGTTCCCATGCCTTTTCGACATGTTCGATTCTGACATTTGTCTGACCTGTAACCATACGCAGTGTGTAAATACCGTTGATGACTGTATGGGTCAGGTACATTTTGCCGGTGTCATTGAGCCGGTGGTTAAGGCTTCGTTTATCCCGTTAAGCTGATCATCAGGCATTCCTTCGGGTTTGAAACGGAAGCATACAACGTTTATGACCACCGGTGCAAGAATTTCAAAATCGGGTTCCTTTGAATATCATTTCAGCAAGGGTTGCGGCCAGTTTAATGTGATAGCTGAATTTTTTCCTGCAAGTCCCTCAACACCGTACATTCTCATTACGCTCCAGAGCTTCAGCGCCCTGAATCTTCTGCCAAGGGGGACACCCCAGTCGCGGTAATCATTGACTTTGCCCCTGGTCCTGGTCTTGAGATATTCAGGGAGGATCTCAAATGTTCTTATAAGCTGCTCCGGATACCTTACAAAAAATGCAGAACAGTCAAAATTTGTGAACATCCATTTATGCGGATTGAAAACAAAAGAATCGATATATTCCCTGCCGTCGATCATCCATTGAAATTCGGGCAGAATAAGGGCCGTTCCTCCCATTGCGGCATCAACGTGGAGCCAGATATCGTTTCTGGCACAGATCTCTCCTATGGCTCTTAAAGGGTCGACAGCAGTGGTTCCTGTTGTACATATTGTTGCAACAACGCAACAGGGCAGAAAACCTTTTCTAATGTCGTATTCCACAGCTTCCTTAAGTTTTCCGGCATCCATTGAGAAGTCGTCCTTTACCGGAATTCTGACAATATTCTTTCTTCCAATACCGCTGATCTTCACTGCTTTTTCAACTGACGAGTGGGTCTGACCGGTGCAGTAGATCCTGAGAGTCCGGGCCGACTGGCCACCATCGTCGTTTATCCTGAATCCGGTTGCTTTTTCCCTGGCGGTAAGGATCGCAGCAAGTGTTGAGGTAGATGCAGTATCCTGAATAACCCCTTCGAAACTAGCCGGGAGTCCAATAAGGTCCCTCAGCCAGATCATCATTTTTTCTTCAAGCTCTGTTGCAGCGGGAGATGTTTCCCAGATCATGCACTGCGCACTCAGGGTAGCTATTATCATTTCCGCAAGGATCGAAGGAGGACTTGTGTTGGCCGGGAAATACGCAAAGAAATTGGGGCTTTGCCAGTGGGTAATGCCAGGCATAATGATCTCCTCGAAATCCTTCATCATTGAATCAAATGATTCGGGATGAAGCGGCGGTTTATCCGGTATTCTTTTAAAGATTTCACCCGGTTTTACCTGTGATTTGACAGGATAATTTTCGATACTTTCCATATAACCGGCCATCCAGTCAACCAGTCGGTGGGCATGTTTCCGGAACTCTTCGGGGGTCATTGACTATGTCCTATTTTACTGATTCGGCAAGAAGAATAATCCTGTTGGTTTTTACCTCGATTACCCCGCTGTCGATTATGAAGTTGACAGGTTTATTGTCGTTGTCAATAATTCTGACAGGTCCGTATTCGAGTGTGGAAATTATTGGAGCATGGTCTTTCAATACCTGAAAAGATCCTTTTTTCCCGGGTACTCTTACTGACTTTATTTCACCCTCATAAATTTTCCGGTCGGGAGTAATGATTTCTATCTTCATGAACAATCTTTAATTCTGGTTGCTGATTACTGGTTACTGGTTGCTGGTTAGGTAAACCAGAAACTTTGATTATTTTGACTGGGCAAGTATTTTCTCTCCTTTTGCAATGGCATCCTCAATTGTACCAACGAGCATAAATGCAGATTCGGGATACTGGTCAACCTTCCCGTCGAGTATCATATTGAAACCTTTGATATTGTCTTCGATCGACACCAGTGCCCCTTTAATGCCTGTGAACTGTTCAGCGACATGGAACGGTTGTGAAAGGAATCTTTGAATCCTTCTGGCCCGGTGCACCACAAGCTTGTCCTCCTCTGAAAGCTCATCCATCCCGAGAATTGCTATTATATCCTGCAGTTCATTATATCGCTGAAGCAGCTCTTTTACTTTCTGAGCGCAGTTATAATGAGCTTCTCCAACAATATTGGCAGCAAGTATCCTTGAAGTTGAGTCAAGCGGATCAACGGCCGGATAAATACCAAGTTCCGAGATCTTGCGGCTCAGTACCGTTGTAGCATCGAGGTGGGCAAACGTAGTTGCCGGGGCAGGGTCGGTAAGGTCATCAGCAGGTACATAAACTGCCTGAACAGATGTGATTGAACCATGGCGGGTCGATGTGATCCTTTCCTGCATTATTCCCATCTCAGTAGCAAGTGTAGGCTGATAACCTACTGCCGAGGGCATTCTTCCGAGAAGGGCGGAGACTTCCGAACCTGCCTGGGTAAAACGGAACACGTTATCCATGAAGAACAGGATGTCCCTTCCGCCGCTCTTTTCGTCGCCATCCCTGAAATGTTCAGCGATCGAGAGACCTGACAAGGCAACTCTTGCTCTTGCTCCCGGAGGCTCATTCATCTGGCCGAAGACCAGCGAAAGTTTTGATTCCTTCAGTGCAGCCATATCAACTGTTGAAAGGTCCCATCCTCCTGATTTCATATTCTCGAGAAAGGCTTCACCATAGTTTATAACGCGGGCTTCAAGCATCTCCCTGAGCAGATCGTTGCCTTCCCTGGTTCTTTCGCCGACTCCGGCAAAAACCGAAAGTCCTGAATATGCTTTGGCAATGTTATTGATAAGCTCAAGTATGATAACTGTTTTTCCAACGCCCGCTCCGCCAAAAAGACCGATTTTTCCACCCTTTAGAATACGGTTCTATTAGATCGATAACCTTAATGCCAGTATAAAGAACCTCTTTTTCAGTCGAAAGATCTTCAAACTTTGGAGGTTTGCGGTGAATGGGATAACCTCCTTTCTTGTCGAGTTTTCCAATACCGTCAATTGCCTCACCGGTGACATTCATCAGGCGTCCTTTGATCTGCTCTCCGATTGGCATTGTAATGGGCAATCCTGTTGCAATAACCTCCATCCCCCTGCGTAATCCGTCAGTTGAGTCCATAGCAATCGTCCTGACGGTATTTTCCCCGATATGCTGCTGGCACTCTACAACCAGAATGGTTCCATCATTCCTTTTTATTTCAAGTGCATCGTAAATGTCGGGCATATCAAAACCCTGCCTATCGAAGGAGACATCAACCACCGGTCCAATGATCTGGCTTATTTTCCCTGTATTCTTTGCCATAAATGCGAATTAGTTATGTAATTTGAATAAATGAATCTTAATTTCCAAAATTTATACTAATGTCTAGAGTCCTTAATTAATAGTCGCGTCCGACCAGAGATCCGGTCATCAGGATCAGTTCTTCCTTTCTCTCCTGAGGCACTCCGACCTTTTCCAGCAGGCTTACAGCGGTTTTAAAATAGTCACCGGCCAGATTTTCAGCAATGTATTTAATGTTCAGCTGGTCGTATATATCTGTAACTCTTTTAACTTTAGTTTCAGGGTCAGGGATTTCTGCCATATATTCTTCCTGAAGCTTCTTTTTCTGCTCTGAATTAGCTATTTCCAGTGCTTTTACATATAGAAAGGTTTTTTTACTGGCAACAATGTCCCCGCCCGAGATCTTACCAAAGACCTTTGAATCGCCATACGTATCAAGAAGGTCATCCTGGATCTGAAAGGCAAGTCCGAGGCTCCTGCCATATTCATAAATAAGCTCACATTCCCTGTCATCTGCCCCGCCGAAAATTGCACCTATTCTGACTGAAGCGGCGATCAGCGCTGCTGTTTTAAGTTCGATCATCCTCAGATATTCATCGTGCGACACGATTGCTGCCTTTTCATAATCCATATCCAGCTGCTGCCCCGTACACACATCGATTGCAGCTTTGTTAAAAACCCGGAATACTTTCTGCATAATGTGGGAGGGAGACTGGAGGAAACATTCATTCGTAATAAATGCCATTACGTCACCCGAGAGAATTGCCTGATTAACGTTCCACTTGCTGTGAACGGTTGAAAATCCTCTTCTGACCAGGGCCTTATCCATTATATCGTCGTGTATGAGGGTAAAATTGTGAAAGATTTCCAGTCCTGTTACCGGTATCACTGCTTCATCGATCTTATCGCTGAAAAGATTGCAGGTCATCAGGGCAAGAACGGGCCGCAATCTTTTTCCACCTATCGAAAGGATATATCTCACAGGATCGATAAGTCTCTCAGATTCCGTATTATACGAAAGATTGACTAACGCCTTATTAACAATTTTCTTTAACCCCGATTGATTGTACATAGTTCTTTTGACAATACAAATTGTAATTCAATTTCATCCCTTCAACGCTTCAGCTCCGCTGACGACCTCAAGTATCTGATTTGTGATTGCAGCCTGCCTTGCCTTGTTATACTGCAACGTCAGTTCACGGATCATCGTTGTTGCATTATCAGTGGCTTTATGCATAGCTGTCATCCTCGCGCCGTTCTCGGCAACAAATGAATCAAGCACAGCTTTATAAAACTGAATTTTAAGCGATTTCGGGATAAGTTCCTTCACTATTGATTCCTTATCCGGTTCATAGATATAATCCACCGGAGTCTGGACTTTTCCGGTGTCCGGTACAGTATTAACAGGCAGAAACACTTCATTTGTCAGGATCTGTACGGCGGCATTCTTGAAGTGGTTATATATAATGTCGACCCTGTCAAAATCACCTTTTACGAAATTATTCATTATGTTTTCAGCAATAGTAACAGCCTTTTCAAAAGTAACCTCATTGAGAAGTTCGTTTTTTTCTCCTGCAATTTTAAGTTTCAGTTTCCTGATATTATCATAGCCCTTTTTCCCTATCAGAAGGAAATTGACATTACCTTTTTTGTATTGCTCGTAATAGTTGTCGGAGATAACTCTTTTTGCCTCTTTTATAACATTTGAATTAAATGCTCCGCACAGACCCCTGTTTGACGTTATTAAAATGATGAGGATTTTTTCGGGGGCAGATTTCCTGGCATAGACGTTTTCAATTTCTGAATCTGCGAGACTTTGTGAAAGGTTAACAAGGATCTCATAGAGTTTATTTGCATAAGGCCTCAGCCTGACAATCTTGTCCTGGGCTTTCCTGAGTTTTGCTGCAGAGACCATCTTCATTGCAGAGGTGATCTGCCTTGTTGATTTAACCGAAGTTATCCTGATTCTTATAGCTTTTAAGTTCGGCATTCAATGTTTATTAATTCAGTTCTCAGTTCCGGTTCAGGGTTTGTATTTGCTGACCAGATCCAAAGCAACTTTTTCAAGAGTATTTGTTATATCATTGTTCAATGTTCCTTCAGCCAGAAGGTCGAGAATATTCCTGTGTTTAAGGTCGAGGTATTCCAGGAATTCATTTTCAAACTCCCTCACTTTATTTACGGGTACATCTTTAAGTAAGCCCATAGTTCCGCAATAGATGATCGCTATCTGGTTTTCAACAGGAACAGGAGAATACTGACCTTGCTTAAGGATCTCAACGTTTTTGGCGCCTTTGTTAAGGATTGCCAGAGTTGATGCATCGAGATCGGAACCGAATTTTGAGAAAGCTTCCAACTCGCGGTATTGTGCCTGGTCAACTTTCAGGGTTCCGGCAATTTTCTTCATTGCCTTGACCTGGGCATTGCCGCCAACCCTTGAAACTGAGATCCCAACATTGATTGCCGGACGTACGCCCGAGTTGAAAAGACTTGACTCAAGGAATATCTGCCCGTCAGTTATTGAAATAACATTCGTCGGGATATAGGCTGAAACGTCGCCGGCCTGGGTTTCAATTATCGGCAAGGCTGTAAGTGAGCCGCCTCCTTTTACCATATGACGGATAGATTCCGGCAGGTCGTTCATCTTCCTGGCGATGTCGTCCGATTCAATAATCTTGGCAGCTCTTTCAAGAAGCCGGGAGTGAAGGTAAAAAACATCACCCGGATATGCTTCGCGTCCGGGCGGACGGCGCAGAAGAAGTGAAACTTCCCTGTATGAGACAGCCTGTTTTGACAGGTCGTCATAAATGATCAGGGCATCACGTCCGGTATCGCGGAAGAATTCTCCGATTGCAGCGCCGGAAAAGGGGGCATAGAATTGTGAAGCAGCGGGATCTGATGCTGTTGCCAGCACTATAACCGTGTAATCCAGAGCGCCATGCTCCTCAAGTGTCTTTGCGATATTGGCAACTGTCGAACCCTTCTGACCGACTGCAACATAGATGCAGTAAACCGGCTTCCCCTTTTCGAAGTTGCTGCGCTGGTTTATTATAGTATCAATTGCGATAGCTGTTTTGCCTGTCTGACGGTCACCGATAATAAGTTCACGCTGGCCTCTTCCTATTGGTATCATTGCATCAATTGCTTTCACACCTGTTTGCAGCGGCTGTTTTACCTGCTGGCGGAAGATGACACCCGGGGCTTTTCTTTCAAAGGGCATTTCAAAGATCTCGCCCTCAATGGGTCCCTTTCCGTCAAGTGGCTGGCCGGTCGGGGTAATAACCCTTCCAAGCAATCCCTCACCAACTCCTATTGAAGCAATCCTTCCAGTGCGTTTTACTATGTCTCCCTCATTTATCTCCTCGGTTGGTCCCAGCAACACTGCACCAATATTGTCTTCCTCAAGGTTAAGGACTATGGCTTCGATGCCATTTTCAAATTCAATCAGCTCGTTTGATTCCGCATTTGAAAGGCCGTAGATTCTCGCTATTCCGTCCCCAACCTCCAGAACAGTACCGACCTCTTCAAGTTCAGCGCCGGTCTGAATGCCCTCGAGCTGTTGTCTTAGTATTTTTGAGACTTCTGCTGGTTTAATATTTGCCATGTTGTAAATGCTTAAAAACTTTATTTATTAAAATTAAAGTTATATTCCTATTGAACTGGTTTTAAGTTCTTTCTGTATTTTTCTGAGTTTGTTCCTGATGCTCGCATCGATAAAGTTGTCTCCAATTCTCAGAACGAAACCGCCGATTATACTTTCATCAACCGACTCTTTCAGGACAACCTTCGTTTTGAACAGATCTGCTATAAGGTCAGAAACCTGTTTTTTAATTTTTGTGTCAACTTTTACTGCAGTTGTCAGGAACGATTCTGTTATACCTTCGTGTATAAGTGTATTATGAACGAAAACCCTGGCTATTGCAGGTAAATATCTTTCCCTCCCGTTTTTCACTACCAGGTTGACCAACGATAATGTTAATTTATGCACGTTGTTAACCAGTAATTTGTGAAACACCTCTGTTTTCTTCGAAGGGATAATAATAGGGCTGTTCAGAAATTCTTTTATATCCGGTAGATTACACATCTCTTTAATCAGGATCATATCCTGATTTACCCGGCTCAGGAGATTTTTTTCGAGGGCGGACTGGAATAATGCTTTTGAGTACCTTACGGAAATTCTGCTTTCGTTCATTAATGAAAAACTTATTAGTTTTTGGTTAAATTTATCTCCTTCAGGTAGTTATTTATAAGTTTTTCCTGCTCGCCGGTGTGTTTTAGTTTTTCACCGAGAAGTTTTGAGGCTATTTCAACTGAAAGCGTTGTTACCTGTTCCCGTATTTCCGCGAGAGCCATTGCCTTCTCCTTTTCTATCCCGGTTCTGGCTTTCTCAACAAGCTTAGCCGCTTCTTCACATGCTTTGCCTTTGGCCTCTGCGATCAGTTTATCACGTACATCGCGGGCTTCTTTCAGGATCCCTTCCCGTTCCTCTCTTGCTTTTTTCAAAATTGCTTCGTTATCGCTCTGAAGCTTTGCCATTTCTTTTCTTGCTTTTTCAGCGGAGGCAAGCGATCCCCTGATCATTTCATCCCTTGCTTTTACTGCACCAAGTATTGGTTTCCAGGCAAATTTCTTAAGTATAAGAAAAAACATGAGAAAAATAATTGTTGTCCAGAAAACCAGGCCTATTGCCGGAGATGTAAGACTGTTTGCTAATAAGACCATATTTTAAAATTTTGCTGTTTAAAATTATAAAAGGAGCTGCAACCAACCGTTGCAGCTCCTTAATGCTAACCCTTTGCAATAAGAGAGACAACTACTGCAAACAAAGCAACCCCTTCAATAAGGACTGAAGCAATGATCATAGCTGTTTGTATCTTAGAAGTAGCTTCGGGCTGCCGGGCTATTGCGTCCATTGCCGAACCGCCGATCCTACCGATACCAAGTCCTGCTCCTATTACCGCAAGACCTGCTCCAACTGCTGCCATTGTACCTGTCATAATAACAACTGGTTTTAATTAAACAATAAAAATTAATGATGTTCTTCCTTTACTGCCAGACTGATAAATAAGGCTGACAACAATGTGAAAACATATGCCTGCAGGAATGCAACAAAAAGTTCGATGCAATCCATAAAAATTACCATTAAAATAGAAGCCGGGGCTACCGCAAGTGAATTAAAAATGAAAATAAGTGAAACAAGGCTTATTACTATAATATGCCCTGAAGTTATGTTGGCAAAAAGTCGGATCATCAGTGCGAAAGGCTTTGAAAAAATCCCTATTATCTCGACCGGGATCATTATTGGCAAGAGCCAGAACGGGACACCGGGGGCGGCAAAAATTTCACGCCAGTAATGTTTGTTTCCGCTAAACTGTGTAATAATAAAAGTAAAGATTGCCAGAACGAATGTAACAGCAATATTTCCGGTTACATTAGCGCCAAAAGGAGGTGGAAAAGGGATCATTCCCATCAGGTTATTTATAAGTATGAAAAAGAAAACCGTAAGCAGATACGGCATGTACTTTTCGTACTTTTGTTCTCCTATGTTGGCAAGTGCTATATCATCGCGGACAAAAAGGATGACCGGTTCAAGGAAGCTCTGAATTCCTTTCGGATGGCTTATTCCAGTCTTTTTGTATGAGCGTGATAATGCCAGAAATAGCCAGAGGCCGATTAGTGCAGCAAAAAATAATCCAACAACAGATTTAGTTATCGAAAAATCGAGGGGAAGCTTAGTTTCATTCGGAGTGCCATCCGGATTTAAGCTGACAATTTTTCCTTTAAGGTCGCCTTCTTCATCAAGTTTGTATCCTTTAAATTCATTTCCATGTGCAAGTTTTTTTGAGGAGAAAATATCCAGTCCCTTTTCTTTTGAATAGACAATTACCGGAAGGTAAATTGCCACACTTTCTCCATTTTGCTTTGTCAGTATGTGCCATTCATGCGAGTCGGCAATATGATCAAGGATAAAACTGCTTGCTTCGAATTCTTCCCTTGCCTTCGGTGTTCCATTTTCTTCCTGTGCATGGATACGGACAGAGAATAGCAAAAGCAGGATAATTAACGAAAACCCTCGTAAAAATCGCATTTTCAAATCATCATTGTTTTATAAAGATTTGTTTTTCAATGTGTTCAACATCAGGTATATTGAAAACATAGAGAAAGCTAAATATAGTACAAAAAATAATAAAAGAGAGCCGGTACCGGTTTTTTTAGCAATAAAAAACCATGCCAGGACGAGGATGAGTTCCAGAAGCATTTTAAGGCTTAATGCAAAAAGAATATGCATCGTCTGGCTTTCGTTTCCCTTTTTTTCCCCCCTGTGGAAAATGTAAACGGTTATAAGTGAAATTGCAAAAAAGCAGAATGTTAATGTTGAAACATCGCTGAACATAAGGTTTATATCAATCAGGAGAATCAATGCCAAACCAGCGATAAGTGCCAGTGACGTTAATAAGAGCAGACCGATGAAGTATTTTTTAAAAGTCAACTGTGAAAGTGATCACCTGATAAAATCCTTGAGAGCAGTATAAATTCCAGCAAACACACCAAGAAGGGAAAGAATAATCGTAAAAACGGGAGTTGATAATCCAAGGACTTTATCGAGCTTGATGCCGCACCATGTCATTACCAGTATTATGACTATCATCTGGAATGCCAGGCCAGAGTATTTTCCAAAATCCCTTAATCCTTTATTTTCCTGGTCTTTCGGTGATTTTTTCTGGTTCTTTTGTTTTTGTGAAAGCTGTTCCTTCATTGTTTTCACCCTCACTCATTTTGCAATTCCCTGTAAATTTTGCTCCCGGCTCAATTGAAAGTTTGAAAGTAATTATATCACCAATTATTTTCGAATCAGCCTTGAGGGTAAGAAGCTGGCTCACACAGATCTTTCCTTCAATTGTACCTGAAACTTCCGAGTTCTTACAAAAAACTTCACCTTTGGCTTTTCCGGTTGGTCCGATGACTACTTTGCCCTTGGTTGTAAGGTTACCGGAAAGTACACCGTCGATCCGGATATCACCGTTGGATTTGACATCTCCTGTAATTTCGGTTCCATTACTGATAAGGTTGATGGTAGTATTGTCAGTTTCATTAAATTTTCCCATTTTTTATCAGAATTATATGTACAAACATAATAACTCACAAATATAAAAACTATTGCAAGGAAAAATGAAATGTTAGCCTTTCATTTGATGAAATACTCCTCTCCCGATAAACCGGGATCTCCCCTGAAAAGGAGAAAATTAGTAATTTCTATTTGAATGACAATTATTTATAGAGAGTTTTTCCCCTTTCAGGGGGAATTAGAAGGGGTGCTTATTACAGGACAAGAGGCTATACCGGGTCATACGCCCACTTTACGTAGACTGAACCCCATGTAAATCCGCCGCCGAAAGCTGCCAGGATAAGTTTGTCGCCTTTTTTGAGTTTTTTTTCATATTCCCACAAACAAAGTGGAATAGTGGCAGTTGTGGTATTCCCGAAATGCTCGATGTTTATCATCACCTTTTCAGGAGGAAGTCCCATTCTTCTTCCGGTGGCATCGATGATCCTCAGGTTTGCCTGATGCGGTACAAGCCAGGCTATATCTTCAGACTTAAGGTTATTGTGTTCCATTATCTCAGCTGCAACATCAGCCATATTTACCACAGCAAATTTAAAAACGCTCTGTCCCTCCTGGTAAATAAAGTGCTCATGCGCATCAACTGTCTCATGAGAGGCTGGTTTAACTGATCCGCCAGCCTTCAGGTGCAGAAATTTCCTTCCGGCACCGTCGGTATGAAAAATGTAATCCATCACACCATAATCTTCAGTGGTTGGTTCAAGGAGCACTGCTCCGGCCGCATCCCCGAAAAGAGGACAGGTAGTCCGGTCGGTATAATCGGTTATTGAAGACATTTTGTCAGCACCTACGATTATCACTTTTTTATATTTTCCGGTTTCGATATATGCGGAACCCGTCTGTAAAGCAAACAGGAAGCCAGAACAGGCGGCGTTAAGATCAAAACTGAAAGCGTTTTTAATCCCAACTTTGTCGGAAATTATGTTTGCAGTAGCAGGAAAGGCCATATCGGGTGTGACGGTGGCACAGATCAGAAGGTCGATATCGTCAGGGGAGGTATTTGTCTTTTCAAGTAGTCCTTTTACGGCTTTCTCTCCGAGATCTGAACTTCCAAGACCCTCTTCTTTAAGAATTCTTCTCTCCCTGATTCCGACTCTTTGCATGATCCACTCATCGGATGTATCAACCATTCTTGAAAGTTCCTGGTTGGTGAGCCTGTATTCCGGGACCCAGGCATGGATCCCTGTAATTGCAGCTCTTACTTTTCCCATAGTTAAATAGCTTCAATAATCCTCTGTGCCAGGTTGGCATGAACCACTGCCCTGGTCTGAAGGATCATATTCATTATTGCTTTTCTTTTTGAAATGCCATGTCCGATAACTACGTTGGCATTAATTCCTACTATTGGGGTTCCGCCAATATTTTCAAAATTAAAACGGTCAAAAAAGGAATCAGATATATTTCTTTTCTTAAGAAGAAAATACAATGCTTCAGCTTGTTTTAAAACCACATTACCGACGAAACCATCGCAGACGACCACATCAGTCATATTCTCGTGGAACAGAGCATGCCCTTCAATATTTCCAATAAAATTAAGGCCAGGGTGCTCCTTCATTAATTCAAATGCAGCTTTAACGGCAGGAGTTCCCTTTGTTTCTTCTTCTCCAATATTCAATAATCCAACAGTAGGATTTTCTCTCATGAGAACGAACTTTGCAAAAAGGCTCCCCAGTATCCCATACTGCATCAGAACATCAGGTTTACAATCAGGATTCAGTCCCACATCAAGGATCACAGAATCGCGACCATCGATACAAGGCAGGATTGTTGCAAGAGCAGGTCTGAAAACTCCCGGAATAACATTTACGGTATAACTGGCACCAACGAGCATGGCTCCTGTATTGCCTGCACTGCAGAATCCATCCAGGGTGCATTTTTTAAGCATCTCGTAACCAACAGCAATGCTTGAGTCTTTCTTCTGAGGATAGGCTTTGGCAGGATGATCGGCCATGTCAATTACCTGTGAGGTAGGAATAATCTCAAATGATGAGGGGCTGGTTTTCATTTCTTCCAGCTTCCGCAGAATTGATGCTTTATCTCCCAGCAGGCAAAGAGATTCATCAGCAGATAAATGCTTCAGGGAATCAACGGCACCTTCGATAATCGCGTCAGGTGCAAAATCACCACCCATAACATCAATGCCAATTTTCATCTGTTTATAATTCGTTTTTTAATGGTCAGATGGAATATCCATGAATAATCATGTCGGTTTGTGATTTTACTTTTTAATCATGGATATTTCATTGTATTACAATTAGTTTAAGAAAATCAGGCAGTTGCCTTCTTCTCAACGGCAAGCTTGCCTCTGTAATACCCGCATTCGGGACATACCCTGTGGTACTGGACTGAAGATCCGCAGTTTGAGCAGGTTCCCAGAGTGGGTGCTGTGGCTTTATAATGAGTTCTGCGCTTATCTCTTCTCGTCTTAGAATGTTTGTGCTTGGGATGTGCCATTTTATTTCAATTTAATTGTCGTTAATAAGCTTTTTCAATTCGTCCCATCTTGGATCACTTTTAACTTCCTCCTCAACCAGGAATTCCTTCAGTTTCCGCAGCATTGACGGTTCACATGTGCTTTCACCTTTTGCATCATCGGGATGTATTCTCTGAATTGGCAGGGCAAGATAAATATATTCATAAAAATACTGCTTCAGATCCAGCTCATATTCGTCATACGGAAGCGTTATTATTTCAGGATCGCTTTCATCTTTTTCAGAGCCGAAATTCACCAGAAGCTTGTTTTCACATTCTACCGGATGATCAAACATCTCAAGGCATCTGTCGCAGCATACTCTGACTTTACCGGAGATCTTCACTTCAAGGTCAATGTGAGAAGGTCTCCTTTCAATCTCTGTAACTGCAAAAAGTTCACCCTCCTTTAATTCCGACTCTTCAAACAGGTCAAAAAACGTTTTGCTAATCTCAAATTCAAAGGTATAATGTCCTTCTTTCAAACCACCGATCGGTATGGAAAATAATCCGGACATCTCTTTAAATTTTGGTTTGCAAAAATATGAATCCTTCTCCAATTAAAAAAATTATCAACAAAAAAGTAACACGACTTACCGAAAAAGTCTGTCTGCCGGTCTATTACTGCAGTTTACCGATTTGCTTTGCCTTGATACTAAACAGAGGTGTATTTTTGAATCAGAATAAAAAAGCAATTATGATGAAAAACAGGGATCAAATATTGCACAAGCACAGGGAGCATCACCCACAGGTTAGCATAGGGTTATTCTTTATCGTTCTCGGACTTGCACTTCTTGTTGCAACAAATGACATGCTGAATCTTGGCAATGTAAAGGATTACTTTACCTGGGAAACAGCCATGATTTTTATAGGAGTGCTGCTGCTTTTAAATCTTCATTTTACCGGAGGTTTACTGATGATCGCACTTGGTGCATGGTTTCTCATTGACCACATGGATTATGAATTGCCTCAAATCATAAAAACCATCTACTGGCCTTCCGTTATAATTCTGGTTGGTCTCGGTTTTATAATTTCATCGCTATTCAAGCGGAAAAGAACAGACAATTAATTTAAAACTAATAAATTTACAGCAATGGAAACGAAAGAAGAATACAGAGATGAGCGGCAACGTCTGAGAGAAGAACGCCGTCAGATAAGGCAGGATCACCCGCATCTTACAAACAACAGGGTTCTGATCGGTGTTATACTTGTCATCGCAGGATTATTCCTTGTGATAAGGAATACCGGATTTTTCCCGGAATTTATTGATAATGTGATTTTCAGCTGGCCAATGCTCCTGGTGGGAATCGGACTGATTATGACAATAGGAGCTTCTGAAAAGACCGCCGGAGTCATTATTATGGCAGTGGGGGGATTTTTTATGATCCCGCTGATTTTCCGTGAAACATTCCATATGTACAACATGTTCTGGCCTTCAATATTCATTATTGTAGGAATAATTTTCATACTGACAAAACGCCGTGGATGGAATGCAGGGGTTTCCAAAGGGATAGCCGGGGATGATTATATTGATTATGTGAATGTGTTTAGCGGAGGTGAACGCCAGATAGTATCGCAGAATTTTCAGGGCGGCAAAATTTCAGCTGTGTTTGGCGGCATTGAACTTGACCTCACAAAGGCAAAACTTGCTACAGGGGTTTCCGTACTCGAAATTGCCTGCGTTTTCGGAGGAGCTACCTTAATTGTACCCGACGAATGGTATATCACAATTGAAGTGACTCCTGTGCTGGGCGGATTTACTGATTCACGCAAGCTTACCCCCGGAAGGACGGTTGATTCAACAAAACATCTGATCATTAAGGGAGCTGTAGTCTTCGGGGGAGGGGAAGTAAAAAGCTATTGATCACCTCTGAATGAAACATCCCGTACTTTCAAACAATGCAAGACTGATAGTTTGGTGGCTGGTCTGGCTCTTTATAACGCTGGGCCAGCAGTTGTTGTATTTCTATGCATACGGAAGCTTTACAACATCAGCCATTCCTGACGGAATAGTTTCCCTTGCAATATATTCCGGGATTGGCCTTTCACTATGGTATCCTTTTAAATATATCAACTCGGGGGAAACCAAAATCACTGCTGTCATTGCCGATCTGGTTATAAGCGGTGCATTCTCGGTCACACTCTGGATCCTGATTAACAAATATCTGGCTCTGGCTATCCTTCCCAAGGGAAATGACTATCTGGCTTACTGGGAAGCCACTTTTCCATACAGGGTTGGTACCGGAGTTTTTATCTATGGGCTTATTGTCCTTGCCTACTATCTCTTTGTAAGCCTTCACAACCTCTCAGAAAAAAATACAAAGGAGGCTCGTCTCGAGAGCCTTGTAAAGGAGACAGAGCTCAAAATGCTCAGATCACAGATCAATCCGCATTTTCTTTTCAACAGTCTGAATTCAATAAGTTCACTTACAATAACTGATCCGGAAAAAGCAAGGGAAATGGTAATAAAGCTGTCGGAATTCATGAGATATGCGCTATCGAAAAAAGATGAACAACCTGTATCTTTAAGGAGTGAACTTGAGAACCTCCGGCTCTATCTCGAAATTGAAAAAGTGAGGTTTGGCGATCGATTATCCACAGAGGAGCAAATCGAAGAAAACTGCCTTGAAATAAAGATGCCTGTAATGATCTTGCAGCCGCTTTACGAAAATGCAATTAAACACGGCGTTTACCAAAGCACTGAAGTAGTAAACATAAAAACAAAGATTTCCTGCAAGGACGGGTTCCTCGAAATATCAATAAGTAACAACTACGATCTGACACCTTCATCAGCAAAAGGAACAGGTACCGGTGTGCTGAATGTTTCCAGAAGGCTTAATCTGGTCTATGGTAATAAAGCTTCAATAAAAACTATTAAAGAAAACGGTATATATTCCGTATCACTTTTTATCCCCGCTGAAGTATAAAAACCGGAGAAATAAAATAAATTTGTTTATGATTTTTATTTTAATTCCCCGCAGATTTTGCAGACCTGTTTGCCAATAGGCAGGGTAGACAGGTCATCCCGGAATAAAATCCGGGCAAATCAGCGGGATCGAGGGAAATAGTGCAAAAATGGAAAAGATCAGAACTGTTATAATTGAAGATGAGGCCCCGGCAAGGGAAATAATAAAATATTATTTAAAGGAACTTGATTCCGTTGAAGTGATTGCAGAGTGCGGGGACGGCTTCTCAGGGCTGAAGACAATTTCACAGATGAAGCCCGACCTGGTATTCCTTGATATCCAGATGCCAAGACTGACAGGAATTGAGATGCTGGAGGTTCTTACCGAAAAACCTGAGATAATCTTTACAACCGCATATGATCAGTTTGCTTTAAGAGCGTTTGAGCTTAATGCTGTTGACTATCTGCTAAAACCTTTTCCAAAGAGACGGTTCCTGGAGGCAGTTAAAAAAGCTATCGATAAGATCGAGTCAGGGACCGGAAATCAGATCCCGGCAAATCAGATCCTGGCAAATAAGCCTGAACCCGTTTCCCCGGTCAACAGGGTTGTTGTACGCAAAGGAAATGCCATCAATCTGATTCCTGTTGATCAGATAAGGTACGTTGAAGCCCAGGATGATTATGTTATGATCTACCATGCAGGAGGAAAAGCACTAAAACAACAAACAATGAAGTTTTATGAAGATAATCTGTCAAAAACGGATTTTGTTAGAATACACAGATCCTATATTGTCAGGATCGAGGAAATAAAGCGGATCGAGCCATACGGAAAAGATAATCATGTAGCCATTCTTCAAACCGGTGATAAGCTTCCTGTAAGCCGTGCCGGATACAAGAATCTTAAGGAGGAGCTTGATTTCTGAAACCTTTACGCCCCTAAATCCCTTAAAGGGGACAGATTTTGTATCAGTTTGTTTTTAAGCCCCCTTTAGGGGATTGGGGGCAGACCTAAGTTAACTCTTCAGTCGGCTTTCTCTCTTATTCCTCTGAAACAAAGTTGAAAGCCGACAGTAACGTTTAATCCAAAAAAGCGGAACCGGATCATATCCATGTGTGCCACCCGGACGGCATCGTAAAATTCTGTTAACTGCAATCAGGGATCCTCTGAAAGGGCCATGGATTTTAAGTGCATCAAGTGCATATTGGGAACATGATGGCACATGACGGCATGATGGCCTAAGAAAGGGTGAAATGGCATACCTGTAGAACTGTACAGGTATTGAAAAAAGAGTAATCAGTATGTTCCTGAATGGATTGGCCATTCGACAAAGATAACAAATGACCTGTTTCGACTGTTTGATTAGGTTTTAAATGATTAATTTTGTATTCTGTGACAAAATGACCTGTTCAGCAAAAGAAATTGCATCTGGCAGATATTTTGCAGAGTCTTTAAAAATTAAAATTTAGGATAAAAATGAATATTCAACATGCAAACCTTAATATCTGGCTGATCTTCATTGTATTCATGATACTTAGCTGGATTGTAAGCTCAATTTTAAAATCAAAATTCACCAAATACTCAAAGATCCCTGTCGATAATGGTATGTCGGGAAAGGATATTGCCGAAAAAATGCTCAGGGATAATGGTATTTACGATGTGAAAGTCCAGAGTGTCCAGGGACAGCTGACCGACCATTATAATCCCGGGAATAAAACAATAAATCTCAGCCAGGAAGTATATAACAGCAGGAGCATTGCTGCTGCCGCTGTTGCGGCGCATGAGACAGGACATGCTGTTCAGCATGCCACTGCCTATGCCTGGCTCGGATTCAGGTCAAAACTTGTACCTCCCGTAAGCTTTGCTTCCAAATGGGTGCAATGGATCCTTCTTATTGGCATACTTGTGGTAAATACATTTCCGGCCCTCCTGCTGGCAGGTATCGTCCTGTTCGGACTTACAACCCTTTTCAGCTTCATCACGCTTCCGGTTGAAATCAACGCCAGCCAGAGAGCCCTTGCATGGCTGTCAAATTCCGGCATTACCTCGTCAATGACTCAGGACAAAGCACAGGATGCACTGAAATGGGCTGCATACACTTATGTTGTGGCTGCGCTCGGATCGCTTGCAACATTGCTGTACTATATCATGATCTTTACCGGAGGAAGAAGGAACTGAGATAACTATTATCTGCCTGAGACCTCAAGCCAGTTGGTCTTTTTGTAGATGATTCTGATGACCAGCCAGATGACACCGGCAGGAATGGAAATATAGATCCACATCGGAGTAAGGAATATTCTTTCCGACAGGTAATAATTCCTGAACAGATCGAGAATCGTAAAAATCAGGAAAACATTGATAAAACTGTTGTACTCCCTGTTCAGTACATTTTTAAAGGAAAAGGGAAGTGATGGTTTGATATATCCTTTGAACCGGGGAATGAAAGCTTTTACATTTTCTGACCATTTGTCATATATATCCCCGAACTTATTTCGCAGATACTGCTCTTCAGCAAACATTATCCTTTCATAATAGAGCCAGTAAACCAGAATAAAGAAAATAACAAAAACAACGGATCTGAGGAACAGCACAGGTCCGAGCCACATAAGGAAATTACCGGCATAGAGAGGATGCCTTACAAGTGAATAAGGGCCTGTCATGTTCAGTTCATCCGCTATCTGCCCTGCCGATGTATTTCTTCCGGATGTGTTCCCCGGAGCATAACCGACTGTATAAATCCTTATAGCTTCGCCTGCCAGGCTTACTCCGAGAAAAATAAGTTCCTTACTTAGATCAAAAAGAATTGCCTGTCTGTTGGTAAGATACATAACTATAATGCCTGCAATGATTAAAATTACAGGAAGCCAGCTTCTTCTTTTAAACAGCCAGTTACCACTTTTTTCAAATTCATGAACCAGAGCCATCAGACTGAGTTTTGGGTTTTGAAGGCGTAAAAGTATGAAAATTTCAGAAACTGTATTTCAACCTTAAGAAACCCAGGTTAATCCTTGTTCTTTCTCCGCTCATGACTGCGTCGAAATGCTGCCATATAATTGAGAAATCAAGATTCTCAGACAAGGGAGTAATCAAGCGATGGACCAGCAAAATAACCTTTAAGATCGGGGAACCACATTGAAGAGAGAGTCAGATTCAGAAGGGGAGTGACGGCCCATGTGAATTGTCCGAAAGCCGAAAATCTTGAAAAAGCGAGGTTTTTGGCTGAAAGATTTCCCGAATAAAAGCTGTTGAAATTATTCAAATCAAGCGGATTGTTGCAATACATAACCTGAATCTGGGCAATTGAATTATCTTTAAAGATCCTGTCAAAGCCAGTTGTGATGAGCACAGTACTTTCAGATCCCGGAAAATCCTCATATTGATCAAACCAGGAAGCTTCACCCCTGAATGACACACTTCCTATGGCTCCCGACCAGCCGGCTCCGATCACAATATCCTCGCTGTTCACAAGTCCGGCAAGAAACTGAATGTCATAACCCCATTTGTTAAACCTGTAAAGCCCTGCAGCGGTAACATCATTATCACTATTCACTTTAACGGCAAGCTCTGCGGCAGAGGATGAGGACGGGAAATACTGCAGTCTCACCCCATCGCTTCCCGGACGTTCAACATAATCAAAGTCAAAGAATGAATATGTATTAAAAATATCATTGGGGTTCCACACAAAGGTCTGTCCCCAGTTTATACGCTGCCTGCCCAGCGTTATCTGGAACTTATTGTAGTGAAGATCAAGCCATAGCCGGTCGACGGTAGTATTAAAGAGAAAAGATTGCTTTTCAATGACATTCCATGACATATCCACAATCCCTTCATCCTGCCCTATCAACCCGGTATACGATTTGCCAAGCCTTACCAGGTCACCTGTAAAAAGCCGGTTCCTTAATTCAGCGGCGAAAGTTATATTATCGCTCAGATATCCTTTGAAATTGAGCCGGTTATGCAAAAGGTTTTCATTAAGGAAGGGCCCTGAAAGAGAATCGAACATTACGCTTTGCATCGTTGTAAGATAGCCGGTCAGGCTAACTGATTTCCTATCCTGGGGAAACAACGTTTCAGGGGATAAAAGCAAAATAATAACAACCACTAAATATTTTTTCATCAGGAATCAAATGTTATGAAGGAAGTTCCCTGATATCATCAGAAATTACTTTTCCGTCTTCAAGGGTGATTACGCGATGTGCCATTTTAACGACACGTGGATCGTGCGTAGAAAATATAAAAGTGATCTTCGATTCATGATTCAGCTTTTCCATTATCTCGAGAAGTGTTGTGGCGGCTTTTGAATCAAGGTTGGCAGTAGGTTCGTCGGCCAGGACGAATTTCGGTCTTGAAGCAAGTGCCCTTGCCACAGCTACTCTCTGTTGCTGTCCTCCCGAAAGTTTTGTCGGCCTGCTGTTTATCCTGTCGCCAAGGCCCACAGCCCTCAGCAACTCAAGTGTTCTTTCATCCCTCTCTTTCTCCGGCCATTTCTGAAGTGTCATTATAAACTCAACATTTTCCTTTGCTGTCAGTACAGGAATCAGGTTATATGACTGGAACACAAATCCAATATTGTTCAGTCTGAAATCAATAAGTTGCGATGATTTAAGCTTTGACAGGTTGGTGCCGGCAATAATAATCTCACCTGACGTGGGCATGTCGAGCCCGCCTATAAGGTTAAGCAGGGTGGTTTTGCCTGACCCTGACGGCCCGACTATTGCGGCGAATTCAGCCTCGACAAAGTCGAGGGTCACATCATTGACTGCATGGACCTTTACCTCGGAGGAGTTGTATATTTTATTTACATTCTTTAATTCAAGTACCTTCATGACTTCCCAGTTTAAATATTATTTTATTCTGTTCTGAGTGCTTCAACCGGATTCAGCTTCAGGGCCTTGCGTGCCGGCCAGATTGAAGAAATTATCGCGGTAACAATTACCATGATTGAAATAAAAATGAAGAATTCAGGAGTTATTACCGGGTAAACTCTTGCTGCAAAACCGATGGCCTCAAATCCTTCTCCCCAACCGGCAAAGTATATTCCCGTTTTACCCAGAGCCTCGGTTATAATCCATCCCGATAGCATTCCAGCGACCGCGCCTACCATTGTAAGGAAAATGGTTTCAAGCATAATCATCCTGAAGATTCTCTTACGGTTCATGCCAATGGCCATAAGCATGCCCAGCTCTTTTGTTCTTTCAAGTATTGACATCAGCATTGTATTAATTATGCCGAATGCAAGTGCCAGCATTATTATTCCAATGAAAATGAAATAATACATAACCATGAAATCATTCATCATTGCTGCATCCGGGGCCAGTTCCTTCCATGTACTCACTGTATCATCACCTGAAATACGGCTCAGTTTTTCCTTTACACGATCTGAGTCATTAATATTATTGAGCAATATGGCAATCTCATGTGTGAGGACTTCCTGGCTCCCGTACAGTTTTGCGAGAGCCTCTCCGTTCACAAAAACAGAGACCTGGTCATAACCGGTGTTTGTTGTCCTGTAAATACCGCACACCCTGAATATGCCCTGGATCGGTGTTCCTTCAAGGTCCGAAATTGTGATCTGTATCTTATTCCTGATCCTGTAATCCAGTGCTTTGTCAGTTATCGCGGGGCCATATCTTTTCAGGTCCCTTTTGCTTAATTCCTTTTTCAGTGCATCGCGGAAATCAGCGGGAGACCTGAACCGTACATCCTTAAGATTCGCAAGACCGGACAGGACATTTTCCGGAATTTTTCCTTTCCTCAGCTCATTAATTATACTATCCGTAACAATGTATTGCTTCAGCTTGAGTATTTCGGCTGTCTTGTCGCTGATAAGTATATCCCCGGGGCGTTCTTTGCTAAGGTATTCTCCGCCGGATGGTAAAATTTTCCTGTAAATCTCGGTTACCTGTTTTTCTTTTTCCGGATCCACGCCGTAGATTATCACGCCCGTATTTGCCCATGGGGTATTTGCCATGGCAATTATCTTTGTCCTTTTAACCCAGCCTGAAAGTTCCGGCAGGGAATCGATGCTTCGGGCGATCTCATCCAGATTTGTTACAGTAAGATTTATTTCCTCATTTTTTATGTACTCTTTGTTATGTATCTGAATATGCGAAACTTCATTATATATGGCGTCATTGAGTCGTTGTTTCACCCAGCCTTCCATAATACCAACAAGAAGAACCCCGCATATGATGCCAAGGGTCACAGCCACTATTACTACCAGGCTTCTTTTCCTGTTACGCCATACATTCTTCCATGCAATTGACCATATCATAGCATTGTGGTTTAATCAGCCCTTAAGAGCCTCAATTTCTTTAAGCCTGCCTATTTTACGTAAAGGATATATTGTTGCCAGGATTACCATAACTGCAACAATTACAGCCTGCCAGTAAAAATAAGGACCGAACCATGCAGTTGGCATCACAGCATCCCATCCATAATCTTCCATCATACTGGCGAGATCCCCTTTCAGCAGGATCGGATTATAGTGGAAGTATAAAATCAGCGGTGAACTTGCCAATAATCCGCATAGCAGACCTATGGTGCCAAGCAGCAGCATTTCCATTGCAACAATCCTTTTCAGCTTCTTTTTCTGCATCCCGATGGCTACCAGGACGCCAAATTCCCTTTTGCGTTCGGAAACCATCATAAGGACTGTTCCGAATATGCCAAAGAATATTATGAAATAAAGAAGAGCCAGCATTGCAGCTCCGCTCTGGCTGTCACCCTGAATTTGCTGATACAAAATCGGATTAAGTTCATACCACGTTTTTGCTGATGTGTTTTTATCAGGCAGGATTGAGTTGATCTCAGCCTGCACCTTCTTCAGCAACCGGGGAGATCTTTCTGCAAGGTTTACAACAAGTGATGTGATCATCCCTTCCGCACCATAGAATTTCTGAGCTGCAGGTATTGTCATAATTATCAGTTTGTTGTCAATATCGGGAGACGGCATTTTAATAATTCCCCTTACAGGAAATATCCCGGTTGCTGAAACGCCGTGATATCCCTGTCCCATAAGTATTACCGAATCGCCTATGGCAACTTTAAGATAGCCTGCAAGCCTGTCGGAAACAAGAATTCCCCCGTCGTCGTTTGCAAGATATCCATTTGATACCGTTGAGCATTTAAGGATCTCCGGCAAAAAAAGTTGCCTGTCCTCATCCGAAAGTCCCAGTTCCATTTCAAGCCGTGCAATTGTCGAATAAGATCTGCCAAGATTCCTTTTCACCATCTCCAGGACATTGCCCGGAACCGAACCTGTATCATTCAGGCGATGCCACAGTTTCATCTGTAATCCTGTATTTTACCAGCTTGTTTTCAGGATTGGAAAATTTCCTTTCCTTTACCGGATCAATGGCAATAACAGCAACTCCCTTGGTTTGCAGCCCGCTCGATGCGAGGGTAAAGGATTCAAGGTGGGGAGTGACTGAAATTACTTTTCCGATCGATGAAATAGCCGAAGCAAGCGAGTCATTATAGTCCGAATGAGTTATCAATCGACGGATTATCCTGATATTTAATATTCTGCACCTGCAGATTGCCGGTAAACGATTCGATTACATTGGATATCATATGATCATAGCTTCCGAGCTGGTACGATCGCATGACAACAGCAAAAAAAACAGCGAAAAAAATAGATGCTGAAGTAATTATCGTACGGCGCCTGTTCCTCCAGAGATTCCTCCATGCTATTTTGAATTCCTCTTTCATGCCATTTATTTTCTGATATCAGCGCACCCTTTTCATATTCTGCTGCGAAAAATAACCTTCCCCGACAGGAATGTTGAATTTAATTTCCCTGATTTCAAGAAGGGTTTTGTTTTCGGGCTCTTCTTGTGGGACAAGTTCAATTTTTGAAGTTATCGTTCTTCCATCCATGGTTTTAATGTCCGAACCTGTTTCAGTTCTTACCAGTGAACCATCTTCATCGTATAATTCTGCCTTTAATACCAAAAAATCTTTCTTGTCAATCCACCTGATCTGCTTGCCCCAGACAATTGAGGCATTTTCCCTGGCTGTCATGTTGATTTTATAGCATAACCGGCCTTCTATGGTCTCTTCTCCGACAATTTCATGGATATAGTCAGTTACCACTGAAGATTCCCTCAGAATATCGTCGTTTGTGTAATCCGATCCCATCCAGCCCTGCGACATCATTGAAGGAGGCAGCTTTATCAGCCTGCTTATTGAAGGATTCCAGCTCCACATTTCAGAACCTCTCTTCAGAAAAGTCTGCCCTGCTTCTTTCGGGGGCGCAGTGATCAATGTCAGCGCAAAATCCCTTCCAAGGGTCCAGCTCTTGAATTCAATTGTCCTCTGCCATTCAGGCCTGATAACTTTCATTGACATTAAGCTGTAGCTGCTCTTTCTCCCCGTTGAACTTCTCGTCAGCTTTTCTGACTATATCAGTTGCACTAAGTTCCTGTGCAAGAAGAGTATTCAAACCGAATCCCTGAACCAGGATAACAAATATAGACTGAAAGCCTGTTTTTCATAAAAAGTCTATTTAAATAATTCAATTATCCTGTTTATTACCTTTTCATTTTCTTCATCATCACTTTCATCGAATAAATCCTTGTTAGTGCGAATCCCTTCAAGAGTAATAGAAACATATTCATTTCACCTCAGGATCATAATTTTTACCCATTTTTCTCTTTTTTCTGAAAAAATAATCGGTTATCATTTTCATTATCTGCGATGCAGGCAGGTTTAACTCCGGTTCATGTGCCGGAGTGGATCAGGGAATCTGATTCCGGAAATGCTTTCAGAAACTGTTCCCTTACTTCATTTTGCAACAGAAGCTGCATCAATAACCGCCAGAAGTATCGCTTTTCCCTTTAAAATTACATTCATTTTCCTTACAAAGAATTCAAATTCTCCTTCTGAAAGATATCCGTCCCTGTCAATATCGAAGTAATTAAATACCTCATTTATTGATTTATGAATAATAGCCTTCAGCAAAGCTTCTTTACTTTCAAAGTAATTATACATCAGTCCTTTTGAAATTCCTGCATGCTTTGCAATATGATTTATGGTTGTGTTATAGTATCCCTCGTTGGCAAAATGCTCAAGGGCAATATCCATAATCAGGGTCATTTTCTCTTCCCTCATCTCCTGATATTGCTGTGGTGTTCTTGGTGACATTTTATTATGACTAACGTTCATTCAATACTAGATAATCAAACAAAAACCGTTTTTGATTGAACGGTTAGTCAAAACTAAAATAAATGTATGTTAAAATCCAAAATTTTTTCAAAAAAAACTTAATTCGGATTTACAGAAATCCATTCCCGTTCCATAAAATTGTCAATTTAATCCACGGAAAGAAATTGCCGGAATTATCATTTCTCCTTCCCGAATCAAATATTTAGCCAGCCCATAACGTTATAATACAACTTTATTTAACTTTAAACGATTGTTTAAAACCTTATTGCAATGTCAAGTCTCAGGCTTCTACTTGGATTAATACCGTCTACTTCTAAAATTGAACAGTCAGAAAAAGCGTTGATCTCAGAATACGAAAAGCTCAACAGCTTTACCAAATCTGATCTACTGGCAAAATACAATAAGCTGCACGATCTGGTTAACTCTTCATCTTTTATCCAGAAAAGAAAAGAAATAGAATCCCTGCGTTACAGGAATTCAGAAGAATATGTTAAGGAGAAGGAGTTTTTAACTCTCCAGAAATCCAAGGATATAGTAACTTACTTTAAAACAGTTGCCGGAACCATGCTCAAAAGGTTCAGGGATATGGATGGTTCGCAGAAAATAAGGGATTTTGAAGAACTGGAAAATTTCATAAAGTCAAATGCCTTCAGACAAAGGCAGAAAATGAAACCGATCACATTCAAGGATTCTGATGAATACAGGAAGCTGATTGAATATAAATCACTGAAATCGGATCCGGAAATCAAAGCTTACCTTAAAAGCCTTGCGAAAGGGAATTTAGAAAAATCAAAAGCTGCCCTGAGGTTTGAAGAACTGGGCAAGTACATAAAGACTCCCGAGTTTCTGGCAAAAAAGAACATGAAGCCTATAACTTTCAAGGATTCGGAGGAGTATAAAAAACTTCTTGAATACAAAGACTGAAAAAGAGCCTTGATATCAGGGAGTATTATAAATTCAAATCCTCCGGTGAATACGCAAATTATCTGAATACCGATGGTTCTGCCCGTCTGGCAAGATACAATGAGCTGAGGGATTACATCACAAATTCAAAATTCAAGGAACGGAAGAATTATCTTCTTGATAAAAAGAAGTTCGAAAAGACTGAGGAATTCAGGGATCTCCAGGAATATGAAAAACTTAAGAAGAATGAAGATATAATCTGGTATTTCAAGGTTAAGGACAGCAACAAGTTTGACATCCTGAAGAAAAAAGAGCTGACATTTGCTGATGATTTTGATAGTGATAAGCTCGATACAAAAAAGTGGCTTACAAACTATTACTGGGGAGAAAAGCTCCTGAAGGACAGGTATTCAATGGAATCGGACCTTCAGGCATACACTGAAAAAGAGAATTTCGAGATCCGTAACAGCCTATTAAAGATCCATACCAAACCACAGAGAATGAACGGAAAGGTATGGTCGCCATCTTCAGGTTTCAAAACCAAAGAATTCACCTATACATCGGGATTAATCAATTCAGGAAACAGCTTTCGTCAGAAATACGGAATATTTTCAGCCAAGATTAAACTGGGAAATCCTGCAGCAAGAAATAATTTCTGGATGCTGTCGGACAAAATAACACCTCATATAGATATTTGCCGTACATCCGGCGGGAAGGTATGGGCTGATTATTTCCCGGATCCCGGAACCGTTTCAAAAACTTCTGTCGGATCAAGGTATGCAAATAATTTTTATATCTATACTCTGGAATGGACACAGGACAAACTTGTCTGGAAAATAAACGGACAGGAGATGTTCAGGCAGACATCCAATGTGCCACAGGTGCCAATGTATGTTCTGCTGGCTGGCGGACTTGACAAACCAATCAACGGAATGACCACAATGGAGGTCGACTGGGTGAAGGTTTATCAGTATAAATAATATTACTATGAAATTATATTATTACAGGGACGCCAATTATTGCGTCCCTGTTTTTTTATGCTGCCTTGTAACTATTCCGGATTTTAATCGTCTTTAGACTGTAAATCATCGTATGACAGTAAAGGAATATAACAGATCTGTGGAAGAGTATTCCGATTCCGTTTATCGCTTTATCCGGTCAAACCTCAAGGATGAAGACCGGTCAAATGATATCGTGCAGGACAGCTATGAAAAACTGTGGAGAAATGTGACAGAAATTGAATACATGGTCGTCAGATCGTGGTTATTTACAACTGCTTACAGGACAATGATTGACATAATCAGGAAGGAAACCAGAATAATTTCGCTTGAGGAATCAGCTGAAACTGATTTTCTTTCTGAACATCAGTACAGTGACCTGAATGAGGTACTTCATATGGCACTTGACCGGTTGCCTGAAACGCAGAAATCATTGGTCCTGCTGCGGGATTACGAAGGATACAGCTATAAAGAAATCGGTGAAATAACCGGATTAAGTGAAGCCCAGGTAAAGATCAATATTTACCGGGGTCGGGTAGCACTGAAGTGCTTTATCGGGAGGATTGAAACAGTAATTTAGTTATGAAACCGGACAGGTCAAATTATGAAATATGGATTATCGACTGGCTCGACGGGAATCTCAGCGACCAGCAGGCTGAGGAGCTTAAGGTGTTCCTTAGCTGATAATCCGGACCTCAGGGACGAGACTGATGGTATTGCTCTGGTGAATCTTAAGTCAGGAGAAAATTTATTCCCCGGTAAGGGAATCACTTAGAAAAATCGACTGACAAACTTATCCAGTCAGCAGTTTGAACATTTATGCATTGCCTACCTTGAAAATGATCTTAGTCATGAACAGAGGTTGGAACTTCTTGAGATAATCAATAATGATGAAAATAAAAAGAGGGAATTTGAACTGACTCTGAAGCTTAAGCTCAAACCCCCTCATTACATTTATACCCGGAAGAAAAGAATTAAAAAGTTAACAACCGGACAGAAAATCATCCGGCTAGACTGTGTCAGGATTAAGCGCGGCAGCTGCAATTGCAGCTATGGTTACAATCTTTCTGCCATCCCTTTCAAACAACAAAAGCATGAAAGCCAGTCATTGATCCTTAATCAAATCCTGATACCCTTCTTATTCCTCTGTATCCATCAATAACTGTCAAAGAACAACAAACTTCACAATTTAAAAAGATGACAAGGCCTTCTGAGTGGAAATTATCAGTTCCTGACATAAAACTACCCGAAACAGAATGTCCTCATAGCTGAGGAGGCAAAACAATATCAGTCCGATTCAACAGATCAAATTAACAGGGAAACAGCGATCAACAAGGTTGACGTTCCCCCGGTCGGGCCAGTTGTTAATATCAACATACCAATCCCGGATGCCAACTATGCTTCTTGCATATAATAAGTCTGCCACCCTGCCTTCACCGTTTGAAGAAGACAGGAGCAATGTTGACAGGTTTTTTGCAAGAATATTTCATGAAAAGATCATGAAAGATAAAGCTGGTGCCAGCCCAGTAAAATCATTTGATCTGGCAGTTGGCAGGAATAGCAGGTCTTAACAAGCTTTTCGGTTGGCAGATTGCACTGCATAAAAACACTGATGCTAACGGGGAAGTAAAATCTTATAATTTCAGTTCTAAATTGCTGAAATTCAATACTCCTGTTAAAAAGAACTCCGATTCGCTGTAACTTTTCGATATCTTTCTCCGTCCCAGCAACAGAGAACAATTTAAATATTTAACAGCCATGATAAAGAACGCATTTTTAATTATTGCAGCTGCAATGATCTGCCAGGGATTCACGTTTCAAACGACTGAAACATTGAAAAAGGCAGAAGAAAAAACAGTAAGTACCGGAACAGTAAACTGGACATTCTTAAGTCGCTTGAAAGCGGGAAGCCTGAAGAGAGTAGAATTGAAGACAGGAAGCTTGATAACGGGAAAACAGACCGGGAAAAGGTTGAATCGTCTTCAAAAAAAGAATTTGAAAGAAATCACTTTTGGAACCAGGAAGAGGATAGTGAATATCGTGACAGGGGAGCAAGACATTTCAGGGGACACTGGTCCGGTATTGAATTTGGCCTTAATAATTTCACCTATGGTAGATCGATGAACCTTCCTGATGCTATTTCCTATATGTCACTTGATGCAAATCATTCACTTAATTTCAATCTGAATTTCTCCCAGCTAAGCGTCGGATTCAGCCGTCATATCGGGATCGTCACCGGTATCGGATTGACCTGGAATAATTACAGGTTTCAAGAAGGAAACACTATTGCCATAGGATCAGATGGTGTTATTTCACCGGTGTACTAATACAGGTGTTACTCCTCCTGTCAAACGATCCAAATTCTCTGACCTTTATCTTAATATCCCGGCATTGCTTGAAATACAGATCCCTGCAGGTTTTGATAATCATTTGAACGTTGCTGCCGGTTTCATTGGCGGACTGAAGCTTAATGCATGGACAAAGCTGGTTTATGAAGACGGTGAAAAATCAAGGATTAATGGAGACTATAATCTCAATTTGCTCAGGGGTGGAGTCACGGCCCGGATAGGATATCAGAATTTTATGCTTTTCGGTACATATTATCTGACTCCCTGGTTCCAGGATCTAAAGGGGCCCAGCGGAATATAACCTCGAACCCTTTGAAATAGGGCTTGCATTTACGTTTAACGATTGAATAATCCACACATTTCATTCTTGTTGGTTTTTGTTTTGTTTCATTCAGAAACGCCCTAATGGGCGTTTTTGCATTCCTGAACGGAATTTTATCAGAGTAATCAATCAGCCAACTTTGGAGATGCAGGGAGGTGAAGCATTTGTTTCTTATTCATGTATATTTGTATCCGGTGAAATAATATCGTCAGATGCCGGAAAAGATTTTATCCCAGCGTGAGATAAGGCGGTACAGCCGCCAGATTTTACTACCCGAAATCGGACTCAGTGGTCAGGAACTTCTTAAGCAGGCCAAAGTAATTGTTATAGGTGCCGGCGGACTGGGATGCCCGGTTCTTCAATATCTGGCTGCAGCAGGCACAGGAAATATAGCAATTGCTGAATTTGACATGGTTGATGAAACGAATCTGCAGCGCCAGATATTATACGGCTCTGACGACGTTGGCAAGTTAAAATCAATTATTGCGGCAAAAAGGATTGAACATCTTAACGATCTTGTCAAAACAGAAAAAATTAACCTTCGCATCAATTCTTCCAATGCTCTGGAAGCCGTGAGGGATTACGACATTATAGTTGACGCAACCGATAATTACCCAACCAGGTATCTGCTGAACGATGCATGCGTTATCCTGAATAAACCAATGGTTCACGGTGCAATCTATAAATATGAGGGCCAGGTCTCTGTATTTAATTTCAAAGGCGGAGCGACGTACAGGTGTTATAATCCACTGGTAAAGAACATTAACTTCAAAAATCCACCCCCTTCAGAGGTAGGGCTTATGGGTGTGCTTCCGGGCATAGCTGGAACCATAATGGCAAACGAGGTGATCAAGATCATTACGGGATCAGGTAACGTTTTATCAGGGAAAATATTGATATTTAATATTTTTGATTACAAATTCTATATCTCAGATATAAAAAATATTCCGGAAAATCACATGATCACAAGCCTTGCCAGCGAATATTGAACCATTATGATATAATTTATGAGATTATTACTAATAAGTAATTCGACGAATGCAGGTGAACAATACCTTGAACATCCAAAGGCAAGAATCAGGGAATTCCTCGGCGACGAATGTGTAAAAGCCCTTTTTATTCCTTATGCTGCGGTTACTCTTTCCTACAATGATTATGAGCTTAAGGTAAGAGACAAATTCAGGGAAATAGGCCATGACATAATTTCAATCCATCATTATACAAATCCGGTAAATGCAGTAAAAGGTGCTTCCGTAATTGTGGTTGGTGGAGGAAACACCTGGAAGTTGCTGAAGATGCTTCAGGACAACAGGTTGATTGAAGCTGTGAGGCAGAAAGTTCTTGCCGGAACTCCCTATATCGGATGGAGCGCGGGTGCAAATGTTGCATGTCCTTCAATACGCACAACCAATGATATGCCTGTTATTGAACCCGCTTCCTTCAAAGCATTAAACCTGGTTTCGTTCCAGATCAATCCCCACTATCTCGATGCCAATCCTGCCGGACATGCAGGGGAGACAAGAGAACAGCGGATAGAGGAATTCATTGATATTAATCGTGACATATGGGTGGTTGGACTCAGGGAAGGGACAATGCTGGTTATTGAAGAAGATAGAATAATATTCACCGGACAAAGAAAAGCCAGGATATTCAGAAAAAACCAGATTCCCCTCGAATTGGGGGAGAAAGATGATTTCTCCTTTCTGTTCAAATAAAAATAAACCTGATCCAAATAATTTAACTTTGATCCCCGTTTATAAACCGGTCCGTAAGATATTTCCTGCTAATAAATGAAAATGCTTCTAAAAACTCTGAAAATAACCGCAATACTTTTTATGGCTGTATTGACAGTGTTGTTTTCCGTTTCGCTTATCATGCAGAATAAAGTTGGGGGACTGATACTCAAATCGCTTAACAGGAATTTCTCAACTAAAATAGAAACAGGATCTTACAGGCTTTCACTAATAAGAAAATTTCCCAGGGCTACAGTGGAGCTCAAAGACGTCCTCGTTCATTCCTCCCCTGATTTCAACCGTACCGGATTCGCCGGAATAAACACGGATACTCTTCTGTCAGCCAAATCAGCTTTTGTTGATTTCAAAATGATCGATATCCTGAGAGGAGCCTATACTTTCACTACAATAAGCGTCAGATCAGGAAATCTGAACCTCTTTACAGACACTGCCGATGGTTACAATTACGATTTTATAAAGAAGGAAAATAAAGGCAGCGGAAGTGATAATGTTAAACTGAATCTTAACAGGATAAACCTGTCAGATGTCAGGTTTGTATACAATGACCTCAGGGTGAATCTTGTAATTAAAGGCCGCTTTAAAGATGGCCGGTTCAGGAGCAAAATAAAAGGGAATGACATTGATTTCGAGGGGAACTCCGAAACAGTTTTTGATCTGTTCCAGCTTGACAACACATTAATAAAACAAAGCATTTCTGCCAGACTGGAAGTCGGAATCAGCAAGAACGACAAAGGAATATTTTTCCGAAAAAGCACTCTGAATATAAAAAACTGGAATTTCATTCTTACAGGATTTATTGCATCCGACAATTACCTTGATCTGAATGTTTCAGGCCAGAACATAGACATTTCGGGGATAGTGAATTTTTTGCCCGAAAAATACAGGGATAAGGCTTCAGATTATCATCCTTCCGGAATCTTAAAACTCGACTGGAAAACAAAGGGTAAGGCTTCAAGAACTGAAAATCCACACTATGATATAATTTTCTCTTTAAATAATGCCCACATTGAAAACAGGAAATCTGATTTGAAAATTGATAAATTCTCATTTGACGGCGCTTTTACAAATGGCAAAAACAATAAGCCTGAGACCAGTCTGCTTGAAATCAGGAATTTTACAACCAGGCTGGGATCATCCGATTATAAGGGCTCATTTTCGTTGTCGGATTTTTCAAATCCAAAAGCCGAATTAATACTTAAGGGAACAGTACTTCCGGCTGAATGGGTGGAATTTCTGAACATGAGTAATGTCAGCAGGGCCGGGGGATCAATTGATCTGGACCTTAAGTTCTCAGGCTATCCTGAGACGAAACACAGCTTCAGGTTCGCAGATATTTTTAACCTGAATTCCCAGTCGGAGGTGGTTTTTAATTCATTTGGAATCAAGTTTAACAACAGGAACATTGATTTCCACGATGTAAACGGCAGAGTGCTGGTAAGTGATAAAACAGTAACTGATAATTTCAAATTTACCTTTAATGATCAGAAGATGAAATTGTCCGGAAAGTTCCTGAATTTTCCCGGATGGCTGGCAGGGAATCCTGTTAAACTATCGGGTTCAGCATCACTTTCGGCTTCGATCATCAAGCCTGAGCTTTTCATGAATACCTCTTCCGGAACAAAAGAAAAGGTCAAGGCAGTGCCGGAAAGGGCCTTCCTTACTCTTCCTGACGATATTAATGCGGAATTGGATTTTTATCTCGATACATTGATTTATAAAACGTTTGATGCCCGGCATATTACAGGCACTCTCAGTATCAGACCAAAAATGCTGAATTTCAGAACTATTAACCTGAATTCGCAGAAAGGCAAAGTCTCCGGCAACGGCCTTGTAGTGCAGAATCCTGATAAATCATTTACCGGAAGAGGGAGCTTTACGGTTACTGATGTAGATGTAAATCAGGCTTTTACAACCTTCCATAATTTCGGCCAGGGGTTTCTGAAAGCTGAAAACATTGCGGGATCCCTTTCCGGTACAATTTCACTTGTTTTGCCTGTGGACTCACTTCTTAAACCCATTATGAGTTCGCTTACTGCTGAAGGTAAATACATCCTGACGAACGGGGCTCTTATCGATTTTGATCCGGTGAAGGCATTATCTTCATTTATAGAGCTTTCCGAACTTGAAAACATAAAATTCAATCAGCTTGAGAACGATTTCTTTATTAAAAACAACTATTTTTATGTTCCCCAGATGGACATAAGATCGTCGGCTGTCGATCTCTCCGTAAACGGGAAGCATAGCTTCGAAAATGACTACCAGTATCATGTTAAAATGAGGCTTTCGGAAATCCTTAGCAACAAGGCAAGAAGAAACAGAACTTTGTCTGACGAATTCGGCGATGTGGAGGATGATGGTCTTGGAAGGACATCTGTTTTTCTAAAGATCATAGGAAAAGGAGAAGACGTAAAGGTTAGTTATGATATGAAAGCGGCGGGCAATCAGGTCAAAGCTGATTTCCAGAAGGAAAAACAAACTCTTAAGACAATATTGAACGAAGAGTACGGGTGGTACAGCAAACCTGCTGAACCGGAGAAAAAACAGATCGCAAAACCAAGGTTCAGGGTATCCTGGGAAGGATCAGATACAACTGCGGTTGAGGAAGAACCTCCAACTGTAAAAAAAGAAGGAATTATTAAGAGGATTTTTAGAAAGAAATAGTATTTTTTCAACCTAATAATATAAAAACATTGAATATCTACCGAAACAGAAGCAAATGGAAAATACTGTTTTTTCTTTTTGCCATAATCATCGGCATTGGCTCGCTGATTTATACCCAATATCTTGTCAGAAGCCTTAAAGCCGAGGAAAGGAAAAAAGTTGAAATGTGGGCTGAGGCGACAAGGCTGATCAATTCGGCAGATTCCACTCAGAACCTGGAATTCCTTTTCTCAATTATTGAGAATAACAGCACTGTACCTGTTATTCTCACCGATGGTCATGATAACATTATTGCGGCCAGAAATATTGAACAGGGAAAGATTGAGGATCCGGGTTTCATGGGACAAAAGCTTGAAAAGATGAAGAGCAGCGGTAAACCCATAATCATTGACCTTGGAAACGGATTCACAAACCACATATACTACAAGGACAGCATAATTCTGAGCCAGCTTATCTATTATCCATATATTCAACTGGGATTTATCATACTTTTTATTCTTGTCTCATTCCTTGCATTAAGCTCCTCCCGGAGGGCTGAACAGAGCCGGGTTTGGGTCGGATTGTCAAAAGAAACGGCACATCAGCTTGGAACACCAACCACCTCCCTTTCAGGCTGGGTGGAGATACTCCAGAACAACTACCCGGACATTCCAGTCACCAAGGAGCTTGCCCTGGATGTGAAAAGACTTGAAAAAGTGACTGAAAGATTTTCAAGGATAGGATCTAAACCGTCACTCTCCAAAGAAAATATTCTGAGTCTTATCCAGAATTCAGTTGATTATCTCAAATCGAGATCTTCATCGAAAGTTTTGTTTGTTCTGCCTTTCTCGGCCGATGATGAGATAAATATCCCCGTTAATCCCGCTCTTTTTGAATGGGTAATTGAGAATGTGTGCAAGAATGCGATCGATGCCATGGAAGGCGACGGAGCCATAACAATCAGGGTGGAAGAGGCAGAAAAGCATGCCATCATTGATATAACCGACACCGGAAAGGGAATTCCAAAGTCTGCTTATAAGAAAATCTTTAATCCGGGATTTACAACAAAAAAGAGAGGCTGGGGACTTGGTCTTTCTCTGGCGAAAAGGATCATTGAAGAGTACCACAACGGGAAGATCTATGTTAAGTCTTCTGAGATCGGCAAAGGTACCTGCATAAGGATCATGATGAAAAACGGCAATCACTGATTCCCGGCAAAATTGATTAATTTTGCCCCCGGATGAACCGGAATGAAATAGAGATAATGGCCCCTGCGGGCTCGTATGAGTCACTCATGGCAGCAATTCAGGGTGGTGCCGATTCTGTCTATTTCGGTGCTGAAGAACTGAATATGCGGGCTGCATCTTCAATCAACTTTACGCTTGATGATCTCCGGAACATTGTAAAGATCTGCAGGGAAAATGGTGTTAAGAGCTACCTGACAGTAAATGTGGTGGTATTTGACCATGAGATCGAACGGATGCACAGGATCATTGATGCTTCAGTCAGCAGTGGTGTCTCCGCAATAATCGCATCCGACCTTTCGGTAATCAACTATGCATTCAGTTCGGGAATCGAGGTCCATCTGTCCACGCAGCTTAATATCTCGAATACTGAGGCATTGAAATTCTATTCTAAATGGGCTGATGTGGTCGTCCTGGCAAGGGAAGTTAACCTTGATCAGGTAAAGCATATCCATAATGAGATCATTACGCAGGATATAAGGGGACCGCGGAGCGGGCTTGTGAAAATAGAGATGTTTGTGCATGGAGCTTTGTGCATGGCTATATCAGGTAAATGTTATTTGAGCCTCCACGAAAACAATATGTCGGCAAATCGCGGCAAATGCTACCAGACGTGCAGAAAATCATACCTGGTTACCGAAAAGGAATCAGGATATCAGCTCGAAATCGGCAACGAATACATCATGTCGCCGAAAGACCTTTGCACCATTGGATTTGTTGATAAATTGATCGATTCAGGTGTGAGCGTATTTAAAATTGAAGGAAGGGCGCGATCGGCTGAATATGTGAAAACAGTTGTTTCATGTTATGATGACGCTGTAAAAGCAGTTTCAGACGGATCCTATACTGAAGACAGGATACGAAAATGGAGGAGCCGGCTCGCTTCAGTCTTTAACCGTGGCTTCTGGGACGGTTATTATCTCGGTCAGAAACTTGGTGAATGGACCACCAGTTACGGCTCTCAGGCTACAAAAAGGAAGGTTTATCTTGGTAAGGTTACAAATTTTTTCACCAGGCTTAATGTTGCTGAAATAAAACTTGAGAATGGTGACCTTGTAAAAGGGGAGACTGTGCTCATAACCGGGCCCACAACTGGAGCGATTGAATACAGGATCGACGAAATACGTGTTGACCTGAAGGAAACCAGGAAGGCATTAAAAGGTGAGCTTTGCTCAATAAAGGTAAATGATTACCTGAGGCGTTCCGATAAGGTTTATAAATGGATTGATTCGGCGGACTCTGCCGACCGGCCTTGATTAAGATTACCAGATAATCTTCTTTTCTGCTTCCATGACTTTCATGGCATTCGTTTCAATATCATCAGTGTCAGTATTTATGTAAAAAATATTCTTCCCCTGCTTCTTTTTTAATCCGAATAAATAGGTCTTGTCATAATAACGAAGGGTGATCTCTATGGCTTTCGCAAAATCGCCCCTGTAAATAGCCTGAACAGCTTCTTTTGTATTGTTGCCTCCGAGCCGTTTGCTGATTTTCATCACCGATAACACGAGCTCATCGGGTGTATATACTGAATATTCCTCAATCAGTCTGGGAAGACGCGTTTTTACATCCATGACAAGGATAATAGCAGGACTTCCCTGCATATTAAGGTAAAATTCCTCAGGCATGAAAACACTGCCGATATTCCTGCTTTCATCTTCAAGCCACACCGGATTATTATTGCCGGACTCTTTTAACCGGTTGAACAAAAGATTTGAAAAATTCTCAGAGGTTGGTTGTGGAAGCTGTCCCAGTGAACCAAAGGCCGAGCCTTTATGATTTGCGATATCTTCAAGATCTATTATCGGACGGCCTGAGTTTTCAAGAAATTTAAGAATATGCGTTTTGCCGCTTCCCGTGAGGCCTCCGAGTATTATCATCTTCCTTGCGGCTGAAAGATTTTCAAGCACCAGCCGCCTGTATGATTTGTAACCTCCTTCAAGGACATTGGTTTCGATATCGCCAAGTGAAAAAAGCCATGCCATTGCTTCCGATCTCATTCCTCCTCTCCAGCAATGGACCAGCAGCCTGCCCTTTTTTGAGATTTTCAGAGCCTGTTCAAGCTTTGATTGCATTGCCGGACCGGTAAGCTCCAAACCTTTAAGTATAGCTTTGATTCGTCCCTCTTTCTTATACCAGATGCCAACAGTCTCTCTTTCCCTGTCGTCGAATAAAGGTATATTATACGATCCGGGAATGTGCCCTCTGCTGAATTCTGAAGGGCTTCTGACATCCACAATTGGTATTCCCTCAGCAAGCTTCAGAAAGGGTATAATATCCGTTTTCCCTTCTGCCCTGTATGTCATCTGTGACCGATGGATTAAATTTATTCCTGGTGGTTTTAATTACTCCTGCCTGTCCTGACAAAGTGTTTCGAGAACAGTTTTTTCAAGTCTTCTATCCGTACAGGTTTCGGGATGAACTCCTTTATACCGGAAAGTTCGGCTTTACGTTTTGAGTCTGGCATATTGTCAGCTGTGAAAGCAATTATCAGAGAATTTTTATCGAATTCAAGTATTTTGCGTGCCGATTCAAAACCATCCATTTCAGGCATTATCAGGTCCATGAAAATGATATCGTACCGGTGCGTTTTGGCCAGGATATACCCTGCAAATCCGTCATCGGCGAAATCAAAGGAGTAACCCATGCTTTTAAGCATCGTACCCAGTACTTTCTGATTCATTTTATTGTCCTCGATAATCAGGATCCTGAGGCCATTCGAGACATTTTCACCCTCCACAGGCTCAGCCGCATTTTCAACCTGCGGGAAAAGCTCTTTCAAAGCATTATAAAGTTCCTCTAATTCGAAAGGTGTCACAAGATAATGATCAATTCCCATAGTATTGCATTTCAGCAGGTTTCCTTTGACATCATTTGAGCTAACAACGATCAAACCGAAATGATTTGACAAAGAGCTTTCCCAGATCTCCCTTGCAGCATCAAAACCGTCAAATTCATTGTCATCCAGAATAACTATAAGATGATATCGGTTATCCGGATAATTAAGGTTTGCCTTTAACTGGTTGACTGTCGATTTCTGGAAAGTCGTGACAGTTATCGCGAGCCCCAGCTTGTGAAGTGAGCTGAGGGTATCATCATCGCGTGTTGTGCTTCCGGTAATTACCAGTGTTTTGATAACTCCGAATGATCTTATTCTGTCAAACCGGAGATTCTTTTCAGGCTTTTCATTCGAATAAACTGATACTGAAAAAACGATTTTTTCCCCCTGATTTTCATTTAATCCCGAAAGACTTTCGGCTGAAAACTCACCTCCCATCAGTTCAACAAGCTGCCTGGCCAGAATGGTTCCAAAGCCTGATTCATTTTCATCCTGGTGCACTTTTGACCCGATATTGATTAATTCTCCAAATATCTTTTTCAGGGTAGCTTTGTCTAAGCTTTTTCCGGTATCGGAAAGTTCAAACTTCAATCGTACCATTCCATTGCTGACATCTTTCAGGCTGCATTTCAGGCTTATTTCTCCCTTACGGGTATTCCTGATTGAATGGTTAATAAAATTGGTAAGTATCTGCCGGAGCCTGAAAGGATCTCCGATAATTTTATCCGGAACATTATCATCAACATTGCAAACAAAGGCAACCAGCGTTTCATCAATATTTGTTCTGGCCAGATCGTGGCAAAAAGCAATTTCTTCCCGCAGGCTGAAGGGAATTTCATCAAGTATCATTTTCCCCGATTCGATCTTCGAAAAATCAAGGATGTCATTGACAATATTCGATAATACTTCTGCTGAACGCCGTAGTAATCCGACAACGTCTTTCGCTTCTGCAGGCAGATTCTTTTTTTCAAGCAGGTCGGTCATACCAATAATCCCATTCAGAGGGGTCCGGATTTCATAGCTAATCCTCCCAAGGAATTCGGATTTGGCTGAACTTGCTTTTGCCTCCTGCTTCCTGGCTGACTCAAGCATAGTTACATCAATAAGCATTTCCATACTGGCATCCTCTCCATTGAATTTGACCGGAATTGATGTCCTGAATAATATTATTTCACCGATTTCTTTTTTAAGTATGACGAACTGATCAGGACTGAAGGTACCCCCAAGATGTTTTGAAAAATAATTGTTTTCATCAGTAACTGATATTTCTGGGAATATTTTACCGGTCATTTCCTTCTCATCAGAAAATGAATACTGCTCTGCGGCCTTCCTGTTAGCTTTGATAATTTCCCTGTTCCTCTTATGGATTATCACTCCGACCGGCATTTCGTCTATCATACTGAAGAGCATGTTTTCGGAAGCGCTCAACCTTTCTATTTCCATTTTCTGCGATTTAATGTACCTCCAGAAGAAATAAATCAGCAGCATTACAAGAAATATGGTGCCCATGCCCATAGCCAGTGAATTCCGGATAATATATTTCTGAATTTTATCGGTTGGGGAAGAAAATACAATTCCTAAATTCTTCTGTAAAAGCTGTGTCGAATAATAGGATGAAATTATTTCACCTGATGTTTTACTACCTTTAACCCTGTGAATTATGTTCTTGGAAACACCCTGCCCGAGATCTGTTGTGATCTTCTGGATCTGGGAATATTCAACCTTTTCTTCATTGTTATTGTAAATGACTTCGCCTGAGTCACTTACTACCCATTGCCACTGATAATCCTGGAAACTGAAAGCTGAAAAGATGCTATTAAAATATGCCTGGTAATCGAGAGTGACAACTATATTTCCCACAGGAACGTCATTCTTTTTAACCGGCAGATAGTATTCGTAGCTCCTGTTTGCCCTGATAAGGGTTTCCCTTGCCATAATATCGCCCTGCACATGCAGGACAAAGGTTTGTTCAAGCCAGTTATTTCCGGTTTCATCCTTCTTCAAAGTGAATTCATTCCTGTTATTGTCATAAAATTTAATGCCGGTGACCAGATCCTCATATTTTGAGAAGAAAAGCTTCATCCGTTCAATTGTCAGCGCTCTGTATTGCTGATCAGTGAAAAAAAGCGAGATATCGTCAAGGAAAATGATCTGATTGAGATCGCTTACAAAGCTGTCGTTCGTGTTATCTACCGATGATCCGGCTATCTGCACCTGCCTGTCAAGCACCTTCACGATATAATCTATCTGCTTATTATACAGGCTTCTATAATAGAAAAAATTCGCTACTATTATTATCATAAAAGCAGAAATGATAATAATTAACAATTTCCTCATGCCATAAATATTGGTGCCAGACAAAATAAGCTATGAATAGCTAATTAACTCAATTTCACCTGTATTTAGTATTTTCATCATTCAAAATACTTAAATAGCTCCTGTACCTCAGGGAATCGATTTCTCCTGCCTTTACAGCTTTTTCCACAGCACATCCGGGTTCATCAAGATGCAGGCAATTATAAAATCTGCAATCTTTTGATATTTTGAATATTTCAGGGAAAAAATGGTAGATCTCATTTCTTTCCATATCCACAACACCGAATCCCCTGATTCCCGGAGTATCAATTGCAAAACCTCCAAACGGAAGTTTGTACATTTCGGGGAATGTTGTAATGTGCTTTCCCTGTTTATGGTAATCGGAGATCTCCTCTGTTTTGAGATCAAGGGAGGGATCCAGAATGTTCAGAAGGGTTGTTTTACCAACCCCTGAATTTCCGGAAATAAGGCTTATTTTATCCTTCATCATTTCCCGAAGTTCCCGGAGCCCTGTTCCGTCGGTTAATGATAACCTCAGGCAATCATATCCTATCCCTGAATAAACGGATATCAAATGTTCCATTCTTTCAGTTTCATCCTCTCCGTAAAGATCAGTCTTGTTTAAAATGATCCTGGAAGGTATCCTGTAGGCTTCGGCTGTAACAAGGATTCTGTCAATAAATTCTACCTGGGTCCGGGGAAGAATAATCGTAACCATCAGAAGAAGCTGATCGAGGTTCGCCGCAATGATCTGGGATTGTTTCGAAAGGTTGGAAGCTTTTCTCAGAATATAATTCTTTCTTCCAAGAATTTCTGTGATCACTCCTGTTTTATCATCGCGGCCGGCATCTACCATAACATTATCCCCTACGGCGATGGGATTGGTTGTTTGAACATCTTTTACCCTTAGTTTACCTCTTAGAATGCAATCAGCAGTGATGCCTGTACTTAACAGGACTTTATAACGACTTCCAACAGATTTAATGACGATGCCTGTTTCCAATTGCAAATAATTTAAGCAAATGTAAATAAAAACCCTAATAACCTGTTTCGAACCCGGCTCCTGCTTTGTTTCACTGGAGCAATGCGAAGGCGGAGAAGAGGGATCAGACACAGAGATGCAATAATAAAAAAGCAGAGACGCGCAAGTGGCACGTCTCTGCTATGAATTATACTTCGTTATCAATTCGGTTAAGTGGTCAACTGTATTAGTTATCCGAAGCCATCAGAAGGAATGGTTTCATTTCGAAGCTATGATATATTGGCCTTAGTCTTTCAGTATTATAATGTTCAGAAACTTTGACGACCTTTTTCGAAGATGTAACCACATCTATAGGAACATTATCATATCTTCCATTCTTCAATACAACAATTCTTCCATGCAATCCTTTAATAATCAGATCAAGAGCAAGATTGCCGTAAGCCATGGGCACAATTGAGTCAAGAGCATCAGGATCCCCGCCCCGAACCATATAGCCAAGCTTTTGGTTGATTGTGTTTATAGTTTTTCCCTTATTGTATTTACCTGAAAGTTCCTTAAGCTGATCTGATACCAGATCACCTATTCCGCCAAGCTTTGAATGTCCGTATGCATCTTTTTCCTGGCCGGAAAAGATCATTTGTCCGCCTTTGAACATCGCACCCTCTGAAACCAGGACAACCGAATATTTACTGGGATTATGATTCCTGTCCTCAACCAGAAGTTGTGTCAGCAGATCAATATCAAACTCATATTCAGGAATAACGCACCTGTTTGCGGCTCCGGCCATTGTCGGAAGCATTGCGGTGAAACCTGCATATCTTCCGAACACCTCCAGCACAAGCAGTCGTTCATGCGAACCGGCAGAAGTCCTCAGGCTGTTCGTCATCTGGATTGTCCTGGTCACGCAGGTGCTGAAGCCGATACAATAATCGGTTCCCGGAACATCGTTATCCATTGTTTTGGGTATCGCTACAACCTTAACCCCTTTTTTATATAGGTGAACCCCATAGCTTAATGTATCATCACCGCCTATAGGGATGAGATAATCAACTCCAAGCCAATCGAGGTTCTTGATGACTTCCGGGGTCAGATCATTCATTTCTGCGCTGTATGTACTCTGCAGGTGCTCCGGCACACTTTCTTTTGCCATATGGCTTGGTCTTGTCCGGGAGGTATGAAGAAAAGTACCTCCGGTCCGGCCTGCCCTGTTTACAATATCATCGGTAAGAATCTGATAGCAGTTGCTGTTATCAGCCTTGCTATCTCTTATGATTTCAGTTATTCCGGCCCAGCCACGGCGAAGACCGAGCACCTGATAACCTTCCCTGTTTGCCCTGATCGTCACAGCCCTGATGGCCGGATTGAGCCCGGGAACGTCTCCCCCTCCGGTAAGGATAGCAATCACACCTTTTTTTGTCTTTTGATTTACCATGATCTTTTGCTTTTTATTTGATACCATTTTTTAAAGATTTAGAGGCACTAAAAGTATATTTTTTTGATGAATTCTAAAAAATGGATTATCTCCCCCCGATCTGGATCTCCGCAACCCTGAAGGTGGGCGCCGAATTTGTCCTGTTCATATCCAGGTCATTACCCATCATATCTATTGCTGCCAGAATATCAAATGCCCGGCCGGCAATTGTTACACCTTTTACCGGATGTACAATTGAACCGTTTTCTATCCAGAGCCCGCTTGCACCTCCGCTGAAATTACCGCTTACCGGATCGATTCCGTATCCTGTAACTTCCGTGAGCAACAGTCCTTTCCTTGTTGCTGAAATGATCTCGTCCCTGGAATTTTCCCCGGCCGCCACATATGCATTATTCGTTCCTATTCCCGGAAGGGAACTGAAGCCGCCGCGCGATGCGTTCCCTGTACTTTTGACACCAGCCCGTTTTGCAGCTTTTACATTGTACAGGAAGTTTTTAAGAACCCCATTTTCAATAAGTATGTTTTTCATTACAGGAACTCCTTCACCGTCAAACGGAGCACTTCCACGGTTTTTATCCAAAGTGCCGTCATCTACTATAGTCAGGAGTTGAGACGCAAACGGTTTGTTCAGATAATCCTTCAGGAAGCTTGCTCCCTGCAGAACTCGCTCCCCGTTAATAGCGGCAATAATGCCTCCCAGCAGAGCCCTTGAAACACCAGGGTCAAATATTACTGATGCCCGCTGGGTTTTTATCATTACAGGATCAAGAAGTTCAAGAGCCTTTCGTGTTGCTACCTTCGCAACTTCTTCAAGCGGCAGAAGGTCTTTGAAGAATACCCTCGAACAGTATTCGCTGCCTGTATTCTTCTGATCACCTTTTTCTGCAACAACTGAAACTCCAAGGGAGCAGCCTGAGGATTTACAGGTTTTTGAGATACCGTTTGAGTTTGCAATAAATATCTCGGCTTCACCTTCTCCAAATCCTGCTCCCGCACTTTTTGATATTCCCGGAACCTTCATTGCCATTTTTTCGAGCTCAAGGGCCATACTTATCTTTTTATCCATCGTTTCTGCCGTAATGTCCGGATCGTACAGGTCTTTTACAGGAGTAACAGTTTTATCACCGGTCAGAACATTATTCTCATCCGGAGATGAGAGCCTGGCAAAGCCTACAGCCCTGGAAATTGTGTTTTCGAGCGATTTATCACTGAATTCATTGCAATGACTGAATCCCATTCCTCCGCCGACAAATACCCTGAATCCGATTCCCCGGGATGAGGCCTCTTCGATAGTCTCAATTTCGGAGTTCAAAACATTTATCGACAGATTCCTGCTGGTCTCAAGGTATACTTCTGCAGTATCCGCCCCGAGAGCGAGACATTTCTTTACCAGATTTTCAGTTAGTTCTATATAATTCATATCCTTTTCTTTTAATATTTAATTAAGCTTTGCTTCCCCCGACATTAATACCTCTTATCCTTACGGTCGGCATTCCGGCAGTAACTTCTGCTGCCTGTCCTTTTCCACAGATACCCGGACCAAAATCAAGATCATTTCCAACGGCATCGATATTGGATATCACATCCATGCAGGAGCCAATAAGGGTTGCTCCTCTGATGGGAGTTGTTTTTTTCCCATTCTCTATCATATATGCCTCCCTGCAGGTGAAATTGAATACCCCTGTTACCGGATTGACACTCCCTCCGCTCAGGCTTTGTACATAGATTCCTTTTTTAGTCGATGATAAAATATCTTCAGGGTTATCCTTCCCGGTATCAATGAATGTATTTGTCATCCTCGGAATAGGTATATACCTGAATGATTCACGCCTTCCATTACCGGTGCGCGACATTGAAAGCTGTTTTGCACTCAGGACATCTGTCATGAAGCCCGTGAGCACTCCGCTCTCAATAAGCACATTCCGTTTAGCTTCCGTTCCTTCATCATCATAATTTATAGTGCCTCTGAAATTTGGCATTGTGCCGTCATCAACCATGGTAAAGCATTCCGCTGCGACCTTTTTGCCCATCTTGCCCGTGAAAGCACCGATTCCCTTTGCAATGTTATCAGCTTCCAGCGGATGTCCCACTGCTTCATGCACCAGTACTCCACCCCATCCGTTCTGCATTACAACATCCATAATACCCGCCGGAGCATCTTCGGCCGAAAGCATCGCAATTGCTTCCCTTGCAGCATTTTTTGCTACTGTTTCGGGTGTAACCTGTTCAAACATTTCAAATCCTGTATGCTGGCTTAATCTTTCACGCGCCATATGACGTGCCTTCCCGTCATCACTCATAGCCTGAACAATAAAGAACAAAAGAGGCAGCTCATCCTTCAGGTAAATCCCTTCACTGTTGGCAATGACTCTGCTCCTGATCTCATCGCTGTAATCGATCATTGTCATTTTAATCCGGGGATCATAATCACGTGCAGCCTGATCGGCCCTTTTAATAATCTCAATTCTCTTTTCGTCAGCAATCTGTTCAAGTGGTTGTCTGACAGTAATAAATGAGGGATAGCTGGCAACGGATATACCTGCAGGAGATATTTTATTCCCGCTGGTTGCCACATATGAAGCAACATCAGCGGCTTTTAAAAGCTTCTCTTCTGTTATTTCATCGGTATAAGCGTATCCTGTTTTATTTCCTGATATAACCCGCACACCTGCTCCCTGGCTGATTCCGTAGAGACCGCTTTTGAATTTTGATTCTTCCATTATGATCTGACGCGAAATGCGGTTCTCAAGGTACACATCGGCAAAATCACCACCCTTTTCCAGCGCTTTAGCAATGATCTTTGCAAGCATTTCTTTATCCAGATCCAGGCCTGATGCCACTTTTACTCCACTCTGGCACGACACCAGCTGTGATAAAAGAGCAGGAGTTGCAGCAATCAGCAAGCCACCTTTTATGCTCAGCTCAAGGAACCTCCTTCGTGGAATATCTCTTACGCCGTACTCTTCTTTTTTCATATTGATTTTATCGGTTAATATTTATTTGATTACAAATTCTTTGTCTTTCAAAATACCTCCCCTGGTAGAAAACATACCGGCTTTTCCCTTAAGCTCCTGCCTGTTATAAAGCCTTATCATAAAAATGGTTTCGGTCGAGGAGCTACCCTGAGTAAAAGGAATATTCCTTTCGTACGTGCGGGACTGACTAAGCTTTTCCGTATCATTAAACATCCCTCTGCCGGTCCTTGGTGGTGCGGCTTTCTTCTCTTCTACCACCTTGTATCCCGGTTTGGTCCTGCTCATTGCCGTTGTATCAAACTCCAGCTCAATCCTGTCTTCCCTTACGATCTTGACAAGCTGAGCCTGTTTAAGCGCGGTAGGGAGTTTCCCGGTGTTGTGGATAGTGATCTTAAGCTGGTAGTCAGCAGAATCTGTTTTATAAGCCCTGACACGTTTTACTTCAACATTTCCCCATTCAAGCTCCGGAAGATATTTTGCCATCTCAAGATTGAACATTGCCTCATTCCTTATCCATGGTTCAAGATGTTTTGAAGGAGGATTCTGCGAGAAGAACTTCGGATTGAATCCGCCTATTTCAATATCACCATAAACAGGATGATTCGCAGGTTTCCATTCATAAAACCCCTCGCCGTTATTCTCCTCGTCATCCCATTGCAGCATATCTATCTGGTCAGTCTTGCCGTCTTTATTATAGTCCCTGAAACCTCCTCCGTTCCATATTTCGTCACCATACCAGATTGCACCGTAATACCAGTATCCGAAATCGGGACCATGCCCGAAAAGAGGAGTACCGTTTCCATAATCATTGTACACATCCCCGGCTTTTTCATATCCGGTTATCTTTTTCCCAATATTGTCAAATGTCTTATACCAGGCAAGATCTTCGGGAAACATTCTTTCATCGGAAGGCGATGTGGAAGGAGGTCTTAGATGCATCGGGACACTTGTATCCATTGAATTAACAACATAAACATTGGGATGTGAAAGAAGGAAATCAAATACTGCCCTGGTTTCACTTTCGCTTAATGGAAATTCCCCCGAACCGTTTTGTGTATAGCCACGGCCTGTTTTTTCTGTAGAAGGGCGCCAGTTTTCAGGATAATTCCTGTGCAGATCAAGCCCTCCGATACCATCCTCATTGATTTCGTTGTCTCCGTCGTTGTCAATGCCTTCCGAGCTTGAAAGATATACTCCCTGTCCCGCAGGGACTCTTTTCATTATTCTTCCGGTGGAATCGCGCGGATCGGGAATAAGATTTCCCTTCTTTTCATCTTTCCATCTCATTGTGAGGATCAGTCCATTGGTGTCGAGATCCTCGGGAGCATCTTCATCAAGAAGTCCGTCCCTGTCGTTATCCACCGGCCTCACGGTACTCCTGTTACTCTGTGCTGTGTGCATATAAAGGTTATGACCGTCAGGATTATTTACAGGTTTAAGATAAATTGCTTTTGTATCGATAAGATGAGTTACATCCGGATCTTTTCCGTAATTTGTAAGAAGATACTGTGTAAGCCACATAACGCATTCTGAACCCGTGACTTCACCACTGTGCCGTCCACCCTCAAAAAATGCTGCAGGCTTATCAGTATCTTTGCCTTTTTTCTTGTTTGTAACTGTGAGCTGGAGTATTGGTCGTCCTTCATAGCTTTTGCCAACCTCATAAAGATCAACAAGGTCGGGATATTCTTTCTTCCATTTTTCAAGCCAGGCGTATATCACATTGAGTGAATGATACTTATCAAATGTAAGTGTTTCACCTGCCTCATACTGAACATGCGGCGACCGTACCTCAGGGAAGAAACTGATTCCGTGCCTGAAACCCGATAAAGTATATATTTCATTTTCAGGTCGCTTGTTTGACTGATCAGATCTGACCGGTTGTCCGGAAAGTGCTACGGAAAGCAAAAGCAATCCCGGCAGGAATGTAATATTTTTCATAAAATTTCAACAGCCCTTCTAATTCCTTTATCATTATATCCCCCCGGGGGCAGGGGGTTTTATCCTCTTTTTGCAATTATCTCCAGCTTATCGATATCGACGACCTCAATTGTTTTCCCAAAGACTTTGATAATTCCGTCCTTTTTAAAATCGGACAATGTCCGGATTACGTTTGCAGTACTCATTCCGATATAATCGGCAATTTCTTTTCGTGATACAGGCAAATCAAATATCCTGGATTTGAAAATCTCTTTTGTGAAATATAACAAGACAAAAGCTACCCGTCCGACAAGATTCTTCTGACGAATATCTAGTGTCTGATTTATGATCTTGTCGTTTATCTTGGAGATCCTGGTCATAAGACCCATGGCAAAACCACCGTTCTTCAGAAAGAGTTCCTTGATAAAATCCAGTTTTACAGAACAGACGATTGAATCTTCGAGGGCTGCAACCGAATACTGGTATTTTTCTTCAGAGAATATGCTCATGTTGCTGACAAATTCAAACGGCCGGGTAATTGTAATGATCTGTTCCTCACCATTTGTCGAGCGTCTGAACAATTTTACAAGTCCGGTTTTAAGATATTTAAAGTCGGTAATTTTCTCACCTTCCAGATTTATAATTTCACCCTTGCGGAATGCATGCTCTTCCTTGAACTTGCATAGTTCCTGGATACTTTCATCATCGAGTGTTGAGAACACAACCTCTCTGAAATCACATTGTTCACAAGCGCATGGTCTGATTTTATTGTCCACTACTGCGAGTTTTTCACAAAGTTATTATTTTCCGCATTACTTTATTAACTCATAATTTGTTTTATTAGGAAATTTGGACCTACTTTGAGCGATCTTCAATACACTGTATCAACTAATCAGGATAAATGATTTACAGAACTGACTATCACGTCCATTCATTATTCAGTGATGGCAAATCCGCTCCTGAGGATTATATTGCACCGGCAGTTGCCGCCGGATTAAAAGAAATCGGTTTCTCGGAACACCTTACCCTGTTTATGGGATCCCTCCACTGGAGCATGAATGCCAGGGCCGTTAAACCCTATCTGGCCCGCATTACAAAACTACGCAAAAACACCATGTATATAAAAGTGAAAACCGGACTTGAAGTTGATTTCTTCCCCGGTAAGGAAGAAGAGATCAGTTCATTTCTGAACGGTATGCGCCTGGATTATGTGATAGGTTCGGTTCATTATCTCGGTGATGCAACAGTCGATATAGGTCCTGAATTTTACGAGGGAAAAAATATTAACGGATTATTCGAGCAGTACTTCGACCGGGTAGCTTTGGCCGCAGCGTCGGGTCTTTTTGATATTATAGCTCATTGCGATTTAATAAGGATTTACGGCTATCTGCCTACTCTCGATCAGGAACCGCTTTACAGGAAACTGGCAAAAAGCTTTAAAATCCACGATGTAGCCTTCGAAATCAATACTAACGGCAGGAACCGGCCTGTCGGTGATTTTTATCCTGACAGGAAATTCCTCAGTGTTTTCAGGGAAGAAGACGTACCTGTCTGTGTAAATTCAGATGCCCACATGCCCTCAAGGGTAGCTCAGTATTTTGATGAGGCGTATGAGCTGCTGAGGGATGCCGGATATTCAGAGATGGCAGTGTTTGATAAGAGGGAAAGGTTTATGATCCCGTTCTGATCCTCAATTTTTATTATTAACTTTTGTCCTGATTATTACGTGTATCTTTTACACTTATTCTTTCAAAACCACACAATGCAAAAAACTATTTTCCAATTCATTTTTTGTCTTGTTTTGATTCTCTCTGTTGCCGGATGTTCTTCTTCTGACAAGAACGAGATCAGAACCAACGGACATGAGGTTGTCACATTTGCTGCCATGCCTTTTACTCTGACTGATGTGAAACTTCTTGAGGGACCGTTCCTGCATGCGACTGAGCTCGATGCCAGGATCTTGCTGAACTATGAACCCGATCGTCTGCTGGCAAAATTCTATACTGAAGCCGGGCTGAAACCAAAAGCTGAACATTATATGGGCTGGGAAAATGAGATGCTTGCAGGACATAGTCTTGGTCATTACCTGAGCGCCTGTTCAATGATGTACCAGACAACCGGGGATGAAAGGTTCCTTGAAAGGGTCAATTACATAGTTGATGAACTTAAAAAGATCCAGGATAAGGATGGAACAGGATATATCGGGGCATTTACAAACGGTAAGAAGATATTTGAAGAAGAGGTTGCCAAAGGCAATATAAGGTCACAGGGATTCGACCTCAATGGGATATGGTCACCCTTTTATACGCATCATAAAGTGATGGCAGGATTACGGGATGCATATGAGCTGTGCAATAATCAGACGGCTCTTGAGGTTGAAAAACGGTTTGCCGGCTGGATTGAAGGAATTGTCTCACAACTGACGGATGAACAGGTCCAGAAAATGCTCCGATGTGAATATGGTGGCATTAGTGAAACTTTTGCTGATCTTTACAGCGATACAGGAGATGAAAAGTATCTGAAACTATCCGGGACTTTTTATCAGAAGTCCTTTCTCGATTCGATGAAAGCCGGAAAAGACATCCTCCCCGGGAAACATGCTAACACCAATATACCAAAGCTGATCGCCTTATCGAGAGTATATGAACTGACCGGAGATAGCTCCGACAGGGCAGCAGCTGAATTTTTCTGGAATACCGTTGTCAACCATCATTCTTACGTGACTGGCGGCAACGGGAATAATGAATATTTCGGGCCTCCTGACCGGTTAAGGAACCGGCTGGGAGAAGGAACAACCGAGTCGTGCAATGTTTACAATATGCTGAAGCTTTCCGAACACCTTTTCGAATGGGAAGCCTCACCAAAGATTGCGGATTTCTACGAAAAGGCACTTTTCAACCATATCCTCTCAACACAAAATCCGGAAGACGGACATGTTGTCTATAACCTGTCACTTGACATGGGCGGATTCAAAGATTTTCAGGATCCTGAATGGTTCACCTGCTGCATAGGGACAGGAATGGAGAATCATTCAAAATACGGAAAAAACATTTATTATCATAATGATAATGAGCTTTATATATTTCAGTATATAGCTTCAGAACTGACATGGAAAGAGAGAGGACTGAAAGTTGTTCAGAAAACAAACTATCCTGAAGAACAGGGAACTGCACTGGAATTCACCTGCGAGGATCCTGTCCGGCTTGCTGTTATGGTCAGATACCCCTGTTGGGCAGAGCATGGGATTGAGATTCTGGTCAACGGAAACAAAAAGCAAGTGAAGCAGCACCAGGGAAGTTTTGTAAGGGTCGACAGAAAGTGGAGGACCGGCGACAGGCTGGAAGTGAGAATACCTTTTTCATTGAGGCTTGAGTCTATGCCTGACGACTCCGACAGGGTAGCAATAATGTATGGCCCGCTGGTAATGGCAGGTGAACTGGGCCCGGTAAGGGATTCAGCTTCCGGGGATCCTATGTATGTTCCGGTTCTGATGACTGAAAACAGGGATCCCTCAACCTGGTTGAAACCCGTTGATGGAAAAGTAAATACGTTTGTGACTGAAAATACAGGCAGGCCGCGAGATATTGAAATGAAACCTTTTTATAAGGTTTACAACAGAAGGTATTCAGTTTACTGGGATCTTTTCAATGAAGCCGGATGGATTGCCAGGCAGACTGAATATAAAGCTGAGCTTGAAAGGATAAGCAAAATAAAAGAAGCGACAATCGATTTTGTCCAGCCAGGGGAGATGCAACCGGAACGCAATCATAATTTCAAGGGAGAAAAAACAACACCCGGAACTTTCAAGGAAAGAAAAAACCGTGAATCAAGAAGCGGCTGGTTTTCATTTGAAATGAAGGTTAAACCTGATCTCCCGGTCAGTCTGGTTGTTGAATACTGGGGAGGATTTCCCGGGGCAAAGACGTTCGATATTCTGGTTAATGATAATATTATAACAACCGAAAATATCTCACTGAAGGAAGACGGCCAGTTCATTAATGTCAGGTATGACATTCCGGAGGAAATGACACGCGGAAAATCAAAAGTAACTGTGAAATTCCTTGCAAAAGAACATAATACAGCAGGGCCGGTTTTCGGGGTAAGAACTATTAAACGTTAGTTCAGTGATTTTCACCCCCCTGCTCCCCTAAAGGGGGTTAATTGAATACAATCAATAAGTGCTCCTGGGGAGCCTGGACGGTCAGCCTCCCAGCATATGTTCGAAGAATATTTTTATTCCTATGGCGATCAGAATGAGACCCCCGATAATTTCAACCTTATTCCCGAGCCTGTTGCCGGCTGATTTACCAATCCTTATCGCCGTCATTGATGCAAGGAAAGTGACAGTTCCGATTATGATACCCGAATACCAGATCCTGATACTTAGCAGGGCAAAGCTTATTCCAACAGCGAACGCATCTATGCTGGTTCCAACGGCCACTGAAAGCAGGTTAAGGATTTTGGTGTAGTCCCTGATTTCATCTTCTTCCTTTCGTTTTATACCCTCAACTATCATCTTTAACCCAAGAAAAGAAAGCAGGAATAATGCCACCCAGTGATCAGCTGCCTTCATAATATCGCTTATGAAAGATCCAAGAAAATAACCTGTAACCAACAGCCCTGCCTGAAATATTGCAAGTACGAACGCAATACGGACTGCCTGCCGGAACATGATTTTATTTTGAATTACACCATAGGAAAGGGAGACCGCAAATGTGTCGAACGATAATCCAAGGGCAACAGCGACTATTGTTATAAAGTCCATAAAAATGTCTAACCAGCGCAAATATAATATAAAACACCATTTCGCTATTTATTCTCATGAATGCATATATTTGGTTTCTTTTGGTGGATTGACATGAGAACAGTTATTCAAAGGGTAAGCAGGGCATCGGTTACGGTAAACGGACGGAAGAAATCGGAAATAGGTTATGGTTTGCTGGTTTTTATTGGAATTGAAGAGGCTGATGATGAAAATGATGCAGAGTGGCTCAGCAAGAAGATCGTTCAACTGAGGATCTTCAACGACCGTGAAGGGATTATGAACCAGTCGGTTGTTGAAACAAGCGGGGATATTATGGTTGTAAGCCAGTTTACTCTTCATGCAAAAACAAAAAAAGGGAACCGGCCGTCATATATCCGTGCTGCACGTCCCGAAATTGCAATGCCTCTGTACAATTCATTTGTGAACAGGCTTTCAAAGCTTCTCGGAAAGACAACCGCTACCGGAGAATTCGGAGCAATGATGGATGTTGAACTTATTAATGACGGTCCTGTTACTATAATTATTGATTCAAAAGAGAAAGAGTAACATTCCTCCACCGGCAAGCAATATACAAATGAACAATAAACCAGATGTCACCGCTGACAGGACATTTAAAAGATCAGTCCTTCTTGTTGCTACTTTTGCAGCTTTCCTGACTCCGTTCCTTGGCTCTGCAGTAAACCTGGCATTACCTTCAATTGGCAAAGATCTTGGCGCCAGTGCAATCGGCCTTGGCTGGGTGATAAGCAGTTTTATTCTTTCTTCGGCAATTTGTCTGCTGCCCTTTGGACGGCTTGCAGATATTGCAGGCAGAAAGAAGGTGTTTTCGATAGGGATTCTGCTATTTACCTTAACAACTTTTCTTATCGTTTTTTCAGGAAGCATAACTTTTCTTATCATTCTCAGGATCATACAGGGTATCTCAAGTGCTATGATATTCGGAACCAGTCTGGCTATCATAACTTCTGTATTTGCAGTCGGGGAAAGGGGCAGGGCAATGGGTATAAATATTACAGCTGTTTATCTTGGATTATCAACAGGTCCGGTCATCGGGGGATTGCTCACACAAAATTTCGGATGGAGAAGCATCTTTGCATTTCTTGTACCTTTCGGATTGGCGTCTTTACTTCTTATAAAGACCAGAATTAAAGCTGAGTGGGCTGATTCAAAAGGTGAAAAATTCGACTGGAAAGGTTCTCTTATTTACGGAATAGCACTTTTTGCACTCATGTATGGATTCTCTGAACTTCCATCTTCCACAGGATGGATTTGCCTGATTGCCGGAGCATTAATGGCCGTGGTATTTCTGGTTTTTGAGAAGAGAACTGAAAATCCGGTCTTTGATATCCGCCTGATACTGCGTAACAGGGTCTTTGCCTTTTCAGGAATGGCCGCTCTGATCAATTACTCGGCAACAAGTGCGATCGGATTTTTCATGAGCCTTTACCTTCAGTATCTAAAAGGTTTTGAGGCAAGAACTGCAGGGTTGATAATGATCTCCCAGCCTATTGCCATGACATTATTATCTCCGGTTGCCGGGAAACTGTCTGACAGAATTAATCCCGGTATTATTGCATCAATCGGGATGGGATTCACAGCTGCAGGACTTGTCATGCTTTGTTTTGTTACGCCAGCAACACCGTTTATGCCATAGTTGGCTTGCTCTTGCTGATGGGTATTGGGTTTGGTCTGTTTTCGTCTCCCAATTCCAATGCCATTATGAGCTCCGTAGAAAAGCGTCACCTGGGAGTTGCTTCGGGTGTTGTTGGTACAATGAGAATGATCGGACAGATGCTGAGCATGGGTATTGCAATGATGCTTATTGCACTGTTTATCGGAAAGCAGCAAATAAATCCTTCCACATATCCAGGTCTTATTTCAGCCATGAGAACCGGATTTGTCATTTTCTCCATCCTGTCAGTTCTGGGTATTTTTGCTTCGCTCGCAAGAAATAACAATCTTGCAAAAGGAAATTCAAATATTCACTGACTTCATTAATCATTTTACCTGATCCGGTAATCCCTGTGTCCCGGTGTCCAGCACAAATTTCCACGATCCGTCCTTTTGCTTTTCCCAGATTGTGACATAAGTCCCTTTCGAGATCTCTCCCGTTCGTTTTATTTTACTGGTGAAGATACCATAAGTATAGCCCAGGTCTTCGCTTTGTGACAGTTTTTCAAATATTGGTTCCCACATCAGGATAAAAGAAGTATCGGTGCTTTTCTCAAAAAGCGAACTCAGCGATTGCCTGCCCCTGACAGGATATGAATTATTTCTCAGTAAAACACCGGTGTCAGCAATGTAAAAAAGGAAAGCTTTATGCATTCCGTCTTTTACCGACATTGCCGAAAAATTCCTGTCAGTCAGCAGCAAAATCCCGGATGGACTTCTTTTATTAGTTTTTGTGCAACTTAAAATCACAAATAAAATAATTATGAAAACAAAAAGCATTATATTGAACCCGTTCTTTTTTTTCATCTTGAGAGTTTATTTAGTTTAATCTAACGGAAAATCATATGACAAAACTATATCAAAAACTTATCAAATCATGTCCTTCAGAAGCAGAAATCAGAAAAGGGCTGAAAAAGGTGGAATCATTGACATCAGAAACACCTGATAAGCATCTCCTGATGAATATCCTGAATGTTATTGATCTGACCAGTCTTAATATCACTGATAATAAAAGTCATATAATCCATCTCACCGGAAAGGTAAACAGCTTTTCCGGCAGGTTTTCAAACATTCCCAATGTTGCGGCTATTTGTGTTTACCCGAATTTTGTTTCAGTTGTAAAGGAGAAACTTACTGTCAAGAGTGTCAGGATTGCATCTGTTGCAGGAGCTTTCCCCTCATCACAGACTTTCAGAAGCATAAAGGTTGCCGAATGCAAGATGGCATCTGAAGCGGGAGCTGATGAAATTGATATGGTGATGCCCGTTGGTGCCTTACTGGGAAATGATTTTGCAATGGTAGCGGATGAAATCCGTGAGATAAAGGAAGCTCTTGGGGAAAAACCTCTTAAAGTTATTGTCGAATCGGGGCTGCTGGGCGACTATGAACAGATATTCAAGGCATCAACAATTGCGATGGATGCCGGGGCAGATTTTATTAAGACCTCGACCGGAAAGACACCTGTATCGGCTACTCCCGAAGCTGCTTTTGTAATGTGCCGGGCAATAATGACATTTTATTCGGAAACCGGAATCAAAGTAGGTTTCAAAGCAGCAGGAGGAATTGTTAATACATCAGACGCTCTGACATATTATTACATTGTGAAAAGCTGCCTTGGTGAAGACTGGCTTGGAAATGCTCTTTTCAGGATCGGAGCCAGCAGGCTGGCAAACAATATCCTTGCGGATATTTCCGGAACCTGTAATGAGTATTTCTGAACTTTCTCTTTCGTGAACTGATCCCCGTATTTGTATTTATCGCTATTTTTGTGGTCTATTCTGCAAAAAGGTTATGATAACCGGCTACATTATTCAGGATACCATTAAATCCCGATTTGTTATCCATATTAACACTAAGAATCTTTTACCCGATTCAGTGTTCCGGAAACTTGATGAGCTGCCTGCCTTTTTAAGGACCGATTCAGGATTAAAGAGGAAAAGTTCGCGGGAATCAGAGATAATCATAACAGATACAACCTCGGTTTGCACCAGGAACAGTATTGCAGATATTACTTTTTTTAGCCCTTCGAAAATAATTAAAGACCTGGGCAGTATTCCGGCAGGGCAGTTTCCTTATCAGCTTGCAGAAAAATCTGCAAAAGTGCGTCAGACTCAAAACCTGACATTATTAAAAGATCTGAGAGATGGCGAGGTATTTCCTGACAAGCCGCTTCATCACGACTGGATGATTGGGATTATTCTCATTGTTGCATACCTGTATATGATCGTAAGAACGAAGTCAAGGGGTATACTGCCCGAGATGGCCAGATTTCTAATGTTCCGCGGTATTACTGACTCCGTTTCACGTGATATTGGATCGGTTTTTACATGGCAGTCCACCGTCCTGAATTTTATCTCATTCCTGATTTTAAGCCTTTTCGGGTATTGCGCTGCAGTCTTTTATGAATTTATTCCTTCGGGAATACCCTCTTTTGTTTTTATGCTAATCTCCCTCGGAGTGGTTATTTTCGGAATTACATCCAGGCATTTTATTTGTATCGCGACAGGTAATTTAAGCGGAAGATCCGAAGCATTCAATGAGTACCTGTTCAATGTTTACCAGTCATACAGGTTCAGTTCTTTCCTTATTTTCGGCCTTGTGATCCTGCTTGCTTACACAGTTTTTTTTCCCCCCCAGGTCTATTTAATCACAGGATTCCTGATTATCGGGATCTTTTATGGCTATCGTGTCCTCAGGCTGTTTTTAATTTTTATGAAGAGGGGTATATCAATTTTATATTTGATTTTATACCTTTGTGCGCTGGAAATTTTGCCTGTTTTGATTTTACTAAAATACTTAACAGGCCTTTCCTGATGTGGGAAGTGTTACTTTGAGAGTAAAACTAAATCAGTAAAAAATTGAAAATAAGAAAAATCTTAGTTTCGCAGCCAGAGCCGGATAACCCGAAATCTCCGTATTTCGATCTGGCTAAAAAATACAATCTGAAAATTGATTTCAAGCCCTTTGTTCAGGTTGAAGGAATTACCTGCAAGGATTTCCGTCAGCAGAAGATCAATATTCTTGATTTCACTGCAGTCATCTTCACAAGCAAGACAGGGATAGATCATTTTTTCAGGATATGCAATGAGCTGAGAATAGTTGTTCCTGATACAATGAAGTATTTCTGCATCACGGAGAATGTTGCTTTCTATCTCCAGAAATATATTGTGTACAGGAAGCGGAAAATATTCCATGGCAAGGCCAGGTTCCAGGATCTGATTGATTTAATCATTAAACACAGGGATGACACTTTTTTTGTACCCCTGTCCGAGCCCCACAATGCAGAAATTCCTGATCTCCTTGATAAAAACCATATAAGGTATTCTATCGGAACCCTGTATAAAACCATAAGCAGCCATTTTTCAAATATTAATGATTTTGATTACGATATCCTTGTTTTTTACAGTCCTTCAGGTATCAAATCGCTTAAGGAAAACTTCCCTGATTTTGTGCAGGGAGATATCAAGATCGCTGCCTTTGGACCAACTACAGCCACTGCTGTTGAGAATGAAGGACTGAGGCTCGATATAAACGCTCCAAATCCAAAGGCCCCTTCAATGACCATGGCTCTTGATGATTTTCTCAAGGAGCATTACAGGAACAGCAGGTAACAAAAATCGACATACCGGTACTTTCCTGAAGAAGCGGAATCTTCAGGGATGTATTGCCGATAATGTATCGCAATATGAACAGGGGTGAAAGGCAATCATTCTCAAAGAACGAAAGACTTTGCAGTACTAAATTAATCGAAGAGATTTTTGAAGACGGAAATGTTTTCTATACTTCACAATTCAGGGTATCCTGGATTATAAGTTCTGTAAATCTTCCTGCTCCTGCCCAGGTAGCAATCAGTGTTCCGAAAAAGAGCTTCAGGCTTGCAGTTACCAGAAACCTTATTAAAAGAAGGATAAGGGAAGCATACAGGAAAAATAAACATCTGCTTTACAACTGCCTTGCAGGTGAAAACAAGCAGATAGCGTTTATCCTGATCTTCAGGCAAAACCAGGTACCTGATTATCAGGCATTGGAGAAATCAGTAAAAGAGGTAATTGGAATGCTCTGTGACTTGGTTGTCAGGACAAATGTGAAATGTTAAAATTATTTTAATATTTCAAAGCTGAACTAACAGGCTGATTTTCTTGTTATTTTTACAGATTGTTTCAATAAAGTTATTATCAATAAGGATTATTTATGAAAAGGTTTCGTTCATTAAGGTTTGTGATAGTGGGAGTTATCCTTATTACAGCCGGAATCAGTGTTGCTTTTCTTTCCACACAGGAGACAAGGGACTTCAGGATAGCTAAAAATCTTGATATCTTTTTCTCGCTGTTCAGGGAACTCAATACATTTTATGTTGATGACATAAATCCGGACAAGATGATTAAAACCGGCATAGACGATATGCTGAAGACCCTTGATCCGTATACTGTATATTACCCCGAATCGGAAGGGGATGAGGTCACGTTCATGACAACCGGCAAGTACGGCGGAATAGGCTCACTGATCAGATCAGGAAGGGATTATGTGGTAATCTCTCTTGTATACAAAGGATTTCCGGCCGATGTCGCAGGCATAAAGCCCGGTGACATATTGAAAAAAGTCAATGGAGTTTCCCTCAGGGGTCTGACATCCGATCAGGTAAGCGAAAAACTGAAAGGAAATCCGGGAACTGCAATTAATCTGACAATTGAGAGAAACGGGACAGATATGGATTTTACCATGAAAAGGGAAAAGATCGCTGTACCTCCAGTGCCCTACTACGGTATGATTGATTCAAATACGGGATATATCCGGTTTACCAATTTCACACAGGATTGTTCAGAAGATGTCAAAAACGCCCTGATTGCCCTTAAGACTCATAATCCAAAACAAATAATTCTTGACCTCAGGGGAAATCCCGGAGGATTGCTCACTGAAGCAGTGGATATTGTAAATCTCTTCGTAGATCCGGGAAATGAGATAGTTTCCACAAAGGGAAAAGTGAAACAGTTCGATGAGGACTTCAAAACCACTAAATCAGCCGTTGATGATAAGATTCCGCTTGCCGTTATTATAAACAGGGGCAGCGCCTCAGCATCGGAAATAGTGGCAGGAGCAATCCAGGATCTCGACAGGGGTATAATCCTGGGCCAGAGATCGTACGGAAAAGGACTTGTACAGATCACCCGTCCGCTTAGCTATAATACACAGTTGAAAGTGACTACCGCAAAATATTATATCCCAAGCGGAAGGTGCATCCAGGCACGCGATTTTTCTCATCCGAACGAAGATGGAAGTGTCGGGTTTATCCCTGATTCACTTATTTCGGAATTCAAGACAAGGAACGGCCGGATCGTAAAGGACGGGGGAGGAATTACCCCTGATGTCGAGATTGAACCGGAACAGCTCAGCCAGATTACAACTGAACTTTTTATACGTAATTATATTTTTGATTATGCCACCCAGTATTACTGGTCTCATCCGGCACTGAAAAGCATCGATCAGTTCTCGTTTACCGATAAGGATTTTTCCGATTTCAAGGATTACCTTATAAAGCGCAAATTCAGCTATCAGACAACCACGGATGCTTCGCTTGATGAACTGATCGCCAACGCAAAAAAGGAAAAATACTTTGACCTTCATAAAGAACTTTTCACCGAGCTGGAAAAGGATTTGAACCATTCCCTCGGACAGGATCTTAATTCCTTCAGAAATGAAATTACAAGCCTTCTTGAAGATGAGATTATAAGCCGTTATTTTTACGAAGACGGATCCATTGCATGGTCAATTAAAACTGACAAACAGATCTCAAAAGCAGTTGAAGTCCTTAACAGTAAGGAGCAATATAATTCAATCCTTCAGGGAAAGACAGGTACAATTCTTATTACACATGATGGGAATATATCAGGGGATTCGGTTATTTATTCTGAGGGATCAGATGATCAGTACCTTATCTGATCAATCATTCTGCCTCCATTGCTCTGAGTTGTCTTCAAATATTTCTTTTTTCCAGATAGGCAGTTTTTCCTTAATAAGGTCAACTGCTTTGCTGCAGGCATTTATGGCATCCTGACGATGACCGGATGATACCATGACGAGAAGTGATACCTCACCGACCCTGACAAGGCCCTTTGAATGCAGGACTTCAATTGATTTTACATCACTGAATTCCGACAGGATGGATTTATTTATTTTATTTGCCTCGCCGATGACCATCTCTTCATAGGCTGAGTATTCAATCGCCCTGACGTATTTCCCTTCAATTTGGTCTCTCCTTACCTGACCGAGAAAAAGCGAATGAGCCCCCGATTCATGATTTTCGCCGGCTTTCGCAACAATCTCCGAGATTTTGCTTACCGGCACAGGACCGTTGATTAAGTGCATTTCGAAATGGTTTTAGTTTTTGAACAATTTGTTTTTTATCCTCCTGCGAAGGGAGGCAAATATGCTATTTCGTCACCCGGACTGAGCAATGGTTCATCGTTGATGATCTCATTATTCACAGCTATCCGGAAATTATAGTGCACTATTTCCGGAAAATCATCTTCTATCCTGTGCCTCAGATCACCAAAGGACTTAATTCCTCGGTAATGCATATGGCTTGTTCGCGTCACTTCAGCAAGAACTCCGAAGAAAAGAACATTTATTTCCATAGTTGCTAAAATGTTATCCCTGATTCTTCATTCCCCTGATTTTTCAACCCCCAACCCCCCGGGGGAAGGCATAAATCCTGTAGATTTCCAAAGCCTCCCATATGGGGGGTTGGGGGGTTAATAATTAGGGGAATTCAAAACGCGGTATCAATGCGCTTCCATCCAGTTTTTCCCGGTACCCCAGTCAACCTTTAGCGGTACGTCAAGTTTCGCTGCATTCGACATTTCATAAATTACCAGCTTCTTCAGTTTCTCAAGTTCGGGTGGAACTACCTCAAATATCAGTTCATCGTGTACCTGAAGAATCATTCTGGAGGAGTATTTACCGGCCTTCATTTTCTCATGAATCCTGACCATGGCAATCTTGATAATATCAGCTGCGCTTCCCTGCAATGGGGCGTTTATCGCGTTCCGTTCAGCATTTCCCCTCACAACCTGATTTCGTGAATGAATATCACGAAGATACCTTCTGCGCCCGAACATGGTTGTCACAAACCCCTGCTCGCGGCCTTTACGGATACTTTCTTCCATGTATCTTTTCACTCCCGGATATGAATTAAAATATCCGTCAATCAGGTCTTTGGCTTCCTTCCTTCCAATGCCCAGCCTCTCCGATAATCCGAAGGCTGAAATACCATAGATAATACCGAAATTGGCAGTTTTTGCCCTGCTTCGCATTTCCCTTGTCACATCTTTAATGTCCACACCGAAAATCTTAGAGGCAGTTGCTGCATGAATATCGTTCCCTGAAAGAAAATCACCGATCATGTTATGGTCCCTGCTGAGATGGGCAATTAGCCTCAGTTCGATCTGGGAATAGTCGGCGGAGAAAAAAATATTTCCTTCCTCAGGCACGAATGCTTTTCTTATTTCCCTTCCCCTTTCATCCCTGACAGGGATATTCTGGAGATTCGGATTATCGGAACTGAGCCTTCCGGTTGCCGCAACTGCCTGACGGAATGATGTATGAATCCGTCCTGTCTTTTTATCGACCATCTGGGGTAACGGTTCAAGATATGTCGACAGCAACTTTCTGAGACCACGGTATTCAAGTACTTTGTTAACAATCGGATGCCTGCCGGTAAGTCTCTGAAGGATTTCCTCATTTGTTACAAACTGGTTTGTTTTTGTGACCCTTGCTTTTTCATCGAGCTTCAGGCGCAGAAAAAGGATATCCCCGAGCTGCTTTGGGGAAGAAATATTGAACTCTGTCCCTGCCAGATCATAAATCTCTTTTTCAAGACTTATAATTTCTTCACGGAGATCGGCCGAGATTGCTTTCAGATCTTCCTGGTTAAGCTTGATACCGGTCCGCTCCATATCGGCCAGCACTCTTATCAAAGGCATTTCAATATTCTCTGAAAGCTCTGAAAGGTTTTCAGATCTTAACTTTGGCTCAAAAATTTCCTTTAGCTGAAATGTAACATCAGCATCCTCAACAGCATATTCTTTTATCTTCCCGACCTCAACAGACCGCATATTTTTTTGGTTATTGCCTTTTTCACCGATCAGCGATTCAATATGCACCGGGCTGTATGAAAGATAAGTTTCAGAGAGTAGGTTCATATTATGCCTCATGTCAGGCTCCAGCAGGTAGTGCGCGATCATTGTGTCAAAGAGGGAACCTTTAACTTCTATTCCGTAGTTTGCCAGAACCTGGATGTCGAACTTCATGTTCTGGCCGATCTTCAGAATGGAAGGATTTTCAAACAGAGGCTTTAATATTTCCAGAATTTCCCTGGCTTTTTGCTGCGATTCAGGAAAATGAACAAGATAACCTGTTCCCTTCTGCCATGAAAATGAAAGTGCAACAATTTCTGAATCAAGCGGATTTATGCTAGTGGTTTCCGAATCAAAACAAATCTCCTTCAGTTTTAAGGCTTTACTGACAAAATCCCTCAATTCCTCATCATTTTCCAGCAGTATATAGTTATGCGGAACTGATTCAATCGTAGCTATATCAGAAACTGCTGTGATGGCATTCCCGCCAAACAGAGAGCCCTGGGTGTTCTCAGCAGTGGATTTTACTAATTCACCCTGTTCAGGCGGTATGGGAGTCTTGTCAATTTCCCGGAGTATATCTGCAGCTATCGTTCTGAATTCAAGTTCTTCGAAAAGTTTCTTCAGTTTGTCCCTGTCAGGTATTTCTGTTACCAGTTCTTCTTCCTTAAGCTCAACAGGAACATTGATCTCGATGGTGGCCAGCTTTTTTGAGAGTTCTATCTGGTCCTTGTTGTCCTCAATGATTTCTTTCAGTTTCCCTTTAAGTTTGTCAGTGTTCTTAAAAACATCTTCAACAGAGCCGAATTCAGATATCAGTTTCATGGCAGTTTTTGGACCGACTCCGGGGGCTCCCGGAATGTTGTCGGCTGTGTCGCCCATAAGAGCGAGAATATCAATAACCTGTTCCGGATCCTTCACGGAGAATTCACGCTTCACTTCTTCAACACCCCATTTTACTGATTCAGCTCCGCTTTTGGAAGGCTTGAACATGAAAATTCTGTCTGAAACCAGTTGGGCATAATCTTTATCAGGAGTCATCATATAGGTTATAAAACCTTGTCCTGATGCCTTTTTTGCCAGAGTACCGATAACATCATCAGCTTCGTAACCCGGACAGTCAATTACCGGAATTTTATAGGCTTCAATCAGCCGTTTGATATAAGGAACGGCGATTTTTATATCTTCAGGTGTTTCGTCACGTGTTGCCTTATAATCCTTGAACATCTCATGCCTGAAAGTAGGCTCCGGTGTATCAAAGACCACCGCAATATGGGTCGGTTTTTGTTTCTGGAGAACTTCTCTCAGTGTAAGGAGGAATCCGAAGATTGCCGACGTGTTCATACCTTTAGAGGTCACTCTCGGATTTTTTATGAATGCATAATACGACCGGAAGATCAGTGCGTAAGCATCCAGTAAAAAGAGTTTTTTAAATTGATTTTCTGACATATGGAGTTTATTCATTATCCGACGCGTGCCACTCAGCAAAGGAAGTGGCAGTCTCATAAAGTTTGAGACTGTATAACCTGATCTTATCAGGAAGCCGTTTCTTTATTCTCCCAGCAAAATCGGCAACAAGGTTTTCGCATGTAGGTTGATAGTCAACTATATTGGTGTTGCCGAACATCGATTTGAACATGTCCAGCTTCTCCCTTTCGTAATTCCCTGAAACAGTAACTGAATGGTCGAAAATACTTATAATTTCTTTTCTTACGATGTTCTTGAGGTCAGTAAAATCAATAACCATCCCGTTTTTGGGATTTTGCGGATCGCTTACAGGAAACCCCGAGAGTGTTACAAACAGCCTGTATGAATGACCGTGGACATTTTTACATGGGCCGTCATAATTCCAGAGAGCATGTGCCATCTCAAAGGAGAATTCTTTTGTAACCCTTATTAAAGTTGCCATTGGCTTTTAATAAAAAACATCTACAAATTTAACCAACTTCCCTGAAAAAAGTTTTGTTATTAATCCCTGTTATTTAAGCAACAATTTAATATTTATCTTGTTATTAACAATATATGAAGATTAAATTGTGCAATTTTGCATTATTAAACGTTAAGGAAACAATTTGTATTAATGGAAGAAAGTAATATCCGGCTTACTTTTCCTGCCATCTTCAGTGAAACAGTCCGAAGGTACGGAAATCAGAATGCATATGCTTTTGCAGGAGAGAAGCCAAGGACATGGGATGAAGCCGACAGGGAGATCAAATCACTTACAGCACTTCTTGAGAAACTGGGCATTGTACCCGGCGACAGGGTCGCTATTCTCAGCTCAAATATGCCAAACTGGAGCTCTGCTTATTTCTCAATTACCTTTATGGGGGCAGTAGCAGTGCCGGTTCTGCCTGATTTTTCAGCTACAGAAGTAGCCAACGTGCTCAGTCACTCGGGTTCAAAGGCAATTTTTATTTCATCACCGTTGCTTACGAAGATCGAAGGATTTAAATCTGAAGATCTTAAAACCGGAATACTGATCGAAGACTATTCAATTCTCTTTTCCGACACAAAAGGTCAAATTTATAATTCTCAGGCTGTTCCGGCAGGAATTTATGACGTGAAGGAGGATGATCTTGCATCGATCATCTATACTTCAGGAACGACAGGCCGTTCAAAAGGTGTAATGCTTACCCACAGGAATATTTCGTTCAATGCATCAAAAGGGGGGAAAATTCAGGCCATAAATGAACATGACAGGTTTTTATCGGTACTTCCCTTGTCACATACTTACGAAAATACACTGGGTCTTATATTGCCAATGATTTTCGGGTCGTGTGTATATTACCTCAGAAAGGCACCGACTCCGGCAGTGCTGTTACCTGCACTGGAAGAGGTTAAGCCTACCATGATGCTTACTGTTCCACTTATTATGGAAAAAATCTATTTCAACAAGATTCTGCCCGCTTTCAGGGAAAAATTGATCCTGAGGATTCTTTACAGGATTCCCGTTATAAGAAAGAAACTTAATGTTGTTGCAGGCAAAAAGCTTTTTAAAACTTTTGGCGGAGAGCTTAAGTTTTATGGGATCGGCGGAGCAAAAGTGAACAGGAGTGTCGAACAATTCCTGCGTGAAGCCAGATTCCCTTATGCCGTTGGCTACGGACTTACCGAAACAGCACCGCTGCTTGCCGGAGCCAATCCCCAGAAAGCTGTTTTTGAATCGACGGGCCCTGCAATTGAAGGTATTGAACTCAAGATTAACAATCCCGATAAAAAAACCGGGGAAGGTGAGATCTGGGCAAGAGGTCCTAATGTTATGAAAGGTTATTATAAGGATCCGGAAATGACGCAGGAGGTTCTGACGCCCGATGGCTGGTTTAAGACGGGGGATCTGGGTTCGCTTGATAATAACAATTATCTTTTTATCAAAGGAAGGCTTAAGAATATGATTCTGGGGGCAAGCGGAGAGAATATATACCCTGAGGAGATTGAATCGGTTATAAATAATTTCCGGTTTGTTGTCGAATCGCTTGTAATACAACAGAAAGGTAAGCTGGTCGCGTACGTTCATCTGAATATGGAAGAGCTGGAAAAGAAATACCAGAACCTTAAACAGGACATGGCCAAACAGATTGAAGAAAAGAAAAAAGAGATCCTGGCTGAAATTCAGGAATATGTCAATTCAAAGGTAAATAAATACAGTCGGATAAATAAGGTTGTACAACAGCCGGTTCCCTTCCAGAAAACCGCTACCCTGAAGATTAAAAGGTTTTTATACACCTGAAATGTCATCGATGAAACCGCTCCGCGGTTTACAAATCAATTTAATTTCATTTGTACTAGTAATGATGCAATCGCTCCGCGATAGCGTAATGATTAAAATGAAAATGAACCCTGGAGGGATTCAATAATTTGAATGGAAAATCTTATTCTTCAATTTGATAACCTTGCCATTTATCGAAAAGGGCGTTGTTTCCAACGCCCCTGCCATGTACTTGCAATTCAATCTTCTCAGTTATCTCAATGCCTGCTGATATCTCTTATTCACCTCTTCCCAGTTCACAATATTCCAGAAAGCATCAACATAATCTGCTCTTCTATTCTGATATTTCAGATAATAAGCATGTTCCCACACATCAATTGCAAGCAATGGCATGCCTTTGATTGGTGAAACATCCATCAGGGTATTATCCTGATTGGGGGTACTTCCGATAGCAAGCTTCCTGTCAGTAGTGAAATAAAGCCATGCCCAACCGCTACCAAAACGGGTCTTTGCGGAATTACTGAAAGTCTCTTTAAACTTATCGAAAGAACCAAATGCATTTGCAAGTGCTGCCGACAAATCAGAAGATGGTCCCGCCGATTTGGGAGCCATGCTGTTCCAGTAAAAAACATGGTTATAAAATCCTCCGCCGTTATTTCTTACTGCATCCCCTGATCCTGAAACGGCAGCAAAGATTTTTTCAATGGGAGTATTATCCAGTGCAGTGCCTTTTATGGCATTTATAAAATTGTTAAAATAAGCCCGGTGGTGTTTGTCGTAATGTATTTCCATCGTCCTTGCATCAATATACGGTTCCAGTGCATCATAAGCATAAGGAAGCGCAGGAAATTGATGCGTGTCAAAATTTTCCATTGTATAGTTCATTGATTTAGTTATTTCTCCTGCTACGGATTTACCGGCAACAAAAGTTGCAGTAATTCCAATTCCGAGGGTTTTTAAAAAATTTCTCCGCTCCATAGTTAGTTTAATTTACTGTTAAACAAAAGAGCTCTTAAATAGTTTAGAAATTTCCTGCAATAATTTAATAATACCAACATTTCCACCCATAAATTCATCTGTTTTTTCCTGGTTTATTGAGTCACGATCCCGTTTACCTTATACTTTTCCCGTATTTTTGACGTTGTATATTGACTAACCATTAATCAAAATTCTTCATTTATGAAAAAGTATTTTGTTTTTATATTTCTTGCCGCCATTAGTTTATCCTTAATGACCGGCTGCAAGAAGGATAAGGGAGAACCTCCCGTATTGCCACCGGCCGGATCGATGGCGATTGACTTCAGCAACTTTGAATCCGGGAAAAAAGGTGAAATATCCATTTCAGTACCTAAAGGGACCCAGACCAGTAACTGGGAATTTGCCGCGGGTGTTGCCCTTCTATGGAAAACAATAATTTACACAACTCTTGCCGTACCGGTAACATCATTCCAGATGGCAGTTAATCAGTCACCTGTATATGTCGAAAATAAAACCTGGCAGTGGAGCGCCAATGCCACCATATTGAATGTTACCTACAAGGCAAGACTTACCGGCCAGATTGCGGCATCGAACGTTGTCTGGAAGATGTACATCACAAGGGAAGGCGCAGGAGGATTCACTGACTTTCTATGGTTCGAAGGCACTTCTGAATTTGATGGCACAGGTGGTCAATGGAAATTGTATCTCGGTCCTCAGAACCCTGTTCAGGTGGTTCAGATTGACTGGGAAAAAGCAGCAGGGTCTGTCGGAATGGTGAAATATACCTATGTCAAAACCGGTGATTCCTTTAAAGACAGCTATATTGAATACGGACTTACAACAAACACATTAAACGCATATTACACTATTCATTACTATGATTCCTCATACCTTCAGTTTTTTGATCTGAATGTCGAATGGAACTCAACGCTTCACAACGGAAGGGTCAAAAGCCAGGGTCATTTCGGTACTACCGACTGGTACTGCTGGGACGGGAATTTCCTTAACGTAACCTGTCCCTGATCAAATATAGTCTGCAATTCAAAGGAATTTGGTTCCGGATGTACCAAACTGCCCCCCATATTGTATGGGGGGTTTTTTATTGACAATTAATTATCCTCTTTTATCAGCATTTTTTACTATTTTGCGCACCTTAAACAGAAAAACAGAAAAATGTCATCTGGGAAAAAATCATTATTGCTGATTATTCTGATCCTGGTTGCAGACCAGATACTTAAATTCTGGGTAAAAACGCACATGGTGCTCGGACAGGAAATACATTTATTCGGGAACTGGGGATTGCTTCATTTCATTGAGAACAACGGGATGGCTTTTGGCATGGAGATGGGCGGAACGACCGGTAAAATCGGCCTAAGTTTATTCAGGATTGTGGCAATAGGAGGAATAACCTGGTTTCTTTTATCGCTTATAAGAAAGAAATCAAATATCTGTCTGATCATTTCTGTAAGTGCCATTCTGGCAGGAGCAATTGGAAATATGATCGACAGTGCTTTTTATGGTTTGATCTTCAGCGAAAGCTATAATCAGCCTTCTGTTTTATTCCCTCCCGGGGGCGGCTATTCTTCATTCCTCCTCGGAAAAGTGGTCGATATGTTTTATTTTCCTGTTATTAACACGCATTGGCCCGACTGGTCGCCTTTCCGACCCGGACAATCGCTGGTATTTTTCAGACCCGTATTCAATATTGCAGATTCTGCAATAACCTGCGGTGTATTTGCAATTATCATCTTCCAGAAAAAAATGTTCAGGGAAGTTAATTAAACCACTGATTAAGAATTGCGGTTTTAAATAATTGAAATCCTGAAATTGTGTCCTGAAGCTTTTATTATCTTTGGCGAAATATCAGTACATGCCGGATCTCGCTAATATAAAAAAACCTGTCAGGGAAGAAATGGCTCAGTTTGAAGCCTATTTCGGCAGGAACATGCAAAGCAGGATTCCTCTTCTGAAGATAATCCTGAACTATATATTCAGACGTAAAGGCAAGCAGATGAGACCTTTGCTGGTCTTCCTGACCGCAAAGCTCAACGGGGAGATTTCCGAACCGACTTATGTCGCCGCAACTCTTATCGAACTTCTCCATACTGCATCACTCGTCCATGATGATGTTGTGGATGATGCAAATGAGCGGCGTGGCGCTTTATCCATAAACGCTCTCTGGAATTCCAAAATAGCTGTTCTTGTCGGGGATTATATGCTTTCAAAAGGACTTCTGATAAGCATTGAAAAGAACTGCGTCGATATGCTTGAAATAGTATCTGAAGCTGTCAAGGCAATGAGTGAGGGTGAGTTGCTTCAGTTACAGAAAGCCCGGAAACTTAATATCAGGGAAGAAGATTATTTCAGGATCATCAGTTGCAAGACCGCTGCCCTGATCTCCGCCTGCACTGCCTGTGGTGCAAGATCAGTTACAGGCAATCCGGATACAATCCAGCTTATGAAAGATTTCGGTGAATCCATAGGCATTGCTTTCCAGATACGCGATGACATCCTGGATTACGAGGGTAATGGATTAACAGGAAAAATCTCAGGCAACGATATAAAGGAGAAAAAGATCACGCTTCCCCTTATTCATGCGCTTGAGAAATCGACGCTCCCCCGGAAAAGACATATCCTGGGTATCGTCGGGAACAGAAAAAAATCCAGATCTGACATTGAAGAGGTGGTCAGATTCGTTTCCGAAAATGGCGGAATGGAATATGCAGCCCTGAAAATGAATCAGTATCTCGATAAGGCACTTGCAATCCTCGACACCTATCCCGAATCGGAAGTTAAAAATTCACTGAAGGAATTTGCTTATTACACCGTTTTGAGGGAAAAATAAGACAATCCTCAATTCTTGACCAGGTTAATTCATCATTTTTAATCAACCTCACTCCCTGTCCCTTCTCCTTATTTATCTGCCTCATCCCCCAGCCCCTTCTCCCAAAAGAGAAGGGGAGTAAAATACTTAATAACAATATTTTAGCCCCTCTCCCCTGGGAGAGGGGTTGGGGTGAGGTCGATCCATATTGAAGAGGTCGGGTCATGGGTGTAATGCCTTATAGCGATGTCATGCCACCTCCAGATTTATTTTTTCCACCTTCTCCATATCCTTTCCGTAATGCCTCGATCCCATATAGAACAGGAAAGCGCCCAGTAACAGTACAAACGGCAGGATCGACAAAGCTGTTTTGATATTTGAAAGATCATAGATTTTCCCTACAACAAGCGGAGCCATTGAAGAACCCAGAAGATTCTGGACCACGACCGCTATTGCATAAGACGTAGCCCGAAGTCCAGGATGGATTACATCCTGCGTAACTGCGGCAGCACCTGAAATAAACATCATTATAGTAATGCCCATAATAAGGAGAGCGGCAAATTGAATTACTCCTGCGAAAAGGTCAAGTGCCAGGAACAATAATACTGCGGAGATAAGTGTTGAAATAGCCGGTAACAACAACCTGGCATTGAACTGCGTCTTACGCCATCTGTCAGTAAGTATTCCTCCCAGCGGAGCTCCAACCAGAGCAAGGACCATGATCGCGCTTGCCATCGTTCCGGCTTTGTCTTCGGGCAGCATCCTCATTTTTTGAAAATATGTTGAAAGCCATGTAATTAATGAAGTGGTTACAAAAACAACAGCTGCAATTCCGAAATATGTGTAAATAATGGAGGGCTTCGTAAGAAACTCTTTTATCATATCTTTCCTTTCCATCTTCATCTTCTTATTAGCCTTGTCGATAAATGAAAGGTCGACAGTTTTGTAATCCTTCACAAAAAGAAAAAGGATAGCAACTATCAGTCCGGGAAATGCAACGAGACCGAATGCATGTTTCCAGCCCAGCCTTGTTGCAATAATACCTCCGAGAAGCACACCAATTGCAGTACCAAGAGGAATGGAAGCATTCCACAACCCCATCATTTTTGAACGCTTTTCAATAGGATATAATCCTGATATCATTGCACTTCCACCGGGAGCGTAACCGGCTTCCCCTACTCCGATGAGAAGACGTGCCATGAACAGCTGTACATAATTCCCGGTTAATGCGCAAAGAGCGGTCGCCATGCTCCACATAATGGCCATTATGCCAATGGTCTTTGTGCGGCTCCAGCGGTCAACAAGAAGTGAAACAGGGAATGTGAGAATTACAATGGCCCAGTAAACAGCCGACATAAGCATGCCGCTCTGGGTATGGGAAATACCATAGTCCCTCTCAATAGATGTGAACATTGATGTAACTATCGATCTGTCGATATAATCGAACATATACAACAGGAACAGGAGTACAAAAACGTAGTTGGAATATCTTTTGGAGAAAAGATATCCACCTTGATCGTCAGGGTTTTTCATAGAAAATTTATAGGTTAACCTCACACCAAGTAAATAAAAATTACTGTTTGTTGTTTTTAATGTTGTATTTTTAAGTCTTTATACTTATTGAATGTAGATTTTCACAGGTTTAATTTCATTTCTTGTAAAAAATTAAAATCTCAAAAGATGGTAAGCCTTAAGACAAATTGAAGAATTTCTTGGATCAGAACCTGTTGCAATGGCCGGTGTATCTCGTAATCCGAAGAAATTCGGTTTTGCGGCCTTTAAAGAATTAAAGGAAAAGGGAATGAACATCATTCCGGTTAATCCGAATGCAACCGAAATTCACGGTACCAAAGCCTATACTGATATTAAAAGCCTGCCCGGGGATGTAAAGGGACTTATTATTATGACCAAAAGAGACAAAACCGCCGGAATTGTCAGGGAAGCCAAGGAGAAAGGGATCAACCAGATTTGGATACAGCAGATGGCCGACTCCAAAGAAGCATTGAAAGAATTGGAAGGAACAGGCATAAACTTCATTACGGGTGAATGTATACTGATGCACTACAAGGCGAACAGTATCCATAAATTCCATGCAGGCATCTTGAAATTCTTCAGACGGTTCCCCAGGTAGTTAAATTTTCAGCTTTGCCCCAGTATTTGTTTTCCTGTACCGTAAATTCTTTTCTGCGCCAGCCCCGTCGAAAACGGGAATGCTATTCTTGTTCATCTGCGTGAGACTGCAGGAAGACAAGCTTTATTGAATTTGAAAAAGGCCGGAAGGATACCGGGTGAATATTTCCGGAATCAGGAAAATAATTTTCGTAACTTGGAAGGTTAAAATCCGGAAGTTTATTAAATGCCTATGCAGGAAAGCGGATATTTATATACAGTTGAATTTAAGGTAAGAGATTACGAATGTGACATCCAGGGAGTTGTCAACAATGCCAACTACCAGCACTATCTTGAACACGCAAGGCATGAGTTTCTGATATCAAAAGGAATCAGTTTTTCAAGACTTCACGAAGAGGGACTTGACCTTATTATCACAAAGGTTGAACTTGAATATAAATACCCACTGAGAAGCTGTGACAGGTTTATAGTAACAATCAATATTCACCGGGAGGGAAACGTAAGAATTATGTTTCTTCAGAATATTTACAGGGTTCCTGATAACAGGCTCATTGTAAAAGCCAGGGTTACGGCTGCCGCTACAAAAAAAGGCAAACCTGTTGCTCCCGGCGATCTGATTCAGAAACTCGGACTTGAATAATTCTGTGACCAATATAAAAACTCTATAAAATGAAAAAAAGATTATCAATAATAAGGATCTACAGCTTATTGCTCGGAATTCTGATATCTATACCTTCATTTCTGGCAGCTCAGACCATTGAAGGCGACTGGTACGGAAAGGCAGACATAGATGGTATCATTCTGCGCCTTACAATCCATATAAAAGCAACCGACGATGGATATTCCTCAACATGGGACAGCCCCGACCAGAATGCTTTTGGCATTGCTTCAACCACAACAACGTTCAGGTACCCCGATTTTTCATTTACCCATGCCGGAGCCGGCTTTAAATATACAGGTCAGGTAAATTCTTCATATTCAGAGATTGCCGGGTTTCTTGAACAGGCAGGACGAAAATTGGAAATAAAGTTTGGCAGGGAACCGGTTGCTGCCGCTTCAAACAGCCCCGAAGCCTTAAAACAGAAATATGAAAAGCAGGAGGTTTATATTACGATGCGTGACGGGGTTAAATTGTTTACATCAGTCTATACTCCAAAAAACACTTCTGTAACGCATCCCATGCTGCTTAACCGTACCCCGTACAATATTGAACCCGGAGGACCTGAAAACTTTAACTTCTTTATGCAGCTTTACTCCAGATATACAGATGGGGAATATATCATGGTTTTTCAGGATGTCCGAGGGAAGTATATGAGTGAAGGTCAGTTTGAAGATATACGTCCCGTAATTCCTGCCAGGAAAGGGAACCAGGATATTGATGAAACCACTGATACCTGGGATACGGTCGACTGGCTGGTAAAGAATGTGAAAAACAATAATGGGAATGTGGGGATTTTTGGTATTTCATATCCCGGATTTTATTCCACGATGGGGATAATAAATGCGCATCCCGCAGTTAAAGCTGTTTCTCCGCAGGCTCCGGTCTCTGCCTGGTTCATTGGTGATGATTTCCATCACAATGGTGCATTCTTCCTTATGGATTGTTTCAACTTTTTTTACAGCAACGGCAGGTCTCATCCAGCTCCCACACGGACAGGGCACCGGGGTTTCAGATATCCAATACCTGATAACTATGAATTCTTCCTTTCCCTGGGCCCGGTAAAAAATATTACTGCAAGGTATTTCGGCGACACCATTAAATTCTGGAATGATGCTTTTGCCCATCCTGATTATGATGCTTTCTGGAAAGCCAGAAACCCGCTCCAGTTCCTTAAAAATGTCACTCCGGCTGTTATGACCGTTGGAGGATGGTTTGACGCAGAAGATCTTTACGGTGCAATACACACCTATGAAGCTATCGAAACGCAGAATCCGCCTGCAACAAAGAACTTCCTCGTCATGGGACCCTGGTCACATGGCCAGTGGGCATTCGGCGAAGGGAAAAATCTTGGTAATATCTACTGGGGCCTCGATGCTAACGAAAAATTCCAGAAGCTGGAAAAAAGTTTTTTTGATCATTACCTTAAAGGAGAAGGGACTCAGGACCCACCTGAAGCTACAATTTTTATAACAGGCTCAGACGAATGGAAGGATTTTGCCACCTGGCCTCCAAAAAATACTGTAGCAAAGGATATTTATTTTCATCCGGGTGAAGCTGCATCATTTGATGCGCCCGTCAGCAAAACCGGATTTGATGAATATTGCTCCGACCCGTTAAATCCAGTTCCTTACACTGAGGATATTCATACAGACAGAACCACAGCCTACATGACAGATGACCAAAGATTTGCATCACGCAGGCCGGATGTTGTGAAATATGAAACAGATATTCTTAGCAGAGGATATTACCCTTACCGGTCCCGTTACAGCTGATCTTTTTGTCTCAACTACAGGGACCGATGCAGACTATGTTGTAAAACTCGTTGATGTCTTTCCCCCTGACGAAAAATCAGAGAATCCTGACAACAAGTACCCTCTTGGCGGCTACCAGATGCTTGTCCGTGGCGAAGTATTCAGGGGCAGATACCGTAACAGCTTTGAAAAACCCGAACCGTTCGTACCGGGGAAAGTAACCGAAGTAAAGTATGAACTTCCCGATATTGCGCACACTTTTAAAAAAGGGCATCGCATTATGATCCAGGTTCAGAATTCATGGTTCCCGCTGGTTGACAGGAATCCTCAGAAATTCGTAAATATCTATAAATGTTCAGAAAGTGATTTCCAGAAGGCCACACAAAGGATATATTATGATGCCGCACACCCGTCACATATTAAAGTTAATGTTCTGCAATGAATCAGGAATGCTGAATGGCATAATAAGGATTCCTCACTTCAGTCCGGAAACTCTTTATGAATAAATATCATAATTATCGAGTGGAACAATAAAATTCCTTTATTTTGTTCTCAACTAATCGAATATTCAACGCTAAAAATATCACCTATGGCAAAAAGGAATTTAACCCGCCGCCAATTCATGGCAACAGTCACAGCCGGGGCCGGAACAGTTCTTCTTGGAAATTTTATTGATGCGGCACCTTCAACTGTAAAACCGGTATCATATGATCCGTTCGGGAAAGTTACGCTTGGAAAAACAGGGATAAAAACCACTCTCCTGGGTATGGGTACAGGTTTCAGCGGATAACATGCGTTCATCAAATATTACCCGGGCAGGGGTTGCCGAGTCGATAATACGGCAGGCATATGAAAAAGGGATCCGTTATTTTGACTGTGCTGACAGCTACGGCACACATCCTTTCACTGCTGCCGCTCTTAAAGGCATCCCGCGCGAAAACTATGTGCTTGGAACCAAAATGTGGGTGACGGATGGAGGAATTCCTGAAAAGGAACGTCCTGATTCTGAAATAGTTGTCGATCGTTTCCGTAAAGAACTGAATACCGATTACATCGATTTGGTTCAAATGCATTGCATGACAACGGGAGACTGGACAGATCAGGAAAAAAGATTTATGGACGGCCTCGAGAATCTGAAAGCAAAAAAGATAATTGGTGCACATGGCGTATCAGTTCACTCTTTTGACGCTCTGAAAGTGGCTTCTGAAAGTCCATGGGTGGATGTGATTCATGTCCGGATCAATCCTTTCGGCGAGGCAATGGATCAAAGAGATCCTGCGCTTGTGGTTCCTGTTATCGAAAAATTCCACAAATCCGGAAAAGGTGTGATCGGGATGAAACTGATAGGCGGAGGTAAGTTGAAGAATGATTCGGAAAAAATTGAAGCCTCACTAAAATTTGTTCTTGGCCTGGGAACTGTTGATATGATAATAATAGGTTTTGAAAAGCCTGAACAGATTGATAATTATATTGAGAGAATCAGGAATGTGCAAAAAGTATAAAGCAGTATCAAAATATGTTCCCATGAAATATCCATGTTTCAACCGTAAAATCACAAACCGAAATGACTTAATTTATGGGTATTCCCGCCTGCCGACAGGCAGGCATCTGACCATTAAAAAACAAATTATTAACAGATGAAATTCACTAATGTTTTGGTGGCGATTGCAGTATTGTTCCAGCAATCATTATTTTCACAGGAGCAGGGATTATCCGGGATCCTGAAATCCGGAAGTGTACCTGAGAAACTTTCAGGCGATTTTTCATTCACCGAAGGCCCGGCTGCTGATGCAGCAGGCAATGTTTATTTTACCGACCAGCCAAATGACCGGATAATGATGTGGAGTGTCGGAGGAGTCTTATCAACTTTCATGCAGCCTTCGGGCCGGTCAAACGGAATGTTCTTCGACCGGAAGGGAAATTTGTGGTCGTGTGCTGACGAGAAGAATGAGCTGTGGTGCATCCATCCTGATAAAACTGTGGAAGTTGTTCTCAGGGACTATGACGGAAAGCTCCTGAATGGTCCCAACGATGTGTTGGTGACACCGGAGGGCGGCATCTATCTTACTGATCCGTTCTACAAACGATCATGGTGGAACCATACTGAAATGCCTCAGGATAAACAATGTGTTTACTTCCTGAGCGCCGATCATAAAACTTTGAAGCGTGTCGCTGAAGACCTGGCTCAGCCCAATGGCATTGTCGGAACTCCTGACGGTAAGACATTATATGTGGCCGACATTAAAAACAATAAAACCTGGTCATATTCAATAATGCCCGATGGAACACTGAAAACAAGAAGCTTTTTTGCGAGCTGGGATCGGATGGGATGACGATTGACTCTAAAGGAAATATCTACCTCACCGGGAAAGGAGTCACGGTTTTTGACAAACCGGTAAAAAGCTCGGAAATATTCCGGTACCTGAAAACTGGACTGCCAATGTATGTTTCGGCGGCAAGAACAGAAAAGAGCTCTTTATTACAGCCAGCAAAGGCCTGTACAGGATCGGTACACGCGTCAGAGGAGCCTATTGATTCTAAAATTATCGTTAAAATTTTAACGTTTTTATTGTTTATTTTATGAAATTATAATTTTTATCATTGTAACCTGATTTGAAATTTAAGATCGTAGTTTATTTTACTTAATTGCATTTCAAAAAAGAAGTGGCTATGGAAGGAACACGCAGAGCAGATGTCCGTCCGGGTATTGATGTGATGGTTGAACTTACTGAAGATAAACATACCGGGCGGCTCACGGAAGGAAAAGTAAAGGAAGTTCTTACAACAGCTCCGATTCATCCCCACGGGATAAAGGTAAAGCTCGAAAACGGACGTATTGGCAGGATAAAGCAGATCATCCATCCCAATTAATATTAGGATTTGCCATTATCCTGCCTTGTGCGGGAATTTCTGTTCTGCAGTAAATCTGATATTCACATTTTTCATAACTGCTTACATGGACCGTATATTTCCGTTAATTATGATGTACAGGTCAATTACTTTTTTAATTAAATTTGGATTGTATGGAGTTATGCTTTTCGTACATTAGCTAAGTTTCTAACCAAATCCATTGAAAATGAAGTACGAGGATTTACTTGTCACTACTTTAGGAAAAGGCGGTGTTGTTTCTCCGCTGAAAGTATCCCAGAGGGAAGATAGCCCGGTTTATAAGTTCGTTAACGATGATGAAAGGATACTTTATGATGTTTCTCTGGAGCATTTTCTCAGGTACAGGGAGATCGGAGATTTACCGGTTTCATTTGAAAAAGCTGGACCCAAGGAATATATCTTTTTCGAACCGGCAAAAACTAAAGTCGGAATAGTCACCTGCGGCGGATTGTGTCCGGGTGTTAATAATGTTATCAGAAGCCTTGTCAACCAGCTTTATTACAGGTATGGCATAAGCCGCATCCTGGGAATCAGGTATGGTTATGAAGGACTGATTCCAAAATATAACCATCCTGTCATTGAGCTTTCAGCTCCGATGGTAAGCGATATACATCAGTCGGGCGGTACTTATCTTGGTACGTCAAGAGGAAATCAGAATGTTGAACAAATGGTCGATACTCTTGAGATACTCAATATTAACGTTCTTTTCTGCATTGGAGGTGATGGCACTCTTCGCGGTGCACATGCCATTTATGAGGAGATCGTCAAGCGTAAATTAAGGATCGCGGTGGCCGGTATACCCAAAACAATTGACAATGATATTGATCTTATACAGAAATCATTTGGCTTTGAAACGGCTTTTTCCATTGCCAACGACATCATAAGGAATGCACATAATGAAGCTCACGGAGCAAACAACGGCATTGCACTTGTAAAGCTGATGGGCCGCGATTCGGGATTCATTGCAGCAAGCGCTGCCCTTGCCATCCAGGAAGTAAATTTTGTCCTGATACCTGAGATATCATTTGATCTTTACGGTCCCCGGCGGATTCCTTAAAATCCTCAGAAAACGTCTTGAAGAGAGACATCATGCCGTTGTGGTGGTTGCAGAAGGTGCAGGACAGGAATTCTTTGATTCCGAAACAGCCGAGAAGGACGCCTCAGGAAACATCAAACATAAGGATATCGGCATATTTCTCAAGGAGAAGATCAGGGAGGAATTCAACGCAAAAGGCTTTTCTCATTCAATTAAATATATCGATCCCAGCTATATCATCAGGAGCGCCGCTGCAAATGCAAATGACAGCAAATTCAGCACCCTTCTTGCCCAGAATGCTGTGCATGCAGCCCTGGCCGGTAAGACCGATTTTGTGATCGGATACTGGAATAATGAATTTACCCTGATACCCATCCCGATGGCAGTTGCAAAAAGAAAAAAGATCGATGTTGAAGGTGAATTATGGTGGAATGTCCTGGAAGCAACCGGACAGCCAATAAGTATGAAAAATCATTCCCATGATTAAGAATATAGTTTTTGACCTTGGAAATGTCCTTATAAGTTTTGTCCCTTCAGAATATCTGAAGAAGAAAAACTACCCCCAAAACATAAGAAATACCATCCTTAATGATATTTTCCATAGCGATGAATGGAAGATGCTTGATAACGGGGATATAACAATTTCCGGAAGCAATTGACACGATAAGCCTGAAATCCGCGCTTAAAAGGGAGGAAATAGCCCTTGTTTTCAATTTCCGGACCGATATAATGTTTCCCCTCGACGATAACGTCAGACTTCTTCCTGCGTTAAAAAAACATGGTTTTTCACTGTATTACCTTTCCAACTTCCCTCTCGATATTTTTGAAGAAATAAAAAACGACTACTTTTTCTTCAGGTATTTTAACGGCGGAATAATCTCGTCTGAGGTCAAACTTTCAAAACCGGATGTCAGGATTTTCAAATATATTCAGAACGAATATTCATTGTCACCCGGGGAGATCACTTTACATTGATGATATGGAAGAAAATGTAACGTCGGCAGAATCGACAGGAATGCATGGTCTTATAACCAATGGATCCCCTAAGATACTCAGTGAACTTGAAGAATTGCTCGGTCTCAGATTAGAGATTTGAAGATCGGTCTGATAAAGGTTTTTATCAATTTCAACACCTCTCTCCCGCCAAAGCGGGATCTCCCCTGAAGGGGAGAAAATACAAATCCATATTGTTGATTTCGTACCCCACTGGCGTAGTTAAAAATGAGTTTCTGCCATCAATATGATTTACCGGATTTTTCCTCCTATCAGGGGGAAATTAAAAAAGGGGTGTTTATACCAGAATCCGATTTTTCCCTTTCTAAAACTGCAAAATTCCCGGCTCATATACATGACTAACGGGAATATTCAATTCTGACGGGGTTAACCGGCAGTTTTTTCTATATTATATATTTAATATAGTGCAACTTGAATAATGTTTTATGCAGTTTTACTATATGAGTGAAAAAAGCCTAATTATTAAGGAATTTTGTGAGAATTGCGGCCTTGCTGACCCCAATGAGTTTTTCAAGAGTATTTCCGGGAGTTTCCTTTATTTTTTCGAGCGAGCCAAAATTTTTAAGAAGGATCTCTTTCGTTTTGGGACCAATCCCTTTTATATTATCAAGCTCGGATTTTATCATATCTGACGAACGCTTGGTCCGGTGGAAATTTATTCCAAACCTGTGAGCTTCGTTTCTCATTTGTTGTATCAGTTTCAGGCTGTATGAATTTTTATCGAGATATATCGGAACAGAGTCTCCGGGGAAATATATTTCTTCAAGTCTTTTGGCAATACCAATTACAGTTATCTTATCCCTGAGATGAAGCGTGTCGATACTCTTCATTGCCGAAGCCAGCTGTCCCTTGCCTCCGTCGACAATTATAAGCTGCGGAACAGACTGTCCTTCTTCTGTAAGTCTTTTGTAACGCCTGTAAATCACCTCTTCCATCGACAGGAAATCATCGGGTCCCGTAACTGTTTTAATGTTGAAGTGCCTGTAGTCTTTTTTGCTCGGCTTTCCATTCCGGAATACGACACATGCTGCCACCGGATTAGTTCCCATGATGTTTGAATTATCGAAGCATTCTATGTGCACCGGCAGGTCAGGCATGTGAAGGTCATTTTTCACTTTCTCGAGGTTTTTACCCGTCCTGGCCTCGGGGCGGTGTTCAAGCAGTTTCTTCCTTTGCTCAAGCCTGTAGTATAAAGCATTTCTCTCAGCCAGCTCAAGCAGCTTAAGCTTTTCTCCGATCTTGGGGATAGTGTATTTGATTTTATTAAGTTGAAAATCAGGTTTGAACGGTACAATTATCTCGGGAGAATCGCTTGAATAGCGTGTCCTTATTTCCGTGACTGCAAACCCGAGGAGAGATTCTTTTTCCTCATCCAGCTTTGATCTCATGTCAAGAGTAAATGTCTGAACAACAGCCCCTTCTACCACTTTCAAATAGTTGACATAATATCTTGGCCCATCCTCTGTAAAAGCAAATACATCCACATTTTTTATGGTATTGCTGACTACTGCAGAATGGCTTCTGAACCTGTTAAGGATTTCGATCTTGTCCTTTACGATCTGAGCCTCCTCAAAACGCAGCTCCCGTGAGTATTCTGCCATTTTTCCTTTGAGGTGTTCTGTCAGTGTCATAATATTCCCTTTAAGGATATCCTTTATTTGAACAATGCTTTCATCATAGTCAGCTTCGGTCTGATATCCGACGCATGGGGCTTTACAGTTACCGATGTGATATTCAAGGCATGGAATGAACTTTCCTGCTGAAATATTGGCTTGTGTCAGGTTATAGTTGCATGTTCTCAGTTTATACAGCTGCCTGATAAGAGTGAGCAATGTTTTTACCATCAGTCCTGAAGTGTAGGGACCGAAATATAATGAGCCGTCACGTATTACTGTCCGGGTACTGAATACTCTTGGAAATGGTTCTTTTTTAATGCATATCCGGGGAAATGTTTTGTCATCCTTAAGAAGAATATTGTATGCAGGCTGGTACCTTTTGATAAGGTTATTCTCAAGCAGTAAAGCATCGGATTCATTGTCCACAACAATATGCCTGATATCGACTGCTTTCCTCAGCATAACCGTTGTCTTTCCCGACTGGTTTTTTGCAAAATAGGAGTTGACCCGTTTTTTCAGATTCCTGGCTTTTCCGATGTAAATTATCCTGCCCTGGGAATCTGCAAACTGGTAAACTCCGGGTTTGTCTGGCAACGAACCAAGAATTTCCTTATAATTCTGAATTAGTGACATACAAATTAAAAAGGCAAAGTTAATAATTGCCTGGATTGCTTCGTCACTGCGTTCCTCGCAATGACTTTGGATTCTAAATTAGTTTTATAAATGGGAAAGGCCGGATTCCCATAGTCGCATAGTTGCAGTGTCATTTCGAGGAGCATTGCGACGAAGCAACCCGCGAAATGCAAGCCCGAATAAAATATTCAAGATTACTTTCATTAGTCTGCAAACAGCGGTACCAGGCTGAATTTATTCCCGTCAAATAATCCCTTGTCGCTCAGCTTGAGTTCCGGAATGACAAGAAGCGCCATGAATGACAGTGTCATGAATGGTGCCGACATAATGCATCCTTTGGCCTTTACCCTGCCGGACAATTCCTGATATTCAGATGCAACTCTGTCGACCGGTTGATCAGACATGATTCCTGCCACAGGAAGCGTCAGTGAGGTAATTTCTCCCTTGTCTGCAACGGCAAGCCCCCCTTTCATTCGTACAACCTCATTCACTGCATCTGCAATATCATTGTCATTTGTACCGACACATATAATATTATGGCTGTCGTGTGCAACAGAGCTGGCAAACGCTCCGGTCCTGAGTCCGAATCCCTTAATAAAGGCAACCGCTGGAGGTGAATCATTATACCTGTCCTTTACCACAATTTTAAGAATGTCTTTTTCGACGTCTGAATCGATCACTTACTTTGCTGTCCGGCACAATTCTTGATTCTTTTGTGATCAGGGCACCGTCAAATGCTTCGATGACCCTCATAGTCCGGCCTTTATTTAAAATCCTGATTTCACCGGCAGTTATCACCGAACAGATGAATTTATTTACAGCATCTGCTCCGGAGTAGTCAAACAGCACCTTTCCGTTTTCATATACCTTCTCACCATTTATCCAGGTCTCCCTTATATCCATTTTATGCAGGTCATTAACGATGATGAAGTCGGCAGGATCTTCTGGATTTAAGTAATCCTGCTTCAAGCCGGTAATGTATAACCGGATTAAGGGTACAGCTTCTAATGACATCGAAAAGATCGTAACCTTCAGATATCAGCCGGGCAACCAGCCTGTCGATATGACCGCTTGCAAGCATTTCGGGATGAAGGTCATCACTGCACAGCATCACCATGTCTGGATTTGTCCTTATCAAATCCTTAAGTTCATTCATGTTTTTTGCTGCACTTCCTTCCCTGATCAGCACCTTCATACCCAGTGTAATTTTTTCCCTTGCTTCTTTTATTGTGGTACATTCATGATCTGTTGAAATCCCTGCTGATACATATTTTTTTAATTGTTCCCCGGTGAGCCCTGGTGCATGACCGTCAATTGGCCTGTTCAGTTTTCTTGCGATTTCAATTTTTCTCCATACTACAGGATCGTTGTATATAACTCCCGGATAATTCATCATTTCTGACAGATATTTCAAATCATCATTCTCCAGAAGTTCCTTTATTTCATCCGGTCCGATTGTTGCCCCACCGGTTCAAATGAGGTTGCAGGAACGCATGATGGAGCTCCGAAGCAGAATTTCAAGGGGAACCTTTTTTGAGTCCCGGATCATGTATCTGACACCTTCTGACCCCGATAACGTTTGCAATCTCGTGGGGGTCTGAAACTACAGAGACTGTTCCACGTGAAACAGCTGCTTGTGCAAATGAACCGGGAGTCACCATGGAGCTTTCTATATGGATATGTGCATCTGTAAATCCTGGTAAAATATATTGGTTCCGGGCTGTATTTACCCTTGTTATATTTTCTATAATTCTACCATTTACGACTATTTCCGCAGGATATATATCCCTGCAATGGATATCAACAAGCTTACCTGAAATTTTCATGATCGTAGAATTTTTCCTTTGTATAAAAACACAGTTTTTATGATTGCACACCCCATCCTCCTTAAAAGAAGGGGGGCAAATTCATTACTATCTGTCAAGGCTATAACTGATCAGGAGCTTTCTCCTCCTATGGGATGAGACTGTCTAACCTTCATTTCGGGACTTACCCCTGAATCCCCCAAGGGGGACTTTTCATAAACGTCTATTGTCTTAATGACCCCCCTGGGGGGCACGGGGGTACCGCAAAAGCCTTTGAGACTGCCTCATAGGGACCTTATCAAAAACTTCAAACCATCATAACTTAAATATTCTTTCGTAATCTTAAAACTTCAATGATAAAAAAATGTAAATGCCTTCCAAAATATACATTGTTCCACGTGGAACAATTATCTTCCGAGATACATTAATAGAATGTTTATATCCGATGGAGATACTCCGCTAATTCTTCCGGCCTGACCAATGCTTGCCGGCTTTATCTTTGTTAGTTTCTGTCTTCCTTCAGTTGATATCGACAGTAATTCAGAATAGTCTATGTCTTCCGGTATTTTTACTCTTTCCAGCCTTTTTATTTTCTCAGCAACCAGCTTTTCTCTCTATGTATACCCTCGTATTTTATCCTTATTTCTGCTGACTCAACAATCTCATCAAATCTTTCCAATCCAACCTTTCCCAGCCTGAATTCATCGAATAATTCTAAGAAGCAGTTTTTTTAACTCAATCTGAGGCCTTGATGCTAAGCTTTTAGCTTTAATTCCCTGAGTTATTCTATTTGTTCCCGATAATTCAAGAAATTTATTTATTCTCTCAGGATTTATACTTTCTTCTTCAAGCATTGAAATTATATTTTCAACTGATCTTTCCTTCTGTTCCAGTTTTTTAATTCTTTCCACATCTGCCAGTCCAATCGAAAATCCTTTTCTTGTCAATCGCTCATCGGCATTGTCCTGCCTAAGTAAAATCCTGTATTCTGCTCTCGCAGTAAACATTCTGTATGGTTCATCAACTCCTTTTGTAACAAGATCATCTATAAGAACCCCTATATATGACTCTTCCCTTCCTAGTACGAAGCTTTCCTTGCCCCTGATTTTCTGCACAGCATTTATTCCTGCAATGAGTCCCTGGGCTGCTGCTTCCTCATAACCGGTTGTGCCGTTTATCTGTCCTGCGAAATAAAGACCTTCGACTCTTTTTGTTTCGAGTGTGCTTTTCAGTTGCGTGGGCTGAAAAAAATCATATTCAATAGCGTACCCCGGCCTGAAGATTTCTGCATGCTCAAGACCCGGGACTTTTCTCAGAGCCTTTAATTGAACCTCAAGCGGAAGACTGCTTGAAAATCCGTTTATATAGTATTCGTTTGTCTCCCTTCCTTCCGGTTCAATAAATAACTGATGGGCATCCCTTTCTTTAAATGTTACAATCTTATCCTCAATACTCGGACAGTATCTGGGACCTCTTCCTTTAATTCTCCCTGTAAAAAGCGGACTGAATTCCAGGCCCTTTCTTAATTCTTCATGAACATCCTTATTAGTATGAGTGATGAAACAGCTTTTCTGATCGTCTATATTCAATAATCCCGACATGTATGAAAAAGCTTTTCCATCTGTATCACCCTTTTGTTCGGTCATAACTGAAAAATCGATTGTCCTTCCGTCTATCCTGGCACTTGTTCCGGTTTTCATCCGTTCAATTGTGAATCCTTCGCTTTTCAGCTGATCGCTCAACCCGTATGAAGCCTGCTCTCCTGACCGTCCTCCTTTTATGTTTCTGAATCCCACATGCATCAAACCGTTCAGGAAGGTTCCGTTTGTCAGGATAATCGAACTGGAATAAAATTTCGTCCCAAAGCTTGTTTCAACACCAACCGCTCTACTATTTTCAATTATTACATTTTGTGCCTGTTCCTGCCAGATAAAAAGGTTTCCTGTATTTTCGACCACTTTTCTCCATTCTATGCTGAACCTCTGTCTGTCGCACTGGGCACGCGGACTCCACATTGCTGGTCCCTTAGACTTGTTGAGCATTCTGAATTGTATCATACTATGGTCGGTGACAATTCCGCTCATGCCTCCCAATGCATCAATTTCCCTGATTATCTGACCCTTGGCTATCCCGCCCATTGCAGGATTGCATGACATTTGTGCAAGTTTTGTCATATCCATAGTTATGAGCAATGTTCTTGCTCCCATTTTAGCTGCCGCATGGGCCGCCTCACAACCGGCATGGCCGCCTCCCACCACTATTACATCATAGCTAAAGTCCATTTTCCTATTTCTTTCTAAACTTTTCTGTAAGTTGTTCCTGTCTCCTGAACATTTTATCCCTGTGCTCTTCGCTATCGTCAAGGTAGCCGCATAAATGCAGAGTACCATGTATCATTACTCGAACCAGTTCATCATTTAACTTTACATTGAAGAGCCTGGCATTCCTCCGTAAAGCATCTATGTTTATATAGACCTCTCCGTTCAGACAATCCCTTTTGCCGTAATCGCCGACGTGTCGATGACCGCGTCGAACGAACGGCCCTTCAGGGCCGAGACGTCGTTGTTGCGGTCGCCGTGGAGCTTCTCGAGGTCGGGGAAGAGGCCCGGATGCGTCTTGCCGCGGTTGAACAGCGTCACCGTGTGCCCGCGAGCGACCGCGGTGTTGACGATCTCCGGACCGAGGCACGCCGTACCGCCGAGCATCAGGATCTTCAGGGGCTTCGCGGGCTCCGCGCGCGCGAGGCCGCGCGTCCACGAGAGCGCGGCCAGCCCCGCGCCCGCCGCCACGGCCCGCTTCACCAGCTCGCGTCTCGTCGTCCCGCGACTTGGTCTCCGGGAGGGCATGTGGTACCAGCCCGGAGGGGGATCGGCGCGGGGAGCCGACGGGGGAGGAGGGCCCTACTTGCGCTCCATCATGTAGGTCTCGGTCGGGCCGCCGCCGCCGAGCTTGTCGCGGACCTCGATCGAGTACGTGCCGCTCACCGGCGCCACGAACGAGACCGTCACGACCGGGAGGCCCTCCGTCACGCTCTCCGTCGTCGTGCAGAGCAGCGGGGGCGTGTACGTGGACGTCGCGGTGCTATCGGCGCGTTCGTCGGGTCGAACACCGTGAGCGCGGGGTGCAGCGTCGAGCCGTGGCCCGACAGGAAGCGGTGGCCGTCGCTCCCCGGCGGGGCGGCCTGGTCCGCGTAGATGGAGAACGTGACGAACTTGTTCGCCGTCGCGGAGAAGCGGAAGACGTCCACGTCGCCCGCGGGGTCCACCGACAAGTTTGATATCAAAGTGCCCACCTTGCACGGTATAGAGCCTTCCATATCGCTTAGCTACTTGTCCGGCGATCCAACGCGTGCGGTACACGAGTTGTGGGCGGACCGAAAAAGCAGGTTCACACCTAACCAGAGCTGGACCTACAAATGGGCCACCGACGTACACAAAGGCCGATAGGTACTCGCTCGACGGCGTCGAGCTAGTCCATTGCGCTCCGAACTGCCACTCAGGTGGTACACGCGAAACTCGAACCGACTCCGACGAGCGGCTAGTCTTCGACGGTATCCAACTAGTGCGCTGGAAAACCGATGGAACCAAAATCACCTACGCACCTACCCAGCGCACCAAGTCCGGCCCGGCTGCCAACACTTACCAGTGGGATGTTACTTCAGTCACGGACACACATGGAAATAACGTGCAGTACGTCCATAACTGCGACGAAGTGTGGTGTTATCTCCACGGAATCGAATATGGAGCCACTCCTCCGGACCTCTGCAAAATTCATGGACAGCCGCGCCCGTCCGGTACCCACATCGAGTTTTACTATGAGCCTCGATCCGACCCGGTCGACGTGATGACTGGTGATGGGTATGTCACTATAACGAAGCGCCTAAGAACCATAGCTATAATCGCTGACGACAAAAACGTCCGAACATATGCACTCAGCTATGTTCGAAGCGCTCAGGCTGGAGCCTCCTTACTCAAACAAGTGCAAGAATATGGACGATATGCGAGTAAACGAACAAGACGGAAGTCTCATACCGGGCCTGAGTGAGCGGCCGCCGCCGGTAACGTTTACCTCCGATGCGGAAACTTCGCCTCCGGCGCCATGGGCAGCGGCAGGAAAACGCCGCCGACCTAACTCTTCAGCCCCCCGGAAATCCGAATCTTGGCAGCGCCGACCGCTTCCTTTCGGACAACCAAATTCCTTATCACGAAGATAAGCAGGGTACGGTCGATAGGGGATCCGCCGACGTCCTATATGGTGATTTTGATGGGGACGGGCGAGTCGATATAGCGGCATATGGAGTCACTGGGCTCAAAAACTGTACACAGCTGTTGCTGAGTCTGAGTACTGATCCCAACGGAAGTCCATATCGCCAAGTCGACCTCCCCGGCGATATTCCATTATGTGAAGTCCCAAGAACATACGTAGCTGACTTTACCGGAGACCGGCGTGATGACATACTAATCGTTGCGCTGATCCACACCGTAGCGGGACACTGCCGCGACAACTCACCCATTCTGCTTCTCCAGTCGAACGGGGATGGCACATTCACGTTTACTCACATGGCGGCGCCGGTAGGCGGTTATCCTGGGCCAGTAGTACAAGCTCGCGCTGCGTGACAGGCGATACCGACGGCGACCACCGTGCGGACCTCGTTTGTGCCTATCAGGCAGCCGTACCGCCGGACCCCGACGCCAATGCGACGTACAAGGTCGGAATCCTTAGAGGGAGCGATAACGGCCTCGAACTGGAGGCCTGGGTATTTGACACGCCGCTCCAGAAGCTTTCGCCCTTCACAGTCGGCGATCTTGACAACAATGGTACTGCAGACATTATTCTCATCGATGCGCGTTACAATAAAGCAAATCCTCACCCCTCCCATGGACTGCACGGCCGAAGGTGCCGACCATGCCCATGGCCAGGCGGTGCTCGATCCGGGCCAGCTGATCGGGGCTGACGGTGTGCATCGCGTCCCAGAACTTGCGGTGGTCCAGCACCCCGGCACTGATCTTGGTGAACCTGTCCGCGGCCGTGGTGCGCCACCATTTCTCGAATCCGAGCTTGGAGCAGGGATCGACCAGCCGGCCCAGCGCGGCCAGCGCCAGGTAGGTGCCCACCGAGGCGCCCGCGTCGCGGCGGCGCGCTCCGACCACCTCGTCGATCGTCGCGACCACGCCGAGGCGCGTCCAGCATCCCCCACGCGGCCGCGACGTCCCCGAACGCAAGGTGCCGGGTCCGCTCAGGGCGGATCGCCGTCTCGCGGGCGTCCAACGCTGCGGCGATGTCGGCGGCCGAGCCCAGGTAGCGCTCGGACACCATCTTCGGCTTGCCGTCCACCCACGCCATCTCCCGCAGGTACCAGTACGGCTTCCCGCTGATCACCTTCTTGTACAGGCTGGCCACTCTTTAGGTCATAGGCCATCACAAGATCCAACACCACCCGACACGCCGGAAACGGCCAGCTCAGCCCACTTGGAGCTACCTCAACACCAGCTCAAGATCGAACTAGCCGGGAAACTCGGGCTAGGCCGGAAGCAGGCGCTGCGGCGGGAGCCAGCACCGGGGACGGGTCCGACGCCCCCGCATTTAGTAGTTCGGGACATAAAGCCTTCGAGCAGGCCGCCGAAGACTACGCAAAAGGACGCGAGACCCTCCGACCGCCGGTAAGTGCGACGTATGTGTCGGGAGGGCGTGACCAGCAAGTTCACGTCGGTGACCGCATCTACTATCAATCTGTGCGGCGGACGGTAGCCGAGCCAGGTGAAGTGCGCCAGGAGCAGCTGGTTTCGCTGCGCGAGCGATATGTCCCTGTGCCCAACTATGGCCAGATCTACGAAAATTTGAAGAACAGACGCCTGCTAGCCTTGGTTGGATCGCCGGGAAGTGGGCGTACGACCACAGCGCTCCACCTGCTTGACACACTCACGGACGATACAGTCTGTCGCCTGGAACCCGAGATCGACCTCCGGGCTATCGACGACGCCATGGTTGGAAAAAAGCGCGGTAGTCTCGCGGTTCTTAGCGGGCCAGTTACCCCACCAACCCAGGCGCAGGCGGACCGTCTGGCCGCCCTCCTAGCACGACAGTGTAGTTTTTGTGTCGTCGTTGCTACTCCGACGCCTGCGGTCCTTCGAGCATTTTCTGGATATTGGGCCGACTGCTCGGCCCCTCCTTTCGCGGAGCTACTCCGCGGTCACCTCGAAGCGAACGTCACCGCCGAGGACCCCGTAGGAACCACGGACGATCTCGTGGCGCTTGCAACGAGTCCAGAGTTGCAGCGGGCACTGGGCGCCGCGCCGCGCGCTTCCGAGGTCGCTGAACTGGCGAACTGGCACTGCTACTAGAGACCACAAACGAGGCAAGCTGCCCGAGAAGCGGTTCATGGAAGGGCCGCGGCGTTCCTAGAACGGCGAATCGACCGCTGGTTCTCTGAGCTCGGTGGGTCGCCCCGTCGAGATGTCGTCGAGCGGGGGCCTTCGGCTTGCCGCTCCGGGTGGCGCTAGCCGTGTTCGACGGGCTGCCGCAGCATTTTGTTACAGCGACGGGTGCAGATCTCGGAAATCGTCTAGTCCAGGCAGGGGCGCCCCAGATAGGATTGTCGCGACCCATCGCTCTGGACTTTGATGCGACTTTGGTAGCCACAATCGACGCTGAGCTCGTGGACGAGGACATCACATACCGGAGGCGTGCGAATCCCTTCGCAAGTGATCCGCTATCTTGATCGGCGTACACCAGCTGTTCTGCTGACCTATCTATGGCGGCGGCACCAGTACTACATTCGCAGTTCCGCTGGTAGGGGGTCGCCTCGGCGGCGGTAGTGGCTGATCAGGGCGCGGGTTTGG
>CAWHSH010000002.1:0-78827 GCA_963831935.1 uncultured Bacteroidales bacterium
AATACGGTTTTAAATACGGCTTTTAATACGGTTTTTTTTAACAAGTCCGTAGCTGGTATGGAGTTCACTGCCTGTTTGGTTCACCCCCCTGCCCCCCTAAAGGGGGGTAAATATGTGCCGTTTATAAGCCCCCACTTCAGGGGGGTTGGGGGGTAACAATCACTTCATTGTTTGTGTCTTAATTTCGGTTTTTTCAATGACCTTATAAACCGGATACGGATTATATCCCATTCCCCACTGCGGCACAAGGTAACGGTCGAGAAAGTTCCATGTCATCAGCCCGTCATTCGATTGCGGTTCAAGCAGATATGCCGCGAGATTCGCAAGTGGCTGGGCTGTCCTGATCACTACGGTCCCGGCAGGAAAAGCCACGGTTTCCTTCAGAAACCTGCCTTTTATTGTGTTTGTATAATGACCCTGATTCAATCTTGCTGCCCCTTTCAGTTCACTGATCTCAAACTTCTCAACATCAAGCTTTGCAGGTTCCGTTAGCTTCTCGAGCTTTATTCCCTGTATTTTCAGCAATTCAACAACTTCAGGGTCATTTACGGTTAGCAGATAGGCAAACGGGAATTTTACATTCTTTGTCGGATAGTAATCAATAAGATATGGAATAGTGACAGTTTTCTGACGGTCGCTCCGCTGGAACCTCTTCCTCCCGTTCGCATCTGTAACAAGTTCAGCTTCATAAGTCTGGATTGTAACCTTTTCAGGGGCAGGCCGGACTTTATATTCAATAGCAAATGAATCTGTTACAGCGGGATTTAATCCTCTCTGCACAGTCCGTTTGTCAGTTTCACTAAGCATATCCTTAATTTCATTTTTATGCACTGAAACGTAATCGGCCAGGGAGCGGATCAGGAAATAACAGCCTTTAACTCTCGACTCGAAACCGGCATAAACATAGTTTTCATTCAGGATCCCGAGACGGTTGCGCAAACCATAATAGTTGCTCATGTAACGAGGCTCAGATGCATCATAGAACCAACCGTTTTCAGGTTTCATCATATCGTTGAATTCACCGTAATAACAGTTTTCAACATTATATTTTTTTAAAAGGGTTCCTGACATTTCCGGGATCATCTTATCACGCATATAATAGATCAGCGAATTATCCCCGTCGGGATTTACCATCCATGTAAAGGTGACCGGTTCCACATGATATGAGCCATCGGTAGTATGGCAGTCCATGAACACTGCCGGGTCCCATTGATTGAATACTTTGGAAATCACTCCCCTCACCTCGGGTGATTCGGCCTTCATTGCATCCCTGTTCAGATCGAGGAACTGCCCGTTGTACCTCACCCCTACTCCGTTCGCGGGACCATTCTGATAAGTCCTGTTCAATGGGGAGATCTGTTCGTTCCCGTCGGGATTGAAGTTGGGACACATAAGAAAAATTACATTCCTGAGAAGTTCGGTATTTTTTCCCGACAGCAAGTCCCTCGCAAACATCAGGACAGCTTCCTTCCCCTCTACCTCACCTGCATGAATATTTGCCTGGATGTATATTACTATGCGGTTGTCGTTAACAGCTCTTTCCGGAGATTTTGGAAGAGGGTTACCGATTACCAGCAGGGGAACATCCCTTCCTTCAACCGATCTGGCAATAGTTTCAACCCTTATGAATTTTGATGATTTCTTCAGTTGTTCAATAAAGGTCATAACATCGTTATAATCTGATGTGGACCTGAAATCAGATTTTTCGGCAACGGTCAGCAGTTTATCCTGACTATTAGCCTGTACATAATGCAAAAATCAGGATTACTGCAACAGTAAACAGTTTTTTCATGTGTCTATAATTTGTTTTTTAATGGTCAGATGGAATATCCATGCATAATCATTTCGGTTTGTGATTTTACTTTTTAATCATGGATATTTCATGTGTAAATAATTTTGATTTTAAAGGTCACATGATTTTTAAAATATTGTATGGCAATAATAGCTTAATTTCTGATTTAAGATATCTGAAACTGAATTTAAAATTGCGATAGACAGATAGGACAATAATAAGTCATTGATCCTTAAACCACGGGGTAACACTGAGTTACACAGAGTCGATCACGGTTTAAAATAATCAGCAACTTTAACAGTGTTACTCCGTCAACGGCGAAGCCCTCGACGAAGTCAAACTCCGTGTGACTCAGTGGTTAAGCATCAATTTAACTCATATTGTACTACCCTGCATTCAGATAATAATCCGTGAAAGCCACAGAAGACTATAAATCTTTGTTAAATCGAATTATTTTACTTAAATTTGCAGCCTTAATTTAAAATAATAAGAATATGAACAAAGGAACAGTTAAATTTTTTAATGTATCAAAAGGATTCGGATTCATTAAAGACGCAGAATCAGATAATGAATATTTCGTTCATGCAACCGGTCTGATCGACAAGATTAAAGAGAACGATGAAGTTACATTCGAGCTCGCTGAAGGGAAAAAAGGAATAAATGCAGTGAATGTTAGACTAGCATAGTTTTATAACACCACCGATTTATTATCAGGAGGCTGAATATTCAGCCTCTTTTTTTGTGATTGATTATTATAGACCTGGTAGAAAAATCAATAAATTCATTCAGTATATGGAATACAGCCGGAAAACTAAATAACCTGCAACGTGCAGCCTGCAACCTGCAACTGGCTTAAAAGGGAAGAGGCTGTCTTTCATTCTGACAACCTCTATCCAATCACTATTTATTCTTTTCAGCTTTTTTTGCTTTTTTTTCAGCTCTTTTTTCTTTCAGGGATTTTGTCGGCTGTTTTTTGACCTTAGTCTGTTCTTTTGCTTTTTCGTGTGACATGACTCAAAGATTTAATAGTTAAACAAGATATTCAAATATAAAAAAATCATCCGGATAATTCATCTATTTTTCCCTGTTTAACGATGTCAAAAGAGATCCGGCTTCCTCATCAAGGTACCAGCTGAGGTTTCCGTAAGCCGGAAAAACAAGCAGCGCCGGGAACAGTCTTTTACAATTGTCCCTGTCAATAACTTCCCTGGCAATATCTGCTTTGTTCCTGCCCGTAACCATGAAGATGATCCGCCCGGCATTGTTGATTACATTTCCTGTAAGTGTGATCCGTCTTTGTCCGGTTACCGGGTGAACGGTTGCAGCACAAATTTTGTCTGTCCGGAAAAGGTGTTCATCTCCGGGAAAGATTGAAGCTGTATGTCCATCCTCTCCCAATCCCAGAAGCACAGCATTAAGAAATGGCAATCCGTTTCGTTTGAAAGTAAAATCATTTAATTCCGCCGAATACCTCTCAGCCTCACTTTCAGGTTCATTTTCACCCCTGATCCTGTGGATATTAACCGGAGCTACAGCAATCTTTTTTAAGAGGGTTTCCGCCGCAAGATTGTAATTGCTTTCATTGCTGTCGGGAGGTACGCAACGTTCATCAACCCAGAAAAAATGGACATTGATCCAGTTTACCGAATCAGCAAACTGATTGCCAAGTACTGAGAAAAGAAGTTTTGGTGTATTACCACCGGAAAGTGCAATGGTAAAAAGCGAATTGTTTTTATCAGCTTCCCTGATCTGATTAATAAGTTCAAGAGCCAGTTTTTCAGCTAGTTCTAAGGGTGATGAAAATATTTTAATTATATCGCTCATGATTGAATCTTTTGCCTTTTTTAACCCACCCCAATAGGCTGTCTGAAAAGTTTCTTCCTTACTTTTCACCCCTAAATCCCCTAAAGGGGACTTATTGGTTTTAAACACTTAATAAACTGCCTCTGGGGAAGGCGGTGAAAAAAAGGCGAATTGACGGTATTCTACTTTTTCGACACCCCCAGCGTTTATCGTAATCACATAGAATGTCACTGCAAATCTACACACTTAAGGTATTTTAGGCACTTCGGGCTTTTTACAGTTCACAATACAGTTCCTCGTCTGCCAGATTCTTGCACGGGTACCTCCAGGTAAGACCTTCTCCTTCAATCAGGCTGTTGGAAGGTTCAGGACCCCAGGTTCCCGCCGGGTAGCCATAAACCTTTATTGCAGGATTGTTTTTCCATGCTTTTTGAATTGGTTCTATGAACTTCCAGGCTGTTTCAACTTCATCATCACGTGAATAGAGTGTTGAGTCGCCTTGCATAACATCATAAAGAAGGCGTTCATATGCTGAAGGGATCCTTATGTCGGCAAGATCCTTGTACTGAAAATCCATATTTACATTCTTGACTTTAAATCCGGAACCAGGTTCCTTCATATCGAATTTCAGTAAAATTCCCTCATTTGGCTGAATCCGGATAATAAGCTGATTTCCTGAAAGTCTGCCGACAACTCTTTGAAACAGGTGATGAGGTGTGGGTTTAAAATGAATGACTATTTCAACGACGCTGGTCGGCAGCCGTTTTCCTGTCCGGATATAAAAAGGCACTTCTCCCCACCTCCAGTTATTAATAAAGAACTTAATGGCAACATATGTTTCTGTCCTGGAGTGATTATCAACGCCCTTTTCGTACCTGTATCCGGTAACACAATCACCCCTGATGCGGGAGGCAGTGTACTGGCCCCTTATTACCTGCTTTGGTACATCTTCCTCTTTTATTGGTTGAAGCGATTGAAATACTTTAAGGACCTCATTACGGATTGCATCAGCGTCGAGTGATGAAGGTGGTTCCATTGCGGTCAGGCCAGCCATTTGAAGAAGATGATTAGGGACCATATCCCTGAGTGCACCAGCTGAATCATAATATCCCCCCCTGTCCTCCACGCCGATACTCTCGGCAGATGTTATTTCGACGCGGTTTATATAATTCCTGTTCCACAAGGGTTCAAATATTCCGTTGGCAAACCTGGTTACCAGAAGATTCTGAACAGTCTCCTTTCCAAGGTAATGGTCGATCCTGTAGATCTGATCTTCGGTTATAAGTTCATGCAAAGTCTTGTTCAGCTTTATTCCGCTTTCGAGATCATACCCGAATGGTTTTTCGATTATAAACCGTTTAAAGCCATCTTCCTGGGCACCAAGGCCTGCCTTCGTAAGATTTGTTGATATTGCTTCGTACAGGCTTGGAGGCGTTGCCATATAAAATATGAGATTGCCCCCGGTATTGAAAGTCGTGGCCATGTTTTTTATAACCAGTTTTAATTCCTCATAATCAGACGGAGACAGGTAATCAACCCTGTGATAATCCAGATAAGCTGTAAAATCTGCCACCCTGACAGGGTCAGGATTATTTTCGCCGGAATAGGTTCTGATAGCCTCCGCAGCCTGATTCTTGAAGTCTGTCGACGTCCACTCGGTACGGCCTACGCCAAGCAATGCAAATTTTTCAGGCATCAGGTTCTGGTTCATAAGGGAATAAATTGCCGGAAGAAGTTTTCTTGAGGTAAGGTCACCGGTAGCTCCAAAAATCACAAGAATAAGATTATCAGGTCTGTCCATTATCTTCTTTATTTCTTCAACCATATAATGCTAAGTTACTCTAAATAACAAACCAAATTCCGGATTTGTTGATTATGATTTTCACAACCGGACAGGTTATTAAGATCTGCTTCCCGTTGATCGATATAGTTTTATGAATAAAGCATCCGACATGTTAATTAATTGGTTTATAACTTTCCATCGTATTCTATAATTTTTATTAGATATATTATTGACATTTGCATCAATTTGAAAGGATTTATTGTATATTTGTCACAAATTATTAATATTTGAAGTTAGACAGGAACATATTATATTCGTTTTTAGTCATCAGGTTAACCGGAATTGACTGAGAATGGTGTTTTCACTGGATTAAGGATGGCCGTTCTCTGAGAAAACAGAGAGCGGTTTTTTTGTAAATAGATAACTGTCAAATAAATTGAACCGCATGAAGACATACCGTCCCGACAAAGAGGGACTTTACAGGCAGGAATTTGAACATGGGAGTTGCGGAATCGGTTTTGTCGCACATCTGAAAGGTAAAAAATCGCATTCAATTATCAGCCAGGGGCTGGGTATATTGAAAAATATGACGCACAGAGGTGCTGAAGGTGCTGACTCCAAAACCGGTGATGGCGCCGGTGTGATGATCCAGGTGCCGAGAGATTTTTATCTTATCCAGGGATACTCATTGCCTCCTGAAGGTCAGTTCGGAACCGGACTGGTGTTTTTACCGCATGACCTTAACGATGCAGAAAAGTGCACAGAAATTTTTCTGAAAATCATAGATGAAGAGGGCGCAGATATTATCGGATTCCGTGATGTGCCGCGCAATAATTCAACCATCGGAGAGATAGCACGCTCTGTCGAACCTGATATCAGGCAGATCCTTTTGAAAGCAGATATAAGCCAGGATGATCTTGAACGGAAACTGTATATTATAAGAAAAAGAACTGAAAAGGCTATCCGGGAATCTGAAATCAGGCAGAAACGCTTCTTTTACATTCCCAGCCTTTCGACAAAAGTGCTGGTATATAAAGGAATGCTGACATCAATTCAGCTGGAAGAATATTTTTCCGACCTGAAGGATGAAAGACTCCAGAGCGCTATCGCCCTTGTTCATTCACGATTCAGCACCAACACTTTTCCGAGCTGGGATCTTGCCCAGCCTTTCAGGGTCCTGGGGCATAATGGTGAAATAAATACGATTAAAGGCAACAGGTTCTGGATGAAAGCAAGGGAATCCATTCTTAAATCCGATAAGCTTGGCGACCTTGAAAGAATATATCCGGTTATAGAACCTGAAAAAAGTGATTCCGCATCACTTGACAACGTGCTTGAATTCCTAATGATGAGCGGGAAATCGCTTCCCTATGCAATGTCAATTCTTATTCCCGAATCAATCAATCTGAAAAATCCAATATCTTCCGAGCTGAGGGATTTCTATCATTATCATTCCACTTTCATGGAACCATGGGACGGACCTGCCTCCCTGATATTTTCTGACGGAAGGTATATTGGCGGCATGCTCGACCGGAACGGATTACGGCCTTCGAGGTACGTCATAACCAACAACGATCTGATTGTAATGGGATCAGAAACAGGTGTACAGGTATTTGCCGCGGATGAAATAAGAGAAAAAGGAAGGTTGAAGCCGGGTAAGATGCTGCTTGTTGATACTGTGGAAGGTAAGGTTTTTTATGACCAGGAACTGAAAACAAAGCTGGCAAATGATTTCCCCTATGGAAAATGGATCGGGCAGAATATGGTTAAGCTGGAGGAGATTGAAACGGGACAGACAGTATCGCCCGACCTTGGAAGCCAGTATGAAAAATATATAACTTCGTTTAACTATTCCCTTGAAGATATCGAGAGGATCATCAGGGAGATGGCAGCAACGGGAAAAGAGCCCATCGGCTCGATGGGAAATGATGTTCCGGTTGCCGTCCTCTCGGTAAAACCTTACCGTCTTTTCAATTATTTCAAACAACTGTTCGCACAGGTAACAAATCCTCCGATCGATCCCATAAGGGAAGAGCTTGTCATGACCCTGTCGGGTTACCTGGGTTCTCTTCAGCAGAATCTGCTTGACGAATCTCCCGATCACGTCAAGATGGTAAGATTCCGGAATCCCGTAATTTCCAATACTTATTTCGAGGTTGTTAAAAACCTCCGGTATAAAGGATTCTCAGCAGCTACCCTGCAGATGCATTTTGATGTCAGGAAAGGGGCTGAAGGGCTGAAAGAAGAAGTTGATAAACTCTGTTCGGATGCTGAAAAAGCGGTTGATGACGGCAAAAACTATATTATTCTCTCCGACCGCGGCATTGACATAAACAAAGCCCCTGTCCCCTCGCTGCTTGCAGTTTCCGCCGTTCATCATCACCTTATTGAAAGACGCAAGCGGATGCAGATAGATATTGTTGTTGAATCGGCGGAACCGCGGGAAGTTATGCATTTTGCACTTTTGTTCGGATATGGTGCCAGTATCATAAATCCTTATATGAGCTTTGCAATTATCGATAAGCTGGTAAAGGATAAGGCCATTCAGCTCGACTATCAGAAGGCTGAAGAGAATTACGTGAATTCCATAAATAAGGGAATACTGAAGATCATGTCCAAAATGGGTATCAGCACTCTCAGAAGTTACCGTTCATCCCAGATATTTGAAGCTGTAGGCATTCATCCGGATGTTATCGACAAATACTTTGCAGGAACTATTTCAAGGATCGGCGGAATAGGTATGGATGAAATAGCCGAAGAAGTACTGATCCCCCACCGTAAGGCCTTTGCCGAAGAGCCTCAATCTGAGATCCTTACTGAAGGTGTTTATGCTTTCAGAAAAAATGGGGAAAAGCATGCCTGGAATCCTGAAACAATTTCCCTGCTGCAGTGGAGCACAAAGAACGGGGACAGAGAAAAATTCAGGGAATATTCACGGCAGGCTGACGCTGACACGGCTTCCCCCCTGTTTTTAAGGGGATTGCTCAGGTTCAGAAAGAATCCGATCCCTGTCGATGAAGTTGAATCGGCTGAAAAAATAATGAAACGCTTCGTTACGGGAGCGATGTCCTATGGTTCGATCAGTCGGGAAGCCCACACTACCATTGCAATTGCCATGAACAGGATCGGGGGCAGGAGCAACACAGGCGAGGGAGGTGAAGATCCCGAACGGTTTAAGCCTCTGCCAAACGGCGATTCTGTAAGAAGCGCCATCAAACAGGTAGCAAGCGGACGTTTCGGGGTCACGGCAGAATACCTTGTAAACGCCGATGAGATCCAGATCAAAATCGCCCAGGGAGCAAAACCCGGAGAAGGAGGCCAGCTTCCCGGACAAAAGGTCGATAAGATCATTGCCAGAACCAGATACTCCATACCCGGTATTACATTAATATCACCACCTCCTCATCACGACATATATTCCATTGAAGATCTTGCACAGCTGATATTCGATCTTAAGAATGTAAATCCTGAGGCAAAGGTCAGCGTAAAACTGGTCTCTGCCAGCGGTGTAGGTACTATCGCGGCGGGGGTGACAAAAGCCGGAGCTGATCTTATTACTATAAGCGGATATGAAGGAGGAACTGGTGCAAGCCCTTCATCCTCGATCAAGCATGCAGGTATCCCCCTTGAACTGGGCCTTGCTGAAACCCAGCAGACTCTTGTGATGAACAACCTTCGGGGAAGGGTCATACTTCAGGCCGACGGCCAGTTAAAAACTGCAAGGGATGTCGTTGTGGCTGCACTCCTGGGAGCAGAGGAATATGGCTTTTCTACCTGTGCACTTATTGTGCTCGGATGCGTAATGATGCGTAAATGTCACCTGAATACCTGCCCGGTCGGAGTAGCAACCCAGAATCCTGAATTAAGAAAGAGGTTCATGGGAAAAGCTGATAATCTTGTCACATTTTTCAGGTTCCTTGCAGAAGATGTAAGGGAACATCTGGCCGAAATGGGATTCAGAAGCCTGGATGAAATTATTGGGCGTCTCGACCTGCTTGAACGCAATCCCTCAGTTGATAACTGGAAATCCAGAAGTCTCGATTTGTCAGGGATGCTCAGACTTCCTGCCGAGGCTGCAAGAAACGAAATGCACTGCATCGAAAAACAGCACAGCAAGCTATGCAATATACTTGACATTGAACTCATAAATGAATGCGGGAAAGCAATTACGGAAAAAGAACCCGTACTTATTAAACGCACCATTAAGAACACTGACAGAACAACCGGCGCGATGCTTTCGGGCCGGATTGCAAAATTGTATGGTTCAGCTGGTTTGCCCGACGGTACCATCAAATGCAGGTTTAGCGGCTCTGCCGGCCAGAGCTTTGGTGCTTTCCTTGCCTCCGGCGTTGAGCTTTATCTCGAAGGAGATTCAAACGACTATCTTGGAAAGGGTTTATCGGGAGGAAGGATTATTGTAGTCCCGCCTGCCGGATCGACATTTGATTCCGACAAAAACATAATCATCGGTAATACTGTTCTTTACGGAGCTACGAGCGGTGAAATTTACATTTCGGGAGTTGCCGGCGAGAGATTTGGTGTACGTAACAGCGGAGCGATCGCCGTAGTTGAAGGAGTTGGGAATCACTGCTGCGAATACATGACAGGAGGCCGGGTGGTTGTACTTGGTTCAACAGGAAGCAACTTCGCGGCAGGAATGAGTGGCGGAATAGCCTACGTATTCAATGAGTACGGCAATTTCGACTATTACTGCAACATGGGAATGGTTGAATTGTCGCTGGTAGAGGACCTCAGTGACATAGATGAGGTTAAAGATCTTATTGGCAGGCATTTCACTTATACAAACAGCAAAAAAGCAAAAATGATCCTTGACGATTTCAACAGATTCCTTCCGATGTTCATTAAAGTCATCCCCTATGATTATAAGAAAGTACTGCAGGAACAGAAACTGGAAGAGTTAAAAAAGAAAATAGCCAATGTGGAGATAGATATTGAAATTGACGCGACATAATTGGTTTTTAAAACATTGAGGGATTAGAGATGGGTGATATAACAGGGTTTTTAAAGGTTAAAAGGAAAGAGGCCGGCAACCGGCCGATAAATGAAAGGATCTGCGATCACAGCGAAGTGGAGCAGGTCCTGAACAGTGAGGACAGAATGCTTCAGGCATCCCGATGTATGGATTGCGGTATACCTTATTGTCACTGGAGCTGTCCTGTTGATAACCTTATCCCGGAATGGAACGATCTTCTTTTTAAAGGTGATTGGAAAGCAGCATATGAGAGGCTGATCGCAACCAATAATTTTCCTGAGTTTACCGGCAGGATTTGTCCCGCTTCCTGTGAACATGCCTGTGTTCTGAATATAGGGCAGGAGCCTGTGACCATCAGGGAAAATGAGGTGGCGATTGTGGAAAAGGCCTTCTCGGAAGGATATATAAAACCTGCTGTTCCGGTGAGGAGAACAGGCAAAACCGTTGCGGTAATAGGAAGCGGTCCCGCCGGACTTGCTGCAGCCGATCTGTTAAATAAAGCCGGTCATACTGTCACACTTTTCGAAAAAGATGAAAAACCAGGCGGACTGCTGAGGATCGGTATCCCCGATTTTAAGCTCAGTAAGGCAGTCATCGACAGGCGTGTTAACCTCCTGGTGAAAGAGGGTCTGATAATTAAAACCAATTTTCAGGTTGGAAGGGATATCACTGCAAAAGAGGTTGTCAGTCAGTTTGATGCAGTATGTATTTCAATTGGAGCGGGTCACCCCCGGGATCTTGAAATTGAAGGAAGGCAGCTAAACGGAATATACTTTGCAATGGAATTCCTGAGCAATCAAAACAGGATCAATTCCGGTCAGCTTCATTCATCAGAGAACAGGATAAGTGCTGAAAACAAGAAAGTTCTCGTAATCGGAGGCGGCGATACAGGATCGGACTGCGTGGGGACAGCAATCCGACAGAAACCGGCAAGTGTTACCCAGATCGAGATCATGCCAAAACCGCCCCTGGCAAGAACTCCCGATAATCCCTGGCCATATTACGGGAAGATCCTGAAGACATCAACCTCTCATGAAGAGGGTTGTGAAAGGATGTGGAGCCTTTCAACATTAAAGTTCATTGGCGAAGACAATAATGTCAGAGGGGTTGAAGTTGAAGATGTTGAATGGGAATCGGGTAACGGCAGATACTCCATGAAACCGGTTCCAGGTACACACAGGATGATAGAAACTGACTTTGTCCTTCTTGCTCTGGGATTTGTCCATCCTGTTCTGGAAGGTTTGTTGTCAGAACTTGACACGGAACTTGATAGCAGAAAGAATATAAAAGTTGACGGAACTCAGATGACAAGCATTCAAAAGGTTTTTGCTGCCGGAGATTCCATCAGTGGCGCGAGCCTGGTTGTGAATGCAATTGCATCTGGAAGAAAGGCAGCAAAAGAGATAAATAAATTTTTAAGAAGTTAAACTTATTAAAAAGTATTTCCCGCAGATCGCGCAGATTATCGCAGAACTCTCATTTTTAATCTGCGAATATCTGCGGAATCTGCGGGATAATTTTTATTTATCTGCCAATTCTCTCATACCCTTTACAGTATCGATAAGCCTTATAAACTCAGAACGATAGCCCTCTTCATCCTCGCCCCTTGCCGATCTGGCGAGCTTTTCAGCCTGATCAAGAGTCGATCCTCCCCTGAATTCAGAGTTTCTCAGGATCATCCCGAATTCTGATACAGCAGCTGCAAACCTCAGGTTATCAGATGCATCTTCCATATCGTTAATGTAATCCTTTACCGGTTTCTCAAAGAGCATACTTGTAACTCCGTCAGGTTTCTTGTAACGTATTTTTATTGTCAGGTACTCATCCTGATAGCTGTTTTCAGTTATCGGTGAGTTTCTTTTTGATCCCTGATACTTAAGAGGGTCAACCGAAGGAATTCTTTCATCCGTACCTGCGGGGACAATTTCATAAAGTGCAGTCACATTATGTCCTGATCCCATTTCGCCTGCATCCTTACGGTCATCATTAAAATCCTCATCATTAAGCAGCCTGTTCTCATATCCGATAAGCCTGTAGGACTGAACTTTTGACGGGTTGAATTCGATCTGGAACTTGACGTCCTTTGCAATGGTGAAAAGAGTGCCTCCGAATTCCCTTACCAGTACCCTCCCGGCCTCCTGAAGATTATCGATATAAGAGTAATTCCCGTTGCCCTTGTCAGCGATTATTTCCATTTTATCATCCTTGATATTTCCCATGCCGAAACCAAGTACTGTCATGAAAATTCCCCGGTCACGGTTTTCCTCTACCAGCCTTTCAATTCCTCCGTTGCTCGATTCACCAACATTAAAGTCACCGTCTGTAGCAAGGATGATTCTGTTATTCCCTCCCTTAACAAAATTCTCTGAAGCCTCGGAATATGCCAGCCTTAAACCTGCACCACCAGCTGTTGAACCACCTGCCTCAAGATTATTAATTGCGTTCATTATTACCCCTTTTTTATTTCCGGGTGTGGATTCAAGCACCATCCCTGCAGCTCCTGCATATACTGCAATTGCCACATGATCTTCCGGTCTCAGTTCATTAACCAGAAGGCCAAATGCTGATTTCAGAAGCGGTAGCTTGTTAGGGACATTCATAGATCCCGACACATCGATCAGGAAGACCAGGTTTGAAGGCGGAAGCGATGATTTGTCAATCTTTTTCCCTTTCAGCCCAACCAGCAATAACTGATGTTTGTTATTCCAGGGACAGGTTGCAATCTCAGAGTAAACCGAGAATGGATGTTCTCCCCTGGGTTCAGGATAGTCATACTTAAAATAATTTATCATTTCTTCAATCCTTACAGCATCAGGAGGTGGCATGACACCGCTGTTTATGAATCTGCGGATATTTGAATATGATGCGTTATCGACATCAATCGAAAAAGTCGATAATGGATTGTTCTTCACATTCTTAAAGCCGTTCTCATTCACTGCCGGCATATCCCTCGGTGTTGAAATTGTTATTATACCTCTGAAATGAGTGCCTGGAGTCATATGCAGCATATGAGGGTGCAGCCTTTGCATATGATCTGGAGGCCATTTCCCTTTTTCGATCCGTATCCCGTTACCACCATTTCGTCAAGTGCAACTGCTTCTTCTTTCATGGTGACATTAATTACTGTCCGCTCTCCGATCTTTTCATTTATAGTGGAGTATCCCACCATAGAAAAGACCAGAACTTTATCTTCAGTGCCAATGGTGATTTTATAGTACCCGTTTGAGTCGGTTATTGTCGACCTGTTGCTGCTTTTTACCAGAACGTTTACACCTGCCAGCGGATTACCTGAGCTGTCAAGTACCTTCCCGGTAATTGTTCTTGTCTGGGTGAAAGCAATCATAATTGCTCCCAGAACAATAATTGCCAAGACTGTTAATTTGGTTTTCATGATATGTGATTTTTAGTTTAATTGTTTCTCACAGGATGCAGCGAAATGGAGAATTCCATAAAGAAGTCAGAAATATTTTCAATTGTCTTATCTTTAAAGTTTAATAAGAATTTCTCAAAACTTACACGGAGAGCGCTGAGAAGTCACAGAGGGTCACAGAGATAATTGCCCCCAACCCCCTAAAGGGGGCTTAAATAGAGGTAATGTTTACACCCCCTTCAGGGGGACGGGGGGTGAAACTCTCTGTGCAATAAGTACTTCATAATACTATTAAATCCGAATGTTGTTCAGAATATCAGGTAAAAAATCCCGGAACAAAACAGACGATGAACTTCTGATTGAATTCCGGTCTGGAGGTGATCCTGAAATCCTCGGGGAGCTATACTCCAGATATATGCACCTGGTGTACGGCGTTTGCCTCAAGTATCTGAAGGACAGGGAAGAATCGAAGGATGCGGTAATGCAGATATTTGAAAAACTGATTATTGAAATTCCAAAGCACAAAATAGAAAATTTCAGAAGCTGGTTGCATGTTGTAGCAAAGAACTATTGCCTTATGCAGTTGCGCTCTGGCAGATCTGAGAGTGAAAAGCTGACTGAATGGATAAATGATCCGGTTATTTTTATGGAATCTGCCTCTGATTTGCATCCATTGGATAAGGATGAAGATTCAGGGATTATTGAAAAAGCTCTGGAAGATTGTATCGAAAGATTGAATGAGGAGCAGAAGAAATGCATCAGGCAGTTTTATTTTGAGAACAGATGCTATAATGAGATAGCGGCAGATAATGGCCTGGACATTAATAAAGTGAAGAGTTATCTTCAGAACGGGAAAAGAAATCTGAAACTTTGTCTTGAAGAGAAAAATGTCAGAAAAAGATAAAAATAGTAATGATCAGCTCTCTGATTTCCTCCGTTACCGGGGGAATAAAATGACAGATAAGGAGAGAAATGACTTCGAAAGGAGACTTCAGAAGGATACCTTTGCCGGAGAGGCAGCAGAAGGTTTTGAGGAGATCAGGCCGGACCTTGCAGAAAGCGATTTAACAGAACTCCAAAAACAGTTAAAGAAAAGGACTTCCAGGAAACAAAGGCTTCTATGGTACAGGATTGCTGCATCTGTTGCGATTCTGATGATTATATCCTCCATTTTTATAGTAATTGAAAAAAGAAAGCCTTCTGATCAATTAGCTTATTCTCCGGCATCTTCTCCTTCAAAGGAAATTCCGGTCGCCCGTGAAGAGGAAAAATCGCCCTTGCCTGTTGTACAAAGTGAACCGGTTGCAGCAGTTCCGGAAAAAACTAAAAAATCGCTTATTGAAACGCAAAAAGCTGAAATCAGGGAGGAGAAAAAGGAAGATATAAAGGAGGAAGCCATTTCTGCCGATGAGCAGGCGGCAGTGAAGGCAGCTAAAGCGGAACAACCGGATGCAGCAATGGCAAAAGAAAGGTCGCTGGCATTAAAACCTGACCTTGTGAAAAGAACCCGGGGTAAGTTCTTCCCTGATAAAGGGCAGGATCATTTCGTCCGAAGACAATAAACCAATTCCGGGCGCCAGTGTGACCATAAAGGGGACGGGCAAAACCACTGTTACCGATTCAGGTGGCAACTTCACTCTGGGAGCCGAAGAAGCCAGGAACAAATTACTTGTTGCCGGCTTCGTGGGAATGGAATCAAAGGAGTTCAAAGCAGTGGAAGATACGAGTCTTGAAATAAAGCTTCAACCTTCAGTATCAGCTCTTGACGAGATAGTTGTTGTCGGCTATGGTGCAAAGGCAGCTGAGAAGGAAGGTGATGTGGGCGGATACACTCCCCCCCTGCCTGTGCACGGCAGAGCCGATTTTGACAATTATATTCACGACAACCTCAGAAGACCGGATACAGCCACATCAGGACAACGTGTGGTAGTTGTACTGAATTTTACCGTTGATACAAATGGTAAAATCGACAGCCTTAAAGTCATAAGAAGTCCGGGGAAGATCTTTTCCGACGAGGCAATCCGGCTTATCAGAGAAGGGCCTGAATGGAAACCTGCAGAACAGAACGGGAAGGCAATCAGCGATGAGGTCAGGATCAGAATCGTGTTTAAATAATCCAGATTTAAAGCAGTTACACAGAGGGTCACAGAGGATTCGCTGAGGTCCACCGAGGATTTCACCCACGTCCGCTGAAGAGCGCTTAATTGTAAGTAGTGTTTAGCCCCCCTTCAGGGGGGTTGGGGGGTTGAATTCTCGTGTAACTCTTTGTAACTTAAATCTATGTAATTTTTTCACAAATTTTATTTGCCGGTATTCTTTTATCAGTTATTAAAAGTAGTTACATTTATTCGTCTTGATTTTCAAATTTCATCCTTAAACTGATGGTATGTTGAGAAGGATTTTATATCTGATTCTGCTTTTTGCCTTTATGGCAAATCCCGTTTTACTCTGCCAGAAAGTCGATACAACATCATTCAGGATGAATCCCAGGCTGAATTTTTATTCCTTCGAAAAAGAAGGTGAAATGATTTTGCATCTCCCCTCTTCACAATCGGGAAGGCAACTTTCTGTAACCTTGAAGATAAAAGACAAAGAAATCGCAACCTGGAAAGCCTTGAAAGGCAACAAAATGATACGCCTTCCTTTCGCCATTAACATGGATCCCGGTCAATATCTTGTTACTGCTGAAATTACCTCGGCAAACGGATCGAAATACAAAGCTTCAACCGCTATGGTAATGCTCAATCACAAAGCCAACGAGGTCAAAACCGATCAGCTTACCGGAGGATTGATTGTCAGCAAAAGGATTTTCTTCCCATTTGGATTTTATTGTTATTCACCTGTTTATCCTACTCTCCCCGAGGAGGAAGTGGTTAAAGGTTTCAATATGATCTCTCCTTATCAGAAGATACTTCCGGGGACTTTGAGTGAAAGAAAATTGTATATGGACAGGTGTGCCCAGCTTGGCATGAAAGTAAATTATAATCTTCTTTCCGTTTCGGGCGGAGGCGGCCTGGGTTCAAAGCCGGAAAACATTACCGAAGAGCAGAAGATGGAGCTGCTCATATCTGAGATAAAGGCCTTTATGGATCATCCTGCTCTTCTTGCATGGTACATCTCGGATGAACCGAATGGTAATAAAATGCCTCCAGGACAACTGCAGACAATTTACAGAACTGTAAAAGCAATTGATCCATGGCATCCGGTATCGGTGGTCTTTATGGCTCCCTTCCTGTCTTCGAAGAAGTATGAAGATGCACTCGATATTGTAATGGCCGATCCTTATCCTGTACCAAACATCCCGATTTCGCAGGTCGGAGTAATCACAGACCAGCTAAGATCGGCGTTCAACGGGAAAAAACCGGTTTGGATAGTGCCCCAGGCTTTCGGCGGAAGTGAATGGTGGAGCCGTGAACCTTCAATCAATGAGATAAGGTCGATGACATACCAGGCTGTTATCAGCGGCGCCAGGGGAATCCAGTATTTTATCCGCCATGGTTTAAACTCTTTCCCAAAATCAACTGCAACCTGGAATGAATGCGGGAAAATCGCACTCGAAATAGCCGAGATATCACCATGGCTCCTGTCGGATGAAGAAACAATACCAGTGAGATCGGGTACAAGGAATGTACTTGTTTCTTCAGCGCTTCATGACGGACAACTAATAATAATTGCGGTTAACACTGCCAACTTTCCTCTGAAAGTTTATATTTCCGCAAGTGGTCTTAACCGGGGTACAGCAAAAGTGCTTTTTGAAAACCGGGCTGTTTCAATATACTCAGGGGCATTTACTGATTATCTGCCGGCTTTCGGATCGCAGGTATATCTGATAAATGCCAAATCCGCCAAAGAACAATTGCCGGCATATAAAGGGAACCTTGTTATTGATCCGGGATTTGAGGATATAACAAGTGCGGGAGTACCAGCCTCATGCTATTCATGGAATGAAGGCGACAGAGGCGCCACTTACTTTCTTGATTCAAGGGAACATTTCGAAGGAAATCATTCTTTAAGACTTGTCACTCCGCAGGAGAACAAAGGCTGCAGATTAAGATTCTTTCCGGTAAGCATTGACAAAGGGAGGTCGTATGTCCTGTCAGTCTGGGCTAAGACCAACGATGAAAGCGGAAGTTCAGGAGGAAATTCCAGGGAATCACCCTATTTTGAATTAGGACTGGGAGAATATGGTGCTGAACGGTTTAAGCCGGAAGGTGACTGGCGTAAATTTGTAACAAATGTTACAATTCCTTCTGATACAATTCCATCACCGAGAGCCAATGTCATACTCAGGATGCCCGGTAAAGGGACAGCCTGGTTCGATATGCTGCAGGTCTTTGAAGCAGTTGATATTAACAGAAGCATTAATCCGGAATTATAATGAAGGATTCTTAAGAACCTTACCCAGAACCCCCTGAAGGGGGCTTAATTTCAGGTGAGATATTTAGCCCCCCTTTAGGGGGGATGGGGGGTGAATCTCTCAGTGTAACTATTTAACATCAAATTATAACAACAATATGAACAAGATTATTTGTACGTTCTTTGCAACTTTCATGCTCCTTTTATCAGGATGTTCAGATAAAAAAGAAAATGTTAACTATCCGGGGAATCCTGATCCTTTGATTCAGAATGCATACATTAAATTACCTCTTGGATCGATAAAACCTGAAGGCTGGCTTAAGTCGCAGCTGCTGGCGCAAGCGGAAGGTCTAACCGGCAACATTGATGATTTCTGGCCCGATCTTGTCAATTCTTCATGGAGAGGCGGCAATGGAGAAGCGTGGGAAAGAGGTCCCTATTACCTTGATGGGCTTGTTCCTCTTGCTTATCTTCTTGATGATGAAAAGCTGATTAAGAAGGTTAAAAACTGGATTGAACCTATTCTGGCAAGCAGCAGCGACACAGGCTGGTACGGACCTGCAAAGAACAGGGACAGATGGCCTCTTGCTGTAGCGAACAAAGTACTTGATGCAATATTATGAGGCAACGAACGACACAAGGGCTATTGAGGTCCTGAAAAACTATTTCAGGTATTTGCATAAGGCTCCGCCCGACTGGCCTGATAAGGAATGGCGCGGAGTCAGGGCGATGGAAAATGCAGTGACCGGCTACTGGCTCTACAGGCACACAAAGGAACCCTGGATTCTTGATGTAGTGGAATCAATCAGGAATAACAGCTTCGACTGGACATCTTATTATGAGAAATTTCCATGGGATTCAGCAGCCTCAGCTGACAAGAAAATACCTCTGAACTGGGGACCGGAAGGTTTGACTGCACATGTAGTGAATAACGCCATGGCAATCAAATATCCCGGCCTCTGGTATCAGCAATCGGGTGATGACAGATTTAAGAATGCAGTTTTCGACGGAATAAAAAAGTATGATCTGAATCATGGTCAGGCAGGAGGGCGGTTTTCAGGTGATGAGCATCTCTCTGGTAAAAGTCCTGATCGCGGCACGGAGCTTTGTTCAGTTGTGGAATATATGTATTCCCTCGAAGAGCTTTATGCAATATTGGGTGACATCAGGCTGGCTGACCGGCTTGAACTTCTTGCATTCAATGCTTTGCCAGGGACTACAACTCCCGATATGTGGGCACATCAGTATGACCAGCAATCAAATCAGGTTCTTGTAAATGGCGACAAAAGAACCTGGAGCACCAATGGAAACTTTTCCAACATATATGGACTTATGCCTAATTTTGCCTGCTGTCTTGCCAATATGCACCAGGGGTGGCCTAAATTCACAGAGAGCCTATGGATGGCAACAAATGATAACGGACTTGCTGGCTGTCGCTTACAGTCCATCCACAGTAAAAGCAAAGGTTGGTAAGGGTAAAGAGGTCACCATAAACGAAGAAACAAATTACCCTTTCGACGGTAAAATAAAATTCAGGATCATAACTCAAAAGCCGGTGAGATTCATTCTTTACCTGAGGGTACCGGGATGGGCTGAAAATGCAACTATCAGATATAAGGACAAAACAATCGAAGGAAAGGGCGGCTCCAATGTCAGGCTTTATGCAAGGTGGGATCCGGATGAGGAAATTACGATGGAGATCCCCATGAAGATCAGAGTTGAGACCAGGTACAATAATTCATTGTCTGTTCTCAGAGGTCCGCTTTATTTTTCACTCAGGATTCAGAAGGAATACAAAAGCATCAGGATCAACTACGATAACTTTGCCTATAAAGGCAGCGTCGACTGGGAGATCGATCCATTAAGTCCGTGGAATTATGGCCTGATGATCGATAAAGCCAATCTCATCAGAGGTATTAAACCGGTTGAAAATGAAGTGGGCAAATATCCGTTTGCTGACCGTGGTGATATGATCTGGTCGCCGGATTCAGCAAAATATATCCCCTGGGACAAAGATGCTGCTGTCGTAATAACAACCCGCGGAATGAAAATACCGGGATGGATACTGAAAAACAGTTCAGCCGACATCCCGCCTTTAAGTCCTGTGATGCCTGAAGGTGCCACGGAGGTAATTCAGCTTGTACCTTACGGATGCGCAAAACTGAGGATTACAGAATTTCCGGTGATAGATCTGACAAAGGTTATTGATATAATGCGCTATTATCACTCCGCAGCTCCCTGAAGGGGCTAACTCTGTGAAAGAATCCCCTTTTACCGGAGAGCAGGGGGAAGACACAGAGATCCACGGAGTTATCAGAGCGGGTCCGTTTTTTCCCTGAGCCAGTTTTTTTCTTCCCCTGAGAGGAAAGGACTCAGCTTATCATAGACTTCCTTATGATAAGAATTCAGCCATTCAATCTCTTCCTGATCAAGTAATGATTTCTCAATCAAAGATTTATCGATATAACATAATGAAATGGTGTCGAACCTGAGGAACTGACCGAATTCAGTTTCTTCATCCTCGTAGCACAGGATAAGGTTTTCAATCCGTATCCCATATTCACCTTCACGGTAAACAGCCGGTTCATTTGAAATAAGCATCCCCCGTCCGATAGCTGTCTGATTATTTGCAGGACTTATGCTTTGAGGTCCCTCGTGGACATTCAGGCAGAAACCGACTCCGTGTCCTGTCCCGTGACCGTAATTCAGGCCTGAATTCCACAACTGCTTCCGTGCCAGAATATCAAGCTGGTACCCACGGGTTCCTGCCGGAAATTTTGCAAGTGCAATATTAATGTGACCCTTCAGAACCAGGGTAAAATCCTTCTTCTGTCCATTGGTTGGAATACCCACTGAGATAGTTCTGGTAATATCGGTGGTGCCATCCATATATTGCCCGCCTGAATCAACAAGAAGGATCCCGTTATCTGCAATTTCGGAATCAGACCCCTTTTCAGGCGTATAATGAGGCAAAGCTGAGTGTTCATTAAACGCCGTAATAGCAGCAAAGGAGGCTTCTAAAAAATCTTTCTGCTTTGACCTGTATTCCAGAATTTTATCCGCAAGAAGAATCTCAGTTACGGGCTGGTTGGCTGGTCTGTTTTCAAACCAGTAAAAGAACCTTGTCAGGGCTATTCCGTCTTTTATCATTGCTCTCGAGATACACTCAATTTCAGTTTTGTTCTTGACAGCTTTCATCCCCGATGGAATACTTATATCTTCAACAATGCTTAATTCTTTTGAGACAGAATTGAACAGTGAAACAGATGTTGTTTCAGGATTAATGAGAATTGATGTATTCTCTTTAATGGCAGAAATAATTCCCCTTGTATCCTCATAAGGCAATATGACAATACCCAGCTTATCAAATTCAGCTGCAAGGCTGAAAGGTATCTTATTTTCATTCGCAAAAAAAAGAACCTGTTTTGGCCCAATTAGTGCAAAACGATATCAGCAAAGGAGTGTATTTCACATCATTGCCCCGGATGTTCAGTAACCACATTATATCATCGGGAGAAGTAAGGAGATGGTAGCCGATGTTCCGGTTTTTCATTTGCTCCCGGACCTCTGCAATTTTTTTGGCTCTCTCTTTTCCGGAAAATTCAACAGGATGATCAAATGCCTGTGAAACCGGCATAACAGGACGATCTGTCCACAGTGAGGTTATGAGATCACAATTACTATTGATCCGTATCCTCCTCAGGTTCAATTTCTTTTCAAGTTTTCTAAACTGGCTTATTGAGAAGATCGTCCCATCAAGTCCTATAGTACCATCCGGTTTTATGGATTCTTCAAGAAAGTCTGAATAGTCGTTGTTCCTGAAAGTTTCGGGTTTAACCAGCCGGAATCCTGAATCCTTTAAGCTGATCATCAGCCTGAATGAAATATCTTGAATCAGTCCATAAACCCGCAAAAGAATCAGTTATCACGATGGTGGCTGACGATCCGGTAAAGCCGGTCAGCCATTCGATTATCCGCCAGTGATCCGGGATGTTTTCCCCCAGGTGAGGGTCGGAAGAGGGAATGATATAAGCATCTATGCTGTTCTGATGTAAAGCAGCCCTGAGTAAGGGCAAGCTTTTCAGCAGATTTATTCATAGGTTTTTTATCTCATTTACCAGATTCTGGAGGGTGGATTTTGCATCCCCGAATAACATTCTGGTCTTTTCGTTATAGAATAGCATGTTTTCAATTGCAGCATACCCTTTACCCATCCCCCGTTTCATAACAATAATGTTTTTAGCATCGCGGGCTTTGACGACCGGCATACCATATATCGGGCTTGAAGGATCATCTTCGGCAGCGGGATTAACAACATCGTTTGCACCAATGACCACAACAACATCCGTATTTGGAAGATCGGGATTAATCTCGTCACTCTCAATCAGTTGTTCATAAGGCACGTCGGCTTCTGCAAGAAGGACATTCATATGTCCGGGCATCCGTCCTGCCACAGGATGAATCGCATATTTCACCTCCACTCCCTTTTCATCGAGAAGCTTATCGAGCTCATGGCATATATGCTGAGCCTGGGCAACTGCTAATCCGTAACCCGGAACAATTACCACCTTTTTGGAATAAGCGAGAAGGACTAGCTGCATCGGAAACAGAGATTTCCTTTACTAGTTCCTTCTCCTCCTCCGACTGTCTGGCCACCACCTCCGAAAACACCCACTATCACATTCAATAAGGAACGGTTCATTGCACGGCACATCAGAACTGTAAGTATTGTCCCTGCCGAACCCACAAGTATACCGCCGGTAAGCATTGCCTGGTTCTTATAAAGAAATCCTCCCATTGCTGCAGCAACCCCGGTAAATGAGTTCAGAAGTGATATTACCACAGGCATATCAGCCCCTCCGATTGGCATTACGAACAGAACACCATAAATTACTGCAACAGCAAACATAATGTAAATATATACTGACAGTTCCGCACTGGCCTGAACATGACGTGTCATTATAAAGACTATGAATCCGATCAGCACAGCCAGTATTGTCAGGTTGACATATTTCATTGCCTTAATCCTCAGATCACCGATCCAGCCGTCAAGTTTTCCAAATGCTATCATACTTCCTGCCCACGATATAGTACCAATCATCAACCCGAGCAGGATTGCGAGTACATGACCGTTTGCCATGCCCGACTTTGCGATCAGTTCAGGACTTACATGCGGAAATTCCATCATCGAAATAAGAGCTGCAGCAGCACCGCCCATTCCGTTAAAGAATGACACCAGCTGAGGCATTGCAGTCATTTTTACTCTTTTTGCAATTGTCCATCCGATTGCAGTTCCGATAACAATAGCAACAAGTATTAAGGGTATATTGCCGATGTGTTCGCCATCTTTTTTGTGAAAAAGAATTGTGGCAACAATTGCAAAACCCATTCCGAATGCAGCAAGGATATTACCCCTGCGTGCTGTTAAGCGGATGACTCAGCATTTTCAATCCGAAAACAAAGAGTACGGAGGCAATTATATAAGTAATCTCCAGTATTGAGATCCCATACGGAAATTGAGATATTTCGCTCATCATGCGTTAAATTAATGAGTTAAACCTGGTTGATTACTTTTTCTTTTTGAACATTTCAAGCATCCTGTCGGTTACAACAAATCCGCCGACTACATTAAGCGTACCAAGTACAACAGCCAGAAATCCCAGGATCATTGAACCTGTTGTATTCGGCATGTCCCATTACAATTATTGCTCCAATAATTACTACTCCATGGATTGCATTGGCACCGGACATCAGCGGTGTATGCAGGATGGCCGGAACATGACTGATAACCTCAATACCAAGGAATATTGAAAGTATTACAATAAATATTGCCTCCCGGTGCTGCAGGAAAAATCCAAGTATTTTTTCCATGGTGTATTATTTAATATTAAGTATCTGCCTGACTCTCTGGCATATATATTCTTTATTATGGACTGCAGTGGTACCGTTGATTATTTCATCTTCCATATTAAGACCCAGGTTTCCCTCTTTGTCGATCATGATCTTCAGCAGGTTTATAATATTTGAACCGAACATTTTGCTTGCGTCTGCGGGCATTTCAGACGGAAAATCAGAGTTTCCGATAATTGTAACTCCATTAACAATGATTGTCTTTTCATTTTGGGTGAGTTCACAGTTACCTCCGGTTGATGCAGCCAGATCAACAATTACTGATCCTGGCTTCATTGACCTGACGGTTTCTTCGGGAATAAGCACAGGAGCTTTTTTACCGGGTATCTGTGCAGTGGCTATTATCACATCCGAAACAACTGCACGGCTCTGTATGAGTTCCTGCTGTTTTTTCTTAAATTCTTCTGTCTGCTCAACAGCATATCCTCCGGCCGCAGCATCTTCCTTTGCACCTTCAACTTCAATGAATTTCCCTCCAAGACTTTTTACTTCCTCCTTAACAGCAGATCTTACATCAAAAACTTCGACAACAGCACCGAGTTTCCTGGCTATGGCTATAGCCTCAAGCCCTGCAACCCCGGCACCAAGTATAAGTACCTTTGATGGTTTGATCGTTCCGGCAGCCGACATGAACATGGGAAAGAACCTGGCAATGATGAAGCAGCTGCAAGAACAGCTTTATAGCCGGCCACGGTTGCCATTGATGAAAGCACATCCATCGACTGTGCCCGTGTTATCCTCGGGATCAGGTCAAGTGCAAGTACCGTGAGGCCATGAACACGTGCCTTTTCCAAGCCAGTCTCTGTTCTGCAACAGGATTTAGAATCGTGCAAATAACCTGTCCTTCCCTGAAAGAATTAATATCTTCGTTTACAGGAGGATTAATTGATAAGAAGCAATGAAGATTCCGAAATAACTCTTTTCCTGTCAGCTACTGATGCACCGGCAGTCTGGTAATCAGTGTCAGAAGCAAAAGCTCTTTCACCGGCACCATGTTCAACAATAATATTGACACCCAGCTTTTTAAGAATGGCAACTTCACCCGGAAGCATTGCGACCCTCTTTTCTGCTCCCGATTCTTTTAGAATGCCTGTTGTCATTTTAAATTAGTTTGGAGTTTGGCGTTAAAAATTAAACACCAATATAATAACAATAATTTATTCTTTACCAAAGAAATTACTAAGCCAGAACTTATTTGCTTCATTCCGTGAATGCATTGCCTTTTGCACCTCCCCAGCCATGCCGTTCATCCGGATAAAGCATGAACTGGAATGATTTTCCTTCATCCTCAAGTTTTGAAATAAGATAAATTGAATTCTGCATATGAACATTATCATCCATATCTCCATGAGTCATATAGAGCTTCCCCTTATAATTCTTTACCCAGGTAAGTGCTGATCCGTCTTTATATCCCTCAGGGTTATCCTGAGGAGTATCCATAAACCGTTCGGTATAAATATTATCATACAGACGGTAATCGGTTACAGAAGAACCTGCAAATCCATGTGTCCAGTAATCAGCGCCTTTGGTAAGGGCAAGACATGTCATGTATCCGCCGTATGAACTTCCGGTGATACCCATCCTGGTGCCGTCAACATAAGGTTTGGTCAGAAGCCATTTCACAGCATCTTCATAATCAAGGATTTCCCATTTACCAAGGGAACGGTACAGGTAGTCAAGTCCTTTTTTGCCGAAATGACCCGATCCCCTGTGATCGACGGTAAAAGTAATAATGCCGTTCTGTGCATACCACGAAGGATTCTCTCCCTGCCACCTGTTACTCTGATATTCTTTGAATCAGGTCCTCCGTATATCGTAAAAATAACAGGATACTTCTTCGTTTCATCAAAATTAAGGGGATAAGTGATTATTGCAGGCATATCAAACAAACCATCTGAGGTTCTGATCTTTAATAATTCAGCTTTTGAATTTTTAGCTGGATTAAATGACGGCTGCTCAAATTTATAGACTCTCCCTTACCTGTTTTCCCTTTTTGTCATAAGCAATCATCGATCCGGGAGTTGTTATATTATTCCATGTATCAATAAAATAACTTCCTTTAGGTGAAATACTTACATTATGTGTTCCTGCTCCTTTTGTTACCTGCAGAAGGTTCTTCCCGTCCAGTCCGACCCTGAAAAAATGATTATCAGTCGATTCAGGTCCCGTGCCCGTAAAATAAACAACTTTTGCATCTTCGTCAACCCTTTCAATACTATTGACTCTCCAGTTGAACCCGGTAAGCTGTGAAATGAGCTTCCCGTCCCAACCATAATAATAGAGGTTTTCCCAGTCGCTCCTGTAGCTTTTTAAAATAAATCCGGTGCCATTCTTCATAACGTAAACATTTTCAAAGAATTCGACCCATGTTTTCCTTGACTCATCGTATATATGTCATGAAATCGCCGGTGGCAGGATCGGCCAGGATGAATTTCATGTCGTTCTGATCGCGGTTAAGCACCTGTATAGCCAGCTTTTTGCTGTCGGGTGTCCAGAACGGCCATGCTATGTACTGATCAACACTATAATCAGTTTTAACCCAGGTTGTCTTTCCGGTTGAAATATCAGCAATTCCCATTTTAACTTTCGGATTCGGATCTCCGGACTTTGGATAAGGAACCTGTTCGAGTTTACCATGAATGCCGTCGGCCTCATCAAGACGATTAAGGGTAAATATCGGAACATCCGTTTCATCAGTGCGCAGGTAGGCTATTTTGCTTCCGTCGGGGGACCACCAGAAAGCCGCATATCTGCTGGCTCTTCCAAGGATCTCTTCCATATAAACCCAGGAGGAATATCCGTTATAGATCCTGTCGGAGGCATCAAATGTTAATCTTATCTCTTTGTTTTCCTGAATGTTGTAAATATAAAGATCTTTGTTCTTTGTGTAAGCAAGTTTTTTTCCGTCAGGTGAAAAGCGGGTATTCACCTCCGGTACATCATTGTTTGTTAGTCTGCGGAGTTCTTTGTCTCCGATTGTGAAATAATAAAGATCATTATCCTTTACAATGACAATACTCTTCATATCGGGACTTATAACATCGGCAAATCCGATAGATACTCCCTTTGGCAATGATTCGGATAGGATCTCCCTTTCTGTTTTTTTCGAAGGCACAATTACCTCCCTGCCCGACCTTACATCAACGCTTTTAATGACCGGATTCCTTTGAGCATCAAAAGTTTGAATTAGATAATGAGTATCATCCGTCCAGCCGGTTATCCTGACCATGTTACCGCCCCGCTGCGGCATCTGGGAACTTATCCGGCAAGTCAGCCCAAGGGAGAATAATAAAATAATAATGAATTTAAGGGAGGTAAATTTTTTCATAATTAAATATTTTAGATTAAATAAAAATTTCAGAAAGGCAAAAATAACTTTTTTCATCAGTTTATAATTTGTTTTTAATGGTCAGATGGAATATCCATGAATAATCATTTCGGTTTGTGATTTTATTTTTTAATCATGGATGATTTCATAAATGAATGCCCGGGTATTTATCATATATAGAAGATCTCCCCGTACAAACCCTGTGCAATGGTTATGAAAAACATTATCTTAGCCTGTTCACTTAAAGATTCTTCTCAATGAAACGTTTTCTTTTTATAATTTCAGGTATTTTCCTGTATTTAATTAATGTTAATAGCCAGACAATTAAATCACCCGGCGAATTTCTCGGATATGAGCCTGGTACAAGGTTTACATTTCACCACGAAGCTGTTGAGTACTTCAGATACGTAGCCGGGATTTCACCGCTGGCGGAATACCGCGAATATGGGACCACTTATGAAGGAAGGGTTCTTGGGTGTCTGCATCGTTTCAAGCGAAGAAAATCTTGGCAGGACTGGAGGAATACAGGAAGAACAATCTGATAAAGACAGGTCTTTCCGACGGGAATTTCACCGGGAAACAGATCCCTTTCATCTGGCTTGCATATAATGTCCATGGAAATGAATCGGCAGGAATGGAAACTGCAATGAAAACTCTTTATACCCTGGTATCCGGATCGTATCCAGGTGTCACCGACTGGCTCAGAAATTGTGTAATTGTTATCGATCCATGCCAGAACCCTGACGGCCGTGATCTTTACACCACCAGGTACAGGAACTCACAGAACCTGATTGCCAATCCCGATGGGAATTCCTGGGAGCATAACCAGGGTTGGCCCGGAGCAAGAACAAACCATTACATGTTCGATCTTAACCGCGACTGGACCTGGCAGACACAGTCAGAATCGCAGTCAGAAGATTGATTTATATAATCAGTTTATGCCTCAGGTTTTTGCCGATTTTCATGAAATGGGAGCTGAATCTACATTCTTTTTTCCTCCCGGTGCAACTCCCTGGCATGAGGTAATAACCCCCTGGCAGCATGAATTTCATAACCTTATGGGGAAAGGAAATGCCAGTCTGTTTGATGAAAAATCAAAACTATATTTTACTAAAGAGAACTATGATCTTTTCTGTCCCAGTTTCGGGGATACCTGGCCATTGTTCAATGGAGCGATAGGTTTTACATATGAACAGGGCGGAAGCGGTTTTTCAGGATTGGCTTATAAAAGAGAGTCAGGTGACACCCTGACACTTAAGCAACGGATTGACGGCCATTTCACTGCTGCAATGGCAACATTGAAAGTATCGTATGAAAACAGGGAAAAACTAATAACGGAATTTAATAAATTCTTTAGCGAGAGCACAAATAAACCAGCATTTCAATACAAGTCGATCATTATAAAAGGATCAAATGCGAAATCTGATCTGGAGGGTCTTTTTGAATTGCTCAATGAAGAACCAGATAAAATACTCCTTTGCAGGAAATATTGGGAAAAAGTACAGGGGATTCGATTATTCTGCGAATGACTGGAATGATGTAACAATTGAAAAGGGTGATGTGCTCATCAGCGCTTATCAACCCCAGTCGCGACTGGTCCAGGTCTTGTTTGAACCGGATAGCCGGGCCACCGATTCGCTCAGCTATGACCTGACAGCCTGGGCATTGCCTTACGCTTACAATCTGAAGGCATTCGCCCTTAATGATCAGTTAAAATCCCTTGAAGATAAAGTAGTATCAGAAGAAATTATTAACCCTGCAGTCAAAGAGAAACCTTATGGTTACGCTGTAAATTATGAAGGTTTCAGGGAATTGAAATTCATTTCGGCGCTGCAAATGAAGAATGTTAAGACGAGATATTCAATGAAGCCCTTTACAATTGACGGGATCACCTATAACCGGGGCAGTTTTATAATAACCCGTGAGCGATAATATAAATACTGATAAAACTCTTGATCAGCTGCTAACAGAAATGGCAAATAAATTCCAGGTGAAACTTAATCCTGTTTCTTCCGGACTTGTGGATAAGGGAAAGGACTTTGGATCGGGCTATTCTCCACTAATGAAAAAAATGACAGTTGGCTTATTATGCGGAGAAGGAACATCCTCAGGAGCAGCGGGCGAGCTATGGTATTTCTTTGAAAGGGAACTTGAATACCCGGTTTCGCTTATAAATACTGCCAATGCAGAAAGCATCGATTTAAATGATTATGATGTTTTGCTGCTTCCATCAGGCACTTATTCAAAACTAAAGGACACTATTGCCTTCTTCACAAAAAGCGGCGGCAGAGCGGTAACTTTTGAAAATGCAATTTCAGTTTTTGCCTCGGATAAATCGACCTCGCTTTATAAAGCTATTGAGACACGAAAAGCTGAACAGAAAGCTGCTGAGAAAAAGGAAAAGAGTGATGATCTTTCCAATCTTAAAAAGTTCAGTGATGAAAGAAGGTACATGCTTTCAGAAAGATCCGCCGGCAGTATTTACAGGGTTAAGGTCGATACTACCAATCCGTTTGGATTCGGTCTTGGTAATGAATGGTTTATGATGAAACGAACTCAGGCGTACCCGTTTCTCACCAGCGGAAGTAATATCGGATATATACTTGAAAGCAAACCGGTCTCGGGATTCGCAGGTTACAAGTTCCAGAAACAGATTAAGAATACTATGGTAATCGGATCGGAAAACTTCGGAAAAGGTGAAGTCATTTACATTACTGATGATCCCTATTACAGGGCATTCTGGAAAAGCGGGAGAGCGCTTCTGTGGAATGTGGTTTTCAGATAAATGATGGCTATCAACCCGCTTCATCAGAAATCTTTCCTGAATGTAAAACAGGTCAGGATTCAAAAGAACCGAGAAATAAAATGATCGGAATTATTACTGTTTATTGATTAACACATGATATGGTATAGATATCTCGAGAACCATAATTTTGAACCATTCTAAATTATTGTTATTTTATTAACATTGTTATTTTATTAACAAATATATATATTACTTTTGTGCCAGAATTTAGGATACCAACAAATAATTTAATAATAATAATATACTTATACACTTGTAAATCAAGTAAATATGAAAACAATTAAATCACCTGCCGACCTAAGAAAACTTAAAGGAGGATATTCTATGCCAGAATGTACGGAAAAGAGAGCACTTCAAAAGAAAAAGTCCGGATCAGGGTACATTCGGGAACCAGCGGACTAGCATCAGGCGCCAAATCAATCCTGGATTTCTTATCACTGGAACTTGAAAAGAGAAATATTGATGCTGATGTTATCAGAACCGGTGACCTGGGATATTGTTTTGCTGAACCGACAATTGAAGTTACACGTCCCGGTGAAGAACCGGTTGTCTTTGGCAATGTTGACAAACTCAAGGCTGATGAGATAATTGAAAAGTACATCAAAAACGGTGAATTTGTTGATGGGATTTTGCCGTTAAATTACCGGACCATAATATAAATTATCAGGGGAGGAAGAAACATGGCAAAAAAGAGAATGCAGTTACTGGTATGCGGAGGAACAGGTTGCAATGACACTTCATGGTGAAGCTATTCTTGACAACCTCAGGCTTGAACTTGAAGCAAATGCTCTTGAAAATGATATTCAGGTTGTCAAAACCGGGTGTTTTGGCTTGTGCAAGTCTTGGTCCGATTGTTAAAGTCATGCCTGATGATGTTATTTACACTCATGTTACCCCCGATGATGCAAGGGAGATTGTGGAAGAACATCTAATCAAGGGTCGTAAAGTCGAAAGACTGCTGTTCAAAGATCCTGTTACGAGAAAAACTTTGTCGGGCTCATCTGATATGTCTGCATATAAAAAACAACTGAGGATTGTCCTTAGAAATTGCGGCATAATTGATCCTGAAAATATAGAAGAAGCCATTGCTCATGATGCTTATGAAGCGCTGGGTAAGGTACTTACCGGGATGACACCTGAGGAGGCTATCAGAATAATAAAGGATTCCGGCCTAAGGGGCAGAGGAGGAGGAGGATTTCCCACAGGTCTGAAATGGGAAATCGCAAGAAAAAACAAATCAGATGAGAAATATGTAGTCTGCAATGCTGATGAAGGAGATCCCGGTGCATTCATGGACCGGTCGGTTCTCGAAGGAGATCCTCATGCAGTCCTCGAAGCTATGGCAATCTGCGGTTATTGCATTGAAGCTTCCAAGGGTCTGATATATATACGTGCTGAATATCCACTGGCTGTCGCCAGGTTGAAAACTGCAATCAGACAGGCAAGGGAATATGGACTTCTGGGAAATAATATAATGGGGACAGGATTCAATTTTGATATTGAAATCAGGTATGGTGCCGGTGCATTTGTCTGCGGTGAGGAAACTGCTCTGATTCATTCAATGGAAGGTTTACGCGGAGAACCTACCGTTAAACCTCCATTCCCCGCCGAATCGGGATTCAGAGGAAAACCTACAAATGTAAATAATGTCGAAACATTTGCCTGTATTTCCCCAATAATACTTAAAGGATCAGAATGGTTCAGCAGCATTGGCACGGAAAAATCAAAAGGAACAAAAGTATTTGCCCTGGCAGGAAAGATAAATAATGTCGGATTGATCGAAGTTCCGATGGGAACAACACTCAGGGAAGTTATATTTGAGATCGGCGGCGGGATACAGACACGGTAAGAAATTCAAAGCGGCCCAGACAGGAGGTCCTTCAGGCGGATGTCTTACTGAAAAACATCTTGATACGCCAATCGATTTTGATAACCTTATTGCAGCAGGATCAATGATGGGATCAGGAGGACTTATCGTAATGGATGAGGATGATTGCATGGTTACGGTTGCAAAATTCTTTCTTGACTTCACCGTGGAAGAATCGTGCGGAAAATGTTCTCCCTGCCGTATCGGCAACAAACGTCTTCATGAATTGCTTGAACAGATTACAAAAGGAAAGGGTACAATGGCTGACCTTGACCGGCTGAGAAACATGAGTCTATGTCATTAAAGACACTTCACTCTGCGGTCTGGGCCAGAGTTCACCAAACCCGGTGCTTTCCACCCTCGATAATTTCAGGGAAGAGTATGAGGCACATGTTACTGTAAAGAAATGTCCGGCCGGTAAGTGCCGCGATCTCATGGAATATTTTATCATATCGGAAAATTGCGTCGGTTGCACAGCTTGTGCCAGGATTTGCCCGGTAAATGCAATTACCGGAGAACGCAAAGAACCGCACCTTATAAATCCGTCAATCTGCATTAAATGCGGTGCATGCATGGAAAAATGCAAGTTTGACGCGATCATAATCCGATAAAAAAGATCACTGAAAATGGAAACAGTAAAGCTCACAATAGATAATAAGCTTGTAGAAGTACCAAAAGGTACTACAATAAATAAAGCAGCCAGGCAACTTGGCATAGATATTCCTACTCTTTGCTACATGGAGCTTGCATGATATGAACATTGAAAATAAACCTGCCGGATGCCGGATATGTGTGGTGGAAGTACAGGGACGACGGAATCTTGCTCCGTCCTGCGCTACAAGATGCGAGGAAGGAATGGTTGTAAAAACACATTCCACAAGGGTGCTTAATGCCCGCAGGACTGTGATGGAATTTATTCTTTCCGATCATCCGAAGGATTGCCTTATATGTGCCAAATCGGGAAATTGCGAGCTTCAGGCAATGGCCCATCATCTGGGTATCAGGGAAATACCCGGTCAGGAGATTGCAGCAATGTCAACTTACAGAAAAGACACTTCTCCTTCAATTATCAGGGATCTCGATAAATGTATAATGTGCCGCCGATGCGAAATGATGTGCAATGAAGTTCAGACTGTCGGAGCTTTGTCCGCAATAAACAGAGGATTTATGGCAGCAGTAGCTCCGGCTTTTGAGCAGAATCTGGAACATTCCACATGCACTTACTGCGGACAATGTGTTGCTGTGTGCCCTACAGGAGCACTTACAGAAGTTGATCATACGCCTGACGTTCTGCGGGCTCTTGCTGATCCGACAAAAACAGTCATTGTCCAGACAGCGCCTGCTGTTCGCGCAGCACTTGGAGAAGAATTTGGAATGGCACCAGGAACCCTGGTAACCGGTAAAATGGTTGTCAGCTTTAAGAGTACTTGGATTTGATTACGTTTTTGATACTGATTTTGCTGCTGACCTTACCATAATGGAAGAAGGCACTGAACTTCTTGACAGACTGAACCAGGCACCTTAAAGGGGATAAAACTGCAAAGCTTCCGATCCTTACCTCCTGTTGCCCCGGTTGGGTTAACTTCTTTGAAGAATATTACCCCGATCTGAAGGATATTCCATCCACTGCCAAATCGCCCCAGCAGATGTTCGGAGCTGTGGCTAAAACATATTTTGCCGAAAAGATCAAGGTCGACAGGAAGAACCTGGTTGTGGTTTCGATAATGCCGTGCCTGGCAAAGAAATATGAATGCCAGAGGCCGGAATTTTCAACAGATGGAAACAGGGATGTTGATTTCTCGATCTCAACAAGGGAGTTGGCAGCTTTCATCAAACATGCGAACATTGATATTAAAAATCTTCCGGATGATGATTTTGACTCTCCACTGGGAGAATCAACAGGTGCCGGTGTAATTTTCGGAACAACAGGAGGAGTCATTGAGGCAGCCTGCAGGACAGCATATGAGCTGCATACAGGAAAAAAACTTGAAAGGCTCGATTTTACGGAACTCAGGGGTCTTGAAGGAGTGCGCTCCGCTACTATTGATTTCAACGGTCTGCCTTTGAAAATAGGTATTGCCCACGGATTGGGAAATGCAAGAAAGCTTCTTGATGATGTCAGATCGGGAAAATCACAATTCCATGCAATTGAAGTTATGGCTTGCCCGGGCGGCTGTATTGGTGGCGGCGGCCAACCTTTGCACCATGGCAATTCCGATATTATAAAGGCCAGGGCTGCTGCAATTTATGCTGAAGACAGAAGTAAACCTCTCAGAAAATCGCATGAGAATCCCTTCATTGTGAAGATTTATGAGGAATTCCTTGAAAAGCCGAACAGCGAAAAAGCGCATCATCTTCTCCATACAAGCTATTTTGAAAAGAAGAAGAAAGTAATAGTAAAACAATAATATACCGGTCGGTCAATAATAAAAATCACGATTATGTCAAGTATTAAGATAGAATTGAGACAGGAGGATGTCGCAAAAATCAAAGAGATTTGCGCTTCTTTCAATAATGATCCACAGGAACTTATAAATGTACTGCATAAAACCCAGGAACATTTCGGTTATCTGCCTGCTGAAGTTCAGGAGGTAATTTCTGCAGAGCTTAGCTGTTCCTGTTGCAAAGATCTTCGGAGTTGTAACATTTTACTCATTTTTTACAATGACTCCGAAAGGGAAACATCCGATAAGCATCTGCATGGGAACAGCCTGCTATGTCCGTGGTGCCGAGAAGGTGCTTGATGAATTCAAAAAAGAGCTTGGATTGCAGGTTGGTCAGACCACGAATGATGGGAAATTTTCACTTTCAAGCCTGAGGTGTGTAGGAGCATGCGGACTTGCTCCTGTGGTTCTTGTTGGAGATAAAACCTACGGCCGTGTTGCTCCGGATGATGTAAAGAATATCCTTAAAGAATACGAATAGTATTTTTCAATGATTGGTTTAAAGTTTTGAAGCAAGCCGGAACTTATAAGTTCCGGCTTTTTTTATACCAGAAAAATTGACTTTTTTGCTTTCGTTTTTCTTCAATATCCTCTCGCAACATATACCTTCTTCCCCGTATAGGGATCAAATCCGGTATAGTACATTGTTGTTGAAAGGGTCATAGGTGTCGGCGTAAAATCCTGAACCTGTTCCGGCCGTATTCCCAGGCTCTTCACTTCTGATCGCCAGTGAAGTCATATTCTCTTCAGTGGAACCGGGTGTGAAGAAATAAAATATGGCACTATTCCGTACTTCAGACCTTCTTTTTCGGTTATCATTTCAAACTGCCGTTTTAGCTTCCTGAAAAGATCAAAAGGGACTTTTCTCATAAGATTCAGCACCATACGGCGAGGTATGCTCTGGTGCAACTTTCATCCTTCCCGAAACATGGTTTGTGACAAGTTCTTCAAGATATTCAATCTCAGCTGCTCCTGCACTTTTGTTCCATTCCGGGAACAAAAGGTCATATCTTATGCCGCTACCGACAAATGCTTTCTTTAATTCCCGGCATCCGGTTGACTTTCCGGTAGAGGGAAGTCAGGACTTTATGATCTGTATCAAGATTTTTGCAGACTTGCGGCCATATACAGGAAGGCCGGGAACATTTAAGACACTGATCATAATCTTTGCCCTTCATACCGTACATATTTGCTGAAGGACCTCCCAGGTCGGAAAGATATCCCCTGAAATCCCGGCATATTAATTATCCTTTCAATTTCCGTAATTATTGATCTTTCCGATCTTCGGACGATCTGTTTGCCCTGGTGAGCTGCAATTGCACAGAAACTGCAACCTCCAAAACAACCCCGGTGAATGTTCACTGAGAATTTTATCATCTCATAGGCCGGGATAGCTCCTTTTTTTATGTACCTGGGATGAGGGAGGTAGGTATATGGCAGATCATAGGAACCGTCAGCTTCATGCTTCTGACATTGGGGGAAAAGGTGGATTGATGATTACAGCTTTATTACCTGAATGCTCGATGAGCCGTGAAGATCCCATTTTGTTTGATTCCCTCTCGAAGTTTACAAAATTTGATGCAAAATTCTTTTTATCCGCAAGGCATCTTTCATAGGAATTGAGTGTAAGGTCATCCCAGTTTCTTGTTTAGAGGAATGGGAGACTTATCCATCAATTACCACAGCCGTCTGGGGAATTGTCTTCAGAGAAGCAAATGGGATTCCCTTTGAGAGTAAATGCATTAGCTCCCTTACAGGTTGCTCTCCCATTCCGTAAATGAGCATATCAGCACCGCTGCGTTAATAATATTGAAGGTTCAAGCTTGTCTTTCCAGTAATCATAATGAGTCAGCCTTCGCATTGATGCTTCAATGCCACCAATTACCACCGGGACATCGGGGAATAGTTCTTTCAGGATTTTAGTGTAAACTATTGTCGGATAATCGGGCCTGAAACCTGCTTTACCTCCCGGTGTATAGGCATCATCTGATCTCAGTCGTCTTTGCAGCGGTATAATGATTTACCATCGAATCCATATTACCAGCAGTCACACCAAAGAAATATTTTGGTTTTCCGAGCTTACGGAAATCCCTCAGATCATCCTTCCAGTTCGGCTGGGGAACAATTGCTACCCTGAATCCCTCCGCCTCAATAATCCTTCCGATCACCGCAGGTCCAAACGAAGGATGATCAACATAAGCATCACCGCTGAAAATAATGACATCAGGCTGCTCCCAGTCGAGAGCTTCAACTTCTTTCTGGTAGTTGGAAGAAATTTAATATCCGAATTTGATATTTTTTTCACACGGCAAAATTACTCAAATTTAGTATCTTGCTAAGCAATGTGCTAAAGTTCGAAAGTTTTAAAATTCAGTCAGGTCATGACTACAGCAATCCATTGTAGTACAATTACTTTCACAATCAAGACAGTAAAAATCATTTTTAGCTGTCCTGTCTGTTTATTCAGCCTGGCACCTTAGTTTTCCCGCAGCAGGAAACTGTCCGTCCCAAAGTAGGACTTGCTTTAAGCGGCGGCGGATCCCTTGGGATTGCACATCTCGGAGTGCTTAAAGGTAATGGAGGAAGCCGGACTAAGACCTGATTATATTACAGGTGTAAGCATGGGCAGCATAATCGGCGGAATGTATTCTATCGGATACAGTTCTGACAGCATTCTGAATATTTTGAAAAGCATGGACTGGGATATTAATCTTTTCAGCAGCGAACATTCCTGAGAATAAAGTGATATTTCCTTGAAAAGGAACACTTTAACAACAGTATTATTGCTTACCCGGTCACTTCGAAGAAAGTTTAAAATACCATCAGGTCTTATAAACGGACAGCAGATTGAAAACCAGTTGAGTTATTATGCCTGGCCTGCTGCCGGGATAAATGATTTTTCAAAGCTTCCGATCCCTTTTATGTGCATTGGTGCGGATATTTTAACCGGTAAAATTGTTCATCTGAAAACAGGATATCTGCCTCAGGCTATCAGGGCAAGTATCGCTGTCCCCACGATTTTCACACCTGTTAAGATCGATACTGCCCTTCTTACAGATGGTGGAGTTCTGAGGAACTATGCAGCGGAGGAACTCCGGAATATGGGAGCCGATATAGTTATCGGATCGTATACAGGCTTCCAGATTTATACCGAAGAGGAATTGCAATCCATGCCGGGAATAATCAAACAAATTGCTTTTTTAAGCAGCGTTCAAGGATTTTGAATCACAGAAAAAATTCACTGATATTCTTATTGAACCAAGAGTTGAAGGGATTATCTTCCGCAGTGTTTTCAAATATCGATACGATCTATGCAAGAGGTTATAAAGCTGCATTACCTTATAAGGATTATTTCAAAAGACTCGCTGATTCACTAAACAGAATTGGCCTGCAGAAGACCACTTGAAAATATTCTCGACAGGCAAGTTTTGTTCCATTGACAAAATTGAAATAAATGGCAATAAGATATACTTCTCATCTCAGATACTTGGGATTCTGGATATTAAACCCGGTGACAAAATAGGCAAGAAACTACCTGACTGAAAAAATCGACCTCCTTTATGGCAAAAGATGGTTCGAAAAAATAAAGTACAGGATACTATCCAGGAATGATTCGCTTGTACTTTTTATTGATTGCAGGGAAAATCCTAAAGTAATGCTTTTCGGAGGAGTTTATTACGATAACTATATCAGATCCGGAATCACCGTTCAGGACGACTTTTAAAGATCTCTGTTCAGGAATTCATTTATTGATTTTGACTTCTTTTATTGGACAGTTCTACAGGCAAAACTGTCAATGCTGCAATTTATTGACCGAATCAGAAATTCGGAATTTCAGGAGATTTTTTCTTTGATAATACCCTTCTGCCCTTCCTTGAGATCATGAATGAGTCAGGCTCATGTTCTACCGGAATAGTTACTGCAGGAGTTACATTAACAAGTATCTTGGACTAAACCAATTGATGAATATTTCTGTAGTTGCAGAGACCAGTGTCTTTTGAGCCTGATTTTATATCCGAAAGACAATCTGAAAAGAGAAACATATCAATTCCTTGTTCAGTCGGGTTTAATTACCTGATAAACACCCTCGACACAAAAAATTTTCCGAATAAAGGGACACTCTTCCGTTTATCTGCCCTGACTTCGAAGTTGCATACCGGGGATAATTCGTAACTGAATCAGCTTAAAGACCATTTATAAAGAAAGTAATCCCGGAGGTTTTTCATTTGACCGTACCTACACATTTCATGGGAATTTCAAAAATTATTTCCCGGCAGGCAGAACATTGACACTCTCCCTGAAAGGGGATTTGCTTTATACAATTATTCCAGATTCAGACAGCTCCTTGCAGAATTTTTATTATCTCGGCGGACTTGAAGCAATTACCCGAAAGATCTGTTCCTGTGGTACGGTTTCCTTGCAAATGAAATCCCCGTGAATAAATTTGCAGGTGCGGGAATGGATCTGGACATCGAGATCTTCAATAAGGTCCACCTGAATCTGATGACAAGCATTTTTGCTGCAAAGGAGGTCACTGAAAAGGATACAATTCTCACTTACTTGGCGGATACGGGATCGGACTGGGATATATGTCAATTATCGGTCCTTTGAAGGTTGGTTTAATGCATGGACAAAGCAGCACTGAACGGCATTTCACGGTAGTGAAAGGTTTTATCAGTATAGGATATAATTTCTAATGATCATGGAGTGCTAAAACTAAAGCGAAAAAATGTCATATTCAATATTTTGATTATATGATATTTGATCGATTATATATTTCGGCCTGATTGTTGCAGTCAGGGAATTTAGATATAGGATTTCATTTGAAGTGTATGGATTCGCAATAAGGTAATACAGCAGCATAAATTGCTTTGCAGACTGGTTTCAGAAAAGAGAATTAAGCAAAGTCTTGATATTCTGCAAGATATGATTTCCGTATCATCACTTGGCGATCTTCGTGATGAGTATAATAATATAGTGATGACCTACAGGAATATGCTGAGTTACACCATTGAAGGCATTAATGATCCGGAACGCGCAAAGATATATCTGAAGCTTATTCAGTCAATTCTCGGGCTTGCCGACAGGTTAAGACAGGACATATTGTCACATTATTCCGGATGGCACACTTACTGGATCAAACAGCAGGCTGAAAAAGAGCAGAAGCTCACCGGTAAAACACTGATAGAGACAGTTGATGATCTAATGTTTAAATCAGAGCTTGATGAATGGCTTAAGCTCAGCAACGAAATTAATCCTGATCCTGAATCGGAAATCTTACGTTAAGCATAAACATCTGATCAAGAATATCTTCAATCATTTATGGCTTACCGACTATTACGGTGAAGCTGAGAACAGCCTGATCAAGATAATTATGAGCTCCGGAAAATTCAGGTGGTATGAATCAAGTCTTTTTGTAAGTGCCATAACACTGAGTGCCCTGAGAACATTTCAGACTGAAAAGCTGTTATATCTGGTCGATTTTTATGAAGCCGGACAGGAACAGGTAATGGAGAGGGCACTGTCAGGACTTATTCTTAACCTTCACTATTATAACGGCAGGATCCTGCTTTACCCTGAGATCACTTCAAGAATCAACAAGTCTGGGCAAAGATCCAGAGTTCAGGGAATATTGCAGGATTATCGTACTCCAGACTATCCGATCGCGTGAGACAGAAAACCTGAGCAGAAAGCTTCACGATGAAATTCTGCCGAAAGTTGCAAAACTGAGACCAAGAATTGAAGAGAAACTGGATCTTGACAATATTCTTCCAAAGGACAAATATGAGGACAAGAATCCCGACTGGTCAGAGATGTTCAGCGATTCGGAAGAGATATTCAAGACAATGGAAGAGCTCACAAAGCTGCAGATGGAAGGGGCAGATGTTTATATGTCAGCCTTTGCAAACCTGAAGCATTTTGATTTCTTTAAAGACTTCCAGAACTGGTTTGTACCTTTCTACCCTGATCATGAAGTTGTCAATGAAATATTCCACGATGAGATTCTCGGACCAGGGACCAATGAGCTGGCTGAAGCACTATATAAGACTCCATTTATCTGCAATTCGGACAAGTATTCCCTTATCCTTAATCTTAAATATCTGCCTTCATCACAGAAGACCATGATGCTTAAGGTTTTCCGTATGGAGCTTGACGGGCTTCAGCAGCTTGAGGAGGAGGAAACAGCCGCCGATCCCTACAGGAAATTCCGTACAAATGTAACACAGTACCTGCAGGATATTTACAGATTCTTTAAACTCTCACCATACAGGAAGGAATTTGAAGACCTGTTTTCAGGGAAACTTGATATTTACAATTCTGAATTCTTCAAACTGACAGGCAATGTTTCGGAGGCAGAAGCAGGCCTTGCTGATTATTTTTTCAGTAAAAATTACTATACTGATGCCCTTGAGCTGTTTACAAAGCAGGCTAAAGACAGACCGGATGAAATTGAGCTGTATGAAAAGATTGCATTTTGCTATCAGCAGGAAGAAAATTATGAAGAGGCACTCAGGTTTTATCAGCGGGCTGAATTAATTGAAAGGAAAGTCTGGACACTTAAAAAAATCGGTTTATGTCTACCGCCGGTTAGGTAAAAGAGAGGAAGCGCTGGATTATTACCTGCAGGCAGGGGCTATTGACCCTGATGACATGCACACAGCAATAATGACCGGCCATTGTTATCTCGACCTTGGCAATTATGAAGACAGCGCTTAAATACTATTTCAGGGTTGAATACAACGATCCTGGTAACATTAAGATCCTAAGGCCTATTGCTTTTTGTTATTTTGCCCTTGGCAGGTTTGATGAATCTGAAAAGTACTATGAACGGCTCTCTTCAGGAAAGCTAAATGCACATGATTACATAAACAAAGGTCATCTTGCCCTGTGCAGGGGGAAGAAAAAGGAAGCAGTCGACCTTTACCGGCTGAGCATTAACAGCGGTGGGATTTCGAAAGAAGAGTTTATTGCAATTTTCGACGAGGACAAAACTCTTTTGCTCTCGCTGGGTGTAAGTAAGGATGATCTTCCGATCCTTCTCGATTACCTGTTATTTTCGGTTGGGTAACATTGTCGTGTCGTGATCGGGCATTGGAGGAGGAGGAGGTCCATCCGTGGAAGGCTGACCTCCGGGCTCAAAGGGACGAGTGTGGCCAGGATAACGGTCCTGACGCTGCCGCCTGAAATTTCCGAAATCTGTTGTATCATTCTTATGTCTTTCCCTCTCCTGCCTCATCATTTCCTGACGGCGTTCATCCATGTCTTTTAAACGAGCCAAGCTGCTCTTTGGTCAGCTGTGAATCAAGTTCTTTTCTCAAGGCCTTGACGTTTGAATCCAGTTCCTTTCTGAAATCGTCTTGAGTTTCACTGTTTATCTTGGCATACTTGTCAAGGATCTGATCAATTTTTACTTTCTGCTTTTCATCGGGCTGAATGGTTTTGTAGAATCCTTCCCTGAAACGTTCTTCAGAAAAATAGACCCTGACAGGCTTTAGCTTATGATAGCGAAGCTGGGCAGATGTGAGCATGCCCAGAACAAATCCTACAATCAGAGTAATAATACCAAGTAATATCGTTCTTGTCTTCATAAAAATATCAATTTCCGGTTAAGAGACATATAATGCTTTCATCGTAACTATCACCAAGTCCGAGAAATGAATTTAAGGAGATGGATCCCTGCATCAGGAAAATGGAGATGAGCAACAATACAATAGCTGCTACTCCGGTAAGTGCTATGCGGTAAAAAACATGATTAAGGTTTCTGACAAATTCGACCTCACGAATTACAGCGTTTCCGGTAAAGAATATTTTATCCAGGACTCTGTCGCGGAATCCGTCCCTGAAATTGAATGTCACTCCCGCTTCCTCTATTTTTCTGGAGGCTTCCTGCGGATCACTTTCTTCATCAAGCGATTTTATTAACAATTCTTTGAGATCTGAGACTTTCATGACAATTATAATTTTCCCAAAATTTTTTTCAATTGTTCCTGTGCCCGTGGACAATCTTGACAGGACTGTTCCCAGGGGCAGATTAAGTATTTCCGCAGTTTCTTTTGTGGAATAACCCTGTAACATTCTCATCGTCACTATTATACGAAACTTGGGATCCATACTCTTCAACGCTTTGCTGATTACTTCCGAAGCATCTTTTTTTTCTTCATTATCCTGATCCGCAACGTCAAACTCATACATTTCACTGTTTCCCTTCTGCGAGAACATTGAAAAGAACCTTTTTCTTCTTTTTATTTCATTCAGGGTAAGGTTTACTGCAATTTTCTGAATATAAGTTGAAAGCTTCGCCTCGCCCCTGAATTCGGAAAGTGAATAGTACAGTTTTATAAATACCTCCTGTCCAATATCTTCCGAAAAAACCGAATCGCCAAGCATACTTTTGACCGTTCGTGCAACCATCTTCTGATATCGTTCCACAATTTCTCCGAAGGCTTGTTTGTCACCATCCAGAGAGGACTTCACCAGTTCTTTATCATCCTTTTGCCTGTACGATTCTTTAATCATACTCCTTATAGACAACTTACAGCGGTTTAATATTCCCTTTTGTTAATTTTCATTAACAATTGACTATTTCTGCAGGTTTTTATCATATTTCAGGTTAATTATTTCAGGAGCGAAATGTTGGTTTCACCAACCAGTTCCAAATCGTAATTATTTGTGTATCTGATCAGGAACAACTTTTCATTTTCAAATCCGTCATTGACGGATTTACGCCTGAAATCAAAATCTGTATGCAGCAGTTCCGGACTATGAATTTCGGGATGAGCAATGAATTCCTTTCCATGCATTGCAATGCCCGACAAGAAATAATAGACAATATCATATCCCTGCCATGCATAACTTATTTCAGAAGGTTCCGTATAGAATTTTTTCCTGAAATCGGAATTAAACTGCCGTACATCCGGTCGTGAATAATCTATCCAGTAAGGAGAATAAATCATGAGACCAAGATCGAAACATATTTTATGATCAAGATTGTCAAGGTATCTCATGCTGGGATATCCAAAAACATTCACATCATATTTTCGGGAAAGGGCATGGACATTTGTAAGCGATTCACTCATAACCGGTCCGTCTTCTGAAGCAATAATAATGACATTCGGAGAACGTTCGGAGAGGGCGTGAGACAGACGGTTTATGGAATCATTCCCGAATACTGACCTGCTGTAGAAAATAAAATCTTTCAGTTTAATTTCTTCAAAAGGTATTTTTAAGCTCAGTTCATTCAAAATCATACTTTTAAATCTGCTGTAATCCTGATCCTCACCATCTGAATCAGAATGGATCAAAACCAGGTTGCTGTCATAATACTCTCCGATTTTTCTGGCAATAGCATTCTGAGCCACTTCAAGCGATGAGCTTGCCATGAAAAGCATCGGATTATTTATGAGAGCTGAATTATTGTTCAATTGTACAGGCGACACTACTGGAATTCCGATACTTCCGGCATAAGCAGCGACTATTGCCAGATTCCCTGAAAAGACAGGTCCGATAATAAGGTCCATATTTGCCAGTCTGCCCGAATTGATGAGCCTTGTCACTTCAATTGTATCACTTTTAATGTCAAACACCTGAATATCAATATTGAGTCCCAGTGATCTCAATGTATCTGCTGCCAGTAACATTCCCTCGTACATTTCAACAAATCCAAGGCTGCGGGGATATATCCAGTCATCTGTCCGGCTGATCGTTTTATAAATTTTCTTCCCTTTCGCCGATTTTGAAGAATCAACTTCGGCCCGTTTCATATTTTCATCGAGGTAGAAAGGAAGGAGCACCGCAACCTTAAATGATCCTTCAAGATTTCTGACCTGAGTATATTCCGGGGGACGTTCAAGATAAACAACCTGCCCTTCCGGAATAACGGGAACCGTGTCAGGAGAAATCGCCTCAACAGGTTTGCTTTCAGGGACTTTCATTCCTGGTATCCTTAAATAATCTCCAACCTGCGGAAACCTGGTATCCCTGTTTGCCCTTCGTAATTCCCTCACTGTCAGTCCATAGTGCCGGGCTATAGAAGACATAGTCTCACCTTTAACTACTTTATGGTAATAAGCCCGGGTATCAATTTGTGAGAAATTCTGTTTCGAATTCATGAACTCTTTTCTCGGTATCACAATTTCGTAACCAAGGGGAAGCTTATTTATATCAATCCCGGGATTGTTCTGAATAATATCATTTTCAGATACACTGTAAGTCCGTGAAAGAAAATAAATTGTCTCTCCCGGCTGAAGGCGGTGGTAAATGTATTTATTTTCATCCCGGGTGGCTCCCGGCTGCGGAGACACCTGATATGAAGCTGCGGTATTGACAAGTAGCTACAGGGATCCTCAGATTCTGTCCTTCTTTAAGTCCGCTGAGGGCGTAGGGGTTCTCCTTTGAAAGCTGTTCAACCGTAATACCATAGGCTTTGGATATGGAATATACCGTCTCCCCTTTTCTTACTTCATGTAAATAATAGGAGATCCCGGAAATTATGACTTTATTCTTTGATCTCTCAACAACGACCTGTGGCCAGACCTGGAGGCTGACAGTCACAAGTATCAATACTGTGACTAATGATTTTAATTTTAGTACCCGATTAATCATCTTGATTTAAGTGTTTTCAGGAATTCCAGGCAATTCTTTTCAATTCTTTTCTCAACATTTCTTATATCAGCCCTGATAAATTTTTCTCCCGTAATTTTCTCATAAAGCTCAATATATCTTTCAGAAATCTGGTTTACAAATTCATCTGACATAAATGGCACTTTTTGTCCCGTCTGGCCCTGAAAGCCGTTCTCCATCAGCCATTCCCTTACGAATTCTTTTGACAGCTGTTTTTGAGGGATACCTTTATCAAATCGTTCCTGGTATTCATCAGCATAAAAATAACGGGAGGAGTCAGGTGTTACAATTTCATCGATAAGCATGACTTTGCCATCCTTATTCCCGAATTCATACTTCGTATCTACAAGAATCAGACCATGCTGTGCGGCGATTTCCGAACCTTTCAGAAACACCTCCATCGCATATTTTTCGATTAGATCATATTCATTTTCGGGTACAAGTCCTCTTTTTATGATCTCTGATCGGTGAAATATCTTCATCATGCATCCCTTGTTCTGCTTTTGTGGTTGGAGTAATTATCGGAACCTCAAATCGTTGATGTTCTTTCATACCATCAGGTACAGGAACTACCGCAGATTTCCCTGGCCCCTGCTTTATATGATCTCCAGGAACTCCCTGTCAAGATAAGCTCTTACAATCATCTCGACCGGATATGGCTTGCAGATATGGCCAATTGTTACATTTGGATCAGGAGTTGCAATCTTCCAGTTCGGGACAATATCGCTGGTAATGTCAAGAAATTTGGAAGCTATCTGGTTAAGTACCTGTCCTTTGTAAGGAATTCCTTTCGGGAGCACAACGTCGAAGGCTGATATTCTGTCTGACACTACCATCAGAAGGTACTTGTCATCAATATTATATACGTCCCTTACTTTCCCTTTGTAGATGCTCTTTTGTCCCGGGAAGTTGAAGTCTGAGGTCAGAATCGTCTTTGCCATAGAATTCTATATTTTCACTCTGTGACTCTCTGTGGTAATAAAAACCCTACAGAGAGTTATACATATGATTCACAGAGTCCCTTAGAGTTATATTTTGTCATCAATTTTGTTATCATTTTCTTCCTTCTCATATGCCCTTACAATCCTTTTCACCAGCTTGTGCCGTACTATATCCCTTTCATCAAACTTGATAATTGAGATGCCTTCAATATTGGCAAGGATTCTCATTGCCTGAAGCAAACCCGATTCATTCTTTTTTGGAAGATCTATTTGAGTAGTATCTCCTGTCATAATGAATTTAGAGCTGATCCCCATTCTTGTAAGAAACATCTTGAGCTGGCTTATTGTCGCATTCTGTGCTTCATCAAGGATCACAAATGCACTTTCAAGTGTTCTTCCCCTCATAAAGGCAAGAGGAGCGATCTGAACGGTTCCATCCTCGATCCAGGTTTCAAGCTTTTTGAATGGGATCATATCATGAAGTGCATCATAGAGTGGCTGAAGATAAGGATCAAGCTTCTCTTTCATGTCGCCGGGAAGAAAGCCAAGCCTTTCTCCTGCTTCAACAGCAGGACGGGTAAGAACGATCTTTTTTACTTCCCTTTCTTTTAAAGCCCTGACTGCCAATGCAATAGACGTATAGGTTTTTCCAGTCCCCGCAGGTCCTTCAGCGATTATCAGATCATTGGTCTTATAATCGTTTACCAGCAGCAGCTGGTTGACAGTCCTTGCCCTGATAGGTTTACCGCTCGTGCCAAAAACAATTACCTGTTCAAATTCACCGTTTGAGGCACTTTTCAGGTGGTCGGCATCAAAAAAGTACTTTTCAATGTCCTGTTCATCGAGTCTGTGATATTTCCGGTAATATTCAATTATCTCATTGAACTTTTCGGCAAAAAAGGTAATCTCTCCCTCCTCCCCCATGCATTTAATTTCATTGCCTCTGGCGACGAGCTTTATTTTAGGGAAGAAACTGCGTATTTTATCAAGAAGGGAATTGTTTGTACCGTAAAATATTACAGGATCGATATCCTCAAGAAATATTATTATCTCTGTCATTAACTCCTTCAAAAGTTACTTAATCTCCTTTCCCTTTTATTTTTAGCCAGAAGCTTATCCAACAGCTTATAAAAAAGATTTTTTGATCCAGTACAAAGTAAGTTTATTTTTTCTTTAGAAGATTATCTTTGTCTTAAGTTTTTTCCCGATGCCGGTAATAACACTTACTACTGAATGGAGGCCCGATGATATCTACAATGGTATCATAAAAGGAAAACTTTGCAGTTTTTGTCCCGGAGCTACTGTTGTTGATAATGCCTGCAATATCCCGCCGTTCAATATTTCCCATGCCTCATTCATAATCAGGAATACGTATCTTAATTACCCCAAAGGCTCCATTCACATAATCTGTGTGCATTCTGAAGCGCATAAAGACGAGAATTTTTTGATAATAAAAGCTAAAGATCATTTTTTTATCGGAACTGATAATGGCATATTCAACCTGATACTTAATTCCGAACCCGAAGAAATCATCAGAATTGAACATGATAATGTAACTGATGAGCTGGAGATCTTTGCAAAAACAGCATCTGAATTGTTCAACGGCAAGAAGCCTTCCCAGCTTGGCAAACAACTCGAATAAAATAAGCGAAAAGCTTCCTCTCAGGGCAACGATTGACAAGGAGGTGATTATTGGAAGCATAATTTTCATTGACTCATACGGCAATGCAATTTCAAATATAACCCGGGAAATTTTTTACCGCATTTTCGAAAATAAGGAGTTCAGGATCTCCATCCAGAGTAATAAGAACTACACTGAAATTATCTCCCGGACTTACAGTGATGTGCCTGTCGGAGAATTACTTGCCAGATTCAACCAACTCGATCTCCTTGAAATTTCAATAAATGGTGCTGATATTTCCGAACTTCTAAGTATTGAAGTAGGTTCTTCTGTCAGGATCGATATGGTGAACAAAACAGCACCGCCCAACAGATTGTTTTAAAAGACTGATAAATGACTGATAAAGAAAGAAGCTGCGAGGAGTTCAATAAACTCCTTGATATTATTGATGAGCTCAGGGTTAAATGTCCATGGGATATGAAGCAGACCAATGAAAGCCTGAGGAAACTCACAATTGAAGAGACTTATGAACTTGCCGATGCCATTTTTTCAGGCAATGATGAAGGTATAAAAGGTGAACTTGGCGATTTAATGCTCCATATTGTGTTTTATGCTAAAATAGGATCAGAGAAAAACCTGTTTTCAATGACTGACGTACTGAAAGGCATCAATGAGAAGCTTATCTACAGGCATCCTCATGTGTTTGGTGAAGTAAAGGTTTCCGGTGCTTCGGAAGTTGAGAAGAACTGGGAACATCTTAAAATAAACGAGAATTCAGGGTACAAGCCGGTTCTGTCGGGTGTTCCTTCTTCCCTCCCTGCAATTGTAAAAGCAAACAGGATCCAGGAAAAAGTAAGAGGCGTTGGTTTTGACTGGGAGGTCCGCGACCAGATCTGGGATAAAGTCATGGAAGAGATCTCTGAACTAAAGGAAGAAATTGGAAGTCATGATACGCAGAGTATTGAATCGGAACTGGGAGATGTATTTTTTTCACTGATTAACGCTTCGCGGTTATACGGCATAGATCCGGAAGCCGCACTTGAGAAAACCAACAGGAAATTCATAAAACGGTTTAACTATCTTGAAAAGGAGACACTCTCGAAAGGTATCTCACTTCACGACATGAGCCTTGAAGAGATGAATGTGATATGGGAAAAGGCTAAGGACGAGGATTAATGTTACTTTGCAAATCTATAGCTTAGAAGCTGATAGATAATTTTTGCCGCGACAAAATCAGGAGCCTTATTTACTGTGGAAGGGCATAACTCTACTACATCAAACCCGACAACATTTCTTTCATTAATCACATCCTTCAGAAAATGCATTATCTCAAAATAATCAGGACCTCCAGGTTCGGGCGTTCCCGTTGATGGTATAAGTGAAGGATCGAAAACATCGAGGTCAAGTGTTATATAGACATTATCTGACAGTTTCTCAAGGGCTTTTGAATACAATTCCTTTTTGTGGTAAAGTTCATGCGCAAAAAATAATTTTCCCCTGTCAATAAAAGGCATTTCTTCTGCAGCCATGCTTCTGATGCCAACCTGGATAACCGGGGCATACTCCCTGACTCTTGCCATTGAGCAAGCGTGGTTAAAAGTTGACCCTTCATATTCAGGTCTTAAATCAGTATGGGCATCAAGCTGAAGAACCGACAGGTTTCTGAACCGTTCAGAAAATGCTCTGACAGAACCAATAGTTACAGTATGGTTCCCGCCAACAAGGACCGGGAACTTACCATCGTTCAGAAGCGTCAATATTACTTTGTACACCTCATTAACCAGTTCTTCAGGGGATCTCTTCTCAGTGACAGGATCAATTGTATGGATACCATTAAGATGGGCTTCAGATTCAGTTTCCACATCATAAAACTCAAGATTGACCGAAGCCGCCATAATTGCGTCCGGACCTTTATCGGCACCCTTAATCCAGGTACTGGTTTCATCATAGGGAACAGGAACAATAATAATACCTGAAGCAGAATAATCGTAAACTACCTCATTTCCACCAAAATTCATAGCAAAATGATTTCTATCCCTTTATTTCTTGTTCTTTGATCCGGGAGTGCTTTTCTTTTTTTTCTTTTCAGGAACAGTAGCATCAGGTTCGGATGCAGTTTTATCAGTTTCTTCATTTTTTACGGGCTCCTCCTTAATCAGCATGTTTTTCTTCTGGAGAATATTATACCACAGAATTATTTTCTTAATATCGCTGACGTAAACCTTTTCCCTTGAGTAATCGGGAACAATTTCCTCAAAATATTTTCTCAGTTTTTCCGGTTCAGTTTTTGAATCAATTGCAGGTCCCCCTGCTTCTTTCTCAAAGATCTTGTCAAAAACTTTACCAAGCTGCAGGTCTTCCTTTTCAGTAAATACCGAAATATCCTCAAGTGTACTTACCTTAGCAGAACTGAAAGCACTGCTTCTCTTCCCCGTTTCGAGATGTTCGACTATTATTGCATTTTTGCCCTGGGCTATAAATTTGAAGAGACCCGGTTCTCCCGAAATTGCCAATATGTCCTTTAATACCATAATTGTCTTTTTGAATGCAAATTTAATTCAAGTAAATAAATTAATATTTCAAAGTGGTGCTATTTTGAAAATAAAATCAGATGATATTCCTTTCTTTCTTTATCTTTTCGTAGGCTTCATTTACTTTCTTGAATTTTTCATCAGCAGTCTTGCGGAACTCTTCGCCGAGGTGACTTACCTTATCGGGATGGTATTTCATCGCCATTCGCCTGTAAGCTTTCTTGACCTCATCGTCTGTCGCTGTACGTTCAATTTCAAGGATCTTATAGGCAGAATCAGTTTCGGGTATAAACATGTTCCTGATTGAAAGAAAATCCGATGAGGATATACCCAGGTATCCTGATATTTTTTCCACTGCTTCGAGTTCAGAAGGATGGACTGCACCGTCAGCCAGAGAAATATTGAAAAGGACATGCAGAAGCTGAAGTCGTGATGAATAATCCATGTTCCTGCTGATCTGCTGGCATACGTCTCTTACAGGTATATCCTGTTTAAGTATGTCCCTTAGCATCCTCAAAGCTTCATTTGCAGTCGACGGTCCAAACTGAGTTATAAAAAATTGCTTAACATAATCAAGCTCAGATTTCACCACTTTCCCGTCGGCTTTCAGTACCGCGGCGATAAGGACCAGAAGGCTCATTCCAAAATCGCCCGGGGTTGTCCTGCCGGCTGAACCGGTGTATGCAGATGTCTGAATGGTAGTGTTATCGACCATTGAGCCGACAAGGAAACCTAAAACCGCTCCGAGAGGACCACCCATCACAAATCCAAGACCGCCCCCTATCCATTTTGCAAAGCTTCCCATAGATTATCTTTCTTTATAATACAAGTTTAACATTTCCTCGTGAACTCCAAGTATCGCAGGAATTATCATATCATTTTCTGAATTGAAGATTATATAGTGTGATCTTTTAATCCGTGATTCATCATCAATCTGATTATTAATGCGTTCCATTACCTGTTCCCTGGTAAGCCTGTTTCCCTTCACAAGTCGGTCGATCCGTTCCTCCATCGGAGTAACAACTGTCAGTATCTTGTCCATGTCACGGTAGGCACCGCTTTCAAAAAGGATAGCGGCCTCCATAATTGAGTATGGAGAATCCTGCTCTTTAACCCATTTTGTGAAATTATTAAAGACTACAGGATGTATCAGGGAATTTACTTTTTCCAGCAGGTCCCTGTTATTGAAAATAAGTCTTGCCAGCTCAGGGCGGTCAAGTTTCCCGGTCGAATAAAGGTCTTTACCCACCAGCAGGTTAATCTTATCCTTTATTTCCCTGTCACCTTCCTGAATTTTCCTTGCCTCTTCGTCTGCTGAATAAACCGGTATGCCAAGAACTGCAAAAATCCTGCACACAGTGGTCTTACCGCTTCCTATCCCCCCGGTAACGCCTAGTTTCAGACCTTTTTTCAAGGTTTTGGTCATTTGATTTTTTTTTCGATGAGAAAATCAACTTTTGATGGTGTCACTCTCAGGGAATTCACAAAAGGAGGGACATTTGGGATTTCGACAGGAATTTTATCAGTTGAATTGAGATTCACCTTATTGAGATCGAGAACAACCTCAAATGGTCGTTCCTTAAATTGGTTATAATCGCTTACGGCAACCTGGCACCTGACAGTTACTTCATCGGGAAAAATTTTAATATCAATCGAATCAGGGCTGTTAATGATTTTTATCGGAACGTGGATTTCTGCTTCAGTAAATTGTTCGACTGGAATTGTAAGTGTTACTTTCTTCACGGAGGAGGAATACTCCTTCGAAGTTTTCAGCATAAAACTTCTTGTAATTGTTTCATCGACGCCGGTAAGTCTTTTAAATCTGGTCTTTACGTTATCTACCGTATCTATGATATGTTTCGGCCCTGTCAAAATTACAGAATCAGGATTAACCTGAATATTGCCCTTTACCGAATATTGTTTTTCAGTCAGTATTTCAATGTCAGGAATAACCGGAACTGCTTTTGCAATGATCCTGTCAAAAGTAAAAAAGAGTGTATCAGGCTTTATGGCAACTATTTCGCATTCGGTCCGCAGCTGGCTTTTGAGCTTCGGAATAAGACCTGAGGAGAGAATATAATAGCTTAGGGTATTGCTTCCCGGGACTCTGCGGTAATTGATTGTGGAAATATCAAGAATCAAAGGTGCACGGCTTCCGGAAAGTTTAAGTTTGAGTACGGAATAACCGGGGCCTTTGAGATACAGTTCCAGTCTGGAGGGCAGGTCTTCAGAAAGTATTCTTTCTTTCGGAAGATTAATATATCTTACCGGATACTTTAAATCAGACTCAATATTTTTCCCCAGCGAATTCAGGTACCAGAATATGAAAGAAAGCAAAAGGAAGAAAGCAAAAATTATCACATCCCTGTTGATTCCGCCTGCTCCCTTTTCCAGAATTCTTCTCAACCATATGCCTGATTGGCCTTTCACACGGCGTAAATAAAGAAATGTATTATTCAGCGTCGACAGTCGGATCTTTCACAAGTGCACTCTTATCCACTTTAAGTCTCAGATCTCCGCCGACTTCCAGCATCACATAGTTGTCCTTCACTTCCGTGATTCTGCCATAAATTCCTCCTGTTGTCACCACTTTATCTCCTTTTTTAAGCGAATTCCTGTAATTTGTCATTTCTTTCTGTTTTTTCATTTGAGGTCTTATCATAAAAAAATAGAAGACCACAAAAACCAGAAGGAGGGGAAGAAAAGTAATAAGTGCATTACCCTGTCCGCCGGCACTGCCTGATGGCTGACCCATAAGTAAAATAAAAGATAAATTGTTCATAGTAATAAATATTTATGATTTGTTATTTGTTATTTATTCCTGGCAATTACTTCAGCCGTAATTTTAAGAATTACCACCTTCTTCCTGGAGTTAGATTGAACGGTTATTGTTTTTGTCTGCAATCCGTTTCTTCCTCCGGTATCAAACACTACCTCAAGGCTTCCTTTATTTCCTGCCGGAATTGGGTCGCGGTCAAATTTTGTTACCGTACACCCGCAGCTTGTTGAGGCTGAATTTATCACAAGTGTCCCGGGTCCTTTATTTTCAAAAGGAAATATATAAGCTACTTTCTCTCCTTCAGTTACTTTACCAAAATCATGCTCATATTCCCTGAAACTTATTTCGCCCAATTCACCTTCAGCAGGAAGACTTGTCCCGGGAGAAGCTTTCTTGCCTGAACCCGAATTGCAGGCAATAAATAAAAGCATACAAATTAATAAAGATAACGAAACCTGTGTTTTTCAATTCCGGAATTTACCTTTATTTTCAGTTCAAATCAAAATTTTTCTCGCCAACCAGTCCTCTCCCAGTTTTTTTAAATAGCCCTTTTCCCCGGATCTCCTTTACAATATTGTCGAGTATTCCGTTGACAAATGTACTGCTTTTTGATGTACAATAGCATTTAGCTATTTCAATATACTCATTCAGAGTAACTTTGACCGGAATTTCCGGAAATTCAAGTATTTCTGTGACTGCCAGCTTCATGACCAGTATATCCATCAACGCGATACGTTCAACTTCCCAGTTGGTAGTATTATGGTCAATTAGCTCCGAACACTCTTTTGAATTAAGGACCGTCTTACGGAATAATATCCTTACAAAATCCTCGTCCTCCTTATTTTTGAATAGTGGCAGCATAGGCACTTTTTCTCCGTTATCCGGTTTGAATTTCTTAAGGGTTTTTTCGATCATGACGTTTACATATTCAGTATCGTCATTCCAGTAAATGCTTTGTTCCTCGAAGTTGGCCTCGAGGTCCTCCGAAGATGCAAAAAGCCCTGTAATTAGCTGGATTATAAATTTCTTATCAGATACATAACTCTGCACGTCCGTTGTCATATATTCCTCATACTTTTCCCACGCAAGCATTTTGTTGTGCAAAAGTCTGGGAATATGAGGATAATTAACCCATGACAGTTTTCTGGATGCTATATATCCGTTAAATGCTTTATTTTTCCTTAGTTGGGCAATGACCTGATTATCAATAAAACGTCTTTTGGGATTAAGATCCTCGGATGATGGCATCCTTTTCTGAAGAGCCTGGTCTATTTTCTCAGTGGCAACATCAGCGATTTCAAGTACGAGGAGAAGCAGATAGTGGTAGAGTTCATAAGTCTTTTCGATGCTGAACATCAGCTCTTTCTCAGCAAGGGCAAGATTTTCATCTTCCCTGCGGTTGAATGCATATAGAGCCATAAGGGCTTTAATGCGCAATAATCTTCTGCTTATCATTAATAAAGAACCTCAGCTTTAGCCTGCAAAAATAACTTTTTTCCGTTACTGCTCAAAACAACAGGGTAAATTTTAGATACATTTAAAAGACCTTATTTTGATTTGAAAAAATAATTCTTACATTTGACAATCAAAACACTAGCCTAAACTAAACTAACAGCGAAATGGAAGAAGAAGCCGGAATTAAGGAAGTTGTAAGCAGTAATGATGAAAAGTCCATTAAGGAAGAGATCTATACCAAGGTGGTAAGAGCCGGGAAAAGAACATATTTTTTTGATGTTAAGGCCACCCGTAAGGAAGATTATTACCTGACTATCACTGAAAGTAAAAAGCGTCTCGGTAAAGAAGGTAAGGTATTCTATGAAAAACACAAGATCTTTCTTTATAAGGAAGATTTTGAGAAATTTGCTGATGGATTGAAAGATGTTGTAACATTTATCGGCAACGGAAAAGATGAATTAAAAACAGAAAACTACGCATTCAGAAGAACAACCTAAACAGGAAACAGAAGGACTTTCTGCCAGGGAATTCTCAAATATCGAATTCGATGACCTTGGCAAAAAATAAAGAGTCATTTTTCTGAATGTTAGACTATATCCTGCTGATATTGGCAATTATTCTGATGATTCTCGGAATAATCGGGTGTCTGGCACCGGTGCTTCCGGGTCCGCCATTAAGTTACCTGGGACTTGTATTGCTCCATTTCACAAAATTCGCCGATTTCTCCACATCCATCCTGATAACACTTGCCGTAATTGTGATTGTGGTTTCAATACTCGATTATATAGTCCCTATATGGGGAACCAAAAAATTCGGAGGATCAAAATATGGTACACGGGGTGCAACAGTAGGACTCATTATTGGTCTGTTTCTGGGACCAGTGGGAATTATTATCGGACCATTTATCGGAGCGGTTGTCGGGGAACTTATCTTTAAGGATGATATGAAATACGCTATAAAAGCAGGATTCGGCAGTCTGCTTGGATTTCTTACCGGTATCGGACTGAAGCTGGCTGCTTCGTTTATAATCACATTCTATTTTGTGAAGGAGTGGATCAAATAACCAACCTCATCCCCAAACCCCTTCTCCCAAGAGAGAAGGGGCTTTTACCTTCAACATAGAGATATATTTAGTATGATTTTATGGAGAAAGCAATTTGGTACTTCCCTCCCGGAGGAGGGATTGCCTTCGACGAACTCGTCCTGTAAAGCGGGACCCGGTTCAGGGAGAGGTATTTATCCCAGCGTTGCAACCATCACAGCCTTAATTGTATGCAGCCGGTTTTCGGCTTCATCAAAGACTATTGAATGTTTTGATTCAAATACATCTTCAGTCACTTCCAGTCCGTCAAGACCGAATTTCTGATAAATTTCCTCCCCGACCCCGTTTCCCTGTTGTGAAATGCAGGCAGACAGTGCAGAAACTTAACATCAGGATTTCCGGACTTCTTTAATCACCGACATATTGACCTGGTAAGGTTTCATTAGTTTTATCCTGTCTACCCACGCAGAATCAGGCTCTCCCATCGATACCCAGACATCTGTATAAAGGAAATCGACCCCTTTGACTGCTTCATCGACGTTATCGGTAATATTAACCTTTGCCCCTGTCTCTTTTGCAATATTTCTGCAAGTTTCAACAAGCTCTTTCCCCTGCTGGAAAGCCTTTGGAGCGGCAGTCCTGAAATCCATTCCCATTTTGACTGCGCCAACCAGAAGCGAATTGCCCATATTATAGCGTGCATCACCAAGGTAGCAGAATGATATTTTGTTGAGTGGTTTTTTGCAATGCTCAAGCATTGTCATGAAATCGGCAAGGATCTGAGTAGGATGAAACTCATTCGTTAGTCCGTTCCAGACAGGAACGCCGGCATATTTCGCCAGTTCTTCAACTTTCGACTGACCGTAGCCCCTGTATTCGATTCCGTCGTACATCCTGCCGAGCACCCTTGCAGTATCCTTCATAGACTCCTTTAGTCCGATCTGTGAACCACTCGGTCCAAGGTATGTTACGTGAGCCCCCTGGTCGAAAGCCGCAACTTCAAATGCACATCTTGTTCTGGTTGATGATTTTTCAAAAATCAAAGCGATGTTCTTTCCCTTAAGTCTTTGTTGCTCAGTGCCATTTTTCTTGACCTTTTTCAGTTCAGCAGCCAGGTTGAGCAGGTATTTAATTTCTCCGGGCTTAAAGTCAAGGAGCTTCAGGAAATGTCTGTTATGGAGGTTGATTGACATAGTGGTTAATAGATATAAAGTTGTATAAATGAAATAATTTGAAGGGGATAAAAGTAATAAATAAATTAATAGTCTGTGACTTTGACTTACCCACCCCTAGCCCCTCCCAGGAGGGGATCCTTAAGATTGATGCATCAATAAAACGCTAAAACATGCGCAAGTCGCCTTACGCCTGTTGCCTCAAGAATCTTGTCCAACATTTAATTCTCATACTCCATTGTGATCTTTGAGCCGTATTTTTTATCAGCCAGTTTGAATGCTTCGGTGATAACGCTCATGCGGCCTCCGTTTTTCAGGAAGTTCAGGCATGCTTCAATTTTCGGAGCCATGCTTCCCTTAGCGAAATGACCTTCGTTCAGGTATTTTAGGGTATCTGCGTAATTGAGAAACTCTTTAATTTCCTGATCCGGTCTTTTATAATTTATATATATATAAGGGACATCCGTAAGGATATAAAACTCCTCTGCTCCTATAAGGGAAGCTAACAGCGAGGAAGCAAGGTCCTTGTCTATTACAACTTCAGCAGGCCTGACATCTTTTTTTTCGTCGATATATACAGGGACACCTCCGCCTCCGGCAGCTATGACAATATTCCCATTCTTAGCCAGATCACGGATTATAGAAAAATTCATAATATCTACAGGTGCAGGAGATGGAACAACACGTCTGAATCCATAATCAGTCTTAACCTCTTCCCTGAAAATCCATCCTTTTTTAGCAGAGAGAGCATCGGCTTCCTCCTTTGTGTAGATCTTTCCTATCCTTTTCTGGGGGTCATTGAAAGCCGGGTCATTTTTATTGACAATGACCTGAGTAACTATGCAGATCACATTCCTGCTGATACCATGTTTGTTAAGCACATTTCTGAACATACGTTCGATCATATAACCAATGCCTCCCTGCGAGTCGGCCACGCAAATATCAACCGGCATCTGCGCGATATTATACATTTGCTCACCGGCATCGTTTCTCATCAGAATGTTCCCTACCTGCGGACCGTTTCCATGAGTAATAACCAGATCATATCCTTCATTTATAAGAAAGACAAGGTTTTCGAGAGTCTGTGTGGTGTTTTCCTCCTGCTCATCAATAGTTCCCGTCTGGTCACCCCGGAGAAGCGCGTTTCCGCCTAATGCAACTACTGCAAGTTTCTTTCCCATAACAAACTGTAATTTTATTATTATTTCATTGAATCAAAATAATAAATGACTTGTGAAAATCCGGTATCTTTAAACGCAAAGCTATAAATTTGTGAATTTTGGAGATGCAGATTTATTTGAAATCAGGTCAGAAAAAATATATGTTAAAGAGCATATTTTAGCTACTTAATGCATAATTATCAGGTACCTGATACAATTTTAAAAAAATAATTACATTTACGTCGTCAACTTAATTCATGGTCGTGAGGTCGGGTAGCATCTTCCTTTTTACAACTTTTTTCTTATTGACAAACTACTCCTGCAGGGAAAAAGGAGGCAGGCCTATAAAGGAGGGTGAGATCCATTATGACGTTCAATATGAAGGTCATGTTACTATGCTGCCAAAAGAGCTTATGCCTAAAAACCTTATCGTTGCCTTCAAAAATGATAAGATTGTCTATGAACTGATATCTCCTCTTGGCAATTCAGGTATAATCAATTTGTCAAATCCTTCAAAAGAGATACATGATACATATCTCAGCATGTTCACTATAAGATATTATTATGCTTCAAAACCAGGTGAACTCTATCCCGGATTTGAAGCCATGAATGGCATTGAAATCAAAAAGACAACCAAAACTGCAAGGATATGCGGCTTCAACTGCAAAAATGCAGAGGTCACATTCCCCTTTGACCGTTCGAAAATCTACCACATCTGGTACACAAATGAAATACCTGTAAAAGACCCGAATGCATCTACTCCCTTTTGCCAGATTGATGGAGTTCTTATGAGCTTCTTCTTTTTTATTGGTCGTTCCGAATTTCATTTTTTAGCTCAGAATGTCTATAAAAAAGAGATTCCCGATAAGATGTTTGAAAGAAAGGAGAAGTTCAAGATGGTATCAAAGAAAGATATTAATAAGTTTATCAATAAAATGGTAAGCCTATAAGTGGCATGGGCAGGGCACTGGGCACTGGGCACTGGGCACAGGGCGCAGGACAAGGAGAGATTTGGATATTATGACTGGATCGAGGGAAATTGGGTCTTATTTGTCTGAAATCGGTTTTAATTCTTGATTCCCCCTTCGAAGGGGGATAGGGGGATGTTTCTATTGATCAACAATCCAATCATTTAATCGCAAAGTGCATTCACTCCCGTTACGTGTTTCTCAAAATTATTACCTTTGGAGTGCTTTTAATGCCAACTTCAGGAGGAATTATTGATTTGAAATGAAGAAAGAAAAAGAAGTAAACGGGAAAAAGACAACAAAGCCAAAGGCAAAATCCAAGTCTTTCTTTACGGACGAAAGAATAAAGTTTGCTATTGGGATATTGATCACAGGTTTTGCATTATATCTGCTTCTTGCTTGTGTTGCTTATCTCTTCTGGTGGAAAACCGACCTAAGCTTATCCGATTCGCAGGTAATTTCCGGTGCAGACGTGAATGTTAAGAACTGGTCAGGGAAAAGCGGTCACTTCCTTGCTAAAATGATCATAGGCCTGGGCTTTGGATATGGCGCTTTTTTTATTCCGCTTATTATTGGCTCGATCGGGTTGTACTTTCTGAATTTTCCAAAAATCAATCTTTGGAAGGTCGTGACGAAATTCACTTTTGCTGCAATCATTATTTCCCTGATTCTCGGATTCATTTTTGGCGAAGCTGACGGTTACCTCGGAAGCGGACCAGGTGGTGCTCAGGGATTTAAAATAACAGAATGGCTGAATTCGTTTGCGGGGAAAATAGGTACCGGTATAATATTGACTTTTATTACAGTTTCATATCTGATATTTGCTTTAAAATTCAAGCCAGAAACTTTTACCAGCAAGATCCCCTCTTCTATAAAAAACGTGATACCCGGGATTAAACCGAACGGTTCACCGGTGTCTGGTTTCAATGATAGGCACGACGAAGCCATAAAGAGTGAGGAAGTGGAGATGCCTGATGATCAGGATGAAGAGGACGATGAGGAGGTTGAATTTGTTGTAAAACGTCCGACTCTTGAAGATGACGGTCAGGTAGATTTCCGGTTATGGTTCAATAATTCATGAAGTTGACAGGGATGGAGTTGGATTACCTGTGGGAAACAGTGTTCCGATCAATATTAAAAAGCCTGAAGCCACTGATATAATGCCTGATCATGAGGTGGAAAAGTTCAGGGAGAATTATGATCCTCGTCTCGACCTGTCAAAATACCGGTTCCCGCCGGTTTCGATACTCACCGACCATAAATCAGATACCAGTTTTGATGATGCAGAGGTCCTCGAGAACAAGGAAAATATAGTTAAAACCCTGGGAGATCATAAAATAAGCATTAAGCACATTACTGCAACGGTGGGCCCCACAGTAACCCTTTATGAAATTGTACCGGAACGAGGTGTTCGACTTGCCCGTATTAAATCGCTTGAAAATGATATAGCACTGAACCTTTCTGCTTTGGGGATCAGGATTATAGCCCCTATCCCGGGAAGAGGAACAGTTGGAATAGAAGTCCCTAACAAAAATCCTCAGGTTGTTTCCATGAAATCGCTGATCACATCCAAGGCCTTTCAGGAAACAAAATTTGATCTTGCACTTGGACTTGGACGTACGATCACAAACGATCCGTATATTGTTGATCTTACAAAAATGCCCCATCTCCTTGTTGCAGGAGCAACGGGCCAGGGTAAATCGGTTGGAATCAATGCAATAATAACCTCACTTCTCTACAAGAAACATCCCTCAGAAGTTAAATTTGTACTTATCGACCCAAAACGTGTGGAATTGCCCTTATATGCCAAGATAGAACGTCACTTTCTGGCAAAACTTCCGGGGGAAGAAGATGCAATAATTACTGACACTCAGAAGGTTATCAATACTCTTAATTCCCTGTGCATTGAAATGGATAACCGTCTTGAACTTCTCAAGGATGCTCAGTCACGCAACATCAAAGAGTATAATGAGAAGTTTATAGCAAGGAGACTCAATCCGGAAAAGGGTCACAGATACCTGCCATATATAATTCTTATCATCGACGAGTTTGCTGATCTCATCATGACTGCGGGAAGGGAGATAGAACCACCAATAGGCAGGCTTGCCCAGCTTGCAAGAGCAACGGGTATACACCTTATTATTTCGACCCAGAGACCATCTACCAACATTATAACCGGCTTTATCAAGGCCAATTTCCCGACAAGGATCGCGTTCAGGGTATTCTCGTCAATTGATTCAAGGACGATTATTGATGCGACAGGCGCTGACAGGCTGGTTGGGAGGGGTGATATGCTGGTATCGACAGGTGCTGAGCCTGTAAGGGTGCAATGTGCATTTATCGATACTCCGGAAATAGAAGAACTGACAGAGTATATTGGTTCCCAACAGGGTTACCCCGATGCTATGCACCTTCCGGAATATATTGATGACAGCGAAATCGGATTACAGGAAGTTGATCTCCGAAAAAGAGATCCAATGTTTGAAGACGCTGCCCGTCTTGTTGTACAGCATCAGCAGGGTTCAACATCCCTGATCCAGAGAAAGCTTTCAATAGGCTACAACAGGGCCGGGAGAATAATCGACCAGCTTGAGGCTGCCGGTATCGTCGGACCATTTGAAGGAAGCAAGGCAAGGGATGTTCTTTGTTCAGATTATTCACGTTTGGAACAGATTTTGAAGGATCTGGAATAAAAGGAACTTAATGAGACATATTCTTGCAACTTTTTTCTTCTTTTCCATATCCCTGGCCGCTTTCACACAGAAGGATGCTCAGGCTGTAAAAATCCTTGACAGGTTTTCTTCACTTGCACTCGGAGCTCCTTCTGTTTCAATGAAATTCACAATTAAAACTGTTGATCAGGTGGAAGGTACGGACAAAAGTATCTCCGGGTCAATAATTCTGAGCCAGGGACAAGTACAGGCTTGATCTGACCGATAACATTGTCTGGTATAATGGTGAAACCTCATGGAGTTATCTTCCTGCTGAAAAAGAGGTGACAATTTCAAAACCTTCGAAGAATGACGATTCATTTCAGGCACGACCTTCAGCAGTTTTTTCAATTTACAAAAAAGGATATAAGGCAAGACTTCTTGATGAGAAGTCCGATTCTTACCTTATTGATCTTTATCCGGAAGATATCAACAGCGATCATATCAGGATAAGGCTTAGTATCGGGAAACCCTCTTTCGATCTGAAAAGCCTTGAATACAAATATAAAAACGGAGTAACAGTTACCTTGAGTGTCAGCGAATACGACCTCAGACAAAAACCCGATAATTCAGTATTTGTTTTTTCTCCCGAAAAATACAAAGGTGTTGAAATTGTTGATATGCGTTAATCCCGTGCTCGTTCCCTTTCCGGATAAGCTATTCTTGCGTGATAAATATTTGAAAGCCGTTTGACAAATACGCTTTTAATATCCGAAATATCCTTGAATGTAAGCGGCGTTTCCGAAAACTGTCCGTCCTGTTCCTGAATGTAGATAATTCTTTCAACAAGCTCACTTATGTTTTCCTCCGAGTAATTTGCCAGAGTTCTTGAGGAAGCTTCGACAGCATCGGCCATCATTACGATGGCCGTTTCTTTCGAGTTTGGTTTTGGTCCCGAATAAGCAAAGTTCTTTTCCATGTCGGTACCTTTCGGGTTCTTATCAAGAAATTTCTTATAAAAATAATATGCCACTGAGGTGCCATGATGTGTCTGAATGAAATCAATTATCAGGGAAGGTAGTTTGTATTTTTTGGCAAGTTCCACTCCTTCCCTGACATGGTCGATAATGATCTCTGAGCTTTTTAGGGGATCAAGCTGATCGTGAGGACTGAATCCTTCTGCATGATTTTCAATAAAGAATTCGGATTTGGCAATTTTACCGATATCATGATAGAGAGCTCCTGTCCGTGCAAGAAGATTATTCGCGCCGATTTCCCTGGCAGCTTCTTCTGCAAGGTTAGCTACCTGGAGGGAATGCTGGAATGAGCCGGGTGCCTCCTCGGCCAGCTTCCTCAGCAAGGGCTGGTTTGTATCGGAAAGTTCAAAAAGAGTGGCATCAGACAGAAATCTGAAAGTTTTTTCAAAAACAAAGATCAGGGGATAACTTAATAGAAGAAATACTCCATTCCCCGCAAACCATAAGTAATTCTTCCATTTCATATCAGGGAGGCTGCCTTCCTGCAACAGGCCAATTCCGAAATAAACAACAGAATAGGTCAGGAAGACCATTAATGCAGCGAAAAACAGCTTCGCACGCCTGTATACATTTGTAAGGGAAAAAATAACTATCACACCGACAATATAACTCACGAAAACGAATTCGAACGAATTAGGAACTATAAAACCGGCAAGCATGATGGATACCAGGTAAACAAACAGGGCCAGTCTTGAATCATAGAATGTCCTTACAACAATTGGTATTATTGCGTATGGTATGAGAAATACAATATCCCCAGGTAAATTGATAACCAGCCGTGTTAATGAGGTAAACAGCAGGATAACCAGTATTATAAAGAATGTCTTGTGAGTTGAACTCAATACATCAAAACGGAAATTGTACAGAAAGAGATAAAGGGCAAGGTAACAGGCAGTTACAAGGATAAATCTTCCAAGCAGAATAAGCCATCTATCAGTCTTGCCGAGTCGTTTCTCATATTCATTTCTCAGTGACTCGAGAACATTGAATTTCGCATCGTTCACTATCTCACCACGCGAAATTATCAGTTCACCTTTCTGAACCAGTCCGCGATTTACACTTATTTCACTGATCAGTTTATCCCTGACTGTTAATGAAGTAGCTGCATCATAGAAAAGATTTGGTTTAATAAAATCATATAATGCAACACTGGATACAAAATCGCTTACAGATCTGCCCGAGATGGTGGCATGTTTTTTCTGCAATTCCTCTTTTTTCACTTTTGCGAATTCATAGGCAGTCCTTTTGCGAAAAGAGCGAGTTAAAAGGCTTTTGTTCTGCGATCTTACCTTTAACAACAGTAATTTCTCTGTATAATTTATCGGGCGAAGTTGTTATTTCATTGGCTTCGAGCACCCCCCTCTGGTAGATCTCAGAAAGTATGGAATTCAATTCTCTTTTGGCCGAAATAAAACCCATGGGATCAATCTTTCGTGATCCCGATTCAAATTCCTGTAGTAATTTGTTCAGGTATTTATCAAACTCGAGTATCTCTATTGTTTCAACGTCGGAGTCATACTTGAAGTAAGGGGAAAAGTTCTTTAATATGCTGTCGCGTTCCTTTGTGATAATTTCTTCTGATTTAAGCACCGGAAAATCCCATGGTGCAATCAAAGCGGAGCTCAGCCATGGTTTACCTTTCTGGAATTCGTACCTGAATTTTCCCCCGCGCGGCGATATTGCAACTATAATCAGAATACTCGCTGCGAAAAGAATAAGGTGATAGAGATACTTTTTGTTTGTCTTGATCTCCGGAGGACGTCTTTTTGATCCAGCCATTATCTTAAGTATTAGATATACCTGATAATCAAAGGCAAAAATAGGGAAAATTTTAACAATTGAATTAAGGTTTTGACTAATAATGCACTCTGCGACCTCTGTGACTACTCTGTGGAACTCCGTGAAAGCTCTTTTTAATAATAGCACTGAGATCCACAGAGAAGACACAGAGAAACACAGAGAGGATTTTATATTAACTTGTTTTTAATTCGTAATTTTGAAGGAAAATATCAAGATGGAAGCATTTATATGTGAGAATGTTTTTGTTCCGTTACGGTCGGGACCTTCACATAAGTCAGAAATGCTCAGCCAGGTCCTGTTTGGCGAGAAATACATAATTATTGGTCAGGCAGGCCATTGGTACAAGATTGAAACGATATTTGACCACTATATGGGATGGGTAGATATCAACCATCTTCAGCAATCAGAAGAGGGTGGCGGATTGACCGGCCGGGTTCTGAACAGGTCGCTGCTGTGTTTTAAAAATGATAAGACACGACTTGTCCTGGAAGCAGGATGCGAAGTCTATAATCCTGATTTTGAAAATAAAGTTTTTTCTGCCGGTGAAAATGTTTACGGCACATGTTCTGAATTCAGCGAATCTTATGTTACCATCAGTGAATCGATTGCAGATACAGCCATGAGGTTTATCAACAGCCCCTACATATGGGGTGGCCGGATACCATCGGGGATTGATTGTTCAGGATTTGTACAGCTTGTCTACAAAATCCATGGCGTAGAGATTCCGCGCGATTCCTGGCAGCAGGCAGCTACCGGAGAAAGCATCAACTTTATTGAAGAGGCCATTCCCGGTGATCTAGTATTTTTTGATAATGACATGGGAAAGATATCCCATGTTGGTATGATCCTTTCAAAGGGACTCGTGATTCATGCGTCGGGCAGAGTGAGGATCGATACGATTGATCATCAGGGGATTTACAAGAATGAGATCAAAGGATACTCGCATAAGCTCAGGACAATCAGGCGAATTTTAAATAAGTAAAAAAGGCTGTTCTTTCGAAACAGCCTTTTTATTAAGGTAAGTTTTTCAAAACTATTGGTTAGGAGTCATCAGCTTATTCAGGCTAAGTTCGTTTGCAGGTATGGGCCAGATATAGCCAACACTGCTTGATGGGATTTCAGGAATAACCCCCATGCCTCCACCATCTTTGGGAGGGAAAGGCAGACTCAGCCTCATCAGGTCCATAGTCCGGATACCTTCACCCAGAAACTCCATATCTCTCTCGAGCAGAATTGCTGTATAGAAATCAGTTGCAGCTGCAAAGCTTGCCGGAGTGTAGGCGCCAGTGGCAAATGACCGGATCCTGACAGCATTGAGCAGGTCAATTGCTTCCTGGGTAACGGCTCCTCCGGCTCTTACAAGAGCTTCCGCACGATTAAGCAGAACTTCTGCATATCTCATGACAGGACAATAATTGGTAAGAGTTGTAAAATCAGGAAATTTTGTCAGGAAATAGTTGCCATCCGAAAGATAAAGGCTGGTTTTCCTCACATCGGTGGCGTCCATTGTGGCATAAACTGATCCCGGAGTCAGGTTCAGATAATATGATTCTGACGATGAATAGGAATAATAATGGGGAAGTCCGTTCTGAGTGCCTGGCCCGTCTGTGGTTGTCATTGGCATTGAAAAAATTGATTCCTTTGAAGTATAAGGTGTTTCAAAAATACTCGTAAACGAAGGATTCAATGCAAAAGCAACTCCTGAGGGAGCGGTAAACGGTTCTGTTGCTGAAACTATCTTTGCTGATTCGGATACAACTTTTGCCCAGTCCTGCATATTAAGGTATACCCTCGTTTTCATAGCAATGATCGTATTCTTATGAACTCTTGTTGTATTCAAAAGATCATCGTCATAATCGGAAATTGCAAGTGGTTCAGCATCATTCAGATCTTTTAGTATCTGCGTATACACTTCAGTAACTGTGCTTCTTGCAAGGTCATTGCCTTCAGCTGATTTCTGAGCTATCAATCTGAGAGGTACCCCTGGATTAGCTCCGGAACCCTGGTTATAGGGTTTGGCATAAAGCTGAAGAAGATCGAAATAGCAAATTGCCCGGAGGGCAAGTGCTTCACTCCTGAATTGATCATATTCCGTCTGCTGATATTTTACCATCAAGGACTCCACCATCCCATGCGGCTACCAGACCATCATAGAAATACGTTTATTGAATTAACTGCAGCATAAACAGCTCCCCAGCAGTTCTGTACCTCATTGGTAGAACTGACTTCGGAATGGTTCCATGAAGCGAAATTGGTAACAAGGTTAGAGCTTTTGGGAATGAAGTTATCGGCCCGCACATCATCGTAGACAAAGAACCTGCCACCAAGAAAAGCACCGGCCTTCATTCTTGCATACATTCCATTAACCTGGGCTATCTACCCGGTCTTTTGTATCAAATACCGACAGATCCGAGAGTGAGGTCTGAGGAACCGGATCTGAGAAACTCCTTGGAGCATCCGATTGTCAGTAAGCAGTACAAATGCTATTGTAATTTTAAATATATTTTTCATATCTCTTTCTGTTAATTAGTTAGAAATTAATGCTTAAGCCCAGCGTATATGTTCTTGCCTGCGGAGCAGTGTTCCTGTCAATCCCCGGAGTCAGGTTCGCATCACCATTGGTGGATACTTCCGGGTCAGATCCTTTATACTTTGTGAACACATAGCCATTAAATACCTGTGCATAAAGCCTTATGCTCTCAATATTGGTTATTGCTGGAAGCTTCCTGAATGAGTAGCCAAGTGATACATTTCTGACTTTGACATAACCACCCTTTTCAATATTTTCAGAGATCGGGAATGACGATCCGTTGGAGATGTTATCATTCATAACGGGTTTGGGAATATTGGTAATATCTCCAGGTTGCTCCCATGCTGTTTCATAGACTTCAACAGAATTGTTCCACCACCTCTGGTCTCTCAGACCTGCTTTTGAACCGTTGTAGATGTCGAAACCAAAAGCGTATGTGAGGTTAAGTGAGAAATCTATATTTTTGAAAGCCAGGGTATTGTCAAATCCTCCGTAGTATTTTGGCAGAGGAGATCCCATTACCTTGGCATCGGCAGCCGTAGTTATAGCAGGTGCAACTCCTGATCCATCCCTGTATTGCCATCTGGTAGCAGAGGAATTCTCATGATAGTAAAGTACTTCCTTACCGGCTTTTCTAACATATATCCTTCTTCCTGTTTCAGGATCAACACCTCTGGTTTCAACGGCAAGAATATTACCAATTGGTTTTCCTATAATCGTTTTACTGGTTGTCTCAAGTCCGCCTGTTACACCCAGTAATTCCGTAACACCGGGAGCAAGAGCTGTAACCTCATTTTTCAGAGTACTGAAATTAAGGGTTGTTGTCCATGAGAAATTGGGCTTGGCTATGTTGAAACTTGTAAGTGTTATTTCAAGCCCTTTGTTGAACATTGAACCAACGTTAGCCGAGATCGAGTTTCCGGGAATACCTTTTGACGGTGACTGCGGTACTCCAAGAACCAGTCCGTTAATATCATTATAGAAATAGTTGATCTCAGCCTGGATTTTATCCTTCAGCAGACCGAAACTAAGGCCAAAATCATACTTGTCGCTGGTTTCCCACTTGTAAATCAGCATTTCCGGCCTGGGTGAAGTTGAGTGTCGGAACAGCTCCATAAACACCGGCTCCGTATAGGAATAATGAGCTGAAATCACCAACAGCTGAAATATTACCAACGCGGCCAAAGCTTGCCTTCAAGACGGATATCAGAAAATATTGATCCGATGGCGTTGTTAATAAATTCTTCATTTGATGCGTTCCACATTACTGAAGCACCGCCAAATGTTCCGAATTTATTTCCTTTAGCCAGTCCTGAAAATCCGTCACGGCGGACGCTTCCTTCAACATAATATTTCTTGTTATAGTTGAAGCTTGCACGGCCAAAGTAAGAGATGAAATAATTTTCACCTATTCCACCGCCGCCCATACCGGCTGTAACCCATGCACCCTGATACACTTTAAAGAACGGATCAGTAACATTGGTTTTACTCCCTGACCACCATGAATCTGTAGAGCGCTGCTCTTCAATACCTGCCAGAAGTCCGATATTGTATTTTTCCTTTAAGGTTACATTATAATTGGCAGTATTTGTCCAGGTCCATCTGCGGAATTTCTCATTACTGAAGCACCTGCCGCACCATTCGAACCGTATCCGTCGCCGGTAATCGGAGTTTGGAAATATGTCTGTTCAGATGTCAGGTTATCCATACCAAAGGCTGTCTTAAGTACTAAACCTTTAACCGGTTCAATGCTTGCATAAACATTTGCTAATAGCCTGTCTGTTTCCGTGGTATATTTACAAAGATCCATAATCGCCACCGGGTTATAATAACCAAGTGCAGGAAATGGTTCACCCATTCTTCCGATTGCTGATCCTTCAATATTATAATCACCACTTCCGTCATTCTTATAGGGAGCAAGAATAGGAGGCAATACAAATGCAAGACGTGCTGCACCTGCTGTTGCAAATGATGCACCGGTATTAGGTGCTTCATTGTGACCGTTTGTATAACCTATATTTGCACCCAGCGAGATATACTTGTTTAATTTATGATCGAGATTTAATCTGGCATTTTTTCTTGTATAGGTGTTCTTCTTGATTATCCCATTCTGGTCAGTATAACCGACTGATAAAAAGTAACTGGTTGTTGGAGTTGAACCTGAAAATGGATATTGCATGATTATGCTGCAATCCTTTCTGATAAACCTGGTCAGCCCAGTTTGTATTAATAGGTTTGCCATTTGAATCATTAAGCTGGGTAATCCGGGTGGCCGAACCGGCAGTTTTCCCATGCTTTGTTTTTATGCGCAATATACTGTGTGGCATTCATCATGTCAAATAAATGATAAGCTTCTGTCATCCCAACATATCCGTCATAGGTCACTTTGGTTCTTGCACCTGATCCGCGTTTGGTTGTTATAAGGATTACACCGTTTGCAGCACGGGAACCATAAAGTGCAGTTGCAGAGGCATCCTTAAGAATATCCATTGAAGCAATATCCGCAGGATTTATATCTGCAAGTGCATTGGTAGAAGCATTTCCTCCCCAGTTACCGGTTGCGATCGGTACACCGTCAACAACTACGAGCGGGTAAGAACTTCCGGAAATTGAGTTAAATCCTCTGATACGGATAACCGGAGGATTATTAAGGACACCATTTGGTAAAGTAATAGTTAACACCGGCGGCTTTTCCCTGAAGTGCCTGATCAAAGCTTTGTACCGGAACACTTTTTATTGCATCTCCTTTTACCGATGAAACAGATCCGGTAATATCGCGTTTTTGCTGTGTTCCGTAAGCAACAACCACAACTTCCTCAACGTTAAAGATGTCCTGCTGAAGAACAGCATCGATCCTGGTCTTGCCGGCAATCGGTACTTCAATGGTCCTGAAACCGACGAAACTGAATGTCAGGGCCTGCGCATTTGCGGGAGCAGAAAGGGCATACCTCCCATTTGTATCCGTAATTGCTCCAATGGTAGTTCCCTTAACTGTAACATTTACTCCGGGTAAAGCCAGTCCGTCTTCTGAACTGGTAACAGTACCCGTAATTTGCACTGTCTGGCTCATAACAAGAGACCCTGTTATAAGAAACAGTGTAAAAATCATTAGGATTTTTTTCATAAATACTCAGGTTTAGGTTAAAAAATGGGTGACTAATATATTCAATAAATTCCAATGATAATAGTCATACTTAATATTTTTTAACATTTAATTTGATTTTCTCTGAGATAAAAGAGTGACAGAGCAATGAAATATAGCTTATATGGAGTTGTTCAAGGAACACAGAACCAGCCCCTGAAAATCCGTTTGCTTAAAATAAAGGATTTTCGGTTACATCTGGGAGAATCAGGATTTTGCAAAGTGTTAATACGTTTCTCTGTTCTTTATAAGGATATCTTCTTCCTCTTTTGCTGAATTCAGCTCGATTATCTGTCCTTTATTCAGGATATCCTGAACAAATTCTTTGTCAGCGAGACCTGTTGCATTGATTTTAACATTCAGAAATGCTCCCCTTATACATGATCTCAGTGCTAATGCGCCGACTGCTGCGTCGGTAACTGAATTCGGATTTCCCTTTTCGACCATTTCGCTGATGAGCCCGAATGCGGAAAAAGCTGTTTCCATTACCCTGAAGGGGACCAGTATGGCATTTCTGGTTGCTTCCTGTATGGCTGATTTTCTTATTTTGCTTTCCTCCGCGGGTCTTATTGTTTAGCCTGAAAGCATCGAGTATTTTGTTGAATGCGACAGTATCCTCGTCAACAAGCTGCAAGAGCTTATTTTGTATAGTCTTTCCTTTTTCTGCCCAGTCGGAGAATTCTTTCCACCTGTCATCCCATCCGCGTTTATGGCTCGAAAGGTTAGCAACCATTGTCCCAAGTGCCGCTCCCAGAGCACCAATGTATGCCGAAACCGAGCCTCCTCCGGGAGCCGGAGATTCTGAAGCGGTTTCATTCACGAACGATTTCAGGCTAATGTCTGCCAGCTTTGGATTACTTTTTTCTTCCATGACAAATTCAATTATTTTTTCTCCAGGAATGAATTGATGAATATCATTAAGTCCCATCGACTTAACTGCTATTTTAATAAGCTCTTCATCCGATACGCCGGTTGAACGTTGTTGCTTTTCAAGAAAATACCGGCCGGCATCCAGTATTGCCTTAAGCGGAATCAGTCCTACAAGTTCCGATCCTGTCACCCTTACTCCCCTTGCATCCGCCTTCCTGCAGACCTCATCAAAAGCAATGTGAACCGGGGTAACTGAGATGTTTGTCAGGTTCATGGAGATCTGGGCTATGCCGTATTCCTTTATATACCATCCGATTGCTTTAACACTTTTAAGTGTACCTGGTACACTTATAGTCTCTCCTCTCCTCATTTTTTGTACAGTTCTGCCTTTTTCCCGTACATCAAAGGCAATAGCGTTAGCCCGTCGTAATCGAGGTTGTGTTCAGGTTTACATTGAAAGCCACAAGGAAATCCCTTGCTCCAACTGCAGTTGCACCGGACCTCTCGTTGAAAACTGCGGGCCCGAAATCAGGTTTCCATTCCGGATCAGCCAGTTTTTTCCTTAATCCTTCATATTCACCAGCCCTGCAATCCGCGAGATTTCTTCTCTTCTCGCTGAAAGCAGCATTTTCATAGCAATAAACCGGTATTTTAAGTTCCTCTCCTATTCTTCTGGCAAGGCTGCGGGCATATTCAGCAGTTTCCTCCATCGATATTCCCGAAACCGGAACAAAAGGACATACATCGGTGGCTCCCATCCTTGGGTGTGCCCCATGATGCTTTGACATATCAATCAGTTCAGCTGCTTTTCTTACGGCAACGAAAGCTGCCTGAGATACTTCTTCAGGACTTCCGACAAAGGTTACAACAGTACGGTTAGTGTCTTTCCCCGGATCAACATTCAGCAGTTTGACTCCGTCAACCGATTCGATGGAATCTGTAATTTGCTTAATTATTCCCATGTCCCTGCCTTCGCTGAAATTTGGAACGCATTCAATTATCCGTTTCTCCATAAAAAATCTCTTAATGTTAAATCTACTGCCAATTCTTTCACCCCCCTGCCCCCTAAAGGGGGTTCAATTCGGGTAGCAAAATAGCCCCCCTTTAGGGGGGTTGGGGGGCTTAAATCACTTTTCCTTTTAGTATAACTTTATCAATCAGGTTACTTCCAAATGCATACGGAAAATAACTGTATGAAGGCATTTCCTTTGTAATAAACACATTGGCCACTTTACCTTTTGCAATTGATCCATGCGTTTCAGAGATTCCCATTGCATATGCCGAATTAATTGTAGTTGCATTGATTGCCTCTTCGGGCATCAACTTCAGCTTTATACAAGCCAGCGACATAATTAGCTTCATGTTTCCTGACGGTGATGAACCCGGATTATAATCGGAAGCCAGGGCGACAGGAAGACCTGCATCTATCATTCTCCGGGCCGGAGGATCAGGCAAACCCAGGAAGAATGCAGATCCCGGTAACAGGGTCGGCATGGTTTCAGAATTCAAGAAGTTCACTGATTTCTTCATCACCTGCACGCTCAAGATGGTCCACCGACAATGCGTTATACTTGACTCCAACCTGAACACCTCCGGAATTGCCAAGTTCATTCGCATGCAATTTTGGAATAAGGCCATACTTTATTCCCGCCATAAGTATCTGCTCTGTTTCAAGGGTAGTAAAAAAACCATTGTCGCAAAAAACATCAATATAATCGGCAAGGTCTTCACTTGCAACAAGCGGGATCATTTCATTGATGATCAATTCAATATACTTTTCCCGGTCATACCTGAATTCTTCAGGAACCGCATGGGCACCAAGAAATGTGGATTTTATCTCGAGTAATGTATTCTCTTTTATCCTCCGGATTACCCTTAGCATCTTAAGTTCATCTTCCGTATTAAGTCCGTATCCGCTTTTAATCTCAAGGGCACCTGTCCCCAACCTGATGATTTCATTGATCCTGGTCATTGATTGGTTGAACAGATCATCCTCTGATGTTTCGTGAAGTCTTTTTGCTGAATTTAGTATTCCCCCTCCCCTCCGGGCAATGTCTTCGTATGAAACACCTTTTATCTTATCCACGAATTCCTGTTCCCGGCTCCCGGAAAATACGGCATGTGTATGTGAATCGCAGAAGGATGGAAAGACAAACTTTCCTGAGGCATCAATCACTTCGGGAGAATCGGGTAGTTCTGAAATGTTCCGGGATAACTCCTTCATCTTTCCGAAATCGACTATGCATTCATTATCTATTAATACGTAAGCATCTGATATTGTGGTGAGTATCGCCATATCTTTACCACAGACCCTGTGCCTTGGAGCCTTTTCTGTCTGGATAAGTTCTTTAATATTTTTGATAAGCAACCTCATAATTATCTGGTCGTAAAAACGGCAGTGTAAGGTAGCAATTATTGCAAAAACTATAAATGATATCCATTTTTCTTTATCTTTAGCGCTGTTAACCAAACCTATAACCTATGAAATATCCATGATTAAAAAGTAAAATTACAGACCGAAATTTATTTATTTATCTCGCTTACCCCGCAGCGAGCAGCGGGGAATGCGCTCGCTGGGATAATTCCATCTGACCATTAAAAAACAAAATTATAAACAGATGAAAAAGACGTTCACATTTATTTTTGCATTTATATTTATTTTATCTGTACCAGGGCAGGAGAATAAGGTTAAAACCGGCTGGAAATTTGGTGGGGCGCTTCCTGCTGTTTCGTACGACTCAAACCTTGGATTTCAGTACGGAGCTTTATGTGACTTCTTTAATTATGGAGATCCAAGTATATATCCCAAATATTACGATCACACTTACACTGAAGTATCGCGTTATACAAAAGGAAGCGGTATTTACAGGTTCATGTATGAATCAAACCACCTCATTCCGGGAGTGGAACTTATAAGTGATATCAGCTATCTTCCCGACCTGGCCAACCACTTTTACGGATTTAATGGCTATGAATCGGTTTTTAACAAGGACTGGATGGATGATGAATCTGCCGACTACAAGTCCAGGATGTTTTATCGCTATGAAAGGGACCAGTTCAGATTCAAAAACGATTTCATAGGAAAGTTATCGGGAGATCATTTAAAATGGAGTGCAGGTTTTGCATTTCAGAATTTTAAGGTCAGGTCGGTAAATATTGATAAATTAAACAAAGGCAAAAAGGATAATCTGATTCCCTCCCTTACGGAAGTGCCGGGACTTTTTGAACTTTATCGTGATTCACTCGGACTAATTTCAGAAAATGAAGCTAATGGCGGTTGGGTTAATACTGTAAAGGCAGCTTTAGTTTGGGACAGCCGGGATAACAGGCCTAATCCAATGAAAGGCCTTTGGACCGAGCTGGGAATTGAAGTGTCTCCAAAATTTCTGGGAAATGACTGGGGATTCTCAAAATTCTATATCACTCACAGACAATACTTTACGCTTGTTGAAAATATTCTGTCTTTTGTTTACCGTCTTGGATATCAGACAACTATATCAGGAAAGGTTCCTTTCTTTTATCAATCGCAGGTGATTACCAGCAGGCTTACCGGATACTCAAGTGAAGGATTGGGTGGATCCAGTACATTGAGAGGTATCCTGAAAAACAGGGTTCTGGGTGACGGCTTCATACTGGGTAATTTCGAACTTCGCTGGAAACCAGTATTCTTTACACTCTTTAATCGCGACAGTTATCTTGGTATCAACCTGTTTTATGACGTTGGAATGGTTACCAAAAAAATCGAATTCCCAGATAATCTTCAGGCTACATTCGATAGCAGGATGTCAGAATATAATTTCAGTGATTTCTTTACTCCGGGTGCGGAAAAGCTGCATCATTGTGCCGGGATAAGCATTATGCCGGTCTGGGGTGAGAATTTTGTTGTTGCTATTGATATCGGTAAGGCATTTAATGCACAGGACGGAAACATAGGATTTTCTTTCGGGCTGAATTATTTATTTTAAATGCCACATCATCTCTGCCAAAACTGAGTGCGGATCAGTGAAAGGCTAAAATCCCTTCAGGAAATACCCTAATCCAACTCCCAGGTAATTACCTATAATATAACCAATTATCCCAACGGTAATACCAGTTATAATTACTTCTTTGTTTTTAAGAGCTGCAGCTACGACCGGTACAAATGGAGGGGAATAAATAAAGGCAGTTGTTGTAATAAGATAATCATCAGCGTTGACCCTGAATATTTTGGAAAGTAAAAGGTGAAGAATCAGAGAACCGAAATAAGCGTATAAAACATAACCAAAAAGTCCAAGGAATCCGATCTCAAATATTTTACCAAGATCAGCCATTGATGCAAAGGCAAATGAAAAAACAAGGACAAAGTACATTCCGAGCTGAAAAGTCTTTTCGATACGGTTGAGCCAGGGAATCAGCGATCCGATTATAGCCAGGGTAGTAATTGAAAGGATCGCAACAGCCAGAAACGCGTCATCAGAGAACAACATAGCAATTCCTGCCGACACCACTGCAATAATAACAGACACTCCAAGGGCTTTAATCAATGGAAGCAGGCGGCCTTTTTTGAACATACCTGAGAAATCCTCAAAACTTTCCGCTTCTGCAACTGCCAGGTCAGTATCACCTGATTCACCCAAAAACTTAAATGGAGGAAGAAAAGCTCTGAATACTCTCGGCCCTACTGTGATGAAGAAAATGATTGTAATTGCTCCCACAATTATATCATATGTATTGGTCATTAAAAAAAGATTGGGATCCACATCCAGTGCAACACTCAAAGAAGCCATATTAGGTGTACCGCCGGTATAGACGCCGACAAGCATCCCCGCTACCTTCCAGCTGTCAGGAATTGAATCTTTGAAAATAAAGTATCCGGAACTAATAATGACAATAACAGATATTAAAGCCAATATCATACTTACAAAACCTGTCTTTGCATATCGCAGCCATTTCCTGACATTAAGCGAAAAAAGAAGCAATGGGAAAGCGAGGGGAATGGCGACAGTGGTAAGCATATCCTGAACCGTTCTGATCGAATTTACAAAAACATCGTCCTCACTGATGGTTCCTGACGAGCGCAAGGATTCGATTTCCTTTTCAGGCAATGAAATTTTTTCCTGTAATGCAAGGTAATAGTTGTCACTCCCCTTTGGTATAATTCCGGAAGTACCCAACAGCAAACCGAAAGCATATGCAAGAACAATCGATCCCAGCTTTTTAAAAAAAGACCATCGTTTGCACATATATATTATAACCAGGGGAAAAGTAAAATAGAGAAGTACCAGAATTAGTATTTTGATCATCGTTCAGGTTTTCGAGTTACTCAAATATAAAAAAAGCGATTTACCAAATAGCGAATCGCTTGAAAAATAGGTATTTATACTTATTTCCTCAATTTCCTAATCGCAGTCCTCAAAGCTCTTCTTATATTGTTCAATAGCTTTAAGGCTCATTCCCATGCTTGAGAAACCGCCGTCGTGATAAAGGTTTTGCATTGTGATCTTGCGTGTCAGGTCAGAAAAGAGCACGACACAAAAATCAGCGCACTCCTCAGCTGTTGCATTCCCCAGAGGAGACATTCTTTCGGAGAAATCGACAAGCGAATCGAAGCCATGAATACCGCTACCGGCGGTTGTAAGCGTTGGCGATTGTGAAATTGTATTTATTCTTACTTTCCTGTCACGGCCATAAATATAGCCAAACGACCTGGCGATGGATTCAAGAAGAGCCTTGGCATCACCCATGTCATTATATCCCGTAAGTGTACGCTGAGCAGCAACATATGACATTGCAACCACCGATCCCCATTCGTTTATTGCGTCATATTTATAGGCAGTCTGCAAAATCCTGTGAAAGCTCAGGGCAGAGATATCAAAGGTCTTATGCATATTTTCGTAGCTGGTGTTCTCATAGGGAATATCCTTCCTGACATTTGGTGACATACCGATTGAATGAAGTATGAAATCAAATCTTCCCCCAAAGATTTCCATGCTTTCAGAGATGAGTTTATCGATATCCACCATGCTTGTTGCGTCAGCCGGGATTATTTTGCTGCCGGTTATCCGTGCCAGCTCATTTATTGTTCCCATCCTTATCGCTACCGGTGAATTGGTAAGAACCAGTTCGGCTCCGTTCTGCCAGGCTTTCAAAGCCACCTGCCATGCTATTGATTTTTCATTCAATGCTCCGAAAATAATTCCTTTTTTTTCTTTCAGTAATCCATCCATTATGTTAAGAGATAGTTGAATTGATTTTTATATACAATGATTGTTATTTAAGCCCTGCCTTTATCAGTTCGCCCGCGTTTTTGATGGCTGTTTCGGTTATTTCACTGCCACTCAGTAGCCTGGCAACCTCAAGAACTCTTTCTTCATCTGATAACAACCTGATACGTGTAATTGTTGAATCGTCGGTGTCTTCCTTATAAACATGATAGTGTCTTGTTCCTCTTGATGCTACCTGCGGAAGATGGGTTATATTGACCACCTGCATATATTTCCCCATGCCTGAAAGAATCTGACCTACCTTGTCGGCAACTTCTCCGGATACACCTGAATCAATTTCGTCGAAAATAATTGTTGGCAGATTAGTATTTCTGGTCAGCATTGATTTCAGGCTGAGCATAACACGTGATAACTCCCCTCCTGAAGCAATCCTGGCGATATCTTCAGGATCCGTCTGCTTGTTGGCTGAGAACAAAAAATCAGCACTATCAATCCCGGAGGAGGTGAAATCCTTTGTGCGCGACAGTGAAATCCTGAACTTTGCATTTGGTATCCCTAACTGTTTAAGGGATTCCGTGATTTTTTTCTCGGTATCATGCAATATTGCTTTTCTTCTCATTGAGATCTGTTCAGAAAGAGTGGTCAGGATTTCAGTTTGAGTATTTACCAGTGATGCCAACTCAATCAGTCTGTCATCACTTGTGACTATCGAGCGGATTTTTTCCCCAATTTCCTCTTTTTTCAGGATCAGTTCATCAAGATTCTTTACGCGATGTTTCTGAATGAGGGAATAGATTTGATCCAGACGGTTACTGATAAGGGCAAGCCGGTCAGGATCAGCTTCAATTTTTTGTACAAGTTTATCAATCTCGGAGGCGAGATCATCAAGTTCAATATAAGCCGAGTTTAACCTGTTCAGAATATTTTCTTCCGCAGGAAGAAATGAGCTGATCTTTCCTATTATAGTTTTGACCTCACCGAGCAAAGTAATGGCAGATCTGTCTTCCCTTACGAGCAGCTGCAATGAATTGTCAAGTGCCTGCCTTATTTCCTCAGCATGTCCCAGAAGCTCCAGGTCATGTTCCAGCTGCTCCTGTTCGCCATTTTTTAGTTTGGCTTCTTCAATCTGGTTCAACTGAAACTGGTAATATTCCAGATCCGCTTTATTCCGTTCAGTCTTCTCTTTTAAATCATTAAGTTCCTTTTGAAGTTTCCTGAAATTGATATATCCAATCCTGTAATCATTTCTAAGTGAACCGGTTCCTGCAAACGAGTCTATTATATTAAGCTGAAAACTATTATCGTTGAGCATCAGCATCTGGTGCTGCGAATGAATATCTATAAGCCTGTCGCCCAACTCTTTCATCAGGTTAACAGTTACAGGAGTATCGTTGATAAAGCCCCGTGATTTCCCTGCAGGATTAATTTCCCTCCTCAGGATGGCGAAAGTTTCATAATCAAGATCATTGGTCAGAAAAAAATCCGCGAGGTCGTATTCGTCTATTTTAAAGGTACCCTCAACCACACATTTTTCTTTCTTATCAAGAAGCACTGATGTATCAGCCCTTGCTCCAAGAATGAGCGAAAGAGCACCAAGAAGAATTGATTTGCCGGCGCCGGTTTCGCCAGTGATTATTGTAAGCCCATTTTCGAGATTCAGGTCCAGTTCCCTGATAAGTGCATAATTATGGACGGTAAGTTTTGAGAGCATTGCCGGTTATTAAAGTGTGTTGGCTGTGGTGATCTTTTCATATTTTGACTTGTTTGCCGGATCAATTTCAACCAGGATCTGGACAGCTCGGCTCCTCTCCTCGGGGAATGCTTCTGAAAAAATATTTACCAGCTCATCAGCT
>CAWHSH010000003.1:0-266516 GCA_963831935.1 uncultured Bacteroidales bacterium
CTATTCTATCAGGAAATCTGAAAGACGAAGCTCATATGCATGGAGTTTTAAATATCATCAGGGATTTAAACATAAAACTAATATCAATCAACCCGATAAAAAAAAGAATGATAAAAATGTAATTAATAATTAAAAATGTAAAAAAATGAAAAAGATCACTTTAACATCACTATTGATAGTAATGTGTATAACACTTGCTTTCAGTCAAAAAACAAAACAAGACTCCACTTACAGGAAGTTCTATGTGGGAAGTTCAGCCTTCATTTTTATGAATCTTAACACTAACGACCCCAACGCACCTGATTTTGCTCAACTGAACGTTGGTTATCGGATAACTCCTAAAAATGTCATATCGTTAGAAGCAAAAACATGGAAATATGCCTGGCCATTAGGGATACCATGGGGAAAATCCAAAACAGCTCCCGAAGAAAAATATCCCGGATATGCAAGAGAATTTGGTATTGGTATAGTATATCAACGTTTTTTGTGGAAAGGAGCCTATGCTTCTATTGATGCAGGGAATATGTTTGTAAAATACATGGATGAAAATAATAAACACATTCAAAATGGCTACCAGTTATTTATGACCTATCGTTTGGGTTACCATTTCCAATTCTTTAAAAATCGGTTTTTTATAGAACCTTCTATATCAATGACCCATTGGCCAATTAGAACTAACGTTCCTGAATCTTTTGCCAAATTAGAAAACAAATGGTCAAATTATTTCCTGGGTGAGCCAGGACTTCATTTTGGTTTTAAATTTTAAGAGACCACCAAATGGAACCATCCTATTAAGCTAAATAAATAAAAACAATGAATACTTACAAAAGATTAGCAAGAATTCCGGAAGAAGTGAAGATTAGTTCAAAGATTAAGATTTTAACTTTACTATTCCTTACACAATTCAGCATCTGTTCATCCCAACAAAAAAAGAGTGATTTTGTCATTGGAGATAAAATAAGTTTTGAATCAAGAGTTCTTAACGAGCGAAAAACTATAGTTGTAATTCCACCTTATAATTACAAAGACAGACTGGATGAAAAATTTCCTGTAGTTTACGTCTTAGATCCGGGGAATAATCTTTTTGCAACATTCGGAATTGTGAATTATTATTCAGATATGTTGAAAATTATGCCCCGAATGATAATCGTGGGTATTGTCTCCAACGATAGAGAAAGAGATTATTTGCCCACACCTTCGAAAGAACAACCAACTGGCGGAGGGGCTGATAAATTCCTTCGTTTTATAAATTCAGAATTGGTAGCATTAATTGACTCAACTTACCCAGCAAATTCAGAACGTTGTATTATTGGACATTCTGCAGGAGGATTCTTTGCTATTTATGCTTTGGAAAATCAACCTGACTTATTCAACTCATTTATATGCATTGACCCAAGTTTATGGTACGATGATAAATCCTGTGTCAGGAAATTGCCCACCTTTCTTAAAAATAATAGGGATATTAAAAAATCAATCTTCATTTCATTGTCAAATGAAAAGGAAATGGGCGTTTTTTCTTTTATTGATGCACTTGAAACGTATGCACCGGAAGGATTAAAATGGGATTATATCCATTATAAAAGCGAAACCCATAACACATTAGGATTTAAAAGCATATGTTCGGGTTTTGAAATGATTTATAAAGATTGGAAGACAAAAGAAGATCCAAAATAAACGACGAAATACCAACAACCGATAAGTGATATGCTGACAATAAATAGTATAAATCCCTATAATCTGAAAAAATGAAAGCAATTGTACACACAAAATATGGACCACCGGACGAACTTCAGCTTCTGGAGGTAGAAAAACCAGTTCCCGGAGATAATGAAGTATTGATAAAAATACATGCTACAACAGTAACAACTACGGACTGCAATGCCCGCAACTTCACATTTGTTCCACAATCGTTTATGTTATTTGCAAGAATAATGTTTGGTTTCAAAAAGCCAAAAATAAATATACTGGGGATTGATTTAGCAGGGGAAATTGAAGCCATCGGGAAAGATGTAAAACTATTTAAGGCGGGTGACCATGTCTTTGGATCTCCAGGGACCAAATTTGGTGGTCATGCAGAGTTTGTCTGTGTTCCTGAAAACGGAGCACTTGCTATAAAACCAGCTGATTTGAGCTGGGAGAAGGCCGCCGCCATTTCATTGGCAGGAAATACTGCATTGTTTTTTATAAGAGATTTAGCAAAGATCCAGCCGGGACAGACAATACTTATTCATGGCGCTTCCGGAGCGATAGGTACTTATGCAGTTCAACTTGCTAAGTACTATGGAGCAGTGGTTACAGGTGTTTGTAGTGGCATAAATGCAGCTTTGGTGAAATCTTTAGGAGCAGATAAGGTAATAGATTATACAATAGAAGATTTTACCAAAAGCGATGGTAAATATGATTTTGTTTTCGGTGTAGTAGGCAAGACTACTTTTGCGCAATGCAAAGGGTTATTAAAACCGGATGGAATCTATCTTGAAAACATGATGGAAGTTAAGGATTTCCTGAAAGTGCTGTGGACCTCAATAGTCGGTGGTAAGAAAATTAAGGGAGGTGTATCTGCAGAACGTGCTGAAAATCTGAATTTCTTTGTTGAGCTTATTGAATCAGGAAAGTTAAAACCGGTTATTGACAAAGTCTATCCGCTGGAAAGGACGGCTGAGGCTTTTCAGTATGTCGAACAAGGTCATAAAAAAGGAAATGTAGTTATAAGTTTGAATAACTAACGGAGAAAAAAATGAAAATACTTGTAACCGGAGGCACCAACGGAATGGGAAAAGGAGTGGCCAAAGTTTTGGCAGGAATTGATAACCAAAATCATGAAATCATCCTGCTGGGCAGATCAAAAGAACTTGGTGAGGCTACAATCAGAGAGCTTGAGAGATCCACGATGAATAAAAAAATATCATTTGTTTTGTGTGACCTTGCAAGGCTCAGCGGTGTCCGGAATGCCATTAGGGAGATTAAAAGTAAACACAAGTACCTGGATTGCATCTTCATAAATGCAGGGTTGGGTTATGCGGCAAACAGGGTGGAAACTGAAGATGGGATGGATTCACATTTTCAGGTTAACTATCTGTCTCAATTCATGCTAACTTTAAACCTGTTGAGCCTGCTGGAGAATTCAGAGAACGGGGGGAGAGTGATATTCAATGTAACCCGTGGTGGCAAAATATTCTGGGAAGACATCCAGATGAAAAGAAATTGGGGTTTTGAAAACGGGATCCATCAGGCCATGGTTGCCAAAAGAATGTTCCTGGTTAAGTTAAATGATTTGTACAGAGGATTGAAGGGATCAAAAGTATCCTTCATTGGCTTTGAAATATCTAAAACAGTGTGGAGCAATCAGCTTAATATAATTCCTGTCTCCATGAAAATTATGGCAACTATAATGAAGTTTTTCGGGACATTCATTTCGATTGAGAAATGTGGTATGATAATGGCTCCGTTATTCACAGAAAGTCAGGAGGAAAGCCTGAAAAGGTCAGGGAAATTTATCACATGGAAGAATAATGAGTTTACACCGATGAAGGAAGATGAATCAGTCTTTGATCGGGAAATCCAGGAAAGACTCTGGAAGATCAGTCTGGAATTATGCAATGATGAAACAACTGCCAGAATTTCGGAAAGCCTGCAGAGTCAAAATTTTCCTCTTCTGCAACATTAGAGAAAGTTAAAAACAGATCAAATTAATAAAGAACTGCATATGAATAAGATAACATTTATTATAATTCTTTCTATACTCCTGGTCTCCTGTGCGAATGAACAAAGAAAGAGTAAAGATGAGTTTTTTGTATTCGAACCCGATATAAGACTCTTTACCAGCTACGCATTTATGAATGCCGCAGGTTATGGCCATGACTGGAATGCTACAATGCATCCGGTCAGGACTGAAGTCAGGGAATACCTGGATTCAATACTGACCGATGACTATAAAAATGAAATTCGGCAGTATTATGAAAAATTTGGAGGTGGAGATTTTTACGGATATGGTGTATATGCCATCAATTCGAAAAATCCGCCGGAATTCGGGTTGAAATCTGATTCCAGCCGTAATGAGGATATAACCAGGTTCGAATCTTACGATTCTCTGCTACAGGATTTCTACGAAAGAGCAAAAATAGCTGTACTATGGGAACGGTATTATCAGAAACTCTATGAGATCAACCTGCAATATAAACCGTTTGCTGAGATTGCCATAAAACAAATTACCGATTATTGCCGGGTGGATTCCGGCTATTTCAGGAATAAAACCAATGGGAGGTTTTACTATCAGCAGATTCCATTAATGTCATACTTTACCGCCTTCTTTCACGAAACAGGGAGTGATTATTGGGTTATAAGCGGCCCCTCAAAAGGAGAGGCTGATCCGAGTGCATTTTATCATGAACCTCTTCATAAGATAATCAATCCAATTGTTGAGAGTTATCCTGAACTTAATTTGAAGATAAATGACCTGGTTGTTATATCACAGGAAAAATTAAAGGGTGATTACAACAATATTACTCCACTGATCTGCGAATCATTTGTAAGGACAATTGACAGAATATTGTACGCCAGATACAATAAGATCACGGAGGATGAACTCAGGGAGATAATAGAGGATGAATACCGGCTTGGCCATATCCTCTCTTTTTATTTGCTGGAGAACCTTCCTGCTTATGAAGTGGACAATAAAACATTGAGGGAATACTATCCTGAGTTGATTTCCAATATCGATATTGCACATGAAAAGGAAAGGTGGGTAACCTATTGGAAAAGCCAGGAGAAAAAATAGTATATGATGCGCAGCCAGATAATATGTATTATGAAACAAGCACCATATATAATTGAGTTTTTCATTTTTGTTTTTCTTATAACTTCCTGCAACAGGGTGGAGAACTCTGTTCGCCCGGCACCGGTCAATGAAAAGGGAGGATACTTTTTTACAGCCAGGGATGGATCGAAAATATATATCCAGGAGTATATTCCTGTGGTGAATCCTGCCAACACCGTTTACATAATATCGGGGATAACCGGTATTAATCACAAAAGTGAAGAGGAAATCATTGATATTTTGAGCTCTGATTCAAACCGTGTTGTTGTCGTTCATCCACGAGGCACAGGTTATTCTGAGGGTGAAAGGGGAGATACTGACCCGGGTGATATTATTGGAGATTACTGTGAAATTATCAAAAGAGACAGCTCTTACTCAGATGAGAATGAGAAGATTTTCTTGTTTGGACACAGCATGTCGTGTGCACTTGCCCTTGAGGTGGCGGTGATACTGCCCGGGTTAGATGGAATGATACTTGTAAACCCTCCATTCAAACTTAAACCTGCAAAGGGGATGAGTCCGGGCTTCTACGATTACCTGAAGTATATCGGATATTATATTTTTGCTCCTCATGCACCTGTTGTAAACATGGCCGGGGATCCATCTGTAATAACGGATGAATCGGACAGGTTGGAATCGGAACTGCGGAATAAAGATTCTCTCCTGGTAAAATACTTCAGCATGCGTTGTATGTCAGAATCAAAAAAGATAATGGATGCGATGGTAAGAAATGCCCGGGAGACAGATTTTCCATTGCTGCTGTTGTATGGTGAAAATGACAATATTGTTGATAAATCAGGTTGTGATGAGATCTATTCTGCATGGAAAGGGAAGAATAAGAGTTATGTAATAATCAAAGGCGGCTCACATGGGAAATCAACAGTTGTAAAAGGCGCAGAAATCATTATCAAATGGATAGAGAGTATTTAAGTACAGTAGCCGGAGACACTGATCTCCGCTCTCCGGAAAAGATTAACCACTTAAACCCGGTGTTAATCGCATGATCTAAAAGATAAAGACTTGAAAATTACTGACTTAATGTGGTCAAGAATACTGGCTTTTACAGATTGGTATCAGAAATCAAACTCCAGAAGTTCCCCTTCCTTGTTTACTTCATTCCAAAGCCTGATGGACATAATCTCATCAAACTCTCTGTTGTCAGAAAGACTCCAAAGTACAGGCGCATCTTTCAGCATTGTCTTACGGACGGTGATTATTTTATTCATGGAGAAGAAAAAAAGACTGCAGTACAGGTATCTTCTTTCTGTATGGACATTGGTAAGTCTTACAATTTCAACATTATCTCCTTCCTTATAGGTATATATTCTATCTAACTTCAATACTTTGCCTGGTGTACAGATGCAATTGTTATCGATGAAATACCATGACGAAAAGAAATGACAGCCAAGCCTGAGCAATCCACCTTTTATCTGTTCCCTTAAATAAAGGATATAGAGTCGTACTTTGTATTTTATTTTCATCATAATGATCAGTTTAAGGGTATCCCCCGGTATCCCTCCCCCCTAGGTACCCCCATGGAATTAGCATGAGGGTGCTACAGGAAGAAATTCAACAGAGATTTACATAATCTTTATTTTAAACATAAATACCTGACTGATCCGAATATGACACCTAAATCATGAAGAAAAAAAATTCTGAAAAAGAAAATAATTTGGCCAAAATTAGCTTTTGAAATTTTTTATAAAAATTTTAATTAAGAGGTTGGTATACAATCAATTTATGCATAAAATATAATATATTTCAGGGATTTGAATTTGTTGCCAAAAAAGGGAAAAAGTTTGTGGCGGATTTTGTGGCGGAATTTGTGGCAGGAAAGACAAAACCCCTTGATAATCAAGGGATTTTGAGGGTGTAGGGGCGGTGCGGACGGGGCTCGAACCCGCGACCCCCGGCGTGACAGGCCGATATTCTAACCAACTGAACTACCGCACCAAAAATTCAAATGCGTTGCAAAATTAAACGATTTTTTAAATACACAAAATTAATTCCTAATAAAACTTCCTGCCAGGTTCAATCGAGTGAGATAACTTAAAGCTTTTCGCCGGTAAGCTTTGTTCCCGTTACCATTATTATCAATTACGTCGACGATTCTGTTAAACAATAACTGAACAGCTTTACCGGCAAAATCACCATTAGGATGCGGATCGTTCGATGAAACTGCATATTCATCCCTGAGGTATAATACCTCCTTCGGTCTCCAGTCTGTAGAGGTCCCATAAATAAATATTATCTCCCGGCAAATCCCATTCATCAGTCACCCATGTAAAGAATTCATTTGATCTCTTTGCTTCATCCTCCGGTAAGCCCGGTTTTACTTCCGCAGCTCCGGTGAACAGTATGAACTTAGTATCAGGAAACTCGTGGAGCTTATCTCTTAGTGCAGCATATTGAAGTTTGTAGTTTGAAAGAGATTTGTAGTCAGAATTAATGTCAGCAGAGTCCTTGTCAGCATGAATGTGACTTACAGGATAACAATGCTTGAAGATTATCACCTGGTATTGCTTTGTCAGAATCTCAAGCGTTGGTTCCTCCATATATGGCTCATTTCCTGCATTCCTTATCCAAATGTTGTAGTAATCATAGGGACTATTATTCCACCCGTAAGGCGACGCCTTTGGAAATTCTATCTCCCTGATAAGGTAATTTTTATTGTTTCCCTGGTTATACTTTTCGAATAACAATGGCAACCTGGCTTTTTTCCCGATAATATCAGCAAGTTTAGGACTGATTTTTCCTGCAGCCTTTTTGGCAATTGATATTTTTGTGCCCTGCCAGATAGCTGCACCAATACTGTGATGAAGATAAATAATGTTCATATCAGATTTATTCTCTTTCTGCTTGCACGAATTTAAAGGAACCAGCATCAATAAAGCAAAAAACGGAACATAAGGTGATTTCATAATACTAGTTTTTTAGTTCTTTGGAACAATACAAAAGATAACCATCTATAGCTAATTATTTGCCTTGTGCAGACAAATTTAATCAAATAAATATTGATAAACCAGTGATCCGGATTCTATGCTTTTAATATCAGATCCCAATGGTATTTAACTTCCGTTCTGTGGTAGATTTGGGGCAAAAAAACTGAAATTCACACTTCCATAATTCCTGTGTTCGAAAAACATTTTATGAGATCTGAAATCCATCGACCTCGGATGTTCCAGAATGAAAAAACCACCCTCCTTTAAAATGCCTGAGTCAATAATAAGATCCGGGATATTTTTCAGCCATGAAAGATCGTAAGGCGGATCAGCAAATACTATGTCGTACCTGAATCTGCAGGTCTTTAAATATGCTTTTACGTCAATATGTATAGGCCTTATACCAGTCAACCCGATATCATTTATGGTATGTCTTATCCCTGCGATATGTTTTGAGTTCTTTTCAACAAGATGAACCGTTCCGGCCCCTCTCGAAGAAAACTCAAAACTTATACTCCCGGTTCCTGAAAACAGGTCAAGAACACTGATCGACTCGAAATCAACCCGGTTATTAAGAATATTGAACAGACTCTCTCTGGCATAATCCGTGGTGGGGCGCGCTGTAAGGCCGGGAACGGGCTTTACTATCCTTCCTTTGAATTTACCTCCGATTATTCGCAATTTACAGAATTGAAACAGGTTTAGATATCTGTGAAGGTCCGTATCATTAAAGACATAGCTGAAAGTAGGATTTCGGGCAGGCTCTGCAAACCTAACAACGCTTAGATATCTTGAAAAGTTGCTAAGTATCTCATTGTTTTTTAAAATCTTTCCGCTTAAATAAACAGGTTCATCCTGACTTATATTCATTCGCTTGAGAACATAAAGAACAAAGTACTGGATATCAGATATAAATTGATAATAAAACGTATTGCAGAGTTTCAGGCTATTCTGGTCAAAAATAAGAATGTCAAAGTAGCCTTTTTCGAAATGGATAAAAACATCATTGCCTGAAACAGACCGGCGGTTCAGGATAATGTAATTGAAAAGCGGCTTTAATTGATGGAAAAAAGTCTTTCCCGGAAAAGTCATCTTTAACATTTCAGCAACCTGATCCGGCAATGAGAAGATAATAAAAATATCGGGATCCGTCATTCTGTTGGACAGTATGGAATTTCCTTCACGATATATCTGATTGAATGTAAAATATTCGTTTTTTTTAGAGTCATCATAAAGGGCAGCAGGAACCAGGGTGGATTGTGGCGAGGGAGTGATCAGATTAGTTTTTTTGAAACGTCTGGTCAAAAAATCGTCCCGGCTTATAATATCTCTTAGCTTTTCAGCATCATACTGAATATTTTCTTCTGGTTCATACGACCTGAGAAGTACGAACTTGTTTCTTAAAGTATCTAGAATGCAGAATGAAAGATCATAGGTACTTACCTGAATCGATAACTCGTAGTTTTCTGTTGAATTAATATCGAGAGTCTCATCAAAGAGTTCCAGAAAAGGCATCTTTCAGAAGATTCATTTGATCCCGTCTGTGTTCCTCTGTGATTGCTCAGTGGAACTCTGTGAAAGTTTTTTATTTATTGCACAGAGAACACGGAGAAAGCACATAGATCCACTAGAGTCATGTTTTAATTGTTGTCCGGATTGCTTAAGTTTACAAACAAAAATAGAAAAAATATCCCAACTGCTATAAATTGCGGTATTAATAAGTAATGCGTGAAACAATAATATATAACAGCCTCTGTAAGAATCTGGGGAATATTCCGACCAATGACCAGTCAGAAGCTCTGAAAAAGATTTCTGCATTCATATGTGATGACAAAAATGATATCATATTCCTCTTAACCGGTTACGCAGGTACGGGAAAAACAAGTGTAATCAGTTCGGTTGTTAAAACTCTTAATATTCTGAGAATAAAATCAGTGCTGATGGCCCCTACCGGCAGAGCTGCGAAAGTGCTTGGATCCTATACAGGCAGGCAGGCTTTCACTATTCACAAAAAAATCTACCGGCAAAAATCATCAAAGGATGGAATGGGGAGCTTTGTCCTTGACAGAAATCTTTTCAGGAATACCTATTTTATTGTAGATGAATCTTCAATGATATCCAATGCTTCTTCAGACACCAGTTTTTTCGGGAGCGGAAAACTTCTTGAAGATCTCATAGAATATGTTTATTCCGGGACAGAATGCAGACTTATTCTTGTAGGGGATGTCGCTCAGCTCCCGCCTGTTGGTTCAATCCTGAGTCCTGCTCTTGAATCTTCTACCCTTCTGGAATATGGTTTTAGTCTTAAGACCGCTGAACTTAGGCAGGTTTTAAGACAAAGTGAGACTTCCGGCATACTGATGAACGCTACCAGGATCAGACTCCAGATCGCTGAGAATAACCTGAACCATCCATTGCTCGACTGCAGTAATTATAATGATATCACCAGGTTAAGCGGGGAAGATTTAATCGAGGAAATTTCTGCCTCTTACGGGATCTGTGGTATTAATGGAACAATAATTGTTGTGAATTCAAACAAGCAGGCTAACCGGTATAATCAGGGTATCCGTAACAAAATTTTCTTCAGGGAAGAAGAAATTAGCCCGGGAGATATGGTCATGGTTGTTAAAAACAATTATTTCCTTGTTGAAGAGGATGAAAACGGGCCCGGATTTATCGCAAACGGGGATATAGCCGAGATAAGAAAAATCAGGAAATATGAAGAGAGATATGGATTCAGATTTGCAGAAATGGTACTTTATTTCCCGGATTATGACTATGAGGTAGATTCCAAGGTATTGACAGATGTTTTGCATCTTGATACTCCCGCATTGCCGGCGGAAAATAACAGTGAGCTTTTCAGGAATATTCTGGCCGATTATCTTCATCTTAAAACCCGTAGGAAACAATACGAAGCTGTCAGAAGCGATCCTTACTTCAATGCTCTCCAGATAAAATTTGCATATGCAGTTACGTGTCATAAAGCCCAGGGTGGGCAATGGGAGAGGGTCTTTATTGATCAGGGAATGTTCAACAGAAATGAAATCACAATCGATTATCTGAGGTGGTTTTATACTGCACTTACTCGCGCCACTGAAAAGGTATATCTTGTGAACTTTGCGGATGCGTGGTTCAAATAAAACTGTCATGCGGTCTTGCTGTCTTGCAGTCCTGCAGTCATGAATTAAAAAAAATATTGTAATTTTAGTTAAGGAATTTTTATGTCTTAGTTTCTAAAATGTGCTAAAATGACAACAATTAAGAATTTTGAAGAATTGGATATCTGGATGATGTCCAGAGAATTAGTTAACCTGATATATTCTGATTTCAGAAAATGCAAGGATTTTATTTTTAAGAATCAAATATCGGGGGCCGGGATTTCAGTTATGAATAATATATCTGAAGGTTTCTGCAGAAATAGTGATGCGGAATTCCGGCAATTTCTTAACATATCCAAAGGATCTTCTGGTGAAGTTAAGAATATGTACTATATAGCTGAAGACCAAACATATGTCTCTTTGGATATTGCTCTTGACAGAAGACAAAAATGTCAAAATCTGATAAATGCTACCAGCAGTCTCATGAAGTATCTTAAAACAGGGAGGTAAGTTGACAGCACGACTGCACGACCGCACGACCGCAGGACTGCAAGACTCTACTCTCCAATTATCTTTACAAGCACCCGTTTCCGTCGTTTCCCGTCAAATTCACCATAGAAAATCTGTTCCCACGGACCAAAATCCAGCCTACCACCGGTAACAGCGACAACTACTTCCCTTCCCATTATTGTTCTCTTGATATGGGCATCAGCATTGTCTTCAAATCCATTGTGTTTGTACTGGGAATAAGGTTTTTCAGGTGCAAGCTTCTCAAGCCATACCTCAAAGTCGTGATGCAATCCTGCTTCATCATCATTTATGAATACACTTGCAGTAATGTGCATCGCATTACATAGGAGCAATCCCTCCTGAATGCCACTCTCTGCAAGACACCTTTCAACCTGACCGGTAATGTTAATAAATGCCCTCCTTGTTGATGTTTCAAACCAGAGTTCCTTGCGATATGATTTCATAATTATAAAGAATAATTCCTTTAACCACAGAGTTTGCTGAGTTATAAGGAGTTACACTGTTAGAACACTCCGTGTGACTTCCGGGTCAGCTGTTAAAACTCTGTGTCACCCCGTGGTTAAATATACTAAGAAAGCTTCATATCCTTAATAATATCAGCTATCCGTTGATCAAGCAACTTTTCAGTTTCTTCAAACTTACCTGCTGATTCTAATTTTGTATTGACACTGAAATAAAATTTAATCTTGGGTTCTGTTCCTGAAGGGCGGACAGAAATTTTTGAACCATTCTCAAGGAAAAATTGAAGAACATCCGATTTTAAAAGATCAATTTCACTCTTTAAACCAGTCAGGCAATCCGTTGAGGTTAAGGTATCATAATCATTGATCTTTATAACTTTGCTGTTGTTTATGGCTTCCGGAGGATTAATCCTGTAATTATTCATCATAGCTTTTATCTCATCGGCTCCCTCCTGGCCTTTCCGAACGATATTAATAAGCTTTTCTTTGTATATGCCATATTCGACATAGATGTCAATAAGCAGCTCAAAGAGTGATTTATTCTTGCTTTTAGCCCATGCAGCCGTCTCAGCTGCCATTGCGCACGATGCCACAGCATCCTTATCCCTCACGTAGTCTCCCGGCAGATATCCGTAACTTTCCTCCCCGCCGCCGATATATTTTTCCTTTCCTTCGAGCTTCCGGATAAGCTCAGCAAAGAATTTAAATCCTGTCAGCACATTATAGCATTTGACATGATGCTTTTCAGCGATTCTGTCAAGCAGGTCGGTTGTGACTATTGTCTTGATAATGTATTCATTTCCCTTGTATTTTTTTCTTTCCTTAAACTGGGAAAGAATATAATATGTGAGGAGAACACCTGTCTGGTTTCCATTCAGAAGCACAAACTCATTTTTCTTATTCCTGACAGCAATCCCTAACCTGTCAGCATCAGGATCTGTGGCCATTACCAGTTCAGCACCGGTTTCAGTTGCTTTCCTGATTGCCATGGAAAGGGCAGCAGGTTCCTCAGGGTTAGGTGATTTTACAGTCGGGAAATTACCATCCACAACATCCTGCTCCGGGACTGTCAGTATATTCCTAAATCCAAACATTTTAAGTGCCAGTGGAACAAGTGTCCCTCCCGTGCCATGGATAGGTGTGTAAACTATTCCCAGATTACCGTATTTCTTAATGATATCCGGGTTGATACTCATTTTTATAACTTCATTCAGGAATAACTGATCTGTTTCTTTCCCGATGATCTTTATTTTATCTTTTTTGCTGTCAAATCTGATTTCTGAAACCGATTTTATTTTTCTGACTTCCTCAATTATTGCCTCATCATGTGGCGCAACAACCTGGCCGCCATCGTCCCAGTAAGCCTTGTAACCATTGTATTCGGGAGGATTATGCGAAGCAGTGATTACTACTCCGCTCTGACATTTGTATTGCCTGATTGCGAAAGAAAGCTCAGGGGTGGGACGCAATGATTCAAAAAGGTAAACTTCAAATCCGTTTGCTGAAAAGATGTCGGCGGCCGTTTCAGCAAAGTATCTGCTATTGTTGCGGCAATCATGAGCAACAGCTACTTTAATTCCAGTCCTGCCGCATTCCCTGATAATGTAATTCGAAAGTCCCTGTGTTGCCATTCCAAGGGTATAAATATTCATCCTGTTTGTACCGGCACCCATTATTCCTCTTAAACCGCCGGTACCGAATTCAAGATCCTGGTAAAATGCATCGACAAGTTTCTTTTCATCTTTCTCAAGCATGTACCTGACCTCCTTGCGTGTTTCTTCATTGAACTCAGGTCCCAGCCATTGTTCAGCTTTTCTTCTTATTTCGTCAATTGATAACATATTGATGGATATTATATCAGATATTTGGTCCGAAGTCGGAAGACCGAAGACCGAAGCCTGAAGTATTATGTTTACTGACTTCCGACTTCTGACTTCTGTCTTCTGACTTCCGTCTTCTGACCTTTATTTTAATAATAATTTAATGCATCTTCTCAAACTTTGCCTCCAGTGGGGTATTTCAATGCTGTAATTCTCTTTAATTTTGCTTTTGTCAAGAACTGAATAAAACGGTCTTTGTACAGCTGAACGAAAATCTTTTGAAAGGACAGGGACGACTTTACAGTTAAATCCTGATTCATTAATGATCTCAGTGGCAAAATCATACCAGCTGCATACCCCCTCATTTGAGTAATGGTATAAACCAGCATTAAATGCAATCTGGTTCTTAATCACTTTTGAAATGATAAGTAAGACAGCATCAGCCAGATCAGCAGCATAGGTCGGCGTTCCGATCTGATCAAAAACCACATTCAGTGGTTCATTGACCTTTCCTTTATTAAGAATGGATTTTACAAAGTTATTCCCAAATTCAGAATACAACCAGGAAGTCCTGATGATCATGGAACCAGGATGCTGCAATGCAGCCCGCTCGCCTTCAAGCTTTGATTTGCCATAAGCAGAAAGAGGATTTGCATCTGAGGTTTCCTTGTAAGGTACATTCGATTTACCATCAAAAACATAATCGGTTGAAAAATGTATTAACCTTGAATCTGTTCCTTTAATTGAATCAGCCAGGTTTTTAACAGCAAAGCTGTTGATCTGAATTGCCTTTTCATATTCTGTTTCTGCTTTTTCAACAAAATTGTAAGCTGCACAATTTATGATCCAGTCACAAAAATTCCGGTTTATGAACTCCCTGACCTTTTTTCCATCCGTAATATCCAGTGTATCGACATCGGTGAAGAGAAATTCATAGCCAAAATAATTCTTTGACTTAATCTTTAATTCTTTTCCAAGCTGACCTGCTGCTCCGGTAACCAGTATAACGGCCATAACATTTTAGTTTTAAATAACCCCCGATGGTTTTGGGATCCCCTTCCCTTTTGGGGGAAGGTTGGGAAGGGGGTCCTATATATTAAAAATTATTCTCCGCATCCTTCATTAGTGGATGTTTCAGGTCTTTTTCACTGATCACCTGAATTAAATCACCAGTCTTCCAGTCAATGTTCAGGTCAGGATCTTTCAATGAGATGCCTCTTTCGAACTGCGGATTATAAATATTGTCACATTTATATTGTATTACCGTAGTATCGCTTAAGACTGAAAATCCATGTGCAAAGCCCCTTGGGATGAAAAGCTGCGTTTTGTTTTCTGAATCAAGTTCAATGCCATACCATTTTCCATATGTAGATGAATCCTTCCGAAGATCGACTGCGACGTCAAATATCCTCCCTAGAACCACCCGGATAAGTTTTGCCTGATCAAAAGGTTTCAGCTGATAATGCAATCCTCTGACTACTCCCTTTACGGATTTTGATTCGTTGTCCTGAACGGGAGAAAAAGAAATACCTGTTTTAAGAAAAGTGTCAAGCTTAAAGCTCTCAAAAAAGTACCCTCTACTGTCGTAGAAAACCTTAGGTTGTATAACAAATAGTCCCTTAAAACCTGTCTCAATGATCTTCATTTAATTCTAATTATTAATTCAATTAATTGTTTCTGGTTTCTGGTTGCTGGTTTTAAAGTTAATTATCTGAATAATATGCATTAAGCAACTGGCACCAGCCAAAAAGTAATTAGCAAACCGGGCTAATTATTCGACTCCTCAAAACCTTCAAAATCTTCATACGCGATTTTAAGAAGATATTTGCCATACTGACTTTTCTTAATAGGTTCAGCGAGTGAAATCAATTTGTCCTTATTGATAAATCCCCGTTTATAGGCAATTTCTTCAACGCATGAAGCTTTAAGTCCCTGTCGTTGCTCGAGGGTTGCAATAAAATTAGCTGCCTGCAGGAGACTTTCGTAAGTACCGGTGTCAAGCCATGCCATCCCTCTTCCCATCAATTGTACCTGAAGTGTCCCTTCTTCCAGATAAAGCTTGTTCAGATCTGTAATTTCCAGTTCACCCCTTGCTGATGGATTGAGTGATTTGGCTTTTCCAACAACTGTATTATCGTAAAAGTAGAGACCTGTTACAGCAAAATTTGATCTTGGTATTGAAGGTTTTTCTTCAATGCTGACAACTTTTTTATCCTTGTTAAATTCAACAACTCCGTAACGTTCAGGATCATTAACGTAGTATCCGAACACGCATGCCCCTTTCTTTAAGTCTGGCCGTTTTTAAAAGAATGTCTGCCGAAACCATGACCATAAAAAATATTATCGCCGAGTATCATGCAAACAGGGTCATTCCCAATAAATTGCTCTCCCAGGATGAACGCCTGGGCAAGTCCATCAGGTGAAGGTTGTTCTATATAACTGAATTTTATACCAAGCGAAGAGCCGTCACCAAGGAGGTCTTTGAAACCAGGCAGATCCCTGGGTGTTGAGATGACAAGAATGTCCCTGATACTGGCCAGCATTAGTACCGATAAAGGATAGTAAATCATTGGCTTGTCGTAAATAGGAAGCATTTGTTTCGATATGGCACTGGTTATAGGGTAAAGTCTCGTCCCTGATCCACCGGCAAGAATTATTCCTTTCATTATATTGCAATATTTATCTTTAGTTCAGTTATTGCGATCCGCCAGCTGGCGGAGAAGCAATCCTTATATTTTAACTGTATCCTTTTCTTAACCACTGAGTTTCACTGAGTTTGCACAGCCTGCCCCGATCCATCGGGGGAGTTACACGGTTTTGTTTTCGTCAATCCGCATGCCGCGAACCGCACACCGCATTCATTTTCTTCCAATTCCGAAATACTTAAATCCAAATTTCCTAATTTCTTCCGGATCATAGATATTCCTTCCGTCGAATATCACCTTGCCCTTCATCAGTTCTGCCACTTTCCTGAAATCCGGAAGATGAAATTCAGGCCATTCCGTCATCAGGGCCAGGGCATCGGCTCCGGTAAGGGCATCATACTGGTCAGCAGCATAAAATATTTTAGTACCTATTTCTTTCCGGGTTTCTTCCATAGCGGCCGGATCGTATGCCCGTACTTTTGCCCCGGCTTTCAGCAGCCTTTCAATCAGGTAAATAGCTGAGGATTCCCTTATGTCATCAGTCTGAGGCTTAAACGATAATCCCCACACCGCAATGATCCTGTTCTTAATATCTTTGTTGAAGAAGGAATCTATTTTATTGTAGATCACTTTCTTCTGGTAATCATTCGCTTTTTCGACGGCGGTTATCACTTTAAGCTCATAGCCATTATCGGATGCAGTTTTCATTATCGCCTTAACATCTTTCGGGAAGCATGATCCACCGTAACCGGACCCGGGATAAATAAACCTGTTTCCAATCCTCGAATCACTGCCAATACCTTTTCTTACATGATTAATATCTGCCCCAAGAATCTCACACAGATTAGCGATCTCATTAATAAAGCTGATACGTGTCGCCAGCATAGCATTAGCTGCATACTTTGTAAGTTCGGCCGAAGGAATATCCATAAAAAGAACAAGACGATTGTTCAGTAGAAAAGGCATATACAACTTCTTCATTATTTCTCCGGTCTTCTCATTATCGACTCCTATAATAATTCGCTGAGGCTTAAGAAAATCTTCAACAGCTGAGCCCTCTTTCAGAAACTCAGGATTGGATGCTACATCAAAAGTGATGCTGCTCAGACGTTTGTCCAACCCGCTTTGGATGGCCTTTCTTACCTTTTCAGCCGTACCAACCGGAACCGTACTCTTTGTTGCCACAACGACGTAATGCTTCAGAAACTTACCGATATCTGCCGCGACTGCAAGCACATGTTTAAGATCGGCGCTGCCATCTTCACCTGGCGGAGTACCTACGGCTATGAATATCACTTCGGCTCCATCAATTGAATAAGCAATGTCATCTGAAAAAGCAAGTCTTCCCTTTTTTATATTCCTTATCAGCATCGGTTCGAGCCCTGGTTCGAAAATCGGTACTTTACCCGCTTTCAAAAGTCCGACCTTCTTCTGATCAGTATCGACACAAACCACATTAACCCCTGTTTCGGCAAAACATGTACCTGTAACCAGACCTACATACCCGGTTCCGATAACCGCAATCTTCATAATCCTGAGACTCTTTAATTCTAAATTTTATTGTTTGTACAAAGATAATAGAACATATTAATTTCGGAAATCATCAGCCATCAGCTTTCAGGATTGATCCTCCGGCTGACAATTGTTGCTGACTGCTGACCACTGACAGCTAACTGTCGATTTTGACATCCCCCCGCCCCCTTCAAAGGGGGAGTTCCTTCAACACTGACTTCGGACTTCTGGACTTCCGACCTTCTTTTAATGTTATTTAAATCTTCAATTATATTGTGTCATTTCATAAAAAAACATACCTTTGCATCCAATTTTTATCAAAAATAATGTCTAACTTATTAATTATTAGTTCTTTTTATTACGATCATGACTGAAAACAAGAAAAAAACAACCAAGAAGGTTGAAACAGCTGAAGACGGAATTAAGCCCGCAAAAAAGGTAAAACTAAAAGAGATTAAAGAGAAAGAAGTAAAGGAGATAATCGAGGAGGAATCGATTACTGCAGTAGAAGACCTCTCCCGTGTAAAATTGAATGTATCTGTTAAAGAGGCAGAACCGGTTGTTGAAATAGACGCCGTACAGACAGAAGACACACCCAAAGAGAAGAAACCCAGGAAATCAAAACAGGAATCCGCGACAGATGAAAAAATTGAAGTTCCGGAAGTCAGGAGCGAAGTAAAAATTGCCCGGTCGCCTGAAGATTTTGACTGGGAAAGCTTTGAAAGCGATGAACAGAGGAATTCTCCAAAACAGAAGGAATATGAAGCTTTGTATGACAAAACTCTGTCGACTGTTGCTGTTGACGAAGTAGTTACAGGAACTGTCATCCAGATGACTCCAAGGGAAGTTGTTATCAATATAGGTTACAAATCGGAAGGCGTGGTCAGCCTTAATGAATTCCGTTATAATCCAAACCTCAAAGTTGGTGATACTGTCGAAGTATATGTTGAGAGTCAGGAAGATAAGAAAGGCCAGCTTCTGCTTTCACATAAAAAGGCACGGGCTATAAATTCATGGGACCGGGTAAATGCTTCCCTCGAAAAGGATGAGATCATTACCGGGTACATAAAGTGCAGAACCAAAGGAGGTATGATTGTGGATGTTTTTGGAATCGAAGCATTCCTTCCGGGTTCTCAGATTGATGTAAAGCCAATACGCGACTACGATGTATTTGTAGGTAAGACCATGGAATTCAAAGTGGTAAAAATCAACCAGGAATTTAAAAATGTGGTTGTTTCACATAAGGCACTTATTGAAGCTGAACTCGAACAGCAGAAAAAAGAAATCATTGCAAAACTTGAAAAAGGACAGGTTCTTGAAGGAACTGTTAAAAATATTACATCTTACGGAGTATTTATTGATCTTGGCGGGGTCGACGGACTAATTCACATAACCGACCTTTCCTGGGGAAGAGTCAACCATCCCGAAGAAATTGTACAGCTCGATCAGAAGTTAAATGTTGTTATTCTTGATTTCGATGATGACAAGAAACGGATCGCATTGGGTCTTAAACAGCTTACATCCCATCCATGGGATTCTGTTGACCCCGATCTTAAAGTTGGGGATAAAGTCAAGGGTAAAGTTGTTGTTATGGCTGATTATGGTGCATTTGTTGAAATAGCACCCGGTGTTGAAGGACTGATACATGTATCCGAAATGTCATGGTCGCAGCACCTCCGCAGTGCACAGGAATTTCTCAAAGTAGGCAACGAGGTCGAAGCCGTAATCCTGACACTTGACAGGGCAGAACGTAAAATGTCCCTAGGAATCAAACAACTGAAACCTGATCCATGGCAGAATATTGATGAAAAATATACAGTTGGATCAAAACATACGGCTAAGGTCAGAAACTTTACCAATTTTGGGGTATTTGTTGAAATAGAGGAAGGTGTTGATGGATTAATTCATATTTCTGACCTTTCATGGACAAAGAAAATCAAACACCCGGCGGAATTCACATCCATTGATTCTGAAATAGAGGTTATCGTACTCGAAATAGATAAAGATAACAGACGTCTTAGTCTTGGTCATAAACAACTGGAAGAAAATCCCTGGGACGTGTTTGAAAATCTGTTTTCTGTCGACTCAATTCATGAAGGTACCGTGGTGGAAGTGTTTGACAAAGGTGCTGTAATAGCGCTTCCGTACGGAGTAGAGGGCTTTGTTACACCAAAACATCTCGTTAAGGAAGACGGAACAATCGCCAAAGTCGATGAGAAACTTTCATTCAAGGTAATTGAATTTAACAAGTCAGCCAAAAAAATAATCCTTTCCCACAGCAGGATCTATGAGGATGAAAAGAAAGCTGCCGATTCTGCAACCAGGAAATCTGAATCGGAAACTCCCAGAAAATCTTCAAGAAAAGCAAAACCGAATGTTGAAAAGACCACTCTCGGGGATATTACGCAACTTGCAGCTTTAAAAGAAGAAATGGAAGAAAAAGCGAACAAAGCTTCCAAAAAATAGAAAAAAGGTTTAATTTAGACTGTTAAATTTAAAACTATGGATTTCAATATTGAGAGTCGGAATAACAGCACCGTAATCCAGATTCAGTCAGAAAAGCTTGATACGCACATTGCACCTGCTCTTAAATCAGAACTTGTACTTGTTTCAGGGAAGGGTGAGAAAAACATTATCCTTGACCTGGAAAAATGCCAGTATTGTGACTCTTCAGGCCTGAGTGCAATCCTTGTTGCCAACAGGTTGTGCAAAAATGCCGGTGGTACTTTCATCCTCTGCGGACTCAGTGAAGCAGTCGAAAGACTGATCACAATTTCACAGCTTGATACTGTGTTGACAATTACAGGATCAGTTGCCGAAGCTGAAAAAATGATATCCTAAAAGAAAGCATTGCAGAGTGCCGATGAAGGTTACCATACTTGGTAGCAGTTCTGCTTTGCCAACATCAGATAGATATCCATCCGCTCATGTACTTAATGCACATGAGCGTTTGTTTTTAATCGACTGCGGGGAAGGCACTCAGATGCAGCTTAGAAAGTGCAAAATAAAATTCGGGAAGATCAATCATATATTTATCAGCCACCTCCATGGAGACCATGTGTTCGGACTATACGGACTGCTTTCGACATTTAACCTTATGGGAAGGGAAAATCCTGTCCATATCTATGCACCTGAAAACTACGATCGGATGCTCAGTTCCCATCTGAAGGATTTTGACATTACTCTTAATTTTAAAATAGAATTTCACTCCTCTCAGCGGCAAAGATCCGGTCAGGATCCTTGATGAAAAATATATAACTGTTACATCCTTCCCACTCCGGCACAGGGTTGAAACTTTTGGATTTTTTCTTCAGGGAAAAGCCGGCAGAAAGAAATATCATTAAGGAATACATTGAAAAGTATGAAATACCCATTGTCAAAATCCCTGCAATAAAAAAAGGTGAGGATTTTATCACCAGGGAGGGCCGTTTGATAAGGAATGAAGAATTGACAATACCCCCTGCGAAGCCATTATCCTATGCCTATTGCAGTGATACGATGTTTTTCAGCCGGCTTGCGACTTTTATTGAGGATGTGGATCTGCTTTATCATGAAGCTACATTTGATGCAAGCCTGGCAGACCTGGCCAAATTGACAGGACATTCAACAACTGTCGATGCAGCAAAAACCGCTAAGGCTGCTAATGCCAAAACTTTGATTATTGGTCATTTTTCTGCCCGGTATAAGAATATTTCAGGACTGGTGGATGAGGCGAGGACCATTTTCCCGGCTACCATTCCGGCTATCGACGGTACAACTTATGATATAAGGGATCTGGTAAAAAACTTTTAAACACGGAATTTCTCAGAGTTAAACGGAGTTTGACTTCGTCGAGGGCTTCGCCGTTCACGGAGTAAATCACGGAGTAAATTTATCAGAAAAGTAAACAGTGTAACTCAGTACCAACTCAGTGTGGCACCGTGGTTAAGAAGAAAAATACTATAAAACTGATATCCTCAGTAGGAACACAAAGAATAACTATCTTTGCGCCTATTATAAAAACGCATGCAGGAAAAGATTCTCATACTTGATTTCGGATCGCAATATACTCAGCTTATAGCCAGGCGTATACGCGAGCTTAATGTATATTGTGAGATATATCCATGGAATCATTTTCCTGCTCCTGACAGGGAGTGTTAAAGGTGCGATTTTATCGGGCAGTCCGTTTTCGGTACGGGATAAGCATTGCTCCAAATCCTGACCTATCAGAAATTAAAGGCAGACATACCCTTACTGGGTAGTCTGCTATGGTGCTCAACTTCTGGTGCATAAGTACGGAGGTAATGTGCTTCCCTTCAAAAACCAGGGAATATGGCAGGGCAAATCTTGTTTATTTAAATAGCAGTGATCCTCTTTTTAAAAATATCAACCCGGGAACACAGGTTTGGATGTCGCATGGTGATACAATTGATCAGATTCCGGAAAATTATGAAATTACCGGTTCAACTTCTGATGTAAAAGCAGGCGCTTATAAAATCAGGAATGAAAAAACCTGGGGAATCCAGTTTCATCCGGAAGTATATCATACTACCGACGGGATATCTTCTGCTAAAAAACTTTGTTGTGGGTATTTGCGGCTGTTCTCAGGCACTGGACTCCCGATTCTTTTATTGAATCAACAATAGCTGAGTCTGAGAAAACAGCTTGGCAATGAAAAAGTAATTCTCGGCATTTCCGGAGGTGTTGATTCGACTGTTGCTGCATCACTTCTTAACTAAAGCCATAGGGAAGAATCTGTACTTGCATTTTTATCGATAACGGACTTCTTCGGAAAAATGAATTTGACACAGTTTTGGAATCATATAAAGAACTTGGATTTAACGTGATAGGGGTCAGGGCAGAGGACAGGTTTCTTGACAGGCTGGAAGGAGTTCATTGATCCTGAGAAAAAAAGAAAAATAATCGGAAAGGTCTTTATTGAGGTCTTTGATGAGGAAGCTCATAAAATTAAAAGATGTTAAATGGCTGGCTCAGGGAACTATTTATCCTGATGTAATTGAATCTGTTTCAGTCAATGGTCCGTCTGCAACAATAAAATCGCATCATAATGTTGGCGGGCTTCCCGAAAAAGATGCACCTGAAAATTGTTGAACCATTGCGCCTCCTTTTCAAAGATGAAGTAAGAAGAGGTAGGTAAAGCTCTTGGATTGCCTGATGCAGTTCTTAACAGACATCCGTTCCCCGGTCCGGGACTTGCAATCAGATTGCTTGGGAAAATGACAAGGGAAAACCTGAACATTCTGAAGGAAGCTGACAAGATTTTTATGGATCTGCTTAAAAAGCATGGTCTTGTATGATACAGTCTGGCAGGCAGGTGTAATTCTTCTGCCAGTTCAATCTGTGGGTGTTATGGGCGATGAAAGAACTTATGAAAATGCCGTGGTATCTGCGAGCGGTCGTTTCAACCGACGGAATGACAGCCGACTGGTCACACCTTCCTTACGACTTCCTCGGATTGGTTTCAAATGAAATAATTAATAAAGTAAAGGGAATAAACAGGGTTGTTTATGATATCAGTTCAAAACCACCTTCAACTATAGAATGGGAATAAAATAAGAAAGCAGGAACTTTTAATCTGCTAAGTTGTTTGATTTGTATATATAAATTTAATTCATTTTTAAATCTCTGTGCATCTCGTGATCCTCAGCGGACCTCTGTGTGACTACCAATATTAAATACTTAGATCGAGTTTCATATAGAATGCAGAGAGTTAAACAGAGAAAAATAAGGAGTTAATATGGGAATCAAGAAAAACAGGAACAATCTTATTGTTTATTGCATTAAGTGCTATTAATCAGCTAGTTAGATCGCAGGAACTAAATGAAAACACTTTAAAGATTGGAAGAACCTTCAGCCTTATTGATGCGTATTATGTCGACAGTGTTGATATCAATAAGCTTACTGAGAAAGCTATCAGCAGAAATCCTTAGAAATCTCGATCCGCATTCAGTCTATATTTCTGCAAAAGATGTAAAGGAGATGAATGAGCCTCTCAATGGTAATTTTGAAGGAATAGGCATACAGTTCAATCTGCTTCGCGATACTATTATTGTGATAGAACCGATACCAGGTGGACCCTCGGAAAAGATTGGGATCCGTGCAGGTGACAGAATAATTACAATCGACGGTGAAAAAGTAACAGGAATCGGCATTTCAACGGCCGGTGTCCGAAAAAGACTCATGGGAATGAAGGGAACCAAGGTGAACCTGAATATTTTCAGAAAAGGTGAATCAAAGGTTATTGATTTCACAATTATCAGGGACAAAATTCCCATAAATAGTCTTGATGCGGCATATATGCTTGATAAGGAAACCGGTTATATAAAACTTAACAAATTTGCTGCAACAACAAATAAGGAATTTATGGATGCTTTGGAACCAATGCAGAAAAATGGTTTGAAGAACATCATAATTGATCTTCGTGGAAACGGTGGAGGTTATATGATTGCAGCAACCGATGTAGCCGATAAATTCTTCCCCGATAAAAAATTGCTGGTATTTCTGAATGGCAGGAAATCCGGGAAGCAGGAATACAATTCCACCGGATCAGGTGTTCTTTCATCCGCAAGGGTGGCGATCCTTACCGATGAAGGATCTGCCTCAGCAAGTGAAATTCTTGCCGGTGCAGTTCAGGATTGGGACAGGGGAATAATTGTGGGACGAAGAACTTTTGGAAAGGGACTTGTCCAGAATGGTTTTTACCTGCCCGATGGTTCCATGATACGCCTTACAATAGCACGTTATTATACTCCTACCGGAAGGTTAATACAGAGCCCTTATAATGAGGGATATGACAAGTACCTTGAGAATTTCTACAAGAGATATTCCGATGGAGAGCTTATTACTGCTGACAGTATTCATTTTCCTGATTCACTCAAATTTAAGACCCTTCTTAACAAAAGGACGGTTTATGGAGGGGGAGGAATAATGCCTGATCTTTTTATTCCGGCCGATACTTCAAATTACAACGATTATTACAGGAGCCTTCTGAGAAAAGGAGTCCTTAATTCCTTTTCCCTGGAATACTCCGACAAAAACAGAAAACTCATCAAGTCAGAGTATAAACTATTTGATGACTATAAAAACAGATTCGAATTTTCCCAGGGTGATATTGCCGACTTTTTAAAAAAAGCAGAGGAGTCAGGTTTGAAATATGATGATTCCCAGTTTACGATGATCAGGGCCGATATTCTTAAAATACTGAAAGGGCTTGTTGCGGCCAACATCTGGCAGACGAATGAATACTTCCGTATTGTTAATGAAAATGATGTTGTCATTGACAATGCCCTGAAAATAATTTCGGACAAAACAGCTTACAACAAAATGCTGGGCTTCAAATAGTTTCATCTCACTGGCAATTTATCAGTGATGAAATATATTGCGAAAACGCTTTACGGACTTGAAAGCGTCCTTTCAGGAGAACTGAAAGCGCTGGGGGCATTGGACGTTATAGATCTGAACCGCGCTGTAGCCTTTAATGGCGATACAGAATTGTTATACAAAGCAAACTACTGCCTGAGGACTGCTTTGTCGGTATTGTTTATCATTGCTGAATTCAGGATCAGATCGGCCCGGGACCTTTATAAAAACGGGCTGAAAATTGATTGGGATAACTTCCTCGACCCTGAAACAACATTCTCAATTGTACCGGTAATTAACTCACCTTTATTCAGCCATTCAGGATATTCCGGATTGATCCTTAAAGATGCGATAGCCGACTGGTTCCGGAATAGAACGGGTAAGCGTCCGTCAGTTGACAGCAAAGATCCCGGTATTGTTTTTAATCTTCATATCAGCAATGAACTCGTTACGATTTCAATGGATTCTACGGTAATTCCGTTGTACAAAAGGGGTTACCGGAAAGAACAGGGCACGGCTCCGATAAATGAAGTCCTTGCGGCCGGAATTATCTCACTTTCAGGTTGGGATAAGACTTCCCCTCTCTTGGACCCTATGTGCGGATCGGGAACGATACCTATTGAAGCTGCAATATTTGCTTCAGGAATTCCACCTGGAAGATACAGACAGTTTTTCGGATTTCAGCGCTGGAAAAATTATGATAAAGAATTGTTCGACAGGATCAAAAGGGAGAGCGAGTCAAAGATTGTAACTCCCGATGTAAAAATACTTGGAAGCGACATTTCTGAGATTGCAGTAAAACATGGCTCTGTTAAACATCGAATCATCTGGTCTTTCAGGCCTTATTTCAATCAATAAGCAGGATTTCAGAGATCTTAAAGCACCTGAAAATACAGGATTTATTATAATGAATCCCCCATATGGCCGGAGGATCAAAACTTCTGAGACTGACGCTCTTTACGAAATAATAGGTTCAACACTTAAACATAATTTCCCGGGTTATGAAGCTCTGCTTATTACATCAGACAGAGAAGCTTTAAAGAGGGTAGGACTTAAACCGGCTGAAAAGAAAGTCCTCTTTAATGGATCGATTGAGTGCCTGCTTGTGAAATATAAAATGTATCCAGGTTCAAAAAAGAAATAGAGGCTCAAAGTGGTCGCAAAACTGACGTTAATCACCATTAAATGCAGATTTGATCAAAATGTTGTTGCATTATTTAAAACCGGCAAAAACATATGCATAGATTTTTATATATTTGCTGGCAGATATCTATTACCTTTCTAAAGATGAAGCTTACATGAGCTTTGATGTAGAAAATTATTTTTCGGAACTGGCCAATGGTAATAATATCCTTTTTTATAAGGGTAATATTGATTCGGATCTGATCAACAAAGTTCTTGATACAGTCGAGGAAAAACTCACTGCAGGAAACGAGCAATCGAAACTAAGGAAGAAAGTGTATAATGTCCTTGTCGAAAGCCTTCAAAACCTGTATCACCATGTTGACAAGGTTCCCGATGATTTTGAAGATCAGACTTCTGAAAGGTATGGAATACTGGCAATAACTAAAGTTAAGGGAGGTTATAAAATCATTACCGGGAATTTCATCCGTTCCGATAATGTTAATAAGCTTGAAGAAAAGATAAAAAGGATCAACCGCGCCAGTCATGAGGAGATTACGGAACTTTACAAATTCATCCTCAACCATCAGAGAATCTCTTCAAAAGGAGGCGGCGGCCTGGGACTTGTGGATATTGCCAGGAAAACAGGTCATAAACTTGAATATACTTTTAAGGAGTATAATGAAAAGTGTTCTTTTTTTTATCTTAATATCTTAGTAGGCGAAACCAATTAAAACAAATTAAATCCGACTAATATGGAACCGATCATTATTGAAGGAACCCCGAAAACACCGACAATTAAATTCGATGCAAAAGCGGGAGTATTCGAAATCAAGGGACGTTCAATACCTGAAAATTCTGTCGAATTTTACAAGCCGTTGGTTGACTGGCTCGACATTTACAAGGAAACTCCTCTTAACAAAACTGTTGTCAATATCAGGCTCGAGTATTTCAATACGAGTTCCTCAAAGTGTATTCTTGATGTGTTTAAAAAGCTGGAAGCCATCCACAAGGCAAAGAATGACGTTGAGGTGAACTGGTATTATGAGGAAGATGATGAAGATATGCTGGAGGCAGGAGAAGATTATGAATCGATAATCAGAGTGCCTTTTAAAATGATCGAGATTGTAGAATAAATCTTTCCGGAACATGTGATCCGGTCAGATATCGATTAATTTCAGATTATAACTTAAGAGGCTGTCTCTTTTGAGGCAGCCTCTTACTTTATATCAAATCCCTGTCTGTGCTTTTCGGCTTTTTCCCCATAAGCTTCTCTCCGGAACTGAGTACCTTCTTGAGTATCCTGAAGTAGAGAATCAGGTATAGAGCACATGTCATCGCCCAGATTACCAGTACATTGACAATATAAGTGTCAACTTTGAGACCGAAGATCGGTTTTGTCGGAGAATAAAAATGAGCTTTGATGAACTTGTGTCCGGGATCCATATAAATCGGATCAAGTTTTTGCACCAGTTCCCCATGGAATTCAATTATTTTCTGGGTTTCTTTTTCGCATGTTACAAACTCCTCCAGTGAGGTGTTGAAATAATCATTTCTAAGTGCCTGAAAACCCTCCTTATCAGCTGATTCCAATTTATTGACAAGTTCATCCCGACTGGCATTGGCTTCGTTATATTTTCTCACATAATATTTCCGTACAGTTTCAAGGTAATTCTGTGCTGAAAGAACTATGTCGGGAGTTATCCTGTCAGGTGTAAGCAAATCAGGATACTTAAATTTTATATCCCGGAAGAACAACCAGTCTCTTTCCTTATTTCATTCGATACGAGCAAAAGTTTTTCATTGAAATCTTCATCCCTTATACCTTTTTTCAGATCGATCATTATTTTATCAAGGTTCCCTTTAAGTTTTGAATTCCAGTAATCTTTTTTGAATCGGGCAACGCTCATTGCTTTATCGAATGCATAGAATTTCCTTTCATATTTGTTGTCAACGAATTGCTTGACAGCCAACGCTTCATAGCCCCATCTTGCTACTAACCAGTTCCCCGTAGAAAGGAATTGTCACAGGTGATGATATGTTAGGATTAAGTTTTTCGAATTTTACGAGAACACCGCTCAGCAGAATCTGCGGGATCACAAGGAACGGGATCAGAATATAAATTGTGACTACTGCTTTAAAACTGTCTGAAATAACAAGGCCCAGAACATTTGCAGAAGCCCAGCACGAGAAACAGAACAAGCCAGTATTCAAATGTCATGCCTTTGATACCTGTGATGGCGTTACCAATAATGACAAATGTGAACGCCTGTAGTGCGGAAATTCCAAACTGGACAGCCACTTTTGACATAAGATAGCTATTCCAGCTGAGATTAAGAAATGCTTCTCTCTTTAAAATTTTCCTGTCTTTAAATATCTCTTCGGCGCTTACTGTCAATCCCATAAAAAGTGCGACTATTACTGACATGAACAGGTAAACAGGCAGGTTACTGTTATCGATCAGATGATATTCCGGATCTTTTGACACTTTCGTCAAAATACCTTATCAGGTAAGCAAGAAAAAAGGCAAGGACAGGCGCTTCGAAGAAGCGTAATGGCCAGATATTGGATATCTGCGATTTTTGACAGAATATCCCGCTTTGCAAATATGACAAATTGTTTCAGCTTTCGTGGAGCTCTGAAACTGATCTCAGGAAGAGTTATCCACCCTTTTCAATTTTCTCTTCCTTCCTTTCAGATTCATAAAGGTTGCGCCATTCAGAGGGCGAAATTCTTCTGGTCTCAGTTGGTACACCATTTTCGGTAATGACCTTGGTTTCTACAATATTGAATATCTGTTCCGGATTAACATTGCCGCAGGCGTAGCATTCACTTTCGCTGTAATTGGGTTGTCCGATTTTCTTCTTGAAATATTCAATCGAATCGACAGGATTACCATTATAGATAAGATATCCTCCGGTATCGAGAATGATCAGCTTATCGAACATTTTGAATATATCCGAGGATGGCTGATGGATCACAATAAATAACAGCTTGCCTTTTCTTGCAAGTTCTTTTAGAAGGTCGACGATATTTTCCGAATCCCTTGATGAAAGTCCTGAAGTAGGTTCATCAAGAAAAAGAACAGCTGGTTCCCTGATGAGTTCAAGGGAAATATTAAGCCTTTTTCGCTGACCACCGCTGATTTTCTTATTTAAGGGCGATCCGACTTTCATATTCCGTATCTCGTACAGCCCCAGGCTCTTTAAGAGATTGTCCACCCTTTGTATGATATCTTCTTCTGTCAGATTTCCGAAACAGAGCTTCGCACTATAAAAAAGGTTGTTAAACACTGTAAGGTCCTCAATCAGATGATCGTCCTGCGAAACATATCCAATGAGTCCTTTAATTTTTTCTGGTTCTTTGTGGATACTGATTCCATTAATAAGAACCTCGCCGTCAAAGGGAGGATTAATTCCGTTAAGTACGCTGAGGAGCGTAGATTTTCCTGCACCACTTGCCCCCATTATACCTATCATTCGTCCCGATTCACCCTTAAAGGTCATATGATGAATGCCGACATCTCCGTTTTTAAACCTGTATTCCAGGTTATTTACTTCATAAACAACCCTTGACGACCGGAAATCTTCCTTCAGAAACTGCATTGTTATATCCCAGTGGTAGATGGGGGATATATTATAACCCTTGATCGATGAACCCTGACCAATCGCATAAACCTTATTCTCTTCCAGCAACTGACCGTTCATTGATAGTTCACCCGAACGCGTAAACCGCATGAAATACCTGCTTACCGATGGAACATAGAGGACCCATATTTGCCCTTTGAGCATGTCCTTGTACGAATATTTTACTTCAGGATTCTCCTGAGATTTACTCCCTGTAATTATAAGAAGATTTGGGCTTGGAGGAATTTCTGTGAATGGATTCAGGACAAATTTCTCAATAATATAGTATTCTTCCTTTGAGATATTCAATCCCTCGGCAAGCGTGTAAATAAATCCCAATTCCAGCGGAGTCACCTCCGCTCCGCCCGATTTACAGAACTCAAGAGCCTTAATAACAACGACAATTCTTTGTTCCTGATCGAGCAGACCCTCTTCATTAATGTCGTTGCATAGTTTTGTGATCCTGATTGCAATAGCGCCTTCCCGTCTTTCAAGACCGCTTTTTTCAAGCTTTAACTGTGCCTCTTCATAAGCCTGGCTGTAGGAAGCAAGATATTTATTTACCAGTTCCTGATTAAGAAGGTGACTTAGAAATGCTTCAACCACGCCTCTTCTCTCCGCATCGTCACGCTGAGGCTTTGCAATTAAAGCAAACAACTGCATCAGGGTTTCTAAAATCTTCTCACTCATCCCAAATTAAAGATTAATCAGGCTTACCTGCTGAATATAAAATTACGTGCTAAACTAAAGAAATGCATAGTGAAAAACTAATTTCAGAATCAGGTATTCTCTTCAAACGGCACTTAATTATCAACAAATTAAACTAAACATTTAACTCAAGTTGCAGGTTCCAGCTTGCTCGTTCCTGGTTTCTGGTCAGTTGCTTCTCAGAGCCTGTATTATTATCTTCTTCTGCTCTTTGTCCGTTTTTTCTCAACCGAGAATCCGAATTTACCAATGAATTTACCGGTTTCAAAATATTTGCCGTGTGAATAACAAATAGGATTGGCATCAAATAGCCTGAATATGCCGGTGTTTTCATCATACAGACTCTGGTCGGCATTTACCGCAACCACTTCTGAAATGAACATGTGGTGAGATCCCAGTTCTTTTATTTCCTTTACAATACACTCGATATTTACGGGAGATTCCTTTATAAGCGGGGCATTTACTTTTTCACCTTTTACAGGCGTGAGATTCATTTCTTTAAATTTGTCATGCTCAGAGCCTGATTTAATACCACACCAGTCGGTGGCATATGCCAGAGATTTTGTTGTAAGGTTTATTACATATTCCCCGTTTTTTCTGATAATCCCGTAAGAATAGCGTGAAGGTCTGACCGAAATATAGCACATGGGCGGATCAGTGCATATTGTTCCGGTCCAGGCAATAGTCATTATGTTATATTCATTCGGGGTACTTCCGCAACTGACCATCACCGCCGGTAATGGATATATCATTGTACCGGGCTTCCAGAGAATCTTGCTCATGTTATTTAAATTTGTCAAAGGTACTTTTTTAATCGGCACAAAGACGAAACTGCTCCAAAGCAATGATCCCCTCCTTGGAGGGGCATGGGGTGGGTTATTTTTTTGCCATATTGACATAACACAATATCAATCGGATGCCAAAACGTCAATTGTATCTGTTGGCAAAAAAATTGCAGATAACCTTAAGTTAATAAAACAACGCTAAAACATAATTTAGGTATGAACTTGAACAATTTTACATTAAAAGCACAGGAATCTGTACAGCAGGCATTTACTATAGCGGAAGCTAAAGGTCAGCAGGCTGTTGAATGTGCACATCTGCTTCAGGGAGTGATCAGCCAGGCAGAAAACATCACTGACTGGCTGTTCGGCAAGATCGGCATCAGCAGTGCTACTGTTCTGAAAGATGTTGAGAAATTGATCGATACATATCCAAGGGTATCAGGGGGAGAACAATATTTGTCAACGGGAGCATCCGAAGCCCTTAGAAAAGCAAACGATAATGCCTCTAAAATGAATGACAAGTTTGTTACTACCGAGCATATATTGATGGGCTTGCTTGATACAACCGATAAAGCCTCACAGATACTAAAGGATTATGGTGTTACAATGAAAGACCTTAAGGCCGCCATAACGGAACTCAGAAAGGGTGCAAAAGTTGAGAATCCAACATCGGAAGAAACATTTAATTCACTGAACAGATATGCAATAAACCTTAATGAACGGGCAAGGTCAGGTAAGCTTGATCCGGTAGTGGGACGGGATGAGGAGATCAGGCGGATACTTCAGATTCTTACAAGGCGCACAAAGAATAATCCCATAATGATTGGTGAACCCGGGGTTGGCAAAACAGCAATTGCTGAAGGCATAGCCCACAGGATTATAAGGGGTGATGTTCCTGAGGACCTGAAATCAAAAACTATTTATTCGCTTGATATGGGAGCCCTTATTGCAGGTGCTAAATATAAGGGTGAATTTGAGGAAAGGCTCAAATCGGTTGTCAATGAGGTTATTGCATCCAACGGTGAAATTGTTCTGTTTATTGATGAGATCCATACACTTGTGGGTGCAGGCAAATCAGAAGGTGCAATGGATGCCGCCAATATCCTTAAGCCTGCTCTGGCAAGAGGTGAACTCAGGGCAATCGGTGCAACGACATTGAACGAATATCAGAAATACTTTGAAAAGGATAAAGCCCTTGAAAGACGTTTCCAGGTTGTAATGGTCGATGAACCCGACAGGGAAGACTCAATATCGATTCTTCGGGGGATAAGGGAGAAATATGAAACTCATCACAAGGTCATTATAAGGGATGAAGCAATTATTGCTGCGGTGGACCTTTCAACCAGGTATATTACCGACCGGTTTCTGCCTGACAAGGCAATTGACCTTATCGATGAGGCTGCTTCAAGGCTGAGACTCGAAATGAATTCAGTACCCGAAGAGATCGATGAAGTAACAAGAGCAATCACCCGGCATGAAATTGAAAAGGAAGCTATAAAAAGGGATGGAGACTACTGCAAAGGAACGGGAAATATCTTCGGAACTTGCTGAATTACAGGCTAAAAAGGATGGATTAATGGCCGCCTGGAAGTCAGAAAAAGAGATGATCGAAAAAGTTCAGGAGAAGAAAGAAGCGGTTGAATCTCTCAGATTTGAAGCCGAACAGGCTGAACGAAAGGGCGACTATGGAAGAGTTGCAGAGATCAGGTATGGTAAAATTATCGGCATGGAAAAGGAAATTGCCGATCTGAAAGACAAGATTGAAAAGAAGAGGAGTAAAGGATCACTTGTTCAGGAAGAGGTCAGGTCGGAAGATATTGCCGAGATTGTTTCAAAGTGGACAGGAATCCCTGTTTCCAGAATGCTTGAAAGTGAAAAGGAAAAGCTTCTGAGACTTGAGGATGAACTGCATAAGAGGGTAGTGGGACAGGATGAAGCAATAAGTGCTGTTGCCGATGCTGTAAGAAGATCAAGGGCAGGTCTTCAGGATCAGAAGAGGCCTGTTGGATCCTTTATTTTTCTTGGCACAACCGGTGTAGGCAAAACAGAACTTGCAAGAGCTCTTGCTGAATTTCTTTTTAATGATGAGAATCTTCTTACCCGTATCGATATGTCAGAGTACCAGGAACGTCATTCAGTCTCAAGACTGATTGGCGCACCTCCCGGTTATGTAGGATATGACGAAGGAGGCCAGCTAACAGAAGCTGTACGGCATAAACCATATTCGGTCGTTCTGCTTGATGAGATTGAAAAAGCTCATCCCGACCTGTTTAACCTTCTTCTTCAGGTTCTTGACGATGGAAGACTTACCGACAACAAGGGACGGACAGTCAATTTCCGGAATGTAATAATCATTATGACTTCTAACCTTGGCTCAGATATCATCAGGGACAAAATGGACAAATGGAAAAACAACATGCCTGAAAATGAAGAAGAACAACTGAGGAAGGAATTATTTATGCTGTTAAGGAAATCGCTCAGACCTGAATTCCTGAACAGGGTCGACGAGATTGTCATGTTCAGGCCTCTAAACCTCAGCCAGATAAAAGATATTGTGAAGATCCAGTTAACCAATCTTAAAAAGATTCTGGAAGGCAATAACCTTAAACTTGAGGTTTCCGACGGTGCAGTCAACTGGCTGGCAAAACATGGCTTTGATCCGCAACTGGGGGCAAGACCTGTAAAAAGACTCATTCAGAAGGAAATAATAAATGAATTGTCGAAAGGAACTTATTTCAGGCAGGATCTTCAGGGAGGATACCGTATTGATCGATTTAGATAAAGACCATCTTTCGTTTGCCAGAAGGAAAAACTAAGTTTACCGGTTTGTTTAACCAGTATTCAGTAACAAGCAACCAGCAACATGATTTCATTATCTGAATGACCTGACGCAAGCGTCAAGATCATCATAGATTTCAAAGATTGTATGGAGATGAAGCGTATGGAAAAGCTCTGTGGCCCGCGGTTCAGGATTTGCAAATTTCAGCATGCCGAAATTATTTTTTGCAGCTTTATGAAGCGACAGGAAACAGGCAAAACCTGAACTGTCGATGTATTCCACACCCTTCAGATCAATAATCACTTTCGAATTGGGATTGTCAAATACCTTGTTGACCCCTTCCTTTATTTCATCAATTGTTGTGGCATTTATCTTATTGACAGAGAACGTAATAATGTCAATTTTATCTCTTTTTTCAATATTGATCATTTCAATACGGTTTTATTGGTTTTCAATCAGGGTGTTAAGTTCGGTCAATGCAGATCTGGTGTCATTTTCGAACCTGGTTATATATGATTGATATAAGTCTGTACGTTTTCCTTCCTTAGCCTGCAATTCAAATGTTTTAAGCAAATTAGCCAGACTGTCCATTCCCATTATGGCGACAGACGATTTGGCTTTGTGGGCTAAAAGGCCAAGTGCGTAAAAGTTCTTTTCCGTGAAAAGCTTATTCATTTCGGAATTGAATTCGGCAACCTGGTCCCTGAACATGTTTATAAGTTCCTTTAAGCAGTTGCTGATCTCCGCCTGCTACCATTTCGAGATAATCGGTCTTTATAAATTTGTAATCCATGATTTACAGGTACTTTACATCCGGTAAAGAAGATCATTGTATATAACAGATTTAATGGAATTTTATTTTATTTGCGCTTACTATCTTTATCAATATCAGAGCCGGCAATTGTGGCAATGAATGCAAGTTGTGGAGCACAATCCTTTTGTAATGGTGAAATAAATTCTAAATTTACGGATTCAGATAATCATTTATTTCCGTGCTTATGAATTATCCATAATTAAAAAGTAAAATCACAAACCGAAATGATAATGCATGGATATTCCCTGTCTGCCGACAGGCAGGCATCTGACCATTAAAAAACAAAATTATAGACAGATGAAAAATACTCCCTTTACAAAGTTTCATGAGGAAGCAGGAGCCAAAATGGTACCCTTTGCCGGTTATAACATGCCTGTTGAGTATACCGGAATTAATGACGAACATATAAATGTACGGAATGGCGTCGGCGTATTTGATGTTTCCCATATGGGAGAGTTCTGGGTTACAGGACCTTCCGCCTTCCAGTATCTGCAGTATATAACATCAAATGATTTATCGTCACTTTATGACGGGAAAGTACAGTATTCATGCTTCCCGAATGGTAAGGGAGGAATTGTTGATGACTTGCTCGTTTACAGATTCAGCAAGGAAAAGTATCTCCTGGTGGTCAACGCCGCAAATATTGATAAGGATTGGAAGTGGTGTAGTGAAAATGCCGGAGAAATTTAATCTTCAGACCGGGAAAGATCTTATAAATACTTCTGATGAAATAGCCCAGCTTGGCTGTCCAGGGTCCTCTTGCACTGAAAGCAATGCAGAAACTTACTGGCACGAAGGTTGTTGATATGGAATATTATACTTTCAAGATCATGGAATTCGCAGGTATAAAGGATGTTATATTCTCAACTACCGGTTATACCGGAGCTGGCGGATGCGAGATCTATGTAAGAAATGAGGACGGACCGTCATTGTGGAAGGCAGTATTTGAAGCTGGAAAAGAATTCAATATTAAACCGGCAGGTCTGGGAGCCAGGGATACACTACGTCTTGAAATGGGATTCTGCCTTTACGGAAATGATATAAATGATCAGACTTCTCCCATCGAGGCCGGACTTGGATGGATCACAAAATTTACCGGCAAATAAGGATTTTATTGATAAGAAATTACTTCTTAAACAAAAAGAGGAAGGCGTTGAAAAAAGGCTGAAGGGATTTGTTATGATCGACCGCGGAATCCCGAGGCAGCATTACGAAGTTGTTGATGCCGGAGGATCAAAGATTGGTGAAGTGACCTCGGGTACTATGTCACCCATGCTGAAACAGGGAATTGGCATGGCCTATCTGGTAAAAGGTTTCTGGAAACCCGACACCGAGATATTCATCAGGATAAGGAATAAGGATCTGAAAGCAAAAGTTGTAAATCTGCCATTCTATAACAATAAGTAATGAAAATGCGGGAACTGGAAACATATTTTTCACCAACGTTATATGAGCCTGAAAGGCATACCGGTTCTATAGTGGTAATTATCGATATCCTGCGTGCAACTTCAGCAATTTGCACTGCTTTTGAAAATGGGGCATCTTCAATTATTCCTGTCGGAACAATACCTGAGGCAAAAGAATACAAGAAAAGGGGATACCTTGTTGCAGCTGAGCGGGACGGCTTTGTTCTCGATTTTGCTGATTTCGGTAATTCCCCTTTTAATTTTATCCGCGAAAAAGTTGCCGGTAAAACAATAGTTTACAGCACCACAAATGGTACCGGAATAATTAATTTAGCTGTTTCTGCAAGTGATATAATTATTGCCTCTTTCCTTAACCTTAGCGCTGTTGTAAAATGGCTTTCAGAACGTGACAAAAACGTTGTCCTTTTTTGTGCAGGCTGGAAATGCAGGTTTAATCTCGAAGACACAATATGTGCCGGAGCTATTGCAGAGAGGCTTTTGGCAACTTCACTTTACTCGACAATCTGCGATTCAACCATTGCATCCATCGACCTGTGGTCGTTAGCGAAAATTGACGTTCACGGTTATATTGAGAAAGTGGCACAGAGAACCCGTTTACGGGATAAGAAACTGGATGATTGTATTGGATTCTGCCTGCAGCAGGACTTTACATCTGTTGTCCCTTCATTGAAAAACGGAATCCTGGTGAATTCAGTTCCGGTAGGGGGATCACAGGCATCAGACTCCTGACGCATATAAATTATTTATTTCTGTATGCATACGATTTACTGATAATCAAATAACTAACATAAAACATTCAAGATGAAAAAACACAATTTTTACGCCGGGCCTTCAATTCTTCCTCAATACACAATTGACAAAACAGTTGAAGGGATCAGGGATTTCGCAGGATCAGGATTATCGGTCCTCGAAATTTCTCACCGCAGCAAGGAATTCATTGCATGCATGAATGATACAATTACACTCGTAAAGGAATTGCTGGAAGTGCCTGCCGGTTACCATGTAATATTTCTGGGAGGAGGAGCAAGCCTTCAATTTGCGATGGTTCCAATGAATATGATGAACAAAAAATCAGCTTACCTGAACACAGGAGAGTGGGCAAACAAAGCTCTGAAGGAAGCAAAATTATACGGTGAAGCTGTTGAAGTGGCTTCATCAAAAGACAAGAATTACAATTATATTCCCAAAAATTATTCAATTCCTCAGGATGCCGACTACTTCCATGTCACTACTAATAATACGATATTCGGAACGGAACTGAAAAAGGATCCGGATGCCAGTATACCACTTGTTGCAGATATGTCATCCGACATATTCAGCCGGCCTGTGGATGTTTCGAGGTACTCGGTCATTTATGCCGGCGCTCAGAAAAACCTTGCACCCGCAGGAGTAACTCTGGTGATACTGAAAGAAGACGTCCTGGGTAAGGTTAGCCGCCCAATCCCGACAATGCTGGATTACCGGACTCATATCAAGGCAGAATCGATGTTCAATACTCCTCCTGTTTTCGCTGTCTTCGCTGCCCAGCAGACTCTCCACTGGCTGAAAGACCTCGGCGGCGTTAAAGCCATTCAGAAAATGAATATCGAAAAGGCCAGAATGCTTTATGATGAGATCGACCGTAATAAATTATTTGTGCCCACTATCAAAGATCCTGAGGACCGGTCTCTTATGAATATCTGCTTTGTTATGGCCGATGAATACAAGGAACTTGAAAAACCATTTGCCGAATTTGCAAAATCCAGAGGTATGATCGGCATCGAAGGCCATCGTTCCGTCGGAGGTTTCCGTGCATCTACATATAATGCACTTCCGAAGGAGAGCGTAAAGGCACTTGTCGATACCATGAAAGAGTTCGAAGCCAAAAACTGATCTGAAACAATAATAGGGAAATTTTGATCCCTTGGAATTCAGAAACTAACAATGCCATGAATATACTCGTTGCAACAGAAAAGGCATTTGCCCCGGTCGCAGTTAAGCAAATACGTGAAATTGCTGCGGCAGAGGGGCATGAAATTATTTTGCTTGAAAACTATAAAAATGTATCTGAATTTCTTTCGGTTGTTTCAGATGCTGACGCTCTGATTGTACGCAGCGATTTAGTGAACTCCATGAGTCATTGCTGCTGCCGGGAAACTTAAAATTGTGGTCAGGGCAGGTGCAGGTTATGATAATATTGATCTGAATGCCTGCACAGCACATGGTATTGTTGCAATGAACACCCCCGGGCAGAATTCAAATGCTGTTGCCGAACTGGTATTTGAAATGATGCTTTATCAGGCACGGAACGGTTTTAACGGGAAAACAGGAAATGAACTGCGTGGAAAAACTCTTGGTATTCATGCATTTGGCAATGTCGGGCGCTATGTGGCCGAAATTGCCAGGGGATTCGGAATGACAGTCTATGCATATCGACCCTTATGTAAATGACAGTTGTGATAATAGGATCAGGGATAAATGCATGCAGAAAGTGCAGTAGAATTATATTCCACGTGTCAGTATGTGTCACTCCACTTACCGGCAAATGATAAAACGAATTCAATCGATAAACTATGATCTGCTTAAAAGGATGCCGGTGAATGCAGTTCTTGTTAATACTGCGCGAAAAGAGATAATTAATGAGAACGGATCTCCTTAAAATGTTTGAAATTCGTTCGGACTTTAAATACCTGGCCGATATTGAACCTGATTGCAGATCTCTGATCGAGAAGAAATATAAGGGCAGGTTCATATTTACTGCAAAAAAGATGGGGGCCCAGACTGAGGAAGCAAATATAAATGCCGGCGTTGCCGCTGCAATGCAGATCGTTGATTATTTCAAGACAGGAAACGAAAAATTCCGGATAAATAAATAGGATAATATAAAAGTTAAATGGCCGTTGTTAAACCTTTCAGGGGACTAAGACCTCCCCGCTCTATTGCAAGTGATCTGGCGTGTCTTCCCTATGACGTTATGAGCACCGAAGAGGCTGTGAAAATGGCCCAGGGCAAGGAATGTTCACTTCTTCATATTACCAGGTCCGAAATAGACCTTCCTGCTGGAACCGACATACATTCAGAAGAGGTTTACGATAAGTCGAAAAGCAATTTTGCTCTCTGGAGGGGAAAAGGCTGGCTTATACAGGATGATGGGCCATGTTTCTATATATATGCCCAGAATATGAAGGGACGGACCCAGTACGGTATAGTCGGTTGTGCAGCGGTGGACGATTACCTTAATGGTGTTATAAGGAAACATGAGCTCACCAGGCCCGATAAAGAACAGGACAGAATGATTCATATACGTATTAACAATGCCAATATCGAACCTGTATTTTTTGCATATCCTGCAGTAAAAGAAATAGATACAATAGTCAGATCGATTGTTAAAAAAGAGAAACCGGAATATGAGTTTGTTTCTGAAGACGGCTTCGGGCATAAATTCTGGGTGATAGGGAACAGCGAAACCAATAAACTTATAGAAACGCTTTTTGCCGAAAAGGTGCCATTTACTTATGTCGCAGATGGCCATCACAGAACGGCCGCCGCTGCACTGGTAGGAAAAGAGAAACGCGAAAAAAATCCCGGCCATAACGGGACTGAAGAGTATAACTACTTTATGGCCGTTCATTTTCCTGATAATCAATTGAGAATACTTGATTACAACAGAACTGTAAGAGATCTTAACGGCCTTAGCGAGGATCAGTTCCTGGCAAAACTTGAAAAAGGATTTGCCATAAAGAAAAAAGGGAGGAAAATATATAAGCCTGCAAAACTGCACAACTTCTCAATGTATCTTGGCGGGAAATGGTACAGCCTGACAGCTAAACCGGAAACCTATGATGATAGTGATCCCTTAGGAAGTCTTGATGTGACAATTCTGACTAATCTGGTATTGACACCTGTTCTGGATATCCAGGATCTGAGAAGGTCAAAAAGAATTGACTTTGTAGGAGGTATCCGGGGACTCGGAGAACTTGAGAAGAGGGTAGACAATGGTGATATGAAGGTGGCCTTCGCACTGTTCCCTGTTTCAATGAAACAGCTTATTGCCATTGCCGATTCGGGAAATATTATGCCTCCTAAAACCACATGGTTTGAACCAAAATTAAGGAGCGGCCTGGTAATCCATCTCCTATAGCTCTGTGGATCTCAGTGTCTTCTCTGTGTTCTCTGTGTAACTGGTAGAAAAACTTTCACAGAGGGTCACAGGGGATGCACAGAGGGTCACAGAGGAAAACAGGTAATAATGAGTTATATAGCTTTAAATATAAAATCCCTTAAACAACAGATACCAACATCTGTAAAACTTGTTGCAGTCTCTAAAACAAAGAGTGTAACCGACATCCTTGAAGCCTACAATTCAGGTCAGAGATCCTTCGGGGAGAACAGAGTCCAGGAACTCCTGCAGAAAAAAGACCTTCTGCCGTCCGATATTGAATGGCATCTTATTGGTCATCTCCAGAGCAATAAGGTCAGATACATTGTGCCATTCGTCAAAATGATACAATCAGTCGATACTTTCAGGTTGTTGAAAATAATCAACTCGGAAGCTGCAAAGATCCCCCGTATTGTTGATTGCCTGCTGCAGATCCATATTGCTGAGGAAGAGACCAAATTTGGCTTTGATATGGACGAGATCTACCAGATGATCCGGGTGGAGGATTTCAGGAATTTTGATTCCATAAGGATATGCGGAGTAATGGGTATGGCTACCTTTACGGAAAATACTGGCCAAATACAGAAAGAATTCAGATATCTTTCAGAGTGTTTTAAAAAGCTTAAGGCAGATTATTTTAAGGAAGATCGGGAATTCAGGGAGATATCAATGGGAATGTCAGGCGATTTTAACATTGCCATCAGGGAAGGGAGTACCATGATCAGAATCGGAAGTCTAATATTTGGTGAAAGATGATATAAAAGATTTAAATCATATAAAATGAAAAACCTGGCCACAAAATACCTCGGACTTACTCTTAAAAGTCCTTTGATAGTCAGCAGCAGCCGGCTTACTTCAACCCTGGGACAGCTAAAGGAGGCAGAAGATAGCGGGGCAGGGGCAGTTGTGCTGAAATCCCTGTTTGAAGAACAGATAAACCATCACATTCATTCTATCCCCAGCTCTCCCGGATTCCCTGAGGCAGACGATTATTTGTCCAATTATATCAAAGCCAACTCGGTCGAGAAATACCTCGATCTTATCAGAAGTGCAAAGAAGAACCTGAGTATCCCTGTCATCCCAAGCATAAACTGTTTTACGTCACATGGATGGACAGGTTTTGCCAGGAATATTGAAGAAGCAGGTGCCGATGCAATAGAGATAAATGTATTTTTCATGCCTACCGACAGAAAGCAATCATCGGCAGATTCCGAAAAACTTTATTTTGAACTGATCGAAAGATTAAAGAAAACAATCCGGATCCCGATAGCTATTAAAATCGGATACAGGTTCTCAAACATTCTTTATATGATCGATCAGTTCTATATGAGAGGCATTGAGGGTGTTGTAATGTTCAACAGGTTTTTTGAGCCTGATATAGACATAAATAAAATGGAAGTGATCCCTGCATCAATCTTCAGCCAGGAAAATGAAAGAAGATATGTTCTGAGATGGATCGGAATGGCAAGCGCACAGAAAATAAAAATCGATATTTCCGCATCGACCGGAGTCTTTACCGGGCAGGATGCTGTCAAATACCTTCTTGCAGGAGCAAATACTGTTCAGGTTTGCTCAGTATTATATAATAAAGGGTATACCATACCTTAAGACCATGAACGAACAGATCACCGACTGGATTAACCGGAACAGGTTCGGAAGCATTGATGAATTCAGAGGCAGGCTTAATTACCTAAACTACGGGAAACCAACTGTTTTCGAGAGAACTCAATTTATGAAGTACTTCTCGTCATATGAATAGGGTATTGCTGATTACATGTTACTGGTTACTTGTTTTTTCAGTCTGTGATCACCAACCAGGAACCAGGAACCGGCACCAGGGATCCTTACTCAAGTACTAAGATAAGTTCCTGAGCCAGAGCTTCTTTTTCATCTCTATCATTAACCGGCCTTTCCCGGATCATTTTGATTATCTCGTCTTTCTTTGCCCTTGTCATGTGACGGGCTGATGATTCAATAACCGTAAAACATTCAATGGCTGTCATATAGTCGCAAGTGATAAATATGCTGGCAAATTCAGATGAATAGCCGGCATAATTCAAACCCGACTGCCAGCATGATGAAACCACCATCCTTAAAGTCTCTGGTTTCATGTTCTTTTTCATCTCGGCAACTACCTCATAACAGGAAGCCTGATCTTTAAGATCGTTCAGGAATTCTTTGATCAGCTTTTTTATCGAAATTATTGTCGGTTTCGTTAAAATATGAAATCAGTAAACCTATTGCTCCCCCAAAAGGAGATTCATTTCTGAGCTTCTTTATTGCTTCGGCAATCTTAACAAAGTTATCCCTGCTTAAAATATGTTCAAGTTCTTTACGTTTATTTTCCTGAGTGATCATTTGTAATCATTTGCTGCAAAGTTAGAAATACCGTTAATTAGAATAGGCGGTTTTGAGAAATAAAAAATAATGTACTAATTTAGCGAAGATTAGAAAGTTCAATAAAAATAACCGAATCATGAACAAACTTCTTGGAATCAGAAACTGTTCTCTGACATTGGTAATCCTTTTTTCGGTGATACTTGCCAGCTGCCGTTCAGGTGGAAAAAGTGAGAATAAAACTGCAGATACTGTAAATGTGAACAAACCTAATGCAGCTGTTTATGAAGATATTAAGCAGGCTGAAAAAATATTCTACACACTACCTTCTCCACTGGAATCAGCAATGCTCATTAAATCAGCAGGTGCGTTATTTGACGACAACCTTCTGAACCCGATCGAAAATACAAAGAACTATAATACCAACAAGAGCATGGCTCTTAACCTTGGTATTTATACCTGCGATCTGAGTTTTGCAAGTCTGTACGACCAGACACAACTGATCATCGATTATATGAATGCAGCCAAAAAAATGGCCGATGGGCTTGGTATACTGGAAGCTATTGATCAGGAGGATATTGACAAGCTTGAGGAAAATATTCATAATACTGATGTTATTATGGATATAGTTTCCCAGACCTATCTTAATTCAAATTCATATCTTGAAGATAATGGCCAGCCAGCAGTAGCTGCAATTGTACTGGTTGGCGGGTGGATGGAAGGATTGTACATTTCCACCCGGCTTGTGGATATGAAAGATTTCAACGGCAACAAGCTTGTCGGAAGGATTATTGACCAGAAGCTTTCTGTTGGCATACTTATTAACCTTCTCGAAAGCAGCAAAGGGCATCCTGCAATTGATGAGCTTATTGCACAGGTAGCCAAAGTCAAGGCTATCTTTGATAAGATCACCCTGAAAACATCACCTGTCAGACCCGAATATGATCAGGCTGCCAATGTAACGGTTCTCAAATCAGAAGTTCAGGCCGATCTTACGCCTGAAGTTTTCAAGGAGCTTGCGGCAGCCGTCAGTGAAATCAGAAGTACTTTCGTTAAATAATACATGATATGAAAACTTTCAGAATATTCCCGTTTCTGATTATGTTTATAATCATAACAGGCAGTGATGTTAACGCTCAATGCAAGGCTTTTGCCAAAAGAACATGTTTGCCGGAACTTGGAGCCTATACTCACGATGGTAACTATCATGCAGCAGTGCTTATGGAAGGTGAGGAAGCTGAGCTTTATAAGACATTTTATTCTGATATGGAGTACCGTATGTCAGTATGCGGTGATGAAAACCTGCCACCTGTTGAATTTATCGTTCTCGATGCAAATAAAAACATCATGTATTCAAGTAAGCAAGCAAACAACGCCAAAATCTGGGATTTTAAACTTCAGTCGAGCCAGCAGCTGAGGATTTTGTTAAAGGTGACCTCATCAGGTCAGCAGGGAGCAAAACCTGTAAGCGGATGCATTGCAATAATGTTCGGATTTAAGATTAAAACCTGACCTATCAGAAATATCTCTGTTTTAAGTTTGGGGCGTTGCATGCAGCGCCCCTCTTTTTAGGTGGTGTTGAAAAAGTCACTAATACGGTCAAATTCACCTTCTTTTAACCCCCTTCCCCCTAAAGGGGGTCTGGTATTAAGTGTTCTGAAATTCACCGAATTAAGCGTCCCCTTAGGAGGGGATTTAGGGGTGAAAAGTAAGGAAGCAACTTTTTAGACAGCCTCTTGCCTGGGGGGCTGGGGGTTGCTATTCGGAGTTGGTTGCCTCAGGAGGGTAGGGGGTGCCTGTGCAGCAAGTTTCGGAGCCAGGAATTTTCCGGTATACGATCCGGTATATTTTGCAAGATCTTCGGGTTTTCCTTCAAAAACAATATAACCGCCTTCCTCGCCACCCTCAGGCCCGAGATCAATAACCCAGTCACAACTCTTTATTACTTCCTGATTATGCTCAATAAGTAACGCGGAATGACCATGATCAACAAGTGCATTGACCGATTTGAGCAATTTATTGATATCATGAAAATGAAGGCCGGTGGTTGGTTCATCAAAAATAAAGAGAATATGGCCTGAACCCTTCTCCTGGCTGAGGAAATAAGCAAGTTTTACCCTTTGACTTTCACCTCCCGAAAGTGTGCTTGACGATTGTCCCATTTTGATATAGCCCAGTCCAACATCGGAAAGGGGCTTAAGCTTTTCAATGATCCTCTTTTCATTTCTTCCGGGATGACTGCCAAAGAACTCGATTGCTTCATCAATTGTCATTTCAAGCATATCATAGATATTCTTTCCATGGTACCTTACCTCAAGAATTTCTTTTTTGAACCTCATGCCCTTGCAGTTTTCACAGGTCAGTTCAACATCGGCCATAAATTGCATTTCTACTCTTATAATTCCTTCTCCCTGGCACTCCTCGCATCGGCCTCCCTCTATATTGAATGAAAAATGGGAAGCTTTGAAATTGTTCTGGACTGAAGCCTGCTGCTCCGCATAGAGCTTCCTTATCTCATCATAGGCTTTAAGATAGGTAACAGGATTGGATCTGCTTGATTTTCCAATCGGATTCTGATCGACCAGCTCCACGCCGGTAAGCCGGGATATATCTCCTGTCAGCTCACGGAACTGGCCGGGTTTCAGATTGTTCCCGTTGATCCTGTTCGACAGAACACTGTAAAGTATGTCAGAAACCAGGCTTGATTTGCCCGACCCGCTTACTCCTGTGACCACAGTAAGAGTGTGAAGGGGAAACTTTACATCAATGTTTTTAAGATTGTTTTCCCTTGCACCCTTTATCTCAACGAAACTGCTCCATTTTCTCCTGCAGCCGGGAACCTTTACCATAAGTTTACCTGTCAGATAGCCGGCAGTGAGAGAGGAACCGGTAATGGCCTGATCCACGGTACCCTGAAATACAACCTCGCCTCCAAGCCTTCCTGCCTCAGGCCCCATATCAATAATTTCATCGGCTGCCCGCATGATCTCTTCTTCATGTTCAACAATAAGCACCGTATTTCCATAATCCCTCAGTTCCTTCAATACACTGATCAGGAGCCTTGTATCCCTTGGATGAAGACCGATACTCGGTTCGTCAAGAATATACATTGAACCTACCAGGTTGCTGCCCAGCGAGGTTGCCAGGTTTATCCTCTGGGATTCTCCACCCGATAAAGTTGATGAGAGCCGGTTAAGGGTGAGGTAGGGGAGACCTACATCTACAAGAAATTTCAGCCTGACTGTGATTTCCTTTAAAAGCCTGTCAGCCACCTCACGATCTCCCGGATCGAGATTTAAATCAGTGAAAAAACTGTAAAGCCTGCCTACCGGAAGCGAAACAAGTTCCTGAATATTATTTTGTGCAACCCTGACATAAGATGTCTCTTTTTTTAACCTTGACCCCTTACACTCAGGACAAATTGTTTTTCCGCGGTACCTGCTCAACAGGACCCTGTACTGGATCTTATATTTTTTCTCTTCCAGATGCTCAAAAAAGCGGTTAAGCCCGTAAAAGTACCTGTTTCCCTTCCAGAGAAGATTTTTCTGTTCTTCGGTAAGCTGATAAACCGGCTTGTGAATAGGGAAATCGAACAATGCTGCACTTGAGATCAGACGTTCTTTCCACCTTTTCATTGATTCCCCTTTCCAGCACACTATGGCATCCTGGTATACCGAGAGGTTTTGATCGGGGATCACGAGATTCTCATCAATACCTATTATTTTACCATATCCTTCACAAACCGGGCATGCACCTATCGGATTATTAAAACTGAAAAAATATTCGGAGGGCTCTTCAAACTCAATACCGTCTTCTTCAAATTTAGTTGAAAAACTCTCCCGCATTATCCCATCATCTTTCATTACAATAACCTGGCAATGTCCCTTTCCTGTCTGAAATGCAGTCTGTGCCGAATCGGCTGAACGGCTAAGGTTATCAGAATCATTGTTTATGACCAGCCTGTCGATTACAATATTGATTTTCTGGCATGGGGAGAATTTATCTTCTGATCCCTTCTCGTCGATCCTGATGATATCACCGTTCAGCTCAACCCTGTTGAATCCCTGCTTTACCAAGAAACGAAAAATATTCCGACGCCTTGATCCTTTCCGGTATAATACCTGGTGCGGTTATTATAACCTTTGTACCTTCATCCAGTGTAGTGAGAAACTTCACAAGGTCATCGGCGCTGTGACGTTTAACCTCTTTGCCTGAAACAGGTGAATAGGTTCTGCCAATCCTTGCAAACAAAAGCCTCAGGTAATCATAAATTTCGGTGGATGTGCCGACGGTTGAGCGTGGATTGCGCGAATTGACTTTCTGTTCTATTGCAATTGCCGGTGGAATGCCGTTTATAAAATCGACCTCGGGCTTGTTCATCCTTCCAAGGAACTGACGTGCATACGATGAAAGACTTTCAACATATCTTCTCTGTCCCTCGGCATAGATAGTATCGAATGCCAGCGACGATTTTCCTGAACCTGATACTCCTGTAATTACAATAAGCCTGTTCCTGGGTATTTTCAGGCTGATGTTTTTCAGATTGTGTACCCTTGCCCCCTTGATCTCAATATACCCGTCCATACCTTTTATTGGAGTCCTTTATAAATTTGATGTCAGAAATCTTTTGTAACAATTTAATGACTATTTTCGTTTAACCCTTACTTATCGCTGTGGGAGTTAAACAAAAGAGGAAGCAAAATTATGATTTTCAAGCACTATTTATTGCGATTTATAACAGGTGAGAGTCATTTTTGACAAATTTTTATGTAAAATTTTGACAAAAATATTTTGAAATTAAAAAAAATTGTTTCCTTTGCATATCATTAACCACTAAAACCTGGGAGGACTGCCTATAAAACAACTCTACTCTTGAATTTTAATTTAAAGAGAGAGCTATGAAAAAAACAATGTCCGATTACGAACTTATCGAAAAGTTTGTAAAAGGTGAGCAGTCCTGCTTCGAACAACTAATCCAGCGTCATAAGAACAAAGTTTTTGCGTATATAAGCCTTTATATCCGCGATCAGGCGCTTGCTGAAGATCTGTTTCAGGATACTTTCCTGAAAGTGATTCAATCAGTCAAGTCAGGTAAATATTATGATAACGGAAAGTTTATTTCGTGGGTAATGCGTATTGCTCACAATCTTATTATTGATCATTTTCGCCGGATAAAACAGCTGAACACTGTTTCAAACGATGATTATGAATCAGATCTGTTCAACTCAAAGAAGTTTGCAGAAGCAAATGTTGAGGATCATTTGATAAAACGTCAGATACAGAAAGACATAAGGAATCTTATAAGCCAGCTGCCCGACGACCAGAGGGAAGTAGTGATACTTCGCCATTATTCGGGACTGAGCTTTAAGGAAATTGCAGATATTACGGACGTCAGTATAAATACGGCCCTTGGCAGAATGAGATATGCCCTCATTAACATGAGGAAAATGATGGAAGAGAAAAAAATAAGTTTGACTTTCAACTAAGTCAGTACAATTTTTTTTCCCATAGGCCGTTTTTATATAAATAAAAACAAAAAAAGCCTATGGGATTAACTTCTACTCCTTTTCTTTCATATCACGAAATTCAGGTAGACAATGTTGACCTCTATGAGGATGCATGGGGTTTTTACCAGCAGTTCAGTGATGTGATCGCGCTTCTCGAACAGGTCAGACCTGTTCCCAGGAAAAGACTGACAAAGCGTCTAATTGAGCGGGTCAGGCAGAAAAACTGAAAAAATCAGCAAACACAGGAAAATTTTCCTGTGTTTTTTTTGTTTGTGGACAGGGATTGTCAGATTCCTCACTTTGTTCGGAATAGCATAGTTATTTTAGGACCGGAGAAGAAAATGGGGAGATTCTTGATGAGAAGAAGCTCCCCATTTTCTTTATGTTTCACCCAATCTTTGCCTGTCATTCCGAGCCTTTGCGAGAAACCTTTCTTTATAGTTCAAAATAAAAATGCATGAATGTAGTATCAAATTGAATTATTATTATATATTTGTAATATTAAAATAATATCATAATGCTATGAAACAGGAATTTTCAGTTAAACCAATTTCAGGTTACCTCGCTTTGCTGGTCGCAGTATTATTGCTCGGCGGAGCTATTGCCGGATTTGCATATGAAATAATCTGGCTTGGTATTTTGCTTACTGTTCTTTTCGTTCTGACAACAATTGGATTCACAATTGTTTATCCCAACGGATCATGCGTACTGGTTCTTTTCGGAGCATATAAGGGTTCAATAAGGGAAAATGGCTTTTTCTGGGTAAATCCTTTTTATCTTAAAAGAAGGATATCGCTCAGGGCACGAAACTTCGACAGTGAACCAATTAAGGTCAATGATAAGATAGGTAATCCAATTAAGATTGGATTTGTTCTGGTATGGAGAGTAGCTGAGACCTACAAGGCTGTTTTTGAAGTGGATGATTATCAGCATTTTGTTCTTGTGCAAAGCGATGCCGCCCTGCGTAAACTGGCTGGTTTATATCCATATGACAACCTGGAGGATCATGATGCTGTAATGACACTGCGCAGCGGAGGCGAAGAAGTAAATGACCAGCTGGAAAAAGAGATTCGCGACCGCCTTACTATTGCAGGTATTGAAGTTATTGAAGCACGGATCAACTACATTGCCTATGCTGAGGAAATTGCCAATGCGATGCTGAGAAGGCAGCAGGCAACAGCTGTCGTAGCAGCAAGATTCAAAATTGTTGAAGGTGCTGTTTCAATGGTTCAAATGGCTCTTGAACAACTCTCGGACAAAAACATTGTTGAACTGGATGAGGAGAAGAAGGCTGCAATGGTAAGCAACCTGATGGTAGTTCTTTGCAGCGACAAGGATGCAACACCTGTTGTGAATACCGGTACTTTACATTCGTGATATTATGAGTGATAAGAAACCATTTGTTCTAAGGATTGACCGGAAAAAGCTTAGAGCCCTTGAGAAATGGGCTGCAGATGAATTCCGCAGCACGAACGGACAGATCGAGTACATTCTCGATCAGGCACTTCGTAAATCAGGCAGATGGAAATCAGTAAGGGAAGCAGATCTGGAAGAAGAGAAAGAAGAGAAGGAAGAGTCACTTTGAAGAAAGATTCAAACCTATCCTCCACATGGAGGCTTCACCGCTGAAGTAAAATCACCAATTACCCCTTGGGGGATTCAGGGATTCTGGTTGATGAAATATACAGAATGACAGGCAGCAATACCTGCCGTCTCTGCTCTCAGGCGGCTGGTGCCCAGATGTACAGACTTAAATCCGTTTTTAAGTGCAAGACGTATTTCCTCTTCGCTGAAATCCCCCTCAGGTCCGATAAGAATTATGACATCCATTTTAGGCTGGTAAATGATGTCAATTTTAGTTCTTGCAAAACCGGGATTGCAGTGTGCAATCAATTTCACTTCAGAAAGACCGGTAATCGCAAAGTCATTGAAGGCAACCGGTTCATTCAGGACAGGCCTGAAAGCCTTAAGCGATTGCTTCATTGCCGAAATGATAATGTTGTTAATCCGCTCTTTCTTTATTCCTGGCTTTTCAGTATTTCTGCAAATTACCGGAGTGATTTCATCGATACCTATTTCGACACTCTTCTCAACGAACCATTCAAATCTGTCCTGGTTTTTTAACGGGGAAATCGCAATATGTAACCTGTAGTCTCTTTTCTCAAAAGACCTGAAAGTCTCTGTTATGGAAATTATACACCCGGCCGGATCCGGATCAGCAATATATCCTTCAAACAGATTACCCGATCCATCAATAAGTTTTACGGGACTTCCTTTTGTCATTCTCAGTACCCTGATGCAATGCCTCGATTCATCTCTGTCAAGAATGCACACATTGTCCTTTATATCAGGCGCATAAAAAATCTGCATTATCTAAAGGTATTGAAAATATCAGAAGTCACCTGACAATTCCCTCGATGACTGAAGGTTCTTCTTCAACTTCACCTGCCATTCTCCTGAGGAAACGGCCAAGCCGGTCTTCAACGGCAATCATATAGGTATATGGAACTTTAACGGATGAGTCCGGATGTTTCCTGTCTTTCAGTTTCAGGTTGCTCAACAGCGTATTGAAGTTGAGGTTACCAGCCTGTGCCATCATTACACCTTTGAAATATGAAAAATAATACCACGTCGAACCATCTGCTTTCAGATAGATATCTATCATGTCGCCCGAACGTCTTCTCTGTATTTCAACAAATCCATCAACATATACATTGATCGGTTGATTGCCGACAAAACCGATGCCGATCCTGCCGAATGACCTGTAGGAAGATGAAGCTTCATTCCAGCGAAGGTGCACATCGTTGAGAAGCAGCTCATAATTGAATTCTTTTGGAAGGTTTTTTGACGAACCGAACAGATCGGTTTCCTCCTTAAGCTGACCGGCTGCATTGACGCCAAGAATATCCTTCATTCCCTTGGAATTGAAATCAGAATTAAGGTTGACGGGCTTAAGAGTGGGCATCAACCTTATCTCATCGCTCATTAACTTAAGTGCATCAGCCGAAAAATAGAAATCCAGAGCAAGAATAGCCTCAATCTCAACTTTGTTCGAGTCGGTTGTCTGAACAAAATTCCCGGCAGTTGCCATTTTCACCAGGTCGAAATCAGCTCCCAGATTGAGGGTGCCTTCACCTGAAAGGATACAACGGTTTCTGTCGAGGGAGACCAGGTTGCCATTATTCGCCGGATTCGCAATCTTTTCCTGTGAGGAGATCTGGTATTTTCCCTGTGCCTTATTGAAATACAGAAAGCCGCTTGCATTAACAAGCCCTATGTCAGTCCAGGCTTTCTGGGGTGAAAGAAATGCAGGGTACATATGAGTCGAATCGGTATTCAGGAAGGTACCCGAATATACAAGATTATCATTAATATCCCTTGGTTTCTCACTTAACGGGATCATTACATTTTTTGGATCGATATATGATTTGAACTTAACCGGGTAGCTTTTAAAGGATTGACAGGTATTTACTATTCCAGCTGAACCTGTAAAGAATAATTCCTTTGATCTTGCTGAAAGGTTTACATCACCCGCAAATGTAAAAGCGGGGCTGAGCATGAATTTCTTATCCGCCGCAATAAAACCTTTTGCGCTTGTGGTCATCGTGTCGACTGCGATTTCAGAGAAATTGATCTGCCTTACGTCATTATTATCATCAACATAGTCGTAAACAGCACTTCCGGAATATCTTTTTGCAGATTCGATTTCGATATTTGCTGAGTGAAGCAGATGGAGCCTGTTTACTGCGATAAAGGCATTGTTAAGCCTGTCGATCTTTGCCCGCCTGTTAATGATTATTTTGCCGTTCTCGGGCTGGATAAGAGCGTCAGCTATAGGGATATAGCTTATATTCTCTGCCTCAATAAATTCTTTATCAACGTTATATCTTGCCTTTAATGAAGTGAATGCAATGGTATCCCTGAGATCGTTTGTTGCAATAAAGGTTGGTTTTTCAAGGCTTCCGGGATCAATCTGGAGCAATTTATCAGGAGGTATCAGCCCGGCTGCGGCTTTTCCCCTCTGCTCCATATTAAGAACCTTATCGTTCATGTTGTACTCAAAATCTGTCATGGTGCAGTTAAACTGGATCTCCGGGAATTTTACCAGTGAAGAAGTGGTATTCAGGTGAAATCTTGCGACTTTATTGCTGAAGTCAACAAATGTGCTGGCATTTTCGGCAATGAATGCATATCCGCTCGTTGAAGGAGATTTCAGGTTGTAATCAGCAGTATCGGCCTTTATTTCCTCCGAGCCGAATGTAAAGAGATTTGATATGATCCTGGATTCAGGAGTATTAATTATCCCCGCGCCTTTCAGCAGTTTCGGAGAAAGCCTAATATTGCCGTCAAGAGTAGTCTGGTTACCAAACATATTAAAATTCTTATCCTGAGCATTATAGGCAAGCAGTTCATCTTCAGGGATAAGCCATTTTACTCTCACATCCTGCCCGTCAAGTTCCGGGTAAAGACCTGAGCCATCCTTTTCCATTTCAAAAGTTACAGCCTGTGTAAGCATGGAATCGGGATAGAAATTGAATTCGTCAGATTTTATTGTCGATGTCAGGTGCTTTAGAGTTCCGCTGCCGATAAGTCCCTGGTTACTCATGTTGATCTGGTCGAACAACCTTCCCTTTCCGCCATAGATATCAATTCCGTCCCTGGGTACCTCCATTTGAAAACCAAGTGAATTGTTCTCCTGAATCGTAAGAAGCTGTCGCATCGGTTTAAGGATATTTCCCGCATAAAATTCACCCGAAAGTTTCATATCCTGATGGGAATAATGGTCGATGTTTTCAAAGGTGAAAGGATCTATCTTGAAATAAAAATCCTTTTTGCTGTAAACACCTTCAAGTCCGGGTATCCTGTCATAAAAAATATATGAGTGTGCGGTGGCATCGATTATAGGATACTGGGTGAGACTCTTTAGTCCTGATTTATTATTAGGATTATCAATGTACAATTCACCCTTTGATAGCTGAATAAGACTATTGACCTCAGCTATCAAAGCATTTCCGTAAGCATCTTTTTTATCTGTCTCCACAGCAACCTTTATCGAATCAATCTTTTGAAGCCTGATCTTAAAGGTGTCGTAACTAAACTCAAAGCTGTGTCCGAAAAAGGTAAAAAGGCCAGCCTCCACAACCCCGTCAAATTTGAAGCTTCTGTTCTTTTCTATTGTAAGCTGTTGATTATAAGGATAAATAGCCACTTTTTGGGAGTCGCTGAGGAACACATTTTTGACCCCGTTTACAGTGATCCCGTAATTATTCAGGTCAAGTATTGCATTATCGACAGGTGCTTTTGTTTCACTGAAAATTGAAAGAACATCATAATCCTTCTTCCCTGCATAAGAATCAATAAAATCCTTTGTTTTCTTTTTGAGTGTAACTTCCTTATTTGTATGGTCATAAAATACAAAACCCTTATTTGCCAGATCTATGCACAATCCTGTTACGACATCTTCCGGCTTTTTAAGCCATTTAGCAAAATCACTTACAGGAAATGTTTCGGAATAATACCATTCACTGAATTGTTTCAGCCTTGTAAGCGGATGGTCATCATCAAGGCCCATCAGTCTCAGAAAGTAATTTGCATTGAAAAAAGACGAAGATTCAAAAAGTGCCTGGCCCATTGCAGCTCCCTTAGGCCTTGAAATAATTAGTTTCGATCCTCCCATATCCCATGTAAGACTTTCGAAGTACATGTCAAGATTATGGAATGAGTCGTAATAAGGACTGCCGGAAACCGGACTGTTGGTCCTGAAAAGATTAACCTGCCTGCTTTTGGAGTTGTATGAAAATCCCAGGTTGGAATGGTAAATTGAATCCTTGCCCAGGTAAAGTGTTGATGCCGTTTCCTGGCCAGTCAATCCTGTAGCTGAAAAGACAAAATTGTTGGAGGTGATTTTGATGAACAGAGTATCTTTTCTGAACAGAGTGATTTTTGCAGGAAAGGCATTTTCGCCTTTGCCCTTGACATTTGCTCCCTCAAAAGCAAGCCCTCCTTCATAATCTATATCTTTATAAATTCCTTTTATCTTAAACTCTTTCGTATAGGTTTCAAAACGCGGATAGGTGGCTCTTTCCTTGTTCATTATCGAAGCTGCCTGGTCAGTCAGAACTCCATAAACAGGATTCTTAAAATAAGATTTATGATACAGCTTTGCTGAATCACACGTAAATAAGTTACGTGTCGTATTAATCGTGTAATTTGTCAGATCGGCAAAAACATCATCGGGCGAATAGCCGGCCTTTTCCCATGTAACTTTTCCCTTTGTTCCGTGGAAAAACTGAAGATCCGGTGAGAAAGATCCTGAGACATTATAAATTTCAGTAGTGTCCCTCTGAGAATAGCAGGTCAGGATGGCATCTTTAATGGAAACACGAAAAACAGTATCGTGTTCAAATTTCAGTTCTGAATTTTTTATCTGCCACTTTACTGACCCGGAATTGTTGAGGGTGTTTTCCCTGATAAGTGAACTGATATTCTGCAGGTGCTTAACGAGGCTTTCATTCAGATACTGCGGATTGAAAAGTATTTCGTTGAGGCCTCTCAACCAGTTATTCAAGCTGGCATCACCTTTTTTATAATCACTGAAATCATTAATTGCTTTTAGAAATTGACTGAACTGCGTATAAGGTCGTATCTGCCTTCCAGCCAGTTGATTAGATAGATCGAGTATCCGGGTCTTGCTTTCTTCACTGAAAGCCGTGCTGTCCCATTTTGCGATAAATGAGTTGAGAATAGTTCTCTGTTCTCCGGAAAGATTGGGTCCCATATACCCTAAAAGCTCATCTTTGAATTTTTCCGGTTCCCCGCTGAATACACGCCTTCCCTGTGAGAAGACCGTTCCTGTTGAGAATATAAGAATACAGATGTTCAGTATGATAAGCTTTTTAATCATTGACTTACTGAATCAGATTGCCTCTACAATCGCGCAAAAGTCTTCCTTTTTAAGTGAAGCACCACCAATCAGGCCTCCGTCAACATCAGGTTTTGAAAAGATTTCGGCGGCATTCGACGGTTTACAACTGCCGCCATAAAGGATAGTAAGATTCATCGCAGATTCATTGCCATACCTGGTCTTTGCAAGATCACGGATATATTTATGCATTTCCTGAGCTTGTTCGGGCGTAGCTGTCAGGCCGGTGCCAATAGCCCAGACGGGCTCGTAAGCTATAACGACTTTTTTGATTTCTTCTTCCGAAAGAGTGAATAATCCCTCTTCCAGCTGCTTCTTTACTACATTAAAATGGGTTCCTGATTCCCTTTCCTGTCTGACTTCACCACAGCAGAAAATAACCTTCAGTCCGGATGCCAGGGCAAGCAAAGTCTTCTTGTTCAGCAGTTTATCATCTTCATGAAAATAGGTCCTTCTCTCTGAGTGACCAATAATTACGTACCGTGCGCCTGTACTTTTTATCATCGATGGTGAAATTTCGCCTGTAAACGCACCTGATGGCTCTGAAGAGCAATTTTGTGCTCCGCAGGTGACTTTCCCCCCGCTGACAATCCGGGATACCCCGGCCAGATGTATAAACGGAGTACATAGAATAACTTCTGCCGCTGACGGTTTTGTTTTAAAATAGGCATCGATCGATTCTGCAAATTTAAGTCCCTCCGACAGATCCATGTTCATCTTCCAGTTGCCGGCAACAATTTTCTTTCTCATAAATCCTGAATTTTAAAATGTAGTATGCTAAAATTATTAATGTTTACCATTGGGTATGCAAATATCCTTTTTCAGATCCTCACTTATTTCTCCTTAAAAAGGAAATTATCAACAAAAAAAACATTGTTACGCATATTGCTGAAGAATAAACGACCAGAACAGGGCTTTTGTTATTTATCCTTCTTATTTGTTCATCAGTCATGTCTTTAACGAACAATTCCTTTGGGGGAAGGTCTGACCATGACCATTTGCCCAGAATCGTTCCCTCCTTTAACAGGACAAATCCGGGATTTGCCCTTATTATCGTTTTCAGAGTCGTTTCATCTGCAGAACAGAATGTGAAGCCGTTCTCAAATTCTTTCATTTCTTCAGTGCCTGAAGCTGTAATTAAATAAAAACCAATTCCTTCCATTTGACAATGGGCGCCGAGTTGAAATCCTTTTTCAAGGTACCTCCTTCTGGCTTCCGCTAATTTTTTTGAAATCATTAGAAAAGTGTAACCCTTATCGCTCAATATCTTTTCTGTAAGGTCTTCCCCATCGGGAGAAGTGATGCTGAAGTCATGTATCGGAGGCGTATAACCTTTTTTAACCAGAACTGATTTCTGATCAATAAATTTCCACGTTGAATCGTTTGCTGGATAGTTTTCAAGGGAGAATTCCTTTCTTAATCCGTTTTTCTCATAAATGAATGTAGTACGGTATTCATCAGTTGGTTTGCCTTCTGGAATTTTCATGTTTTCCGGAATGTTTACACCTGTTTTGTAAGGGAGAAAATCAAATAACGGCAGATACCTGAGATTCAACAGCGAGAATATGACAAAAAGCCCGGCCATAATTGAAATCACTGCCCATTCCTTCAATGGATTGAAAAGCTGCTTTGCTTCCTTTCGTCCGGTAAAAATAATCACGGCAAATGTCATCAGGATAAGATTTTTCCCGAACGTCTGCCAGTTTGTGAGGTGAATTGCATCCCCGAAACAACCGCAATCTGAAACAGGATTATTGACAGCCAGGATTAAAGTAAGAGGGGTGAAAATGAGCATCAGGATCATGACACCCCAGATGCCCCATTTCAACTTGTATCCGCTCAGGACTGAAAATCCTGAAATAAATTCTGCAGTGCACAGGATTATTGCAAATGCCAGAGCAAACGGTTGCAGAAAATCCAGATGGAAAGCCTGGAAATAATCGGTGAATTTATATGCAGAACCGAGGGGATCGACAGCCTTGACAGTTCCGGAAAAGATAAAAACCAGACCCACAAATATCCTGGAGAAATACCTGAGTACCTTCATTTCAGATTAACTTTCTATCGCCTATGATCTTGAGAATCAGCCTGGAAATTTCTTCGGGTGGCTGCATCCTGCCATACATATTGCTGCAGTTGACTACAACAAGCCTGTCATCTGACCTGGCAACCCTCAGGTAGATTTCCCTGACTTTTTTCTGAAAGTTCAGGCTTTCTTCATGAATATCCCTGGTCCCGTTCAGATAATTCCTGTCTTCTCCTGCCCTGTCGGATAGCAGCTTCTTTTCGGTAAACGAAAATGGCACATCGAGGAAAAAGTTCAAATCGGGTTTTGGTATGGCAAAATGAGTAAATTCAAGCGAAAGTATCCATTTCATTAGCTTGTCCTGCGATTTTCGATCATCAATCTTTGCACATTGGTAAGCTATGTTTGAATAAGTGTACCTGTCAAGCAGAACAATTTTCTTCTTTCCGAGCCAGCTGCGGATTTCGGCTGCGGCATCCTTTCTGTCACCGGCATAGAGAAGAGCAACAAGGTAAGGATCAACTTCATTGAGAGAACCAAATTCCCCCCTTAGAAATCTGGCAATAAGTTCACCGAAATAAGGGGCTTCAGTCCTTGGGAAATGTAACATTTCACAGTCAAAGCCTTTGGTTATTAGAAAGTCCTTCAGGAACTTCAACTGAGTGGATTTTCCCGATCCGTCAACTCCCTCAATGACAAAAAGCTTCATAGTTCCTTTGAATAGGTAAAATACAAAAGTAATAATGCATTGTGAAAGAAGAAATTTAAAAATCAGTTTAATTTATTTATGCCTTAGAGTCTGCCCCCCAACCCTCCTAAAGGGGCTAGTTTGTTTTTTATACCCGCATTAGGGGGAAGAGGGCAATAAATCCATTAATTTAGAGGGCTAAATGAGTCCTGAATGGTTTTTAAGCCACGATATATTAATGTAAGTGGTAAGCTTCTTGATCTGTCTGTCCCGAAGGTGATGGGGATAATTAATGTTACACCTGACTCATTTTATGAAGGAAGCCGCTTTTTCAGGGAAGAAGATTACATTAATGCAGCTGTAAAGATGGCTGAAGACGGGGCTGATATGATTGATATCGGAGGGTATTCTTCCCGTCCCGGTGCTGAGGATATAACAATTGAAGAAGAAAGGGATCGTGTTCTTAAAGCCATTAGATTAATAAATCGCGAATTACCCGAATTGATAATCTCGGTGGATACGTTCAGGGCGGATATCGCGAAAGAAGCAGTTCTTGAATGTGGTGCGGGGATCATTAACGATATTTCAGGCGGAGAGGCAGATAAGAGGATGTTCAATGTGGTTGAAATGCTTAACGTTCCATATATTATAATGCACATGAAGGGAACTCCCGGCACAATGCAAAAAAAGCCGGTCTATGATGATGTTGTTGCTGATATCCTCGATCTGGTTTGGAGAAAGGATAGTCAGAGCTTCAGTCAATGGGTGTTAAAGATCTGATTATTGATCCCGGTATCGGTTTCGGAAAGACAGTTGAGCCATAATTTTGAGCTGCTCAGTCGTCTTGGCGACTTTTCAATTGCCGGACTCCCGGTTCTGGTTGGGGTTTCAAGAAAATCGATGATATGGAAAACGCTTGAAATAAAACCTGAAGAAGCACTTAATGGAACAACTGTCCTGAATACAGTTGCTTTGCTGAACGGAGCTGATATCCTGCGCGTACACGATGTCAAGGAAGCGGCTTCAGGCTGTTAAACTTGTTGAGATGTTAAAGAAAACAGAAAAATGAATGAAAAAAATCGGCAGTATTCTGGATTTGCTATTCAGGATTCTGAATATTACCAGGGTTTTCATAATTTTATCCTCAATAGCAATGTTCAAATATGGGGCTTAATATCACACTGCTTGATATAATTGATATTGTTCTCGTAGCAATAATCCTTTTTCAGCTTTATAAACTGATAAGGGGTACAACTGCACTGAGCATTTTTGTGGGCATCTTCTTTATATACATGTTCTGGCTGATTGTAAAAGCTCTTAACATGGAACTTATCAGTGCCTTACTGGGACAGGTTATCGGTGTCGGCGTGATAGCCCTTATCATTGTTTTTCAGCAGGAGGTCAGAAGGTTCCTGCTTATTATCGGCAACCGGTATATGACCAGGAGGAGGTTCTCATTCAGCAAGATTTTTGCATCAGTTGAAGAAGAAACCGGCAGTCCCAAGGAGGCCGAGGAGATTGTCAGAGCAGCTGAGTCGATGGCTTCCAAAAAAACTGGGGCACTGATCGTTTTGGGCAGGAAAAGCAGCCTTGATATTTATTCCGAAGGAGGAGAAAAGATCGACGCCCTTATCAGTGCCGAACTCCTTGAGACCATTTTCTTTAAAAATTCCCCTTTGCACGACGGTGCCGTACTTATCGAGGATGGGAAGATCTTTGCGGCCCGGTGCCCATTACCTATCACTGACCGTGTTTCACTACCGCCGCGTTTTGGGATGAGGCACAGGGCTGCCCTCGGCATTTCAGAACACACCGATGCCCTGGTTGTTGTGGTATCCGAAGAATCAGGCAAGATCGCCGTTACGGAGAACGGCCAGATCAAGGAAAATATTTCTCCAAATGATCTCCGCCAGATCCTGCTTAAAGAAAAGATTTAACGTCAATTCGTTTTATTCAATCCGGTAGCTTGTGAGGGACTCTGCATCCTTTACATAAACAGTATTTCCTGAAACTATTGGAAATGCATAAACGGGTGTTTCAGCAAGCTTGTATTTTGCTATTTCCTTGTAAGCTTTTGGATCTGCATTAAATACGATAAGATAACCGGTACTGGGAAAGCCGATTATCACTGATCCGCAGTCGACTATTGTTGCAAAATCGCTGTTTACAGATTCATCGATCCATGCAGTTTTTCCTGTTGATGCATCCAGGCAGTAAATCCTTCTCTGATCTGTAAAACCGTAAAGAAAGCCATTTTTCAATATAGGTGTGTTCCATTTTGCTCCGACTTCAGGATTACTCCATAATTCTTTAACCACAAATTTATCACCCTCCTTAACCAGCTGGATAGCTTTTGTCCCGGCTCCCTGACCGGTATAGTAGATTATCTGTCCGTTAATGTAGGGGCTTGTTGAATTATAGAATCGCTGCTGAGGGGGCGTGGCAACCTGCCATAGCAGCTTTCCGTCTGCCTGTGCAAGTCCCATAAGATTCTTTTCCGTCTGAATGACAATTGTCTTTTTACCGTCAAGTATCATAACTGAAGGAGAAGAATATGCCGGACCGTCACCAGCCCATTTCCATTTTTCCTTGCCTGTGGCAAGGTCGAGGGCGACAACTGTTCCCTTACCCGTGGTACCGAGATGGGCGATACAAAGGCCATCTGTCAGCAGGGGAGACATCGCGGTAAAAAATTGCGGAACAAGGTTTTCAGGATTTTCTTTTCTCCAGATAACTTTTCCTGTTGCCGCATCAAAACACGACAGAATACCCGTAACACCAAAAGTTACCAATTTGCCGTCTGCGACCGATGGTGTACTTCTGGGTCCGGGATGGGATGTGGAGGGTCCGGTTACAGCAGGTGCAGCATACTGACTTTTCCATATTTCCCTGCCGGTTTCTGAATCGAGGCACAGCACTACTTCGTCAGTATTCTGGCGTGTAGAAAGATAAAGTTTCTTTCCAGAAAGAACCGGTGTGGCGTCTCCAAATCCAACATTAACTTTCCATAACTGGTTCAGTTGAGCCGGCCAGGTGGCAGGTGCTTTGAAGCCTGTGACCTTACTGTCGCGACCGGGACCTCTGAACTGAGGCCAGTCCTGCGAAAACAGATTTGACGGATTGATCATCATGATGATCAACATACTGAAAAGCAGATTTTTCTTTTTCATGATTCCGGGAAATTATTTAACGTTAAGGTACCTGAATTACTCTTAAATTCAAAATAATCCGTTTTATAATATTTAAAAAATGTTTCTTAATCTTATCAGGATAACAGGATTGCTGACACTTAGAATTTTTCAAGAAAGGAGAGTACCATCTCTTCCTTATCTGAAAAAGATTCTTCACCCGCAATCTGGTCCAAAACATTTTTCTTACCAGGATATAGTTTCAGGATTGATTTCCTGGTAAGCTGTACCTGGGAAAAAACACTATCAGGTCCTATCAGATAATATTTAAATTTTGTCTTGTACTCATCGTACCGCCTGTCAGCACTGTAAGCTCCCTTGTAATCAGCCTGAATAAATGTCTTGAGAGGAATTTTTATAAACTGATAAGGTCCTTCTTTTAGTACCTGGCAGAATTTAGGCTCTTTTATCTCCTTATCAAAAGTTTTTCCGGTAGTTGTTGTGAACAAGAGTTCTTTCCCGTCTTTCTGTATAATCAGTTCGGAGATTACATCGGCAGGTACTGTTAAAAGCTTTTTTGTTTTCGGATGCATATAAATCAACGAGTTGTTTGCCAGATCGATATCAGCCTGAAGCTGGATAAAATAATCCTGGCCGCTGATCCGCAAAAATGAAGGGAGAAGGGTATCAAGCAGCCTTGTGGTTCCAACAACACCCTCATACCGGGTGTCAAAACCAATGCCGCCCGGTGAATATGGTCCGAGATTGGATATTGCTTTCAGGTTTTCTTCCGCAGCCAGACCTCTCTGATAAATTACTGAAGCCTGTGAATATCCGGACAATTGTGAGAATAGTGCAAAAAAAGGTATAATTAGCCTTCTCATTGACTTATAGGAATTACGCTTCGGGAGTAGATACAAATTGTTTTTGCACCAAACTGTATTTATATAAAACAAATTTAAGAAAAGTTTGAATTGTTTCTTTTATTATGTTTGATACCCTGGTAAGATTAATTTCATCTGAATGGGCAAATCAGCTTCAGAAGCAATCAAAGGTGCTTGTAACAGGTGGCACTTCAGGCCTCGGACTAAGACTGGTGAAGTTATTCCTGAAAAAAGGATACGAAGTTGTCGCGACGGGCAGGCAACCCGCAGATAATTCATCTAAACGCTGAAAGATTTACTTTCCTGAGGACTGACTTCAGTAATCTGAAACAGACTGCAGATGTTTTAAAGAAGTTGTGCAGAAATATTCAATTTCGATATTGTGATTAATAATGCCGGTGTATTGAGCCCCCCGGATTTCCGGTTGACGGATGATGGACTTGAATATACTTTTCAGGTCAATTTTCTTTCACATCTTCTACTGAATGAGATTGTGCTCAGTAATGCCCGGCCCGGACAACCAATTAGAACTTGTAAATGTTACTTCACCGGTCTACAGGATTGCCGAAACTCAATTGAAAATTAATTATTCGCAATCGGATTACAGGCCTCTTAAAGCTTATGCAAATTCTAAACTTTATCTTGCTTTAATGTGCGTCCATCTCTCCGTGAGATATCCATCTCTGAACCTGAAATGCATTGCATTTGATCCCGGAATATTCAGCTCCGGAATTTACAGGATGCAAAAGAAATGGTTCAGGATTATGTACATGATTGGAGCTCCGTTTATGAAACGTCCGGAAAAAATTGCCCGCAGGGTAGTTGAGCTTCTTGAAACAGGTGATCTTATCAACGGAACGGTTTACCGGTCAATTAACAGAAAGAAGACAATTCCGGTTGCAGAAAATCAGGCGACATACATGTTTCTGGCAGGAATGCTATAAAATGATCTGCCCATTTATGAGCTGATAACTTATTTTGAAATACATGTACCGTATCTCTGGCATTTTTTATAACTTTTGGATCTTTTAAAATCGTTTTGCGTTTTGATGATCATAAGCATTTTAACCTGTACAAAGGCGTTCAGAAACACTTCAAAATATGCGGCAGGCAGGCATAATACCTTTAAAATCAAAATTTTATTATGATGAAAAACTCCTTCTTAATATTTATGGCAATGGCTGGTTTGTCAGTATTATCAGGTTGCTCAGGTAATTCCGGTCCTGCAACATGGAGCAACACAAAAATAGATAAATGGTTCTAAAAAGGTAAATGGCTGAATGGCTGGCAGGTAAAGCCTGATAAATCGATTGACAGGAAAGCGTTTGCAGTTTCGTATTTCAGGAACAGGGAACGGTGGGATAAAGCTTTTAATTTTTTGAAAAACAACGACCTGTCGGGCCTGGAGCTAAAAAGATATGATATTGAGGGTGATAATGTGTATGCGACGGTAAGTGAATATCTTACCAGAAATGAGGCGGATGCAAGATACGAAGCTCATCGTAAATATATTGATATACAATATGTTGTTTCAGGAACAGAAATTATAAGTGTTGCTCCGATATCTCAGAAAACAGGGATTCTTGAACCTTACGATCCAACGAAGGATATTGAATTTCTAACTGTAAGCAATGGTGAAAACCTTTTTGCAATGCCTGACAGATTTTTTATTTTCTTCCCCGAAGATGCACATCGTCCGGGTTTGAAGAACCAGGAAAATTCTCCGGTAAGGAAAGTGGTTGTGAAAGGTAAAGATCGATTGATCAGTCAACTTTACTCTGAAGCGAACGCTGCTTTCTTACTGCGGAGGTTAGCTGAGCATGAACCGGAGATCCTCAAATAGGGAAACTGAAGATTCCTATAATTTCCCGAGGATCTTCAACTTAAGATGATCTTGTATTTTTTCAGAATTGCAGTAGTGCCCATCTGGAAATCGAGATATTGGGCCCGGTAATATGGAAGTTTGTCATTCAGTCTGTTCTTTGATAGTTTCCCCCTGAAGCTTTCGAGTGATGCGTACCCCTTTGATTCCATCCATTTTCCGATTTCTTCAAGCATTGTGGCTATAACTCCTACCTGATTGAGATACAATGTACTTACAACCTGAACACAATCGGACCCTGAAAGTATCATCTTAATTACATCATATCCTCTGAATATTCCGGAACTTGTACATATTGATGACTTTATGTTTCCATAAAGCAGCCCTGCAAACCGCATTGGCAACCTGTTATCTTCCACATTGCTCAGGCTGTAAGGATACTGATGTTCTTCGGTGTTAATGTCAATATCTGCCTGAAACAGCCGGTTAAACAAAACGAAAGCATTGGCTCCGGCATTTTCGAGATCACTTATTAGCTTTAAAGGATTACTGTAGAATGGACTCAGCTTCACTGCGAGTGGTATTTTCACTGCAGCCCTGACCTTTTTAAATGTTTTCAGTTGTTTCTTCTCAATCTCTTCATAACTGTCATCAAATTTCTCAGGGGTTGTATAGAAATTTAATTCCAACCCGTTTACACCTGTTTTTTCCAGTTCTTTTGCATACTCCACCCAGATCTCATCAGTTATTGCATTTATACTGGCAAAAACAGGTATAGAGACTGTTTGCTTAGCCTTTTTAATATTTTCAATATGCTGGACCGGATAGGACATATCTTTATGAGAATCAGGGAAAAGGGTTACCATTTCTGCGTGTCTCTCCTCGTATTCTGTCCGTCGTTCGTATAATTCGAGATTCTCAAGCTGCATCTGTTCCTCGAACAGAGATTTATATACTATTGCAGCTGCACCTGATTCTTCTATTTTTTTCAGAGTCTCGGGATTTGTAACAAGATTGCTTGCACCTGCAATGATCGGGTTCTTTAATTCCAATCCCATGTAACTGGTTTTCAAATTAATCATATCCGTATTTTCTAAATTAATATTATTGAAGAAATTCAGAAGACTGAGCCGACCTCTCTCCTTTTATGAAAAACCCTGTTAAGAAGCTGGTCCTATGTATAACAAATCCAGAGAAAAAAAGTTTCTGGCGGAACCGGTGGGATTTTGACTATAAGTTATTTAATAAAGCAAGAGGGCGTCTTCAAAAGTCTGGAATTAAAGTTTTTGAAGCTTAATAACCCCAAAAGTGCCTGTAATTTAAATTGATATACCCTTCCCCCTAGACTTAAGCTACTCCTTATACACATCTTTTATCCTTAACATCAATAATTTGATTATTAGTTTTTTAACCACGGAGTTATTTCGTCAAATTCCAAATGTTTTTAAAATAAATTTTAAAAAGTTCTTTGACATATTTTAATCGGGAATCATGGTTTTAAAATTTTAGTTTAAGTGATAATCTTTTACTTTTCATAATTTTGTATTGGAGGAACATGTAGATCCCGTACTTTGTGAAGTTATTTCACATTGGGACAAATCGTGTTCCTTCCTTTTTTTTGTTTGTTTTCCTGATATGGGAGCTGTATCATCAAATTCCTGGTAACGCCGGCTTTTATCAATGTTTACACTTTCCTGGAGTTGTTTGTCCTGTTGTTTACTTTTTGATCGTTCACAATTATGTTTGTCAATCAACGGATCAAATACCTGCACATGTTTTAGCATTCCATAAATTATCCTCAGTATCTTGTGCATACAAACTCCGATAGCAGCCATTTTGGGCATCCCCTCAGATAGCTTTTTCTCATAAACATCCCTGATTACCGGATTAAAAGTAATAGCACCTTTGGCAATGTTAAACAGGATCTTTCGCATATTCTTACTACCCTGTTTGCTCATTCGAACACCTATTACTCTTATCTCCGCTCTGCTTAAACTTGGGATGCAATCCAAAACAACAACTAATCCCTTTAACCGTAGGAAAACGCTTAATGGTACCAATTTCAAGCAATAAGCCAATTGCAGAAGTGGTATCAATGCCTCTGAATGATTTAAGAAGTTCGATTTCCGGGCAGATCAATTCCTTTTCAATCAGTTTCATCTGGCTTTTGATATTTTCATCAAAAGCTTTGATTTGACGGGCAATCTGACTAACCAGTATTTCTGCGTTTCTATCCGTAGCAGAAGCGATATTTTGGTTCGCTTCTGCTACCAGATCTTTCGCTCTTTTTAATGTCAGGAAAGGGATCTTTGCCAGTTTTTCGGGCCTGGCTTTCGATAACCTCTCAGCTGTGGGACATTTAATAATTAATTCCAGCAACCAGTTGGAAAGCTTGTTTTTCTTAAAACGTAACAGTGTCGGATTTGAACTGTACAAAATTGTTTCAAGCTGATTAATAGTTTGAACCCTTTGATGCTTTTGCATTTCAACAAAGTTCCAGTGGCGACATAGAGTTTTCCATTTTTCATCCTGATCATATGCAATATTCTCAGGATGATTTATCATGTACTCAGCAATACTTAGAGCACTTATGGCATCCGTAACATTTCGCTTCATACCAGCCTTGCGGTTATAATTTACACCCGCCGGATTTAACCTGGCTCACCTTAAGGTTAAATACTTTCTGATAGCTTTTAAGGGCATTAAACCAATTGTTCTCATAACCACCAGTACTCTCTACTGCAGCGCACATCTCTAATCCCGGATGCTTGTCAAAGTAAGCTTCAAGTGTAGAATAAAGCTTACAATGACCTGCATAAGTGTCATCAAGCTGAAAGTTCTCCAGAACTGTCTGCTTTTTGTCTGAAAGGATTACCCAGTCGGCATATCCTTTACTGACATCACCTCCCAAATAAAGTTTCATGATTCATTATTTTTGTTTTACAAAAACAGGTAACATCATCCTCGTAAATACGGTTTCGAAAACCATGTTATTTCCCGATTTTTACCTGACTGACATAGTAAACTCTGTGACAGGTTCAATAGACCTACAACACAGACCACTATTGTCAGTTAAGTAAAACAATAAATCAATAACTTTAAAAACTATTTCAAAGAACGTAAACAAACATACGAGTCGCACGGAGTTAACCCCGAGTTGCGCTGTTTACTTTTCTGATAAGTTTACTCCGTGAACGGCGAAGCCCTCGACGAAGTCAAACTCCGGGTAACTCTGTGGTTTTATAAATTTTATTATATTTTTAATTTTTACGAGTTTTAACATCCTGACTTATTATCATTTATAAATTGGGTATAAAGGTTTCGATTTTTCCAGGTTAGTTTGAGCAATTATTATTATTCATTGGCCATTATTTTTATATTTGTTTATGTAAAGTTTTCATAAGAAAATGCATATTGACCATATCGCGATCTGGATTTATGATCTCGAAAAGGAGAAGGATTTTTTTCTGAAGTATTTTGACTGCACTGTAAATGAGAAGTATATTAACCGGGAAAAGAAATTTGCCTCATATTTTATATCTTTCTCCGATGGTTCAAGAATAGAATTGATGAACCGTGAAGAAATAGCCGGAAAACCGAATAGTGAAACTCTTGGTCTGGCCCATATAGCTGTCAACACCGGGTCAAGGGAAAAAGTCAGACAGCTGACGGAAAGTCTTGATAATGATGGATTTATTGTTGTCAGCCAGCCAAGGATCACAGGTGATGGTTATTATGAGAGTGCAGTTCTTGATCCGGAAAACAATATTATAGAAATAGTAAGTTTATAATAACCTTAAAATCAGAATTCAATGGCAAAAGTTGCAATGCTCGGAGCCGGATTCATCGGCGATTTTTACACCTTTTCTCTTCACGGACAACGAAGCCGTGACCAGGTTCAAATAGTTTATTCACCGTGATGAATCACGAGGGAAAGCCTTTGCAAAAAAACACGGGATCCCCCGGTGGACAACATCAATGAAAGATGCAGTCAATGATCCGGAAGTCGAAATTGTTGTAATCGGGCTGCCAAATAATCTTCATCTTGAAGCCGTTCTGCTTGCCGCGCTGCAAAGAAAGCCGTTTTATGCACCAAACCGCTCGGACGTAATGCTAAAGATGCAAAAGAGATGCTTGATGCGTCGAGAAAGCAGGTGTTATGCATGGTTATCTGGAGGATCTGGTTTATACGCCGAAAACACTGAAAGCGATTCAATCGGTAGGCGATCGGGCGCCATCGGCCAGGTAACCTGGGCACGGTCGCGCGAAACTCATCCCGGACCACACAGTGACTGGTTCTGGACAAAGGAACTATTTCAGGAGGAGGTGTTCTGCTGGATATGGGTTGTCATTGCATTGAAATTTGCCGTAATTATATTGGCAAGGATATACGACCGGTATGAGGTGATGTGCTGGGCTGATACTCTTGTAAAACCTATTGATGCAGAAGATAATGCCCTTGGCTGGGTCAGGTATGAGAACGGAGCAATAGGACAGTTTGAAGTAAGCTGGACATTCCGTGGGGGAATGGATCTTCGCGATGAGGTCATGGGGACTGATGGTACAATCTGGACTAAATAATTTTCTGCGGACAGGTTTTGAGATGTTTACCGCCGGCGGTAAAAAGGGCTATGTTGCTGAAAAGGCGGAAACAGAGAAAGGATGGATCTTCCCGGTTGGGGATGAGGTAGTTGAGCTCGGCTATACCGATATGTTCACCGACATGTTCAATGCTTTTGAAAACAACAAGAATCCTGCCGAGACATTTTATGACGGATATATTGTGAATGAGATTATGGATGCATGTTACCGGTCATCAGATTCAAAAAAATGGGAACCTGTAAGACTCAAAGTATGGCGTGGCCGTGAAAATACTCCGAAGATCTCTTCAATACAGGAGTATGACGGGAACTATTTGCTTGTAAAGGAGGAGACAATGCCCGACGGTTCGGTAAAGCTGATCCTTAAAGACAAAAAGACCGGAGAGATAACCCAGACCCTGAAAAAGTAAACCGATTAAGATTTATTATAATTCAATTATCCAGGACTTTAACTTCAAGATTCCCGGCGATCCCTACTTTATCGTCTTTGATTATTACAACTGAGATTATATCAGGTTTCTGATAAAATAATTGAGTAACTTCATTCACCATTGAAGCACTTCTGACCGCATTACAGCAGGCAGTAGCGTAAGCATCTGCCTGCGCCCCTGACTTGCATGAAACTACAGCGGCATCGGCGTTTCCGAAGCTAAAGGAGTGACCAACAGTACCTGATGAACAGCACACTGACAACGGAGCATCGTCAGGTTTAATAATCAAACCGATCCTGTCAGAAAGAGGAGAAGAACCTGCATAAACGGAGATAGTTGAAGGGGAATCAACCTTCATGAAAATATCCCCTCCGTTTTCAATTATCACCTCATGGAAGCGGAATTCGGAAATCAGGTCGTTACAAATATATTCCGCAACAGCACCTGCAACAGCACTCATTGGTCCTGTACCTGCAATACCGGATGCATAATACATCTCCGCAATCAGCGGATGGGCTCCAGGCTGCACTGGAAGAGGGATCAGTGAGGTCAGAAATTCAGGAAAATCCCGGATATGCTTATTCAGAATATCGCGATACCAGACAATCCGGTTTTTCGAATAGTCCCGGGCTTTTGCTGAATAGCTCCCGGCATCGACAGCAATCCAAAGGTCGGTCTCGAGATATTGCGCCCTGAAGCTTCTCAATCTCGCGTTTCCCATGGCTTTGCGGTAAAGCCTTGGTTCATATTTGTTGCTTTTAGCCAATATCTATCGAAAAAAGGCTCAGGGGACAGGACTTAAGGCAAAGCTCACAAACGACACATTTCTCCGGATCAAAAGAGAGCTCAGCTGTCTGACGCTCCATCGTAAGTGCACCGGCAAAACATACTGCCGAGCATGCTCCGCAATGAATGCAAAGGTCCTCCTTGTAATGGATTTTTTTATTTATGGGTTCACATTCAACGTTATTATTCCTGATATATTCCATTCCTTCCTTAAGGACATCCTCAGTAGCGGTCATCTCCATTACGAGGTGGCCGATCTTTCCCGGTGAAACATCAGCTCTCACAATATTGACCATTATGTCATATTTCTTTACCAGGTTATAGGTAATTGGTTCCCCGGTTGCATCCGGCGGGAAATGTCAGTACAAATCTTTTGCTTGTCATAGTTGATTTTTTAAATGTCAGGATTAAAGTCGTATTTCAAGTTTATTTATACCTGTGGTTTTAGTGAATAAAGCTACAGGCTGAGTCAGAAAGAATCGTCCATCAGATATTTCTTTTTTAAGAATATCTGCAATATCCCGGGCAACTTTAACACTTGACAGGGGTGCAGTCCGGATTTTTTTCCCGTTGAGCTTCAATTCGCCTGAGAAAAGAGTTTCATAATCTGTCCGTCCAAGTACTTCAAAATTACCTGAACCATAATCAACTACATTTGTTTCTATCTGACTGTTGCGTATTGAAACCCTCCTGGCCATTTCTTCGTCGAGGACAGGAACCGGAATTCCGATTCCGACAAATATTGAAACTCCGTATTTTTCAAAATATGCAGCTTTGATGAACTGTGTGCTCATTTGTTTGGCATCACCTATCACAGCAAGTGTTGCAGCATTACCGACAGGTATACCATATTCATTAAGAGGTTTACCTGTATTGAATTGTGTTCCGTTCCAGGCCACATAACCGGTCGTTCCTCCTATAAAAATACGGGTACCTATACCGATTGTACGTAATTCAGGGTCATTCAGCAGGGGGCTAAGCTCTCCTGATGTAGAAAAATTGGCATTTCCGAAAGCGGGTAAAAGGGTTCCCATATAAGTGAACTTAATCCTGGAGGTGCTGTTCACCGCCACATTATAGTTCTGGTAAGCGTTTCGTGGATTGAACATGATGAACTCATTGATCAGGTTCTTGTTAATCAGTGTTTTTATCTCGGTCCGCGGGTAGCAGTCAGTTCCTTTGGCTGAAGCCTGTAGCAGGATATCTTTTCCGGCAATAAGATCCTCTATAACATGAGCACCTCCGTATTTGTCATGGGGCATTGCTGTCTCTGTTGCACCGATATAAGCATCGACGGCAGCCACTCCTCCGTAAGCCGGAACATTGTTAAGAGTGAGCTTTTCCATGCGCATAGGGGGAGTTGTATGACCGAAATTTATAAAAGCTCCCGATGAGCACATTGGTCCAAAAGTGGCGGTGGTTACGACATCAACCTTATCCAATATTTCGGCAGGAGTCATCTCTTTTCCCATTGCCGAGACCTGTTCTGCCGTGAGAACAACAACATTTCCCTTGCGAATCTTTTCGTTTATTTCCTCAATGCTTCTTTTTTTTGCCATACATCAAAAGTTAAAATGTTTATATTCAACATACTACAGTAGTAATATTTCTCTGTTAAATCTTTGCTAAGGCTTTTGGCTGGTCGCAAAAATTTCAATTTATAATTCCCTTCTTAGGGTAGGTGTTAGCACCTATCAGGATATCGTATCCTGGGGTTGCTAGAGGATCATTGAGCCTAGTCTCTTCCCTCTTCTCTATAAACCAAAACTTTTCTTGCGAAAAGAATGGATAGTCTCGCAAAGGTAATACTTTTTATTAAAGTTCAAATTATTTACAGAAACACGATGATTTTATCAAAACTCCTCTTATTTTTGCGGCACCTTAAAGTACACCTGCGTCAGGGTTCTGGAGCAGGTACGTGCGCCTTTGCGAAAGCTTCGGGACATGAGGACCATCTTCGCTGAAGTTAAGGTGGTTAATACGGGGTGTAGCGCAGCCCGGTCCCGTTCCGCAGCAGCGGAACGAGGATCCACGAAAAACATCAGAATCGGAGATTCTGTGTTTTTCGGGATTAGCGCATTGGTTTGGTTCTTTTAATTTTAATAAGTATTTTTTCGGGGTGTAGCGCAGCCCGGTCCCGTTCCGCAACTGCGGAACGAGGATCCACGAAAAACATCAAAATCAAAGATTCTGTGTTTTTCGGGATTAGCGCATTGGTTTGGTTCTTTTAACATTGGTTTGGTTTTTAATTTTAATAAGATTTTTTCGGGGTGTAGCGCAGCCCGGTTAGCGCATCTGGTTTGGGACCAGAGGGTCGCAGGTTCGAATCCTGCCACCCCGACAATTGATAATAAAGGAGTTAAAAGAATATTAACTCCTTTTTATATTCTTCATGTGCACATATTGTACAAACATCTCTTTCGTATAAGATACACTGAATTTAAATATTAATAGCTGATTGACACACAATTCAAAGATTACGGTTCGAATCCTCCCTCCACTACAAGATAGGAAAGAAAAAGCCTGTATCTGAATAAGATATAGGCTTTTTAAATTTATTGTAGAAATATTTGCTATGTTTATAAGCCAAGCCAACTGACTCATAATCAGGGGATTGATGGTTTGATCCCAACTTGGGCCACACTGAAAATCAGACACTTACTTGAGAGGTGTCAAGACAAAACCACTACAATTGCTATAGGGAAAAGCCAATGTATTAGATCAATAGGGGTCTATCCAACAAGCTCACAGAAAACTTGAGTTAAATTCTTTTCGTTTCGTAATGAATGTTTCGTCTTTTCAGACCCTCTTTTGAAGTGGTCAAAGAAGGACGGATTTTGAAGAAAATCAAACGCTTAAACCCAAATTGTAGATGCTTTTTATTTGATGCCAGATTCTTGTTAGGTTTTTGGGAAAAGTTGATGTTTTTGACCAAGGTGGTCTAGAATTATTCCTCCCTAGAACAACATAATAAGTATTCAATGGAGCGAAAATTCTAAGGCGGCAATACCAATTTGAAATTTCAATTAATTATTTGGTCCTTTTTTCCAAGCTAAACCTTTTTTTGGTGGCTTAACGAATGTCGCTTTCACTCTGACACTTTTAGTCACTCCACCATTTTTAATCTTGCGAGTGTGGGACTTTCTAATTGTCATTTTCTATTTTATTTGTCTACATATCAACTCTACAACTTAATTTTTTCTTCGATGAGATTTCAACTACAAATAAGGATATTTTGTATTGATCATTTCATGAACTTACGTTGTATATCAAATCAGACGAGGAAAATCAAAGATTTATTGTCTTAACCCCCTACGAGTTGGACAGATTTATCAGAAGAATTTGGTGCAAATCATCTTTGGGTAGACCCAGAATGACGATCATTTCTGGACTATTTAAGACACCCTTATATTGTGATCAGGTCTCCAGTGTCAAATTTGATGATTCTATGGAGTTTTAAATAGAATTGTACCACTTTTCTCGAAAACAAGATAAGTTGTGATATTCTTTTATGTTAAGTGTTCCTTACCTCTGTAACAAAATATAGGTTATTATTCAGAATGTGCTGAATGATCTATCTGGGGAATGGGAATGTGAATTGGAACAACTATTTAATGAGCAATCAACTCCAGGGTAATTTGACCATCTATAACAAGCTATCATCAAATTCTTACATTTTATAGGCCGGAATCGACAGTTCGTTGACTAAAATTAGTCATTCGTTGATTGTTTCCCCAGGAATAAATACAATTGCCTAATTTTGGTATGCCATGATGATTCCCATTCAAGGACAGTAAAACATGAGGGGAATCATTACTAAATTTTAGTAATAAAATAATCTCTAACCTATGAAGAAATTTTTATTTCTTTCTATTGCGTTTGTGATGATTTGTATTTCATCGCTTTTTTCACAAACGAAAGTCGTTACCGGCACAGTAAGATCTTCTGTTGAGTCAGAAGGCCCGATCGCCGGTGTATCAGTATATGTAAAAGGAACAACCACTGGTATCATTACAGGAATTGATGGAAAATACTCCTTGTCAATTCCCCAGAATGCCACAACTCTTGTCTTCTCATTTATTGGAATGAAGACACAGGAAGTGGAAATTTCTGGCCGTAATATTATTGACGTGGTTATGGAACCTGATGTATTAGGTCTTGCTGAAGTTGTTGTAACAGCCCTCGGTATCTCCCGTGAGAAAAAATCCTTAGGGTATGCTACACAGGAAGTTAAAGGGGATGTAATTTCCACAGTTAAAACAGCCAACTTCATGAACAACCTTTCAGGTAAAGTCTCAGGTGTACAGATTCAAAGGAACCAAAACATGGGTGGCTCTACCAACGTTATAGTTCGTGGCAGCAAATCATTGGTAAACAGCAACCAGGTCCTTTATGTTGTTGATGGAGTGCCTATCAATAATAACATTGGAAAATACACTGATGTTGGAGTAACCTCAAGCCAGGCTACTCTGGTGCCGGATATGATTATGGGAATGCTGCCGCTGATATTGACCCTGAAAGCATTGAATCCATCAATGTTTTGAAAGGTTCAGCGGCGACAGCACTGTATGGCTCCCGTGCATCGGCTGGTGTTATCATGATCACCACCAAAAGAGGAAAAATACTGAAAGAAGGTGAGAAAGCTCCTATAGGAGTTTCACTGAGTTCCGGCTTCACTTTCAGCAAAATTGATAAATCAACTTTCCCTACCTATCAGGATCAATATGGTGCCGGTTATGGTTACGGAGACCCTCCTGCTTTTGCCTTTAGAACTACATCAGGAAGCCTTACAACAAATGATCCAATCAATGATCCTTTAGTTAGATGGGTACAAACAACCGAAGACGCATCGTTCGGCCCTAAATTCGATGGACAACCAATATGGGGCTGGTATTCAGTTGACCCTGAATCACCCTGGTACAAACAATCGAAACCCTGGGAATTTACAAAAAACGGCCCTATCACTTTCTTCGAAACGCCATTAACTTATACGAATACAATAGCAATTGAAAAAGCTACTGATTTTAGTTCTGTAAGGTTATCTTATACCAATTACAACTCCAAAGGGTTGCAGCCTAATAGCTCCTTAAAAAGAAATAATGTGGTGCTAAGCGGACAGTGGAACATCAATAAAAGGCTTACAGTTTCCGGTACGGCCAATTACATTATACAAAATGGTAAAGGCCGTAATGGAACCGGATATAATGGCAATATTGTAACCAATTTCCGCCAGTGGCAACAAACAAACCTCGATTTTAAGGACTTGAAAACTGCTTATGAGCTTACCCATAGAAATTTAACATGGAATTATAATTCGTCATTAAATTATCCAATTTATACCAATAATCCCTATTGGGATGCTTACGAGAACTATGAAACTGATCAAAGAAACCGCTTTATCGGAAACGCCTCGGTTAATTATAAAGTTGCCGGTTGGTTAGATGTTTATGGGCGCATTTCAGCCGATTCATATTATGAACTGCAGGAAGAAAGAAGAGCAGTGGGTAGTGTCTTCTATGCGCTTTGGACTTGCGAACGTTCCAGACAGAGTCACAGTCAGGTTATATTCGCAGGGATAATACTTTCAGCGAGTACAATTTTGACTTAATGTTGAAATTCAATAAAAAACTAGGTGACGTCAATCAGCCTTAATGGAGTATTAGGCTTTAATGAACGGAGAACTAATAATACATACTTCTCTAACGCTACCAATGGTGGGTTGCTTATTCCTGGAGTCTATTCCTTACAAAACACTGTAAGTGCATTACCTTTGCCTTTGGAAGTTAATCAGAAAGTAGGCGTCAGGAGCGAGTATGTCAGCGTATCATTAGGGTATAAGGATTTCTTGTTCCTAGATGGAACTTTCCGTCAGGATTATGCTTCTACCTTACCTGTAGATAATAATAAATATCAGTATCCTTCAGTAACCGGAGCATTTCTTTTTTCCAATGTTGTTAAAACGGATTGGATGTCCTTGGGTAAACTTCGTTTAAATTATGCTCAGGTAGGCAATCTTGCAGGATTTGATCAACTTTATGATGTTTACCTGGCTAACAGCGCGATGAATGGTGCCAATAATCAACTTGCTCCTTCAAAAAGGAACCCGAACCTGAAAAATGAACGTACCAATAGCCTTGAAGCTGGCCTCGAAATGTCATTCTTTAATAGTCGTTTCGGTTTCGACTTAGCCCTTTATAAGACCAATTCACTGGATCAAATCATACCTCTTACTGTCAGTCAGACTACCGGCTTTTCAAATATAATGATTAATGCCGGAGAAATTGAAAATAAAGGGATTGAAGTTACATTAAATGGCAGTCCGGTTAAAAGAGGATCATTCAGGTGGGATATCAATATAAACTGGTCTAAGAATAAGAACAAAGTAGTTTCCTTATATCCCGGAATTACGAATCTTCGCTTGAATTCAACTAATTTGCAGGGTGGCGTTACTGTGAATGCAGAAGTTGGAAAGCCATACGGCGAAATCAAGGGTAATGATTATACCTATGATGCAAACGGGAAAATTATTATAGATGCAGCTAACTGGCAAACCAATTTTAACTACTTCGGCCGCCATTCCTATCGGAAACTTTACCCCCGATTGGACCGGTGGTATTAATAACTCATTTAGCTATAAAAATTTATCGCTTAGCTTCCTCATTGATATGCAAAAAGGCGGCGATATTTGGTCACTCGATATGTGTTATGGCTTGTATAGCGGATTGTATCCTGAGACTGCTTTTACCAATGATTTAGGTAATCCTGTAAGGGATCCGCTTGTTGGCGATGCAACCGCAGGTTATGGCGCTAAAAGCGGTGGGTACATTATTGAAGGTGTAAATGTTAGTGTGATGGATTAAGCACACCTAATAAAACCCGCGTTGATGCTACTAATGCCGATGCTTTTGGAACCGGTCTTTTACCAAATTCAGCTTTTATATATGATGCTGGCTTTGTTAAATTGAGAGAAGTTGTCTTCACCTATAAACTTCCTTCCAAATTGTTAAATAAGACTTTTATCAAAGGGGTATCATTAAGTGCGATTGGTTCGAACCTTTGGATTATTCACAAGAGTTTACCGTATGCCGATCCCGAATCAGGAATGACAGCTGGTAATATTCAAGGTTACACAACAGGATCACTTCCCACCACCCGTGATTTTAGTTTTAGTTTAAAACTTAATTTTTAATCGAAAAAACTATGAAAAAATTATTGATAATTATTTCGGTTTTCCTCGTGTTTACTGCTTGCACTAAATTGGAAGATTTAAATAAAAACGTTAAGGATTTTGCTGTGGTGTCGGGGGAATCGCTATATAATGGAGCGACCCTGCAATTTATTAATCAGTTGTCCACATGAAAATGTAAACTCCAATGTTACGTTGATGTGGATGCAACATTTTGCCAATACCACCTATCCTGATGAGAGCAGGTACGACATGACTACCCGTGGAATACCAAATACTACTTCGAATACAATGTACAGACTTGTCCTTATGAATTATAAAGAAGCTGCCAGGGTATTGCAAACTCAACCTCTCGCTGGTATTTCGCAAGCCCAACGTGATAATCAATTGGCTATCGTCGAAATAATGACAGTATTTGCCTGGAGTTATGTAGTTGAAAATTTTGGAGATATGCCGTATTCGCAAGCGCTCGATTATAATTTTACATCCCCTGTCTACGATGATGGCCTGACCATTTATAAAGACCTTATCAGCCGTTTGAACGCAGCAATGAACAAGTTGACTCTTACTGAAGCTGGTATGCCTTCAGGGTATGATAATATCTTCGGGAGTACAGCAGCAGGAACTGCGAACTGGTATAAATTTGCAAACACTTTAAAGCTCAGGATGGGCTTAATGCTTTATGATGTAGATGCCGGTTATTCAAAAACCGTTGTTGAAACTGCCGCTCCAAACGTTTTCGCTGAAGGTGATGTTATGACGATGAACTATCTGTCAGCAAGTCCCAACCAAAATCAGCAGTATGTTGATTTTGTGGCAACCGGCCGTGATGACTATGTTGTGACTTCGAATATAATTGATGCCATGCAGCCAACTACTCCTGCTCCTGAACATAGTATTTTAAGCGTTACGGTTACTGATCCTCGTCTTGAATTTTATGCTATCCCTGTTGTTGGCAGTGACTCCTCCTGTATATTTAGGTGGAGCACAAGGTCAAGCAAATGGATATACGTCATTCTCGCATGTGAACCCGATACATCTGACGGCGAACAGACCATGGATAATCATGGATTACACTGAAGCTGAATTCCTGTTAGCCGAAGCTGTTGAAAGAGGTTTTTCCGTAGGTGGAACTGCTGAAGCACATTATAACAACGCAGTTAAATCATCGATCGTTTACTGGGGTGGAACTACTGCCCAGGCTGATGCATATTTAGCTCAACCTTCGGTAGCATACGCTACTGCTTTCAGCGACTGGAAACAGAAAATCGGTACCCAGGCATGGTTGGCCTATTGGCTTCGTGGAAATACCCTCTGGAATTCTTACAGGAGATTGGATTATCCAAGGCTATATGCTCCGCCTGACTATAAACAACAAATTAACAAAGTGCCTGTTCGTTTGTTTTATCCTGTTAACGAGCAGACCTTAAATGCTGATAATTACGAAGCTGCTTCTCTTAAAATTGGTGGTGATTTTCCATTAACCAAGCTTTTCTTTGATAAAGAGTTATACTAAGTTTTGAAAAATTTTCCGATTTTGGCTCAGTATTACTCATATAACATGGAATAGTATCAAACACATATAAAGAAGAGCAGTTTATCTGGAATGAAGACTCCTTTGTTTCATAGTGCTACGTTTTAAATTCCATTTTCTTTGTCAACCGTCAATCCAAATCCGTCAACTGTTGAACATCTGTCTTTTTGTACCTGATTATTAAATAATTTCGATATGAGTTTGTGATTAATCACAGCTCGGTTGAGAAGAAGAAAATTTTGGACGGACAGTATTAGTTTTAAATTTTTATTTATCAATTAATTCTTTAAGCCATGAAAAGAATTGTTTTTGCAGCAGTACTTGCCTTTGCGTTATGCACTGCATCGTTCGCCGGAAAAGTTGTTGCTAAGGGAAAAACCTTTACAGCACTTGGTGACTACAGGATCGAAACGACTGATAATACAGTGTCTCTGAAAGGGAAAGCTTGCAAGGCATATATTATCAGTTACGAAAACTCACCCATGAAAGTAACGGTTGTCATCTCCAAGGAACGTGATTGCAAAAAGTATGTTGTCCTTTCCGACAAACTCTCTGTACAGTACGTATGCAATAAAAACTATTTTGGAGTCGAAAAGCTCGACAAAGATTTCGAGAAGGATGGCTACAAAACTTCTGACTCAGAACTAAACAGAAGCGCGTACTTTCATCAGAAAATCCTTACACCCGGGAAGAGAGGTGAGCTTGAAGCCACCCAGCTTATAGCTGCATATTTCCCAATGCTTTTTAACAACACTACAGAGGCCGTTGCTTCGAAGTAAAGAACTTCATTTGGCCGCCCGGCCATTCTTGGTTTAGGTTGTATTTAACATCAGGGGCTTTTTAAAAAGCCCCTTCCTTCTTTACCATATTAAGTGGGGTTTTCAATGATAAAAGCAAGGCTTCAGTATGAACCCGTTAGGGCTTGGCCTTGATGAGTCATGAAATATTGCTTTATGCAAACTCATGAATGCCGTATAAAATTGGATGCCGCAGGCGGGCACTTATCAATTAGTGAGGGTTGTGATTTATGTTGTATACCTATTACCATCGTATTTATATAAAATATAATGTCACTTAATTGAAGGCGAAAGTCAGTTCCGGGGTTTATATAAAAAAGGTCATCACAACCAAAGGTAAACTGTTACTCGATGCAAAACAATTTTATTTTGCAAATGAAACGAAAAGCTCCCAGAGCTGATTTCCGACGGCTACTATACATAATATTATCACTATGAATTAATTCTTAATTTTTACCAATAACAGATATAGACAACATAATACAACTAATGCATTAATAGCTCCCAAAAAACCGGACGACCATGGATGCAGATTTTTAAAATCCACGATTAATGGGTAAATAAACACTATTGCCAGAGGTATAATGAATCCAAGTAATTCGGCGCCCCTCATTTTGCTAATCAATAACACCCCAAGAGTAAAATAGACTACACCAAAAACTATATATATAGCAAAACTGGGATCGGGCTTGGTAATAATTCCAAGGTAGAGATTCAAAACACTTAAAAGTAGAAGAAGGCTTATGGGTAAATAATGGATTGCCTTCATCTTATTACTGATTTATTGTTTCGAATAGGCTAATTTATTACAAAAAAAAGCTGAAGTCAATTTTATTTTATCCTTGAATGGTAGTAATAAAGAATAATCCTCGTATAATCTACTATTTGTAAGCGATACATTATCAAACAAATATAGAGATTAGGTAAACATAATGGAAGAGAAGAAGAAGGGGGTAGATAGAGATAGAGGGAGGAAGGAGGGGATACAGTGAGTAATATTATGTCAGAATCTGTGTATTTAATTGATAATGTTTGGGATAAATGTGGTCAATATCTGTAAATACAAACTACTACCTTCATAAAAGAATGCCTCTTCTGTCAAAGCGTCATGTACTAAGTGAGGGCAGTAACAATGTTATCAATAATACCTAACAACCATTTAATCCATTTTGACCTTTTCGGTTTAACTTTCTTGTTGTGATCAAAAGGTTCTGGTCTTATTTTTTCTCTAATGCCTTCAGTTATTAAATCTGACTTTTTCATAAGAGGATTATTTTGTGAACCTTAGAGTATACCGTAATCTTAGTCTATATAAAGTTACACCGGCAAATAGCCAAAGTCAATTTTATTTAAACATGTCAATTTTCATTTGCTTGTTAATGATATTTTTCTATATTTAAAAAGATTTTAGTTAATATGAAAAAGATTGCCAGCATCCACTCTAATCTTTGTCATAAGATCAATAGTATAGGGTGCTGGCTTTTTTAATTAAAAAGCCCCCAGAGCTGATCCGAGAGCTGGCGGTTAGTTATGCAAAATTGTTTATTCGGACAATTTTGTTATTACAGGAGGCAATCCTGATTCATGGAAAGCAATACTCATAAAAACATGACGATTTTTCAACATTCATAAATCGATTATTTATAACTTTGATAAACCATGTTTTTCGAATTAGAAGAAAAGATATCAGCCTTAATCCTGGTTAAGTATTTAAGAAGATTCCTTAAGCAGGACAGGATTAAAACAAAAATTTTAGCCTTTTTTATAAACAACAATCGCGATTATACTACAATTACAGTAAGCCTGCAATTAATATACTGATTATTAATGCACCCAAAATTAACGCCCTTATCAGTAATTCCCGTTTATAGTAACTCATTTTTCAAAACTCTTTTGATTTAACATTCATCCAGGTAGACAGATAACGTAAGAAAATCATGAAATATTTGACAAGCTTAAAGTTTGTTTTTTGAAAATATCAAAAATCTCCGTTAATCCTAATGAACGAACGGGTAGGGGAATATTATTGACCATCCTTTTATTTTTCAATATCTATATCAAATTTATCGAGTAATCCGGCAATTCCCGATAAAGAGAATTTTGCTTTCTTAATGCGATTCAGATCAGGGTCAATTGAATAGTTGAAAGAAGTTCGAAAATCAACTCCTTCAAGATTGGTGTTTTTAAATATTGTCCTGTGCAAATCGCAGTTCAGGAATAAAGAATTATTTAAGTCAGCATCTGAGAAATCCGCCTCAATTATTTTTGAATTTTTGAAAATGATCTTTTTCAGTTTTAAGTTATTGAAAGAGCAGAGATCCAGGGTGCATCCTTCAAAGGTAAAGGCGATTAATAAATTGTTACAATCCTCGAAGTGCAATCCGAGTAATTTGCAATTGATGAATTTTACTTCTCTGAATAACGTCTGAGTCAGCCTGACCAGACTTAAATTGCATTCCCGAAATTCACTTTCCAGTAGATTTATATCGGATAAATCTGAGTTAGAAAAATCACAATTTGTGAAAGTACAGTTTTCATATTCTCCGGTTTCCAAAGCAATATCCTGAAATCTCTGATTCTCAAAATTCATCCTCTCTTTAAAAACTCTGTTCATGATGGATTAAAACAAGGATGAACAGAATCAAAACGTGCATTTTAATCCAATTCCGTTATATGTCAGTCCTATCCTTAATTCAGGCTTGGATAAATAAGAAGTCTTAAGGCTTTTATTATAAATCGCGACTGCTTTTTTTGCATGCTTTGTATAACCGGTAGAAAAAGGTATGGAAACAACAATTAATCCGGCTCCAATTGCTGCTAAGGTCCAGTTGGGATCTCCGCCACCTAAAGATGTGCCAATTGGCCAGCCAACCAAAAATCCCCCGGAGAAACCAATAATATAACCAAAATCATAATTTCTTTTGGCAATTCTCATTTCACTATAGGCTTCCTGATTAGCCTGAGTGATATTTACGAGTTGCCGGGGAGTCAGGTTTTTCCCATTTTGCTGGAAAACTGTACCGAGTCTCTTTTTTACCTGAATTGAATCGGCCGGATTTTGTGACAATAAGGATAGTACAAAAAATGTCATCGGGATGCATAGAATAAGCTTTTTCATAGGCAGATAAAGATTAATTAACTCAGGTTGCTGGTTCCTGGTTCCTTGTTTCTGGTTAGTTTCTGATTAACAATAAAATATGCTTTAACTCTTATTACGCAAAATGCACAATATATTTTTATTAGTTTTGTCAAGCGTCAAATTTATTCATTATCTTTTTAATAATCAACCAGGGGCGTTTTGATTACAAACAGCAGGATGGGCTTCAGACCTTCAAATAAATCAAAGATTGATCCAATTGATCCCCCATGTAAGAAGACAATATATAATTCACTTGAGGAAGCACAGGCTATGATAAAGTACATTAAGGAAAATCGAATAGTACGGGAAATACATCCATATAAATGTACGATCTGCGGTTTTTGGCATTTAACAAGTAAATCTAAATAATACTGTCAGGATCCGATCCCATTGTTCGTGTCAGCATCAGATATTTTTAAATACATTTTCCTGGTCAGTCGTTTTCTTATATCACGTTTTCTTATCATATCATCTGAACTCGGTCTCTCGTAAAATGCAAAATCAAGAATCAAAGAAATGCTAAAATATAAATTCCAAATTCAGACCCTTAACGAGCCACGGAATCCCCTGACGGCATAGTAAGATTCTGCGCCATTGTGATACACGAAGACATGATTATAGCGACGATCACAAAAGAGCGCACCGCCGAGTTTTCTGATCTCAGCAGGTGTCTTCACCCAGCTCGACGTTTTCGTATCGAAATTTCCAAGTTTCTGCAACTCCCGATATTGTTCTTCCGTTAAAAGTTCAATGCCCATGGCAGCTGCCATATCTAAAGCATTATTTTCCGGTTTATGTTCCTTCCTTGATTCAAGCCCCTCGTTGTCGTAACATATACTTCTGCGGCCTTTAGGACTTTCGACTGAACAATCATGAAAAATGTATTCGTCTGTCTTTTTATCATGACCAACAACATCCGGTTCGCCGCCGGTTCTTTCCATTTCATTGATCGACCACAGTTTTTCAGTATTAGCTTCCAGCTTTGCTTGCAGTTTAGCCCATTCAAGCCCTTTATGGCGGACCATGTTTTTCTCAAAACGGGCTTTCAAAATCCTGAGTAGTTCTTCACGTTGTTCTGATGACAACTCCTTTTTTGTTTCAACGTTTGACATAGTTTTTATGTTAAAGAAAACATAGTATTTCATTCTTATTTGACAATCTTAATGTATCAGGTCACTTTTCACCTTACCATTCAAAGTACTTGTGGAATCTTAATTTATTCTATTTAACAATGAAGCTGGTTCTGTGTTCAAACTTTAAAACTCTCAAATGTGCCGGGGAAAGTAATATCTATGACAACAGTGCCAGCCGTAGCATTAGCCTAGGCTGGACAAATGATCTTCATTGTCTTTGTCAGCGCTCCATTGAGTTTACTCGTCGTGGATTATCCCCGGGACTCCGGATGCTTACTTTTTCTTAATTATCTTGTTATTTTCAAAGTCTTCCTGATATTCAATACTATCATTTTTGTCGTAACGAATCCAGGATCCATGTTTTTTGTTATTCCTGAAGTTTGCGATCTGCCATAGTTGTCCGGTCTCCCGGTAAAAAATCCATTCACCTTCCATAAGGTTATTGATAAAGAGTCCCTGGGCTTTGATTTTACCGTTTTTGTAGTAATAGGTAAGCTTATCACCGTTCATTTCATAAACTGGTTGCCCGTTTGCATAAAGTTTCTTTTCAAGCATTTGGTTAATTTAATTTATGTTTAGTATGTTGTTAACAATGAACGCTATAGGCCCAGCAATAGGGCAGCACGTATTGAAATGATCCAGTGGATCATTTTGCAAAGCAAACAGCCTGCGGCAGGGGAATTGCAAAAACCGTGACAAGTTTTTAACTTTATTGTCCCTGTTATGGTTAGTTTCTAAAAATCTATTTTATTCTCTTTTGTCTCTATCTGAAAATAAGAATCTTGATCTGATCATTAATGCTAATGTTATAAATGTGGAAATTGTAAAAACAATCAGGACCAAAATACAAATCTGGACAACTTTCCATTCAAGCGAAACATCTTGTTCCTGGTGCCAAATGTCAGTAAGGGCCAGATAAAGAAAAATCAGAGCCATGACTGAAAAGAATCCGATAATGGATGTAACAGTAGCTGAGAATCTTAAGCATTTCATTTGAAAAAATATTACAGTATATCCATAATTTTAATGTGCTAAATTACAATTATTTCTAAAGTTGAGGCTGTTACAATTTATCTGGTTCTGGTAAACCAATTAACCATAACGGTCCGGCAACAGGGATGGGCTGTAAACCTCTATCCGTAAACCTTGCAGTTTTAATTACATTTGTTTGAATGGTTTGCGGGATGTAGTTTACAGTGATGGGCCAGCTTCAATTTACTTGCCAATGTACTTAAGAAGATAGAGCTGTATTATGATTCCGTTTTTAAACTTGTTGTCTCTTACGGTATCTGTTTTTATAAGTTCCGATTCTGATAAAACAAGGTCAAGATTTTCTTTATTCAATTCCAGATTGTGAAATCTAACTGCACAAAATACTTCTCCAGACTCTAGAAATTCTCCGGGCTGATTGTATTGATGTACCTCCGGGAAGGCATCAACGTTCGACATTTTCGCCTTAAGCCAATAATGACTTAATCCCGAATTACCGTTGTATTCTACCATTGGGCCGGCAGTTACTTCGGTAATGTGTAAGATTTTTCTAATTTCAGGATAAGTGGTGGAGATATATTCGATGGTTTGTTTATAGGGCCCGTATGAAAAATAGAAATTGGAAATAGAAATCCGTATACCCAGGAATAAGATAACCGATATTAAAATAATTTTCAGCCATTTTATCTTCATCTGGATAAAAAGAATAGTAGGCGGGATAACAAGCATAGTAACTATGGTCATTACATACCTGGTGGATAAAATTGGTTGTGAAAACAAGGAAATAATCGTAACAACAAGTAGTGTCCCCAGGAAAATAAACAGCGACAGCCACAAAACTAACCGATACTCAGAAAACGATTTTGTAAAACTTATGAAAAAGGTAAAAACAATAAGGCTATAAATCAAAATAGTCAATGAAATGGAATAATTGGTTGTCCAGAATTGTTCGGTGAATGGAATTGTAAAACAAGAAAAAATAGCATTGAGACTAACTTCAGGAGCCCAAAAAGCATGTTGAACTTTTTTAACCTGAATAATAAACATAAAGAGCCATGGGAGAAAAAGTATGGTTGCTAATAGTAATGAAAATAAATGAGGAAGCCACTTTTTATTTTTAGTCCGAAGCAGGTACAGAAAAACAAACATATTTGCCACAAACGCAGCAGCCATGCTATAATAGTGGATATACATGGCTATCACAGTGAAAACAAAAAGAAGGACCAAATCGCGGTTTTTCCCGGTTCTCATGAATAAGTAAGAATATATAAATACTCCTGTTACTGAAAATGCAGCCCAGGTGTACATTCTGGCCTGGTGCGAGTAAGCTGCCAGCATTGGAACTGAAATCAGCATCAGGCAAAAATATAGTGCACCTTGTTTGCCAAAAACACGTTGACCGGCAAAATACCCCAGTAATATTGTTGATAATACCCCCAGAACTGAAAATAACCGTAATGATATAGCGTTTAAACCGAACAAACCAGTAAACAATCTTAATCCCAGGTAATATAATGGTGGGTGTAAATCGTTTTTGAACTTAGCGAAAAAGTCCGATAAGGAACCATCCAACATTGATTTAGTATATATCTCATCACTCCACAAATCACTGAACCCAATATTGAACAAGTAGAAAACAGTAGCAATAACAAAAATGAGTAAGAATATTAACAATTTATTCTTGGTTAGCTTCTTCAAAATATTTTTCATTCTAAAAAATTGAAAAAATGAATACACATTTATTTTTAATTTTTTGCATTATAGTTCTTAATAAAATTGAGGCCAACGATTATATAAAAGCTATAAAGGCGTTTATTTCTTACTTGTGTTTGGTGTCATTTTCGCTGATTTGGTACACGAAGTAAATATAGAAAATTTCTATTCTTAAATTTTTTTGTCCGTGTTGCGGTTCTTTGGTTTTATTAATTACAGCCATATCAATCCTCTATTGCCTCAATACCTTGTTCTTTAAGTTTTGCTAATCCGTCTTTCATTGCTTTGACTTGTTCAGGTGAGTGTCCTTGCCAAATAGTAATCTCGCCAACAACCTTAAACGGATGTTCTGAGCGGTAAGACTTTGTTGGATTACCCGGGAATTTTTTGTCAGTTAAATTGGGATCATCCTCAATCGGACCTGTTGGTTCTACTAAATATATTCTTTCACGTCCTTCGCCTAAAGCAAGTTCAGCACCCCAAATAGCAGCATCCAAGGTAGCTGTCAGATAGATATATTTCGCTTTTTTCTTTTGTCCATAGTTTGAGTTAAGACCAATTTCGATAAAGTCACCAATCTTTAGGTCAGCCTTTGTGCCGTGGAAGAACGTCTGAGAAAAAGGGCTTTGAATAGGCTGATTCGATTTGTTTTCACTTTTGTTCTTTTCCATTATCCTCAATTATGTGTGATTGTTCTTTTGCGTATGGCAGGTTGTCAGTTTCAATGACCGCTAACGTCCCGGCAGTATAATCAGAAAGCGACCCCGCCATCAGCGGGGTGGCGCGGTCTGGATTTATCCCCAATTACATTCCTGTCCTGGTAGCAGGAAAGCAAAAAGTGTGACAAACAACTTATCATTTTCCATGTTAGCATTTCGGGCCAATTTTTAAAACTGTCAATGAGTACTTTGTCATGTTTTATTCATTTCCTCCTTTATGGTGTTAACAACGTGATACCGGTTAAATCTGCTTTCCCTTGTTTCAGGAATTCGTAGGTCATCCGATCTGCTTTACAGTCTATAAACCGGATTCGTTTCAAATTTTTGTTTTTTTAAAGAAAGTGTTAATAAGCGTTGCATTCTGGAATGTCACCCTGGTAAATGCGCAGTTTTCAAAATAGCAGTCCTCCAATGTACCGGCGAAAACTATATCGGCAATCTGTGTATCAATAAAAGAGGTGCGGTTCCACACAGCATTAGCAATTGTATTTTTCTCGAAGCCACCAGATTTAACCATCCGTAAAGCCTCCGGATTAATCCACTCCGGTAAAATCGGCGCCGGTGAAATCGCAGCCGTAGATATAGCTTTCTGAAAATTCAGTTTCTTTCAGTGAACAGTCCTTAAATAGATTGTTGGCTAAGTTGGAACTTTGAATGTGGCTGCTGCTGAAGTCGGAACCTGAAAAGTCACAGCTATCAACATTATTGCTTTTTAGAAGAAGTCCCGACATATCTGAACCGATAAACAGGCAGCGCTGCATGTTGGAGGAACTGAATTTTTCATGCAGATTTTTCAACCCGGAAAAGTCAGCATCCACCCAGTTCCCGCGTGACATATCCCAGCTAAGCTTATTCTTCTGCTTTCCGGATGGCAATTCAGTCGATTGCTTAACCAATGACTCATTGGATGCAATTTCAATGGCCACGGATTGGAAATTTTCAGAAAAATAGTTAAGGTCAACACCCAAAATTTCCGCGAGCCGGTTAAAAGTAATGATGTCCGGCATTGATTCGCCGCGTTCCCACTTTCCGACTGCCTGTGGACTAATGAATAGACGCTGAGCAAGCTCAGCTTGAGAAATATTTGTTTTCTTTCGTGCTTCGGCAATTTTATTGCCAATCTTTTTAGTTTCCATGTGTGCCATCTTTTGATTTATATTTTTTCGACACAACAAAGATATTCGGATTCATTTCCAGAATCATTAAAAATACAGATACAATTAGTTGTAATTACGCTATTTATTGTTGTTATTTAACAACTATCAGTAGTGTATGTCGAGATTTGGGAGCTATCACGATAGAAAAGCAGTATTGTTAATTAATTTCGCACTTGTTATAAGTTTATCTAATGGATTCAATAATCTTAATATTCTCCCTTAATTACAAAAAATGAACCACGAATTATTCCTGCAAGTTTTGATTTTTGTTTTGCAAACTTGAATTTCTCTTCCAGCTCTTTTGGTACTTCCATACCTTCTGAAAGTTTAAAGCCTACTGCTCTTTTTTTAGGATCATTAATTGAATACATTACGTTGACTGAAAGTCCGCTCTCATAGAATATGTATGTAAATTTTATGTCTTCAACTATGAAATTTGATGTTTCAAGGGGTTTTGATGAAATGATAATATCACGTTCAACTAGAAGAATATTATTAACATAGTCAAGTATATCTTTGCTTTTGGTTGCAGGGTTAACAGTAAAATCATGATTGTATTTGTTCTTAAAATACCTTGATTCGTTAGCGCGTAAACCTGCAAGTGATTTCGAAACAGGTGATGACTCTAAGCCCGCTAATGAAACATTTTCAAAATCAATAATATTTGACATGGTAATCCTCCATTTTTAATAAAAAACAAAACATATAAGAGTTTTAATAGTTTAAATGTTCAAGTTTAACTTATAAAAATATCCACTGAATTCATTAACATCTTTAATAATTATTTTGTTCACTTGGTCTGAATAAGTAAAATATACCTCTATTATAGAATCTGCTAAAAATCAAAGTGACAATGTATTTTACATTTCTATTTTCAATAGATATTATGATTTTCCGTTAGCATTTGGGCCATCTGTGTTTGTTACGTATCTGTCAAGTTGTGTGTAAATTGTCCGAGTGGATGACTAAGACTGAATCCAGGGTGGCGGTCAGATAGACATAGGACGCCTTATCCCCTCGTCTTTATGAATATCCCCTTGTCAAGTTCATCAAATGCGATCCGAAGTTCTTCCCGGGTGTTCATAACGATCGGTCCACCCCAGGCAATTGGTTCCTTAATGGGCATTCCGGAGACCAGTATGAACCTTAGATTTTCATTTGCTTTCACCGCAAGGTTTTCAATATCTTTAAATAAAATCAACTGTTTCTTTTCCACAATGCTGCCTTCAAAGTCGCCTTTTCCTTCAATCAGATAACAAAATGTCGTAAAATCTTTTTTTATATCATAAGTTATCGCCTTTCCCTTATCCATTAAAACATCAAAATAGTCAACGTCAACAATCAAGTCTTTAACAGGACCTTTTTTATTAGCATAAGAGCCTGAAATAATCCTGATCTCGATGCCATCTGTTTTTATTACCGGAATCTCCTGACTTGTAATCCCCCTGTATCTTGGGGCCATCATTTTATATTCTGATGGCAAGTTGACCCATAACTGCATCCCTTGCATCATACCTTTCTGAGCTTTTGGCATTTCCTGGTGGAGTATACCACTTCCTGCAGTCATCCATTGAATATCGCCTGAGTCTATTACACCCTTATTTCCGATACTATCTTCATGTTCAACCTTTCCTTCCAGCATATAGGTAACTGTTTCTATGCCTCTATGCGGATGCCAGGGAAATCCTCGTATATAATCTTCCGGCCTGTCAGAGCCAAAATTATCCAGGAGCAGAAAAGGATCAGTAAGTTCCGTATTATCATTTGCGAAGACTCTGAACAATTTAACACCTGCTCCATCAATAGTTGAATGTCCTTTCAGAATTGTTTTTTCCATATTTCGCTTCTTTTATTGTGTGACATGCAAATATATGTTATATGTAATGGATATTGAATCATAAATTTTGTCCGAAGGTAAAGTCCCGATAAATGGCAGTGAACAAGGCTTGTGAAGGCCGGGCAATTTCCAAGCCCAGAACTGCCGCTTTGAGTCCATCACCGTGTTACGGCAGATGCTTGCAAGCGATAGCCATATAGTACACCACCGCTGTTCGTCCAGGCTTACTCTTGCCTGACTATATCGACCGAAATCTCCACCGCCGGAATCGTTCCTCTGTTCTCAAGCCAGTGTGTGGTGTTCCTATCCTCGGGCCAGCCCACTCCCGGTCCATAATCCGTCGCGACTCCATTTCGATGGTCAGTGATCGTTCCTTGCAGTATGTAGACGGTGCCAGGTCTGTCTCTATGGTCGTGAATCGGGCCGAAGACGCCTCCGGGCTCAATGGTCACCATACGCATTCGAAGTTGACGCCCTGCCATGCCCTCAATCTCAGGTCCAAGGTCAACCGTTGACAGTAACTTCACCGTAACACCTTTCGTCTCAGGTGCCACCTGTTCGTTGCTCATAGTGCTCTCCTTTCTGTATTTCCAGGGCCTAACATAAGATTAGATATATCAATAGAAAAAGCAATTGTTGCTTTCCATGACTACATATTATTAGTTGGCTGTAATCAGTTAATTGGTTATAATAATTTAAGTTATATATTATTTTTTCTCATTTTATTTCTCCTCAGGATCCGACAGTACCTGTCTTAACTTTTCCGGCTCGCTTATAATTGGCAATTATAACTCCACTTGGTGTAACAGAACTCTCTATTAATGTAAATGCTGCCGGAATCGTGCCATTGTCAAACAACTTTTTCCCTTTACCAAGAGTCAAAGGGAAAATTTTGAGCCAGAGTTCGTCCACTAAATCATTCTTAAGTAACAGCTGAATGAGCTCACCACTGCCGTGAACCTGAATGTCAGAACCTTCTGAATTTTTAAGCTTTTCGATATCTGCCAAACTTTCGAGGAATACTGAGTTTTTCCAATCTGACTTTTTCATGGTCCTGGACATGACGTATTTTGTGCCATCATTGATGCCAGGCCAAAAGTCTGCATGTTCAGGCCAGTAGGAGGCGAAAATCTCAAATGTTTTTCTGCCCAAAAGATAATCTGCAGGTTTCATCTGTTTTTCCATGACCTTACCAGAAACTTCGTCAAGATACGGTGCAATCCAACCACCATATTTGAAACCGCCTGATGTATCTTCCTCAGGCCCACCGGGTGCTTGCATTACTCCATCTAATGTAATAAATGATAAAACAATTATTTTTCTCATATTATTTCACTTCTCCTTATAATTTATACTTTAACAAACTAAAATTGCTTTTGTTACGATACAAATCCCGGCAAAGGCGTGACAATAGCGCCAGCCATAGCTTTAGCGAAGGCTGGACAACTTACCTTTATTGTCCGTGTCAGGTTTTAGTAGCAGATTAAATCTGGTCAGGGTGTGAATCTATCATTTTATAGATGTATTCCGTCTATTTCAGAGATATAGTCCTGATCATATACAATTTCTTCCCTTTTATTCTATGCTTTATTCTTTTTATAAATAACTATAAGTTTGGGCTGCAATGCTTTATCAGGGTAAATGGAAGAACAAAACACTGCCGAATTTGTAGTTTCAGTATCAATACTATACCCCATCAATCCAAAATTAGGAATATTTTCATAGTACCATTTTTTAATAAAATTTGTAATATCTATGACATGATATTGTTTCGCTTGTGGCCAATCAGTTAAAACTCTATCATCAATTATGGTATTTGGTTTTTTGCTATATCCAATATCAGCATTCCAAGGTTCAGTTATAGATTCATATACTAATTGTCCTTGTTTATCACCTTTAAAATCATTACAATACAACTCCATTTTAGCTTCGATTATCTCAATCCCCTTTGGTAATTCGGATAAGTCCCATTGAATTAAAAATCTCTCATCACAATTTCTATAATCAACCTGCTTGTTTACTAAATCTTGTTTCCATTTTCCTTGAAAATATAAATTCCCTGCTCCACTTGGATTAGATTTATTGGGGTTACAGGTACAAATATATAATTCATTACTTATTTTTTTAATGACTAAAGTATCATACAGGTTTTCGCTTATCGCATCTTTATTTCCTTTAAGATTCGATCTGCATCCGGGAAAATACAATGCACAAAGTGCGATGACTAATAATGGATTTAATTTCATTTTTAAATAATTTAAAGTTAGTAGTTTGTCTGCTTTTCTTTTTTTTGTCCGGGTGGAAAGGAGTTCATTCGTCATGGTACGAAATCTTTGAGTTACGTGTAAATGACAAGGATGTAGATAGTTTGTTTTTTCACGGCTATGAAACTTAACGGCCCGGCAATTGGGCCGAGCGTTTAGGGAGGAGCCAGGTTGAGCGAGGATGGTGGGCTGTTTTAGCGAAGGAGGCCAGGTACAAGTTTTCTGAGTTTTACGAGTATTGCGCCTGCCCCGTGCGAGCGCAGCGAGTGACGGGGGTACAAATTTAATTGCGGGCAGGTTGCAAGTCAAGGTACAAAAATTTTATAGAAAACTGAGGTGCGGTTTGGGTTTGTCTTGTTTTACAAAGCTGTCTAATTACCTGAAAATCAATGCAAATAAATGTGACAAGCCTATTGATTTTATTGTCTGTGTTATGTGCTGCCCTGTTTTTCTTTTGTCAAATGTCTCGTTATCCAGGAAGTCTTTAAATGAGAATCATTATTGTATTTCTAATTCGTCAACTACTGATTTATACTTTTCGTGAATCATTTTCCTATCAAATTCCCAAAATTCTGACAGGATAGTTTGATCTTCTTCATCGGTGAAGTAAGCTCTGGATGAAGGAAAGAACTTCTTATCTTCTTTCTCGATGTGTTTGGGGTAGAATTCGATAAGTGCTTTAAATTTATTTACAATATCAGCCAGGGCAGTTTTATCACCATTCCGGTAGCGAGTGTTAGCGATAACAAGAGCTTGGGTCGTTTGACGCCCAAGCATGTGCTCTTTAATCAGATCATTCAAGACTCGCTGGTCGTCATTGGACAATGGTTTGTTCCTTAATTCTCTAAAAAGAATTTCTTCCTCCTTACCATGATGTGTCCGATCGGCATACACTCGTATAAAATCAACAGCAATATCAACAAATACCGGGTCTATCTCATGTTTTGATTCGATTTTTGGTAGAGCAGCTTTGATTACTGAGAGCATCCGTTCAATCAGACGATGCTCAATCATTAGGGGTCCACGTGCTTGCATGTTTCTTCGCTCCTTTCTTATTACTCCTGAATATTTATTATTTTACCAATGTCAATATGGAGTCAAATTTATGGTCTTTAATACAGAATGTCAAGATCGATAAAGGAAAGCAAAAAGTGTGACAAACAAGGTACTTTTACCGTGTTAGCAGCTGTTTTTTTGACTTTGTTGGCTAAGAAAACCACTAAGGTCCAAAACTAATTATCTTTTACAGTAATAATTATCCTCTGATACCTTGTGAGCGAAGGCGTTCCATTGTCTGTTGCTTCAATAATGAGATGAATCGTTTGGCCACCCGCTGCATCATTGGGAATAAGTATTTCTGCCTGTGCCGAATTGTGGTTTGAGATAACCACTTTATTGGAATAGGTCCCTGTCTGGAACTGAAACCATCTGATGGAAACCGCATTCCCATCCGGATCTGATACCACTCCGTTTAGCCGTATTTTTTCTCCGGAAGAAGCCAATACATTTAACGGTCCTTCAATTTCTACTACAGGTTCATGATTTGCATCGGAGTACTTAGCTGTAACAGACCATTTAAGGCGGGCAGCAAAATCACGCTGTGCCTTGGGAAAGAAATTTGGGTATACCAATTCCTTTACACTTTTGTTTAACCAGTTAACTAAAATGCTTTGGGCAGTTGCCATTGCGTTGGCACTTGAATCATTGGATGTTGAGTCAGCAGGAAGTAAAGAAAAATCCAAAGCTTCAGTGTTGCCTGCCTCACGGCCACCCCACCCACCATAGGAACCCGTTTCATAGGCACGCAATCCATTTCCCAGCATATTCATAAATGTATGGTCGTCACCTTCTCCCAGCCAGGAGCCTTTCGGTTGCACAGGCATCCATACAACATATCCCATTTTCTTTAGATCATCATTTGTGTATCCTGATAGGCCAAAATAATCCATAATATCACCTTTTACCATCTGCTTTCCATCGCCCCAAACCCGATATAAAGCGCCTAATGGTCCACGACCCGATATATTTTCCTTCATCCACGATGCAGTTAAATAAATAGAATCATCTTGCCTGGCGCCCATCTGTGCACCATAGCCGTAATTGGGACCACCTCCAAATTGCCTGTAATCAATATCAGGCCAGTTAGGTTTGATATAAGTTGCATAGGTATCATCCTGATCACCGGAAGGCAGCAGTACTACTTTTCGCGATATTTTCTCTTTGAGGGACTCCCATTCAGTCGTGTATTCATATTGCTCTTGTATTGATCTTAGCGCCCGGGCAATTGTGCTCTGTCCTCCCCAGGCTGCAATAAACAAGGGCCCGGGCTTATCATCCAAAATCAACGATTTGATAAGGTCAGAACCCGGGGAATTTTTGGAGATATCGCTGTCAAATTCAATGTTTCCGTACCGAATTTTTGATTTTAGTTCATCAGGAGGGGGATAGTTTGGGTTGTGCACTTTCAGATTAGGATATACTTTTTCGTAAGCTTCAACGGCATTATCAATGAAGCGTTCATTTTTAGACCAGCGCCATGACTCACAAGGACATGTATCTAACCCAAAACGTGTATATTCTCTTCCAGGAACAAACCACTTCGTTCCTTTTCCATCGCCTTTCCAATGGTACCCACTACTTGCGTAAATAAGTCCCTCTATTTGCATGTCGCTACTGTAGAGCAGAAAACGGATAAGTGAATTATTGTCGTCAAGTTCGGGATCGGTAGTAACAACGATGCGTGGTCGTACTTGTTTGTACGAAATTTGCGCGCCTGCACTGTTTGCAAAAAAGCACATAACTATTAGTCCGATTGCATAAAGGCAGACATCTCTCTGTAAGCTAAATGGATTTGAACTCATCTTTTTGAGTATTTGTATATGAATTTTTAGTCGAAATTTTATTTCTATGTCTTTGTATTACCTTCGACCATCCTATTGTTCAGCAATAGGAAAAAGTTGAAATAATTAAAACGGTTGTTAGCATTCATGGCTAATTCTAAAATTGTCTGCTAGAAGTGATTTTGATATTTGTGCTGATCGATGTTTCAACTGCGCAAAATCTTTACCATTTTCCTGCCTTTTGCCAATTCATCAACCAATTTATCCAGATACCTGACCTTCCGCGTTAAAGGATCCTCGATTTCCTCCACACGATACCCACAGATTAATCCGGTGATAAGGTGTGCATTGGGGTTTAGCGAAGCATGTTGAAAAAATGTTTCAAATGTTACATTTTCTTTTACCAGTTCCTGCAGCTTCTTGTTATCGAAGCCTGTTAACCACTCTATGACCTGATGCAGTTCTTCTTTTGTTCTGCCTTTCTTCTCTAATTTTGTGAGATAAATTGGATAAACAGAGGCGAAGGTCATTTTTGCGATTCGCTGATTGAGTGAATTCATATTTATATTGAATTTTAATTTTTCGTTCTGCAAATTCCTTTCTTGTGCAAATGGAATACCCCAAATTGTATTCGTCCAGGTCCTTTAATTTACATCGCTCTTATTTACTATTTTGAATCCCGGTTGTCAAGGGAAATTATGCTTTTTGTTGTGTGCTGGCGGCTTTACTTTTTTCAACTGACTCAAGTCATTTTCTCGAAGACAGGTTATTTTTTTGTCGGCTCATAGTAAAGCGTTATTGAGCCGATGTATTTCATCATTTGCGATCATTGCCATGTGGTCGCAAAACCCATGACAAGCTATTAATTATATCGTCCGAGTTATGTGCCGTATTATTTTTGAATATGAATTGCCTTATGTCATTTTGTAAGTTAAAATAAAGGTAGTTAAACTGTTTGGATCAATTAAGCAGAGGTAAAATAGATTCCTTGATAAAAAGCGGACTAACCTGGGGGGTATTGAAGTTGCGTTCTGTAAAAGCTACTACTAAATTATAGTTTGGGAAAATATATAGTTTCTGTCCACCCGCCCCCTCAGCTGATAGGAGCATCGTCGTTTTACCTTGTCTTACAGCTATTCTCTTTACCCACCAGAAATAGCCATAATCGCTATTCTCGAAATTTGTTGAAAAATATGGTTGTATAACTTTCTTTATCCAATTCTCAGAAATAATTTGTTGATTTCCCCATTTCCCATTGTTTATTAGCAATATTCCGATTTTTAACATATCACAAGGCTTCAGGTAAAGTCCTCCGCCAGCATGACAGAATCCAGTTGAGTCTTTAATCCATCTATAATTAGATATTTCTAATGGTTTGAAGAGGTATAATTCTGCGAATTTATCTAATGACATTTTTGTTGTTTTTTCAATAATTCCAGCAATGATCATTGGGCACCCACTATTGTAGTTGAATTTGTGAAACAAAGAGTCTGAAATAGGTTTTAATAATATATAACTCAAATAATCAGGACTATTAAACATATTGATGTTATCATTTTTCGGATCATCAAGGGGAATCATTTCTTCCCAGTTAAAACCAGCTGACATTGTCAGGATATCTTTTAGCATTAATTCAGATTTTAAACTGTCTGTTGGTTTGAAATAATTGGGAAAATAATTTTTAACAGGTACATTCTCGCTTGAAACGAATCCATTATCAATTGCTATGCCCAATAATAGGGATACAATACTTTTTGTTTGAGATTGGATAAGATGTAAGGATTCTTTATTGACCCCATTGTAATATTTTTCAAATCTTATTTTTCCATCATAATAGACAATGAAGCTTTCAACATTTTTAAAGAAAATCCTGGGATCAGTTTCTATAATTCTATCTGCCTTAATTACTGCTGAATCAAGTTCTGAATCTATTATCTGTGACCTTAAGGAGAATGATATTAAGATCAATATTGATAAAAAGAAAATTCTCATTTCCAATAAGTATTAGTTTGCTGTCAGTTGTTGATCCTATGGCACAAACCGTCTGTGTTTTATGGCGTTTTTTAAATTTTTCGTGCAGATTAAACATTGGTCCCGGTGAACGCTTAAAACTGACCCACAGTTTGGACATGTCCTTCGTTTGGATTCAAAAATAAGAAAGTTGTCAATACCATCTTCTTTAATCATTATCAGATTTTCGATAAAGCTTGTTTTGTATTTGGTCCTGTACCTTTTATCAAGTTGTTTCACTCTTTTACAAGGGTACTTTTCACAATCATAGCAGAATTTTGAAGCAGTCTTGTCAAGGTAGATGCACTTAGGAATTATGCACCGTTGAATTGAGATAGCTTTATCAGCTGCATAAATCCTGCAACCGGAGCACCTGTTTTTTCCCCTAAGATATGCAATGCATGTCCCGCAATTCATTCCACATGGGGCGATGAGGAATTTGTCAAAAGTTACTGGTGGTTTCATTCTCATTAGGAGTCTTTTTAAGAAATCTCATTCGGGCCGGAATTTCAATGTCTTTTAACGGCCCTGCAATAAAATTAGCAGGTGTTGCTGATCAAATGCCCGCCTGCCCTGCCTTCCGGCCTTGCTCTGCGGTCTTCGCAGGCCATAGATCGACTTCGACGACAGAAGGCCGAAGCGGCTACGCGCAGCGCCGTCGGCAAGCCTCTGGCGGCCGATGGAAGGCCATGCAGCCAGGCGGCAGGAAGGAAAGCAAAAACCCATGACGAAGTTTCGCTTGTCAGGGCAGGCGTGACAACTGGGCCAGCCGTAGCTTTAGCGCAGGATGGACAAATGACCTTTATTGTCCATGTTATAGGCTGGGCTTGTTGAAAGCCGAAAAGTGTTACTATTTATGTATCAAATAATTGGATCTTGACAAAAGTCCTTTCGTTTGCAGTTTTTACAGTACTTGCCCAACCATACTTCATCAAATTGGGTCATGATGGCCTCGACAATTCTTAAATCACTTGTTATAAATCCAGACTCAAAGTTTCGAGTATTGGCACTCTTTATACCTAAACCTGCACCTGTAAGATTTGCAGATCCAGTATAAGCAAATTTACCATCGATTATGATATGCTTGAAATGTACTCTTGGGCATAACTGCCTTTCCATGTTTTTCCATAACAATGGATACTTGTCAAAGCTCTTTCTAAAATTTGGGCCAGGTTCTTTTGCATGAAGTAGACGAATAGATATTTTCCTTTTTGCTAAACTATCCAGCAAACCTAAAAAGGATTGAACGGTTCCTTTATGGTGAACATGCAAATCTTTTATATCGGCGGTACCGATCCAAACAAAGGAGGAAGCTCTTGAGATTGGCTCAATAGCTTGTTTGTATAGTTGGTCATTTGTTACAAAAGTAATACTCATTTTCTAAGTCTCGTTTGGGATGCTTTGCCTATAACGGCCCGGCAAGAAAGTTTAAAAACGTCCGCGCCATCGGCGGGGCGGTGCGATTTTTTTAACTTTATTGTCCGTGTTATAAGCAGATCTGTTAATATTTATCGAGACCAGGTAAAACAGCCAGTTTTCAGAACTATTTTTGTTTCTTAATATCCAGTGGTAGCGTACCACCATTCTGCGACCATGTTCCTGTGATCGTTGAATCGCTCATCACCGTTCCATCATATTGCCCGTTTATCCCTGGAGCTTTGATTATAACTTTCTGATTTTCCACTACAACCGGTCCGGCAGGAATGTCCATAGCGTTCTGATCAGGACTGTCGAGTGTAACTGTGAGGCTATCTTTCTGAACTAGCTTAAGATTAAAGACTACCCTTAATTCCGTACCGTCAACTGAGAGCTTACCCATCCATGAACCTGGAAGAATGGTGTTCTTAACTTTGTCCTGGGCATTCAGGACATTGGTAATCATTACCAGAACAGCAATGATAATAAAATACTTTGATCTTTTCATTTTATGAGATATTAGTAATAATCAGTAAAGTTATGAGATTCATTTGAGAACGGCTACCCGTAAAGCTAAAATCCATTCATAAATCATCTTTAATGTATCAGGTGAGTGATATGCTTTGCTTATAACGGCCCGGCAATAAAATGCGTTTGTGACATACAACTTACCCGTTGTCCGTGTTAGCGGTTCGCTGTTTTTGTTGTCTGTCGTGTCATATTAAGATTCTTCCTCTATTGCCTCACCTCAATCCCATATTGTATTGCCGCTTCAAGTATATCAATGTTTACATCTTTTAGAGTTTTGAACCTGATGCAATACCCGCTTATGCTCGCCTTACCGAGTTTCTTTTCATATCTCTGGGCTAAGTATTTCTTATCTTTAATACCAAGGATATAGCTACGTTTGGGTTCAGGTTGGCTAGTAATATACTCTTCGATTTGTTCTTGTACGTTCATTCTTATTCCAATTCTTTGAAGTAAAACATGCTGGGCAGGCAGTTTGTGAATATTTTGTAATCCTATCATTTTTTGGATAAAGTTGCCAATAGATTTTCCAGGTTGGTCATGCTCATAGTGAATCCTTCTTTAAAGCCCATTTCAATCATCTTCTCCAAACGGGCAAGAGATTCATTATAAATAGTAATACGCACTGTTGTCTTTCCGTTCTGTTCGCTAAAAGTGTAATCCCAATCAGAACCCGGCAATTCAGGGTTTTCATCTTTGTCCGCAAAAGCATTAAACATTTTGAAATTGGTTTTTGGGCTAATGGAAGTATATTTCTGAATTGACCAACGCTCCTGTCCTTCCGGGCTTACCATCGCATAAAATCTTCGTCCACCAACTTTGAAATCCATAAATTTTGTTTTTGATGCCCATGGTTTAGGTGCCACCCATTGGTCAAGAATTTCCGGTTTGGTAAAAGCATCCCATACCAGCGAAAGGTCGGCATCAAATTCTCTGGTTATGAATACCGTTTTTGTTGCTTTGTCAACGGTAAAATCAAATAGCAAATTATTTTTCATTTTTTCTGTTTTTTTAGTGTTAATAATACTTTGTCGAGTTGAGTGAACTGAGTTTCCAAAATCTTTTCTGAATTGCTCAACCCATTTATCTATCTCATTTATCTTATTTACATTAATGTGATAATAAATTTCTCTTCCTTTTGTTTCTTGTTTCACCAATTCACATTCTGTAAGAATTTGAATATGTTTTGAAACCGCTTGTCTGCTGGTGTGAAATTCTTCTGCAATTGCATTCGGTGTCATTGACTGTGCAGCAATCAATAACAAGATTGCCCTTCGTGTTGGGTCGGCTATTGCCTGAAATGCATCTCGTCTTGTTTCCATGATATTGTGATTGTGCAATTATCTGGTTGCAAATATAAGTGCAACTATTTGATTGCGCAAATTTATTTTCAATTATTTTTTTGGGAACGGTAAAAATGTCAAGGAAAATGTCGTTGGAACAGGGGTTGTCATACAATGACCGCTAACAGCCCGCCGGTAGAATTAGTAAGCGTTGCTGAGCGTTTGGAGGCCGTGGAGTAGGATTCCAATTCGGGGCAGGCCCTGTCTGAGACCGGAAAGAGCGAAGCACGGCGTGGTTTTTAGCGTCATGGTACAAACTTTCGGGCCTATACGAGTGTCGCGGTCCAAAGCTATTTGAGTATTAGTTACAAGTCAAGGTACACAAATTATAATAAAAGGCAATGGCAGGAGACGCCCCTATGTCGCATCGAAGCGGAGATTGGGGGCGCGGGGCGTTAATCACATATTAGTCAATTTTCATGGTTGCAGAAGGCAAAATGCAAAAACCCCTGACGAAGCTTCGCTTGTCAGGGCAGGCGTGACAAACAAATGACCTTTATTGTCCTTGTTAGGTTTTCGTGGCAATTTTTAATTCCCTGGATATGTTTTATTCCTAGTTCGAGCTTAGCCAATAGTAGGTTTTACGTAAAGCTATTTTGAAGCTTTCCAGATACCCGGAGTTATTATGTTACGACCCTCGCAATCATCCTCTTTTAAAACGAAGTTTAGAGTTTCATCAGTTACGGTTACCGTATATATCCCTTTCGAATTGCATGAATTTTCGTTTTCAAAAGTCAAAACATCAGACTTCAGTGAGAAGACTCCTTTGATTGTATCGTCGGGAATACCCTCTACAGTGTAAGTAGAATCTGCTTTAAATGCAAGGGTGATAGTACCCAGCTGATCGTGGCTCTTTGTCCAGGTATGCTTAACAAGCATTTTCATAACTGAAGATGTATCTTGCTGGGCAATAAGAATCTGGACTGAACAGATCAGGATCAGAGTAAGAATAATGAGTTTTTTCATTTTGCTTTTATTTATGGTTTTAAACTTCTGTTGTAAAATTTCCGGGTCATGTTAAATTTTCTAAAAAGCAGATCTTCTGTCGGTTCAGCTATGAAACCTAACGGCCCGGCAATAGGGCTGAGCGTGAAGAGGGCTGACCGTTAAGAAATTGCCCAGTGGGCAATTTTAGGGAGGAGCCAGGTTGAGCGATGATGGTGGGCTGTTTTAGCGAAAGAGCCAGCCCTGTGAAATAGCGCAAACCCTCGCGATGTCCATATTTCACAGGGCCAGACTGCCGCGGTGGTGTGTTACCCGATCCTGCCCTGACCGAGCTGAAAGCGAGCGTCATGGGGTGCAAGCCTGCCTGCCGGTAGGCCGGGCAGGCAGGAAAGCAAAAAGTGTGACACTGTCCCGCGCAGGCGGGAAACAACTTACCCATATTGTCCGTGTTATAAGCAGGCTTTTTAAAGTACGGCAATTTATCCATTATCACGTCATGCATGAAGGATCGGTATCTGTCATGTAAAATTAGTAATAAAGAACAATCAGTTTTTTGGAAGCGGAAGGTTCATTTTCTTAATAATGTCAATGAACCTTGGATTGCTGAATAGAGGATCAAAACAGATAAGCATGTGTGGTAATATAAGGCATATTTGGTCGTGTACTTCAAATCCCTTTTCAAGCCAATTCAGGGCTTTATCCTTGGTTGATCCACCATCATATACCTGATGGCCATTTCAATGGGTGAAATAGTATCCGTTTTGAGCCAAATCTTCGGACTGTAGCATTACTTCTTCATATGCCGGGATAAAACCTTGTTCCTCGAAAATTCTTTCAACCTTTTGATAGTCAATTCCTCTGACAGGCAAAAAATATTTGGCGGCTTTCATTACCTTATCGTATTCCCCGCAACGAAAAGCTGCACATTCAATTGCATTATTTGCAAGATAGTGTTCCGGATATTCGGCCGTTACTTTTTCTGCGAGAATCAGGGCTTTTTCACAGTCACCAACACTTAATAGCAGTAGCGGAATACAGTACTTTTATTAAAGGATTCAACGGATCCAGTTCGATGGCCAGTTGTCCCTGTGTTAGTGCCTCGTCAGGCCTCTGTAAGATGCTCAATAACTGTGAATAAATGACCCTTGCAATGGCATTGTTGGGATTTATAGCCAGGGATTTCAATAACTCCTTTTCACCCTTTTCCCAGTCCCACTCTGCCAGGAAAGCCATCTCTCCACTAATAAACCGAGAATCAGCATTATCCGGATCCAGTTCAAGTGCTTTATTCAGGTTTTCAAAGATCTTCGGTCCGGCAACTTCCGGTGATTCAAAACCCATTTGAACGATTGACGCCCAGACCAGAGTCAGGCCCGTATAGAGAGGAGCCCAGCCAGGGTCCTTTTCCACAGCACGGTTCAAATATTCCATAGCTTTCATCAACGATTCCTTGTCAAAATCCTCCAGATAATAAAGACCTTTCAGGTATTCGTCATAGGCATCTCTGTCGACGATTCCTGATTTTGCAAGTAAACGTTCCTCTTCAGGCGTTAACTCTATCATTAATTCATCAGCTATTTGTTTTGCAATCCTGTTATAAAGGTTCACGATTTTGCTTTTGTCCTCTCTGTAATCGGCAACCCAGAGTTGTTTCTCATAGGGAAATGGAGTGATCACCCTGATCTGTATGCAAACACTGTCGCCATAACATGTCACGGTGGGCTCCACTAGTGCATCAACATGCAATTCTCTGGCAATATCGGGTGCTGATTTGCCAGTATTTTTAAAGACACTGGACGAAGTCTTACCGATTACCCGCAGTGCACCCAGTTTCCCCATATCCCCAATGAGAGAGGCGTGCATGCCATCAGCCACATAATCCAGTTTTTCATCACCGGTGAAATTTTCAAAAGGAAGAACAACAAGAGATTTTATTCCCTCAGCCCTTGCAGCCTTTCCACCCTTGATTACATTTGTAAGGATTAATACCACAACAATGACTGCTGCAGCCAATAAAACCCCGGAAACCAGCAGTACCCGTTTTTTAAAACCTGCGGTAACTTTAATTGATTTTTCCTTTACGCTTGAGTTTTTAATAGTTGCAAAAACTTCCTTTGAATCACTTTCAAATTCCAACGGTTCTCCTTTCAATCCGCTGATATTCTCTTTTATCGCATTGGCAACTTTATTAATCTGATCCCGGTATAAGGTTTTGTACTGGTTTTTTTCAGGATAATCAGATGGAGTTAATGGTCTATTTACTCCAGCTGACTTATAAATAAATTCAATACCACGAACTACTCCTCCTAAAACAGATTCACATAGTTTGATGTCAGTGTTCTCTAAATCGTAGATCCTTATTGGAAGTACTCTGTTCGCAAAATTTCCATTAGGAAGCTTTATTTTCAATCCGAATTGATCATTTGAAGCTTGTTCAACAAATGCCTTAAACTCATGTTCCCAGGCAAAGGATTTTGGATCACAATAGGTGCGAGAAATGATGGGGATAAAGACAAGGCACTTCAGTTTATCCTTGATTGAGGCATCAACATCATGTGTCTCAAGAAGCCCGTCGTGAGGGTTGATGTCAAAATAAACGCTGATTTCTTCTTTGAATGTAGCCTCTAACTCCTTCTTCAGGTTGTCAACAAATTCTGTTACCCAACCGTCATATTTATTGTCTTTCTGACGGTAGCTTATAAATATATCATAATTATAACCTTCAATAAGACTTGCCATAACTAATTTTTTAATGAGATTGATAATCAGTTGCTTTGTAAATTTAAGCTTTTTCTCCGAAATGTCAAGTTGATGTACAGTCCTGTGTGAGCTTGCTTATAACAGACCGGCAAAAAAGCTGAGAAAAAAGTTTTTTAACTTTATTGTCAGTGTTAACGTTTCGTAAGTTGCTAATTGTTATTATCTTATTGGATATAATATCTAACCATTGGTCTGTTTTTGGATATCCTGTCCACAATTTTAAACCCTGCACGCTCAAAAGATTTAAATAAGCCAATCCATGCAAAGGAATCAGGAATCTTGTCTTGCGTAGGAATCATAGGATAAGCTTCTATGATTTTAATTTTGTTTTCTCTTGCATAATTTATGGCTCCTTTTAATAGGAGAACTGAGACACCAGATCTTCTATAGTATTTATTAATGAAAAGGCAAGGAATTGACCATACATCTTTATCATCAATTCGTTTATGAACCCGAGATTTATTCAATTTGATAAAATCTTCTCTAGGAGCAAATGCGCACCATGCTATTGCCTGACCCTCAAGAAGACCAATGAGTCCAACAGGTTTTCCCTCCCGGACAAGTTTCTTGATTGCATTTTTATTTCCATCATCAACTTTCCCTTCAATAAAATCTGCTTTGGTCAATCGATAATACATACACCAGCAATTTCCGCAAGCTCCCTTTTCTCCAAAGAGTTCAACAAATTTGTTCCAATTCTTTTTTGTTACTGGCTCAACACGAAGTTGACTAATAAATTCAGAATCCTGATTGTAGATTTTCATCATTGGAAGATTGTTAATTTATGAACGCTAACGTCCCGGTACTTTAGCCAGCTTTGCACGCTATATCGACTTTAGTCGCGAAGGCGTGAAAACTGTCACGTCTTTGACCCTGACCGAGCTGAAAGCGAGCGTCATGAGGTGTAAGCTGCCGACGAAGCCAAGGAATGGTCATGGTACAGGAGCTTAATTGCGAGCACTGGAGCGGTGTCAGGGTTGAGCGATATAAAGGTCACGTTATAAGAAAGCAGTATATTCAAAAACCCCTGACGAAGCTTCGCTTGTCAGGGCAGGCGTGACAAACAAATGTCTTTTATTGCCTGTGTTATAAACCGTTGTTATTTAAAATTTTCGAACATGCCAGACAATGGTCACGGTGAACACTTAAGGTTGCTCCACAGTCGGGACACTTCCTTCTGCTCGTCTCAAAAACAAGAAAGTAATCCATTCCTTTTTGATTAATCATCATCAGATTTTCAAGAAAACTAGTATTATACCTTGTTCGGTATCTTTTGTCTAGTTGTTTTAATCTCCGACATGGATATTTCTGACAATCAAAGCAGAATTTTGAATCAACCTTTTTGAGGAGATCACAATTTCTTATTACACAATTAACCCTTGCCTTGCCTTGATCTACAAACCTGCATCCAGGACATGTATTATTTGGTCTCATGTACCCGATACATGATCCACAATTCATTCCGCAGGGAGCAATCATTGATCTCTCGAAAGTAACTGAAGTATTGAACTTTTTATTTGAGGCAGGATTTCTCATGTTTTGATAAAATTACTTCTTAACTCAAATTTAATCACAAATTTTCTTCTGTGCACGCATTCAATGGTTTATACCGTCCGTGTTAGGTTTTCGTTATTTCTCCTTAGTTTGTTCTTTTCTTTTTATAAGAATAACACCATTCTCGCCGACTTTACCATATGTTTTGGTGGCTGAATAGTCCTTTAAGACGGTCATAGATTCAATTTCTTGGACATTTATTGAGTCAAGGCTGTTTGTATATACTATCCCATCTACCAATACTAATGGTTTAGATGGCAAATCTTTTTGACTATCAGTTTGTATGCTGTCTTTTGTAATGATTGATATAACACCATTTTCTGATAGGACACCAAATGCTTCTTTATCTTTAGATGACGGAAGTTTTGAAACAGATATTGATTCTATTTCATTTGGACTTATTGAATTCAATTTGATATTACTGATTTTACCATTAACAACAATTAATGGATCCTTTTTATCAATCTGTGCAGAAACCGATATGAAACAAAAAGTCATTGAGAATACCAACAGACATAATTTCTTCATTTGTAGGTGTTTTAGTAATAGTTATTGTGAGCAAGGCATCAAATATTGTGCCTTAGTAAGAAGTCAAGTTAGTTTTTTTTTGGTCCAGCTATATTACAAGGTTCGGTTGTTAGGATAATGAAACTTAACGGCCCGGCAATAGGGCCGAGAGTGAATAGGGCTGACCGTTAAGAAATTGCCCAGTGGGCAATTTTAGGGAGGAGCCAGGTTGAGCGATGATGGTGGGCTGTTTTAGCGAAAGAGCCAGCCCTGTGAAATAACGCGAAGCCCTCGCAATAGCCATATTTCACAGGGCCAGACTGCCACGGAAGCGTGTTACCCGATCCTGCCCCGACCGAAGCGTCGGAGGCAGCATCCGGGCAGGGTCCTGGTACTTTAGCCAGAAATCTTTCATCCCGGTGCAAGCCTGCCTGCCGGTAGGCAGGGAGGGTATGGCACGTATTTTTGCCGTCCGGGTTTAAAGTTGGTTGAGGGCTGGTGTGTCGAGGTACAAACTGTCTTGGAATAAGTAAACTGTCCAGATACACAATGTTAGTTGGTTGGAATGGCGCGGTCGCGGTATCTGACATTACAAATCTGTCTTGGGAGCACAACCAATCCGCAAAAACCGTGACGAGTTTATTAATGCTACCGTCCGTGTTAGGTGTTGTATATTTGTTAATAATCTTCTTAAAGCATCTTTTCAATTGCATCTTTTATTTCTTTATCTGTTGTCCCATCTCCATAGCCAGTCACAATTTTTTTAATTACATGATTTTTATCTATGATGAAAAAGATCGGAACTGAGGTTATTTTGTAATCTCGGGTGGCTTCATCTGTTGACATTAAAAATCTATAATCAAAATTATTTTTGTTTCTATAATTCTTAAGAACGTTAGAGTTTCTTGTCCAAGCTTCTATGCTTACAAATTCAAAATCTTTGTTCTGAAATTCTTTTGTTAGTTCTTTTAAAAATGGAATTGATGCTCTACACGGCCCACAACTTACACTTGTGAATTGGATAAGAAGAACCTTTGTTTTTATATTTGATAAAGCAAGAATATTATCATCAGCATCCTTCAATATCCAGTCAGGCGCAATCTTCCCTTCCAATTCATTTTTTGGAGGTTTTCTATTTGTTCCGTAGGCTACACTTTTCAGATCTGCTGGAAAGTATTCTTCAGCATTGAAGTTTTCAGGTTTTTCCGTGTTGAATCTGACATTTGAGATATTCCAAACTGAGATGTCATGTGACATTTCCCTCCTGATTTTATAAGGCAAATTTGATTTTTTATTTATCCAGATTTCATATTTCGAAATTTCATCTCCTTTACTATATGGATCGCCCATGTAAAATGGCTTGCCAAAAAATTCAACTTGTTTGCCTGCATATATGGTAGCTGTCAGTTTCAATGAATCCATGTGATCCTCAAAATTTAGTGATAAGCTATCATTTGTTTCCAGAACATACCTGAGTATACTGGCAGAATAATTAAAAAATGGAGGTGTAATTGGTCTAAAAGGCAAATTACTGTTTTTAAAACTGTCAATAACCATAACCTTTTCATCCTCATATACTATTGCTCTCATTTTTCCATCATAACAAGATGCCATTCTGGTTGTATCTTTATGGAGAAATGTAACATAGCTGGACCCAATTGTTGTATCAGAATGATTACGATATTCCTTATATAAGCGAGTAAATGTGAAAGTTGGCAATGTATCACCTGGAGCATATGATTCTGCAAAATTAAGATATGTCGCAGATTCAATTTTTTCAAGATTAGTCAAGATGCTTTTCATATAAGCTGTTTGGTTGGAATGTGATTTGCACCCTGATATTAAGGAAGCAAATAATAAGATTAAAACGAAACTGTGTGCAAGAGTTTTCATTTGTTCCGAAATTAAAGATTTGTATTGGGAAGATAATTAAGGTTGATGGCAGTATTAAGTTCAGTAAATCATCGGGTTAGCAGGAGATATAACACCTAACAACCCGGCAATAGGGCTGAGCGTTTAGAAACAGCCCTGTGGGCTGTTTTAGCGAAAGAGCCAGCCCTGTGAAATAGCACAAACCCTCGCGATGTCCATATTTCACAGGGCCAGACTGCCGCGGTGGCGTGTTACCCGACGCTGCATCCAGGCAGGGTCTTGGTACTTTAGCCAGCTTTGCACACCATAGCGACTTCAGTCGCGAAGGTGTGAAAACTGTCACGGTGCAAGGCACGCCTTCGCCAAGGCTTTGGCGTCCGAAGGAGGGTGTGGCGTACTTTTTGCCATCCAGGCCTGCCCTGACCGAGCCGTAGGCGAGCGTCAATGTGATCACCGAGTAGTATGTTATCTGCGAGCAGATGAGCGTGTCCGGGTGCAACTAACAATACGGTACTGTCTTGGGTGCAGAAGTAAAGCAAAAACTGTGACGAGCTTATTAATTATACCGTCCGTGTTATGCTTTGGCGTTTATTAATTGTCATGATGTAGCAGTCTCGAGGTTTACGAAGTTGTCCAGATAGGAAGGAACTTAATTATTGGATGTCAGCGTTGAGTAATTTTCTAGTTTTCATTAATCCATAAATAATAAATCCAATTCCCACGGCAATGAAAGGGAGACTCAAAAGCTGTCCCATATTTAAAGTCATTTTATCTTCAAATCCGACTTGGTTCTCCTTTACAAATTCAATTACAAATCTTGCTGTAAAGAATAAAACAGTCGCAAGTCCAAATAAGAATCCGTTTTTAAGTCTGGCTCTCATTTTTTTGTAAAGAAGCATCATAATCGTAAAAATGATAAAATATGAAATCGCCTCGTACAATTGAGCTGGGTGTCTCGGTATGTTATCTACTCGCTCAAAAATCACACCCCAAGGTTTTGTTGTCGGCATGCCGATAATTTCAGAATTCATAAAGTTTCCAAGTCTGATAAACACAAAGCTCAATCCTGCAACAACCGCAATCAAATCAAGGGTGTCAATCATTGAATGTTTAGTCTTTCGAGAATAGATATATAAGGCAATCAGTAATCCTAGTACACCACCATGACTTGCCAGTCCTTGATAGCCACTAAACTTTATCCCACCATCAGGAGGAAAGGTAATTGGAAGAATCATCTCCAGAGGATGTGATAAATAGTAAGATGGCTCATAAAATAAACAATGTCCAAGTCTTGCCCCTACCAGAATACCAATCATACTGTAGATTGATAATTTTTCCAGATTCTCAGCAGGAATGGATTCTCTTTTATAAATCCAGCCTAGTAATATAGATGCAAAGGATTAATCCACTTACGAATAGGAGACCATAGTATCTAATAGAAATCCCCAAAACATTAATAATCTCTGGATCAGCATTCCAATTGATGTAGTTTAAAATCATAGTCTATAATTGTCTTGCTAAAGTATTGTTATTTTCTCGTGGATTACAAATTTGTCCCGTAAGTCAAAAATATTTCTCGTTCGAGGAGTTATGCTTTGGCGTTTGAGTCAAGGCAGGAACTGTCCCGTAAGTAGCTGACGCTTAAGCATAACGGCCCGGCAATAGGGCTGAGCGTTTAGAAACAGCCCTGTGGGCTGTTTTAGCGAAAGAGCCAGCCCTGTGAAATAGCGCAAACCCTAGCGATGTCCATATTTCACAGGGCCAGACTGCCGCGGGGGCGTGTTACCCGATCCTGCCCCGACCGAAGCGTCGGGGGCAGCACCGGGCAGGGTCCTGGTACTTTAGCCAGAATTGAGTCACGGCGCAAGGCACGCCTTCGCCAAGGCTTCGGCGTCCAAAGGAGGGTATGGCGCGGTTTTTGGCGTCATGGTACAAAGCTACTGGCCTATACGTGTGTCGCGATACAAACGGACTAAGTGATTGGTATTGGGTCACCTTACAGATACTTTATAAATGAGTACTGGTGCAGTGTCGCGGTACAAGCTGACAACGAAGTTAGGAATTTGTCAAGGTGCAGAAACTTAATTGAGAGCACTGGTGCGGTGTCAGGGTTGAGCGATATGAGGGTCACGTTATAAGAAAGCAGGAAGTTCAAAAACCCCTGACGAAGCTTCGCTTGTCAGGGCAGGAGTGACAAACAAATGACCTTTATTGTCCGTGTTATGGTTAGTTTTATTCTAAGATTATCTTCTGTCAACTAATTTGTCTCGTTATATGAAATTTTTCCAGGCTCCTAATCCCAATAGACGGGTGTAAGTTATCTCGTCATTAGTAATTTATCAAGGTAATAAATCTCGGTCGATGGGTAGAAAGTGTCTCATCTAAGGGACATTGTGTTATCTGCATTTTTTTATTTATGTCCTGTTATTATGTTTCAAAGTAATTACTACATTTCCTTTTTTATGTCCTTTCTCGACATAGCTATGTGCTTCGGCAGTTTGCTCTAATGAATAGCGTCTATCTACGACCGGTTTGATCTTTCCTACCTCCATAAGCTCTTTGAGAATGATTAGATCTTTAGTCCTTTCATGTGGTGACCTCAAACCTGTAGCTGCAATTCTTGCCTTTTTGTGACCGAACATTGAAGTCCATAATACATGTGGGAAGATTCCCAATCCAACCCCAGATTCAAGAAAGATGCCGTTTTGTTTTAGCGAGTTTTTACAGCGTGAAAATGAAGCCTTTCCAACTGTGTCAAATATAATATCGTAAGTCTGTACGGTTTTGGTAAAGTCCTCCTTCGTGTAGTCAATAACCTTATCGGCTCCTAGAGTTCTCACCAATTCTAAATTCGCAGTACTACATACTCCGGTTACTTCTGCACCAAAATGCTTGGCAATCTGTACAGCAGACGTACCTACACTTCCAGAAGCACCATAGATAAGAACTTCTTGTCCGCTCTGAATATTCCCCTTATCCCGAAGGAAAGGTAAAGCTGTTAAAAATCCATCAACGCTGGAGGCGGCCTCTTCATAAGTCATATTCGACGGTTTTATAGCCAGCACTCCATCCTCGGGTATACATATATACTCAGCATTGGCACCAAAACCAGGACCTGCACTACCAAAAATCTGGTCACTACTCTTAAATAATTTAACATCTTTGCCAACTGCTTCAATTTCCCCGGATAACTCCCCTCCCAGGGTAGTAATTTTTGGTCTTCTCAGACCGGTGAATAATCTTGAAAATAATGGCTCACCTTTTCGAAAGGTGCATTCCGTTGCCGTTACTGTTGTTGCATATACTCTTATAAGTACTTCACTATCCTTTGGAATTGGCTTTTCTACTTCCTTGAGTTGAAGAACATCAGGTGATCCGTATTTCGTGTATAATATTACTTTCATAAGTACCCTCCAAATTATTAGGTATCAGGAATACTGTTAGTTAACATTTTGAAAACCAATTTGTTCAAATATTCCTTTATGCCTGTTAGATCGAATAGGGTAAATTCATAGGAGAAGATTTATCAAGGTGGTCAAATACTATAAGATCATCTATCAGTTCTTATCTGGTTCTCAGTAAATAATAAATGGAACCAATTTTGGTAGAAAGGCAGGTCTTGTCTCGCTAAATTAACCTTGCTTTTTCTGTTATGGTTAGTTCTTTAATAAAATATCTAACGTGCATAAAATGTGCGAATTAACCATGACTTGTTTTTAGTGTGTGTATTTTATTTTATTTTCATTACTAAATATGACCGGAAGAAACCAATAGATCTTAAATACTTTCCCTCTTTGTATATAAAAATCCCAGTCAGGAAGTTGATATGCAACTCTTAAAGCTTCATCATCATATACTTTTATACCAGATCCTTTTAAAATCTTTATTTCTGGTTTGTTGATATCAGATGTTGTAAGAAGTAAATTTACTCGTACAGGATTCTTAAGTGTATCAGGGATATTACTCCAATGGATAGTTTTATAAATAAAATTCACCAGCGAATCAGGTTTTTGAGTAAATATTGAGATGTGTGAAGAATTATCATATTTTTTATTTTCTATCAATTCTCCATTTTTGATTGTTAACTCGTACTCCGTTTCATAGATGTAAGAATATCCAATATTGCCATAATAGATGCACTTACCTTCAGGCACTAAGAGAGTTTGATTTACCCAATAAGCATTGATTTTTCCATTACTAATTATATCAGGAAATAATAGATTCAAATTGGCTTTCACGTTTCGATCGTTGCAAGAAAATATGTTTGTCAAGTAAAGCTGATTATTTAATATTTCCCATTCTGCAATATAACCTCTATAACAAGCTGTATTCCATTCACTAGGCTGTTCACCAAATAGTTTTGGGCGTATTAAATCAAATTGAGGATATGATTCAAGTGGATTAGAAAAAAGTGAATACTTTTTATTATTCCAAAAGATGATATCACCGTTTTGTCCGGTTGAAAATGCTAATGTACTAGAGATAATCAGTAGTATAAAAGTTGTCAATAGTCGCATAATTATCTAGTTTGGTGCGATATACACACTAACGGCCCGGCAATAGGGCGGAGCGTATAGGGGCCGACCGTTAAGAAAATGCCCGGTGGGCAATTTTAGGGAGGAGCCAGGTTGTGCGAGGACTCTGGGCTGTTTTAGCGAAGGAGCCAGCCCTGTGAAATAGCACAAACCCTCGCGATGTCCATATTTCACAGGGCCAGCCTGCAGGGTTGGGGTGTTACCCAACGCAGCATCCGTGTAGGGTCCTGGTACTTTAGCCAGCTTTACACGCCATAGCGACTTTAGTCGCGAAGGCGTGAAAGCTGTCACGGTGCAAGCCTTGCCTACCGGCAGGCAGGAAAGCAAAAAGTGTGACAAACAACTTACCCATATTGTCCGTGTTATAAGCAGGCTTTTTAAAGTCCGGCAATTTATCCATTATCTCATCAGGCATGTAGTATCGGCATCAGTTATACGTAAATTAGTAATATAAAACATTCAGTTTTTTGGAAGTGGAAGGTTTATTTTCTTTAAAACTTCAATAAATCTTGGATTATCATATAATCGGGTGCAGTTCCAAAGTCCTGTGCCAAGATAAGGAATACCTGATTCGTGTACTTCAAGTGATTTCTCTATCCATTTAAGGGCCTTATCATCTTGATTTATAAAGTAATATCCGATTGCCATATTTCCTGGGGGTACGTATTTCTTATTATACAAAATCTCTAATTGTTGTAAAAACTCTGCATAGGCTGCATAATATCCACTTTTATTATAAGTCATTTCAAATTGATTAATGGATTCCTCATTAAACTCGTACATCTGTGGAATATAACGCAAGCACGCCTTAAAAGATTTGCTTGAATCCCCGCAAAAAAGGGCTGCATTTTCCATCAGACCATTAGTGAGAAGATCATCAGGATCTTTTGCCAGCATATTATCTAATACATCCATGGCAGCCTTATACTCACGTCCGCAAAGCAGTGCAGCTGCGTAACCTCTTTGAATAACAGGATTAAGAGGATCAAGCTTGATAGCCAGGTTTGCCTGACTCAAGCCTTCTTCTGGTCGCTGCAATACATATAACGCATGAGAGAACCATACTCTTGACATAGCATGGTTAGGATTAATGGACAAGGCTGTCAGAAACTCTTTTTCAGTTTTTTCCCAGTCCCATTCTGCATGAAACGCCATGATGGCGCTTAGGAAATGAACATCCACAAGGCCAGGATCCAGTTCCATGGCTTTATTGATATTATCGTAAATTATAGGAACAGCAATCTCAGGTGATTCAACTCCAAAAGCTGCTATTGACCACCAAACAAGCGCCATAGCAGAATACAAGTGGTGCCCAGTATGGATCTTTTTCAATAGCACTGTTCAGATAATCCTTGGCTTTTAATAACGATTCAGAACTAAGGTCAACCATGTAACTATATCCCTTCAGGTATGTATCATAGGCTTCCAGATTAACACTAGGTACTTCCTGGAGAAGCTTCTTTTCTTGAGGGGACAGTACTGCATTTAATTCATTAGCAATTGCTTCAGCAAAACCCGATTGGGCCTTAAAGTATTCTCTCATATCGAGACTTTTCTGTTCAAAGGAATTGCCCCAAATATGTCTTTCATTCCTGGCTCTAATTAACTGGACCCTCATCCGTAACGCATTACCTGATTTTTGGCCGCTTCCTTCTACAATATAGTTAACACCCAACTCCTTTGCTATTTCTGAAATTGATTTATCCTGTCCACGGAATTGTTCTACTGAGGTTCGTCCAAGAACTCTTAATGATTTTACTGATTGAAGCTTATTCAGAAGCTCTTCCATTACACCATCCATAAAGTATTGAGTAGAATCCTCTGGGCTATCATTCCTGAAAGGTAGAACAGCAATAGATTTTATTTCCTCAGCCCTTGCATCCTTTCCACCCTTGATTACATTTGTAAGGATTAATACCACAACAATGACTGCTGCAGCCAATAAAACCCCGGAAACCAGCAGTACCCGTTTTTTAAACCCTGCGGTAACTTTAATTGATTTTTCCTTTACGCTTGAGTTTTTAATAGTTGCAAAAACTTCCTTTGAATCACTTTCAAATTCCAACGGTTCTCCTTTCAATCCGCTGATATTCTCTTTTATCGCATTGGCAACTTTATTAATCTGATCCCGGTATAAGGTTTTGTATTGGTTTTTTTCAGGATAATCAGATGTAGTTAATGGTCTATTTACGCCAGCTGATTTATAGATAAATTCAATACCACGAACTACTCCTCCTAAAACAGATTCACATAGTTTGATATCAGTGTTCTCTAAATCGTAGATTCTTATTGGAATTACTCTGTTCGCAAAATTTCCATTAGGAAGCTTTATTTTCAATCCGAATTGATCATTTGAAGCTTGTTCAACAAATGCCTTAAACTCATGTTCCCAGGCAAATGATTTTGGATCACAATAGGTGCGAGAAATGATGGGGATAAAGACAAGGCACTTCAGTTTATCCTTGATTGAGGCATCAACATCATGTGTCTCAAGAAGCCCGTCGTGAGGGTTGATGTCAAAATAAACGCTGATTTCTTCTTTGAATGTAGCCTCTAACTCCTTCTTCAGGTTGTCAGCAAATTCTGTTACCCAACCGTCATATTTATTGTCTTTCTGACGGTAGCTTATAAATATATCATAATTAAAACCTTCAATAAGACTTGCCATAACTAATTTTCTTAATGAGATTGATAATCAGTTGCTTTGTAAATTTAAGTCTTTTTCTCCGAAATGTCAAGTTGATGTGCAGTCCTGTGTGAGCTTGCTTATAACGGCCCGGCAATAGGGCCGAGCGTATAGGGGCCGACCGTTAAGAAAATGCCCGGTGGGCAATTTTAGGGAAGGAGCCAGCCCTGTGAAATAGCACAAACCCTCGCGATGTCCATATTTCACAGGGCCAGCCTGCAGGGTTGGGGTGCTACCCGACGAAGCATCCGGGCAGGGTCCAGGTACTTTAGCCAGCTTTACACGCCATAGCGACTTTAGTCGCGAAGGCGTGAAAGCTGTCACGGTGCAAGGCACGCCTTCGCCAAGGCTTCGGCGTCCAAAGGAGGGTGTGGCGTGGTTTTTGCCGTCAAGGCCTGCCCTGACCGAGTCGTAGGCGAGCGTCATGGGTACAAGTTTGATCGGAGCAGCGTCCCGATACCTATCGGGATTATCCCCGGTTACAAAGTTTTGGGAAGGCACTGGCGCAATGTCGCAGTACAAACTATCTCGGAGCCAGAAAACTGTCACGGTGCAGGATTTAGATTGCGTGCAGATGCGCGGTGTCCGGGTGCAATAACCATTACGAATTTGTCTTAGGTGCAGAAGCAAAGCAAAAACCATGACAAACAACTTACCCATATTGTCCGTGTTAGCATTTCGGGCCAAGTCATTTTTTTGTCGGCTGATAGTAAAGCACAATTGCGCCAGAGCTAAAGGTTTTTGTTTTTATGAGTTTAAGGATAACTGTATTGTTTATGTTTTTAAATAATGGTAAACCGCTTCCTAATATAACCGGGTGAACACAAAGTTGGTATTCATCAATTAAATTGAGTTTTGATAAGGCTACAATTAAACTTGGGCTGCCAACTCCGATGTCTTTACCTGGTTGTTGCTTGAGTTCTAAAACTTCTTCTTTAATGCCTCTCTTTGCCAACTTTGAATTTTTCCATTCAACTTTAGTCAGCGTGTGGGAAAAAACAATTTTGGGAATGTTTTGTATTATCACTGCAAATTCATCAATGGGTTTGTTACCAGTAGGGTTTATTACTACAGTTGGCCAGTAACTTTCCATAAGTTGGTATGTTATCCTTCCCCATATAATGGCTCCAGAGTGGCTTAATAGCTCTCTATAATGCTGATGTAATTCGTCATCTGCAATCCCTGCCGTATGGTCGCAAAACCCGTCAAGTGTCATATTGATTGCTGCAATTAGTGTGGACTAACACCGAGGTTGGCTTAATTGCATCGGCATATCCTGGGGACTCGTGGACGAGACGTGCATACACACTCAGCTCCGTGACGAAGAGACGGTAGCGATAGTAACCTCTGCTCAGACTGGTGTTCGATCGGAAAGAATAAGAAGGGTACGCGCAGTGCTTCAACCTCAATCGTGGTAGTGCAGCAGCCTGCACGACTGCTAGATCACATGCAGCAAGTGCTGCCACAAGTGGGGCACCATTCATCGGCAGTCGATTCTTTCGGCACGTAGAGTGATTCCGGATCGATACGGGCAGCGACAAGGACCATGTGCAGCGCAGGCACATGTTCCTAATCAGAGAAAAAGCGCGTCACAGAGCTCAAGAAGTTCTCGTACGATTGATGTACCGCATACAGTGCATATCACGAGCGGACGTCGCGTACAACTCTCGTCGTAAGACGTACCTGGGAGGAACGAACTTTACATTAAACGACAGTGGGTAGCCAACAAATTCAACGTGTTTCTTTATATAACGTCGGCGGTACAGTAGCAAAAAACCGAAAGGCGATCAGGAACGTTCTCTATCTCACGAAGAATATGGCTGCATTTTGCATTCGAGCGGTCACACGCTATTCCTGCGATCATACGAGGTTGAGCATCCACGCACAAACTTCTCGAACACATTACACGATGTAATCTCCATACTAAAAGTCGTACATCATTACAAAAGGAATAGGTGGCAAGACATGGAAGCGAAGAAGTTCGTGACGCGGATACTCATAGGTATTGTTTCCGACGATGATGTAAAACTCTCACCGAGAGGCAACTCTACCAATCAGAAACGCATTATGGAACCAGGCGTTCAGAGCCGATATACGTAGATCGTGAGACTGAGATGGTCATTGTGTGCGACTGCATCTGCAAGATCCGTATCTCAAAGGTATTTTGCATGTTCGGGCACGAGCTCTCTCCGGCGCTGCCAAAAGGAGGGTATGGCGTGGTTTTTGGTATCATGGTACAATCCTTCGGGCCTATACGAGTGTCGCGGTACAAACGAACTAAGTGATTGGTATTTAGTCACCTTACAGATGCTTTATAAATGAGTACTGGTGCAGTGTCGCGGTACAAAACGCCAACGAAGTTAGGAATTTGTCACGGTGCAGAAGTTTAATTGCGAGCACTGGTGCGGAGTCAGGGTTGAGCGATATGAGGGTCACATTATAAGAAAGCAGTATATTCAAAAACCCTGACGAAGCTTCGCTTGTCAGGGCAGGCGTGACAAACAAATGACCTTTATTGTCCGTGTTATAGCGTGTTTTTTAAATTTTTATTCTTGTCCTGAAGATGCACACTTTTCTGCAAACATTGCAGGAGTAAATATTAAATCCTCGTTCATGATGAAGACCGGAGAATTGTCTACATAATTTTTGATTAACGGTTTTGCCATCCAAGGCTTTTTGAGGGCAACTATCAAGACAGATTTTGCATTTTGTGGGGCATTTTAATTCTGTAATAACTGGATCCGGCACTAATTTACTGTCAGTAAGTACTGCCCCAATATAGACCATGTTTCCAAGATCAGGATTAATCAGCAGATTATTTCGACCAAGAATTCCAAGTCCTGCCTGATATCCCGCATGGCGAAGCGAAAGGATACCCATTCCATGATGATTTACATTATCCCAATATATATAAGGTACATCCGAAGGTATTGGGACAGCATGATTTCCATTATTTTGAATTGCTTTACTTAGATCAAGTCCCAATGTGTCGAGTTTAGAATAAATCAGATATGCTGTATGAGAATATGGAACAGGATTTGAGGCCATAATTATATCTGTTGGCATTTGTATCAGAAAGACAATAACAGAATTACATCTCTGATAAATATCTCTTGGGTGAAAACCATTTGGTGCATCCTTAAACCTATCGACAGAAGCTATACCGCATTTTTCTGCTCCAAATGAAGCGGTTAGATTTTTTATTTCTGCTGAAGTATACAACTCTAACTGTATTTTGGTTTGAAAATAATCAAAATAAAATTATCGAGTTTGTAGAAGGCTAAATTCTGAGACAAAATGCGCTATAACGGCCCGGCAATAAAAGGAAGTTGATGTTGCCTGGTGCAGCCAGCCGGCCACCGGTCTGGCGATCTCAGCCGGGAAATTGTCCCGGTGGCAAGAAATACAGGTATGGCATATGAGCTTTTGCACTCTAGGTACAAAGTTTGCTGGGCATAAGCCAGATTGTCGCGGTGCAAGGTTCCTTAGCGAATGCGAGGCTTATCCCGGTATTGTTATTTCGTTAATAGTAGTGGGGCGGTCTGGATGTGTCAAGCATTACTGTTCTGTCTGGAGTGCAGCAAGTAAAGGCAAAAACCATGACAAGCAACTTACCTTTATTGTCCCGTGTTATAAGCCGTTTTTAAGATAGATGAATGAGTAGTTTCGAGTCAATATGAAATTTCCTTATTGGTACAAAGTCTGGTAGATGGACCGAAAATTGTCACGTCAGGTTAAAATTGTGCGAACCTGATAATCTGAAGCTGCCGGTGAGTTGAACTAGCTGTTTAAATAGAATTATTTAGATTCCACTCCCAAAGAACTGTTTCCATTTAAATAGTATTCATCAATAACCTTTAAGCTTTATCCAAATTAGGTAAAGGTGCGTACGTGGATTACCTTTTAGGTACATTACAATTGGGTTCTCAACATTATAAACCGGCCATTTAGGAAGATCGTTTCCATTGGGATCACCATATATGGCAAAGTTAATCCAGTAATTTACCATAATTTCCGACAATTTCCTGTCTTCTTCAGTGTATTTCATTTTAGAATCCTGATCGAGATGATTAAATACATAAAAACAATCGGATCCATGATAAGATTTGTTTGACTTTAGAACCATGGTGAGAGCAGATGAAGGTTGAGGCTGGTCAAAGTAATACATAAACACAGGAGATTTATCCGGTTTTAAGTTTGTAGTGTTGCCCATGTAAAGCTATGCCAGGCAAAATAAGTGTCGCGGAAAAGATTAGCCCAAGACCTCCGCATGGTGCTGTCAGTGCCATCAGGATAGATACTTAAAATTTTATCCGTAAAAGGTCCAAAACGCTGGCGAGTTGAACTTAAGTAATCACCTATTTTGTATGTCATTACAAATATTGAGCCTTCATCGGAAGCTGTCCCTAACAAGACAGGAATATCATTATATGCACCAGCTTCATATAACTTATACTGGTCATCGATAATCAAATTGCCATCTATAATAGGACTGAAACCACCTGTCTTTGCAACTGAATCGCTTAAAAGCTTTTGGAAATCAATCTTACGCAACTCCGCCAGGGAATTTACACCTATGCGTTTTTCAAATTCAAGACCAGATAGCTCTGCTCCTTTGAGAATTTGCATGCAGTCGATATCTTTATTCTTACTGGCAGGGCTGAATGAGGCTCCGCTCATAGCAATTGCCCGATGGAAAAGTCCCTTTGCTTTTGGTGAAGCTGCTGAGCATGCTTACAGAGAATCCTCCTGCTGATTGACCGAAAATTGTGACACAGTGGGACCACCGAAAGCCGAATATTATTTTGTACCCACTTTAGTGCAGCAATTTGATCGAGAAGTCCATAATTCCCTGATATCTGACTTTCTGATTCTGCTGTTAATTCAGGAAGTGATAAGAAACCTAATGGCCAAGACGATAAGCAATACTTACCAAAATAACTCCATTTTTAGCAAGTTGTTCCCCGTGGTAACGGATTGCGATGAGGAACCGAGAAACCGCCACCATGAATCCATAACTATTACCGGAAGCTTATCGTCTCGTTGAAGTAGCAGGCTTCCAAATATTTAAATAAAGACAATCTTTCGACATCTTCATAATTTATGTAACCAAGCATTGGAAAATTGCTTGAGGACATGCCGGTCCGAACTTATCTGCCTTTAATCACGCCATCCCATTTTTTGATCGTTTGAGGAGGTCGCCAGCGAAGATCCCCAACAGGTGGTGCAGCAAAAGGAATTCCCCTGAAAATGGTAATTCCATTTTCGATGGTTCCTTCAACCATGCCTCCTTCAACTTTAACAGTTGTAGATGAGGGCACGGTTTGAAAGTAAATAGTCCAATTAGATACTAGGAACAGTAATGTCAATAATGTTGTAGTTATCAAATAATTTCTCATGATCTTGGTTTAGGTTATAAAAACTATTTGGTGTTTCAGAAAAGCTAGGTATCATGATGCCAATGGCTAATAACGGCCCGGCAATATGGAGGGCCGAGCGTAAAGAAATTGCCTGGTAGGCAATTTTAGCGAAGGAGCCTGCCTGTAGGGCTGGCATGTTACCCGACGCATTCCGGCTGGAAGGCAATGTCCCAGAATCTTGTGATAATGCCAATGAAGCCGGAAAAGAAGGATATGGCACGCGTTTTTGCAGTCCAGGTACAAAGCTTTATGAGTTATAAGAGTGTCGCGGTACCGAATTATCATTGAGCTTGTTAACTATCCAGGTATTGTTATTTGATTAACAGTAATGGCGCGGTCAGGGTTTATCATCAGTTACATAGTAATCAGGGTGGCAGGGATACCTGCCTGCCGTCAGGCAGGAATTGCAAAAACCGTGACAAACAACTTACCTTTATTGTCCGTGTTAGGGGCTGTTTGTTAAAATGTTTATATCTCAGAACTTTACATATTTTGGTAGATTGTATTTCCAATTATTGACAGGGAATTTGTCTATAATTCTATTGTTTTTACCTATTACAAAGCATTCCCTTGAGCAGTACTCCTGCCTGTATTTATTATACATATCATTATTAAATTTTTCTGCCACATCAATTTGTAATCCCTCTGATCCTTTTTCTATATTAGAATCCAGGCGAAATATGTGGATAATACTCCCATATTCTTTTTTCATATCATAATATGATTTAGTGGAGATTTGATTGCCCCCACAGCTACAGGAATTGGCAATAACTATAATTCTGTCATGCAAAGTCGAGCTGTTTATGGTATCCCCAGCAACAGTTTTGCAGGCAAACTCAGGAGCAATCACTCCAATCTGTGTTCCGATCAGGTTAGGGAAATTCAGTTCTTTGACCAGTGTAATATATTCTCCATTATTTGAAATGTTCTCAAACCGATAGTGATTTGAGCCTCGTTTTAACACCTCTCCTGTTTTAAGAATATCTCTTTCTAAAAGAGTGTCTTTTGTGGTTGAATTATCTGAAATTATTGCTACCCAAGAATGGATCCCATAAGTAAAAATTCCTGAAAACAAATCAGTTATCGCAATTTTAAATTTCTCTTTATCAATAAATAAGTCCGTTGTAAGTGCTCCTTTCTGCCGAACCATAACTCGTTGTCGTATTCTCTTATTTGAATCCAAGATGAATCTTTAATGATCTCTTGTCCATTAGATATCAGATACTTGCATTTTATCAGGCCTTTAGATGAATCCCATCGAAGATTTTGGAAAGCTCTTAACGAATCATCACAAAAATTTTTATTGCTATTCTCATCTACAATAAAAACCTCTTTATTGCCTATTTGACCCGTTATTATATTTAAAGAATTATTGTTCTCATCCTTAAAATCAATAGGTATCCGAATAGCCTTAAGTCCAGATATGTTTATTTGGAAATATAAAATCTTTAAAGGAATCTTTATCAATGTCATTGAAGCTAATTGGAAAAGATGATGATAAAAACAATCCACGATCTTTCTGTTTTTCTGTCCTAATAACTAGTGTGTCATCAGTGGATGAAAAGTGATTAATTTCGTTGTTCTTGGATGTACATCCTTGAATGACAACAGAGATTATTACGAAAAAGCTCAATATTTTATTCATGGCAGTTTGTTTTTAATTGCCCCTAACGGCCCGGCAATAAAAGTTCGTTTTTGATGCTGAGCCGACCGGAGTGCCGCCTGCAGGATTTATCGTTTTGAGTACTCATGTTCTAAGGCCGAGGGGAGCGAAGCATGGCGCAATTTTTGCCGTCAAGGTACAAGGTTATTTACGTGCTGGCGCGATCGCGGTACAAAGCCCCAACGAAGCCACTTTTGAGTCACGGTGCAGAATGTTACTGGCGGGTAGTGGCGCGTATCCGGGTACAACTTGCATGATAAACTTTCTAGAAAGCAGGATTAAAACGCAAAAATTGTGACAAAAAAATGACTTTTATTGTCCGTGTTATGTAGCGTTCTGTTAATTTTTATTTATCAAATGAGAAACTATTTTTTCTTTAATCATTCCTGTGTCGTAACCCATCCACTTATCGATTATCTTACCTTTTGGATTTATTAAGTAATATGTTGGTAATCCAATTATTCCAAATTTTGAAGACACACCTGCATAATCGCCCATACCATCAGATAAATTTATCCAGGTTACACTATCTTTTTTAGTGGCTTCAATCCACATTTTAGAGTCAACATCCATGCTTAACCCAATTATTGTAAGAGAATCCTTAAAACTGTCTTTAACTTCTCTTAGCTCTGGTGCGGATAAGCGGCAAGGATGACATGCCAGACTCCAAAAATCCAGAAGCATATATTTCCCAGAAAAATCTGACAATTTGAATTTCTTGCCAGCTAAATCATAGACATCACTATCTGGCATCTTGTCTCCAATAATTGGAGGTATTGGCTTATTAATCTCAGCTTGAATTCCTTTGCCATATACGGAATTTTGATATTTGCTATCCATCTTATTCAAAACCTCACCGATCTCATTTTTGTCTATGGAACTGAACTTTGCTATTCTATAAAGTTCCTCTAGGGCCGTCAGGCTATTGAATTGCGTTTTCAGTAGATTGAATTCTTTTCCGAAGATCTTATCTGAAATTGAGTCAAATTTTACCTTCATTAAGGACTGAATTTCTCTATCTCTAGAGTTGATCCTAATAAGCCAAAGGCTGTCACGTGTTTTAATTTGATCTTTCGTTTCTTTTTTTAAAAGGTTCATAATCCTTTGTTCTGGCAATTTGCTTTTTACATTCCAAGTGGCCAAATAATTATTTGATCCGGTTATTTTAATCTTACTATGATCAACCCAAAATTTTGTGTATCCTGAAAAGTGCATCATGTCTTTTGCCATTAAAGTCATTTCTACCGGTACTGTATCTAAGGTGCCAATAAATTTAAATTGTCCATTTATAATTGTATCTGTTTGGATCAGGGTACCTACATTGTAAGTGACCTTACCAAGAATTAATATTGTACTATCTGGAACGTTACTTACTTCCCCAATTATTTCATAATGGTCCATCTTTCTGCATGAAAGCAATAAAATCAAAATTCCTAGAATCAAGCATGGTGTTCTCATAACCTTAAATTTATATTAATACAAGAATCTGTAAGGATAGAATTTATTTCTTGAACTGAATTTATCGGTTGAGAGTAATCTTGACTAACGGTCAAATAAATGTAACAAATGTTACAATTTTCAACCAACTTTTATAGCATAATTTGACTGTTATCTTGCGAAATTAACTAAGCATCTCGGTGGGGGAATGCTACATAACGGCCCGGCGGTTGAGGGAGTAAGCGTTACCCGACGACAGTACCGGGCAGAGTCCTGGTACTTTAGCCAGCTTTGCACACCATAGCGACTTCAGTCGCGAAGGTGGAAAATTGTCACGGTGCAAGGCACGCCTTCGCCAAGGCTTCGGCGTCCAAAGGAAGGTATGGCACGTGTTTTTGCAGTCCAGGTACAAATAAATTGAGCATTACGTGTATCGCGGTGCAATATTGATAAGTGACCGATATCTTATCACGGTGCAGGAATTTGATAAATGGACGATGCGCGATCGCGGTACATACAAAACGGATTTGTCTAAGTAGCAGGAGCAAAAGCAAAAACCGTGACAAGCTTATTACCCCAACCGTCCGTCTTAGGCGTTCGTAGTAAATTTAAAGGTCCAGGTACAAATTTGTCCCTAAGTTATTTGTCAAGGTTGTGGAATATTGAAAATTAATCATGAATTTGCCCTGAGTTCAGGTGACAAGAAGTTGTCATGATAGATTAAGAAAGCAACTAGTCCAAGAACATGCAAACCAATCATGATAATAATCCATACAATTTTTTGGTTGGATGATAGTCTTGATTTAAGCAGTTTGTTGATTGCTAGAACATAGGCACCGATCACTGCTGCTGCAGCCATAAATAAGATTGTGAGTTCAAGAATTCCAATATTTCCCATAAGTTTTAGGTTTTAAGAGATTATAAATCATGTTTGTTGGTCCAGAAACTGTCAAGTTGGTTGAGGATTCAGGTTTTAGCCGTTAGGCGTCGTAGTTTATAAGTCCTGGTAGATGGGCAGAATTTTCGTATCACGATAAAGTTGTCCAGATGACTGAGTCCCGATAAGTGGCTGAAAACTGTCATGTCAAAATAAAATTTGATAAGGAGTGAGTCAAGGCATTATAGAACAGACGGAATATAATTGTCACGATAAATTCTCTAACAAAGACGGGCTCGGCTTTTCACAACTATGACGCCTAACGGCCCGGCAATATGGGGAGGTTATGTTACCCGACGCAAGCACAGGGCAGGGTCCTGATACTTTAGCCAGCTTTACACGCCATAGCGACTTTAGTCGCGAAGGCGTGAAAGCTGTCACGGTGCAAGGCACGCCTTCGCCAAGGCTTTGGCGTCCAAAGGAGGGTATGGCACGTGTTTTTGCCGTCATGGTACAAATTTTTATGAGCATTACACGTGTCGCGGTACAAGTTCGATCGAAGCCGGTAAACTATCACGGTATAGGATTTTTGTTGGGGGCACTGGAGCAGTGTCGCGGTACAAGCTGTCTCGGAACCAGAAATCTGTCAAGGTGCAAGATTTTAATTGGGGGTAGATGTGGGTGTCCGGGTGCATATACCATTACAAAGCTGTCTTGCGAGCAGGAACAAAAGCAAAAACCGTGACAAACAACTTACCCATATTGTCCGTGTTATGTGTTGCCCTTATTTTAAAAATTTTCTTTTGAACGTTAGGTATCAAATTAGTTTACTAAACTCAATTTTTTGAAACAAAGTCCCATCGGAAACTCTTTTTATTTTATAATCACAGGTCAAATACATCTTTTTTGCTGGAATAAAAAACTTATGGTCACCGGTTACAACTGATATTTCTTTGAAATCAAGTCTTTTGAAGTTTTCTTCAATAAATGCTAGCTGTTCTTTCCCATAACCTTGATTTCGATATGCTGGTATTATGCAATTTTGTCCAATCAAACCGATGGGAGAATTTCTATCATCCCAGCTGAAGTACCCAATTACAAGATCATTTATACAAGTAAACATTGTATGGTTACCAATATTTTTGTCATTATAAGCTTTTTCATCCTCTTGATCCCATTGGTCAAAGAGAGTATTTTTTTCATTTGGGAAAAAGGTAAAAAAGTCCGAATAGGAAGCTTTCAAAACCTCTTGAATAGTGCCTTTTTTAACAAATGAAATAGGTCTAAAAACGGTCATTTCCCTTTGTATGTCAATAGATTGCCACGGACTCGGGTTACACGATACGGCCCGGCAATATGGGGAGGTTGTGTTACCCGACGCAGCACCGGGTCAGGGTCCTGGTACTTTAGCGCAGAAAACTGTCACGGTGCAAGGTACGCCTTCGCCAAGGCTTCGGCGTCCAAAGGAGGGTATGGCGCACTTTTTGCCGTCCAGGCCTGCCCTGACCGAGCCGTAGGCTAGCGTCATGGGTACAAGTTTTATTGAGCATTACGCGTGTCGCGATACAAGTTTGATCGGAGCCACGAATTTATCTCCGGTTACAAATTTGGTGGAGTGCACTGGCGCAGTGTCGCGGTACAAAGCTGATCGAAGCCATAAAACTGTCAAGGTATACTGGAATTGAATTGAGTGCAGATGCGCGCTTTGCCCACCGAAGCGGAGCGAAGGTGGGTGTCCAGGTGCAACGGCCATTACAAATTTGTCTTGGGTGCAGGAGTAAAAGCAAAAAGTGTGACAAACAACTTACCCATATTGTCCGTGTTATAAGGCGTTTTATTTAATTTTTCAAGCAAGTAAGGCAATAGTCCCGGTGGATACTTAGAACTGATCCACAATTGAGGCAAGTCCTTCGTTTTGATTCAAAGTCTAGAAATTTTTCGATCCCTTTTTCTTTGATCATTGCCAGATTCTCAATAAAGCTGGTATTATACTTGGTTCTATATCTTTTATCGAGTTGTTTTACCCTTTTGCATGGATATTTCTCACATTCGTAGCAGAATTTCGATTCTGTTTTGTCCAAATGAACACATTTCGGGATTATACATCTTTGAATTGAGATAGCTTTGTCAGCTGAGTAAACTCGACAGCCAGGACACTTGTTTTTGTCTCTGAGATAAGCAATACAAGTTCCGCAATTCATTCCACATGGAGCAATCAGAAATTTGTCAAAGGATACTTGTGATCTCATATAATTTACGATTTGGGGTTAATCAAATCATTTATTTCATTAAGATGCAATTTAACATGTCTTGGAAAATCTAATATCATTGTTCTGAGCGTAATATTCTTTTCTGGCCCTGAGATCCACTCGTTTTCGAGTTTGTCATCATTAAGGTTATTAATCAAATGGCAGAAATGTAAAAGTGAATATTTCCAGAGTTGGATTATATTATTCCAATCCTCATGCTGATAATCTTGGATTGCGATCCAGCGATCGTTGTTTCCATTTGTTGCATAGTTCGGATAAGAAAATGGACTTTCTTGATACTGCAGATGAACAACTCGATGGGTATTGTTGGATGTAGAATCAATCAGATGTCCGAGTATTTGTTTTATTGTCCGCTGCTGGTTGTTTCTTCTTTGAGTTATTATCTCATCGGAAAGCTGTCTTAATCTTGGTTCCCAGTCCTCAGTTAGGGAGCGAATTTCTGTTGTTATTGCTAAAGTTTCTTTCATAGTCTTTATCTAATGTGCAGGAGTTTAATGCCTTATAACGGCCCGGCAATAAAGTGCGTAAACGTTGGTGAACGAATGAAGGCGGTGAGTAACGTCCATGAATATCTGGATTTAGCCAATAGAGCCGTAGTGAGCGAAGCATGGTGCATTTTTTGCCGTCCATGTACAAGGTTTGTAGAACATTAGGAGTGTCGCGGTACAAAACTATCAAGGTAATTGTTAACTATCCAGGTGCACAATGCTGGTTAAGGGTAGTGGCGGGGTCAGGGTATTAAAGCAGTAAGCGTTATATCAAGGTGCAAAAGGAAAAGCAAAAAATGTGACAAGTTTATTTATTTTATTGTCCGTGTTATGCTTAGGCATTTGTTTTTCTATCACTGGAGACTAATGCCATCTATAATCGGTATCTTTTAAAGGATCAATCTTCATTTTGTCTTTAAATATGTGAATAGAATGCCACCAGTTATAATATGCTTTAGCTGCTTCATTTTGAGATTTATCATTATAGACTAATTTAAGTTCTGAAGACGCTCTTAAAGCAAGAATAGGATTCTGTGATGGGAATCGACCAATTAAATACTCGCTTTTTATTTCTACTGCCCTTATTGATTCTATAGTCCATAAAACGTACATTCCGAGTTTACAATCCGGTGCCCAAAGTGATGAAATTCCGTTATGGGGGAAATTAGTAATCACCATCGTTTCATTCCTGTAATTAAGTAACGCAGGAATGTCAGAAGGTTGAAATGCTGGTAATTCTGGAGATTCATACGAATTTGATTTTAATTGATTGATATATGTCTCAACTTCAGGATTGTCAACCTGCTTTTCACAACCAATTAATCCAAATACTGTGGTCAAAATGATAAGTTTAATCGGTAATCTCATAGCGCTAGGGTTTGATTGTTAATTAAATAACAGCAAAAATTGTTCCAATCATTAATGAAATTGTCATGGTTAAACTTGATAAATCGTTTTAGAGAGTTATGCTTAGGCTGTTTTTGTCCAGGTAAACCGAATTTTCAATTATTACATATTTGTCATGATAAAGGGCTGGAAACCAGCCAGCTTAAGCATAACGGCCCGGCAATATGGGGAGGTTGTGTTACCCGACGCAAGCACCGGGCAGGGTCCTGGTACCCCGCGCCAGCGGGGCCAGATAGTTGTCACGGTGCAAGGCACGCCTTCGCCAAGGCTTCGGCGTCCAAAGGAGGGTATGGCGCGGTTTTTGGCATCATGGTACAAAGCTGCGGGCCTATACGAGTGTCGCGGTACAAACGAACTAAGTGATTGGTATTGAGTCACCATGCAGGAGCGAGTTAAATGGGCACTGGTGCAGTGTCGCGGTACAAGCTGACAGCGAAGCCAGGAAATGGTCACGGTACAGGAACTTAATTGCGAGCACTGGTGCGGAGTCAGGGTTGAGCGATATGAGGGTCATGTTATAAGAAAGCAGTAAGTTCAAAAACCGTGACAAACAAATGACCTTTATTGTCCGTGTTATAGGCTGTTGTTATTTATTTTTTTTTGATTTTTTTAACAGTTTTCTAGAATTAGTTCAACCGCATCGTAACTTATAGAATCAAACATGATCTCTACATTCTTTGTGAAGTCAGAATTATGACTCATGATAGCATCTTTTACAATAAATGCTTTGAAGTCATTGTTTTGGGCTCCCGTCTTGGTTGCCAATACACAACCAATAGCACTTAAACCGCAAAGGAATAGAGTATTACACCCAGTTTCTTTAAGGATCTTATTTAGGTCAGTTTTGTTAAAACTATCTGAGTATGTTTTTACTATTTGAATATCTTCTGGTTTTATTTTGATTGAATCAGGATATTCAAATTCTTCAGTGCCAGGCTTCGGTCCGTTCTCTTCGTTGTGGTGATAAATGCGAATAATTGGGAGATCATGTTTACGGAAAAGGTCAATTAATAGATTGATAAAGAAAAAAGCCAATTCTTTATCTCTCGGTGGAATAAGAGAAATATACCTGTTTTGGACATCAATTACTAGTAAGGATGGTTTTATACCGTTTTTATGCAGAGAATTATCTGTCATGAGGAAGTAGATTAGTTTTGTACGAAATTATCAAATTTTTGATGACAAAGCTTTTTTGAGATGGCCAAAAAATGTGCTCGGGGGCAAACAATTGCCTATAACGGTCCGGCAATATGGAGGGCCGAGCGTAAAGAAATTGCCTGGTAGGCAATTTTAGCGAAGGAGCCTGCCTGTAGGGCTGGCATGTTATCCGACTCAGCATCCGGGCAGAGTCCAGATACTTTAGCCAGTAAGCTGTCACGGCGCAAGGCACGCCTTCGCCAAGGCTTCGGCGTCCAATGGAGGGTATGGCGCAGTTTTTGCCGTCCAGGTACAAACTTTTGGGCCTATACGAGTGTCGCGGTACAATGCTGATAGAAAGCAAGTTAGTAGTCACCTTATTGTTATTTTATTAACAGTACTGGAGCAGTGTCGCGTTACAAGCAGACAACGAAGCCAGCAAATGGATCATGGTACAGAAGTTTTATTGCCGGCACTGGAGCGGAGTCCGGGTTGATCGATATGAGGGTCATGGTATAGAAAGCAGAAAGTGCAAAAACTGTGACAAGTTTTTGTACTTTATTGTCCGTGTTAGTGGTTCGGTAGTTGTTATTTTAATTTTTTACTTTTTTCTAAGTTTTGTATTACCCTGAATCTTACAATTTGTCCGATTAACTTTATGGGTAAAGGTTTATCCGACGGGAATTGTACTGAACCTTTCCCATGTTTATATTTAGAGAGTTCTTCTGCAAATTCTGCATGGCCAGTCGGAGTGGCATAAAAACCAATATGATTTTTACAACCTGCAAAATAGACTAATGTTTTTCCATTGGTTTTATAAGATGGCATTCTGTAAGCTATACTTTCGGTTGCATCAGGTGCATTTTTAATAATAATTGCTCTGATTTGTCTTAACCGAATTTGAATGTTTTCGGGAAATGATTTGATGTAACTGTCAACTGTCATGGTATTGAAATTTAATTAGATACACAATTATGACTTTTGTTTTGGATTTGTCGTCCAGTGTACAGGCACTCATACTGACCACTAACGGCCCGGCAATAAAGTGAGAAAACGTTGCTGAGTGAATGAAGGTGGTGAGCAGAATCCCGGTTTTGTGTAATGCCCCGTTAGAGCCGGAATGAGTGAAGCACGACGCGGTTTTTGCAGTCCAGGTACAAACTTTCTGAGTTTTACGCGTGTTGCGGTACAAGTTTTATTGCGAGCAGGTAACAAGTCAAGGTACACAGAGTTTGATAGAAAGCAGGTGCGCGATCCGGATTTGTCACGTTTTACAAAGCTGTCTAAGTAGCAGAAAGCCAGTGCAAAAACCGTGACAAACCTATTAATTTTATTGTCCGTGTTATGCGTAGCTTTTTATTCTATTATTAATGTCCTGAATTTTGGATATTTAACTGAATATTTGAAATCAATGTCCTTTTTCTCGTTGGGTTTTAAATCAATCTTCCAAGTTAGTTTTCCAGTCTCTTTGTCAAGAGATGCACTGCTAATATTAATTGGTGAAACTTCAATTTCTTCGAGGGTCGAAACTGGTATTTGGTCCAGTATTGTTATGTTAATATTTTGAAGTTTATTGTTTTTAACAGAAATTAGCCATGACTTAGTTTCTTCTTTTTTAGTCCCCAAAAATTGCTTTGTCGTGAATTGTTTTTGAATCTCTCGTTTTATACTTACACTTTTGTCTTTACCAAGTGAAATTGACAGTGTGTCAGACAAATATCTTAGATCCATAAGAGTCTTCCCAGTGAAAGTGTCCTCGAAGAATATGTTTGCCTCTCCTTCAAGAAGGTTGTACTTTTGCCAATCCAAGATATGAGCTAACAAATAAGCATTGTTATCAATTTTTGGTGTCGCATAGTATTCATATGTTGCAGGCAGCTCAAAACTTTCAAAGTCAACTGTCAAGTTTTTGCCATTCGATGGGACCGAATAAGGTGTGCTAATAGTAAACTCAAAGTTAGTCTGGTTACGGGTTGGAACCATTTCAATCAAAGGACTCTGTTGGATAGTTGATGTTCCTCTAATCTTTATAGATTTGTCTAAGTTAGAAGTTGATACTCCAGAGACTGACCCTGTTAAGTTAGATTTCTTTTGAGCGCCATAGCCTATAACTACTACTTCATCAAGTGATACCATGTCCTGCTCCAAGGTGACATTCATATTTTGACTTGAAATTGGTAATTCTTGGGTTTTATAACCAATGTATGAATATACTAACAGTCCTCCTGATGGGGGGATCGAAATTTTGTAAAAACCATTAACATCAGCTATGGCGCCAATAGTGGTTCCTTTGAGATTTACAGTCGCTCCAATTAGTGGTTCTTTGGTTGATACATCATAAATATATCCTGTGACTTGATTTATATTATTACTGTATGAGGGAGGTAAAATATTGTAATTTAATAAATAAGGTTTGAGTTCTTGGAATGTTGTTTCTTCGTTTGGATCTGCTGATGAAAGACTCAGTTTAATATTGTTCCAATCTTCATATGTATTCTGATGAATATTAGCACGATAAATTAAAGTAACAGGATCATCAATTGATTTAACTCGTATATCGTAACTTGGAAACCATCCTGCATTTTTAACAATATAGGATATTTCAAAAGTTGCATGTATATTTCGCTTCGTATCAATTGTTAAGAATATTTCGCCAGTAGGAATGTCTGATTTCTCAGTTTCAAGTTTTAATTGATTGGTTATCTTATCGAGATCCTTGTTTAAAAGCTCAATGTTGTAATTTCTTTCAACTTGTTTCAATTTATTGGCAGTTACTTTATCGGTGAAATAAGTAACGGATTCCTTAAATGAATTCACATTTATTGAAGTATTGTTTGCATCTACTGCAGAAAACCTCCTCATGAAATTAAGTTCCTCGTTAAGAATATCTATGTAGGTTTTTTCGAGATTGATCTTTTTCTCAAGATCATCTTTTTTGGACATCAATTCATCAAGCTTCTTTGTTTTAGTCTGTTGTTTTAAAAAATTTTGGTAATGGTTTACTGATAGAATTGTAAACTCACCCGTCGATTTAACATTAATGCTTTTCGCATCTATATATGGAGAAAGATCAACAAATTTCAATATAGTTTTCCCGGCATTAATATCTATATCCGCAGTTCGTTTAATTTGAGCTCCAGTTATATAAACTGTCACATCTGAGATCTTAGATTTTAACTCAACTTCTGGAGTTACCTGTGCAATGAGGTTTGCACAAAAAGTCGCAAAAATAATTAGGATAATTGTTCTCATGGTATGTAATTAATTGGTTTATTGGTTATTGTCTATCGTCATTATCTCGAGTTACGCATAACGGCAGTCCGTCTAATAACCTGTCTTTATCTAATTGAACTGACCTTTATTAAATGTATTTAAGCCACCTCTGGTTTTTCATGAGCAAATCTGCCTTTGCCGGAACCAGCCGTTCAGAGATCATTAAAATGGCTCCTGAGAGGTCAAAAATGACCGAAAACAGGGAAGAAAGCATCCTCAGATGCTCATTCAGCACATTCATTGTCAAAATATTCCCAATTCGTCTGAGGTTATAGGCGATAAACATTAATCCAACATCCGCACTTGCCCTCTTTATACCTTTTTTTGTAAGGACATAACTAAATCCCCATTGTCGTTTAATAGTTCCATAAGGATGTTCAACAATAGCCTGACGCCGTTTATATAAATACTCCTTCTCTTCGAAATTTATGCGGTTAGCATCGTAATACTCTGCAAATTCACTTCTGTGGATCAGCCTTGCAGTTTTTGATCGTGTGCATTGAGCCCGGGCCGGACATGACTTGCAGTCTGGTGTTTTATATTGCTTGAAAAGTATTATGTTTCCACTACTTGTGAGTTCCTTATACCATGTACCGTTCGTTCTGAGAAGCTTACCCTCAGGACAGGCGTATGTATCCGTAATAGAATCATATCTGAAAAACTCGTAATTGTATGCATGGTCTGGAGCCTGACTGGTGGATGGGACTCCCGGTATTGCAACGATGGTTTCTATTCCCAGATCCTGGGCTGTTTTAAGCTCTGAACCGGTATGGAATCCTTTATCGTAAAGGACAGTAAATTCATTCGTCCTCAGAATGCTTTTAGCTCTTCTAACCATATCACCCATTGCCTTGCTGTCATTCTGGTTTGTTACTTTGTAGTCAATGGGAATATTATTCTTTGCGTCAACAGTGGACTGTATATTATAAGCTACTTCCGTGATATTGTTGCGCAGCATTATCTGCCGGCTTTCAGGATCAGATATGGAGATCTGAGCTTCTCCCGATTCTTTAAGCTGCTTTTCGAGATTCTTGTAATTATCCTTTCTCTTCTGCTGCTTGTTAATCTCATCCTCAATCTGCTGCCGGCTGTCCCCGTCGTTTTCAGCCAGTGCCCGGGTATACACTTCCAGTTTGTTATCGATATAGGCTATATGCCTGTTTATCTTAGCCTGATTGAAGTTATTCTTCTTGCTGTTTTGCGACCGAAGCTTAGTGCTGTCACCTGCAATCAGCTTTCCTCCGATAAGATCAAAATGCCTGGCAATTTGAACTGTTGTCCTGAAGACTTTCTTTATGGCCTGTGGATTGTCTCTGCGGAAATTGGAAATTGTATTATGATCAGGTTTGAGACACTTTAAAAGCCACATTACTTCGATGTTCCGTCCACATTCTTTTTCCAGATCCCTCGATGAACGCACCTTATTCAAATATCCGTAAATGAAGAGTTTAAGCAAATCAGTGGGATGATAAGCCGGACGACCATTTTCTGTAAAGTCTGTTCTGAATCCATAATCTTTAATAGAAAGACTTTCCACAAAAAGGTCGATAATCCTCACTTCATTATCCGGGTCAATGGAACGATCAAGTGAAACCGGGAAAAGATTGATCTGATCTCTGCTTTGTCCTTGTATGAATTTCATATAGTTAAGATACAAAACACCAGGTCAGATCGAGGAATAACCAAGCTCATATTATCAACAAACAGGGTAGGTTTTTAGACAGTCTGACGGCCCGGCAATAAAGTGCGAAAACGTTGGTGAACGAATGAAGGCCGGAGGGCAATGTCCAGGTTGTTGAGTAGAATGCCCATAAGGCCGTAATGAGTGAAGCACGGCGCGGTTTTTGCCATCCAGGTACAAAGCTAATTGAGTTTTATGCGTTTCGCGGTACAAAGCTATTTGAGTATTAGTTACAAGTCAAGGTACACAAATTTTAATAAAAGGCATTGGCGGGCGGCGCCCCTATGTCGCAGCGAAGCGGAGATTGGGGGCGCGGGGCGCTAATCACATTTCAGTCAATAGTCATGGTTGCAGAAGGCAAAATGCAAAAACCGTGACGAGTTTATGAACTTTATTGTCCGTGTTACAAGTAGTAGTAATTTAGAATTTGTCCTGGTAACAAGGCTGTCCGATTATTATGATTTGATTAACCATGACAGGTACTTTATGGATTAGTCCGAGTTTAATGAGCTGGTCTCGCTCCGATATTTTCAGAAAGAAAAAGTCTTGAGCATTAATATGTTGTTAATGGTTAGAGATATAGATCATTTTGATTTAGTCAATAGTTACATTTTTGAATCTCTTTTCTCTGCGCTCATCTCTTTGACGATCGGCTCGTTGCTTTTTAAAATCATTAAGACGGATCTGATCACAGAGTATCATAAACTGAATTTGTTTGTGTTTTTCGATCATTATTAAACGATGAGTCTTGGCAAGTCCGGAAAGTCTTATTGGCAGTTCATCCTTTTCAAGTTTAGGGGCACGCATATTAATACGAGGTCTATTGGTCATTGAGTAAGAGTGAGGGGGTGAAACAAGTACTTAATAAGATCAAGGCAGAAGCTATAAATATTGACACTACATTATGGGCAGAAAACTATTACTTGTAACGGCCCGGCAATAGGGGAGGTTGTGTTACCCGACGCAAGCACCGGGCAGGGTCCTGGTACTTTAGCCAGAAAACTGTCACGGTGCAAGGCCGAACGAGGGTATGGCGCACTTTTTGCCGTCATGGTACAAATTTTATTGGGTGCTGGCGCGATCGCGGTATAAGTTTGATCGAGCCGATATATTTATCACCGGTTACAAAGTTTTATGCGTTGCACTGGCGCAGTGTCGCGGTACAAACTGTCTCGGAGCCAGAAATTAGTCACGGTGCAGGATTTATATTGTGAGCAGATGAGCGTGTCCGGGTGCACGGGTATTGACGGATTTGTCTTGGTACCAGGAACAAAAGCAAAAAGTGTGACAAACAACTTACCCATATTGTCCGTGTTATATTTAGGCCATAGTTATTGATATAATGTCTCAGTGGTAGGTATTGTCAGTGTACATAATGTTGGATAAGTGGTGATGAACTTACAAACAAGGGTGCTCTTGTCATTATGATGTTTTCCGGGCAGTTCGCCTTGTCAATCGAAAGGAAAGTCTGAAGTGAACTGATTAAACTGTCCATTATAATAACTACCTTTTAATTCTAGAATCAATTTTTGTTCAATTTTTAATCTATTTTAACTTGTAGTCATATGGGAGGAGATCGCCAACTCGTTGGTTTGCCATTTCCCCGATGATTTTAACACCTGAGCCATCAAAATAACCCACTCCGTCAAAGAATACTTTATCCTTAATAAGTTCAATGTAACTATTCGGGGGTTTAGATAAGTAATAAATATACAAATAGCCTTTATACGAGAGATATTTTTTTGAGTCCCCGCCAATAGTCACTAAATCCTCATAGTTCATCTTTTCACCTTCTGAATTTCTTAAACTAAAACCATTTGATTCCAGAGAATTTGCCCAGAGTGAACTGAAAAAATGGAAAATTGATCCAATATATGCGTTCTTTCTTCTCTTTTCAAAGAATTCTTTTTGAGCCATCCCGGTCGACATATCTTCATTGAAAATAGCATTTCCTTTATATAAAAAAAATCCACTTTCCCAGTTAAACTCAAAGGCGTCCAGATAATAAGTGATCTTATATCCTAATCCGTTGTTGTTGATTAAAATTGGTTTTGACGTAAAGGCTTTTATAGAGTTCCCTGATTTAACAAATTTTATATCGTCTTCATTCAGGATACTACATTTTCGTCCATTAACAGTAAGCCCGAGAAACTGGGACCTGAATAATTTTAAATTTGCTTTTCTTTCTTTGCTGGTTGATTTAGCTACCACAACAACTTCATTCAATTCAAAGGTCTTTGGCATCAGATAAACTTCTATCGGCTTTTGCCTTGAAAAATCTGTAAGTGTAACAGTATAGTATCCTAATGCGCTGATCGTTAACGGGAGTGTACTGTACTTCGTAATATCTAATTCAAAATGTCCATTTTGATCTGAATGTGTACCGGTACTTGTTCCATTAATGTATATTGATGCAAAATTTATTTTATTATTGTCAGATTTGTCGAGAACGATACCCTGAACAATCTGGGTATATCCATCATGAAAGACATTGATTACTAAAAGTAGAAGAATTATCCTCTTAATTGACATATAATATTGACTTTTGATTTACCTGACTTCATATTCAGCTTTACCGGTTACAGGAATTCCGGCCTTAGTAATGCCTTCAGCAATTATTCTTATTAATGATGGTTTATCTCCGTTATAAAAATTAAGAATTATTTCTTTATTGCCTTCAAGATTTATATCCGGATTCCAATAAAGAGTGTATCTCAGATCGGGTTTAAAGGCTGAAGTTGAATCAGACAAATGCTGGGGAGAATAGAAAATTCTGGAAGCATTATAACCTGAAATCCTGATCTTTGACGTGTAATCAGGTAAGTTATATTTACCTGTTCCTCCTGCTTTGGTAATCAGGTTGATAACTCCACCAGCTGCCTGAAACCCATAAATATTTGTCGAAGCAATTGATTTCAAGACATCTATTCTGTCAACAATAAATATTGGCATTCGAATCAAATCACCAAATGAAGCATGATTGCCATCAATCAGGATAAGCGGTTTCAAATTGGCCTTTAGCGAACCGATTCCACGAATAGAGATTGAAGTATCTCCTATAACTACTAATCCGGGAATTTTACCTTTTAAAAGTTGAAGAAGATTGTCATAACCTATCATCTGTTCTGAAATTATCAGCTCGGCATCAGGGGTAATATACTTTAATCGACTGCTTTTGATTTTGACAGATTGAGGATCCTTATGTTCAGAAATTATATTTACCTCTCCAAGGGTGATTGTATCAGATAGTTTGTATTGCTTTTTTATGGATTCATTAATAATGAAAAAGGAGTTAAGGCTGCTGCTTTTATTGTTGGTAAAAACTGAAACCATGTTCAAATCAGATATTTTTGCCGGATTGTAACTAACTGAATCTAAAGTCAGCAATCCTTTTGGAATATCTTTCTTACCAAGACCGCTGACAACCAACATTGCCTCTCCGGACAGGTCTACGCCAGATAATTTGAATCGTCCGATTGAGTCAACCGGAACAGTTATTATCTGTGTATTCATACTGCCGAATACTCCTATACTGACTCTCGAATCCTTAAGTAGTTGGTTCTTATAGTTTTTTCTTAATCTCCCGGATATTGTAAACCCATCCTCGGGGGGAAAATATGTTGTATCGTACTTCCATGTAAAGTCGCGCCAGCCTTGCGTAAGCAGCAAAAGATCCATATTCTTCAATCTGTCAGTATTTGATGGATCGAAATAATATGAGGGATTCTCGACAATTCCACGAATATCGGATTCCAGCAAAAACCATGAGGATATATTACGGGGGAACTGAGAAACATTATTTGTGAAGGATTGATCAACGACAGCTAAAGAGATATTACCCTCCCTGTCAATTATTGAATCTCCTGATAAATAAATTTTTAGGTTAACCAGGTCTCTCTTTTTGTATAAGTGTTTTTCAGTTTCGATCTGTATTTTTAGAGGAGCTTCTCTTTCTATATAAACAAGTCTTTCAGAGAGAGGTAGTTCTTCCCGGGTAGTAAGAGACAGCATTAAAATTCCTTCCGGAAGATAATCGGTTGGTACCACAAAACTGGTAAAAGGAGATTTAATTCTGAAGGAGATTGTATTAATGACTTCCTCTCGTATTGAAATACTAAGTATGAGGTCCTGTTCTGAAATGGCTGCCGATGTTTCAGGATTTGTCTTTATGGTGATCAGTAACTCATTATTTTGATTTTTTGAAGCGCTTAATGTTACACCTTTTGGAAAACTTGCGGGTAATTCAGTTTTGAGATCAATACTATCGGCTACTCTGAATACGGAATAATAGTTTAAACTAGGTAATGGCCTAAGGAAAAAAGAACCCATACCAAGATGGGTAGATCTGAATGTAGTAATCAGGTCTCCGGCTGACGAATAAATTTTACCAGACACATCACATCCATTGCCAGAATTATCAACAGCCTTAAATGCCACGATTGAAGATACATATTCAATCAGGGACCCTCCTTCAGGGAAAAAGTCAAGCGTGATTGAATTTTTAATGAGTTTAAATTGATCCGATGCCTTTATTTGTTCTTTTCCAGTAATAACAGTGATCTCTTTATTGAAGAATAGCTGATCGCTGAAATTCCTCATATAATTGGTATATGCCCTTATTCTATATCTGCCTGAATTGATATCATCATCTAACTTGAAATCCCCGTTTCCTAAACCACCGTCAAGACGAATTATCCTGCTTGAGATAATTTTTAAATCAGGCGAGATCAGTTCGACATGAAGGTTACGGCTATGGTTTGTAAGTATGTGATCCAAAGCATCAATCAGGTAGGCTTTGAACCAGATATCGTCACCCGGATAGTATGTGTCACGGTCTACATGAAGGTATACTTTCTCAATGAGTTTAATAGAGTCATCTACAGAAGAGTATTGAATAAATTTACCTCTCCCAACACATAACTGGTTGAATATTAAAATCAATACTAAAACAAGATATTTGATTTTATTCATGCTTAAAGTGATTGTTAAACTTAAGATTAACAAATAATTTACAAGCAAATTTTAGATATAAAATTATTCCTTGCTTTATGAGTAATATTTAGGCTATTGAAGTTGAAGTTCTCTATCTTCCATTTGCAAAATGGCTTAAATATAACGGCCCGGCAATAAAAGGCGTTTTTGTTGCTGAGCGAACGGAGGCCGTTGGCAGAATCTATCGTATTGATTTTCAAGTTTTATAAGGCCGTAGAGAGCGAAGCATGGCGCGGTTTTTGCCGTCATGGTACAATCTGACTTGCGTGCAGGCGCGATCGCGGTACAAACTTACTAAGTGGCGAAAATTAGTCACGGTGCAGAATTTGGTAAATGGGCACTTGCGCAGTGTCGCGGTACAAATTATCTCTGAGCCAGAATTCTGTCACGGTGCAGGATTTTAATTGCAGAAAGATGCGCGTGTCCGGGTGCAACGGCCATTACAAATTTGTTTTGGGTGCAGGAGTGAAAGCAAAAAGTGTGACAAACAACTTACCTATATTGTCCGTGTTAGCATTTGGGCCAATTTTACAATTGTCAATGATAAACAAGTCTTTCGATTGTTATTTTTTAAGCCTACTTTTCTTATAACTGTCTTTTGTTGTGAGTAATATGTAGGTCGAATTGTCAAACCCATGATCAACTTTATTGCTTGAATTACGTAGGATCTCTATTTTTTTAATTGCAGTAGGTTCAATTCTGACACCTAATGTATCTTCAATTAATTTCTTGTTAATTATGTACTTATACACCAAGGGGACTTTATTAGATGATTGTATTTTAATGTCGGCAAGTGGGCAAAGTGGTTGTTTTCTTTTTCTAGTAATTAAAACTGCTCCTTTACTTCCGCTCCAAATATATGAATCAGCACCTTTAAACATTTTGATTTCTTTAATGTTTTCAGGGTCTAAATAAACTTTATCAGTTTCTATTTCAATAGAATCAAGGTAGTAAGAACCAGGTGTAGCCCAAAAAGTGCCAGATATTTTAATTTTGTTTGTATCAGGCAAAGTAAATTTTTGCCCATTCGATACAATTGGTAGTATGATGATAAGTAAGGTTAATAATTGTTTCATTGGCTAACCTATGTAAGAGTTTCAGAAATGTGTCTAATGTATGCTAACTCATTATTAGAATTTATTCATAATCAAAGTTACGAAGTATTATGAATCTCGTCATTTCCAGTTAGCATTTGGGCAATCTCTACTTGCTGCGTAACTGTCACTGTATAATTGTCCCCATGAACCTGAGGAACGCCTGAATGCTAACGGCCCGGCAATAAAGGGCGTTTGCTTTACCCGACGAAAGCACCGGGCAGAGTCCTGGTACTTTAGTCAGAAAGCCCTGAGCGCAGCGAAGGGTCACGGTGCAAGGAGAGTATGGCGCATTTTTTGCACCCGCCCTCCTGCAAAAAATGTGACAAGAAAATGACCTTTATTGTCCGTGTTAGCATTTCGGGCTGATGCTGTAAATCAATATGAAAGCTTTAATATCGAGGTACAATTTGTAACGGAGCCGCGAACCTATCCCCGGTTACTGATTTGAATGCGGGCACTTGCGCAGTGTCGCGGTCCAATTTAAATCGGAGCCAGAAATCTGTCAAGGTTTACTGAGTTTTAATTAAGAGCAGTGGTGCGCGTCCGGCTCCGTGTTATGCACAGTTGTTAATTGTTAATTATTTTAAAGATTCCCTTAGGGTACTGATTTTCTTATTATCCCTTATTTTAGGAGTTTTTGCACCATGCTGGTCCATATTTGATAAAACTACCTTAGCTTCGTTATCCTTACCTGACATGTGAAGCATTAGTGCTAAGCCATAATAACCATCAATTTTATCTGGAAGGTATTGAATGGCTTTTCTGAAAAGTTCAATCGTATTTAAAGTATCTTTCATTAGAATTTTGGTATTTGCTTTAATTATCAAAGCAGATGGATTATTTTGATTCATTGATAGTGATTTATCACAAGCTTCGATTGCTCTAGCATAATCCTGTTTTTTTTGGTAACAATATCCAATTAGATACCATGCATCGCAGCAGGTAGGATCTTTTTCAAGAGCTTTTTCAAAGTTATTTAAGGATCTGGAATATTGTTTAGTATCAAATAGTTGAATTCCAGTATTGATAGCTGAAAAAGCAGAATAGTTCTTTGATTTGCAGACCATATAGAAATTCTGAATCAATAAAGGATCATCATCATTTTGTGAATAGACCATTTGAGAGAGAGCCAGAAGAAGGATTAAGGTAAGTGCTTTCATTGTAAATGTTTTTATTCTCTTTTGTTATTTAGATTTCAGGAATCTTAAAGTTAACTTGATAATTGTCAAGGTGCAGATTTGATGTTATCTAAAGAAGTTTACGATGCTCTCACATTTAGTGAATCCCGGTTAAAGAGTTAAATTGTGTCTATGCTGTTAGCATTGCGGGCCCTTTGTCATCATTCTGAATCTGTCATGTTACTTGTAAATTGTCCCCGTACAGATGGAGCGGGCCTGAATGCTAACGGCCCGGCAATAAAGGGAGGTTGTGTTACCCGACGACAGCACCGGGCAGAGTCCTGGTACTTTAGCCAAAAAGCTGTCACGGTGCAAGGAGGGTATGGCGCACTTTTTGCCGTCATGGTACAAGTTTTAATGAGAATTACGCGTGTCGCGATACAAGTTTAATCGGAGCCGGTAAACTATCACGGTACAGAAAGTTTGTTAGGGGCTCTGGCGCAGTGTCGCGGTACAAGTTGTCTCGGAGCCAGAAAACTGTCAAGGTACAGGATATTTGTTAGGGGCACTGGTGCAGTGTCGCGGTACAAGCTGTCTCGGAGCCAGAAATCTGTCACGGTGCAGTATTTAAATTGCAGGCAGATGCGCGTGTCCGGGTGCAACGGCCATTACGAATCTGTCTTGGATGCAGGAGCAAAAGCAAAAAGTGTGACAAACAACTTACCCATATTGTCCGTGTTAGCAGCTGTTTAACTTGTTGGTTCAGTTATAGGTTTTGAAGGACTGGAAATAACATTCGTATTCCCACCTTTCTTGATTTTAATTACAACAGTTTCAGCTATCCTATCGTGAACTGTCCGTCTGTTATAATCAATAAAATATTGCAAGAATCCAAAACCAAATTCTAAAGATGAAGCATAATAACCTAGTGATCTTTCTATCGCATGCCAAAGAGTTAAATGTTTATGATTAGTTGAAATAATTCTAATTCTGAATATCCGTTTACCAAGAGTATAACCATTTGTAAAATAGGTAATTAGTCCAAAATATAATACTGGGATTGATAGTTTAAATATGATTTTTAACACTTCAGGGACATTTAAATGCAAACCATTATTTACCTCTGGGATGATATTATTTGTTTTGTCGGAACTAATTCCAATTTTAAGACCAAAGTCGATTAAGCCAAGAGAATTAAGTATAGTCCCAATTATATACAAGGAAAGAATAAGTACAAGTAGATCAATTACTATGGCAAGAAAACGGCGAGCAAAATCAGCAAGTTCTATCCCTTCCAATTGACTAGAATGCATAATTTTTGAAGCATCATAATAATGTGTGGCAAGAATATTCTTCATAAATACAAAGTTTTAATTCGATCGAAATTATTCAATTTAAATATTAGACAAAAATCTAATTTATCCATGACGAGATACTATCAAAATAACCGCTAACGGCCCGGCAATAAGGGGCGTTTGTGTTGCTGAGCGAACGAAGGCTGTTGGTAGAAAGACCGCATCGGGGTAGGGTCCCGGTACAGCCGTAGTTGAGCGAAGCATGGCGCGGTTTTTGGAGTCCTGGTACAAAACTACGGGCCTATACGAGTGTCGCGGTACAAACGAACTAAGTGATTGGTATTTAGTCACCTTACAGATGCTTTATAAATGGCCACTGGTGCAGTGTCGCGGTACAAACCGACGACGAAGATAGGAATTTGTCATGTTACAGTAACTTTATTGCTGGCATCGGTACGGAGTCCGGGTACAGGTTTATAAAGGTTACATTATAAGAAAGCAGTATATTCAAAAACCGTGACAAACAAATGACCTTTATTGTCCGTGTTCGCTTTAGTAATTATTTATTAATCAGGTTGTTTAGCAGTGAAAGTCCTGTTATAAATGATAAAGAACAAGATTGCTAATCCAAAAAGTAAATAAGTTGAAACGTGTCCAAATGTTTTATCTGTCTCACTGGCAGGAAGAATACTTGGAATTATGAAAGCACTCACATAATTAATCATGGTGTGAAATAGAATTGCCAGGAGTAGGCTCCCGTTTGATTTAATGTATAGTAGCGTAAACAGAAATGCCATTGCTAAAACTGACAACGCAAAATATATTATTGATCCTCCCGATTGTGCAGCACCTTCAAGCCAGAATAATGGGATATGCCATATCAGCCAGATTAATGCTATAAATAGACTTGTTATCGCTGGATTGAATCTTTTCAGCAATTCAGGCTGAAGAAATCCACGCCAGCCAATCTCCTCACCAAGTGGTCCTCCAACAATTGCAATAACAAAAAAGTAAATGACAGTTTCAGGTAATCCTGGCAATTCTCCAAATTTTAAAAGTGCAGGGTCAATAAGATAAGTGATTCCCGCAGTTAAAACATAAACAATTATGATGAAGAAAATGGAAAATAGATATGACCAGCCTGATGTTTTCCAGTTGATTAAAGACTTGAGAATATTCTTGAGTCCGGTTTTACCATGGATAATTCCGATAACAATCAAGGCACCAATTGCGGGGCCAAAGGATCCCAAAAAGTTAGTTGGAAATTTAAACGGAAGAAGTCCTTTGTTGGAAAGAATCATTAATAACCATAGAGTCCAGGAATAAAGGAGCGTGAAGGTTATAAATGAAGCAATTGGATGAGATTGAATTAGTTTTTTCATAGAATGGGTAGATAAAAATTATCTTTTGTTAAAGACAGAAATTATCTGGTAATGTTACTGTTGAAATCAGAATTATTATCGAAGGAAGAGTCATGTTGGCTTAAGAAAAGATCTTTCGAAGAGTCCTTATGTACTGTCAACTGCAGCGAATTTATTAAAGCTAACGGCCCGGCAATAAGGAGGGCCAAGCGTTTAGGAACAGCCCGGTGGGCTGTTCCAGCGAAGGAGCCAGCCTGCCGCGGTGGGCAGTTACCCGACGACAGCATCGGGCAGGGTCGGGCTGGTACTTTAGCCGATAAGTTGTCACGGTGCAAGGAGGGTATGGCGCACTTATTGCCGTCCAGGTACAAATTTTATTGAGCATTACGCGTGTCGCGCAAGTTTGATCGGAGCCGCGAAGTTATCCCGGTTACAAAGTTGGTTGTGGAGCACTGGCGCAGTGTCGCGGTAGAAGTTTGATCGAAGCCAGAAGACTGTCAAGGTATACTGAATTTTAATTGCGAGCAGTGGCGCGCGTCCGGGTGCAACTACCATTACGAATCTGTCTTGGGTGCAGGAGCAAAAGCAAAAAGTGTGACAAACCTATTAAACATACCGTCCGTGTTAGCCGAAGGCTTTTTAATTTAAAGTCCCCTAATCAAATGTCTCAATTTTGATATTGGGTTTTGAAAGGTGGTATTCAATCCAATGACCACTTAGTTTACCAAAACCCTTTAATACCAATTGATCTGAACCAATTTTTGATTCACAAATGTCCTTAAGAAGATCAATATTGCTTATTTTAAGCTTTTTATATTTATCGTTGTGATATTCCAATATTTCGAATTTATTCCATTGGGTTACTGTTATCACACATTCTTTTGTCTGACCTGTAATAAAATTTTCTATATAAATTCCATCAATTTTTACGACCAATATTTTATTTTCAAGGTCATAGCTAATTGTCTTGACAGAGCAGTCCGGGAATGATATTTTATCATAGAGTTCAGGGTTTATGACCATGGCAATTTATTAATTTGAGTTAGTCCTTGATTTAATGTCTTGTCGTCGAGAAGCTTACGGCTAACGGCCCGGCAATATGGGGAGGTTGTGTTACCCGACATTTTCCGGCCGTGATTGCTATAATGATTTTTGAGCAGGAAGTTTTTGAGGCCGGAAAAGGAGGGTATGGCACGCCTGCCCTCGCCGAAGGCGGGGCGTTTTTGCCGTCATGGTACAAATTTTATTGAGCATTACGCGTGTCGCGGTACAAGTTTGATCGGAGCCGCGAATTTATCCCCGGTTACAAATTGGTGGCAGACACTGGGCACCTGGAACGCAGTGAGTAACGGGGTACAATTTGTCTCGAAGGCAGTAATTTGTCACGGTGAAGAATTTTATTGCGTGCGGATGAGCGAGTCCGGGTGCAACGGCCATTACCTATTTGTCTTGGGTGCAGGAGCAAAAGCAAAAACCGTGACAAGCAACTTACCCATATTGTCCGTGTTATAAGCAGGCTTTTTATTTGTCAAATGTCTAGTGACCAGTCAACTTACAAGAGAAAACAATATTCAGCTTTTCGATTAATTGGAAGTCATTGATCCAAGGTACTCCCATATTGTCACAGACATTTGGTATCTTAATTTTCGTTGTATTAATAGCAGTCACCTTTTCTTCTTTTGTCACGACAATTGCATTTACATTTATTGCGTGAGCTATTACCCAAGGATCAGCTAAAGACCTATTTTTTGTGTTGTCAACTAAGTTTTGATGGGATGGATTAGCCGCAAAGATCATTTTTAAAAACCTGGTAACATTTTCATCTATTTCGGCAACTGGAATATTACTCTTCTTAAGCCATCTTGACAAATCATCATCAGTCCGAGTAATTTCATCGTAAACCGTTTTTGGAATAAAGATTATGTCTTGTTTCCCAAGTTCATCTAGTACAATCCAATAATCAGGACAGAATTTCGGGGAATAATATTTTTGCCAGGCTTGTATAAGCACATTCGCATCTAAGCAATATTTTTGATGCCCCGTACTCATCGATAAAGCTGGGCCTCAAGTTTTGGGAAATTATTAACTTGAGTATTTAAAAGACTACTAGCCTGAGTTGGCTCAATGAAACCTCCACGAAATGCATCTAAAACAATCTGTGTAAAAAGCCGACTATTTTTGTTCAGTCTCAACAAATAAGGACTGGGACCACCTTTCTTTTTATCTTTCTGTTTGATTTTCTTTTCTTCCTCACGAATTAGGTAATCCTCGAATTCTTTATCCGCGCTTGCTTTTAATGTTCGATATTTATCAAGAGTAATGCGATCCATATTAAAGGCCCTGTAAATTAATGCAAATGAACTAATTCCAAGAGCTTTTGATATTTTGAAAACCTCTTTAATAGAATCAAAAGTGTTCAGCTCTAGATTGGTAATTATTGTTTCTGGCATTAAAGCATTGGCAGCTACCTCATTGCAGAAAATTTCAACAGGATGGATATTCTCTTTGAATTTAATATCAGGTACTATCTCATTCGAAATTCCAGATTCAGCTATCCAGATATGAGCTAACTCATGAACTAAAGTAAAAAGTTGTGGGGCATCCCAGTCTTCAGAGTTAACAAAAACGAAAGGGGCGTAGTGATCTGCAATGGTAAATCCTTGAATCTCTTCGCTATCAAGAAGTAATCTTGAATGAATAAAACTTGTTCTGGAGATAAATATTCCTTTTGATTCAGCTTTGTCAATCCATTCTTTTATTGGATTTCCTGAGGAATAACCTAAGGGATGGATATCAAGAGTTGTGAGAATATCTTCAGCAACTTTCTTAGGGTTATCGCTAAGGGAATATTTTCCAACAAATGGAAGTTTACTTTCGCGATTATCTTCATAAACATCTCTTATCCAAGCTTGTTTTTGTTGGATTTCTCTTATTATAAAAATTGAAGCTGTCCCGAGAGTTTTAGCTGATTTTCGCCTATAATCTTGAAGTGGCTGAAAATCTCTTGGTATCTCCGGTAAGAAAAAGAGAGCAAAAGGTCTTCTATATGCTTTTGCTAATGTTTCTGCTTGACGAATTGTTGGCTGATTGGTACCTTCTTCCCATTCTCTAAGTTTTTCAATCGGGGCTGATACTTTTGATGCCGCATCTTCTTCAGACATTCTTGCTGATTCTCTTGCCCATTTGAGCACATTGGGTGTTATGTAGGCTTTGTCTGCCATTAAATGATGTTATCTCTCACTTTAAACTTGAATTGTCATATAAAGTTCGGTAATATATTAGTTTTTTTCAAGATTATTATATCGTTTTTTGTACTAAAGAGAACTGTCTGGATACTAGCAGATTGTCAAAGTAATATAATGTCAGGTTTTTAATCATTTGCACGAGTTGGCTTGCTTATAACGGCCCGGCAATAAAATTAGTAGGTGTTACCTGACGCAGCACCAGGCAGGGTCCCGGTACTTTAGCCAGAAAACTGTCACGGTGCAAGGAAGGTACGGCGTGGTTTTTGCCGTCCAGGTACAAGTTTCGTGAGCTATACAAGTGTCCGGTACAAGTTTGATCGGGAGCAGGTAACAAGTCAAGGTATACAAAGTTTTATTGCGGGCACTGGCGCGGTCGCGGTATAAGGCATTACAAATCTGTCAAGGGTGCAGGAGCAAAAGCAAAAACCATGACGAACCTATTAATTTTATTGTCCGTGTTAGGCTTTCGTAATATTTAATTTAATATTTCAACGAATTGATCAAACTAGGGTACGATAGCTAAAAATATGTTGTCCTGTTTTATTTTTTCCCAAAATTTATGGTATCAAAGTTTCCTAATTTTGAATTGAAGATATAAACAGTCCCTTTTGATTCATCATAATAATCATTAGTCTGTCCACAGATCCATAGTGCATCTTTATTGGTAATAGGTTCCCCATTTACACCGATTTTATATCGTGGAGGGTAATAAACCAAATAAAATCCTGGAGTAGTTTTAATATTTAAAGTCCTAATAATCTTGGACTTTTCAAAAAATAGAACTAAATAATTCTCGGCATCAGAGCATTCTATATTATATTGATGTTTTTTTGTTGTATCCATACCCCAAATTGCAAAATCCAGATAACCATTGTTGTCAAAATCTCCAACTGTACATTGAACTGATTTTCGTAATTTGCTTCTTGAAATACCAATTGCATTTAATTTATCCAAACATGTATCTAGATCACCATGACAATAAGTTGAACCTATAACATCAGTTATCCTATTGGGAGCATCTTTTGATTGAAGATAGAGTCTAGACTCATTTTTAATGTTTTGATTAATTATATTTTGTTGACCCAATCCGCTTAAGACGAACACACAATTGATAATCAAGGTAAGTAAGAAGGATTTTCTCATCTCAATTGAACTTTATTTTGTCGAATATATTCTTGTTTTACTAATTCTTCAAGGCAGAACACTCTATTTGGTGAAAATTATGAAGCCTAACGGCCCGGCAATAAAGTGCGAAAACGTTGGTGAACGAATGAAGGCCGGAGGGCAATGTCCCGGTTTTGAGTAGAATGCCCTGAGGCCGTAATGAGTGAAGCACGGCGCGGTTTTTGCCGTCCAGGTACAAAGCTGATTGAGTTTTACGTGTTTCGCGGTACAAAGCTATTTGAGTATCAGTAACAATCAAGGTACACAAATTTTAATAAAAGGCACTTGCGGGAGGCGCCCCTATGTCGCAGCGAAGCGGAGATTGGGGGCGCGGGGTGTTAATCCCAATCAGTCAATAGTCAAGGTGCAGGAAGCAAAATGCAAAAACCGTGACGAGTTTTTGTACTTTATTGTCCGTGTTAGAGGTTAGTTGCGCCATGTAGTGTCGGGATTTTAAAAACGAGAAAGTGAGGCTTGAGAAGCGGTCCGGGTAGCTTGCAGATTGTGCTCATCGACCGGTTTTGTAAATTTCAAAAAAACAAAACCGCTGAATTGCAATATGCAAGCTGCGCGACGGACAAGCCGGGGATCAGTTGAGAAATTGTCTTTGCCATATTCCATAATCAAAGGCAATTATATCACAGAATTCTATTTAACCACCAAAGTATAACACGTTACAAGTCAAGGTTTTATTAGCGCAATTACCTTTAACTTGTTTTTAGTGGTAGAAAAACTACGTTTTGATGCTATAATTGTTTAGATAGCGTTATGTTTGCCGACATTTTAATAAAATGGCTCAAACTTTATTCCGACAAATAATCCCCGCATAACTTTACATCCACTTATCCACTCGTATTGATATTTCTTTATAGGATGAAAGTCTTGCAAAGAGCAGAACTTTTTTAAATTTTAAGAAAATGAAGCTATTTGAGTCTTAAGAGAACTTCTTTTTCTAAAGGTAGTATATGATTCTTAATGATGGCCCAAACAATCGAAGGATCAACAGCATCATAAGTATGAATCAGCCTGTTACGAAATCCGACTATCTTACGGGCATTCGACAAAGGTGATTCAGGGAATAGCTTTTCAAACTTGCTGACTGCCACACCAATAATCCGTGGTTGCCTTTCGACGGCACTCTGAGTCTTTAAATCAGTAATATAATTGTCGTAATCTTTTATATCTGAAGTAAAAGAGTCAATCAATTCACAGGCCCGCAGAATATCAGATAAGAACTTTCTGCCCTGATCCGTCATAAATTAATACTTTAGTCTTATCAATACTCTTTCTTAAAAAAGGATTACGTATTGAGGAATCAGTTAGAAGATCAACTTTCCTGTTGAAAAAGTCTTCAAACAAATCCCATAATGAAAGAAGCTTTTCACCTTTATCTATAGGATCATTAGTATCAATTTCTACAAGAAGATCAATATCACTCTTTTTTGAATCAAATTTTCCTTTAACGGATGACCCAAAAGCATATAAGTATTTTACTTTGTGGTCCTTACACAAAACAATAAAGGCATCTCGTTTTTTTGATATTTCATCCTTGATAAGCATTATTCAAAGATAAGCTTTTTTACGTTACTCATCTCATGAAGAAAAGTATCACAATTTGTGAAACCTTTGTTAAGTTGATGTTTGAACCAGCAACCAGTTTTACCAGCCGAAACTTTAGCGACGGAGAGAGCCCTGTGCCCTGTGCCCTGCGCTACTTCACATCCAGATCCTCTATCGGACTCCTTACCTGAATCAGATTCCTGCGACTTACATGCGTGTATATCTCCGTCGTCCGGGTGCTCTTGTGACCCAACAATTCCTGTATATACCTGATATCCAAACCACTCTCGTGAAGATGCGTTGCATAACTGTGCCGTAAACTGTGAACCCCGACATCCTTCTTTATTCCTGCCCTCACCAAAGCATCCTTAAATACCCGGTAAACACTCTCCGATGAGTACCTTCCTCCCGTCTGACCTTCAAAAAGATATTCCCTCGGCCTGTACCCGCTGAAATACTCATCATACTTTTCCCATACCTTCCCCGAAACAGGTACAATCCGGTCAACTCTCCCTTTCCCTTACCTTATATGAACAATGCCTCGCTCCCGATCGAGGTCAGTGAGCTTAATATTCGTTACCTCCGACCTCCTTAACCCGCATGAGTAAATCATCCATAGCAATAACTTGTGCTTCATATTCCTTGGTGAATTCAAAATCCTGCTTACTTCGTCCTTCGAGAAAACCTTCGGAAGCGCCCTGCTTCTGCGGGGCCTCTCAAAAAATTCAGGCTTCACCTTACCCTTTCCCGAAATAAATAAAATGTCTTGATTGCCGATACAATCTGGTTCTGATAAGCTGCGGAATAACCCAACCTGATGATAAAGTCATATATGAAACGCGAAATCTCATCCTCTGTTATTTCAGGACAACCTTTTTATTCATAATTGCAGCGAGAAGAACCAAGACTAAAGACATTAATGTACCGAACTTAAATAGCCTGCTTTTATCTTTTTACTTTTATCTTTTATCTTAAGCAATGCCACGTCAGTTACATTAGCCCGGATTTCAGTATCTTCGGGTTCCGCCCTGCTAAGAAATACGCCTGACCTTCACTTTCAAATCCTGTTACAATTTAAAAATTTGGAAATCTTAGTGCAAGCTTTATTAATTATTTTTGGTGAAAAAATCACTTAATCCGATTTTTTCGCATCCGCATGGCCACATCCAGGGAATAATCCGGAGTTTTTAACATTAATCGTCCACCTGCCACGTTTAACTTTTCCCGCATAATTACTGAACCCGGGGAAGGGTCTATCCATTCAAGAGTATAACTGCCTTCCGGTATGTTATTCATTATAATTGTATCCCGGTAACTTCCTGGTTTTGGCATGAAATGAGCTCCCCATTCTCCTTCATACCCTCCATGGAAGATGTAAAGTGCATACTGTTTACCATTTTCTGCGAGCATGCTGCAAAATGCATCCGGAGGTAAACCCCCGAAATCAGTGAAACGGAATAACCCCTTTAAATCGAAACTGTTCATAAACTCCTTCAACGCTTTCTTTTGGGGTATAATGTATGATTGAGTATTGACGCCGCCTTCTTCCTGCCCGCGATAAAATTCACCGTTCAGATTTATACATCCTGCACCACCTCCCAGCATGAACCACCAGCCTTCAAGCCTGATGGCATCAACGTTATAGGCATTTTTTGTCAGACTGATCCCGTAATAGTTCGACTCGACATTGACTATAGGTTTATTGTTTCCGTAATTCAGTTGCAGTGCTTTTTCAGCCGGCTTAACATATTCGGCGGGCAGCCACCTGCACCACAATTCATTGGAAAAGTCTGGCGAAAGATTCTGTACTGTTTGCCCGAGAAGGTGTTTCTTTGGAAGTGATTCTTCTGCCTCCAGAAATGCCTCTTTCATTTCATTTACCCATGGAATAACCTGGCTGTCAGGAAGGAATAAAACACTGCCTCCCGGAAGGCCCTGTAGAGATGGTTCATCGCAGATGTCAAATATCAGGTTGTCAAATTCATTTAGTTCGGAAGCGATTTTGCTTATGTAAGCTTTTTGATATTTGATAACATCCTGGTTGCGGGCATCACCCGAAGTAAATAATCCGCATTCCTTGTCTTCGTACAGGCCAATATCCTGGATATTATTTTCATGATACATCGCCATCAGTGGCCAGCAATCGTTGTACATTCCATTAAAAAAAGGAATTTCAACTATAATACCCTTTTTCCGGGCGTGTCTGACATAATCTTTCAGCCGGTCAAAGTACTCACTGTTCCATTTATCCAGATCATACTTGTATGATGGCTGACCGGGCTCTGCCAGCATCGGATTTGCACCGGGCTGCCCCGACTTTGCCCACGGCAATAACTGCCGGCCCGGCCGTGGTCCCAACGGATTTCCCGGAAGATATTTATCAGTGGTCTCAAACATTCCACCCGGATAAATCCTTGTTAAATTCATTCCATTGCGTGCCAGGTAATCAAGATATTTTGCATAGTTAAAATCCTTATCTATCACTGCCCCGTAATGATGATCGGAAGTTATAAGCACAAGCGGTTTGCCCCGATAAAAGAAATAATGCGGGTTGCCGGGACATACACTAACCGGTGAATTATTACATGCCGCCGTTAGCATGCATATTACGGCAATGCCCGAAAATAAAGTACGTTTTTGCATATTAATTGTTGTTTTTCTCCAGTTGGCGGGTTTTCAGGTTTATTCGGTTTTAATCAAGGATAAGGGTGTAGTTGATTTTCACAATCATTTAATGATCAGCACTTTCGCTCCCCTGATCTTCCTTTTCTTTAGCTCTGTTAAAGCCAGATTGGCTTCTTCCAGTCTGTATTCCTGCACTTCGGGAATAATTGGTATTTCAGCAGCAATCTCAAGGAACATTTTCACGTCCTTACGGGTAACATTTGCGACACTTTTGATTTCTTTTTCCATCCAGAGGTGACGGGAATAATCAATGTTCAACAGATAATCCTTATCATGTTCCTCCTTCCTGATAGCGTTTATTACAAGCCGTCCTCCCGGCTTGAGGTTCTTTAAAGCTTCAACCACAGTTTTCCAGACAGGTGTTGTGTCGATTATCGAATCAAGCAGTTCAGGGACAATATCAGTTGTATCTCCTGCCCAGTATGCTCCAAGTTCTCTGGCAAAGGCTCTTTCATCCTCGCTTCTTGCAAAAACGAAAATCTTGGATTCGGGATACATATATTTAATTAGCTGAAGCACAAGGTGACCTGATGCTCCGAATCCTGTCAGTCCGATATTCTGTCCGTTCCGTAGTCCTGTGAGATTGACTGATCTGTAACCGACAGCCCCGGCACATAACAATGGAGCTGCTTGCGAATCGGTGAAAATATCCGGAATCTTATACGCAAAAGCCTCTGGGACAGTCATGTATTCAGCATAGCCGCCATTGGCGTCTCTACCGGTAGCTTTAAATTCGGAACAAAGATTTTCATAACCTCCAAGACAGAAACTACATCTTCCGCACGATGAATAGATCCACGCAACCCCAACTCTGTCACCGTTTTTTAACTCTTTTACATTTTTGCCTTTGGCCTCTACTTTGCCGATCACCTGATGCCCGGGAATTACCGGAAACCGGGAAGGAGGTGTTCTGCCTTCAATTTCATCCAGCTCTGTATGACAGATGCCGCATACTGAAACTTTGATCAGAACCTCATTATCCGAGAGGACAGGATCAGGTATCGTTGCCGTTGTCAGCGGCTCACTGTTCTGCCCGACATCTGTTATGGACTGTAAGATCATTGCTTTCATAATCAGGAGAATAAAATACTTAACAGCTGCCGGTAGGTCCGGGTGGCTGTTAAGGCATGTCGATGGTTGATTGTGATAAATTTATTAAAATCCTGAACACTTAACAAATAAAGAAGAAACAACATTAAAGTTCCATTGGTTGAATCCCAGTGAGCGCATACTCCGCTGCTTGCTGTGGGGTATGCGAGCATTAAAATAAAAAATTCCATATTGGGATCGAAGATGAGGGTGTCTCAAAAGTCTGGAATTAAAGTTTTTGAAGTTTTGTAACCCCTCCCTAACCCTCCCCTTAAAAAATAAGGGGAGGGCATAAGTGCCTGTAATTTAAATTGATATAGGGGCTGTTGAAAAAGTTGCTTCCTTACTTTTCACCCCTAAATCCCCTAAAGGGGACTTATTGGTTTTCAAACACTTAATAAACCCCCTTTAGGGGGAAGGGGGTGAAAAAAAGGTGAATTTGACCGTATTAGTGACTTTTTCAACAGCCCCACAGGGATAGGGTTTAAAAATATAGAAAGGGAAAATTCTAATTTTTGAGACTCCCTCTCTTCAATTTAACTGATATTATTCGTCAGTGGAATGCGGTATCGAAGGATCATAATCCCGGCTTTTTCGAACTTCTCCGGTATTTTAATGCAGGAATGTGACATCGCCAACCTTTACAAAATAGACGCCGTCTGCGAATCTCCCGGTTACTTTCCAAACGTAAACTCCCTGTACTGCAAGATTCCCGTTTCCAAAATAGCCATCCCATCCCTGGTACAGATCATGGCTTTCATAAAGTAAAACTCCCCACCTGTTAAAAATCTGAAGGTTATATTCTATCACATTTTCAAAAAATGGCCTGAAAACAAAGTCCATTTCTGGATAAACTCCTTTCCTCCAATGTCCGCCTGTAGGTCCTGTTTCGTTCCATTTGAAAACATTGGGGAAATTAATATAGCCTTGTTTCCAGTCCACTCTTATCGGGGTCACCAGCAGAGATGAATCGATGCATCCGTCTTTGGAGGTTACAGTAAGCGAAACTGTATATGTCCCCTCATCCTCATATTTATGATAAGGATTTTTCTCATTTGAAATTTGTCCGTCACCAAATCGCCAGAGATATAATGAATCATAAATACTGCTGTTATAAAATACGACTATCTGTTCATTATTGATCACATCAGTCGGATAAGCCTCAAAAATCGAGGATGGATTCTGATAAACCGTGACAATGCTGTTGTGAATTGATTCTCCTGCAATATTGTATACAATTAACTTCACGATATAACTCCCGGGGACATAATAAGTATGAACCGGATTTTTTTCAGTTGAGAACTGACCGTCTCCAAACCCCCATATGAACGTTTCACCATGGGAACTTTTATTGACAAACTGAACTGTCATGGGATTGCATCCTGTTGTATCGGGTCCGAAATCTGCAATGGGAGGAGGGGGCATAATTACTTTTATGTGTATGGTATCTGTTCCCATACAGCCGTATTTATCCGGAATTGTTTCATATTGAATGATATGAGTTCCCAATCCGGCAGTGGATGGATCAAACGTATTGCCTGAGACACCTGTTCCGGAAAATATTCCTCCCGGCGGAGTAGCGTTCAGTGTGATTGCGGGGCTATTTATAGAAAGAATTCCAACATCCACAATTTGTACCAAAGGAAATGGGACAACCGTTACAATTGTGGTATCAGTATCTTTACAATCCGGGTTAACGATACTGTACGAGATAATATGATTTCCAGCACCTGCAATAGCAGGAATAAAAGTATTTCCGCTCACACCCGGGACCCGACCAGTTTCCTCCCAGATCATGTGCGGTTAACGTTACAGGAGGACTGTTAATGCATAAAGTATCTATAGGGTTAATTGTTGCATCCGGTAGGGCAACTGTAATAATTACGTCGTCAGAACCAGTGCATCCGTTCTTATCCGTTATGCTGTAAGTAACATTATGGTTCCCATATCCCGAGATTGCCGGGTTAAAGGTATTGCCAACAACTCCCGGTCCCGACCAGATGCCCCCGGGATCATGGGCACTTAATACAATTGTTGAATCAGTGGAACACAAAACACCGACCGGAAATATTGTTGCATCGGGTGTGGGAACCACTGTTACAGTCGATTCATCCATATCACTGCAGCCATCTGCATTTGTAATTTCATACCTGATCGTATGATTTCCGGGACCTGCAATTGCAGGATTGAAAGTGTTTCCTCTGACTCCGTTCCCCGACCATATTCCTCCCGGGTCATGAGCAGTTAAGGTAACAGGGCTGCTGTTTGAGCACAATGTGTCCACTGGTGTAATTGTTGCATCCGGGTAAGGTACAATTAAAATTATCGCGGTTGTCACTACCGGAGGATGATCACCGTTTACGCGATCTCTCGGCGGACCTGAAATATTTGGATCATCATAGGGATTGCAGTAATTCCAGTTTCGTAAGGTTACCTCGAAATACTGACCGATTAATTTATCGTTTGCAACGTTTATAACATCCGACCAGACTCCCGAACCTGTAACCGGACCGGTAAGGGTAATCACTGCGTCTCTGTACGGAAAAGTCCTCGATCGTCCATCTACCCTGACAGGAATTCCGGTCATCGTAATATCGGTTCCATATATCCATTGTATCCATCTCGTGTTGACATTGGGATTGTCTCTTTCCTGCGGTGGAACACAGTTGAACTGGGTAAGATCCTGGAAACGGACATCTGCACCATTCCCGAAACAAATAGGATATACCCTTGGATTAATGTGCATATGACCACCATTATGATCGTCATCATCCCATACCGTCACTATTTGTTCCTGTGTGGAGGAAGTGCAGACAACGCCATTTACTACCAGGGTAGCCTGAGGATGGTAATTGCAGATATTGCCACGCGAAGTATAGGTATTTGTTGCTGTTGACTGGAAAACACCGGGACTTGTCTGAATTGCCGGAATTGTTTGAACTGTCCCGTTATCCCAGTCGTACATAATACTTACCGGAGCTCCGCCACTACTGACTCCTGTATAGGTAACATTCCAGTTTACGGTAACCGGAGAACATAATTTATCAGGAGTAATATTATTGGCTTTTGAAATAATAGTACAATTCTGTCCAAAAATATCAAGTGAAAACAGTATCAGAAATGCACAAAGAAGCCATTTTTTCATAAACCCAAGAATTATTTCTTTAAAAGGTAAATCAGAAACTCCTTATGGTACACCGTGCCTGTCCGGTTGAAAATAGTTACTCGATATTTTAAGGTACATATTATTAATCCTGCATTCCATGCATTTCTTAAGCAAAAAGAACATAAATAATGAAGTCAGATCTGGTTATCAGAATACATTGCTTCCGCAGTCAATAAAAATTAAACAAAATCTGTATACGATGGACCTGACTTTCTTACATCAGTGTATAAACGGAAAGTTGCCCTGATTATTACACGGCAGAGGTAATCTTATATCAGGGGAAAAAGATATGAAAGATGCCAGATGGGTACCAAACCAGGGGATGTTGAAAAAGTCACTAATACGGCCAAATTCACCTTTTTTTTACCCCCTTCCCCCTAAAGGGGGTTTATTAAGTGTTTGAATACCAATAAGTCCCCTTTAGGGGATTTAGGGGCGAAAAGTAAGGAAGCAACTTTATAAACAGCCTTCATCAGGATAACATTATCTGTTATAACAGAGATTAGATGGCTTCCTCACTGTATCTGATGACTTCCATAGGGCAGCTTTCTGCTGCTTCTCTTATGTTTGCCTCATAATCAGAATAGTTGATCCCTTCGTTAACAGTGGCCAGATCCTTAAGTACAAAGACCTCGGGGCACAGGTTCGAGCAGAGACCCGATGCAGCGCAACCCTCTTCAATCCAGACTTTTGTTATTGCCATTTTGTAAATAGTGAAATTATTAGACTAAATTGTTTTTCCGTCGGGAAACCATTCAGGTTCCTCATCTTAAAACAAGCTTGCATGCCCTCTTGTTCACCTCTGTTTCAGGAGCATTTCTTGTTTTCCGGATATTGCCTGAGCATCATTTATTATTCACCTTTTCCGGAATTCATTGTATTTTCGGGTAACATCTTCCTGTACTCAGGTTATTAAAATCAGAAAAACACTTAATCTTTAACTTAATTACTTTCACCTGATGGATTGTTGTAACTTTGCTTTATGTAAAGATGTAATATGAATGCCTGTAATTATATATTAATTCGTGAAATACTTGGTCTTTGCAGTAAATAAACATAAATTAAATTACAAAACTGACTTTAATATTTTGACAAAACCATGACAAACGAAAAACAACCCGATCAGGAATCTTTTAAGGTCAACGGCGATGAAATTCTTTCAAAAATAAAAGAAATTATTAAGGAAGGTAACGCCAGAAAGATTATTATAAGGAATGAGAAAGATGAGACCATTATTGAATTTACTCTGACAATAGGAGCAATTGGGTTGGCTTTAGCCCCGATATTTGCAGCAGTCGGAACATTGGCTGCCCTTGCATCGCATTGTACAATAGTTGTTGAAAAGAGGGAAAATCCTGTTCAGTGACGGATACCGGCACGACCGGATTTTATTAATTTTGAGCTTACAGAAAGGTAAAATGGTAAAAAAAATAATTGTATTGATATCGGGGCTTATTATAGCTGCCTCAGTAACCGCCGGAAGCGTTCAGGATCTCAGAACCGTGACCGGGGTTATTACTGCGTTTAAAACAATTCCTTTGAGTAAAGTCAGGATCTCGGCAGTAAGATCGGGAGAAATTGCATATACCGATTCTACAGGAATTTTTTCTATTAAATGCAAGGATAACGATCACCTGGTTGTTTCTGCCTATGGTTTCCGTGAAAGAAAAATAAAAGTCGGAGATGATGAAATTTACAAAATAGACCTTTCCTATTCCGGCAGCATTAACAGTTTCAATGATGCAACCAGCCATGGCCATATTTCACCCGATCTTCTGCAAAAAGCCATTATGGCCAGGGCTTCAAAAAATGAGAAGGACTTTTCAAAGTACAAGTCAATATACGAACTTATCAGCAGCGAGATTTACAATGTGAGAGTCAGGGGTAATGCCGTGGTAAATACAAAAGTAAGGTCCTTTGATTCGAATCCGCAGGTACTCTATGTAGTTGATGATGTTATAGTTTCAGATATTTCTTATATTAATCCTGAATATGTGAAATCGATAGAGTTCATTGATGATGTGGGTACAACAATGTACGGATCAAAGGGAGCAAACGGGGTACTTAAAATAACATTGAAATAGTAGCCCGACATCAAAAATTCGGCTGTTGAAAAAGACCTTTGTGCACCCTGGCAGGAATTCAGATAATATTTAGCAGGTTAACAGATTTATATCCTCAATACCAAATTATTAATGCTCAAAAAAATGAAAAATCAAATCAAGAATGTTTTATTTTCGGCCGGACTGGCACTGATATGCTCCGGCATTTGTCTTAATACATCATCCCAGAATGCAGGAGCAGCTGTTAAGCTGTCATATAATTATCCGGTTGACAAAGCAATCAAATATCTGAATAACAGTGTAATGACCCAGATAATGGATATGCAGGGACAATCAATGCAGGTTGACGTCGCCTCTGCATTTGGCTGTTCGGTAAGAACTGCAGGCAAACAGGATAATAACTTCAAAATTGAGATCAGAATTGATACACTTGGACAAACAACAAATTCTCCCATGGGAAGTTCGGGCGGGTCAATACAGGACATAAAGGGTAATTCCTGCAATGTTGTTATTTCTCCGGAGGGTAAAATGATTGATATGTCGGAAACTGCCAACCTGGTTTATACTACAGAGGGAAGCGGCCAGTCAAATATGGCCCAGAACATCAGTGATTTTTTCCCTGTACTGCCAGCCAAAGCCATCGCAGTGGGAGATACATGGAATTCAATCGATTCCGGAACAATAAAATCTCCCTCAATGACAATGAAAACCATCGACAATATTGTCAGTAAACTTGAAGGATTCGAAACAGTAAACGGGATTGATTGCGCCAGAATTTCAGGTGTACACTCGGGAACAATTGCAATGAATGTTCAGAATCAGGGGATGGACATATTTATAAAGGGTCCTTTTACAGGCACTTCTGAATTTCTGTTTGCAATCAATGAGGGTTATTTCATCAGGTTATCGTCAGCTACAAAAGTTACCGGAAATCTCGAAATCAGTACACCCGAAACAATGTCAATGCCGATAGTACTGGATATGAAGTCGGTAAATGAGGTAATGAAATGAAGTCGGAAGACAGAAGTAGAAGACGGAAGTCAGAAGACGGAAGTCAGAGGTACGGAAGTCAGATCCCACTTTGAACAATTAATGCTCATTCCTGTTTAATACTAAACTAAAACAAAATGAAAAAGATAATAAAATATGCTTTGGTATTAGCTCTGTTACCCGCAGCCGGATTTACACAAAGATCCGGATTCTACGACTTTAAGGTAAAGACCCTTGATGGCAAAGAATTTGATTTTTCGTCGCTTAAGGGGAAAAAGGTGATGATCGTAAATACTGCTTCCAAATGCGGTTTCACACCCCAGTACAGGGAGCTTGAAGAACTGTATGAAAAATACAGTGATGAGCTCGTTATTATAGGATTCCCTGCAAACAATTTTGGTCAGCAGGAACCGGGAACAGATGCCGAAATACGTGAGTTTTGCACAAAGAATTACGGTATTACATTTCCCATGATGGAAAAAATTTCAGTAAAAGGGGAAGATATGAATCCGTTATATAAATGGCTTACATCAAAAGATCTGAACGGAGTAATGGATTCGGAAGTGAAATGGAACTTCCAGAAATACCTTATTGACGAAAACGGGAAGCTTATTGATGTGCTTTATTCAAAAGAAAAGCCCGGATCCGATAAAACATTGGCGTGGTTATCGGAATAAGAATAATTGTTTCATTTTTTGATTGGGTTTATGTGGAAGAAGCCGTAGAGGATCAAACCAAAGCGGCTTCTTTTTTAAGTAGGAAAAGATTCAGACCTTAACCCGAAATTGTGAGAACATTCCCTGATTTTGTTACAGTATAGGATTTAAGAGGTGCTGTAGCAGGCCCGTTCAAAACACTTCCGGATGGGGAAAAAACTGAACCATGACAGGGGCATGGAAAATTATTTGAAGCCAGGTTGTATCCTATCGTGCAACCCTGATGAGTGCAGATACTGTCAAGGGCCAGATATATGTCGTTACCCTTGAATGCGACTATAATTCCTTGTGTTACAACTGATCCGCCGGGGGTATTCAGCGCTGAAAAACTCTGATTGGACAGGTCAATGGTTATATCCCCTCCGCTTCCGTTGATTCCGGAATTAGATTTAGTACAACTTTTTAAGGCGTATGGGAGAATTATAAGAGTTGCTCCACTAATGATCGCCTTTTGAATCAGATCCCTTCTTTTCATAGGTTTATTATTCTTCAAATTTTATAACTGACAAACCTGTTTTTGTTTAATCACCGTTATACTTAATGACCGCACGACCGCACGACGCACAAGCATAACAATCATACAATAAACGGAATAAACATCTTCGTCTCCTTCATATATTCCCTGTACGCATCACCGAATTTCTTAATCATCTCCCTCTCTTCAATCCTGGCCGTAATATAAATTGCAATAAAATTAACCACACCCAAAATCATAGATGCCGGACCCGGATCCTTAATCATAATGCCGGTGCCCAGCAGAAAGAGTGAAAGATAGAGAGGATGCCTGATAAGACTGTAAGAGCCTGATTTGACCAGAACAGTGGTGTTCTCGAAATTACGTGTGGGTTTGCCTTTTCTCTTTAAGCGTAAATAACCATCAACTGCGATATAAGCTGAAAGAATAAGCAATATCCATGAAATGATCTGATGAAGGGCAAACGGGTTATGAAACCACACCCTGAAATTAAGCAGAAAAAGTAAAAAAATGCTTTCAAATGCAAAAAACCTGGGTATACCATGGTACCTTGCATGCTTTATCGAAAGAAACCATGAGAAGAGAGCAATTGCAGCCGTTCCTGATATTATTACAGTCAATTTCATTCCCGTAACTATTTTTCTGCCGGTTTAATACTGGTCTTCCTGATGTAATCGTATACTTCAACCTGCGATTGCAGGATTTTCTTTCCCGGCTTGACGAACTTGTTAGAAAGAGCCGCATTGAGCTTCCTGGCTTTGATGTTATCGCTCCACTGGATCTCAAAGATACTCTTCAGTTCATTCTTTATATTTTTATCGAAAACCGGACATGTAACCTCAATCCTGTGATCAATATTTCGGGTCATCAGATCAGCCGATGAAATAAAGCATTCCTCATTTCCGCCGTTGCAGAATAACATGAAACGGGTATGTTCAAGAAATCTGTCTACAATACCGATTGCCTTAATATTCTCACTGACATCCTTGATCCCGGTCACAAGTGAAAACATGCCGCGGACGATCAACCGGACTGGAACTCCAGCATTGCTTGCCCTGTACAGGTGATTGATTATCTCAGGATCTGTTATATTGTTTAATTTAATATAGATGAAGGCTTTTTTGCCTGCTTTGGCATTTTTAATTTCATTATCAATAAGAAGAGTCATTTTGTTTCTCAGGAAGAATGGGGAAACAACAAGGTGATAGTAGTTGTCCTTCCGGTAGTTGAGGTTGAAAAAATTAAAAGCCTTAAAAACCTCATTTGTTATCTTCTTATTGCTGGTTAAAAGGAGATGATCGGTATAGATCCTGGCAGTATCTTCATTGAAGTTCCCGGTGCCGATAGCGGCATATCTTTGTGTCTGATCGCTCTTCATACGGGTAATAAGGCAAAGTTTGGCATGTACTTTCAGTCCCGGAACACCGTATATGACTTTAACGCCTTCTTCGGTTAATTTATTACCCCAGAGTATGTTGGCTTCTTCATCGAATCTTGCCTGCAGTTCCACTACTGTTGTGACCTTTTTCCCGTTCCTTACAGCGTTCATAAGGGCATTAATAACATTGGAGTTACTGGCCAGGCGGTAAAGCGTTATTTGTATCGAGGTTACATAAGGGTCAATTGATGCCTCCCTGAGAAGATCGATGAAATGCTCAAACGGATGATAAGGGAAGAAAAGCATAATATCCTTCTTTTTCACTGCAGATAAAATGCTTTTCCCATTCTGAATGTCTTTATGTGTTATCGGTTTAAGAGGTTCAAAATAGAACTTCTTTCTTCCGACATACGGGAACCGCATAAAATCCTTGAAATTATGATACCTGTTGGCCGGAATAATCACATCGTCAGGTCCGAAATTGAGAAGGCGGGTAAGCATCTTCAGCATTTCTTTGGGCATCTCCCTGTCGTAGATAAAGCGCACGGGAATTCCGTGCCTGCGTTGCTGGAGACTGTGTGACAGCTTCTCGATATAGCTTTCGGAAATATCATCTGCAAGTTCAAGCTCAGCATCCTTCGTGAGTTTTATGGTATATGCGAATATCTCATCAAAGTCAAAAATGAAGAAAATATCCTTCAGCCCGAACCTGATCACATCGTCGAGGAAGATAACATACTTACCTTCGTCCTTTTCAGGCAAAACTATGAACCTTGGAAGCATTCGGGCCGGTATTTCAAGTAATGCATATCTCTTCTTCTGGCTCCCTTTCTTTACAAGTGATATTGCAAAGTATATGGCGTCATCAGTAAGATTGGGCAGTTCGGAATTTTTCTCTATTAGAAACGGCATCAGCCGGTTTCTTACTTCTCTCAGAAAATACTCCCTGACAAAATCAGCCTGCTCCTCGTTTAACTCTTTTTCATTGATAATATGAATCTTATGCTTTGCAAGCTCCTGGAGGAGCCCTGTGTAGATTTTCTCGAATTTATAATTCTGATCAAGAACTATTTCATGTACTTTTTTCAGCGTGGCTTTGGGATTATATCCGAGAATGTCGCTTGATTTTGCCCCGAATTGTGAAAGTCTCTTCAGGGTTGCAACCCTGACCCTGAAATATTCATCAAGATTGTTTGAGTAAATACCAAGGAACTTAAACCTTTCAATCAGCGGTACATCCTTATTTTCGGCCTCCTGAAGGACACGTTCATTAAACGAAAGCCAGCTGATCTCTTTAGGTATGTAGTAAGTCTTGTTCATAAAGTCTTTTCAGGTTTAAGAAAATAATCAATCTTGCCTCTTTCATGGATAATCCCCTTCCATGTATCTGTTTTAAACGACAAACAGACTATACTGCTTTTCGGAAGAAAGTCACAGCCGCTTTTTGATAGTCTGTCAGGAATTTCGGTAAAGGATGGGTTATGTCCGAAGAGTATAATGGAACCGGCTTCATCACTTATCCTGTCCAGGATTTCAGCGAAATAATTAAGGCTCGCCTTATTGTAGAGATTGTCTCTGATCAGTATCTTGTCAGGATCTTTTCCGAATACCCTTGCAAAAACCAGGGCAGTTTCATACGCTCTGAAGGCCGGACTTGTTATGAAGATACCGGGATCTTCTTCCTTGCCTTTCAGAACAACAGCCATCTGCTCCGAGATGATTTTCCCTTTTGTGGTGAGGGATCTTTCGAAATCAGGGATAGAAGAAGTCTGTTCCTCTGCTCTTCCATGCCGTACGAAAATTATCTTTTTCATCTCCAATACTCTTTAACATAAACAAATATAGGTATTTAATGGAGATTTTTGAAATTTTATATGTCCCGCAGATCTCGCTGACTTTCGCAGATAATCTAACAGATTTATTCCTGATCTGCGTTTTTCTGCGGAACCTGGGGGAAAATTACAGATTATTTACCTTTCTGTAGATCGATTGTGAAATATCGCCTGAATTAAAATTAACAAGGATTCCAAGTTTTAATCCCGTCAACCTGAGATATGTCAGAACCTGTTTATGATGCACCTCTGCAAGATTCTCGACTGATTTAATTTCAATTATTACTTTTTTCTCAACCATTAGATCTGCCCTGAATCCCAGATCGAGTTTAATTTCATTATAAACAACTGGAATTGGTACTTGCGATTCCACAAATAATTTATTTTGCATTAGTTCATATTCAAGAGCGGTTTCATAGACTGATTCAAGTAATCCCGGCCCCAATTTTTTATAAACCTTGAAGATACATCCTCTGATGATGAATGAAATATCATTTTCTTCCATATGCTAAATTGATTTCTTTGTTTTTCCGCAGATCTCGCTGACTTTCACAGATAATCTTACAGATTTATTCCTGATCTGCGTTTTTCTGCGGAATCTGCGGGAGAAAAATAAAAGTTAATACCAGCGAGACAACTAAAATACAAATTTACATTCATTTTTACAACTATTATCTCTCATTTTCAACAATGATTATAGAATTTGCCTGGTTCTTGATTTGTTTGAATGATATTAAGAAATGTGTATATTTATAAAGTTAGTCATTAAATGAAATATTTTGAATGGCACCTGATACAGTGAAACTTAAAGATATCAAGCCTGTACTATACGGGTATATCAGGGAAGCTCAGTTCATGCTTGATCCGGGGGAGATACCCGGTGAAAAAGTAGTCCATGATGTACGAGTCCTGATGAAGAAGTCGAGAGCATCTGTCAGGCTTTTGAAATCACAGATTGATGAGGAATCATTTAACAGGGAATATGGTCCGTTAAGGGATGTCGGAAGAATTATGCGATCGTGGCGCGAAACATCCGTTCATAGGAAACTTATAAAAAGCCTGAAAAAAGAGTATCCCGGGTTATTTTCCCGGCTGACTGACAACGAAAAAATCAACCTGCTTTTAAGCAAACAGGAATCTGGCAACAATCCTTCAGCGGAAATGAAAGAGGGAGTTGAAGGTATCATAAACCTTTTACTTAAATCCGGCTACCGGTGGCGGTTTCGCACTATGAATAACCTCGATCCCCAACTGCTTTTAAAGGAGCTGGAAATAACATATAATGCCGTATCATCCTGCTATATGATAGCACGTAATTATCCAAAAACTGAAAACCTGCATGAATTCAGAAAGAGAACCAAGGATTTTCTCTACCAGCTTTACTTCTTCAGGGCACTGAACCCTAAATCAGTAAAGATCCTGGAGAAAAGGCTTGACTCAGTTGCTCAGAACCTGGGCAGGTATAACGATTTTGCAGTGCTTATTAAAACGCTTGGGTACAGGTATTCCGGAACAGAAACCAAAAATGCCCTGGACGAACTTATTCTGATCATAAGACAGGAACAGGACAAATGCCTTGCAAAAGTGTGGCCCGCTGCCTTCAGGATATTCCGTCCGGGTCAGACGCTTGTGAATGTTCTTGGATTTAAGGTGCTTACAATTTAGGTGAAGATTATCTGCGACCCTTCACCTCCGGCAAGCCCGTAAAATTCTCCGACTGTTATAATATCGGATACATGTTCACTAAGGTCTTCCTTTGTGAATTTGAACATATCGCATCCAAGCTTGCAGGCGTATATTTTACCACCACCGGCAGTAATAAGATCTAAAAACTCGCTTACCGGAGGAATATCAAGCTTATCCATTTCACCTTTCATCATCCATGATGTGAATGATTCCATGCCCGGGATAATACCAAGCAAAGTTGGCATCCTGAGGCCGCCAGGTAACCTTAAGGAAGGATTACCTACAACGGCAGTATGAAGTTTGTCCATTCTGCCTTTAACAATAGCGTCCAGTCCGAAAAAAGTGAAAAAAAGATTAGCCTCAATGCCTTCCATCACAGCACCGTTGCCGAGTATCAAAGTTGCGTATACATCTTCAATAGCACCTTTAGCGCATATAAGATTGACCTTTTTTATTGGGTGATTTTGTTCCATTTTATTTACATATTAATTATTATATACAACTTGCAGGCTTTGGTATTCCACCGATTTTTGTAGCTTTTTTAAGAGGAGCACCCGGGAACAACTGATAAAAGGTTTTTACATCGATTACTCCTGAGTGGTTAATGCTTCGGATCGAAAGAGCTTCGCCGCTGTTATGCCTGTTTCGCAGAAATTCTATTATTGCAAAGTGCTTATCAGTGAGGACAATGCCTTCTTCCTTGGCAATTTCTAGAGCAATCTCTTTTGTCCATTGGGAAGGATTGGTAAAATAGCCTTCGTCATTTACATCTACAATTACTCCTGCATAAGTTTTTTGTGCCATAGTATTAAAATTAAGTGTTTTGATTTTATTATCTGTATATTAATTGTTTAGCTAATTATTCATCACGCTTACCTGCCATCGACATATGACTGGTCACCGGGAGCTTCCTCCCTTTAAGCAGAAGATTCCAGTACATCCATTTGAAGAATAACTTTCCGTAATGGTTTATCCGGGATTCCTTCAACAATGAAAATGGACCAAGTACGGGTAATGGATATAGTCCGGGTAGCGGTTCAGTTGTATAATTGAAATCTATTAAAATAGCTTTCCCGAAACCGGTTTCAATGTAGCAGTTAGAATGACCGTCAAATGATTTAGAAAGGTTTTTTTTGTTTATAAAATCCAGGATGTTTTTCTCAAGGATATCTGCCTGGAAATGTGCAACAGAGCCTGCCTTGGAAGAAGGATAATTGCCTGCGTCACCAATAACAAAAATATTACTTTGAATCTGTGACTGAAGGGATGAATTTATCGGCCTTTGCAAATCCAAATTCATCACCCAGACCACTCTTTGAAATTACCTGGTCGCCTGAATGAAGGGGTACAGATACAAGACAATCAAATGAAACTTCCCTCCCCCCAAAATCCATAATCTTTTTATTGGTGTTGTCGACTTCTCCCAGGAAAAAATCTGAGACCAGCTTAATATTCCTTCTTTCAAGAAGTGATCCGAGCATTCTCGAGGCTTTTGGCTTTGTAAATGCTCCAGACATTGGAGTCACATAAGTTATATTTACCTTATCGCGAATACCCTTGCCTGTAAAATAATAATCTGCAAAGAATGCAAATTCCAGCGGAGCAACAGGACATTTAATGGGATTGTCAGCTATATTAATGACAAGTTCTCCACCCTGCCAGCTCTTAAAATATTCTGACAAAGCCTCCGCACCTTCAATGGTATAAAAATCGAAGATATCTCTTATACCATAATTCACCCTTGAGTCCAGATGTTTCTTCAGGATTAATTCTGGTTCCCGTGGCAATTATCAATATATCATAGCCTAAAACCTCGCCGTCTGACAAAAAGACTTTATTGTTCCCATGATCGATATTTTCTATTTGCTGATATATTGAAGTAACTCCGGACGGAAGGAAGTTCTGTTTTGGCATGATAACATCAGACTTTTTATAATACCCGAACGGGATAAAAAGAAAACCGGGCTGATAATAGTGAATTTTGTCCTGGTCGACAATCGTTATCTGCCATTCATTATGTGATAGCGTTTTGTACATTTTATTAGCCATTATTGTGCCTCCTGTACCTGCGCCTAAGATCAATAGTTTTTTCATACTTTCCGGAACTGTTAATTTTTTCACAGTGCAAATGTAACCATTGCATTTTATTCTGATATATTGTTTATTATGATATTTATTATGCTTACAGTGAAACTTAAATTTGATATCTTTTTGAAAAAATGCGTTATCTTCGGCATCAAGTACTTATTCCAGTATTAAATAAAAATCTATTATTATGAAAAATCTTATCACATTATTCTTGTTGCTCTTATTGAACGTTTCTGTAATTTCAGCACAGGACTCAAAAGCATCCAAAAATCCTGCAGGTAAATGGAAATTTGAAGCTCCCTATGCTCCTGAAGGTTACACTTCCGGAACAATAGATATATCATTCGCGGAGAACAAATATTCGACGACGATTTCTTTCACGGGAAGTGATTATAAAATACCGGGCGATAAAATAAAAGTTGAAAAGGAAAATGTTTCATTCGTTGTGCTTGTCGAAGGCAATGAAGTAGCAATCAGCCTTGCTGCAGAAAACGATTTAAAAATGTCCGGTAAAGCAGTATACTCTGAAGGAGAGATACCGCTGACACTCACCAAAGACATTCCGAAAGACTAAATAACCGGGATTGAAATTCAGTTTGGTGAATGCTAAACTCAGAGAAATCTTATTTCTGAATATCAGCTGAATAATTATGAAATATCCATGATTAAAAAGTAAAATCACAAACCGAAATGATTATTCATGGATATTCCATCTGACCATTAAAAAACAAATTATGAACAGATGAAAAGGATCTCGACCTTTTTTATTGTCATATTCTTGATTTTTAACACAATCCAATCTCAGATTATCAATAGGATACCCCTGAGCGAACGGATCACCGGATACAGGCTTAAAGTAAGGCTTGATACCGATAAGAAAACTGTAAGCGGAACAATGGATGCATTCTGGGTGAATAAATCTTCGGATACTGTCCCTGATATTCAGCTGCACCTTTACATGAATGCTTTTAAAAGCAACCGGACAACTTTTTACAGGGAATCAGGAGGTTCTCCGGGCAATAAGGAATCCGATCCCGGCTGGATCAATATTCAGTCGTTCACCGGCCGTGACGGAAATGATCTGATGCCTGGGATGCAGTATATCAGTCCTGACGATGGAAATCCTGATGACAGGACAGTTATTGAAAGTTATTCTTCCTGAACCGGCCAAACCCGGAGATACTGTTTTCATGAAATCTGATTTTGAAACAAAACTTCCGTCAAGGATAAGAAGGACAGGTTATAATGATGATTTTTATTTTGTTGCCCAGTGGTTTCCCAAATTCGGTGTCTATGAGCCAGCAAGGAATGAGATATTCGACCAGAGGAGCCTGGAATTGCCACCAGTTTCATTCAAATTCTGAGTTTTATTCAAATCACAGTGTCTATGATGTAACTATTACACTTCCTGCTGGTTATGTTACCGGAAGCGGCGGACTTCTGATCTCTGAAAGATAATGAGGGTGAAGAAAAAACACTGGTTTACCGTGCTGAGGATATTGTGGATTTTGCCTGGACCGCCTGGCCGGGCTATGCTGTATATCAATGATCAATGGAATAATGTTAGAATTACCCTGCTGATTCCAAAGGACAGGATACGAGCAGGTTGAAAGGCAATTTACAGCTGTGAAAAATGCATCTGGAGTACCTTGACAAAAATGTCGGACCTTATCCGTGGCCTTATCTCACATTTGTTGATCCGCCGGCAATTGGTGGAGGTGCAGGCGGAATGGAATATACAACAATTTTTACATCAGTTTCTTCCTATTTTATGCCTTCCTTTTTTCACATGCCGGAAATGGTTACAATCCATGAATTCGGACATGCTTACTTTATGGGTATTCTTGCCAGCAATGAATTTGAGGAACCATGGCTTGATGAAGGTGTGAATTCATTCCTGGAAGAAAGGATAGTGGATCATTTCTACGGAAAAAATTCAGGATTGCTTAATCATCCTTTTTTGAAAATCCCTGACATAACCTACTCCAGATTAGCCTATACCTTATCCGGAAACAGGCAGGTTACCAGCAATGCCAGTTATTCATGGAATTATCCTCATGATACCTACGGCATGATGAGCTACCTGAAGACTGCAACCTGGCTTTATACACTGATGGGGATAGTTGGAGAAGAAACGACAAATGATATTTTCAGGGAATACTACAGGAAATGGGCCTTCAGACATCCTTCAGGAAAGGATTTTGTAAGTGTTGTAAATGAAGTTGTTAAGGAAGAATACGGAGATAAATTCGGAAAAGATATGAACTGGTTTTTTGACCAGACACTTTACGGTACCGGAATATGTGATTACAAAGTAGCAGGAATCCGGAACAGGAAACACTTTAAATTCGAAGGCAAAGGAAGATATTTCAGCATCCTGTGAAAACAGGTGAATCAGTGTCCGATTCGCTGTATACATCTGTTGCAGCAGATTGAAAGAGTTGGGGAGGTAATGCTGCCAGTCGATGTTCTGATCCATTTTACAAACGGGGAAGAGGTTCTTGAAAATTGGGATGGAAAGGAGAGGTATAAGGATTATGAATATACTGGCAAACGGGAAATACAATGGGTTAAAATTGATCCTGAATTTAAGATAAGAATGGATGTAAATTATATAAATAACTCAATGACTACAGAACCCTACCGGGCTCCGGTTAATCGTCTCATAAACAAATTTCTTTCTTTTGTGCAGTTTTACCTTAGTCTAGTTTTATTGTAATCCCGGGCTAAAATGAAAATATTGAACTCTTTAAAGTCAGGTTTTAACCGTGCGTTGAAGATCATGGAAAGGTGTCCTTGTTGTATGGCTTGTGTTGCTGATCCTGGTTTCTTTTATGACAATCCCTCTCAGGGGAGGCTTAAAATCGGCATTTGGCAACAGCATGATCACTGAAAAGCTTGCTGAAGGTTTTAACCTGGAAGCCTATATGGATCTTGGTTCAACACTTGAGGACCCTTATATCTTCTGCATCTTCAGGTTTTTTATTTGTTTTTCTGGTAGGATTCGTTGCAAATGCTTTCCTTACCGCCGGATTATTCAGCAGTCTCAGCAGAGATTGTATCGGATTTTCATCAGGAGAATTCTTCGGAAACGGGGCAAGGAACTTCTGGTCATTTTTTATTATTTCCGTGATAATTACATTGATAATGCTGTTTCTCTCAATCATTATTATTGTGATTCCCTTTATGATAATAGGTTCCTCAGAAACCATATCTGAAAAAGGTGTTTTTATGACCGGAGTTATAGCCACGACTGTTCTATCTGATCCTGCTTCCATTACTTTTAATTGCAGCCGATTACTCACGGGCAAAGAAAACATCGGATGCAAGTTTCACATGGTCCCGGTCCCTTGGATTTGGATTCAATCAGACTTTCAGAAAGTTCTGGCCGTCATACCTGATGATGCTGTTGCTTGTTCTTTGCCAGGTGATCCTGGGTTTATTGATCCTTTTTATCCTTCCGGGATGGGAACCTCTGAAAGGAGGAGGTGTGTTCCTTCTGTTGATTGTTTCACAATTGCTTCTTTATGCCAGGCTTCTGCTGAAAACCTGGAGGTATGGCAGTTTTACTGCTATGATGGAAGAATCAGATGTGCCAATTACAAATAATCCGTTATAATCGAGTAAGATGAAAAGGGAGGACATAATTAAAGCTAAAAGAAGAGGCTCAGAATCACCTTATGAATGAGCTTTTGCCGTTCTGGACCTCAAGGATGATTGATGAGAAAAACGGTGGTTTTATCACACATTTTGACAAATACGGAAAAGACACCGGGGAAGATGAAAAATCACTTGTTGCACAAACCCGCTGTCTTTACACTGTTTCATCTGCGCACCGTGCCGGTTACGGCAATGGGAAGTATGCAGCAATGGCAAAACATGGTGCTGATTTCCTGATCGGAAAAATGTGGGACAAGGAGTATGAAGGCTTTTACTGGATGATGGACCGCAAGGGAAATGTAAAAATTGACAAAAAAATAATTTACGGCCATAGTTTCGCAATATATGCCCTGAGTGAATATACGCTGGCAACCGGCGATCCAAGGGGGATTGAATATGCCGGGAAGGTTTTTGATCTTATCCAGAAATACTGTGCTGATACAATGTATGGAGGCTACTGGGAAATGTTTCATCGCGACTGGACCCTGTGCGGACCTGGAAGCCAGGGAGGCGACCGGAAGACTCTTGATGTCCATATGCATCTTATGGAGGCATTCACGACTCTGTATGAATGTACACGTAAGGATGTCCATCGCAGGAAATTGCTCGAGGTCATTGACCTTCTTCTGCATCGTATTATTCATCCGGAATACAAGACAGGAATACCTCAGTTCTTCAAAGACTGGCAAATTGCGCCACAGATCAAATTTGATATTATCTGGGGCTGGGACAGATTCTCAGCTGAGGGACAAAAAACTAATGTCACTGATAATACGTGTTACGGACATAATGCAGAGTTTGCATGGCTTCTGATCCATGCGCTTGAAATTCTGAGGATTGAATCAGGTATTTATTCAGATGTATTCCGGACCATTTTCGATCATACTGTTAAAAATGGAATTGACTATGAGTTCGGAGGTGTTTATGTTGAAGGACCCCATGCCGGAGGAGTTTATGACCGGGAAAAGGAATTCTGGCAGCAGGCTGAAGTTCTGACAGCTCTGCTTGATGCATATATAATGTTCCAGGGAACCTGTTTACCTGCAGGCATACCTGAATGTACATCGCTTTGTGTTTGACAAGGTTATAAATAAAGAGGTGGGAGAGTGGTATCCCCTGCTGACAAGAAAAGGCGAACCGATCTGGACTCATATGGGTCATTCATGGAAAATCAATTACCACACTGTCAGGTCAATGATACAGAGCATACAACGACTGGATAAAATTATTTCAGATTTATGACATTAATACATTTAATCTGATTCCTGCTTATTAATCTTTTGGTCAGGCTGAAACAATGAATCTTGTATTATCTCCTTTCGACTGGTTTATCCTTTTATTTGTCATTTTGGGCAGTCTCGGTTTCGGTATGTATATGGCGTACCGAAAAAAATCGGGTAAGGACAGCTCCAGCTTTTTCCTCGGAGGACGATCAATTAAATGGCCTGTCATAGGTGCATCCCTGTTCGCCACAAATATCGGGGCCGAGCATCTTGTAGGATTGTCAGGAGATTCTTACCGTTATGGCCTGTCTGCAGGACTCGTGGAACTTACAACTGTAATTACGCTGGGAGTTGCCTGTGCTATCCTCTTTCCATATTACATGAAGAACAAGCTGTTTACAATCCCTGAATTTCTTGAGACTCAGATATAATCGTCGTGCCAGGACATTTTTTTCAGGTTTGATGCTGATAATCAGTATTATGACAAAACTTGCTTTCACGCTGTTTGCCGGAGCGCTTGTACTGAACAGCATGCTTGGATGGAACATAATGTCAACAATATTTTATATCGGTCTTGCAGTTGCAATATTTACGATAATAGGTGGATTTACGGCCGTCGCATACACCGATGCACTGCAGGTTCTGATCATAATCGGAGGAGCATCTATTATGATGTTCATCGGGCTTGACAGAGTGGGAGGATTTAACGGCCTTATGGAAAAGGCACCGCAGATGATGTCTATCGCCAAACCCTATGACGATCCGGTTTATCCGTTCTGGGGTATCCTGGCCACCGCATTTTATGCTGGCATTTTTTACTGGGGCATGGACCAGGTGAATGTCCAGCGGACTCTTGCAGCCCCCAACCTGAAAAATGCCCGGTGGGGAGCAATGTTCGCCACTTTGCTTAAGCTGTTGCCGGTTTTTATTTTTGCGGTTCCCGGCGTTATTGCCTTTGCATTGTTTCCCGGTGAACTTCAAGGTGATGAGACCCGACAAACTTTTGTCCTTCTGCTGAACAAGCTACTTCCTTCAGGTTTAAGGGGCCTGCTTATGGCTTCTTTGCTGGCAGCACTGATAACCTCACTGATTGGAGTGCTGAATTCTGTCTCAACACTCGTCGTAAGGGATTTTATTGTGGAATTCAAACCCGGACTTTCCCGAGAAAAAACAGGTTTTTGCCGGCAGATTGGTAATCCTGGCGGTGACATTGCTGGGAATAGGTGCAGCCTATATGGTTTATAAAAATGAGGAAGGTTTGTATAAATACCTGCAAACCATCTCTGCCTACCTGGTGATACCGGTATTCCCTGCAATCTTATTCGGGATAATTAGTAAAAGGGTCACTTTAAAAGGAGCTATAGTATCGGTTATCGCCGGAATTGTTCTTGCGACAGTTTTTGTTGCCGATCAGCTTTTCGGACCGGAAACCGGTCAGCAGATCTTTCCGTTTTTGCATCACAAACTTACCCTGAACTTCGGGTATCGCGGGCTGTGGGCTGAAATCTTCATTACAATTGTACTTTTTACTGTCTCTGCATTCACGGAGAAGACCGACCCCCTGAAACTTGAAAAGACAACAATTGATTATTCAAAAGGTATTGCTTCCTTTAAAGGTATTACAGACTGGAGGCTGCATCTGCTTGTTCTGACTATTATTACAGTGCTTATTCTTGTCTGGCTGAGATGATTTCAGCAAGCCGGATTCGTACCGGAGAGGTTATGGTACAACTCAGAAATAAAATCCCGGTTATCAATGCGTTAAATAATGCATTTCACCTCCCATCCTGCTAAAGGTCTTGCAGTAACGGAGATAATATGCCGGATTGTCAGCCGGCGGTTCAACTGATTTTGACCAGTCCCAGTCACTTTTTGCCAGATCTGCAATTACCAGGAAATGGTTATCGATATGTTTATTATTTTGGATCTCAATATTCTGTGCCATCGCAAGCGATTTTTCAAAGATCATCGGAGACATCACCGCAGAACCTATTGAAATATAAACTCCGCCTTCAAGGTTGCTTACACTGTGGGCATATGACAGAAAGTCGTTAAGCGCAGTTCTGCCGATTGCTGCACCATGATTCACCGGGTGGTTGTAAATGATATCATGTCCGAACATCGGATGTCCCGTAAAAGGTATATCAAGTTCATATGCGGAACACTGCACTGAATACTTTTTGAATGGATGAGGTATGCTCATAAAGCCCGGCTTAAGCCTGTTCCTGCTGATAACCCCATAAAGATCAAGAGCAGCCGCGGCAGACTCAGGATCAGCTGCCATGATCTTCCCTGCCTCCTCAAGGAGGGATGATGGTTCAGGGATCTGAAGCCCTTTCCCGGAGATCATTTTACCTATCGATTCACCATAGCCAAGTCCTTCATAAGCTCCGACTATGAGCGCCAGGTTGATGAAGAAACCTGTTTCCTCCCAAATTCCGAACTGCCCGTTTTTTACATTCTCACGGACATCTTCTCCCGATTTTCCCTGAAATGCAAATTCCCAGTCGTGTATGATCCCTGCTCCGTTTGTTGCCAGATGGGTTACCCAGCCTGATCTGATCAGTTCTGTCAGGAACGGGGCTAATCCGTTCTTTATGGTGTGTGCCCCGAAAACAAGCATTACCGACCGGCTGCTCTTTCTTGCTGAGACTATCCTTTCAGAGGTTTTTTTGATAAGATCTTTGTTCTTTCCCGAAATATTCGATGGAGAAAAAGAAAGGGGGATCATATTTTTTTCAACCGAAAGCTGATTTTTCCGTGTTGAAAGGCTTTTTACGCGAAGCTGATCCCTGTTAAATTTTGGGTGCGGCATGCTACCTGACATTAAGTAATCCAAGCAATAATTCCGACTGAGAAAAATCGGGCACGATAATATCAGCTCCGGCTTTAATAAGCCGCGTCCGTTTGACCTGATTCAATCCGTACCTTCTCAATTCGTTGCTGGCAATTCCTATTGTGACTCCGCCGCGTTTATGTGTTTCTCTGATTTCCACAGGACCGTCTCCAAATGTGACTATTGATCCGGCTTCACTTTCCCCTATTGAATCAAGAATTCTGTCAAGCACAATCCTTTTTGCTTCCTTTTTAAGGTCGCCGACTGAACCGTAAATCCTTTCTTCGAACAGTGTGTCATACCCAAGGACGTTGGCTTCGTGCCTTACATCGGCTTCATCCGTTCCGGAAGTAAGATATAGCCTGATCCCCTTTTCGAACAATTTTTTCATGAATGGTACAGCATTTTTCAGGGTCAGGTCCTCAACCTGGAGTTCCCCTCTGCGGAGTTTTTCTTCGCGCTGACTGACCATCCGCATCAGATCATTATTGTAGATCTCTTTATAACCGGATTCGTCAAGGATTTGATCTTCAGTGACAAAGCCAAAATCTGTTATCAGCTTCAGCAGGATTTTCATCTGCATTAGTGTCTGAATACCCGTGGTCTTATCAATTAATTCATCGACTCTGGCTTTTACTTTTTTAAAGAGCGACTCGTCTGCTTCAAGATATTTGGCGCCTAAAATTGCTTTGATCATCATCGGAGCCATAATCTGTTCCCATCCTTCCCGCATGGTTGATACCGTCCCATCGTTGTCGAATATCGCATATTTGATCCTGGTATTGTCCGGCCACCCATTTATGATTTCTATCTCAGATTTTTCAAAATATTTCGCTTTCCTTATATCTTCGGCAATTTCCGGATTATATATATAATCAGGATCTCTTCCGATCTCAAGGATCTCTTCAGGTGTTGCTGTTCCGGTCTGAAATAATTTCTGTACTGTTACACCGGCAACATAAGTTCCGAATTCCCCTGCCGTTTCAAGAGAAAAACCAGCTGCAAGAGCGGCTGAAGCTCCTGCCAGATAACTATCACCTGCACCCACAGTATCTGTCCTGGAAATGATCATTAATCCGGCAATTTCCGAGATTCCCTTGTCGTCAGTTACTATAGAACCCATACTTCCGCGTGTGATGAAAAGAGGTTTTCGGTACCGTTCATAAAGCTTTTCCGCGGCCATGGTTATTTCTGAATAAGGTATAGTCTCCTCAGGATCTCTCTGAATCCCGCAAAGACGTATTGCCTCGGCATCATTCATTTTACGGTACGCTCCCTTATAGAAGTCAGTAAAGTCTCTGCTGTCCGCAATAAAAATCTTACCCGGAAAATTGTTAATCACCTCAACAAGCTTTTGCCTGAAATACTCAGTATGAATTCCCAACAATACCTGCTGGTTAATAATTATAAGATCAACTTCAACGGCTTCTTTTTCAAGGTTTTTAATAAGTGTATCCGCCGTCTCGTTCGCCAGCAGGTTGTAATTTCCGAAATCAATCCGGTTTTGTTCCCTTTCACCAGCTACCGGCTTGATATAAACATGTGTTGCCCAGTTTTCGCTCTGGATTATCATGTTCCCGGTATTTATCCCGGTTCTTTTCATTATCGAAAGCATTTCCTCCCCGAAGGGATCACTGCCGGTCGCTCCAAAAGCCCTGATATCGCGGACTTCCATTGCAGCAAGATTGTTCGCCACATTTCCTGCTCCGCCCAGGGAGTATTTCTGTTGCCTGACAGGCCTGGTAGGGTGGCCGGTTTCGATTGAGATCTCACTCTTGGATTCATCTATGAACCAGTAAGCATCAAGGCAAAAATCGCCTACAACAGCAATTCTGACTGATTTGATCTTACCTATTATTTCCTGTAACAATGCCGGCTTCATATTTCTGAATTTTATTTACCATAAAAATAATTTTCAACCATGTTACAGATTGTGTGCAATACCGGTAAATGAAGCTCCTGAACATAAGCAGTCCTTGTTTCCGGAACGTTTACGAGCACATCACAATATTGTTTCATTTTGCCCCCTGTTTTACCGGTAATTCCTATCACATTTAAGTTCAGGGCCATGGCAGTAATGCAGGCATCCACTACATTTTGTGAATTCCCCGACGTGCTTATGGCAATAAGCACATCTTTTTCCATGCCGTAGCCAGTTACCTGCTGTGCAAAAACAAGACACGCATCCATATCGTTGGCAATTGCAGTTGTGAGTGCATTATTTGCTGAAAGTGAAATTGCCGGTAATCCGTGTTCCAGCTTTTCAGCAAGAATTTTCCCCCGGTTGGCGGATATTTCAATAAGCCTGTTTTTCAGGCTGTCGTCCAGGGGGCGTGCTGATTCAAAGCTTTTCATGAGTTCACCGGCAAGGTGGTCAGCATCGGAACTGCTCCCTCCGTTTCCGCAGATAAGCAGCTTGCCTCCTCTCGAGTAACATTTTATTATCATTAAGGCAGCTTCTTCAATTGAATTTCTTATACCGGACAATTGCGGGTATCTTTCGCAAAGCCGGTCAGTCGGCTTATCTTTATTCATCAGTTTCAGGTTAATCTTTTATAAAATTATTAATTTTAATCCTGATTCCCTTAAAGACTTATAAACACTTAAGATCTAATAACTATGGCAGAAAAAGAACCGCTGGTACTGAGCGACAAAAATGTCTTCCCGGCAGATGATATCCTTTATTCGATAATCGGTGATAAAAAGATTGTTTGGCAAAAGATAATGGCTTATGTAAAAGATAATTACAAAGACATCACAGAAGAATGGAGATACTATAATGATGGTAAGCAATGGCTGTTAAAGGTACAGCAAAAGAAAAAAACACTTTTCTGGATAGGAGTGCAAAAAGATACTTTCCGTATCACTTTTTATTTTGGCAACAAGGCTGAACTTGCTATTACCGGTAGCAGCCTGCCCAAAAAGCTCAGGGATGATTTTGTGGAAGGTAAGCGGTATGGTAATATCAGGGCGATTACGATAAAAGTGACAGGTCAGTCTGACCTCGAAAATATTTATAAGCTTATTGATATCAAAGCGGGACTAAAATAAAATGCATAGACTACCGGTAACAACGGATTGGACATAAGGGATTTAACTTTGCGTACTTTGCGGTTAAGAAGGATCTTTTAGACAGCCCCCAATTAAATCAAAGCAAAAAAAAACCGTATTTAAAACCGTATTTAAAACCGTATTTAAAGACGGTGATCCTTTTTCTTTGCTTGTCGCCGGCCGCCTGTCTGACTTAACTAGCGATATTTCTCTCTGAATATATCGAGCACTTTTCTGACTGAACCGTGAAGAAGCAGAAGCTTTTTTGATGTTTCCGGATCAAGCCCCAATTCGTCGGAAATCATTTTTGTGCCTCTTCTTATGAGCTTCTGGTTTGTAAGCTGCATATTCACCATTTTATTTCCCTTTACACGTCCAAGGCGGATCATGGTGGCAGTAGTGATCATGTTCAGAACAAGCTTTTGGGCGGTACCGGCTTTCATCCTGGTGCTTCCGGTCAGGAATTCAGGACCGGTTATTACTTCAATGGCCACGTCGGCATAGTTTGCCAGCGGAGTATCCTTGTTGCATGTAATTGCCCCCGTGAAGATCGCGGTTTCGCGCGCTCTTTTAAGAGCACCGACAACGTACGGTGTTGTTCCTGAGGCTGCAATGCCGACAATTACATCTTTAACAGACGGGGAATACGCTTTAAGTTCCGTCCATCCAAGTTCCTCATTATCCTCAGCCTTCTCAACTGCTTTACGTATGGCACTGTCTCCCCCGGCAATCAATCCTATAACATATCCCTGATCAAGGCCGAATGTTGGCGGAATCTCCGAAGCATCAACTATTCCGAGTCTTCCGCTGGTACCGGCCCCGACATAGAACAGCCGGCCTCCGGTTTGCATCCTGGATACAATTGCCCCGACCAGCTTTTCAATCGAAGGGATGCACCCCTTTACAATACCGGGGATTTTCTGATCCTCTGCATTGATCGATTCAAGAAGCTGTCTCACTGACATTTTTTCAAGGTCGTGATATAATGATTCAGATTCGGTTATGCTGATCATTTTTTTTATTTGTAAAAGGACTTCATTAGTGTCCACTAAAAATTAAATATCGTTTTTTGAAATCATGATTGCATCTAGGTTGCAGAGTTTTCTTTCCAGGTACCGATTTGAAATGAGATTATACTTTGACTTTGATCAATTTAAGATTATTTTCGTTACCGTTGGCTTTAGCCAACGGTATATCAGCCTCACTATAAAGGACTTTAGTCCTTCATTTTTGGGCTAAAGCCCTAACCTAGGCTGTATCTTTATCCGTTGGCTAAAGCCAACGGTATATGAGTTCAATCTTAAAATTATACAAATTATGAACATTACATACCTTAACAAAATATTTCAAAACTAGCTACTTACAAACTAAGATTACAAAGATATCAAAGAACTATATTGTATGCTGTTGAAAATCAATTATATTTAAGTAGACACTAATGAAAGGACTTAATAAATAAATATTATGTTACTTGTTGCTGGTTAGTTGATTAGTCAATTCAATAATATGTCATTATAACAATAATCTTTAAAGTATTATTTTATTATCAGAATGTTCGTTTTCAATTAACTGGTAACCAGTAACCTGCAACCTGCAACCTGGAACCTGCAACCTGGAACCTGAAACCTGAAACCTGAAACAAACAACCTGATTTAACTATTCATTTTATGATATTGTATCAACCCTTCAATCGGACCTCTTGTCACTGTGGAAATAATAAAATTGTTTTTCCTGAAAACCTCTTCAAGAATTTGCCTGAAATGCCAGGCTACCGAGCCTGTAACAGCAATCTCAGTCCTTCCCGTAAGTTTATAGAGCATAAGGTTTCTCCTGACAAATTCCTCAAATGAGCTTTTTATCAGGTTTGTACAATATTCATGTGATATATGATCTTTAAGAAACTGAACAAAGCCACCAATGTACCTGCTGGGAAAAACTCCCCTGTATACATGGCTTACGATATCATCTTTCTCAGCATCATAGCTGTTTCTGAAATCCTCCGCCAGTTCTGAAGGCATTATCCCTCTCAGGAAATCAGCAAGCAGTTTTTTCCCGAGATATGCACCGCTACCCTCATCGCCAAGTATAAAACCAAGAGGCGGTATGTTTGAGGTAATAGTTACTCCATTATAATAGCCCGAGTTGGAGCCGGTACCAATCATACATACATAACCTTTTCTCCTTCCGAGCAAACCTCTTGCTGCTCCTACAAGGTCGGAGAAAACATAAACCCGTGATAACGGAAGAACCGACCGGATGGCGTCCTTTACCCTGTTTTCCATTGTTTTGCCCGAGCATCCTGCCCCGTAAAACCAGACATCCTCAATTGCATCACCTGGATGTTTTATCACTGTCAGAACCTCTGACTCAAGCACTTCCCTGAACACTTCAGCATTTACAAAATTCGGATTTAATCCGATGGTTGAAATGATTTCAGTTTCAATGGATTCTGATATCCCGCACCAATTAGTCTTGGTACCTCCGCTTTCGGCAATCAGTTTCATAAATCAAAAGTACAAAAAACCAATACATCCCCCTATCCCCACCACAAATTCTCCCCTGCAGGCTGGCCCTGTGAAATATGGCTATTGCGAGGGCTTCTCGTTATTTCACAGGGCTGGCTCCGTCGCTAAATTTGCCCACTGGACAAATTTTTAACGCTCGCTCCCTTCAAAGGGGGAATTTAAAGCCGTTATGCAACAACACCTTTCTATATACGTATAAATACCCCTGTAAATTGGGTTTTAAGCCTGTTATATGCCTGACAGGAAACTAATACATTTGTTGTTAACAAATTAACTAACACTGGATTTCTTAAAGCCCGGAAATGGAAAATTACCTTGATTTACTTAAACAGGATATAAGATTTGAAGAAGGGCTAAATGCTTGTATGAATTGCGGTGTCTGTACTGCTATTTGTCCGGCTGCGGAATTCTATAATTATGATCCGCGGAAAATAGTCGACCTTGTACAATCGGGTGATAATGATGAAATAGAAAAACTTCTAAAATCAGAGGAAATCTGGTATTGTGGTGAGTGCATGTCATGCAAAACACGTTGTCCCAGGGGTAATGCTCCAGGTCTGATTATTATGGCGTTACGAGGATTATCGCAGGACCTTGGATTTTTTGTTGAATCTGAAAAGGGAAGGCAGCAGCTTGCTGTAAAAAGAACTGTAGGTCAATGGATTTTAGATCATGGTTATTGCCTTTACCTCGAGGGTGTCGGAACTGACCTTCATCCCGAACAGGGTCCAGTCTGGGATTGGATCCAGGATAACTACCGGGAGATTTTTCAACAGATTGGGAGCTAACTATCAGGGAGACGGCCCTGGAATATTGCGTAAGATACCTGAAGAAGCAATGGAAGAGATCAGGAAGATATTTGAGGTTACCGGAGGTACACGCAGGTATGAAAAAATTGAGTTCTATTCCAAGAAAAAAAGCTGAAGAACTGGATTTGGAGCTTGACGAAGGTATTGATAATGAGTATTTCAGGCATATCTATAAAACAAATAACGGATCTCATACCAAATAAAACAGGATGAAATTAGAAGGTAAAAAAGCAATATGGAGAGAATATCAGAAAGAGATTGCTGATGACCGGTATTTCTATGTAAGAAGCTGTGTAAGGCAAAATTTCTTTCCCGGTTCTGAAACCGCATTTCTCAAAATAATGAGAAAAGAACTGGAAAAGGATGTGTATGAACATCCGTGTCATACGACCTGCACAGGGATCGGATATCACGGAGATATTGTTCCGGTTGAAACAGCAATGACAGTTGTTGCCAGGCAGTTTTCCCTAATGACAGAAGCCGGCTATGAAAATCTTGTTCCCTCCTGTATAACATCTTTCGGACTTTATACTGAGATACTGGATACCTGGCATCATTTTCCGGAGGTTGAAGAGAAGATCAGGAAACAGCTTAGAAAAGCGACAGGCAGGGAATTCAGCATACCAAAAAACCTTGCACATGCCAGCGATGTCATTTATAAGTTCAGAAAAGAGATTGCTGCAAAAGCAAAATATAAACTGATAAATAAAAACACAGGTGAACCATTAAAAGTAGTCGATCATATAGGATGTCATTATGCCAAGATGTTTCCGTCAAAAGGTATTGGCGGTGCTGAATATCCGTATGTTCTTGCGCGGAATGGTTGAAGAATGGGGCGGGAAGGTAATTGACTATCCTGAACGGAGGCATTGCTGCGGATTTGGTTTCCGACAGTATCTTGTTCAGGCTAACAGAGGCTTCTCCATCGCCTGTTCAAAAGAAAAATTTGAATCAATGAGACCTTTTAAACCCGATATGATTATTACCAATTGCCCGGGATGTCCAATGTTCCTTGACAGATGGCAATATGTAATAAATGAAATGGAAGGTAAAAGGTACGGCCAGAATGGAGAAGGAATACCGGTATTTACATATGAAGAGGTGGCAGGACTTGTCCTTGGGTTATGATCCATGGGATCTGGGACTTCAAATGCATCAGACTGATTGCGAGCCGGTGCTTGATAAAATGGGAATAGAGTATGATCCTGATGAAAAATACAATACCAGCATGCCAGACAAAAAAGTGAAGATCACAGGACTTGTAAACGTTTGATGAATAATGAGTAAACATATTGTCGTAATAGGTGGTGGCGCAGCCGGAATGGAGGCTGCAGGCCAGCTTGCAAAAGAAGGATTTCAAGTAAGCCTGGTCGAAAAAGAAGAGGAAACAGGAGGCCATATTAAGGACTGGTATAAACTATTTCCTGACCGGAGGAATAGCTCTGAAGTCAGGGATTATCTTGAAAAGAAGGTTTCCTTGAAAAGTATCAAAATACTGACCGGAACCTATATTGAAAAAATAAACAACAATAAGGAAGGATTTTCACTATTCACAAAGGATGGAACCGAATTGAATGCCGATGCAGTAGTTGTGGCAACGGGATTCGACCTTTTTAAAAGTGCAAGGAAAGAGGAGTATGGCTATGGCATTTATGATAACGTAATTACATCCGCTGACCTTGAAGCAATGTTCAGAAAGGGAAAGATTAAAATGTCAGACGGGATGGCACCAAAAACAGTTGGATTTGTGCATTGCGTGGGATCCAGGGATGAGAAAGCTGGTAATTTCTACTGCTCCAAGCTTTGCTGTGTTACCGCAGTCAAACAGGCAATTGAAATCAGGGAACATCTGCCCGAATCAAAAGTATTCTGTTTCTATATGGATATGAGAATGGGAGGCGCTTATTATGAGGAACTTTACCGTGAAGCACAGGAAGTGTGGGGTATTAATTTCATCAGGGGAAAAGTATCTGAAGCCAGTGAATCAATCAATAATAAACTTGTTATCAAAGTAGAGGACACTCTGGCTGGCAGACCATTGAAAATGGAACTTGACCTGCTTGGTATTAATGGCGGGTATGGAAATGTCCGAGGGAGGATTAAAGATTGCTGAAAACTCAGGACTTAAAAAAGGCGAAAACAGATTCTTCGATCCGATAGATCATCATTATGCCAACAATTTAAGCAATATAAAAGGAGTTTTTTACGCAGGTACATGTACAGCTCCAATGAATATTACGGAGACAATTTCACATGCCAGATCTGCTGCCACGGAAGTAATGAACTATTTAAATAACATGAATTCCTAAAATGGATAAATTCGGATTTGCCATATCTAAGGGAAGACAGATTGACTGGGAAAGCAATGACAGGAAAGTTGCTGATTTTATCCGTGAAAATGAACCAAGCTTTAAGCTTTGCATTGCATGCGGGGGTTGTGCAGCCACTTGCACCGCCGGAAACTTTACTGAATTCAGTCTGAGGGAGCTGAATATACTTTTACACCGGGGAGAAAACACAAAACCGAAGGATGATCTGAAAAAATGCATGCTCTGCGGAAAATGTACTCTGGTTTGTCCGCGAGGTGTTAATACACGAAATGTAATATTTGTGGCCAGGAAAGCTTTTCAGAAATTTGGAGATTATGCATTTTGAACCTTTCATAATACCTTTTAATCTCGGACTTTACTTCATACTGATCTATGCAGTAACCAGGAGCATTATATGGTTCAGGGAACTTTCAAGACCTGACAAACTGAGGCTGCAGAGAGGCTTTTTCGGTAAGGCATTCGGTCAGAGCCTCAAAGAGATTTTCCTTGAAAGCCTTATACACAGAAAAATACTGAAAACGAATTTCCGTCTTGGCTATATGCATATGAGCCTTGCTTTCGGCTGGTTTCTGCTTATCCTGTTTGGCACAATTGAAGCTGATATTTTCGGGGAAACACATCTGAACGCTCCGTATAAGGCAATTTTCTTTAAGTATTTCAATCCTGATCATGGCAAAACATTTTTTGAAGCCGGGTATTCATTCCTTATGGATTTTATTCTTGCTTTCATTCTTTCAGGACTTCTGTCTAGCCGTCATAAAGCGTCTCTCTCCCAGGGCTGTGGGGATGAAAAAAACGACCCGTCTTAAAGCAGTTGACAGAATAGCCCTTATATCGCTGTGGCTTATATTTCCAAGCCGCCTGATTGCAGAAAGCCTGACAAGCGGAGCCTATGGGACAGGAAGTTTCCTCACCGGTTCCCTTGGCTCAGTTCTGGCATCATTTTTACCAGCCCGGGATGTAGCATACCCTTTCTGGTGGCTTTACTCACTATCGCTGGGAACATTTTTTATTCTCCTTCCCCTGACCAGATATCTGCATATTCCTGTTGAGTTGTTCCTAATCTTCATGAGAAACTCGGGCATAAGGACAGGTGACAAGGCCGGGACTTTTTCAGAAGTACAGGTTCATTCCTGCTCATCATGCGGGATCTGTATCGATCAGTGCCAGCTAAACTTCTCTGCGGGAATAAACCATATACAGTCAGCTTACCTGATGAAAGCCATCAGGAATAATGATGAAACCGGTGAGATAGCACAAAATTGCCTGCTGTGCGGGAGATGCGACCAGAAATGTCCGGTCGGAATAGAATTGTCCCCAATTAGGATGATACAACGAAGGAGCGGTGAGTCTGAAAATAATTACGTCAATACGTGGAAAGGCTATTTTCGGAACAGGCAGACTCTGCCGGTTCAACGGCATATTACTGCCAGTTCATACGATTTTCTTCCTGAAAACAATCCAAAGATTGCAGATGTGCTATATTTTGCGGGATGCATGACACATCTGACGCCTTCCATTAAAAATGCCATGACAACGATCCTGAACGCCTCAGGTTTAAAATGGTCGTTCATCGATGAGAATGGAGGTGTTTGCTGCGGCAGGCCTCTGATGCTTGCCGGGCAGGATAAGGAGGCACGTGAACTCATAAACTATAATTCACAGATCATCTGGAAATCAGGAGCCCACACACTTGTTACCTCATGCCCAATCTGCTATAAAGTGTTCAGGGAAAGCTATTACCTTGATGTAGAAGTGCTTCATCATACTCAATTCATCAAGAACCTGATCGAGGACGACCTGGTGAAAATGAATTTCCTCAATAAGAGAGTCACATACCACACTCCATGTGAACTTGGAAGAAGCTCAGGGGTATATGATGAGCCAAAAGAAGTAATAAGGCATGTTGCCATGCTTGAGAAAACTGGTTTTGATGACGAGAACTCATTGTGTTGCGGAGGAAGTCTGGGAAATATTAAACTCAGTTCCGCAAAAAGGCGTCAGATAGCTTTTGATGTTACTGCTGAACTTACAAAGAGTGATCCGGATTATGTGGCTACAGCATGTCCCCTTTGCAAAAAGACACTGGCACAGGCTACTGAAACCCGGGTTGCAGATATCTCCGAACTGGTTGCAGAAGCAATTGTTACTCCCTCCGCAAAAAAAAATACTAAGCGGCAGGATATGCATGTCAGGGAATCAGCCGGGATTCTCTGAATCCTTTTTGATGCTTTTTACGAATTATTTTAAAATTGTTAATAAATAGTTAACTGGTAATGATAACATTGGTACTTTTTTTGTTTTTTAGCAAACCAAATGTATACTGAATTTGTTACTATGACGTTATAAACTAACTGCGTTATCAATTAAAGAATTCTTAAATAAGGAGAGTAGAAAAATGAGGAGAAGATTTTTTGCCTTTACTGGGCTGGTGGTGCTTATGGTATGGTCGTGCGGGCACAAAACACAGAGCGATAATATTTCCGGGAATACTATATTGCAGGCTCCTGACGGGTCGCTGGCACTTAAGATGGAAAAAGCAACATGTTACAGCGACCTAGTAAATCCTTCGAGCAATACTGCCGAATGGAATGTAGTGGTATCAAAACCCGGACGGTTTAAAGTATGGCTGTCAAGCGCCACAAAAGATACAACTGATCTCAGTTATGTTAATTCAGTAAAAATAAGCCTTCTGGATAAGCTTCTTGATGTCAATCCTGAGCCTGACCGGGTTGTACTTAACTCAAAGGACGTTACTTACCCATATTTCAGGACTGATTCTTATATGGGATCATTCTATATTTCAGAACCGGGAGAATACAGCATTCAGGTAATAAGCGAAAAGGTTCTTTCAAAAGAAGCTATGGGACGGAGTTCAAACGGACCGGATGATACAAAGCTTATGTCGGTGATTCTGACCCCTATGACCCGCTGAGTCTTTCAGTTATCCATTTACGGGCATTTACAAATGCTTTCAGCCACGGTGTAATTTCATCCTTTTTTCTATCTGTCGGATAATATCCCCATTGCCAGGGAAAGAATGCCCGCTCAATATGCGGCATCATGGCAAGGTGCCGGCCATCGTCGGAACATAGTCCGGCTATATCAAAATCCGATCCGTTCGGATTTGCCGGATATGTGCTCCTGGAATATTTTAGTACGACTTTATATTTATCCTCAGTATATGGCAGGCTGAAACGACCTTCACCGTGAGCCACCCATATACCGAGCTCAAAACCTGATAAATTGCCAAACATAACGGATTCGTTTTCCGGAATTTTGACGTTTAAAAATCCTGACTCAAATTTATGTGATTTGTTATGCAGCAATTTTGGCATCTCAATATGGCCTGGATATATAAGCCTGAGCTCAGCCATGAGCTGACAGCCATTGCAAACCCCAAGTGAAAGTGTATCGGTTCTTTTATAGAAATTTTCAAGAGCCTCACGTGCTTTTTCATTATATCTGAAAGCGCCAGCCCATCCTTTCGCTGAGCCAAGAACATCTGAATTTGAAAATCCTCCGACGAAAACAATCATGTTTACGTTTTCAAGAGTTTCCCTGCCTGCGATCAGATCGGTCATATGAACATCCTTTACATCAAATCCGGCCAGCCAGAGGGCATAGGCCATTTCCCTGTCGCCATTAACACCTTTCTCCCTGATAATTGCTGCTCTGATACCTGATTTTTTGCGCCTGTCAGGGGATACCCCAAGCGACTTGAACGTTCCGGGAAAATCGATGATATTAAAATTAAGCTCATGATTCTTATAGCTTAAATATCTTTCAAGTGCAAGTTCAGGTCCGCATTGCCTCCGGTCGAGGAGATAGGAAGTATGAAACCACTTATCTCTCAGATAATCAATATCGAAAGTAACAATATCATCATGGTTGGTAACCTTAACATGCCTTTCGGCAACCGGATGACCTATTGATATATAAGAAATTCCATGTTCCACCAGAATTTCGGATATTTCATTAACGTCACGTACCTGAATTATGATCCCGGGATTCTGGCTGAACAGGATCTTCACCGTATCGTTTTCATTCATCGCGCTAAGGTTGATAGTCAAACCCCCAGCCGGGTTTGAAAAGCACATTTCAAGCAATGCAGTGATCATGCCACCAGCCGAAATATCGTGGCCTGAAAGTATTTTCCCCCTGTTTATTATATCCTGGACCGTATTGAAAACCTCAGCGAAATAGGCCGGATCTTTTACTGTAGGAACCTCATTGCCAGGATTGTTAAGGATCTGGGCAAAGCTGCTGCCTCCGGTTTTAAACCTGTCCCTGCTCATATCGATATAGAGCAGGCTTGTATAAGGATCGGGGACTATTACCGGTTCAACGATCTTCCTGATGTCATTTATCTCAGCGGCAGCTGATATTATGACTGTACCAGGCGACATGACAACCTGATCACTGTATTTCTGGGTCATGGAAAGGCTGTCTTTCCCGGTAGGTATGTTGATACCCAGATTAATGGCGAATTTGCTGGCTGCCTGAACCGCGGAATACAACCTGGCATCTTCCCCCGGATTTTTACATGGCCACATCCAGTTGGCTGAGAGTGATACACTTTTCAGTTTGTCGGCCAGAGGAGCCCATATTATATTGGTAAGTGCTTCGGCAATCGAAAGGACAGAACCTGCGGCAGGATCGACAAGTCCTGCAACCGGAGCATGACCTATTGAAGTTGCCATACCTTTTTTCCCCCTGTAGTCGAGGGTTATTGCCCCCAGATTGTTAAGCGGCAACTGGAGAGGACCGGCACACTGCTGTTTTGCCAGCCGGCCGGTAACTGACCTGTCAACCTTGTTTGTAAGCCAGTCTTTGCATGCAACCTCTTCGAGCTGCAATACCTTTTCAATATACTCCTCGATCATGGTCACGGAATATTTCAGCTTATCAAAATTTGAAGGCAGCGATTTATCAATCATTGTTGTCCTCGGAGGATCACCGAAAAGGGATTCAATTGCAATGTCGATCGGTTTCTCACCGGTGATGCTGTTTACAAAAGTAAACTGATGGTCTCCGGTTATCTCCCCGATCATGTAAATCGGAGCTCTTTCCCTTTCAGCAACCTGTTTAAGAGTATCGACATGAGATGCTTCATTACCAGCCCCATGCGTTCCTGCGATTCATTGCCGATTATTTCTTTAGCCGAAAGGGTAGGATCTCCTACGGGCAATTTATCAATGTGAATTTTACCACCTGTTGATTCTACAAGTTCTGAAAGGCAGTTCAGATGTCCGCCGGCTCCATGATCATGGATTGAGATAATCGGATTATCATCCGATTCACTCATCGCCCTGATGGCATTATACACCCTTTTCTGCATTTCGGGATTCGCTCTCTGCACTGCATTGAGTTCTATTGAACTGTCATATTTGCCTGTATCAACTGATGAAACAGCACCTCCTCCCATTCCGATCCTGTAATTATCTCCACCAAGCAGTACAATAATATCCCCTTTTTCGGGTACACTTTTTACACTGTCTTTCTTTTTACCGATGCCAATACCTCCGGCAAGCATTATGACTTTGTCGTAGCCGTATTTCCTGAGACTCATCGAAGTGTTCAAATGTCAGAAGTGAGCCGCAGATAAGCGGCTGTCCGAATTTATTCCCGAAATCGCTGGCTCCGTTCGACGCTTTGATCAGTATGTCTTCAGGTGTCTGATACAGCCATGGTCTCTCTTTGATCGATTTTTCCCACGACCTTGGTCCGCTCGGGCCTGGGATATGAAGTCATATATACTGCAGTTCCGGCAATCGGGAAAGCTCCTTTACCTCCTGCAATCCTGTCCCTGATTTCACCTCCTGTACCTGTCGATGCTCCGTTAAATGGTTCAACCGTAGTCGGGAAATTATGGGTTTCGGCTTTAAGGGTAAGAACTGATTCATAATTCCTGATAACGAAGAAATCCGGCTTGTCCTGGGTTAGCGGGAGCAAACTGTTCTGCCACAGGTCCCTGAAGGAAAGCACAGTTATCTTTATAGGCTGAAACAACCTTGTTACGATTGTAATGCGTGGTGTTCTTTATCAGCTGGAATAAAGTTGAATCCCTTTCTTCACCATCAATTATGAAAATACCGTTAAAAATTTTGTGACGGCAGTGTTCAGAATTCACCTGGGAAAATCCAAATACTTCACTGTCAGTCAGCGGGCGGCCAATAGATTTTGAAAGATCCTCAAGATATTCTATTTCTTCTTTGCTTAATGCGAGGCCCTCTTTTTCGTTAAAATGCTTTATATTATTGACTGACAGAACCTTTTCAGGCTGGCGGTCGATAGTGAAAATATTCTGGCCGGGATTTAAATAAACCTCCTGCAACATTGGATCATATTCAGGATGTGGCGATTCTGAAATGAGAAGTTCTTCGATCCTTTTAATACCGGTCACGCCCATGTTCTGGGTGATTTCAACAGCATTAGTGCTCCAGGGGGTTATCATCTCTTTCCTTGGACCGACAAAGGTGCCTTCGATCTTTTTTTTCTTAAGAAGAGCGGCCTCACCGAATAGCCAGGTTAACTTTTCGATGTCTTTTTCAGATAAATCCGATACTGTTCCAACAGCGATGATATTTCCGGATCCGGTTTTAAAGAATAAGATCATTTTTTGGTATTATAGAATTGATATATAATGATTTAAGATAAAATCAGAAAAACAGAAACAAAAAAACAAAGATAATACATGTTTTGTTTTCTCTGTGATCCTCTGTGAACCTCTTGTGCCCTCTGTGTAAGTTCTTAAAATATAAAATGTTACACAGAGATCGCAGAGAAGACACGGAGTTCCACGGAGGAAAAGACAGAAGGTTAGTTCAACCCGCTTCTTTCAAGAAACGCATCCATTGAAGGTTCTTTTCCTCTGAATTTTATGTACAGATTCATAGGCTTATCGGTACCTCCCTTCTCAAGAATATTCTCCCGGAATGATTGAGCAACCCTCCTGCCTGGTATTCCTGATTCGCTGAATAGCCTGAACGCATCTGCATCAAGGACTTCTGCCCATTTGTATCCATAATAACCTGCGGCATAACCGCCTCCGAACAGGTGCGTAAAGGAACAGCTTACATTTGAGGAGTCAACTTTCGGGAACAGTTCGGTTTTTTCCATTGATTCAGCCTCAATCGCTCCGATATCATTCTCCACCGGTTCAGTAATGGTATGCCATGCCATATCCAGAAAAGCAAAACCCAGCTGCCGGTCGCATGCATATCCCTCATTGAATGTTGATGCTTCCCTGATCATTTTTACATATTCAGGGGGAATTTTTTCGCCTGTTTTGTAATGCACAGCCCATGTATCGAGCCACTCCTGTTCAAAGGCCCAGTTTTCCATTATTTGTGAGGGAAGTTCTACAAAATCACGGGCAACATTGGTCCCTGAAAGACTTTCATAAGTACACTGTGAAAGCATTCCATGAAGTGCATGGCCAAATTCGTGAAGGAAGGTTGTAAGTTCGGTGAAAGTGAGCAGGGAAGGCTTCGTGTCGGATGGTCTTGTGAAATTTGTGACTATTGAAACAATCGGTATTATTCTCTTTCCGTCATCATTCCTTTGCTCCCTGAAACTGGTCATCCAAGCACCGCCATTCTTGCCTTTTCTTGGATGATAATCAAGATATAGAATTGAAATCAGGCAGTCGCCATCGTATACCTCCCAGGTGCGGACTTCGTCATGATAAACAGGAATTGAATTGTTGCTTATAAACTTCAGACCATAAAGGGTCGAGGCAAGTTCGAATATCGCTGCCTGAACATTTTCCAGTGAAAAATATGGTCTGAGTATTTCATCATCAATATTAAACCTTGCTTTTTTAAGCTTTTCAGAGTAGTATGCCCAGTCCCATCGTTCAATTCTGCCGGTATGTCCAAGTTGTGAGGCAAACTCCTTCAGGTTTTTAAAATCCCTTAGAGCCGCAGGGTGCGATGCTGAGAAAAGTTCTTCCAGGAATGTTTCCACTTTCTCAGGATTTTCGGCCATCCTGTCGCCCAGTACCATTTCGGCATAATTCTTAAAGCCAAGCATCCTTGCCATTTCAAGACGGTAGTTCACTATTGCCGGAGACAAGCGATCTGTTGTCTCTGTCATCGCCATGGAAAGCCCTTGAGATATAAGCCTTAAGCATTTTTTCACGAAGCTCCCTTTTATCAGAATATTGCATAAAGGGAATATAGCTCGGATAATTAAGCGTAAAGATATATCCCTCTTTTTGCCTGTTCTCTGCTTCTTTGGCAGCCATCTCTATAGTGCCATCCGGTAATCCGGCAAGGTCATTCCTGTCTGTCAGGTGCAATTCAAAGGAATTGGTCTCTTCCAGAACATTTTCCTCAAACTTCAGCGATAGTTTTGACAAGCTCTTCCGACATTTCCCTGAACCGTGTTTTGTTTGCACTGTCCAGAACTGCACCTCCCAGGAGAAAATTCCTGTATTTCTTTTCGAGCAACATCAACTGTTCCGTGCTTAGATCCAAGAGTATCCTTTGAATCATAGACGGATTTTATCCTGGAAAAAAGTTTTTCATTAAGGGTAATATCGTTGGAAAACCGGGAAAGAAGTGGTGCCGTTTCCTGTGCTGAAGCTCTGAAGTTCCTTTGAGGTTTCGGCACTGTTAAGGTTAAAGAGGACCATCGAAATCCTTCCCAAGTTTTTCACCGCATCTTTCAAGGGCTGTTACGGTATTCTCAAATGTCGGATTTTCGCTGGTATCAGTTATCCGGTTTATCTCTTCAGTTGCTGATTTTATTGCTTCCTCAATTGCAGGTTTGAAATGACCGGCCCTGATAAGATGAAACGGAGGAGTCTCATAAGGCGTATCCCACAATTCAAGTAACGGGTTCCCCATAAGAGTTTTGTTTTTGAGATGGTCAATCGTCGTATTCTGCCTCCTCGTCCTCCATTACTCTTTTTACCCGCACCAGCATATTTTGAAGGGTAGGGGGCATTTCCCTTTTCAGCAAACCAAAGTATCCTGTTCAGAAGGTCGTCATTCCCCGAATCAATCCCGTCGAATTCCGGAAGAAGGCTTTTCTTCGCATAGTGTAACGCTTTTCCTTTAAGTGAACTTAGCTGAGGGCTCGTTTCATCGATTGGGATATTGCTTGGAAGAGCAATGTAAGGTGATTTATCAGGAACCGAAGCAAAACAATCTGTCATAGGATTTGCAATTGCATCCTGAATATTCATCGGCGGAAGGCCAAGTATCTGTTCAATGGTCCTTACCATCGAGGGCTGGGTATAATATGTGTGGATCGTTTTCTTCAATCTTGAATAAGGGCTTATTACAAGAGCAACAGTACGGTAAGCAGAGACGTGATCCCATCCCGACTGTGAATCATCTTCAACAACAAATATTACCGTATTTTCCCAGAAGCGGCTTCTGGTAAAGGCCTCAACTATTCTTCCCAGTGCTGCATCGTTATCTGCAACCATTGCTCTCGGAGTGGGGTATCCCGGTCTGATTCCTGCTGTATGATCATTTGGCAGCGCGACGATCATAAGCTCAGGAAGCTGATCACCGGCCATTTTTTCGTAGTCGTTCAGTTCCCTGATCAATGCATCAGCTCTCATGGCATCGGTAAATTCATGATTACCGTAAGACGGATAAGTTTGGGAAAGAATATTTCTTACCGCATCAATAGTTGTCTGGTTATAGAACTCAACCTTTTCTCCGGCTTTGTATTTTTTATATATATCAGTCCATCTGAGCCGGTTTTGGACTATCGGGACTGAAGCTTCACCATAAATACGGACTGATTTTCTGTGGGTCAGTGCATTATCCCAGAGGAACCCTGTTGGGGCATAGACCAGAGCGTCATACAGTACGTGAGTATAGCTTCTGAACCATGCTCTCATGTTCTTTTCAATGTAATCGGTAACTATTGAGGCATCTGTCCACATATGCCCATCTGCCGAACATTTGCCTGATACATGAAAATTATCAAGAAGCTGGAACTCTTCACAAAGCTTGTGAGTGTTAGGTGTGATATTGGCTCCGTATGTGCAAATAGTAGGATCTCCGTCACCCTGTTTCATGTCGCCAAGAACCTGGTCGTATGTCCTGTTCTCTTTTATAATATAGACAACATGCTTAAAAACGGACGGTTCACCGATTCTGTCGGGAACTGGTTTAGCCTGAGCGCCAACCCTTGGGGTTTCCCTGGCAAGTGTCGCTCTCGAAAGGTCGTTAACTGCGATCACTGTATCAGTGTATGATTTAAGTTCCCTAGCATTAGGTACCGGGATAACCGATACCGAGGCGAGCATGCTGTGTGTATTGAAAATCAGGTTTTTGGAAGGTGAATTGTTCAAGCCGTAATTGGCACCCGCAGCTTCCAGGTTAGTGACATAAAGATAACCCTCTGGTGAAAGGGCGATGCCCGAAGGATAGGCTCCGGTCGGAATAAAGCCGGTCACCAGGCTTGAACTTCCTGAACCTCTCCTTGCAGCTCTTTGTGAAAGCCTTATCACGGCAAGTGCATTATCCATCCCATTGGCCACATAGAGCTCTCTTTCGTTCAGGGAAAGGCACAAACCATCAGGTGAATCCCCGAAAAAAGGATTTATCTCAGGCTGTAATCTGACGCTTATGGTCTCGGTAATCTCATCAATGAGGGTATTGATAACCGATACATTGTCGCTGTTTGAATTTGTTACATAGATGTAACCTCCCCGCCTGTCGCTGATTATTTCACTGGGATGCAGACCTACAATTAGTTCTTTGATTATTGTTCCTGTTTTCGGATTAATAATAGCAACGCTTCCTTCACGTGTGCCTCCTCCCGTTGAGTTATTAACCCTTGCCTTTCCCCAGGGAACGCCGGCAACCTCGGTATCTCCCGGTAACGGATTTCTTCCTGCCCAGTTTGTGACATACAGTTTTCCGGCAGCCATAGCCAGTCCGTAAGGTGCTACTCCTGGATCAGCTACCCATATTGTATCTCCTGTTTTCAGATCCTGTTTGATAACTTTGTTATTCCCGTTCAGCACAACATAAAGGTAATCGCGGTTTGATTCTTTCCTGATAAGGATTTCATTTGGTAAAGCCATCACAGCCAGCGGGGTTCTTTTATATTCTATAAGCCTTGAGAATTCAGCCTTTGTGCCGTCCCATGTTGCTGATGCGACAAACGATCTGTTATTCTCTCCGATGACACTCCAGTAAACTTCAGGATTCCCTCCATTGTAGTGCCAGATTATTCCGGAATAGGTGTTCATACCACCCCTGAGGTCCGCGTGGAAACTATTCCTGAGCACGTATTTTTCTTTATTGTCCGAAGTGCTTATAAACACTATACTTGACCTTTCTTCCACTGCAAGCCAGTTTCCGTCAGGCGAAAGTGCAGCATCCAATGCGTGATTTTCCAGGGAGGCATCACCGAATGTGATCTGGATACCTGCAGGATTTATAATCCTGTTGTATGGAAGAAGTATCCTGTTCGTATCAGTTACAGATTTCTTAATTTGTGTTACCTGTGATTCGGTATGGATGAATCCGGTTAAAAGAAACAGGATTAAAAGATATCTCATGATTTATGCAGCATTAAAATTACTACCGGTATTTCTGTTGGCTAACAGAAAAGGATGCTCGATTCTGAAGTTAGTTTTCTCAAAAGGGAAGATCGCTCAGCTCTTCATTTTCCGGAGGAGAATCTTCGAGAGTACTTTGAGGCGGAATATTCTGTTCCCTGCCGGCAGAAGATGTTTTCTCAATCTTCCAGGCATCGAGGTTTGTGAAGTAGTTGATCTTTCCCTCGCGTTCCCATTTATTGCCTTTCAGATTAAACCAGATCTTAACTTCTTCATTAAGAAATGATTCGTTAATAAGATCACATTTGTCCTGGACAAGCTGGAACTTTATATAATCAATAAAAACAGCCGCGCCTCCGGCATCTTTTTTCTCAATAACGAACTCCCGTTTTTTGAATTTATCGCTTACCTGGTTTACAGGTAAGATATCGATCACTTTACCGGTAATTTCGAAGGCCATATTACTTTTCGTGTATTATTATTTTTTCAATTCTGTCACCCTTACGGATCTTATCGATAACATCCAGCCCTGTTGTTACCCTGCCAAAACAGGTGTGCTGCCGGTCGAGGTGTTTTGTATTTGTCCGGCTGTGACAGATAAAAAACTGAGAACCTCCTGTATTTCTGCCGGCATGTGCCATTGACATCACACCCCTGTCGTGGTACTGGTTTCCGCCGGAAAGTTCGCATTTGATTTTGTATCCCGGACCACCGGTGCCTATCCTGGGATCATTCATATCTCTTGAAAAGGGGCAACCTCCCTGGATCACAAAGTCAGGAATAACCCTGTGGAAGGCCAATCCATCATAGAATCCTTCTTTTGCCAGATTCACAAAATTATCAACAGTTACGGGTGCATCTTCTTCAAAAAAGCTAACCTGCATAATCCCTTTGGCTGTATGAATTTCGGCAGTTTTCATGTTACTGGACGATTTCCAGAAGTTCAACTTCAAAAATAAGAGTTGAAAAAGGCTTAATTACAGCGCCAGCCTGATTGGAACCGTAAGCAAGGCTTTCGGGGATGAAGAGCCTGAATTTTGAACCGACAGGCATTAGCTGCAAAGCTTCAGTCCAGCCTGGAATAACCCCGGAGACAGGGAATTGAGCCGGTTCATTTCTCTTGATAGAAGAGTCGAACTCGGTTCCGTCAATGAGGGTTCCAACATAATGGACCTTGACTGTATTATCTTTTGTCGGTTTTGGTCCGGTTCCCATCTTAATTACTTCATACTGAAGCCCGCTTGGTGTAACAGTTATACCGGGTTTTTCCTTATTCTTAGCCAGGAATGCTTCATTCTCGGCAATATAATCTTTATAGGTAATTTTATCCAGTTCGGCCTGTTTTGAATTCTTTTCCTCCTGACGGCTGTTGACAAATGACATTATAACTCCTCTGGCAATCTCATCCGACATTTCAGGCTTGCCCTTCCCACCATCCATCATTGCTTTTGCAACCAATACCGGATCCAGTGTAAGGCTATCACTCATAAGTGCGTTATAATTAACAATCCCAAATGCATAAGATAGAGAATCTTCCCTTGTTTTAATTTTTGCATTGGAAACAGCACTCTTACCACAGGAGCCGAGCGTTAAGGCAATAACACTTATCAGAACAATTAATCCCTTGATTTTCATTTCATATAATTTTAAATTTTTAATTCCGCAAAGATAGTACTTTGACCTTATGAAAAAAGAGCCCGGAAAATTTATTTTTAAAATTTTAACGGCTCTGAGAATATGGCGCTTCCCGGGTGGTCCGGGTAAAAGATTCACTTTAAATCCATTCTCCTTCAGCGCCCTTTTTACCTCTCCCTTAACCGAATAGGTTACCAGTAAGCCGTTTGGGGAAGTCATTTCCGCAACCTTCCTGAAAACTTCATTTGTCCACATCTCAGGTTGTTTTTCAGGACCAAATGCATCAAAATAAATCAGATCATAACTTCCTTCAATGTCATAAGTTAACAGGTCACCTTCAATTTTGAGAAGTGTGAAATTTCTGCTCAGTTTCTCAGGCGTATTCCAATCGCACGAATGCATACGGTCGAAAATCTTTTTCCCTTTTTCACTTACGAACTCTTTATAATTCAAAGAATTGATAATATTCTCCGGCAGTGGATATTTCTCAATTGACGCATAAAATATTTCCCGGTCGTCTTTGAATGAGACTTCAGCCGTCAGGAGTGCATTTAAACCAGTGCCGAATCCTGCTTCAAATATTCTGACCGATCCGGTTTTATTATAATTCAGTCCGTTATCGATAAAAATGAATTTTGACTCCTGAACAGCCCCATGCACTGAATGGTAATGTTCATCAATCTCAGGAATATATAGAGTATCGGAACCGTCAGATGTACGGATGATTTTCAACGCTTATCCAATTTACTGATCAAAAAAAAATTCAATTGCAGTTTTTGCAGGTGGTTGATTTTTGTCCAAATTCGACCTGGATGGTGGAATGTTCGATCCGGAACTTTTTGTGCAAATGTTCCTGGATATTATTAATAAAGTTTACATCGGTCTGAATTCTGGTTGAAAGGTGCACAGTGAGAGCAGCTGCTGTCGTACTCATTGCCCAGATATGTAAATCGTGAAGGTCAGAAACTTCAGGAAGGTTTTGAAGGTAATCTTTAACCTCTTTTAAATTGATATTCTCCGGAACGGCATCCAGTGCCAGGTTCACGGAATCTATCAGCAACCTGTAAGTGCTGTACAGAATTATTCCCAGGATCATCAAAGAAATTACAGAATCGAGCCAGTAGATTTTTGTCAGGGCCATAATAACTCCTGTCAGGACTACTCCGAGAGAAACAAGAGTGTCGGTAATAAAGTGCAAAAAAGCGCTTCGGATATTCAGATCATGTTTCTGTCCCTTCTTGAAAAGCCATGCCGTAAGCCCATTGATGACAATTCCAATAAATGCCACGATTACCACATTTACCGAATTTATTATGACCGGATTTTTCAACCTTCTGATGGTTTCCACCAAAATCAGAACGACAGCTACAACCAGTATCAGGGTATTCAGCAAAGCCACCAGAATAGTCGATCGCCGGAAACCATATGTAAATTTCAGATCGGGCTTCCTTTGCGACAGCAATATGGCAATCCATGAAAAGACCAGTACCAGTACATCGCTGAAATTATGACCTGCATCCGACATAAGGGCCATCGAATTTGAAATGGTCCCGGTGATGAATTCTGCAACTACGAATATGATATTCAGGACAATGCCGAGTTTAAAGGCATTTCCATAATATGAAACAGATTTGACTGAATGATCATATTCCATGTCGGTATCGTTTAATCAGCACGCCATTTCGCCTGCATTCTTTTTGGCTGAAAGGAGATTGTAGGCGCCCTTTGTGACAATCCTTGAATTTTTTAAATCAAAACCTTCAGGCAGAATGACTTCTGTATAACCCTCATCGGTTATACCTTTATGCACCTCAATGATCTTGTATTCTGTAAATGCATTACCATTCTCTTCTTTATTTCTGTCGAAGATAAAGATGTAATCCTTATCATCAAAACTTACGACTGCCTCTGACGGTAAAGAAGGGACCTTATTGTCGGAGGTTTCAATATTTGCATTCACATACATTCCGGGCATTATATTGTTGCAGCCCTTTGTTACCAGCGCATACACCTTGCAGGCTTTATCGTCATCAATGGATTTAGCTGTCTGGGTAATTACTGCATCATGTTCCTCTGTTTCATTATTGATGAAAAAGCTGATCTTTTGCCCTTTGCTGACTTTGCCTGCATCCTTTTCAAACAGGGTAAGTTCAAGGGAAAGGGTGCTGGTGTTAACGATCTCAAAGAGGATATCGGTCGGAGTTATTGATTTTCCTATGTTTATATTTACAGTTTTTATATAGCCGTTAATTGGTGAAACAAGGGTGACAATGCGGCTGATGTTATCCTCGGTGAGACCGGTGGGGTTGATCCCTATCAGTTCAAGGTTTTGTTCAAGAGCGGTAACCTGTGCTTTCAGACTCTTATAATCAGCTGTCACCTGTTGCAGATTTTTCTCTGAATATACTTCCTGTTTGTAAAGGTCAGAATGCCTTTTATATTCGGCTTCAGCAAATTCAAGCCTGCTCCTTGCTTCAAGATAATTTTTTTGAATATCCACAAATTCCTGGTTCTCAATCAGAGCCAGAACCTGTCCTTTTGTAACGGAAATGCCCGGCAGCAGGGTGGTGCTTTTTACGAATCCACCAAGCGGAGCACAGACTGTCGCATAATTCTGCGGTGCCACAGTGACTTTCCCGTTTACCTTTAAAGTACTGTTTAGAGACCGCATTTCAATTGAACCGGTATCAATATCAGCTATTTTGATCTGGTCGAATCGCATTTCAACGATATCGTCGGGAAGTATTTCAGTTTCTTCTGCTTTATTGTTTGTCATTTTCTTTCCGCTGCAGGAGATGCAAAATATAACAATTACACCCAACTTTATGTTCTGTAACAAAGTGTTCCTATGCATTTTATTCATATTTATAATGTTTTGCCTGTTAAATATTCAATTTTGATAATTGTCTGATTAAGATTGTCAAGAGCATCAAGATACCTCTGTTTTATTTCGAGGGCCCTGTTAAGGCTTATTACATAATCGAGATAGTCCATAGCCCCGGCTTTATAGCTTCTTGAAGATTGATCAATTATCAGGTCTGCTTCCGGTAATGCCTGTTTTTCATAGTAATCAACACTGCCGGAATATTTGTTGTACTCATCAAGCATTGAGTAATATGATGCGGTTAACGATTTTGCAAAATATTCGGCATCATTCCTTGCAATATTTTCATTTATTTTGGCGGCCCTTGCTTTTGAAGTATAGGGAACAATCCAGAGTGGAATTGAGATCCCTGCCTGAACACCTGTAAATCTGTCTCCTGTACCAAATAAGTGTGGAGTTCCGTTTACTTCCTGGATTCCGCGGATAGTCTGGCTGAAATAGCCGATGTTCAGATCGGGCCATAACCGGCTTTGTTCCACATCTTTTTCCCTCCTGGATACCTCCACCTGCTGCTTAATAAATCCGAGTGACGGATTTTGACTGATAACTGCACTATCAGAGACCGGGATCGCTCCGGCTTTTACTAAAATAGTATCAGCGGGAGTAAAGTTATTGTCGGTGTTAAGAAGAGCATTGAAACTTCGGGCAGATATTTCAATATCGGAAGAGTTCTGAAAAATTTGATTTTTAACTTCAAGGCTCTGGGAGCGGGCTGTGATCATTTCAAGGCGGTTTGTCTCACCGGTTTTTGCTCTCAGCTCGGCAGCCCTTAAGAAGCGGCTGTAAAGGCTGTCCTGGTAGAGTAAAAGCCTTTGCTTTGAGTAAAGGTATGCCAGCTTCCAGTAGACCTGCTTGACCTGGGTAGCAACTTCAAGCTGTGAACCTTTGAATTGCAGTTCGCTGCTCCTGACTCTGGCATTGGCCAGCTTCTTCTGGTTGATATAAACCGTCGGAAATGAAACTGACTGGGAAACAGTGATACTGTTATCGTTAATTAACGAATTAATTTGACCGTATTCCAGGTTAACATTCGTTTTACCTATATCCCATGATGCACCCTTTAAAGCTTTCCGGGTATTAACTGACAGGCCTGAGGACCTGACCTGAAGGTTATTATCCAGCGCTTGCCTGATTGCATCCTGTAAATTTATATTTCTGGGCTGCTGGGAAACTGCTTTGTTAAGAAATGAGGAACCAGTGAAGCACAACAATGTCATAATTAATACTTTAGCGGAGATGCTTTTTACAGATAGTTTTAGTTTGCCGGAGGAAAAGGCTATGTAAAATACCGGAAGTATTATAAGTGTAAGGATAGTGGCTGTTATCAGACCTCCGATAACAACTGTTGCCAGGGGTTTTTGTACCTCCGCACCGGCTGAGGTGGACAATGCCATCGGAAGGAATCCCATGGATGCAACGGCAGCAGTCATAATAACGGGTCGGAGGCGGGTCTGGAGTCCTTTAATAACTCTTTCCTTTATGTCTGTAATACCTTCTTTTTCAAGTCTGTTGAATTCAGCAATCAGGACTATTCCATTGAGGACTGCCACTCCAAAAAGTGCTATGAATCCGACTCCGGCAGAGATAGAGAAATTCATACCACGCAGCCAGAGTGCAAAGACACCTCCTATTGCCGCCATAGGAACAGCCGTATATATAAGGAGCGTCTGCCTGACCGAATGAAAGGTGAAATAGAGAAGGATAAATATCAGCAGCAGAGCAACCGGAACCGCTACCGATAACCTTGCTTTTGCAGCCCGGAGGTTCTGGAATTGTCCTCCGTAGTTGATAAAGTATCCTGTCGGCAAGTTCATATTCTTATCGATTTTTCCTGAAACTTCGGAAATAACGCTCTGGACATCCCTGTTCCTGACGTTAAAGCCAATTGTGATTCTTCTTTTGGTATTTTCGCGTGATACCTGAGCAGGCCCCGATTTGATCTCGATTTTGGCAAGATTATCGAACGGAATCTGTCCGCCGGCAGGGAGTGCAACCAAAAGGTTTTTAACATCTTCGAGGTTTTGCCGATAGTCCTTATCGAGCCGGACAACAAGCGCGAACCGTTTTTCCTCATCAAAGACAACGCCCGCCTGGCTTCCGGCAAAAGCTGCCTTCAGGACCCTGTTGACTTCATCTACTGAAAGCCCATACTCTGCCAGGCGATCCCGGTCGAATTCAACCTGAATCTGAGCGAGTCCTGTTACTTTTTCAACATTTATATCCTGAACTCCGCTGATATCCTGAATAATTTTTTCGACTTTGGTGGCTTCTGCAGCAAGGGTATTGAGATCATCCCCGAATATCTTAATGGCAACATCCTGTTTTGTACCTGTCATCAGTTCATTAAAACGCATTTGTATCGGCTGCTGAAATTCGAATTTTACGCCTGCAAGCAGGATTAAGGCTTCTTCCATTCTGGCGACCAGATCCTCCCTGGTTTTTGCCGAGGTCCATTCACTTTTATCCTTCAGTGTGATTATATAATCACCTGTCTCCATTGGAGTTGGATCGGTAGGGATCTCTGCAGCCCCTATTTTACAAACAGCATGCCTGATTTCCGGAAAGTTATCAAGGAGTATTTTGTTTGCTTTTTCAACCATGGCTATCGTGTGGGAAAGCGATCCGCCCTGCAATGTCATGACACCTGCTGCCAGGTCACCCTCCTCAAGCTGTGGAATGAATTCCCCGCCTAACCTTGTGAACATGAATATGCTGAAAATGAAAAGAATTACAGCGGATACCGAAACAAGTGCCTTATGACCCAGAGCATAAGAAATAACCGGATAAAATCCATTGTGAAGTTTATCCATCATCCTGTGTGATAAATTCCTTTTATGTTCAGTTCTTTTGCTCAGGAACAATGCTGAAGCCATGGGAACCCATGTAAGTGAAAGAATGGCTGCTCCGATAAGAGCAAATGTTACTACCTGGGCCATCGGTCTGAACATTTTCCCTTCAATTCCTACAAGTACCATTATCGGAATGTAAACTATCAGAATGATTATCTGTCCGAAAGTAGCCGAGCTCATCATCCGTCTTGCAGATTCAAAGACATTTTCATCCATCTGCTGCTGGGTGAGTCTCGGTACACCAACATGATGATGCTTGCTCAAAAAAATGCGATGCACGACACTTTCGACGATTATGACTGCCCCGTCCACAATTAGTCCGAAATCGATCGCCCCAAGGCTCATAAGGTTACCTGAAACACCGAATATGTTCATCACTGAAATGGCAAAAAGCATTGACAGGGGTATCACCGATGCTACTATTAAGCCCGCCCTGATATTTCCAAGAAAAAGTACCAGGATAAAAATAACAATCAGAGCGCCTTCAATAAGGTTTCTCGACACTGTACCAATTGCCCGTCCAACCAGGTCGGACCGGTTAAGGTATGGTTCAATGGTTACCCCGGCGGGAAGGGATTTCTGAACAGAGGCAATGCGAAGCTGAACATTGTCAATGACTTTATGTGCATTTGCCCCTTTAAGCATCATAACCACACCTCCGACTGCCTCTGCAGTATCAACAACAAAAGCACCGTAACGGATAGCATTTCCAAACTGTACTGTGGCAATATCCTTCATCAGAACGGGAAATCCCGATTTATTGGTTTTTACTACAATCCTTTCAATATCCTCAAGGGTTCTGACGAGGCCTATACCTCTGATGAAATATGCATTGGGATTTTTATCAATATAGGCACTGCCCGTGTTTTCATTATTTCTTTTCAAGGCGTCAAATATGTCGGTCAGCGTAAGGTTCATCCCTCTGAGCCTGTCGGGATTGACAGCTATTTCATACTGCTTAACGAAACCGCCGTAACTGTTTATATCCGCAACACCCGGCGTTCCAAGCATCTCCCGCCGTACAACCCAATCCTGTAATGTTCTGAGGTCCATGGGATTATACTTCCCTTCGTAACCCTTCCTGACCGCGAGGTGGTACTGGAATATTTCACCCAGACCTGTGGACACAGGGGCCAGTTCAATTGTGGCAAGTCCCTCAGGAATAGCTTCTTCCGCTTCTTTCATCCTTTCTGTCAACTGCTGACGGGCCCAATAAATATCAACTCCGTCCTTAAATACTACAGTTACAACCGACAGACCCAAACGTGAGATGGATCTTAGTTCAATGATGTCAGGAATATTTGCCACAGCTACTTCGATCGGCGCCGTTATTATGCTTTCAACCTCCTGCACCGCAAGAGAAGGCGCCATGGAAATTACCTGGACCTGATTGTTGGTAATGTCGGGAATTGCATCAATCGGTAACTGGGTGAGGGAATAAATTCCCCATCCTGTAAGTGCAAGAACAAATAACCCTACAACGAATTTATTCTTAATTGAAAAATGTATAATGCGTTCAATCATATTGCTTCAATATAAATAATTGATAATCATATGACTATCAAAAAATACAAAATGTTTTAACAGAAAGCCTTTAAGGGAATATCAGGCAGAAGGAGGTGCCCTGAAGGAGGTTGTCCCGTGAAAATGATCGGAAATAAAGGACTGATCAGTTTTACTTATTATCAGATCATCGAGGGATTCAGGATTAAAAATGAAATCCTGTACTAAAAGGATTATAAGATTATCGTGATTGAAATTACTGAAGAGAAGGCTTGAAACATGGCAGACCTTTACATCTGAAGGCTGGCCGGAAGCTTTAACCGATCGGTCCGGATCATCAGTCACGGGATAGGATTCATGAATCAGCTCCTTGCAACCTGTAAGGTTCTCATCAATATGATGATGGGGAATAACATTATGCGTGAATATCACCAGCCAGGCGAAGAGGATGGTATATGCCTTTATTTTAAGAAGTTTTCTCAACCACGCTTAATATTTCGCAAATGTAATAAAATATTCAAATTAGCAATTTCATTCTGTTAGTTTAGCATTTCTCCTCACTATATATTAACATCCCCCTAACCCCCTTCAAAGGGGGAATTTGTATCCTGAATCCTGGATCTCGAACCTCGAACTCCGTAACACAACAATATTTCTTACCAATTTGAATTATACCACGACCTTACATCCGTAACTTTCATCCCTGCCTTTATTGCGGCTTCTATTCCCAGTTCGGCATCTTCAAATACTTCAATAAATTCGGGTTCGATCTGCATAAGTTCCGCGCACCTCAGGAAGGTTTCGGGGTGGGGTTTGAAGGAGTTTACATCGTTGGCAGTAACAACTATTTCAAAATACTTCCGTAAACCGGTAACTTCAAGTGTACGTTCTACAGCCTCCCGGTGTCCTCCTGTACCAACTGCCATTGGCAGGATGCCGTAATATTTTTTTACTATATCAGTTACGGGCTCGATAGGCTTCAGAAGATGCTGAAGCTTTAAGAATTCATCAATTTTTTCTTCCATTATCTGCCCGACGGTCACGCTGCCATCCAGACCGCAATTCTTAATTATTTCTTCTGCAATTATCCACCCCGGACTTCCCGTATGTTTGCGGAGAAAATTGTTATCGATATGAGCGCCAAACCTGATACATGCTTTTTGCCACCCCTGAAAATGATATGGCATAGTATCGGCAAGCGTACCATCAAGATCAAAAATCAATCCTTTTACCCCCGGCCTGATATCGTATTTCATTAGCTTAAAATGAAGGGGCAAATGTATTGAAAATATTTATGATCTTAAAAGTTTATGCACTGAGAGCGTAATTTATAGACTATTGAATTCCTTTTGTCGAAATCGGCGTAAAAGCTCTCGAGGTAGGTTATAATGTCTTTTTTTGACCTCGGTTTAAGATAAGGAAAATCATTTATTACTTTGAAGAATTGTTCCTTCTTGTCTGAAAATTCTTTCAGATCATTTTTAAAGACCTCCTCGCTGCGGCAAATTCCCAGGTAGAGCCTTTCCCTTACAGTTTTTATTGGCAGCGATGGAAAAGGAATCGCATACTCAGCATTTACCAGACCTGTGTAGTCAAAATCAAAAGGCACGATGAGTCCCAAATCTGGAGTTTCTGACAAGGGCTGTGAAAGCACAAGGGCATTATGACCCGCAGGGACTGACCAGTCGGTATTTCCAATCATATAATTGAAAATGGCAAATCTGTCCATCATTTCTGGCTTTATATTCTTCTGAGTCAAAGGTCTTTCTACTGCCCGGGAATGTGTCCTTTTCTCAAGAAGCTTTACCGGCTCAATTGCAAATCCGAATTGGGTAAGAGGTTTTCGATCTTTGGCGGTGTTTATTAAAGTAATTCTCATTAACCGGACGCGCAGACTATTGTCGGTAAGAACATTATAAAGCTTATATACAAGGTATTCCCTTAATACAAAATCCTCATATCCTAATTTGCAATATGGGACAAGCTTAAGTTTATTAATGCCGATGAACTCACCTGCTACGGAATCCTTTAACCTAAAATTCAGGCTCAGGGGCGGAAAATCACAAATATTGGAAGTCCGGCGTATTTCTCCCCTGGCCCTGACTTTAATATTCTTATTCACTGAATCTTTATCACTGGTGAAGTATGTCAAAACTGCATCCAGATAAGCTGTATCTGATCTCTTCCTTTTATATGTGGTGATGTCGAATCTCAGGGCTATCTCAAACAAATCATCACTTTCGAATAGTTTAATATTTACATTATGGGTATCTCTGACCGCATACTGGGCGTTTGCAGAATCAACCTGGCTCAATACCGGTTGAATAAAAAAACCAGACAGGATAACAAGAACCGGGATAATTTTTTTCATCTCAGCAGAATAAGTAAAGAGCTTAAATCGAAATTGTCAATCTAATTTACTAAAATAATTGGATCTGAAAAATAAAAAAAAAGGCCGCTGATGAGGCGGCCTTAACGAATGATCATAATGTTTACCTTTTATATTGACCCAGGTAATCCTTGACCTGGCGATAAACATTCTCTGCAGTAAATCCAAATTTTTCATCGAGCACTTTGTACGGAGCCGAAAAACCAAAACTGGTTACGCCCCATATCCTTCCATTTTGACCTGCAAGGCCCCTCAACGTAACAGGCAGTCCGGCTGTAAGGCCAAAAACAGGGATATTGTCAGGGAGAACAGATTTCTGATAATCTTCGGCCTGGTTCCTGAACAGGCCCTCCGACGGAGCTGAGACAATCCTTATTTTCAGGTTATCCTTCTTCAGCAGTTCCGCTCCTTCGAAAAGTGTAGCAACCTCCGAACCGCTTGCGATAAGTATAATGTCAGGCGTGCCGTTGCAGTCCAGAGCAACATAGGCTCCTTTTTCCGCCTTCAGGGAGTCGGAATACCTGTCATTGGTTTCCGAAGGAAGATCTTTTATGTTTTGTCTTGAGAGGATAAGGGCGGTTGGGGTCTTAGTATTTTCAAGCGCCATCTTCCATGCAATGGTGGTTTCATTTGAATCCGCCGGCCTGATTACAAGCATGCTGTTTTTCCCGTGATGATTTTTCAGTTGCTCCATCAGCCTGATCTGCGCTTCCTGTTCGACTGGCTGATGGGTTGGCCCATCTTCTCCGACGCGGAAAGCATCGTGTGTCCAGATATATTTTACCGGCAATCCCATAATGCAGGCAAGTCTCACAGCCGGTTTCATGAAATCAGAAAAAACGAAGAATGTTCCGCAGGCAGGAATTACTCCACCATGCAAAGCCATCCCACTTATAATTGCAGCCATTGTCAGCTCTGATACTCCGGCCTGAAGGAAGGCACCTGTGAAATCTCCTTTTGTGAAAGCTTTTGAATTTTTTAGAAAACCGTCGGTTTTATCAGAATTTGAAAGGTCAGCTGAAGCTACCACCATGTTTTCAACTTTTTTAGCAAGTACGCCAAGGACTATAGAAGAAGCAGCTCTTGTTGCAGAGCCTTCTTTTTGGACGATTGATTTAAAGTCGATTTCAGGGATACCTCCCGAGTAGAAGAGATGAAGTTTTTTGTCGAGCTCACTATTATTTGATGCCCATTCATCTTTCCTTTTCTTCCAGTCAGCAGCAACCTTGCGCTTTTCAGCAAGTATATCGGCATATAATTGTTTCACATCATTAAAAACCGCAAACGGATCAGAAATATCTCCGCCGAGGTTGATAAGCGACTTTTCGAACGATCCGCCTGCCTCACTCACGGGCATCCCATGGGTCGACGTTTTCCTTTCAAAACTGTTCCCTTCGTTGTCAAGAAGACCTTTACCCATGGTCGTCTTTCCGATGATTATAGTCGGCTTTTCCTTTTCGGCAAGTGCCTTATTCAGTGCCTCTCTGATCTGATCCTGATCGTTGCCATTGATATTCAGCACATTCCATCCCCAGGCTTTATATTTCATTGAGGTATCCTCATTTGTAACAGCTCTGGTTTCGGTTGAAAGCTGAATATCGTTTGAATCATAGAACATTATCAGATTACAAAGGCCAAGGAAACCGGCCAGGCGACCTGCTCCCTGTGAAATCTCTTCCTGGATTCCTCCATCGGAGATATAAGTATATATTTTGTGTGAAAAAAGTTCGCCAAATCTTGCTGCAAGGAATCTTTCAGCAATCGCTGCGCCAACAGCCATGGTATGGCCTTGTCCAAGAGGTCCGGATGTATTTTCAATTGCTTTTGTGATATCCAGTTCAGGATGACCCGGGGTTGCGCTGCCCCATTGCCTGAAGTTTTTTAAATCATCAATACTTAAGTGTCCGGTCAGCATAAGGATCGAATAGAGCATCGGTGACATATGACCGGGATCGAGAAAGAATCGGTCGCGGTTAATCCAGGAAGGATCATCGGGATCGAAATTCAGGAATCCGGAAAAGAGTATATGAATAAAGTCAGCTCCTCCCATTGCACCTCCCGGATGGCCCGATCTGGCTTTTTCAACCATCGACATTGAAAGGATCCGTATGTTATCCGCTGCTCTTTTATCTATATCGCTTTTCATAAAAAATTTAAGATTATCCGTTAATAAATTCAACGGAAACAAAATTAGGATTTATTGACGACAGGGCAAAACCGGATCGAATTCAGGAACCCGGGGATCCTTTACAGATATTTTCTGTCTTCCTCCGGAACATCAAAGTACTTATCGTACTTGACAGCATCAGGTCCTATCATTTCAACACCCGATGCACTGAGCTTGAATGTACATTTTTCCCCAACAATATCCGAAAAGTAAATATCGTACTCCTTGCCATTATCATCAACCATGATTATCCTGACAAGATGATCGTACTTCAGACTGTTCAGATGAGCGTGGCAGATGGGACATTTAATTAAGTACTCTTCTCCTTCTTCCATTTTAAAAGTAGAATGCGTAGTAACCGTATAATTCCCAAGTTCGGGATTCAGCAAGAAGAGCCCTTTTTTATTGCTGTTGTTTTTTAATGCAGCAAGGATTATTGAAGTTTTTACGTTCAGAACTCCTCTGCAGGCTTTACATAAGTATTCGGTTGCCATAAAGTACCTCCTGTTAATTTAGTATGAATTAATAATATTAATTATTTTATCAGCTTCCTCCTTTACAAGATAAGATATATTTTCACCAAAATTAATTTTTTCTGGTTGTATGCCCAGCAAATAAACCTGCATTTTAAAAAAATCCTGAAATCTTTTCAGGGAAATATTATGCGTGTTGAAAGTCAGATCATGTATCTTACTTAATGACATTAGCTTATGTGTTCCGGGGGTTGATTTCATATCGACACAGTCAATCAGCACAAGAATATCCGGGTTCAGTGAATTAATTTTACCAATATAGTTTTCAAGGCTTACTTCAACAGTAAGGGCTGATATTAAAGAGGTATTTTTTATGTTTGAACTTATGTAAACGCCAACGCCATCATCCATCCTGAGGAGATTTCCGATACCGACAAAAAGTATTTTCTTATCTTTTTGTGAAAGAAGATTATTAAGGCTATCAGGCACCCTTGAATAAATATTTCAACAGAATCTGCCGCAGGCAGTTCGGACAAATGATATTGAACATATCTTTTCTTTTTAGTCCGTCTTTGATTTCCACGTCTGTATCCTGACCTTCCGCAAGCCTTAGCTTCTGGTTCAGCAGGTTAAGATTGAGGATTGAAGAGAAAGCCTGGGGACCGAGTTTCCTGTGCATGAAATGCAAATGTTCTTTAGTTGTTATCACCGCATGGCAGCTTTCACAAATAAGAAGTTCTTTTTCCTGATATTCTATGTTTTTACTCCGGTCAAATACTGCCAGATCAAAGATCTTGTCAGACAATTTCACTCCTTTCTGTGTAATGCAATGTTCCTGACACTGACCACAGAAAATACACAATCCATAGTCCCTTTTTATTGTCCTTACACCTTTATCCGTATCATCCGTGAATGTTATTGCATTAGGAGGGCAAACATTGGCACATGTTTCGCACCCCACGCAGTTTTCATCATCAACAACAGGTTTGCCTCTGAAATTCTCAAAAGGAATGTGAGGCTGAGCAGGAAATTTTGAAGTATAGGCCGGAGTAACAAGTGAAATCACTGCTTCCTTTAATTCTCTGATCTTTGGGTACTTCATTTTATTGTCTCCTTATAATCATCTTTCACACTTTTCTTGCCGAGTTTTACCCCGAAATGGTAAGTCCCTCTTATAAGTGCATGAGCAGCTACGGTTGATCCGAAGAATAGTATTGGTATTGCAATCAGAGCCTTGGCTCCGGCATCGCTGAAACCAAAATGAAAAATAACACCAACAAGGATGCTGCAGCATCCGAGTGTGACACATTTAGTGGCTGCCTGTAGCCTGTTGTATGTATCCGGAAGCCTTATTATTCCGATACAGCCAAGCAGGTTAAAGAGAATGCCGATAGTTATGAAAACGAGACTTATCATATTATTCGTTAAGTTTTTTGCCGGTCAGGTATTTTGCCAGGGTCAGAGTCCCGATGAAGCTCAGAATGATCCACGCAATACCGATGTCAAGAATGAATGATTTTTCAGTCAGGATGGAAATTATCGCACAGATGCCCACAACCAGTATCCCAAAAATATCAATACCAACCATCCGGTCCGGAATTGTGGGTCCGCGGATTATCCTGTACAGACAGATGCTGCTTAGTCCGATCTGGATATAAAGCAATATGTTCAGATATTCTGTCATTCTATGATTCTTTTGATGTACTTTTCAAATGCACCGGTAATTATAGGTGTATAAACCTCAGGATCTTCCGACCTCACGTAGATCCAGTGAATATAAAGATAGTCACCGATAATATCGACTGATATTGTACCCGGAGTCATTGTAATTGAGTTTGCCAGCAGAGTTTTTGCCAGGTCGGATTTCAGGGTGGTTTTGACTTTCACAATTCCCGGCCTTATCGGCATCGCCGGATGGAGAACCCTGTAAGCAACATCAAAGTTTGCTTTTATACACTCCCATATAAAAACCCCCAGGTAAATTATAAACCAGAAATAGCGATGAGGCTGAATAAGCTTGTATACATTGCCTATAAAAAACCTTGTAAATATTGCGGAGCAGATCAGCGAGGCAACAGCACCGACTATTATGTTCGGGACAGTAAGCCTGAACGTCAGCATCAACCAGAAAATAAGCGAAAGTATAAAGACTGTTACGTACCTCATTTCAGATTCCAATTATGAAAGTTGAATATTTAACAGGATCAGTCAGAATATTTATTGCGGGCATCAGGACAATATCCCTTATACCGGGAAACGCCAGGAGACTCAGTGCGATGCACAGAAGGCTCATTATTACCATACTGAAAATCATCGGGAATGGCACTTCTTTTATTTTCTTTTGACTATTATCTTCAGATTTATTGAAAAAGGCATATCGCTGAAATTTCAGAAATGAAGCCAGGGTTATAATACTAACAATAACTGCAAGCAGGGCCAGCAGGTAAAATTTGCCCATGATGGCAGCTATGATTATTATCAGCTTGCTGAAGAAACCGTTGAATGGGGGTATTCCTGAAATTGACATCGAAGCAATAAAGGAAGTTGAAGAAGTGGCAGGCATATATTTTGCCAGTCCTCCCATCTCATGCAGATCACGTGTCCCTGTGGTGTACTCGATAGCTCCTGCATTCAGAAATAAAAGGCCTTTAAATGCAGCATGGTTAACAAGATGGAAGAGTCCTCCGGCTATGGCCAGTGAAGCTACTTCCGACTTTCCCCCCCGTGAAATAAGAATCATACCTATGCCAACCGACATCACCACATACCCCATCTGGCTGATACTGTGATATGCCAGGAGCCTCTTGATATCCCACTGACCTATAGCCAGGAAGACTCCGATAACCATCGATAATGTTCCGAGTGTTGTAATGAGTACTGACATGCTTTCGCTCAGTTCGAACATATTGAAGAACAGCCTGATAATCACGTAAATACCGACAGCTTTTATTAATACTCCGGAAAGCATCGCTGATATCGGGGAAGGTGCGGATGAATGCGCATCAGGCAGCCAGGCATGGAATGGGATAATCGCAGCTTTCAGTCCGAATCCGCACAGGATCAGTAATTCAACAAGAAGATAAAATGGCCTGTCGTAACCACCTTTAAAAGCTTCTTTAATATCGGCAATATTAAGTGTCTTGGTTTTCCAGTAAATGAATGCGATCCCGAAAAGTATTAAAAATGAGGCAATCCCGCCAAGTACCTGGTATTTAAACGAAGCCTCAAGTTCATTCTTTTCAACGCCAAATGCTACAAGGGCATAGGATGAGATGACTGAGATCTCAAGAAATACAAAAATGTTGAACAGGTCGCCGCTGAGGACAACTCCGTTCATACCACCCACCATAAGACAGAAGAGGGCATAGAACAGATTTTCGGCTGTGAATCTTTTAATATAGGATATTGAATAGAAGACTGATAAAAAGCCTACAACATTAATTATGCAAAGAACAATAACAGTGAAACCGTCCATAACCATATATATTCCGATAGGAATTTTATTCACCGGTTCCCATCCGCCTACCTTATACAAGGAGGCATTTTCTCCGGTTGTTGCAGCCGAATAGACGCTGAATATAGCAAGTATAAGAAGCACCAGCGCGGCAAAGTACTTGTTAAAATTCTTAATAAACCGGCCAAGAATCATGATCAGGAAAGCTCCTGCCAGTGGGATAACAACAAACAATGGGATTAGCGGATTCATATTTTATCCTCTTAAGTTCTTAATCTCTCTGATATCGAAAGTCCCGTATTTACGGTAAAGCCTTATAATAATCGCCATCATCATTGCCGTTGTGGCAAGCCCGATTACAATCGCAGTGAGTACCAATGCCTGGGGCAATGGATCGACATAAATTTTAGCCGGATTGGCCGGATCGACTATAGGAGCCACTCCTTCGTCGATATAGCCAATAAGGGCAAAAAACAGGAATGTGCTAAATTCCATGATGGACAGGGAGATCGCAATTTTGACAAGATTCCTCCTGGTTATTGCTCCGTAGAGTCCGACAAGAAACAGTATAAAACACAACCAATAGACTGTCATTCTGAAATTTCTTCTTTAAATATTACCAGAGCCAGAAAAATAGTCAGGATTGAAGATGCAACCTCAATTCCGACAAATATATTATACAGCGGCAATATTCCGGCGCTTACAAGCTGACCCACAGTTCCCCTTGGAATCCAGTTCAGAAAAAAAACTCTTGCACCAACCAGTAATCCGCTTACTGCAAGGAAGATTACGACAAGCATTGCCAGGTTCTCATACATTGTCGATCCGGATTCTTCTTTTGTAAGATGCATGAAATCACTTCCAAAAGCAAGGATCAGCAGAATGAATGAGCCAGCCAGAATCACTCCTCCGGCAAAGCCTCCTCCGGGGGTAAGATGACCATGGATTATTACATAAATTCCGTAAAGGAAAACCATGCCTGAAATAAGCTGGGTGGTTTTCTTTACTATGATTGTCATTCCTTTCATCAATTCATTGTATTTTATATCTTTAACCCACCCCAAGCCCCTCCCGGGAGGGGATCCAAATCAATATTTCTTTCCTTTAATTCTTAATATGGTCAATACTCCCAAAACCGCGGTTACAAGCACAGTTGCTTCGCCCATGGTATCGTAACCCCTGAAATCAAATACCACTCCTGTAACAAGATTGGCACTGCCTGTTTTTCCGGCTGCTCCTTCAATATATGGACCGGCCATACGCAATGTACTGTCGCCGAAATTATTGAGAGTCTCTGTTGAAATTACGAAGAAATAAAACAAGATCACTATCAACAATACACTCGTAATAATTGAGATGTAATTGTACGTATCAGGTTTTGAAAAAGGCTCTTCGCGCGAACTGTCGAGAACAACAGCCACCATGATGATCAGAGTGATGGTTTCCACAACTATCTGTACAATTGCCAGATCAGGAGCTTTCAGAAGCAGGAAGCAAATGACCAAACCGTAACCAACAATACCGCAGGCAATTACCGCTGACAACAGGTCGCGCGCATGGATGGCATACAATGCTCCTAAGATCATTAATCCTGTTATTATGCATATAGCAATTTCCATACAGCTGAATTTATTTATATCATGACAAGCAACATAATAACCAATCCCGCACATACCCAGATTATATAAGCCGGCAACACACCTGTATGGGCATCGCTGAACAGATGGCTTACCCAGAGAACAAGTTGCTTTGACAGGTCATAAACGTCAAACCACTTCTTTTCGGCTTTTTTGTACATCCATGAAAAGAATCCGATTTCAGAGATTGTTTTATAGAATTCAGGAGTCGGATAGCCTGTTTCATCCTGTATTGTTTCTCCGCCGATGAAGCTGTCTTCTGTTCTGAATTTTTTCAACCCCGAGGCGACGTAGATTATTATCCCCAGGATAATGGAAACTAGTACCAGAAGAGATACAAAAGAGGAATTCCAGAAACCTGTAAACTGGAATTCACCCGATACAGGCATAAGGAATTTTGGTACTATCAGGTTTGTTGCAAATACTCCGAAGATGATACAAAAAAGAGCAAGAATTATCATGGGTATCCACATTAAAGCCGGAACCTCCCTGACCTTCTCAAGGGAAGCCTTTCGACGACTAAGGAAAATCCCTCCTATAAATTTTATAAAGCTGGCTAATGTCAGCGCTGATCCAAGGACCGCTAATCCAAGCCATAATACCCAGAGTTTATTCGCCAGACCCGATCCGATTCCAAAATCTATTATACCCTGGTAAATCATCCACTTTGAAGCAAACCCGTTTAAAGGCGGTACACCTGAAATTGACATGGCAAAAATAAGAGAAGCAAAGAACGTTATGGGCATGGCTTTTGAAAGGCCACCCAGCTCATCGATATTTTCCTCACCTGTCCGGTATTCAACACAACCTGCTGAAAGCAACAAACCGCTCTTGTAAAGAGCATGATTAATCATGTGGAAAAGACCTGCAGCTATCCCTATTAGTGAGCCCAGGCCAAATCCAAGTATCATATAACCCACCTGCGAAACCGCATGAAATCCAAGCAGGCGCTTATAATTATGCTGTACAAGAGCCATCATAACTGCACTGATAATTGTGATTACTCCGATGGTGAGCAGGAGTAGTCTCATTCCATCATTAAGAATGAATATCCCGGTTGTTAACCTTGCAAGGAAGTATATACCAAGTAATTTGTCGAGTGAGGCCGGAAGCAATGCAGATGACGTTGCAGGAGCATTTTTTGCATAATCAGGCACCCATGTATGAAACGGGAAGGCGCCTGCCTTGGTGAAACTGCCGACCAGCAAGGCTAAAAAAGCTGTTACTGTCAGGGCACTATCGGTAGATAATGATGCATTGCTTATGCTTAACGATCCAGTTAATCGCCATATTATAGCAATTCCTAATAACATAATCGAGTCTGAAGCTCCGATAAGGATCAGTGTTTTCTTGGCTGTTGCGGAACTTTCTTCATTGTTTCCGGGGATAAGTTTATAAAGTGTTATTCCGAGTATTCCCCAGAAAAAAATAAAAAGCAACAGATTGTCAGCCAGAACAGCACCATATGAACACCCGATTGTTATCAGAAAATAAGGATAATAATTCATGGCTCTCCCTTTTTTAATGTAAACCAGGGAGTAGAGAAGGATCAGAAAAGCAAAAATACTGATGAACAAAATTATAAGGCGGCTGAGATTATCAAAATTAAAAACATTGTACCTTAAAGCGTCTTTAACAAGATCAACTCCAAAAAGTGAGAAACCCGATCTTCCTGTAAGATTTCCGACTGTCGCAAGATTATAGTCAGCACTGAACAGATTTATTGTCAGGTATCCTGTTACCGTGGTTGCCAAAAGAGCAATTATCCCTTTTATGGTCCTGAATTTTTCTGGTACCAGAAGAAGGAGCAATCCTGCAACTAAGGGCAGCAGGATCACGATCTGCAGCATTGAGCTTAAAGAGGGTTGAGTTACAATGGTAAATGGCTCATACATAGCATATTGTTAAAGTTTCTTCTTTAATCCGGCTGTCCGGCGTACTGAACGATCTATCATCTCTTTTGCATTCATGATCTTTTCACCTGTCGAAAAATCGTAAGCGACTGCCAGACGTTCGGTGCAGCAATAGCAGGGATCGACCCCTGCAAGGGTTATTGTAGCGTCAGCAATTGTCTGACCAATGCATGATTTTTTAAAGGTGGCAATATTCACATAGCTGGGAGCTCTGATCTTATGTCGTGCCGGCGAATTTGACCCGTCTGAAACAACAAAATGAAATACCTCACCTCTCGGGGCCTCAGCGCGGCCATGACCTATTCCTTCAGGAATTTCATTGACCTTCACATTCATATCTCCCTCTTTTTCCTTTTCAAGTCCCTTAAGGCACTGTTCTATTATTGATATTGACTCATACATTTCCAGAAGTCTGACCTGAGCTTTGGCAAACACATCACCGGTTTCGGCTGTTATCACTTTCCAGTCGACCAGGGGATAGGCGGCGTAGGGATCATCTTTTCTTACATCAATTGGTACACCGGAAGCCCTGGCGGTGGGGCCCACTGCACCGTAGTCAATTACATCCTGCTTTGTAAGAACACCTACACCCTTTGTTCTTGCATGGATCACCGGATCATCCATGATAGCACCAGTAAGTAGATCAGCTTTTTTGCTGACTTCGCTCAGGATCTTGCGGATCGTGGCGATTTTACTGTTTTCTATATCCCTGCGAACACCTCCTACCTTGAACATCGCGTAGCTGTTCCTGTTGCCTGTGATCATCTCGAACAAGTCGAGAACAGGTTCGCGGTATTTCCACGCCCACATAAAAACTGTATTATAACCCAGGAAATGTCCGGCAAGACCTACCCACAGAAGGTGGCTGTGAATCCGTTCCAGCTCTCCGATAATCGATCTGATATATTTCACCCTGTCAGTCACTTCAATTCCGGCTATTTCTTCAACTGCGTTTGCAAATGCAAAAGGATGAGATGTGGAGCAGATGCCGCAAATACGTTCAACAAGGAAAAAAACCTGATCATAAGTTTTTGATTCACTGAGTTTCTCGATACTCCGGTGATTGTAGCCCGTCACCCATTGAATATCCTTTACTATTTCCCCGTCACAGTACAGCTTGAACAATTCAGGCTCTTCCTGAAGCGGATGATATGGACCAATGGGTATAAGAGTCTTTCTGCTCATTCCTTTTCCTTTGTAGTTGATTTAAAATCTTTACGATATGGGTATACACCCTCTGCCCAGTTCCCTTCAGAGATAAGCTTGTCCTGGTTTGGATGGTTCAGAAAATTGATGCCGAAAAGCTCATGCATTTCCCTTTCGATCCAGTTTGTAGCGTTTAACATGTTCGACAGCGATTCAACCTGCGGATTCTCCCTGTCGAGAATTACATGCAGATTGAGAATCAATCCCGATTGATCTTTACTGAAATGATAGTGAATCTCAAATCCCCTTTTCGTGTGAATTGCTGATGCTATAATGAACCTGAATCCGGCCTCTTTATATAAAAATCCGGCAATATCAAGGATTGCCTCAGGCTTTATTGTAATTATAATACGCCTTGGATTCTTTTCTGTTATTTCAAGAATTTCAGATTTGAAATCTTTTTTAAGCTTGTCTATGTCGGATTCTTTAACCATGGTTTTATCTTTCTTCCTCTATGTGCCTCTGTGGCTCCTCTGTGTGACTCTGTGTAAGTTCTTTCTTTGTTTCTACTTTTTATCAGTTTTATTACTCTCTCCCGGTACCTCTCTGCTTTTCACGTACTAAATCCAAGCCCCTATCTGCTTTCCACTTACTCACCCGCGGCCCCTCTCTACTTCGTAAAGAGGGGAGGTTTAACTCTTTACTTTTGAATATATTAAGTCTTCTGTACCAGTTTTACAATTCCCGCGATAATCGCCTCCGGTTTCGGAGGGCACCCAGGTATATAAGCATCCACCGGAATAACCTTATCAACAGGTCCGGCAAAAGTTATGCTTTCAGCAAATAATCCGCCTGTACATCCACAGGCTCCTATAGCCACAACAAGAATAGGCTTTGGAGCCTGGTTATAGATCTCCAGAAGTCTCCCTTTATCGTGTCTGTTTATTATTCCGTTTACAAGCAATACATCGGCATGTCTTATACTGCCCACAAGCAAAATTCCGAAGCGTTCCAGATCATGTCTTGGGGTAAGACAATCAAGGATCTCTATATCGCAATTATTGCATGAGGCTCCTCCAAAGTGAAAGACCCAGAGCGACTTTTTAAAGCAATAACTTTTAAATCCCACGATAGTATCAGTTTAGTAACCAAAAACAATCAAAACAAGAGCAATAACTGCCAGGATATTCATCCAGATCATGAAGAAATTGACTGCCTGCCTGATCCTGATCCTGGGATTTGTATTTTTTATCAGAGTCAGCAGAAGTACAATTCCCAGAACTTTCAATATACTCCATAACATATTGATTCCGTCCAGGCGGAATCCTCCCATCAACAATGCAACAAGCAACGAAGGCAGGATGAAAAGCATGATATATTTTGTCAGTTTGATCATGGCATATGATGATCCTGAATATTCAATAAAAATCCCTTCAGTGATTTCTGCCTCTGCTTCAGGAATATCAAAAGGAACAAGGGCCAGCTTTGCCTGGACACAAAAAATGCCAACTATGAAGAGCAGAATCCCGGAGACACTTCCAATAAAAGGAGCTCCGGCCTGTTGTGTCTGTATAATACTGTTAAGGTCAAATTGCTGGCCACATTTCATTATTATTCCTGCTATGAAAAGGAGAAAGGTGAGTTCATAACTTAGGATAAGTTTCATTTCCCTTGAACCGCCGACAGCGGCAAGAGGATTACCTGATGCCAGCGAACCGATAATGTATGAAAATGAAGGTATTGTAAGAAGGTAGAAGATCACAAGAAGATCGCCCCTGAAACCCGAAGTTATATTAAACAAGGGAAGTAAAATAAAAACGCCTGCCATTACGGCACCAAATACAGAAAAGACCGGTGCAAGAAGAAAAATTAATGGCGAGCCCCTTTTCGGGAGAATAGTTTCCTTGACGAGTAACAATTTGAAAAAATCGTAGAATGGCTGCAATACAGGAGGCCCTTTTCTAAACTGGACCCTGGCTGAAATTTTCCTGTCAAACCATGAAAGGAGCGCTCCTGCTGTTGCCACGAAAAGCAGTCCTGGAAAGACAAGAAAATAAAACAGATTTACTGCCATTGTTATTCTTTTTTATTGTTTTTCAACGGTATATAAATACTCTCGTATAAGGACCTTATCATTAAGTCTGTAAATATTTTCTGATGGAGATTCATCGGATTCAACAACCGAAACAACTCCCGGAGGACACGCTTTAGTAAAAAGTTCAAGTTCCTGGCTGTCGTTCAGATCATGAAATAAATCCTTGTTCCTGTGATGTTTGAAAAAGTCGGTCATCATAGTACCGAAGGGACAGATCGTAACACATGATTTGCAGGAAATACAGAGATTTAAGTGCCGGGTGACAATACCTTCACTGTCTTTTTCAAGGGCATCGGCCGGACAAACATTGATGCACGGTGCGTCCTCACATCTTCTGCAGGTGAACCTGAATATAGCCAGTTCCCTTATGGTTTTAAGGCCGACACTATCAGGGGAATGGGAAAAATAACCTTCAGGAAGAGCAATGGCCGGGTTTTCAGCCATGGCTTTGCGAAGCTTTATCATATCCAGCAGAATTCTCTTAGTCATCTTACTTATTTATTACACCGGATTTTTCTATTTCCAAATATCCGGAGTATTTTTTAATTCACTATAGGTAAATACCGGTCCGTCTTTGCAAACAAAAAACTCACCCATCATGCAGTGGCCGCATTTACCAAGTCCGCACGACATGTTCTTTTCCATAGAAAGGTAGATCTGGTCATCCTTGTACCCCATTTCAAGCAGCCTGATAGTTCCGAATTTCATCATGATCGGTGGTCCGCAAACAACTGCTACCGAATTTTTGCGGTTGACATTTATATTATTGAGCAGGGTCGTAACAACTCCTACAGGACCATCCCACCCGGTTTCTGCTCTATCAACTGTCCGGTAAGCCTCAAATTTCTCAATACTGTTCAACCTGCTGAACAGAGGTTTATAAATGCAGTCGGATGCAGTTTTTGAACCATAGCACAGGATTACCTTGACCAATTTTTCTTTAATGTGCTCCAGAGCATAAAGCAGCGATCTGATTGGTGCAAGTCCGCAACCTCCACCAAGGATCAGTACCTCTTTGCCAAAATAACTTTCAACCGGATAACCCCGGCCGTACGGACCCCGGATTCCCATATGACAACCCGGCTTTAAAGCATGCATGTATTCCGTAACATATCCTGTCTTCATCACTGTCACTTCAAGTTTATCCTTTACCAGAGGTGAAGATGACGGAGTAAAAGGAGCCTCCCCGATACCGTCGACTGACAATTCAATAAACTGTCCGGTACCAAATGAAAATTCTTCTTCCGGGATCAGAACAAATGTTTTGATAATCGGAGATTCTTCAATAACTTCTGTAAGCTTTGCCTTTAATGGTTTATATATGTTTTTTGTATTCAGCATTATCATTTACTTTGCCAATTCAAGAAACAATTCGTTTTTATTTATTTTTCCGATGCATGCTTCAATGCATCTTCCGCAACCGGTACAGGCTATGGAATTGAATTTTTGAGGCTTCCATACATATTTGCACATATACCTGTTCCGGAACCGCTGACTCAATTCGGAAAGTGGATCTTCTCCCCCTGCAACTCTCTCAAATCCGGGATACTGGCACGCATCCAGCTGTTTTACTTTTTCAAAATCCGGCTTATCAATCAATAGAAAACATGAACATGTGGGGCATATAGTCGCACACGCACCGCAGGAAACACAAGTGGCAGAATATTTTTCCCATATTTCCTTTACGGCTCCGCTGACCAGCTTTCCGGTGGATTTATAATCAGGGAGGCCCTTGTTTGATGTCAGAAGCATTGATTCAGCAGAATCGTGGGCTTTTTCTATTTCAGAAATGACAGATTGATCTTTTACATCATGCAGCCGTGTAATCTGATGGATAAAATCCTCTCCTTTAGGAGTAATAAGCCGTAATACGATCAGGTCACCCATTTGTATTGCAGAAAGATCTGCATCCGTTGTAGCATAGGGATTTATGCCATATGATGTACAATGACAATGGTCTTGCTTCTCAAAACAATCAGTCGAAATAAGTATTGTCTTTTCCCTCCGTTCCCTGTAAAAGGGGTCATTGAAATCCTTATCAAGGTAAAGTTCATCAAGGAGCTTCAATCCCTGTATATCACAATTTGGCGAACCTAGAATAATCCTGTATTTGTCAGGCAACAGGGCAGAAGTCACATTTTCCCTCACCGGCAGGAAAAAGGTCTTAAGTGAAGTGGCGGGCTTGGCTTTGTTGTACGATATTTTGCTGATATTGGCCGGATTTATATTTTCATAGTCCATGCCATATTCATTATCCACCGTTGCGAAAATGGCATAGGATAATAACAATTGCTCAATTGTCTTATCCCATTCATCCTTTTTGATGCTTAAATATTGCATTTATGTGAGAAGATTCACATATAAAAATATATTCAATGGAAATAAAAGACAATAAAAAAAATCATATTTTTGTACTGCAAACTGAAATTGTTTTAATATTATACTTTATATCAACAATATACAAAATTGTTTTTCGTAACGGATCAACAGGTCAGATAACAATTCAGAATAAATTTAAGATATTTGATGTGAAACAAATCACAAAATACGTTATCAAAAACAGCTTAAAAAGAATCTTCCTTTACCGTGCCTGTCTGGTCAGGCTGAAGAGGATGGGTGTTGAAAAAGTCTTTTCATACACTCTCGCAAATGAAACAGGTGTTACATCTGACCAGGTCCGGAAAGACTTTTCAGAGTTCAGTATTAAAGGAAATAAGCGTGGCGGCTATGAGGTTAATGAGCTTCTCGAAAAGATGGAAAATATTTTTCACCGGAACAAAGACCATAATATTGTCCTGATAGGCATGGGGAATCTTGGTCTGGCATTATCAAAATACAGCAGGTTTGTACAGCGTGATATGAATATTGTTGCAACCTTCGATATTGACCCGTTTAAACAGAAGATCAGGTCAGATATCCCTGTATATTCGATGAGCAGGCTGAAAGAGATTATTGACCGTTTCAGGGTAAACGTGGCAATACTTGCGGTACCTGAGATTTCAGCGCAGGAAGTCAGTGATGAACTTGTAAGAGTGGGAATTAAAGGGATAGTAAATTTCGCACCGGTGCTTCTGAAAGTTCCCCCGGACGTGGTAATCAACAATGTGAATCTTGGGGATGAGCTCGAGAGCGTTATTTACTATGTGCATAAGATGCTGAAAGTTGACGGGCAAAAAAACATTGCATTATTATTCAAGGATATGAAATACTGATCAGAGGACTGGTCCAGGGAGTGGGATTCCGTCCTTTTATCTGCAGGCTCGCTGTTAAACACGGACTTTACGGTGAAGTTGACAACAGGTCGAACGGAGTATCGGTTATTTTGCAGGGCGATTTGAAAACCATAGAAAAATTCAGTAACGAGATCCTTGAAAATGCCCCTCCGGCTTCCCAGATTAAATCCATTGAATTAATTCCGAAACAGATAGAAGGGTTTTCTGAATTCCGGATCGCGGGCAGTAAAACAATTGATAATCAGATCACGGAAGTAAGCCCGGACATTGCTGTCTGCGATGATTGTCTTTCTGATATGTTATCCGATCCGGGCAGAATAGACTACCCTTTCATAAACTGTACAAATTGCGGCCCGCGCTTTACAATAATTGAAGGATTGCCGTATGATCGCCCGGAGACAACGATGAAGGATTTTAAGATGTGCGAAAGGTGCAGGACTGAATATTACGACATAACTGACCGTCGTTTTCATGCACAACCCATTGCTTGCAATTCATGCGGACCGCAATATCGGTATAAGGACCGGGAGAAAACTTTAACCGGGACTGATAGTGTACTAATGCAGGTTGTTGCAGGTTTACAAATGGGACAAATTGTTGCAGTAAAAGGTCTGGGAGGCTATCATTTGATGTGTGATGCCCTGAACAATGATGCTGTTTTGAGATTAAGAATGAAGAAACAGCGTGAAGCCAAGCCGCTTGCAGTTATGTTCAGGGATATGTCCGACCTGAAAAAATTTTGCCATGTTGATGAGATCGAGCAAAGAGAATTACGCTCATGGAGAAGGCCGATACTAATTCTCAGACAGAAAAAAATCCTTTCCGAAGCAGTAAGCAACGGATTGAATACAATCGGAGCAATGCTGCCGTACATGCCCTTCCATTATATATTGTTCAGGCACGTTAATACTCCATCAGTCATTCTTACGAGCGGAAATCTGTCGGATGAACCCACGATTATTGATGATACCTCTGCTGAAAAGCAATTGATGCCGGTTGCTGATTCCATTGTGAGTTACAACAGGAAGATCCACAACCGTGCCGATGATTCTGTCGTCAGGATTATTAACGGGAAAATAAGTCTTATCCGTCGTTCCAGAGGCTTTGTTCCACGACCCGTCGACCTTAATTATAACGTGGATGGGATACTCGCTCTGGGAGCAGAACAAAAAGGAACTTTTTGCATCGGTAAGAATTTCCAGGCTGTAGTGAGCCAGTATATCGGTGATCTGAAAAACGTTCCGACTTACGATTTTTATAGAGAATCGATAGAACGCTTTTCGGCTTTATTCAGATTCAAGCCGGAATACGCCGTCTGCGACATGCATCCTGATTACTTTTCAACGAAATTTGCATTGCAACTCGCGAAAGACCGGGGAATACCGGTTGTTAAAATCCAGCACCACCATGCCCACATCGTTTCGTGCATGGCAGAATACGGACTGGAAGAACGAGTCATCGGAATCAGCATGGATGGGACTGGTTATGGCATTGATGGAAAAACATGGGGCGGTGAATTTTTAATTGCTGATACAGGGAGCTTTACACGGTTCGTTCATTTCGATTACGTTCCCATGCCCGGTGGCGATAAAGTGGCTGAAGAACCATGGAGAATGGCTTTTTCTTATTTGTTTAAGTATTTTGGCGACAGTCTGGATTATGATTCCATACCTCTTTTCAGATCTATTAATCACAGGGACCTTGGACTGGTAAAACAAATGATATTAAAAGATATAAACTGTCCGCAAACTTCCGGGGCTGGTCGCCTTTTCGATGCTGTCTCGGCTCTCCTGGGACTATGCCGTAGAAGCACTTTCGATTCAGAAGCCCCAATGCGGCTTGAATCGGCTATTGAAAGCGATACGGAACTCTGTTATCCTTTTGGTCTGGATGACGCTGTTATTTTTAAGGATACCTTGCGGGCGGTTCTTTCTGATCTTCCGCATTTAAAAATTTCATTAATTGCAGCGAAATTCCATAACACTATCGCACAGATAATACTCGAGGTGTCAGAAAAAATAAGAAAAGACTTTTCGACACAATAAAGTTGTACTTTCGGGAGGTGTATTTCAGAATAAATATCTGCTCGAGAAATCGGTTGAGAAACTGATCCGACACGGATTTATGGTTTATACGAATCACATGGTTCCCTGCAAATGACGGAGGGATTTCACTGGGTCAGCTGGTAATTGCTTCAAAAAAATTGGGATTATGTGCCTGAGTGTTCCTGCCCGGATAGTAAAGATAGACGGACAAATTGCTGATGTGTCAATCGGAGGTGCCACTTTTAAAGCGGGCCTGCAGATGGTGGAAAATGCCAGGGTAGGGGACTATATACTTCTTCATGCCGGATTTGCTATTCAGAAAATAAGTGAAGAGGATGCACTGGTGACAATAAAACTGCTTAAGGAACTGGACGATATTAAGGATAAATGACCAGGGGGATGAAATATATTGAGGAGTACCGGGATAAAGATCTGATCCTTAAGCTGGCCGATCATATTAAAAAACATGCTACCGGCAGCTACACTTTCATGGAAGTGTGTGGCGGACATACTTCTGCAATTCATCGCTTTGGCATTCCTTCACTTCTCCCGCCAAATATCAGGTTAGTTTCAGGTCCGGGATGCCCGGTTTGCGTTACGGGAACTGAATTTATTGACAAAGCGATTGCATATTCAAAAAAGGATGGATGTGATCATTACAACATTCGGTGATCTTATAAGGGTTCCGGGATCTTCATCATCACTTGAAAAGGAAAAATCGGCCGGCGCTGATATCCGGTTAGTATTTTCAGGGCTGGAAGCACTCAATATTTCGTGGACAAATCCGGAAAAAAAGGTTATCTTCCTTGGGATCGGATTTGAAACCACAGCTCCCGGAACCGCAGTAACATTAAAGCAGGTAAAAGAATTTGATCCTCAAAATTTTTATCTTTTAAGTGCGCATAAAATAATGCCGCCTGCCATGGAGGCAATAATCAGGGATGGCATTTGTCTGGATGGTTTTATTTGTCCGGGACATGTGGCTGCAATTACCGGGTCAGATTACTTCAATTTCATTCCTGAAACATATGATCTGGGTTGTGTTATTTCCGGTTTTGAACCAGCCGATATACTTATGTCAGTTATTGATGCTTGTACGCCAGGTAAACAACAGCCTGCCCACCACAGAGATACAATACAGCCGTGCAGTAACCAGGGAAGGGAACAAAATTGCACAAAGAAACCTTTATGAAGTATTTGAAAAGGTGTGATACAAACTGGCGAGGATTGGGAATCATCCCTGCCAGCGGACTGAAACTGAAAACTGAGTTTGAAAAATTCGACGCAGAAAAGATGATCCCGGTTTCAATAAGGCAGCAAACAGACAATCCGGCATGTATTTGCGGCGATATATTGAGGGGTGTTAAAACTCCACCGTGAGTGCTCACTTTACAGCCTGGTATGCTTTCCTGAAAATCCTGTTGGTGCATGTATGGTTTCAGCTGAGGGAGCATGCAATTCTTTTTACAAATACAATTTAAATGAATGAATTCATCACACTGAATCATGGCAGTGGCGGTAAACAGACCCATGAACTCATGAGGATGGTTTTTGCAAAGAAATTTGGTATGCCTGAACCACTGACCGATTCGGCTGTTCTCAGCGAATCCGGATTAACACTGGCATTTACCACTGATTCTTATGTGATTGATCCTTTGTTTTTTCCCGGTGGAAATATCGGTAAACTTGCAGTGTGCGGAACAGTAAATGATCTTGCTGTTTCAGGGGCAATCCCAAATATTTTCGGCCTCATTTATAATTGAAGAAGGATTCCCTTTGAATGACCTTGTAACGATTGCCGATTCAATGGCAGAAGAAGCCTTAAATGCCAGGAGTAAAAATTGTGACCGGCGACACCAAAGTTGTTGAAAAAGGCAAATGTGACGGGCTGTTTATTACTACTGCAGGTACCGGCATTATAAAACCGGGTTCAGAGCATATTGCAGAGGGAAAGAGAATCAGAACAGGAGATAAGCTTATAATTAACGGCCCTGTCGGAAATCATGCTGTTGCTGTACTTGGTGCACGCAATAATCTGAACTTCAGTTCATCTGTTATTTCTGATTGTGCATCAATGAATCATATGATCCGGGATCTTCTTGATGGTTGCAGGGAATATCCACTTTATGAGAGATCTCACCAGGGGAGGGCTCGCAGCAGTGCTTAATGAACTTGCGCAAATGACCGGAAAAGGAATCCGTATTGATGAAGCGTCAGTTCCGGTTGATGATCCGGTGAAGGGATTGTGCGAGATCCTTGGATTTGATCCGTTTTCTCTTGCCAATGAAGGCAAGGTTTTGATCGTGACAGGAAGAAGATGATTTCGAAAAGGCTCTTAATATCCTGAGTATCAGATCCGTTAGGAAAAAATTCGGCAGTGATCGGTGAAATTGTTGATGAACATAAGGAAACTGTGGTTCTAAATACATTCAAGCGGAGGCAGACGGATCCTTGAAATGCCATCCGGAATGATGCTACCAAGGATCTGTTAATTAATTAACAATGCATGAACTAAGGATAGCTGAGGATCTTTCAGGAATTGTGCTCGAAGCGGCAAGGAATGAAAAGCTTGCAAAAGGTACGTAAAGTAAATATCACGCTTTGGTCAGCTGGTACAGATAGTTCCTGAAATATTTGAGTACTGCTTTCACTGAGTCGGTAAGAGGGTACAATTGCAGAAGGCAGTGAATTGAATATTGAGATCGTAAAGGTTAAGATGAAATGCAAGGATTGCGGGAAAGAATTCCGGATCAGAGGAAATATCTTTGCCTGCAATTATTGCGGATCAACAGATATGGAAATTATTAAAGGGAAAGAGATTTTTATTAAAAGTATAGAAGGAGAATGATATGGAAATAAGAATAATGAAAAATATCCTTGACCGGAATCAGAATAAGGCTGATGAGGTAAGGAGCCTGCTTAAGTCGAAAAATGTGATTATGGTAAACCTTATAAGCTCTCCAGGTGCAGGAAAGACAACACTTGCTTGAAAGGACCTGTGAAAAGCTGGTGAAAAAGTTACAGAATAGGAGTAATTGAAGGTGATGTAACAACAGACCGGGATGCGCAGCGGTTAAAGAAATACGATATACCCATTGTAGTGATAAATACTGAAGGAGGATGCCATCTCGATTCTCACAGCATCTCAAAGGTCCTGGATTATTTTGACCTTGATAATCTTGATATCCTGTTTGTCGAAAATGTGGGAAATCTTATATGTCCTTCACAGTTTGACCTTGGTGAAACGTTCAAGCTGGCAGTCGTAAGCACAGCGGAAGGCGATGACAAACCTGCCAAATACCCTATGTTGTTCAGGGAAGCAGCTGCAGTGCATTCTGAATAAGATCGATCTGATACCCTATACCAATTTCAACCTGGATAATTTCAAAAGCGATCTGAAAAATATTAACGGACAACTGCCGCTTTTTGAGATCTCCTGTACTAGGGGTGATGGACTTGAGAACTGGTATGAATGGATTGCCCAAGTCAGGTTATTTATTTCAGTGTATTAAGGTGAAAAAGTAAAATTTCCGCAAAATTAAGATCCACGCAGATATACGGAGTATGAAATGCCTGAATTCCAATAAGCTCCTTAGGTGATTTCTCAGTAGGCAACTCTTTGACTTCTCGGGGATCTCTGTGTAAGTACAAGCTGAATATTAATACTTATTTTCAGAATTTGAATCCGAATTTTACCTCAAGCCGGTTATAATTATTCTTGTAAGTATAAGTAACATCATTATAACTTCCCTGCTTGTAGCTTGTCTGGGCATACCTGTAGCTGAATGACAGGTAAGTTTCAATGTCCTGCTTTGCCCACGAGATTCCGGTTCCTAGCCCAAGAGAAGCTCCTCCTTTATAATCCTTTGGATAGTAATTATACGGATTATATGGGATCTTCCTCCTCATCGCCACCGGTATGAATCATTGCACCTGCCCTGAAGAATATAAAAGGTGTAACCCTCTTGTCATTTATCAGCCTTTTATATTCAAAAAAAACAGGAGAATAAGTTGAACCAAGAAATTCAACTCCCGATCCCAGGCTAAGGATATTTTTGGCTCCGTTCGTATAATTCACCAGTATATTGAAGCTGAATGGCGCAGAATACTGGCTGCTCTGGGCTCCGATCAGTAATCCGGCTTCAAGTGCAAAGCCGGCGCCGCTTGTCTTTCTTCCTTCAAATCTTGGATTTTCTTTAACGAACTTATCAACTTCATCACTTTTAAAGTTAAAAAGACTGCCATCAGAAGTCTGGATTTTATAGTTATTATCAGATATTTCCAGCAGCTTGCCATAAATAATGCTTCCGTTTTTCAGGTAAAGTGCATCTTTTGTCCTCTGTGCTGACAACTGAAATGTAATGATAGCCAGAAGGATTAGTAAGAATAAATGTTTTTTCATATGATATTCAGGTTAAAAGGTTATCAGTTTAGCATGATTTTTGTTTAATAAATTATGAACTAAACCTAACACTGATGAAAGCAAAAATCATTCCATTTATTGCAATTTTGTCAGCTGTAACAATATTCTTTTACTCCTGTGATGATGAAACCTTCAGGGAGTACGAAGGCAATGCCCCGGTCTATATGACATACCCTGATCTGAGGGCAGCTGTAAAAAACCAGCAGAATGTCGAACTTGAAAATCCTGGCAAGATTTATTACAAGGATAATTACATTTTCATTGTTGAGGAGTTGAAAGGGATACATGTTTACGACAATACTGATCCTGCATCGCCTGTTAAGAAAACATTCGTAAAGGTGCCCGGCGTTGTGGATATTTCAATCTCAGGAAACACATTATATGCTGACAGCTTTGTCGATCTTGTCATACTTGATGTCCAGGATATTGACAACATCCATGAAACAGGGAGGGTTAAAGATGTTCTGCCCTATACGGTTCCTTCGACCGGAAATGAACTGCCTAATGCTTTTGTTGACAGCAAAAAAGGAGTTGTGATAGAATGGGAAGTGAAAACTATCAGGGAAAAAGTCCATGAAATACATTAATCCCTGGCCGATATTCTGGTACGAAGGAGGTATAGCGTTTCTTTCAGATGCAAATGCCTCCGGCGCATCATCAGGAGTAAGCGGCAGTGGAGTAGGCTTTGGAGGTTCGATGGCCAGGTTTGGGATAAAAGGTAATGTCCTGTATATTGTTGATGTGAACAGCCTGAAGATTTTTGATATCACGAATAAGACAAGCCCTATAAAAGCAGGCGACTTCTATCCGGGCTGGAACATAGAAACAATGTTCCTTTCGGGTAACAATATGTTCCTGGGAACTACAACCGGAATGGTGATCTACGATATCTCCAATCCCCTGGTGCCGACCTCAAGAACTTTCTTTACACATGCAAGAAGCTGTGATCCAGTGATTGTTGATGATACCCTTGCCTACATTACACTTCGTACCGGGACGACCTGTGGAGGGAGTGCAAATTGTCTTGACATAGTTAACATAAAAAATATAACCCAGCCTTCATTGCTGTATACCTTTGCGATGACCAATCCCCACGGACTTGGCAAGGACGGAGATCTGCTCTTCATTTGTGACGGAAATGCGGGATTGAAGATCTTTGATGCATCTGATCCAAGGACCCTGGGAATTAAATTGCTTTATTCCTATCCTTCTATTAACGCCTACGATGTGATCCCGATTGGTGATATTTTAGTAATGATTGGAGATAACGGACTTTATCAGTATAGTTATTCAAATATTCAGAATATTACTTTACTGAGCAAGATCGAGGTTAAAAAAGACAAGTAAGAAGTGTGAGTTACGCCAGTTAAACAGGTTTTGCCGGTTTTGCAGTTAAAAGTTCAAATCTGCACAACCTGTATTACCAGTATAGACGATTTAATGGATTCTGCCCGCGTCATACCGTGCCCGTTACGTCTCCTTCGCTTTGCAAGATATATCCTTGGCAAAGGTTGCCTGTAATACTTAGTACATTCTTCCACGCTTCGTTTATTTTAATTCTGAATTATAAATTCAATTATCATATGTAAGTTTTTTTTAAAAAGGATTGTTATTATTTTAACAGCGCTTTTTTTAGTCAATGTTTTATATAAAATAAATTTATAAGTAATTAAAAAACAATAAGATATGTATCAAGCAGGAAATCTGGTAAAGAAATTATCCGAGAAACATGGCCGGTCAAGACAAAGTCTGATGCCTATTCTTCAGGGTATTGTTGAGAAACACAACTACCTGACTGATGAGGTAATGGTTGAGGTTGCCAAGGAGCTTGAAATTTCAGCAGCTGAAGTTTACGGAACAGCCTCTTTTTATACCTTTCTCGATACCAAGACGAGAGGTAAATATGTGATCAGGATCTGCAAAACAATCACATGTTCGATGAAAGGGAAAAATGAGATAATTCAGACAATTGAAGATATGCTCAAAATAAAAGTTGGAGAAACAACTTCTGACAAGCAATTCAGTCTGATCGAAACAAACTGCATTGGCTGGTGCCATAAAGCACCTGCAATTCTGATAAATGAGATGCCTTACACAGAGCTTACTCCTGAAAAGGTTGTAGAAATAATAAAAAGTTATATGCAAAGATAAAATATCCGGCTATATCATGAAAAACAAAGGATTAAATAAGGTTGATCTTATATTCGAGAAAGTCGATCTGAAACAGGTTCTGACCAAGGCTTTTAAAATGAGCAATGAGGAGATTATTCAGCAGGTTCTTGAATCGGGACTTAAAGGACGAGGTGGTGCCGGATTCCCGACCGGACTTAAATGGAAATACACTGCTGCGGAAAAAGAGCCCGAGAAATATATTGTCTGTAATGCAGATGAAGGTGAACCAGGTACCTTTAAGGACCGTGAGATCCTTGACAGGGTATCCTACAAGGTATATGGCGGGATGGCTATTGCCAGCAAGGCTATTGGGGCAAAGACATGGTATTGTATATCTGCGTGGTGAATACCGTTTCCTTCTTCCCCAGCTGATGAAAGAGCTTGAATCGTTTCACAAAACCATTGATGAAATAGGCTACAAGTTCAGAATAAGGTATTGTCTTGGCAGCGGAGCCTATATCTGCGGTGAAGAGAGTGCACTTTTTGAATCTATCCAGGGTGATCGTGGCGAACCGCGCAACAAGCCACCCTATCCAACTACATCAGGTGTGTTTTATAAACCCACTTCGATCAACAATGTTGAGACACTGGTAACTGTGATGATGATTATTAACCATGGAGCTGAAGCTTACACACTTCTCGGAACCAAAGACTCCAGGGGTTCGAAAGTATTTTCAGTTTCAGGTGATACACCAACTCCCGGTATCTTTGAACTTGAATTAGGTATGTCTGTTCAGCAGTTCGTTAATGAATTTGGTGATGGTGATACTAAAGCTGTCCAGGTTGGAGGTGCATCCGGATTTTGTGTTCCAAGAAAAAAATTCACTGAAACCATAATCGGTTTTGAAGGTGTCCCGACAGGTGGTTCAATGAAACTTTTCAACAGTTCAAGGTCAATGTATAATGTTCTCCATAACTATCTCGATTTCTTCGCTGAAGAATCGTGCGGACAATGTACTCCCTGCAGGGTCGGCTGCCAGCAGCTGCTTAAAGGTGTGGAAAAAGTAAAGAAAGGGAGAAGCAAAATCGACCTATCTTAATGAACTGGTAAAGCTTGCTGATACCATGAAAATTGCTTCTAAATGTGGTCTTGGCCAATCTGTTGGCAATGCTTTCAGAACAATAGTTGAAAACTTCAGGGAGGAGATCATTTATTAATTTTTTATGAAAAAAAGGAAAGCTATGGTAAATCTTAATATAAATGACCAATTTGTTTCTGTTCCAGCAGGAACAACAGTTCTTGCTGCTGCACAGAAACTTAAAATCAATATACCGACATTATGTAATCACCCTGATCTGTGCGTTGCAGGTAACTGCCGTGTTTGCGTGGTTGAACAAAGAGGTGCAAGGACCCTGATAGCTTCATGTGCCACACCGGTATCGGAAGGAATGGACATCCATACCAATACACTTAAGGTAAGAAATGCCCGGAAGCATATTGTTGAGCTGCTTCTTACTGAACACAGATCTGATTGCACAAAATGCTATAAAAACCAGAAATGCGAACTGCAGGCTCTTGCAAACGAATTTGCTTTCGGGGATACCATCTTTCTTGACCTTGTTGAAGATCATCCTTATACCATCGACCGGTCATCTCCATCATTCATTAAAGACGACAGCAAATGTATCCGTTGCCAGCGTTGTGTCAGGACATGTGCTGAGCTTCAGTATATTTCTGCAATTGCAGTTGCTAATAAAGGAGCTCATCAGAAGATCTCATCCTTTCACGACAGGCCGATGAGCCATGTTGTTTGTACAAACTGCGGACAGTGTGTTAACCGGTGTCCTACCGGAGCTCTGGTCGAAAAAACCTATATCGATCAGGTTTGGGATGCAATCTATGATCCTGATAAACATGTTGTTGTGCAGACTGCACCGGCTGTGAGAGTTGCACTTGGTGAAGATCTTGGTTATGATCCGGGTGAAAGAGTTACCGGAAAAATGGTCACAGCTCTTAAACAGGTCGGCTTTGATTCAGTTCTTGACACAGATTTCAGTGCTGACCTTACAATTATGGAAGAGGGAACAGAATTGCTTACCAGGCTTGAAAAAAGTACTCGTTGAAGGTGATAAAAAAACCAGAATTCCCATGTTTACTTCCTGTTCACCTGGCTGGATAAAATTTATTGAACATAAGTATCCCTGAGTTTCTTCCAAACCTTTCAACATGTAAATCGCCACAGCAAATGTTTGGCGCCCTGGCAAAAACGTACTTTGCAAATAAGCGCAAGCTTGATCCATCCAAAATAGTGTCCGTTTCCATAATGCCCTGTACAGCAAAGAAATTTGAAGCTGACAGGCCGGAGATGAGAGCCAGCGGATATCAAGGATATTGATTATGTACTTACAACAAGGGAACTTGCAGTGATGATAAAACAGGCCGGTATAGACTTCAGGATTCTTAAACCATCCAACTACGACTCAATTATGGGTGATTCGACCGGTGCCGGAGTAATTTTCGGAGCAACCGGAGGGGTTATGGAAGCTGCCTTACGTACCGCCTATGAGATTGTGACGGGAAGGGAGGTTCCGTTCAGTAACCTGAATATTACCCCTGTGCGGGGAATGGACGGAGTTAAGGAAGCTTCGATTAAGATTGAAGGATGTACCGAAGACTGGAAATTCCTTGAAGGCGTTGAACTCAAAGTTGCTATTACACATGGTTTGGCAAATGCCAATAAAATTATGAAGCTTGTTAAACAAGGGAAAGCTCCCTATCATTTTGTTGAGGTTATGGCATGTCCGGGCGGTTGTATCGGTGGCGGTGGTCAGCCAATTCCAACAAGCATGGAAATACGGGAAAACCGTATGAAAGCAATATATTCTGAAGATGAGCACATGGTTCTCCGGAAATCACATGAGAATCCCGATGTAATGACGATATATAAGGAGTTCCTTGAAAAACCCAACAGCCATAAATCGCACGAGCTCCTGCATACTCACTATGTTGAAAGGGATAACTATTAAAAATTTATTGATTAACTTGAAGGCCGGTATCTTTCCTTACCGGCCTTTTTATTTAAATCAGATGAATGAATTAAAAGTTTCAACAGCCCAGTTTGAACACAAATGCGGAGATAAGGTTTATAACTTATCTGTTATAGAAACACTTGCGGAAAAAGCAGCAGCAGAAGGCTGCAGGGCGATTGCTTTCATGAATGTTCTGTTACGGGGTATACATTTGCCAGGAACCTATCGAGGGAACAACTTCTTGATCTTGCAGAAATGATTCCCGATGGAGAAAGCACAAACATGCTCAGGGAAATCGCGTTCAAGAATAAAATCATGATTCTTGCAGGCCTCTTTGAGAAAGATAAGATCTGATAAAGTCTTCAAGACATCACGTCTGTGTTGATGAAAAGGGTTTGGTGGCTAAGCACAGGAAACTGCATCCCTTTATAAATCCGCATATTCTCCCCGGTGACCAATACACTGTTTTCATGATCGATGGATGGAAATGCGGAATCCTGATATGTTACGATAACAACGTAATTGAAAATGTGAGGGCAACTGCCCTCCTTGGAGCACAAGTTATTTTTATGCCCCATGTGACAATGTGCACTCCTTCGCCAAGACCAGGATCGGGTTTCGTTAATCCGGAACTCTGGAAAAACAGGGATAACGGATCCGGCTTCCCTCCGGTCTGAATTCGATGGTCCCAAAGGGAGGGAATGGCTGATGAAATGGCTGCCGGCCAGGGCCTGTGATAACGGGATTTATGTGGTGTTCTCCAATCCGGTTGGAATGGACGATGATCAGCTGAAGAACGGCTGTTCTATGATCATTGATCCATTCGGAGAAATAATTGCGGAATGCAGGTCCCTCGGCAATGAAATTGTCTCTGCAACGTTAACACCTGAGAAACTTGAGAAGTCAGGCGGTTACAGGTATACAATGGCAAGAAGACCGGAACTGTACAGGGAAATAATAGGTAATGGACCATAAATCAGTACAGAAAGTAGCATGGTTAGTCAGGGGATGATACGGCGTAACGGGCGCAAAGGCCCAACGGCAAGAACATAAATGATAAGGATTCCCTCCCGGGAGGGGTTAGGGGTGGGTTCATAACAAAGACTATCAAAGACAATAAAATATATTACATCATGGAAGCACATTTAACCTGGAAAACAAAGCTTTTCAGCAAACAATATGAGATATACAGGAATGATAATTTGATCGGGGAACTCAGGAAAGAAGGCCTGTCAAGAAAAACAAACGGTGAACTCAATGTGAAGAAAATCATATTCATAACAAAAGGATTTTTCAGGCGCGAAACCAGGATCATGGATTTTGATGAGATATCTACACTCGGAACCATAAATTACTCTGCCTGGAAAAGCAAATCAACAATTAATTATATGAGCAAAGAGTATAAGTGGCAGTTTGATAACTTTTTAAGGACAAAATGGAGTCTTGGAAACGAAAACGGGCCTATTATCAGGTATCATTCCCGGGGTTTTAAAGGGATAATCGACACTTATACTGATGATGAAGTTTTGATCCTTTCAGGATTTTTTATAAGGAATTTTCTAAGGCAACGATCAGCAGAAAGTTCAGCTGCATCTTCCTGATACCGGAAATGTATAGACAATGACCGGCATTCGAAAAATAATCCATATTGATATGGATGCATTTTTTGCATCGGTCGAACAGTTGGACAATCCTGAATTGAGAGGAAAACCTGTGGCAGTCGGCGGCAGCGGACAACGCCATGTGGTTGCCGCCGCCAGTTATGAAGCCAGGAAATTCGGAATCCGGTCAGCAATGCCATCTGTTATTGCGAAGAAACTATGTCCTGAACTTATTTTTGTGAGGCACAGGTTTGAGAGGTATGCAGAAGTTTCGGAGCAGGTTTTTGAAATATTAAGGGAATATACAGATCTGATTGAACCGCTGTCGATTGATGAGGCATTTCTCGATGTATCATCAGACAAAAAGAAAATAGGATCGGCGACACTAATCGCCAGGGCAATAAAGCAGGAGATCAGGAAGAGGACAGGTCTGACGGCTTCAGCGGGTATTTCGTATAACAAGTTTCTGGCAAAGATTGCATCTGACATTAATAAACCTGATGGAATATTTCTTATACCTCCTGAAGATGCCGAAAAATTTATTGAAAAGCTTCCGGTAGAGAAGTTTTACGGAATTGGAAAGGTAACAGCAGAAAAGATGCATAAGCTTGGTATACATAATGGTTTTGACCTCAAGCAGCTTGACCTGCTTTCACTTATAAGGAATTTTGGAAAAGCGGGAAAGTTTTATTTTGAAATCGTAAGAGGTATTGATGACCGTCCCGTCGAGACTGAAACTGAACGTAAATCAATAGGGACTGAAATTACGTATGAAAAAGATCTGACTACCCGGTTTGAAATTATCGCAGAGCTTTATAAGCTGGAGCGGGAATTGATTGAACGGCTTAAACATACCGGCTCTGTAGGCAGGACTGTCACGATAAAAATCAAATTTGCAGATTTCAGACAGATCACCAGGAGCAGGACTTTGCAGCATTACATTCGTGATTTTGATACCCTTCACAGAGAAGTTACAGGAATCAGAAAATCACTTGAGCTCGAGGGTAATCCCATAAGATTACTGGGAGTCAGCATCTCTAACTTCGAATCGGATGACTGCGGTGACAAGCAACTTTACTTATTTGATGAGTAGGGGAGCGCATCCGCGTTCTTTTATCTGAATTTACTTATTTTTCTTCCCGCAGGCTCTCTTGCAGAAAGTTGTGTCCAATTAATCAGTAACGTTTTTTCATTCTCAGAGAGCCTGGCATTTTTGTGCAGTAACCTGTAGGATGGCAATGGCATGCCATTGTTGCTGATCTCATCACCAATTGCATCAAGCTTACTCTTCTGCCTTCTGGTGGAATACCCACCAAACTCGCTGAAATTCAAATCTTCTTTGGCTTTGGTTATATGGTTTGCCAGATACCAGCCTATCGGCTGAATATTCGAGTACCAGGGATAGTCAGTATTGTTGCTGTGGCAATCGTAACAAGCATTGCGTAAAATTACCTTAACACTATCAGCAACTGTTACCACCTTTGAAATATCGGTTGGCGATGCCTGTCCATTTTTGTTCCTGGGAGGCTGTATAAACTGAATAGCAACAACTATTATTCCAATTGCTGCCAGGATTTTCTTTTTTTTGCTTCATGGTTTTAATTCTTCTATAATTGTTCCACAGGTTGAAATTTCCTTACCAAAATAGGGATTTTTAATTTCCCTGGTTTCGCTTAGCCAAAAATTATAATCGGGCAAGGTTTTCGCAACTTCTGATCCTGAACTGAGTGAACCCAAGTTTTCTGACCTCAAATTCGTCCATTGCCAGTCTTTTGTGTTCCATGATTACTTTTGAATTAAGTTTTAGTCCTGATATTTATTTTCTTATAAGCCGGCCATACCTAGAGCAGGAGATTCATTTCCCCAATGGCTCTCTATATTTTGCCCATATTTATTACTTTGGCTTGCTGCTTTGATTCACAACTTTAACTATCAGCCAAATAATAACAACAAGACCGATAATACCTATAATCCATCCCCATCCCATTCCCCAACCGTTATTCATTCCGTTCATCATAATATTAAGTATTTAATTTTTCACTTTTAATAAACTTGTATTGATAGCAACAACAACTGTACTTGCCGTCATTAAAACAGCACCGGCAGCAGGACTTAACAAAATGCCCGGTTTGTATAGATACACCTGAAGCCAACGGTAATGCAATTACATTATAACCAGTTGCCCAGATAAGGCTTTGAATCATTTTGCGGTAAGTAGCTTTTCCAAATAAAATCAGACTAACTATATCTTTTGGATTGCTGTTTGCTAAAACAATCCCTGATGTTTCTTCTGCAATATCACTTCCAGACCCAACAGCAGTGCAATAAATACAATACCTATTCCTAACAGTATTTTTTTTGCAATGATCAAGGTTGTTTAATTTCTTCTATAACTGAACCGCTTGTCAACATTGCTTTTCCCATATATGGATTTTTAATTTCCTTCGTTTCGCTTAACCAAAAAGCACCTTTCCCATTATTAAACATTGGATCAAAATCTTTATACAAAACCTGACCACCACCAAATGCTTTTACCAGATCGTAAATGTCTTTGCTCAACAGTTCAAAATGTTCTCTTTGATGTTCAATATTTCCACCGTTAGCACCTATGTGCTCAGCATGTTCTTTTGCATCGGCTTCCACATCTTCATAAGTTTTCTTTTGAGCTGGGGTCAGCGAAGATTTATCGAAATTATTAAATGTTGTTTCCAGTTTCTTTCCAGCAGCTGCAGCACCGGTGGAATTGTCTTCAGTAAAGGCATTTTTCATTTGTAAATAAGCACCGATAATCTCTTTTAACGAAACAGTATTCAGTGTAACTGCCAAAGATGATGTTGTTTCTGATTCATTATTTGTCTGGAGTTTGGTCTGTGAATCTTTACTCCTGTTCTGGTTTTCCGTAGAATTGTTGCTATTGCAGAATGCCAGAAGTTGTGGCCACTATTGCCAAGCCTGGAATTATGTTTTTCATTTTAAAATAATTTAGTTAGTAAAAATTAAATACCTAACGCTTAATATTCGCCTATTGTTCGTATTTCATTTTGTGTTTTTACTTTTCCATTCCATATCATGCTGAAAATTCTTTACTTCTAATAATTCAATGTTTCTTTAGTTTCTCCACAGTCAATCATTTTCTCTCCGAAATAGGGATTCCGGATTGCTTTAGATTCGCTAAGCCAATAAGCACCTTTTTTATCGAATGCCATCGGGCAAAACTGATAATACGCTGTTTTTCCCATTAAGCCAAAGGTTTTTATTGCTTTGTAAAACTGGTTGCTGAAAACTGAGAATGCGATACGTTGCTCTTCAATCTTTTCGGATGATACAACTAACTTAATTTGTTTGTCCAGGTTTCCCGATACATCCATCCATTGCACGTGGGCATCGCCGGTAAGAAGTTTCATATCGACGTTAGCAAGTGCTTGCTGAACTTTTTGAGCAGCTAGTTTTACCTTCTTCACATCGCTTTGCACGAAGTCATCTTTTAAAAGAATGTACTTATCAAAGAGGATATTAAGCTGCATTATAAAATCCATGCTTACATCAATTTTTACCAGCATTTCTGAAGGTTTGCCTGATGGTTGTTCATTTTTTATAATGCTCTTTGTTTTATTTCCTGTCAAATCCATTCCGGTAATACTTGTGTCATTAACAGGTTTGGAATCACCGGGCATTACCATCCCAGGCATTGAAGAAGTTTTTCCTCCCTGAGGATTCATCATACTTGGCTTGCCTTCAAGCTGGGCAGCAGCATCAACACTGAAAGTGCCATTGGTGACGATCTCTTCGCCTTCATTCAAACCATTTACTACAACATAGCTGTTCCCAAGAGAAGGTCCCAGTTCAATTTCTCTTATTTTAAAAACAGGTTCATTAATATCAGGCTGTTTTACATAAACAATAGAACGTGTCCCGGTCCAAAGAACAGCTGAACGTGGAATAACCAGTTTATTACGATATTGATCTAAATTGGCTTTAACAATACCGGTAGCAAACATTTCGGGTTTAAGCCGGCCCGACTCATTATTTATTTCAACACGTACTTTTGCAACACGGGTTACGGGGTCAATAACAGGATCAATGAAAATAATTCTACCAGTAAAGTTTATGCCAGGCAGCGCCTGAATAGTAAAAGTAAGCCTGTCTCCGGTTTTAATGAAAGGCAGATCACTTTCGTAAGCATCGAACATGATCCATACATGCGACAGGTCGGTAACATCAAAAAGAACTGTTCCCTGGTCCACATGATCACCATTATTCACACGACGGGCAATAATTACTCCATTTGTATTTGACAGGATCTCAAAATCTTCCTTTCACTTTACCTGAATTTTCAATATCTGCGATCTGTGAATCGGTAAGTTTCCATTGACGCAGCTTGTCTTTAGCTGCCTCATAAATTTCAGGTTGGATCTGCTTATTTTAGCTGCTTCGAGCAGCTCCTGCTGGGCTGTGATCAATTCAGGCGAATAAATAATTGCAAGCGGTTGTCCTTTATTTACCTTTTCCCCTGTAAAATTCACCATCAGTTTTTCAATTCTTCCAGGCATATGCGAGACCTGGCTTTGAATAGAACGTTCATCTGCCTGCACCTTACCATAAAGGCGGACTTCTTTTACCGGTTTCTGACGTGTAACAATTGATGTTTGCACGCTGGCCAGCTGTGCAGCTTCTTTGGTAAGACGTATTGCATCAGGGTCTATATTAGCAGCACTTGCCTGGCTAAGAGGAATTAAATCCATACCGCAAATCGGGCATTTCCCCGGATGATCCATCCGAATCTGCGGATGCATGGCGCATGTCCAGATTGTGGCATTATTTACTTGTTCCATGCCTGGTTGTTTCTCTTCGGTTTTATGAGGAGAATGAAAGAACAACCATCCCACAAATATTCCCCCGATTATAAAAAGCCCGTAGCGGACATATTTATTTGAAAATAATTTCTTTATATTCTTGTTTTTCATCTGTTTATAATTTTGTTTTTTATAGTCAGATGGAATATCCATGAATAAGCATTTCGGTTTGTGATTTTACTTTTTAATCATGGATATTTCATGTTTATTAAAATTTAGAATTTGCCATAAGTCGTTTTAACCAGGCAATTGATGTATTATAATCTGCAACAGCTTGTACCTGTTTCAGTTCATAATCGAGTGTTTGCTGCTGTATTCGTAGAATATCTGTAAGGCTGCTGCCGGAAGCTGAAAAGCTTTTAAGCATTATATCGAGTGATTTCTTGGCAAGTTGATATTGGTTTGAATAAAGGTTCATCCTTCGGTTTGCATCCTGATATAACTGAACAGCCTGGTAATATTCTGTTTGCAGGCTGTTTGCCGTGGCAGTATAATTCTGAGCTGTGGATGTTTTCAACAGATCAGCTTCAGTTCTCATTGCTTTGTATTTCTTCCTGTAAATGGGTAAAGTAGCCGATAATCATAGGCATGATCATATCAGTGCCATTCATGGGTGAAGTTGACATTTCACTTTTATTTATAGTGAATAATCCACCCCAAGTCCCACCATAGGGTAACCCATCCGGGTAACCATCTTTTTTCTTGCGTCAAGAGACTGTCTGTTCATATTGAAGCATACCAAGCATAGGATTATTTCTCAGTATGCTGTCTGAAACGGCAGTTAATGAAATAATCAGGGTATCGGCTCTTAATGTATCGGTAACAGCGACGGTTGATTGTACTGGTCTGTTAAGATAACTGTTGAATTTTGCAGTAAGTGTGCTTTGCTGATTCTTCAGCAGTGCAATATTGTTTTCAAGATCACCGATTTCGATTTGTACACGGTATATATCAGCCAATCCTGAACCACCTGAGGAGCCTCCCATACTATTACCCTGAACAGAAGAAGAGGATCTCATACCTGAAGGAGGGACAGCCACCAGTCCTCCTGACATACCTTGCATTCCTGAAGAACCGGACGATGAACCTTGCGATTGTACCGTGCTTCCTGAACCCATGGATGAGGATGATGTACCGCTACCACTGCTGCCTGAGGTTCGAAAGCGTACCAGTGCCAATCGTTCAATTGTCTTCAGGATCCGTAAGATTTTTATCAGATATCCCAATATCCTGATTTATTTTATAGAGTTCATACCAGGTGCTCTGAACATCGTAATAAGCCTGCAACTTTGCATCCCGGAATGATTCAAATTTAGCATTTGCCATCAGGCTCATTTCATCCCGGGCAGCTTTTAACGTGCCGAACCAGGGAAACATCTGCATCAGCTTTATGTCAGCAGTCTGTTTTCCCATGATGAGCTCCATTGGTTTAAGGAACACGCCGAAGGTCAGTTCGGGATCAGGCAGACTCCCTACCTGAGGTACTTTCTGAAGAGCTGCCTGATATTCGTAAAATCGTTGAAGTACCGTTGGATTGTTTTTTGCAGCCAGCTCAAGATAATAATAGAGGGAATCCTTTAAATCATTCTTGCCCTGACCAAGACCTGTGCTTACTTTTGCAACAAGAATTGCAAATATCAATATATATTTCAGTGACTTTATCATAATTCAGGTCATTTTATGATTCAACATTATGTTCCCTTGCATGGCGTTTAACATCTCCTTCTCTCCATATAGACTGGAAAAGCGGCACGACAAAGACGGTCATCACCTGGATAATCATTCCCCCAAAAGTGGGAATAGCCATCGGGACCATTATATCAGCCCCTTTACCTGTTGAAGTCAGTACAGGCAAAAGTGCAATGACTGCAACAGCAGTTGTCATCATTGCAGGACGTACACGCTTCATCCCGGCTGTCACTACTGCCTCCCTTACATCATGAACAGTTGCAGGATGCCTTTCTTCGAAAACCTGATGGATATATGTTCCCATTATGACTCCGTCATTGGTAGCAATACCGAAGAGAGCTATGAATCCTACCCACACGGCAACACTAAGATTAATGGTATGCATCTGGAACAAATCACGTAAGTTCATCCCCGCAACGGAAAAATTCAGAAACCATCCCTGTCCGTAAAGCCAGAGCATTATAAATCCCCCTGCAAACGCAACAAATACCCCTGAAAAGTGAATAAATGAAGCTGTCACCGTTCGGAACTGGAAATAGAGCAGAAGAAAGATCATGATCAGGCTTATCGGAATTACAACTTCAAGCCGTTTTGTAGCCCTGACCTGCTGTTCATAATTGCCAGCAAACTTATAGGATACTCCGGCAGGAAGTATTAATTTGCCTGAACCAATATCCTGTTTTAATATTTTTGCAGCTTCTTCCACCACATCCACTTCTGCCTTGTTCTCAACCTTGTCAAAGATCACATAGCCGACAAGAAATGTATTTTCACTTTGGATCATCTGTGCACCACGGGTATAGTTAATGTCGGCAATTTCGCTGAGAGGAATTTGCACACCATTCATTGATGGTATAAGGATACGTTTCAGATCTTCGGGATTATCCCGGAGTTCACGGGCATAACGAACCCTGATCGGGAATCGTTCACGTCCCTCAACTGACGTGCTAAGTGACATTCCTCCGACAGCAACCTGTAAAATCTCCTGTACTCCGCTTATTGTCATCCCATGCCGTGCCATCGCTTCCCGATTGAGTTTTATTTCTATATAGGGGGCCCCCACAGCACGATCATAAAATACCGAAGAAGCTTTAACCGAAGGGACTTCTTTAAGGGCCTGTTCGAATTGCAGGCCTGCCTTTTCGATAGTCTCCAGATCAGGTCCATAAACTTTCAGACCCATGGGTGCACGCATCCCTGTGGAGAGCATTATGAGACGCGTCTCAATAGGCTGTAATTTAGGTGCGGATGTTAATCCTGGAATATTTGTAACTTTTACAATTTCGTTCCAGATATCCAGTGGCTTTTTGATCTGAGGTCGCCATTGACGAAAGTATTCTCCTCTTTTATCCGGAATAAGACTATCAGCTGGAATTACTCTGAAAGCCTGATTTTGAGGATTATATTTTGAGTTGTCCTTCAGGATATAATTACCTTTTTTATCTACCTTAAACTGCATCCGGTGACCGTTTTCATCAAGAATATACTCTGACCGGTAGTTTATTGTATTTTCAAACATCTGGATTGGTGCCGGATCAAGGGCTGAATTGACGCGTCCCCATTTCCCTGTTGCTACTTCTACTTCAGGAATAGCAGAAAGGCGTTTATCGAGGGTTTCAATGTACTCCAGGTTCTTTTCAATGCTTGAATGAGGCATACTTGTCGGCATTAGCAGAAATGAACCTTCGTTAAGCGATGGCATAAACTCTTTTCCTGTTCCCGGAAATACTTTTAGGGTACCCTGCCAGAAACCTGTTTTCCGGAAGCTTTTCCATCCGATTTTTTCCATTCCCGATGCGACAAATCCAAATATTTTATCAGAACCCTGCCACGCTAATAGCCCCAGGAATAAAGTAAAAGCCGGAATCAACAGAAATTTCCATTTGTTAGCAAGACACCAGCGGATAATACGCTCGTAATTATGCACCATAAGCATAAGAGCACTCAGGATAACAGTGACAATTCCAGCCACGAACAGGAAGTTTACAAGCGAACTGTTATGAGCCCCAAGAGGAAGCCATTCTACCGCGAGGTAATACAGAGCAACAAGCAGGGTAATACCTATATTAATATAATTGGGATACTCACTGTGCTTTTGAGACCATCGATAATCGAGCAAATTATTGATACCTATTGCAATGAGTGCCAGTGCCGGCCATGTTCCCCAAATTATCATGAATAATAATCCGGCAACTATTAAGCTGCCATTCCATATTCTCTTTATTTTTTTTGTATCGAACCGAATGGAAAAAATAATATGAGCAAGCGTAGGCAGTACAATTATTCCTAATAACAAGGAGGATAACAAGGCAAATGTTTTGGTAAATGCCAGGGGACGGAACAGTTTTCCTTCGGCAGCCTGCATGGCAAAAACCGGAAGAAAGCTGACAATAGTGGTGGCCAGTGCCGTTGTTACGGCAGGCGAGACTTCAAAAGTGGCTTTTTGGATCAGCAGAAGCAAAGGCTTACCACGCAGGTTATGGTTTTGAGGCATCTCAAGATGCCTGGTAATATTTTCAACATAGATAATCCCGATATCCACCATTACACCGATAGCGATTGCGATCCCTGACAGTGCAACGATATTTGCATCCACTCCAAAAAAGCGCATTAATATAAATGCCATCAGTACGGCAATGGGAAGCAGTCCGGAAATAATTATCGAAGCTCTCAGGTTTATTAACAGTACTATGATGACGATAATACTGATAAGGATTTCATGAGAAAGGTGCAGATTCCAGAGTCCCTATTGTTTCCCTTATCAGTCCTGTACGATCGTAGAATGGAACAATCGTTACTTTTGAAATGCTACCGTCAGGCAGTGTCTTTTGTGGCAGACCGGCATCAATTTCTTTAATTTTATCTTTAACGTTGTTAATAACTTCCAGAGGATTTGAACCATACCGTGCAACCACCACAGCACCAACAGCTTCTGAACCGATTTATCAAGACCACCGCGTCTTGTTGCCGGACCAAAGGCAACATGTGCAATATCCTTAATCCGGACAGGAATATTATTTCTGACTGCTACAACTGAATTTTCAATGTCATCAAGATTTTTTACATAACCCAGACCACGTATGATATATTCTACATTATTCAATTCTATAGTTTCAGCACCAATGTCAAGATTACTCTTTTGAACCGCATTCATTACATCCATTACGGATACATTGTAGGCTTTGAGCGCTTCAGGATTCAGGTCAACCTGGTATTCTTTAATAAATCCACCAACTGAAGCTACCTCCGATACACCTTCGGCAGTTGATAATCCGTATTTTACATAAAAATCCTGGATTGTTCTCAACTCCTGTGGATCCCATCCGCCATTTGGTTGACCTGTTTTGGGGTTCCGCCCTTCAAGCGTATACCAGAATATTTGCCCCAGAGCAGTTGCATCCGGCCCGAGTGCAGGTTGAACACCTGCAGGTAAGGTACCCGTGGGCAGTGAATTCAGCTTTTCGAGGATTCTCGACCGGCTCCAGTAGAAATCGATTCCGTCGTTAAAAATTATATACACAAATGACATCCCGAACATTGAAGTGCTCCGTGATAGTTTTTACTCCCGGAATACCTAATAAAGCTGTCGTTAAAGGATAAGTGATCTGGTCCTGGATGTCCCTGGGTGAACGTCCCATCCATTCTGTTGCAACTATCTGCTGGTTATCCCCAATGTCAGGAATGGCGTCGACCGGTACCGGATTGCGGGGAAGGAAACCGGTATTCCAGTTAAATGGTGCAGTAACTAAACCTCCTACTATAAATACAGTGAGCAGGATAAAAGTTACCAGACGGTTTTCAAGAAAATATTTAACTAATCTGTTTAACATGATTAATTCATTTGATTATAAAATAAATTTTGATCTCAATTTGGAAGAAATCTGCATTACTGTCGTACATAACCTATTCAATTCTAAGCTCTGTAGCTTTGGCTTTTATCGATCCAAATTCTGTGTTTTTACTTAAATAACAGCGGTTTACAATATTTTGTTTAAGTAATTCTTCAACATTTTCATTCTTTATTGTTGAATCCCAGACCTTAAGCAGTTTTGGCAGTTTTATTTGATTCTTCTAGTTCGTACCTCGCTAATGCATGTGAATCGATGATAAAAGCAACAACATTATCCCCGATGACATATTTATCAGCTGGAAGAAGAAATGAACTGTCCACACCACCTGAAAATGGTATAGCTGCGTTACCCGGATTTCCAGGCAAGGTTATTGGATAATTATATTTTTTATTTCCGATATGGTAATGCATAGTTTTCAATTATATGGCAGTATTTTAAACAGGATAAATGATTGCAATAGAGGAAGTAACTATCAGGAATAGCAAAGCTAAACCTGATAGTTATAGTTTTTATTCGGGATCAGATACGGAAAACGCCGAGTACCGGACAGGATAAATTTTCAGGACAATATGTTCCCGGAGGGCTTAAATTAAAATTTGAGATTTTAAGAACATTTTCCTGGCTCAATGAGAAAAGGCATGGAGTTCCAAACGAGTGGGTAATTCTCTGTTCGGGTACATTTAATTCAGGAGAAGCGTTATCTTCATAATAACCTAATGAAAAGGCTGTTACATGATCCTCGCAACAATTATTGCGGTAGGAGTTTATTGAAGAATTGCTTTCCGGGATACAAACTTCCATTCCACAGGTGGCTTTTTCACCTGTTACAGATAATTTTACGACAGCCAGCTTCCCTTCACAGTAGTGACTTGCAAAGCTGACATGCATTCCGGAAGTAATAAGAAAAGCTGCTGTTAATATGGCTAACGCCTTTTTCATCTAAGTAGAAAACAACAAAAGCACAAAAAGGTTGTGAATTACAAGTTAAATATATCTTAAAAGTCAGTGATAGTCAGCTATTCCTATGAATTCAGACTGGATTATGCCCTGACTTTTTGAACTTTATTTACTTCGTTCATAATGACAGCATCCGGGCAGTTTTGCATAAATATCATCTGGAGCCTTGTATTTTTCAGTGTCATGTCCCACTGAGGCAAGTTTTCTTTGAAAGGGCATCGACACTGGTTTTTTTAGTATCAAATGTTACTGCCAGCATTTTTGTCTTTGAATCCCACGATGCTTCTGAAGCACCTTCAGATTTTACTGCTTTTTCAATCCTGTCCTTGCACATGCTGCAGTTACCCCAAACTTTGAATGACACTGTCTTGGTAGTGGCTGATTGTGAATTGCTTTGAACCTGAGCTGAAAGGTCACCTCCGACTGCTGTTATAATTAAAATAGCGAGATAAAACTTTAGTAATTTCATAAAAATGAGATTAAAATCTTCTGCAAAGTTAATCATTATGATGAGAATCAGTTGCTGCAGACTTATGATAAACAGCACTTTTAAGGATCAGAACAGCCCTTCAGTTGACAGGTACCTCTCACCGGTATCATAATTAAATGTCAATATCCTTGTTCCGGCATTGAACTCATTTATTTTCTGTTGAACAGCCGCCAGAACTGCGCCTGACGATATTCCTATGAATAAACCTTCTTCTTTCGCAGCTCTTTTTGTAAAAGTATATGCTTCCTCTTTCCCGATCTTAATTATTCCGTCAAGGATGCCGGTATTCAGAATTGAGGGGATAAATCCGGCTCCTATTCCTTGAAGTGGATGAGGAGCAGGAGCACCTCCGCTCAGGACAGGTGATAGATCAGGCTCCACTGCCATTACTTTGAGGTTTGGAAACCTTTTTTTCAGGACCTCAGCACAGCCGGTTATATGACCACCGGTACCGACGCCAGCAAAAAGATAATCAATTCCTTCCGGGAAATCAAGAAGGATCTCCTGTGCAGTTGTACTCCTGTGAGCCTCTGTATTTGCCGGATTATCAAATTGTGAGGGAATCCATGAACCTGGTGTTTCCGATTTCAGAATAAAGGCTCGTTCAATCGCACCTTTCATACCATATTCTCTTGGTGTCAGGACAACCTCAGCCCCGTATGCGCTCATTATCTTTCTTCTTTCGAGCGACATCGATTCAGGCATAACAAGGATAAGCCTGTATCCCTTTACGGCTGCAACAATTGCGAGGCCGATCCCTGTATTACCTGAAGTTGGTTCAATGATAACTCCTCCGGGTTTCAATACCCCTTTTTTTTCAGCATCATCAACCATCGAAAGAGCAATGCGGTCCTTGATGCTTGCACCGGGGTTGAATTTTTCAAGCTTGATCCAGACGGAAATATCCTTTCTGAAAAGTTTATTGATTTTAACATGGGGCGTATTCCCGATAAGATCGAGTATCGAATCTGCCTTCATAAAGTTGTATAGATCAGAATTAAATAATAAAATTGATTGGCTCCTGAAACTTATTCTGGTCCCTCACAATTATTTCACTTTTATGATAGACCACTGAAAAGGGAGCGACACTTTCAGTAAGCCAGACATTGCCGCCAATTATACTATTCCTCCCAACCACGGTTTCACCTCCTAGAATTGTGCTCCCTGCGTATAATATTACGTTATCTTCAATTGTCGGATGTCTTTTTTTTGATGCCTTGCTTTTGTCAACACTCAATGCTCCAAGAGTGACACCCTGGTAAAGCTTTACAAAATTTCCGATCTGCGTTGTTTCTCCAATGACAATCCCGGTACCATGATCGATTGAAAAAGGATTACCGATCACAGCTCCGGGATGTATATCAATACCTGTTATTTTATGAGCGTATTCAGTGATCATCCTTGGAAGAAGGGGAACAGAAAACTGTTGGATTAAATGTGCAATACGATAACAATAAATCGCAAAGAATCCGGGATAAACTGCAATTACTTCAACAAGCTCTTTTGCAGCCGGATCTGATTCCAGGATAAAATAGGCGTCTTTAAGCAGAGTGTTCTTGATAACAGGAAGTTTATCAAAAAACTCCCCGGCAACTTTAATGTCATCTGGCGTCAAGCCTTTAAACATCAATTCCACCAGTTCCCTGCTTGCAGTTCCGATAAATTCAATTTCCGGACTTACTAATTTCTCATTGTAAGGAAACAGCATTTTAAATACCTTTTTAACGGCTATTTCGACCCCTTTCTTATTTGGTATTTTTATTTGCATGCCAGTTAGTGAATTACAGTTATCAACCGGGACAGGAAAATTAATTCCCGCTCTGGTTGCTTAGGGAACAATTAATCATTGAAAGAAGTTCAAAGGTAATAAATTTTGAAAAGCAGGAAATGATGTATCCTATTCTATCATTCCCGCACCAACAGTTTCATTGGTACCTTCATCAATGAATATCAGACTTCCCGTGATATTATTTTTCCGGTAAGAATCGTAAAAGACTGATTTGACTGTTCTGATACTGATGTTGGCAATATCATTCATATTTACTGAAAGGTCTGCATGTTTCTTTTTCAAGTGAATTTATATTCATTTTGTAATTGACAGATTTTACAACACATCTTGTTTCATTCGTGTTATTTCTGACGATATACCTGCCGCCCTTATTCAGCGGTTTTTCATTGAACCAGCAGGCCATAAGGTTTATATCCTGATTATGTTCCGGCAGTTCACCATTTTTTACAATCATGTCACCGCGACTAATATCAATTTGATCTTCAAGTGTTAATGAAACGGAATCACCGGAAATAGCGGCTACCCGTATTCCCGTCCAGGGGAATCAATGCTTTTGATTTTTGATTTCAATAAGAGAGGGAGGATAACAATTTCATCACCTGTTTGAAATGTACCTCCGGCGACTCTTCCTGCATAGCCTCTGTAATCGTGATATTCTGTTGAAAGCGGTCTGATCACTGTCTGAACCGGGAAACGGGCCTCAGATGAGTTCCTTATTTTTTTGATCTCAATAGTTTCGAGGAGCCTCAGGAAGGTCTTTCCCATGTACCAGTTCATATTTACGGATGGAATCTACAACATTATCCCCGAATTTTGCGCTGATCGGTATATAATGTGCATCTTCTATTTTCAACTTTTCTTCCAGTAGATCCAAGTTCGGCTTTTATGGTGCTATAAACATCCTCTGAATAATCAACCATATCCATTTTGTTTATGCAGAACACAATATGCCTGATATCCAGTAAAGTGGAAATATAGGAATGCCTTAGTGTCTGTTCAAGGACACCTTTCCTTGCATCAATAAGGATTACTGCCAGATCGGCAGTACTGGCTCCTGTAACCATGTTCCGGGTATATTGTATATGACCGGGAGTATCGGCAATGATGAATTTTCTTGCAGGAGTAGCAAAATACCTGTAAGCAACATCAATGGTAATTCCCTGTTCCCTTTCAGCTCTTAAACCGTCGGTAAGAAGTGAAAGATCCACATCTTCCTTTCCAAGCCGTTTGCTCGATTCAACAAGATGGTCCATCTGGTCTTCAAAAATTGACTTGCTGTCGTACAGAAGCCTTCCAATCAGAGTACTCTTGCCATCATCAACGCTGCCTGCTGTTGTAAACCGCAGCAAGCTCTTGTTCTTATTATTGCCATTAATTCCCATCATTCAAATTTCATCAAATTTTAATGTGCTTGTATCCGGGTTGCCTTTTTACCCTGCGCCCTGACCTCGCCCTGAGCCCTGTGCCCTGAGCCCTGTGCCTTTAGAAATACCCTTCCTTTTTACGGTCTTCCATAGCTGCTTCCGATCTCTTGTCATCATACCTCCCACCTCGTTCGGTAATCCTTGTCGCAGCAATTTCAGTAACTATTTCCTCGAGGGTTTCAGCTTTGGAGAGTGTCACTCCGGTGCAGGTTATATCACCAATGGTACGGCATCTGACAGATTCCTCAATTACTTTTTCAGTAGGCTTTAACTGCATGAAAGGTGCCCATGCAAGATAGACTCCATTCCTGTAAAAGATTTTACGGCGATGTGTATAATAAAGCTCGGGCAGCCTGATTTTTTCACTCATAATATATTGCCATACATCGAGTTCTGTCCAATTGCTTATAGGGAATACCCTGAAGTGCTCACCGTAGTTCTTATGACCATTAAAAATGTTCCATAATTCCGGTCTTTGATTTTTAGGATCCCACTGTCCGAATTCGTTCCTGTGAGAGAAAAACCTTTCTTTAGCCCTTGCTTTTTCTTCATCACGGCGTCCGCCTCCAACGGCAACATCTATCTTTAGTTCGTCAATTGCATCAAGAAGGGTTACTGACTGAGCCTTATTACGACTTGCATTAATGCCGGTTTCTTCAACTACCTTACCCTGGTCAATTGAATCCTGTACCAGCTTTACAATAAGCTCGACACCAAGATCCCTGGCGAGATTATCCCTGAAAGTGAGTGTCTCTTTAAAATTATGCCCGGTATCAATATGCAGAAGACTGAAAGGCATTTTAGCCGGCCAGAATGCTTTTCGGGCCAGATGTACAAGAACAATTGAGTCTTTACCTCCGGAAAAGAGTATCACTTTCTTCTCAAATTGAGCAGCAACCTCCCTCATTACAAATATTGCCTCATCTTCAAGTTCCTTAAGGTGTTCGTTGTTTATTTTCATATGCACTAAAATTTTTAACCCACCCCACGCCCCTCCCAGGAGGGGATCTCCCCAATTATTCTTTTCTTTAAACACCTAATAAATACATAAGATAGCTTGATCCCTTATGCCTTTACGCCTTTTGCGCCTTTACACCTTTACTTAACATGACATCCGCACTCTTTATCCTTATTGTCTTCCCACCACCATCTGCCGGCACGGAAATCTTCACCTTCTCTGACAGCCCTCGTGCAGGGTTCACACCCAATGCTGACAAAACCTTTATCATGTAAAATATTATATGGAATATACATTTTCTTTTACAAAGCTTTCCACCTGTTCAAATGTCCAGTTGAAAAGAGGATAGAATTTAAGGAGCCTTCTGTATTCGTCATGTTCGAGAATTGTTCCATCTGGTTCCGGTTGTCAGACTGGCTTGACCTTATACCTGAAATCCAGCATTCCATACCTTCAAGAGCCCTGTTGAGCGGAATAACTTTCCTGTACCTGCAGCATTCAATCCTGTTTTCTTTTGAGTAGTAAAAGCTGAATGGACCCTTTTCTGATACCATTTTTTCAACGGCCTCATTATCGGGAAAATACACATCAATCTTTTTCCCGTACTTCTTTATTGTTTCGCTGAAAACTTTATAAGTCTCAGGAAAAAGTCTTCCGGTATCAAGGGTTACCACTCTTACAGGTAAATTATTTTCAAAAATAATATGTGTAAGTACCTGATCTTCTGTTCCGAAGCTTGTTGTGAAAACTACTTTACCCGGAAAAAGATCAGTAAGTATCCTGACAGATTCTTCAATATTATCTTTCTGAATGAGCCTGCTGAGCTCTTGCAATTTCAAATCGTTTCCCATCTGATTTTTTGATAATATTTAATCTGATCCTGTGAATATGAGCCCATAACCTTTCATGGAAGTAATAAAGAATCGTTTTTGTAATTACCTCAACGCTCCCTATCGAAAGGGCGATTGTGATCCTTCCCGTGATGAAATAGCTGATTATCATAGTATCAAGTGTCCCGACAATTCGCCAGGAAACTGACTTCATAAAACTTTTGATTGGTTTGTCCGCACGGTCGCTGACTTTAAAAACTCCTTTCTGGGGAGTATTTTCTTCGGATCGGTTTATAAGGACATCAAGCATAAAAAGTATTATCGGTTTAAATCAAATTTAAGATACTCATTAAAATGGGAGATTGGTAATTAAGCGGGAATACAATGAGTATTAATGCACATTGCCGAATATGCAAATAGCTCCATTTCATGGAAATAATTCACAATTTGAAAAGAATGATTTTAATATAGCAGCAGAACAATAATAATCCCAAAAGGATTTGATGATACTAATTAAAACATTGATAATGAACTATATATTAGAAATATTGAAAGAGCCATTTCTAAGCATCAATTTTTAATGCTGCCGGATCTGTCAACCAGGACTTATTGACTTTATTGTTATTCTTATAACAGTAACTTTTTGAGGCAGACCGGGCTTTTTCTGACTTTTCGTTGTTGTTATTATAATTTTATTTAAGAATCCGCTATTTCTTTCCTCAGACCTGCCAGGAAATTACTGATCACGGGATCTTTGGAAAACCTGAACGGCCCCGACAAGATCTTCCCGAGAGGGGTTTTATTGTATATCATTTCAGAGATAATCTTTATAACACCTGAATAACCCTCAGGTTTATAATTGTTTACGCCATCCAGATCTGATTCCTGGTTATAATTTTCAAAGAAATTATCCAGGATCAAAAATCTTTGCCTGTGTTTGTCGGCAAGTTCCGTATTATAGCCGAAAACAGAGATAAAGTTCAGAAATCTTCTTTCAGCATTTTCCCTGATCCTGTAACCTATAAGATGAGGGGGGATACCACGCGCAAGATATATCTCGGAGTACCTGTATATACCGATAAAACCAAAAGCATCGAGATCGTCCGCAATTGAAAGCATCGTCAGGATGGTATCTTTTGGGGAATAATTAATATATTCTTTATTATCATGATTTTCAATTGCATACAATACTTCTCTAAAGTGTGATTCATTCAGATCGTGTTTTATAAGAAATTGTCTGCAAAGTTCGACACCCATTTTACCATGTCTTATTCCGCGGTCTGCCGACATCCCTATATCATGCATGTAACAGGCTATAATCATTTTTTCGGGCAGCTCAGGATTGATTTTTGATTCGGAACCGGTTATGTCGGAAAGCAGTTCTTTCGCATAATGCCATACTCTGCGGTGGTGATCAATGCCGTGGGAAGGCAGAACTGTTCCTCTCCAGATTTGATTGAAATATTCTTCAAGGATCTGCCTGAATTTATTATCGGCAGATTCGATCGCTTCTCCAATATTCATTTCCTAAAAATAAAAAAAAGCAAAAGACAAAGCCTTTTGCTTTTCAACAGGCTTTAAATCAGTGATCAGTCTTTGATCATTTTCTCAGCCATATCCAGAATAGTGGTGTCATCGATGGTTACAATTCCGCCTCCCGGACCCTGTTCATAATGAATTCCTACACTCTGTCCCTTTTCAAAATTTCTCCCTCCGAAGTAGTTTCTGACAGTTTCTTCATTAAGATCAAGCTTTTCAGCAATTTTTCTCATACTACCGGAGGGCAACTGATCTTTTATCTTCCGGAGTTCGTTAAATGTAATTGTTTTTGTCATGATACAAAGTTTTTAAGTTTATATCCCCATCTTATATTTCTGAGATAATACAAAGTTAATCATAATAAAATAAACATAAAAATTCATTTTAGAGGGCAGAAAGATCCCTGATAATAAAAACATTATAATCACCCAGATAACTAAATCCGAATTTTTTGTAAAGATTAATTGCCTTGAGGTTTGATTTATGGACTTCCAGCTTGACCTGGTGGCCTTTCTTTTTAACGAACAGGAGAGATTCCTTAAGCAGGGAATTTGAAAGGCCTTTTCCCTGAAATTGTGGTATGACGCCGAAATGATGAAGAAACAATCTACGTCCGTCATTGGTAATCCATGAAGTTCCCATTATCTGCCGGGTTTCTTTTTCTTCCATAACAAGAAGACATCCTCCCATTCTTATTGTGTCCTCTATTACGCTCCTGTCATCACCTCTTTCAGCATTGCCCAGGCTTGTTGTTTCCCAGACCTTTACTATCTCATTGTAATCGCTGTCGCGGTATTCTCTTATTCGAAATTTGTCGGGGGAATAAGACTTCATTGTATTTGCTTTAAAAGTTCAAAAAACAGCTTCATTCCCTTTCTTTTCTCATCATCGAAATCGAAATCAATATTTTCGGTAAGATATATCCTGAGATCCCTTGCCGGAATAGGTCCGGTACCTCCGAACTTCTCCACAACTGAGTCAATATTTTTAACTCCGGTTTCAAGTGCTGCACTGAACTCCTCTATGAAGCTGTTCTCAAGCTTTCTGTTTGAGGCCCAGCATGCAAAAACGAACGGAAGACCCGTAAAATTCTTCCATTCTTCAGCAAGGTCAATCTTGTGCATAAATTGTTTTTCATATTCAAAACACTGATCTCCGATCAAAACTACAGCCTCGCCCTGGTCAATGTTAACAAAATCAAATCCTTCCGATGTATTTACCCAGTTCAAATTCCTTTTCCATTTGTTCATGGCAAGTACCCTGACAAGGTTAACAGAAGTCCTTGACCTGTAGTCGAGATAGACAGTTTCAATATTGCTGAAGTCAGTATGGCTCATAAGCTGAACGGTCCTGACTTTGCTATTGGCACCGATACAATAGTTGCTTATTATGTGGGACTCCTTCAGAAGAGGTATAACGGCAACGGGGATCAGTCCCAGATCCGCTTTCCCGCTTATCATTTTGGCGGCACAGTCTGCCGGATGATCAGTTTCAAGAATAACCTTCCTGTCAAAACCGCTTTCTGTCAAACCATAAATGAACGGAAAGGTATTTGCATATTTCACCGCCGAAATTCTGATTTTATCCATACCATTTTTTTACTGCCTCTAAAATACTACATTTGTACACATAGTACTGACATCTGAAACGACAAAAAGGTAAACGATGGATTTAAATACCCTGACAGCAATTTCTCCTCTGGATGGAAGGTACAGGCAGAAAGTTGATGAACTTGATGTTTATTTTTCGGAGTTTGGGCTTATAAAATATCGTTTGATAGTTGAAATAGAATATTTTATTGCTCTTTGTGAAATTCCTCTTCCCCAGCTTGCTGATTACAAGAAAGAGAATTATTCGGCCCTCAGGGCATTTTATGAAGGTTTTACAGTGAAAGAAGCTGAAAGGATAAAGGAGACGGAAAAAATAACAAATCATGATGTTAAAGCTGTTGAATATTACCTGAAAGAAAAGTTTTTCCAGTCGGGATGGGGAAAATGGTCAGAGTTCATTCATTTTGGTCTTACTTCACAGGATATAAATAATACCGCAATTCCATTGTCACTCAAAGATGCCCTGACCGATGTATATTTCCCCCTCCTTTTGGAACTCAGGGAAACACTTGCCGGTTTTGCTGAAGAATGGAAAGATATTCCAATGCTCGCAAGGACCCATGGCCAGCCTGCTTCTCCGACGAGACTGGGTAAGGAGATTTCTGTATTCATTGCAAGGATAGATGAACAATCAAAGTATTTCGGGCAAATACCTTTTTCTGCCAAATTTGGTGGTGCTACAGGAAATCTGAATGCCCACAAAGTGGCATTTCCAGACATTGACTGGATTGGTTTCGCAAATAATTTCGTCAACGAGGTGCTTGGGCTGCAGCGATCGTCCCCGACAACACAGGTAGAACATTACGATAACCTGGCCGCACTTTTCGATAATCTCCGGAGGATTAATGTAATCATGATCGATCTGGCACGGGATATGTGGTCGTATATATCGATGGATTATTTCAGGCAAAAAATCAGAAAAGGGGAAATAGGATCATCTGCAATGCCGCATAAGGTAAATCCCATTGATTTTGAAAATGGTGAGGGAAACCTGGGGTATGCAAACGCTGTCTTCGGTCATCTTTCGGAGAAGCTGCCGGTTTCAAGGCTTCAGCGTGACCTTACCGATTCAACGGTACTGAGGAATATCGGGGTTCCGGTAGGTCATACAATAATTGCCTTTAATTCGTTTCTAAAGGGTCTTAACAAATTAATAGTGAATACTGAGAAAATTAACAGTGATCTTGAAAATAACTGGGCAGTTATAGCTGAAGCAATTCAAACGGTTCTCAGACGTGAAGGTTTTCATAAACCTTATGAATCTTTGCTGGAACTGACTCGTACTAACCAGAAGATCACAAAAGAATCCATAACAAACTTTATTGAAAACCTTGATGTAAGCGACAGTCTGAAATCGGAATTAAAGGGAATCACTCCTTTTAACTACACAGGTTTTTAATGATTTGGGGACCCTATGAATAAAGCCAGACTGCTTCTGAAATATATTGAACCGTACAAATGGTCGGCTGTCAGGAATATTGCATATAATCTTCTCAGTGCAGTATTTGCACTCTTCTCCTATACCCTTGTTATCCCTTTCCTCAAAATACTTTTTAACCGTGTTGAGACTGTTCCATATCCAGGTGAATTTCACCTTAACCTTGATTATCTAGGAGCAGCAGCCACATATTATCTTTCGGAATTTATCGACAGGTACGGGGAAATCGGAGCTCTTCTGCTTGTTTCACTGGTGGTGGTTGTTGCAAGCCTGTTTAAAAACGGTTTTATTTTTCTGGCAAATAACAGTATGGCATACATCAGGGCATGTACTGTCAGGGATCTCAGGGAAAAAATGTATCGTAAAATTTTAAGGCTTCCATTATCATATTTTACTGATGCCCGCAAAGGGAGATATAATGACAAGAATATCAAATGATGTTCAGGAAATTGAGATTTCCATCATGTCATCCCTTACAATGTTGTTCCATGATCCTCTGTCTATTCTGATTTTTGTAATATATCTTTTTATAACCAGCCCTCAGCTTACCCTGTTTGCACTGTTTCTTCTGCCCGTAAGCGGATGGCTTATCGGAAGGGCAAGCCGGACTTTAAGATCCTCCTCGATTGATGGGACAGCAGAATCTTGGAAGGCTGCTTTCGGTCGTCGAAGAAACGCTGGCTGGATTAAGGATTGTGAAGGGATTTAATGCCCAGGAGAAAATGAAGAAGCAGTTCAATGAAACAAATGAGCGCTATTCAAAGATATTCAAAAGGGTTACCCGCAAAGCTTACCTGGCATCGCCGATAAGTGAGTTTCTTTCAACCATCGTACTGATGATCCTTATGTATTTCGGAAGCATGCTTGCCCTTCAGGGCGTCGGCAATATGGATCAGGAAAGACTTATTGCCTTCCTTGTTGTGTTTTCACAGATAATCCAGCCGGCGAAAAACATTACCACTGCATGGTTCAGTATACAGAAAGGAATGGGGTCGATCGACAGAATAGACCAGGTTCTTGAAGCAGAGGAAAAAATCAGGGAAAAGCCGAATGCTGTAGCTATAAATGGATTTAATGATTCGATCGAATTCAGGGGAGTATGGTATGGCTACAATGATGAACCCATACTTAAGGATATTAATCTTAAGATCGGCAAAGGGCAGACTGTAGCAATTGTAGGTAAGTCAGGAGCAGGAAAATCAACACTGGCTGATCTTCTTCCAAGGTTTATGGATATCGACCAGGGGAGAGATCCTGATTGACGGAATGGACATCCGGGAACTCAAAATCAAGGATCTGAGGAACCTGATGGGGATTGTTAGTCAGCAACCGATACTTTTCAATACAACCTTTAAGGAAAATATTGCATTTGCGGTTGATGCACCCTGCTATGTGACAAGATTGAAAATGCAGCACATATTGCCAATGCCCATGATTTCATCATGGAAACTGAACTGGGGTATGAGAATATGGTGGGAGAATCAGGTAACAAGCTGAGTGGAGGACAGCGTCAGCGTATTAGTATTGCCACGGGCAATTATGGCAAATCCCCCGATCCTTATTCTGGATGAAGCAACTTCAGCTCTTGATACGGAATCTGAAAGGCTTGTCCAGGATGCAATACTTAACCTTATGAAAAACAGGACCTCGGTTGTTATTGCTCACAGGCTTTCTACTATACAACATGCTGACATAATTGTCGTTATTGATGACGGAAGGATTGTTGAAACAGGAACACATACTGAGTTAATGAAAAAAGATGAAGGTTATTACAAAAAACTACATAGCTTCCAGGCTATTTGATCGTCTCACTGGATCGAATCAGCTTTAAAGGTATATGACCGGTCATGAGGAAAAACAAAAAAATAGTAACCATACTATTTATCTTAATTGTATTCTTTTCTGATCTGTGTAGCTCAGATCGATTTCAGCTACCAGTCAGACTACTTCTACCTGAAAGGCAGGGATGCGTGCGTCTTTACCCGGCACCTGGATGAATCCTGGATTTGACTATTCAGGATGGGTAAAAGGCAAGGCTCCTTTCAGATACGGGGACGGGACAGGAGGGACTGAACTGTCTGATATGCAGAATAATTATACAACAGTTTTTCTCAGGTCAACCTTTGAATGTACCAATAAGGATCTTATAAAAGATCTTATAATTACTGCTGATTATGATGATGGGTTTATTATCTGGATCAACGGAATTATTGCACTTTCAAATAATGCACCATCAAATCCGGCATACACAAGTATTGCTCCGGCTAATCATGAATCCGGTACCGGTGAAGGATTTAAGGTCAGTGCATCATCTCTGAACCTGGTAAACGGTACAAATTACATTGCCGTTCTTGGACTTAATGTTAGCCTGACGAGCTACCGACTTTTATTTTGATCTGGAAATCCATGCGGAAAAAAATCTGCCTGAATTAATTGATTCGGTCGGAGTCGGATTTTCGGTTCAGTCAGGCTTTTATGATAATCCCTTCAACCTGGTTCTTACGTCTCCCGATGCTTCACTGGATTTAGTTTATACTCTGGATGGAAGTAATCCGCAAAATTCAACTACAGCTATTACATTAGGTTCGCCAGCTACTATTTTAATCGATCCTGAAAGCAATACAGGCACGGCCTGTTACACCTTCAGTTATCGTCAGGGCATCAGTAAGCAAACCAGGTTACAAACCCTCAATACCGGCATCCAGGACTTATATTTTTGCGGAAAAAATAAAGAGCCAGTCATGACCCGGGAGGCGGGTGGCCATCAGGTAGTGTGAACGGCCAGGTTATCGATCTTGAAATGGACTAGTAAAGTCGTCAACGATCCTGACTATTCAAATCAGATCATCGGTTCACTCCTGGGCATTCCTTCCATTTCAATAATTACTGATCTTAAAAACCTTTTTGATCCGGCATCCGGAATATATGTGAATGCTATGGGACATGGACTGAACTGGGAGAGGGAATGCAGCGTGGAACTTATTAATCCTGATGGTTCACAAGGATTTAATGTAAATGCAGGACTGAGAATCAGGGGAGGATGGAGCCGTAATGATGAATTTCCAAAACATGCATTCAGACTCTTTTTCCGTGAGAAGTATGGGAACGATAAACTGCGCTTTCCCCTTTTCGGGGACGAGGGAACTGACGAATTCGATAAGATCGATCTGCAGGACGGACCAGAACTATGCCTGGAGCAACGGCTTCTCGAACAATTCGATGGTCCGTGAGGTTTTTTCACGCGATTCACAGCGCGACATGAACCAGCCTTATACCAGAAGCCGTTATTACCACCTTTACCTTAATGGAATGTACTGGGGACTTTTTCAGACGCAGGAAAGGTCGGAAGCACGGTATGCTCAATCCTATTTCGGCGGAACCGAAGATGAATATGATGTGGTGAAAGTAAATACTGAGAACGGATACAACATTGAAGCAAGCGACGGGAATCTTGATTCATGGCAGGTTTTGTACAACATGTGCCAGAAAGGCTTTACATCAAATGCCGATTATTTCAAAATTGAAGGGAAAGACCAGTACGGTAAACCGGTTAAAGGTGGGAAAATAATGGTTGATCTGGATAATCTGATTGATTTCATGATGGTTATCTTTTATACCGGTAATTTCGATTCCCCTACCGCATCATTTATGCAGAACAAGGGTTCAAATAATTTTTATGCCATTGATAACAGGGAGGATAATTCAAAAGGTTTCACCTTTTTTGTTCATGATGCTGAACATTCACTTTTTGATGAAGCCCATAATCCGGGAATCGGTCTCTATGAAGACAGGGTAAACATTGGAACAAGGACTGATAATATGAGAATGGAAGTAAATGACTTTATCAAATTCCATCCCCAATGGCTTCATTTCAAGCTCTCTGCAAATCCCGAGTACCGGATCAGGTTTGCTGACAGGGCATGGAAGCATCTTTCAGAAGAAGGAGTCTTTTCACCAAAGAATTCGCTTGAGCGGATAAATAAAAGAATCAATGAAGTTGATCGTGGCAGTTGTTGCAGAATCGGCAAGGTGGGGTGATGCAAAAACTTCCGGCAGTTCCCTTACACGAAAAACAAGAACTGGCTGCCGGAAATAAATAAGATCAGGAGCCAATTTTATTCCGTTGCAGAACAAGTATTGTGATTGATCAGCTGAAGAATGCCGGACTTTACCCCGTGACTAAAGCCCCGGTAATTAGAACACTGATGGGATAATATTAAAAGTGATACATGAAATTGGTTCTGCTCTGTGAGTGTGGAAATTGAAAACCCAAATAATTCCGGAACAATTTATTACACACTTGATGGTTCCGATCCAAGAAAGCCCGGAGGAAGTATCAGCAGGGGGCTCTGTTTTCCCTTGATGATATCAGCCTCCTGTCAGTAAATCGACTGTGCTTACTTGCGAGGGTACTTGACGCAGGTGAATGGAGTGCCATCAGACAGGTTAATTTTATCGGAGAACAGGCAGACTTCCGACGACTGAAGGTTACAGAACTGCATTATCATCCCTATATAGAATTGCAGGCGGGATACAAGCGGAGGCAAAGGATCTTGAGTTTATTGAATTCAAAAATACGGAAATGAATGCATTAAATCTGTCAGGCCTGGTTCTTGGACTCGGCGGTCCATTATACATTTCCGGCCAACACGGTTGCTGCCGCCAAAGCAATTCTTTGTCCTGGCTTCAAAACCTTCAAAGTTTTATGACTATTACGGACTCGTGGCCTCGGGAAATTTTCAGGGCAACTTTTCCAACTCGGGCGAGGAGGTATTATTATACCGATACTATCTGGGACGAATATTATCAGGTTTACGTATGATGATTCCTCTCCCTGGCCGTACGCTGCTGACGGTGAAGGTTACTCCCTCTCCTCAGAAGATTTTAATCCCGGTGGTGATCCCGAGATCTATTCCTATTGGACATTATCGTTAAAGAAGGACGGGACGCCGTTTGCTGATAATGTGTTTACTGAAGATGAAAATCCCGGTATTAACGGGTCAGGGATCACTGTTAGTCTATCCTAATCCGACTACCGGACTGCTATCGGGTTCAGCTTCTTACAGATCAGGTGACCTGTCCAGGCATGGATATTATGCTGTTTACAACGACCGGCAGATTGTTAAGACGAGCGACAATCGGTAATCCGGGTCTCATAGATCTTCTCAGAATTTGGCCTGCCTGAGGAGTTTATATTTTGAAAGCCAATTCGTGAAAGTACTCATCCAGGATTCCTGTTATATTGACGAAATAAAGCAAACCTAATTTGATAATATGTCTAAACAGTTCATTTTAACCATTTTAACTGTTATTTTATTAACAACATACAGGTTATTCGGACAAAAACTGAAGGGTAAACACACTTTTACCCTTGGAACATCAGAATTTTTGCTCGATGGTGATCCCTTCCAGATAATCAGCGGTGAAATGCATCCTGCAAGAATACCTGTCGAATACTGGCGTCACAGGATCAGATGGCAAAAGCAATGGGTTGTAATACAGTCAGCGTTTATCTGTTCTGGAATTATCATGAAGCAGAAAGAAGGCGTTTTTGATTTTACAGAAGGTAATCATAACCTGGGTGAATTTTTTAAAGCAGTTCAGGATGAAGGATTATGGCTTATTGTGCGTCCGGGACCATATGTTTGTGCTGAATGGGAACTGGGTGGAATTCCTCCTTATCTCCTGAGGATCCCTGATATAAAGCTCAGATGCATGGATCCAAGGTATATGGCAGCAGCTGAAAGGTATATGAAAGCACTGGCCGCGGAATTGAAGCCTTACCTGATTACGAACGGGGGACCGATTCTGATGCTCCAGATTGAAAATGAATATGGCAGTTACGGTAACGACAGGAATTATCTGGCGAGGCTGAAAGATATTTGGGTGGAAAACGGCATTGATGTTCCCTTTTTTACAGGTGATGGGCCGACTACTTATATGCTTGAAGCCGGAACCCTTCCGGGATGCGCTGTTGGACTGGATTCGGGAAGCAGTCTTTCTGATTTTGAACTGGCAAATAAAATGAATCCCGGTGTTCCGGTTTTCAGCAGTGAAACTTATCCGGGCTGGCTGACCCATTGGGGCGAAAAATGGGCAAGACCTGATACGACAGAATTGCTTAAAGAAGTTAAGTTCCTGATGGATAACAAAAAATCATTCAATTTTTATGTTATCCACGGCGGAACAAATTTTGGATTCACAGCCGGTGCAAATTCAGGAGGAAAGGGTTATGAACCTGATGTTACCAGCTATGATTATGACGCTCCGATTGATGAACAGGGAAGACCAACAGCAAAATATATGTCTCTTCGCCGGCTCCTGGGTTCATACCTTCCAAAAGGTAAAAAGCTTCCTCCGGTACCTGATTCAATTCCATCTATATGACATTCCTGCAATTGGTCCTGATACCATTTACATCTGTCTGGGATAATCTTCCTCAACCGGTAAATTCTGTTCAGCCAAAACCGTTCGAAGCTTACGGTCAGGATTATGGTTTCATTCTTTACACTACCGAACTGATTGGCCACAAGAAGGGTAAACTGACAGTAACTGATCTCCATGATTATGCAACCGTCTTCCTTAACGGAGAATATATTGGTGCGCTCGACAGGAGGGAAGGCATTAAATTCAATCGATATACCTGAAAGCAAAGCTGAACATCCTGTTCTCGAAATCCTTGTTGAGGCAATGGGCCGGATTAATTTCGCCCAATATCATGATCGACAGAAAAGGAATTACCGACCGTGTTACTCTTAACGGAATGACACTTATGAACTGGAAGGTGTATAATCTTCCGATGGATGATAAATTTATCTATGACCTGAGATCTTCGGCCAGAAATCCGGGTAAAAAAGGGATATTCTTCAGGGCTAACTTTTACTTGAGAGGGCAGGCGACACATTATTTTGACATGTCGAACTTTAAAAAGGGAATTGTCTGGGTTAATGGTCATAACCTTGGCAGGTACTGGGACATCGGTCCTCAAAAAAGACTCTACTGTCCGGCATCATGGCTGAGGTCTGGTTCAAATGAAATGATCGTTTTTGATCTTCAGGTAACGGAATCCAGGCTTCATTTGGTTTCAAAACAAGAGAGTTGTCGAAAGAAGCCTTTAACCGCAAAGACCTAAGAAGGGACATGCAAAGTTAAGCGTTCATAATTAATTGTAGACTTTAGCGAACTTTGCGGGTCAAAGCTTTTCAGATCACCCCACAAGTATTTTTGTTGTAAGATTTGTTATGCTTGTCTTGATTGCTTCAAACGGATCAGTCCGTCTCTTGACAAGATCCTGTTCAACAACCATATATTTCATTCCGGCAATATCCTTGGCAGCCAGTATTTCCTTGAAGTTTATTACACCATCGCCAACAGGGGCAAAGTCGTCTTCACCGACAGTTGTATAATAAGGAGCTTCTTTGGTATACATATCCTTCATATGGAAAAGCTGGAATCTGCCCGGATATTTCTTAAAGATTTCAACCGGATTCTGCCCGGCTTTCGTTGTCCAGAAAAGGTCAATCTCCATTGTTACGAGGTCTTTGTCAAGTTCAGCCAGCATTATATCGTAGTAAGGAATTTTACCTTCAAGGGTTGCAAATTCGAAGTTGTGGTTGTGGTATCCGAACTGTATCTTATGTTCTTTCATGATCCCGCCTACTTTGTTCCAGTCGGCTACCATCTTTTTATAACTGGCGATGGTTGTTCTTGCTTCCTCGACAACCCAGGGCTGAATGCAGTATTTGACCTCTAGTTTTGCATGATCTTCAGCCATTTTTGCGCATTTTCAAGTGTAATACCTGCGGCTTCAACCTGGGTGTGACTGCTGAGGATCTCCATTCCAAGGTCGTTGACCAGTTTTTTAAAATCAGCAGGCTCATACCCATAAAATTTGCCGTCGGCATAACCTGCCAGTTCAAGATATTTGTAACCTGCATCTGATACCTTCTTTAGTGATCCGGGCACATCCGCTGCCATAGCATCGCGGATTGTGTACAATTGAAGGCCATATTCCGGTCGATTTAGCTGACTCATGCATGCGTACTGCGAAAAAGCCAATGCTCCCAGGGCGCCAGCGGCTGATACCCTTAAGAATTCTCGTCTGGATTGTGATTTTTTCATAGTTCTGGTTCTAAATAATTATGAAGTAAATGGTTGTTTTTAGTTTATCTGAAAACAGTTGATAAAAATAATA